>NZ_PYJN01000019.1:0-652500 GCF_003025035.1 Rhizobium sp. SEMIA4064
AGTTGGATGGCGGCCTCGTCAATCACACCGCGATTCTATAGGCTTCAAACCAAAAGGGAATCCCGGCGCCGCAAAAAATCCAAAGCTGCGATTCCTTTATTTATCAACAGTTCCTAAGGAGCTTTGTGAGACTGATGTTGCGTGCTCGACCCAATTTTGAAAATAGCCCCAATATCGCGGAGTGGCTCTCGGAGCGCATTCTCACCGGGACGATTGCTTCAAAAAGTGGACGAACTGGCGATTATCGGTATATCCCCAGCGGCCTTCCATTAGAGCTTCCTTTTCATGCGACTTCGTCGATGATTACGGAACTAGCTCCGCTCCTGATAGCTTTGGAAAGAAGCTTCAGCTCGCGCCATATCGTATTTGAGGAGCCGGAAGCTCATCTGCATTTGGAAGCACAACGTGAGATGGCTCGCTTCATCGCACGTTTGGTTGGTAGTGGTTGGCTTGTCACGTTGACCACCCATAGCGACACGTTTGTTCAAGAAATAAATAACTTAATGAAGCTTCATCAGTTGTCGAACAAAGAGGAGTTAATGCCAGCGCTCGGTTATGATGAAGCAGACTTAATCAATCCGATGGTTGCCCGAGCGTACGAATTTCGCGCATCGAAAACCGGCACGGAGGTTGTTGAACTCGAGAGGACCCAAGACGGATTCGTCGTGCCAAGCCTGAATGAAACTCTGATGGCCCTCGCGACGGAAACGCTTCAATTACGAGATGCCGATGATAACTGAAGCATGCAAGACGGGGATGCTGCACCTTTCAAAAAGCTTTGTTTACTACCCTGACCATCACGCGAATTTTCACTTTGAAGAAAAGAATGTCGCTGGAGCTGGTAAAGCTTATTTTTCTTCTAACGCGCCTTGCGTTGTGATGAGAGCGACGAATCAAGCGCCGCTACTCTGGGCCCTAAATAATCGTAAATGCGCAGAAGGTGCATTTGTCACCTTTGATGCTGATGGCTGCAGACTTCATATTGTCGAAATGAAAAGTAAACTCACTCAAGGTACGTGGGCGAAAGTCCTGCTGCAGTTCAATGGGATGTATCTTTCCGCCTTAGCGACCGCAAGAATACTCGGCATTGAAAGCTTTACCTCTGTAACTTGTTATATTGCCTACACAGAGGATGCGATGAATCCGGACAAATCTGCTGATATGATTTTGATCAAACCATTTGTGGGGGTTCCAAATCCGGTCGGCGGCGCAACTGAGTGGGAAAAAGAACGGTGCCTGTTGCCGCTGAATCAAGCTGCTACTATCCGCAAAACCCAGCGAGATGCTAACAATGACGCGAATTTCGGTCTCGTGTAAGCAATTGTCCTTGCCAACTAAACAAGTCTTTCTCGGATCGTTAAGGACCAGCCGCAAGACAACGAGGCTGTGAGCCATAGCCCCGCAGGTCACGCGCCGTTATAAACCACATAAGCCGCCCAGCATGGGCGAGGTCGCTCTTATTTCTGTGGTTCCTCAGCTCGCTATCCGCCGAGAAAACCACCTCTGAAACGGAAACTCCGTCCTCAGAACGGCGCTTCTTGGCTTAAGCTAGAATGTCCGGTCCGGGCTGGACTCGACAGCAACCGGCACCACCTCTTCCACCCCCTTCCCCCCAAACATCCATGAACAAACCGTAACTTGCCTCCCCGCCCCTACGGGATGACACTTCTATCGCGCCGGATAACGGAGATGATAGACATGTCGAATTTGGAAATGCTCGTCAGACGCCGGATTGAAGAAGAGCGGGCCAAGGGGACATCCCCGGAGCGGATAACGCAACTCGTTCAGGAACTCTTCAACAGCATGGACGCCGCGCAGGCGAATGCTCCCCATACGGTTTCGCGCGATCGGAATTCTTAAGCCGAATTGCGCATGCATCACCTTCGCCGGCTCGAGCTTTGATATCTTCGCGCCGGCGCCTCCTTCGAACCTGCCTCGAAAGCAAGCGCCGGTCCGCCGGCCGATGGGGAGAGTATAAGCCGGTCTTAATGGAACAGCCGCTATAGACATGCGATAACGAGCCGGGAAACGAGGGCCACTATCCATGTCCATTGGGAATTACCTTCGCACGATACTCGCCGCGCTCGCATTGCTTTGCAGCGCCTTGTCGGCCGGGGCGGCCGGGCGGGTTATCTATCTGACCTTCGATGACGGCCCGCTGTCGGGGACGGCGAATGTTCTGGATGTGCTGGCCGAAGAGCAGGTGCCGGCGGCGATGTTCATGGTCGGGCTGCATGTCGATTCCAGCGTTGAGCAAAAAGCGCTGCTGATGCGCGCCAAGGCGCTGCCCTTAGTAACTGTCGGAAACCACAGCTACAGCCACGCCAACAATCGCTACAGGGACTTTTACTCCAACACCGACGCCGTCGTTGCAGATATGCTCAAAGCCAATAGCGTGCTTGGCCTGACGCCCTGGGTCTATGCCCGTTTGCCCGGGCGCGACGTCTTTCGCCTGATCGACTATTCCAAGGACGATCTTTCAATGGACCCCGCCCATTACGAGCGCGAAGTGGTCGACTACGACTATGTGGCGGCGATGAAGTTCCTGATCTATGGCTGGGACTTCGAATGGGCGCATTCGGGAGATGGCAAACCGGTGCAATCCGTCGATCTCCTGCTCAGCGAAATCGATCATCTCTTCGCCTATGGCCGGTTCATGAAACGCAACGAGATGATCCTCTTGATGCATGATGAGATGTTTCAGGATCGTTTTGACGGCAAGGCAAAACTCCAGACACTCATCCGGCAATTGAGGCAACGGGGCTATACCTTTGGCGACGTAAAGCAATATGATCCGAACCCCTATACCGGAACCCCGATGCATTCGTCGTCCAAGTGATCTGGCAATCGCAACGCGGGACCGGGCATCATGAGAGTCCGGATCACGCAATCTGACCGCCAATGCAAAAACATTTAGCGCATCATGTCGGGAATGCGGCCCGTCTTCCGTCCTTGGGCAAGATCGGCGATACCATAATCTGCATCGCCGAACAGTCGAACAACGGAGGATATCGACATGGGTAAGACAATCGCAATCTGCCTGGCCAGATTGATCTTCGGCGGCGTCTTCGTGATGGCGGCCGCCTTCAAATTCGCGGGCATGCAATCGACAGCCGACTATATCGCCTCGGCCGGTTTTCCGCTGTCGCTACCCCTCGCCTGGATAGCCGCCTTCTTCGAAAGCGCGCTGGCGATCTGCCTGCTGACCGGCGCTTTCTTCTCCGAAGCCGCGCTGCTTGCCGGCATCTATGTCATCTTTCTGGCCTTCAGCTTCCATGGACCCAACCGCTGGACCGGCGCTCAGGCGGAATTCGGTTTTTTCATCGATCACTTAACCTTCTTTGCCGGGCTGCTGTTTGCCGCGGTTCACGGGCCTGGCGAAAGATTTGCCATTCGCGTCGGCATGCTGCGATCGGATACCGGCATCTGATCGCAGCCGTTTTCTTCAAGAGTGACGCATCTCTCGCCCTGTAGTGTATAATTGTGGTTGCGATGCTTCCGGCGGTTGGCGCGCCTCCTGAAAAAGGGTTGCGGCGCCGGCCATTCGGAAATCCGCTGCTGTGACCGTCATTTGCGTGACACGATACATGGGGGAAAAAGCGCAATGAGCGATGATCGCGTCTACAATGTTCTATTTCTCTGCACGGGCAATTCCGCCCGTTCTATCCTGGCTGAATCGATCTTGAACACCGAAGGCAAAGGCCGCTTCCGCGCCTTTTCGGCCGGCAGCACGCCCAAGGGCAAGATAAATCCCTGGGCCGTCAGGACACTGGATGCTCTCGGCTATCCCTCTTCCGGCTTCAGCTCGAAACGCTGGGATGTCTTTGCCGAGCCGGGCGCACCGCAGATGGATTTTATCATTACCGTCTGCGACGACGCAGCAGGGGAAGCCTGCCCGGTATGGCCCGGCCATCCCGCTTCCGCGCATTGGGGCATCGAGGACCCCTCCACCGTCGAAGGTTCCGAACTGGACAAGGGCCGCGCCTTTGCACAGGCTGCCCGCTACCTGAAAAATCGGATCATGCTCCTGGTCAACCTGCCGATTACATCGGTCGACCGGCTGGCATTGGAAGCGCATCTGCACGAGATCGGCCAGATAGAAGGCTCGACATCGCTGGAGGCCTAAGCGGATGATCTCATGACGCATTTCAAGGGCGAGCGGGGCTTTCCCGCGCAGATTGACGCATGGATGACATAGCGATTGCAAGGCGGGTCGGCTTGCAAATACAGTGATTTCAGAAATTTCTGAAATCACTGACAATGGGGTGCAACCATGAATCTTCCGCCTCTCGTACAATCCTTCGTGCTTCATTTTGGGGAAATGGGTTCGCGCTGGGGCATCAACCGCACGGTCGGGCAGATCTATGCCCTGCTCTTCGTCTCCCCGACACCCGTCTGCGCGGAAGAGATCGTCGAAGCCCTCGGCATTTCCCGCTCGAACGTCTCCATGAGCCTGCGCGAGTTGCAGGCCTGGAACCTCGTGCTGCTCAAACACAAGCCCGACGACCGCCGCGACTTCTTCACAACGCCGGATGATGTCTGGCAGATCCTGCGCACGCTCGCCGAAGAGCGCAAGAAACGCGAGGTCGACCCCACCCTTTCGATGCTGCGCGAAATCCTGATGCAACAGCCGGCCAGCGATGCCGAACGCCATGCGCAGGCGCGGATGAGCGAGATGTACGGCCTGATCGAGCGCCTGACCAATTGGTACGAGGACGTCAAGCAGTTGGAGACCGAGCGGCTCGCCACTCTGCTGCTGCTCGGCTCGAAGGTGACGAAGCTGCTGGAGGCCAAGGACCGTGTCGTCTCGCTCGGCCGCCGCCGTTCCAAAACGGCGAAAGAGGATTGAACGATGACGACGGCTTTCTTCGATCCCGACCTCAGCCCGGAAGAAACGCAGACGGTAGCGCCCGATGCCGGGCCGGCGGCAAAGCGAAATCGGCCAGTCCGACCACGAAAGCCGGCAGGGCTCTTGCTTGCCGCAGCCCTGCAGACCGCGGCAGCTCTGGTCTGGATTCCGCAGGCAGCCCTCCTCGCCTTCAGCGTTGGCGTCATAAACGATGGCGACAGCACGATGGATGTGGCCTTTACAGCGCTTGCAATACTGGCGCTCGGCATCGTTCGCGCCGCTCTCGATGCCGCCGGCGGACGCACCGCCTTCCGTACGGCGAGATGCGAACTGACATCGCGGCGCAATCGCGCCGTTGCAGCGCTTGCGGCCCGCTCACCGCTCGATATCGGCAAGCCGGCCTCCGGTCTCGCCGCGAGTGTCGTCGGCGAACAGGCCGAGGCGATCGTCCCCTATCTCGCCCGTTTCCAGCCGGTACGTATGAAGGCAAGCGCGGTGCCGCTCGTCATCCTTGCCTGCGTCTTTCCCGTTTCCTGGATTGCGGGTCTCATCCTGCTTATCTCGGCACCGCTCATCCCGATTTTCATGGCTTTGATCGGCTGGCGCGCCAAAGCTGCCAGTGAAAAGCAACTGGCCGAAACCGGCGGCCTCAACGCCTTTCTGCTCGACCGCCTGCGTGGGCTAACGACGATCCGCGCGCTCGGCGCCGTCGATGTCACGGCCACACGGCTGCGCGCCGATGCGGATTCGCTGCGGCAGCGTACGATGGCGGTGTTGAAGATCGCCTTTCTGTCCTCTGCCGTTCTCGAGCTTTTCGCCGCCCTCGGCGTTGCCGCAACCGCCGTTTACATCGGCTTCAGCCTGTTGGGCTCGATCGATATCGGTACATGGCATGGCCGGCTCACACTGACGCAAGGGCTTTTCATCCTTCTGCTCGCCCCGACCTTTTTCGAACCCTTGCGCGAACTTTCAGCCGTTTGGCACGATCGCGCCAATGGCGAAGCGGCGCTTGCGGCATTGAACGCCCTATCCTCGCAAGGACCTACAATTCTTGGTGGCGATGAACGAGATATCGGCGATGGCCAGATGCTGCCTGCCGCTCCCTCCGTTGAGATCGACCGGCTTGCCTTCCGCTACGCGCCGGACCTTCCGGCGGTCATCGACAATCTCTGTCTCGACGTTGCGGCCGGAGAACATGTAGCGCTTTGGGGCGCCAGCGGCTCCGGCAAGACCACGATCCTCTCGCTGATCGCAGGGCTCGCGCCACGGGAAGCCGGTGTGATCAGGATCGGCGGCATCCCGCTGGCTGACAATAACGCCGCCTCCCTTCGCCGTCGCATGGCCTGGATCGGACAACGGCCGCATATTTTCTCCGGCAGCCTGAAGAGAAATGTCGGCCTCGGACGCGCCGATATCGATGACCGCGCCATCGACGATGCACTTCGCAGCGTGCGTTTGGACGGCGTGATTGCTGCGAACGAGATCGCCGCAGTCGGCGAAAACGGCCTTGGCCTTTCCGGCGGAGAAGCGCTGCGGTTGGCACTGGCCCGTGTAGCCGCCAACCGGGAGGCCAGCATCATCCTCGCCGACGAGCCGACCGGTCATCTCGACGCCGCCACCGCGGCCGAGGTGACCGAAGCTTTGTTGGCATTGGCGAAGGGCCGCACCCTGATCGTCGCGACGCACGACCCGATGCTTGCATCGCGCCTCGACCGCGTCATTCGGCTCGAAGCGGACCGCAAGGAGATTGCCGCGTGAGACGGAGCCTCGCAACGCTTCTCCCGGTCATCCGCCTGTTCCATGCCGAGCGCGGACGCGGTCTCTGCCTCGGCGCGGTGCTATCGGCGGTGGCCGTGTTGGCTGGCGCCGGATTGCTCGGCCTTTCCGGCTGGTTCATCACCGCGACGGCGCTCGCCGGTGCCTCGGCAACGACCGCCATCGTCTTCGACGTCTTCGCGCCATCGGCCGGCATCCGCCTGCTCGCCATCGGCCGCACGGCAGCACGCTATGGCGAGCGGTTGGTAACCCATGACGTAACCTTGCGCGTTCTCGCGGCCTTGCGCGAAAGGCTCTTTCGCGGCTGGGCAACGCCCGGTAGCGCCGCAGCCATGATGCGTCGCCCGGCCAAGCTACTGTTCCGGCTCACAGCCGACATCGACGCGCTGGATTCGCTTTACCTGCGGGTGCTGCTGCCTGCAGGCGTCGCCCTGCTGTCGGCGCTTGCCGTCGGTGTAGCGCTGGGCCTGATGCAGCCGCTCTTTGGGATTGTGATCGGCCTTTGGCTCATCACCACCGGCCTCGCCATCCCCTTGATCGCCGGCCGAATGGCAATGAAACCCGGACGTCGCCGTGCCCACGCGATGGAAGCGCTCCGCGCGCGCATCATCGATCTGGTCGCCGGCCAGACAGATCTCGCCATGACCGGCCGCCTGCGGGCGCAACGCGTCACCATCGGCGAGGCTGACCGGCGTCTCGCGGAAGCGGACCACGCATTGAACAGGATCGAAAACGTCGTTGGCATCGGCTTCTCGCTCGCCTCCACCCTTCTGCTGACAGCCACGCTGTTGACTGTCGCCATTCTGGCAAAAGAGGGCGTCATCGGCGCTCCGGCAGCCGCCTTCGGCTTGCTGATCGCCTTTGCCGCCACGGAGCCTTTCGCAGCACTGCGTCGTGGCGCGCTGGAGCTCGGCCGCACGCTGCTTGCCGCCAGGCGTATTGCCCCGCGCCTCGCCCCTAGAAACGTAGCCTCTGAGATCGCACGACCGCATAAAGGTTATGCGTTCCAGTTGGACGTCGTCAGCGCTCGTTACGAGAGCGCCCGGCATCCGGCAATCGAGACCCTTTCCCTGTCGCTAGCCGTCGGCGAACCACTTGCTCTTGTCGGGGCCAGCGGCGCCGGAAAATCCACGATATTGGCTTTGCTTGCCGGCGAAATCGCTCCGGCGTCCGGCACGGTCGCCTCTCTCCAGGCGACCACGCTGACGCAACGCACTGAACTCTTCGACGATACGATCCGCGGCAACCTGTTGCTCGCCAACCCGCGTGCAAGCGACGAAAGGCTTCACCAAGTACTGGAGGCTGCAGGCCTCCTTGCTGACATCAAGGCATTGCCGAAAGGGCTTTCGGCTCGCCTCGGCGAAGGCGGCATCGGCCTGTCCGGCGGCCAATCGCGCCGGCTGGCACTTGCCCGGCTTTTCCTGCGCGACACGCCGCTCTGGCTGCTCGATGAACCGACCGAAGGGCTCGACAGCGAAACCGCGCGCGCCGTTTTACGCGAGATCGCCGGCAACGCCACCGGCGGCAGCCTCGTCATCGCCACGCACATACGCCGCGAAGCCGCGATCGCCGATCGCATCGTCATGCTCGAACACGGCCGCGTCACGGCAACGGCGCGGCGCGGCGAACCAGAATTCGACGCCATCCTGAACCGGCTGCGGCCGGACTGAGGCGGCAAACTGAAAGTACAATTACGGCGCCCCGAATAGCGCCGCGCGACCAAACCCCGTTGGACCGTGGGAGAAAGACTATGGAACTCGACATCGTGGCGCTATCGCGCCTGCAGTTCGCGATGACGGCGCTTTATCACTTCCTGTTCGTACCGCTGACGCTCGGCCTCTCCGTGTTGCTTGCCATTATGGAGACGACCTATGTCATGACGGGACGGCAGATCTGGCGCCAGATGACCAAATTCTGGGGCACGCTGTTCGGCATCAACTTCGTGCTTGGCGTCGCCACCGGCATCGTCATGGAATTCCAGTTCGGCATGAACTGGAGCTATTACAGCTACTACGTCGGCGATATCTTCGGTGCGCCGTTGGCAATCGAAGGGCTGATGGCCTTCTTTCTGGAGGCGACCTTCGTCGGCCTGTTCTTCTTCGGTTGGGACAGGCTCTCCAAGGTCGGGCATCTCATTGCCACCTGGGCCGTCGCGCTCGGCTCCAACTTCTCGGCACTCTGGATTCTCATTGCCAATGGCTGGATGCAGAATCCCATCGGTTCGGCACTCAATCCGCAGACAATGCGTATGGAGATCACCAGCTTTTTCGATGTCGTCTTCAACCCTGTCGCCCAGGCAAAGTTCGTTCACACGGTATCGGCCGGCTACGTCTGCGCCTCCATCTTCGTGCTCGGCGTTTCCGCCTGGTACATGTTGAAGGGTCGCCACATCGAGATCGCCAAGCGCTCGATGACGGTCGCCGCCTCCTTCGGCCTGGCTTCGGCCCTTTCGGTCGTCGTCCTCGGCGACGAGAGCGGCTATCTGTCTACCGAGCATCAGAAGATGAAGCTCGCGGCAATCGAGGCCATGTGGGAAACTGAACCGGCGCCCGCAGCCTTCACGGCCTTCGGCTTTCCGGATCAGCAGGCGCGCGAGACTCATTATGCCGTGCACATACCGTGGGTCATGGGCCTGATCGGCACGCGCTCGCTGACCACCGAAATCCCCGGCATCAACCAACTTGAGGAGCAGGCGAAGACCCGCATCCGCGACGGCATCAAGGCCTACGACGCGCTGTTGAAGATCCGCGCCGCTCAACCGGCCGCCGCCGGCGCCACGGCCCAGGACACCTCCATCCAGCAGGCACGCGCCTCCTTCGAAGATATCGGCCATGAGCTCGGCTACGCCCTGCTTCTGAAGCGCTATGTCGATGATCCCCGTCAGGCGACCGACGCCCAGATCGATCAGGCCGCCCGCGATACCATCCCGAACGTGCCGACCCTCTTCTGGTCCTTCCGCATCATGGTCAGTCTCGGCATGTTCTTCATTCTGCTGACGGCAACCTTCTTTTGGCTCTCGGCCCGCCGCCAGCTTAACCGTTCCCGTCTGTTGCTCAGGATCGCCGTATTCGCCATCCCGCTGCCTTGGGTTGCCATCGAGGTCGGCTGGGTCGTCGCCGAGTTCGGCCGCCAGCCCTGGATTATCGAAGGCGTGCTACCAACCGCCGCCGCTGTTTCCAATCTCGGAGCCGGTAGCGTGCTTCTCACCCTGCTCGGCTTCGCCGCGATCTACACGGTGCTGATCGTCATCGAGATGAGCCTCATGCTGAAGGCCATCCGCAAAGGCCCGGAACCGGACGACGAGCCGGAAGCCGACCTCATCTCCGAAACTCTCGTTCCCGCTGCGGAGTAACCACCATGATCCTGCATGAATTGATCGACTACGAAACCCTGCGCATTATCTGGTGGCTGCTGCTCGGCGTTCTGCTGATCGCCTTTGCGGTGACCGACGGCTTCGATCTCGGTATCGGCGCCCTCCTGCCCTTCGTCGCGAGGACGGATACCGAGCGGCGTATCGCCATCAATTCGATCGGCGCGACCTGGGAAGGCAATCAGGTCTGGCTGATCCTCGGCGGCGGTGCCATCTTCGCCGCCTGGCCGCCGCTTTATGCAGTCTCCTTCTCCGGCTTCTATCTGGCGATGTTCGCGATCCTCTTCGCGCTGATCCTGAGGCCGGTGGCGTTCAAATACCGCTCCAAGCGGGACAGCGCCCGCTGGAAGGCCGGCTGGGACTGGGCGCTTTTCATCGGCGGCTTCGTTCCTTCGCTGATCTTCGGTGTCGCCGTCGGCAATGTGCTGCAAGGTGTGCCGTTCCGCTTTGCCGACGACATGCGGATCTATTACGAGGGTTCTTTCTTCGAGCTGCTTAATCCCTACGCCCTGCTTTGTGGCCTGCTCTCCGTCGCCATGCTCACCATGCATGGCGCGGCCTGGCTGCAGTTGAAGACGAATGGCATCGTAGCGGAGCGGGCCCGCAGTTATGGCATCATGGCGGCGCTCGCGACGATCGTGCTATTTGCCCTCGGCGGCCTCGCCCTGTGGTACGGCATCGACGGCTACCGCATCACCAGTGAGATCAACACGATCGGGCCGTCCAATCCGCTTTTGAAGACCGTCGATCATGCTGCCGATGCCTGGCTCAGCAATTATCACAGCCACCCCTGGATGATGATTGCGCCGACCATGGGCTTTCTCGGCGCTATCGCGGCACTTGTGTCGATGCTTGCCCGTCGTGAACTGGCGCCGCTGCTCTTCAGCCAGCTCGCCATCATCGGCATCATTTCGACGGTCGGCCTCTCGATGTTCCCCTTCATCCTGCCATCCTCACTCGACCCGCGCTCCAGCCTCACGGTCTGGGATGCATCGTCCAGCCATATGACGCTGTTCATCATGCTGGTCGTGGCGCTGATCTTCCTGCCGATCATCTTCCTCTATACGGCCTGGGTTTACCGAGTGCTCTGGGGCAAGATCGACACCAATACGGTCAACGACAAGAGCGGCCACGCCTACTGATCTCGAAAAGGAGAAAGAACATGTGGTATTTCGCCTGGCTCCTCGGCTTCCCCCTCGCCGCCGCCTTCGCTGTCCTCAATGCAATGTGGTACGAAATCGTTGACGACGATGCAAAGAAGCAGGGATTGCCGAAGCAGGCTCCCTAAGCTCGATCTTGCAGATTTCGCCGGGCGCGATCCTTTCGTCGCGCTTGGCCTGACGGTTCGGCTCAATGGAACAAACAGCCGCCGAATTGCCTTTTGCCGCCGTAAATCCTGCAGTTTGACGGCGCTCCAGTCTTCGCTTTGCACATAGCGGCGAGTCTGCGTTCCCTACTCCTCCGAGGATGCCGGTATCATGACGAACGGAAACCTGCTTCTGACTTTCAATGCCGGGTCCTCGACCGTCAAAATCGGCGTGTTTGAGATCCGGGCAGGCAAAGCCGACCGCATCGGCAAGGGCCTGATCGACTTTCGCCGCCGCCCCCTTACCTTCCATTTGACGGAGGGGCCTGCCGCCTTCGATCGTTCCCTGCAAACCGATGCGGATGAGCAATTGCATGAGGTCGTGGACGAAACTTTCGGCATCCTTGGCGAGCATTTCGATATGTCGGCGGTCTACGCCGTCGGCCATCGCGTCGTCCATGGAGGCGATTTGTTCACCGGTCCCGTGCGCCTCGATGAAGACCGTATCCGCGATATCGACGGCCTGACCGTGCTTGCACCGCTGCACCAGCCGCAGGCGCTGCGCCTGATCCGCGCCGTCAAGCATTTGCGACCGACGCTTGCACAAACCGCCTCCTTCGACACGGCCTTCCACGCGACACAGAGCGATCTCGTTCGCCGCTTAGCTCTGCCGCGCGCGCTGCACGATCAGGGGATCAAACGGTACGGCTTTCACGGCCTTTCCTATGCCTTCATCGCCGCCGAGATGCGGCGGCGGGCACCCAAGGCGGCTGCTGGCAAGGTCGTCGTCGCCCATCTTGGCAGCGGGGCCAGCCTCTGCGCCCTCGATAGGGGCGAAAGCCGGGATTGCAGCATGGGCTTCTCGACGCTGGATGGCATTCCCATGGCGACACGCTGCGGCAATCTCGATCCCGGTGTGCTGCTGCATCTGCTCGGGCCGAAAGGCGGGACGCTGGAAGAGCTCGAAGACATGCTCTACCACAAATCCGGCCTGCTCGGTGTCTCCGGCATCAGCGCCGACACGCGGGATCTGCTGAAGAGCCAGAGGTCGGAGGCGCGAGAGGCGATCGCCCTGTTTTGTCTGCGCATCGGCGGCGAAGTCGGCCGAATGGCGGCAACGCTCGGGGGTCTGGACAGCATCGTCTTCACTGCCGGCGTCGGCGAGCATCAGCCGGAAATTCGCGCTGACATCTGCGACCGCCTGCACTGGCTGGGGCTTGAGATCGACAGGCATGCGAACGCAGCCAATGCGCCTATCATTAGCACATCATCAAGTTCTGCTACGGCTTTCGTCATCCCGACGGACGAAGAGCAGATTATTGCCGATGAAGCCCTGTCGATTTTTGCGGGCGAATGATCCAGATCATAAGTGCCCCGCTCTATCGGCGATAGTTTCGTATTCAACCCCATTGAATTGGAGCAATCACATGAAAGAGCAGGTAACCGCACCCTCCGCCACCGTGCTTGGCACCACCGAACTCGACCTTATCGACCGCTATTGGCGCGCCGCCAACTATCTCTCGGTCGGCCAGATCTATCTTCTCGACAATCCCCTGCTGCGCGAGCCGCTGACGGCCGACCATATCAAGCCCCGCCTGCTCGGCCACTGGGGCACAACCCCCGGCCTCAATTTCATCTACGCCCATCTCAATCGCATCATCCGCAATCGCGATCTCGATATCATCTATATCTGCGGCCCCGGCCACGGTGGTCCCGGCATGGTCGCCAATACCTATCTCGAAGGCACCTACAGCGAAATCTATCCGGATATCTCCGCGGATACCGACGGCATGCGCAAACTCTTCCGTCAGTTTTCCTTTCCCGGCGGCATTCCGAGCCATGCGGCGCCGGAGACGCCCGGCTCGATCCATGAGGGCGGCGAACTTGGTTATGCCCTTGTCCACGCCTATGGCGCCGTCTTCGACAATCCCGATCTGATCGCTGCCTGCGTGGTCGGCGATGGCGAGGCCGAAACCGGCCCTCTGGCAGCAAGCTGGCATTCCAACAAGTTCATCAACCCCGCCCGCGACGGCGCCGTGCTGCCGATCCTGCATCTGAACGGCTATAAGATCGCCAACCCCACCCTTCTCGGCCGCGCCGGCGATGAGGATCTCCGCCAGCTCTTCACCGGCTATGGCTATGAGCCTTTCTTTGTCGAGGGTTCTGACCCTCACCAGATGCATCAGGCCATGGCCGCGACCTTCGAACAGGCCTTTGATCGCATTCGCGCCATCCAACAGGAGGCCCGCAACGGCGCGCCCGGCAATTCCTGCCCGCGTTGGCCGATGATCGTATTCAGAAGCCCGAAGGGCTGGACGGGCCCCAAGGAAGTCGATGGTAAGAAGGTCGAAGGTTTCTGGCGGGCCCATCAGGTGCCGGTTTCCAATTGCCGCGAAGATGCCGCCCATCGGAAAATCCTGGAAGACTGGATGCGAAGCTACGATCCGCAGGATCTCTTCGACACCGACGGACGCCTGAAGGGCGATTTGCGTGCACTTGCACCGGCAGGCAAACGGCGCATGGGTGCCAATCCCCATGCCAATGGCGGCCTTCTGCGCCGCGAACTCATAACGCCTGCGATCGGTGATTACGCGGTTGCCGTCAAGGAAGAGCGCGGCAGAACGGTGGCGCAATCGACGGAAATCCTTGGTCGCTATCTGCGCGATATCCTGACCCTCAACGCAGACAACGCCAATTTCCGCATCTTCGGTCCCGACGAGACGGAATCCAATCGTCTCGGCAGCGTCTTCGAAGTGACAGACCGTGTCTGGATGGAAGAAATCAAGCCCTATGACGTCGGTCTAGCCCGTGACGGCAGGGTGATGGAGGTCCTAAGCGAACACCTTTGCCAGGGCTGGCTGGAAGGTTACCTGCTGACTGGACGTCATGGCCTGTTTTCCTGCTACGAAGCTTTCATCCATATCGTGGATTCGATGTTCAACCAGCATGCCAAGTGGCTGAAGGTGTCGCGCGAACTGCCGTGGCGCAAACCGGTTTCTTCGCTGAACTACCTGCTGACGTCGCATGTCTGGCGGCAGGACCATAACGGCTTCAGCCACCAGGACCCTGGCTTTGTCGATCTCGTTGCCAACAAAAAATCAGACATCGTGCGCATCTATCTGCCGCCGGACGCCAATACGCTGCTGTGGACATCAGATCATTGCCTGAAGACCTATAATCGCATCAACGTCATCGTCGCCGGCAAGCAACCGGAACTGCAGTGGCTGCCGATGGACGAAGCCGTCCAGCATTGCGAGGCCGGCATCGGTATCTGGCATTGGGCAAGCAACGAACAGAGCGCCGTGGAGCCCGATGTCGTCATGGCCTGCGCCGGCGACGTGCCGACCATGGAGACGCTTGCCGCGGTCGATCTCCTCCGCCAGAACATTCCGGAACTGTCGATCCGCGTCGTCAACGTCGTCGACCTGATGGCGCTGCAATCCAACGAGCAGCATCCGCATGGTCTCACTGATGAGATCTTTGACAAGCTGTTCACGCCGGATCGGCCTGTCATCTTCGCCTATCACGGCTATCCCTATCTGATCCATCGCCTCACCTATCGGCGAACCAACCATGGCAACATTCATGTTCGCGGCTTCATCGAGGAAGGAACGACAACAACGCCGTTCGACATGACCGTTCTCAACGAACTTGACCGCTACCACCTCGCCATTGGGGCAATCGAGCGCGTGCCGGGACTGAAGGAAAAGGCCACCGATGCGGTCAAGCTTTTCCGCGACAAACTCGAAGAGCATCATCGTTACGTCCGCCAGCATGGCGAGGACATGCCGGAGATCAGCGGATGGAAATGGCCCTATGATAATAAAGGTGCGCGTATCACCTGAGCGGATCGGCAGAAAAAGCAGGAAATGAGAGGTCACGTCCGGCGCTATCCGCCTGCGGCGGCGAGACAGCAATGTGCGTCAAGCCAGCCGTAAGGTATTGAGCGAAAACGATCCTGCACCGTAGCCAGGAGAGGCTAATCTTCTGAATGCGCGGCATCGTGACAGAACGATCTTCACGGTGTCGGCCCATAAATGATCGGATACCAATCAAATTCTAGCAAGTTTGTTGATAGGATAGGTGCAGATCTTACATTGCGTTGCACACTCACGCTCTCCGAGGCGATATGCCGATAACAGGAGCAAGATAGCCGGCTCTCATAACCTTCCATCCATCGGTTGAATTCCAGCCTCCGCCAGCCGAGGCTTTCTGGCTGGGCGCCGATAGAAGACAGAGTGATCTCATCGCTCTTGAGAGAGCCCGCTCCCCAGGATTACACCGCGCGATCCGAACAGTCCTTATTTTTCAATAGCTACCGTCCTCAAACCGAACGACTGCGGACATTGTCGCGCGATTGCGGTCTCACTTTTCGGACCGCCGATAATCGAGAAAACCGCACCTGGAAAGGCTTTACGGGCACGCCCTCAATCAATTAGGTGGCCTGCAAAACCGCGCCTTAGAGTTGTGATTAGATGATGCTTACATTACGTCACATTGAGTCGCAGGGGGATTAATCCCCATTTTATCATGACATGAAACACCAAGCGGTATAATATTCGCGCCGAGATGGAACGCATTTATCCTTGGGGGGCGACACGTGTCCATCAGTTCCAGAACGAAACGCCGGATCGGTCGCAATGCACCGACGGTCATCATAATAGACCACCATACACTTGCCCGTACGACCATCGTGAAACTTCTTGAGCACGAACTCGCCGGCTGGGAATTTGTTGATATGGTCTCTACTGAGAGTCTTGATAGGGCTCTTGGAATGGACGTGCGTCTGATTGCTTTGGGTTTGGAGGGCAGGAGCGTAGAGAGCGCCGGTCTGCTTGACGATCTTACGGCGATTGCCGAACGTTTTTCCGAAGCACCGATCGCGCTGCTGTCGAGTACGGATGACGCCTCGCTGGCCTCTCAGGCGCTGAAAATGGGCATTCGAGGCTTCTTCACCACGTCCATTCCCATAGAGATTGCCCTTGCCGGGCTACGGCTCGTTCTCGCAGGCGGCATATTCTGTCCGCAGCCGCTGGATACGCTGACGACCGGCCCAACCAGGCACATCGACTCTCATGAGGATGGTCACAGGATGATAGAGGCGCGGGCGCATAGTCCCGATCTTGCCGACTTCACGCCGCGCGAAGCGGATGTGCTTGCAGAATTGCAGCGCGGCTGTTCGAATAAGGTCATTGCGGGAAAGCTCAACCTGTCAGGCCACACGGTGAAAATGCACGTGCAGCACATTATGCGCAAGTTGCAGGTCCAGAACCGGACCGAAGTCGTTGCCCGTCTAGGTTATAGGCTAACCAACGGACATGATGTGGCGGCATCGTAAATTAAGCGCTTTCCTTGGACGTCTTTTCAAGCATTTCGCTTAACGTTGCCGCAGCCAGCATGGTCTCAGCCAATAGCTTCTTGAGCTTCCGGTTCTCCTCCTCCAGGGCCTTGAGCCTTTTGACGTCGAAGCCGACATTCTTGAGCTGCAGGGATTGCCACCGATAGAAGGTCGGCTCGCTGATCCCGTATTTGCTGCACACGTCCGTCACTGTCATGCCACCCTGATGCTCCTTCAGAATGTCCATGATCCTGTCATCATTGAATTTTCTCTTACCCATCACTGCGTCCCTTCGACGGCGACATGCTAGAAATTCAGAGGCGCCAGGAAGGAATGGTGGGAGTACCAATCCATATTCGCGTCGCATTTCCGAGTCTTCTGCTTCGGAGCTCACTTCAATCCTCACGAAACGCTCTGTTGAAGCTATCCAGAAGCGGTCTGATTGCATAAAACGCGACACTGCTCTTGCCCGTTTCGATCAATGTTTGGGCGGGCATGCCCGGAACCATCGCGACATCGTGCATCTTCGCCAATCGTTCGTCTGTCACGCGGATCGTCGCTGCATAGTAGGCCTGACCGGTCTGCTTATCGACAAGGCGATCCGCGGAGACATAGTCCACGATACCTTTCAGCAGCGGAACCCGCCGCTGATTATAAGGTAGAAGATGAACTTGTGCATCCAACCCCGGTCGCACCAAATTAATATCCTCCGGCCGGACATGGGCCGATATCACGAGATGGGCTTCGCGCGGTACCAGATCGACAAGTGGTTCACCCGCGCCGACCACGCCGCCTGCCGTATGAAAATGCAGGTCCATGATCACCCCGTCCTCGGGCGCCCGGATTTCGGTTCTGGCAAGCTGATCGTCGATCGCCCGCAAACGTTCGCTCAACTGCAGAATCTGACTTTCCGTGTCGCGCAGACCCTGAGCGACCTCATTCAACCGATCGCTCTGCAGCTTCACCAGATTGGCCTGCGCCTCGCTGATCACCTGATAGGCACGCGATATCTGGGCGTCCACCTCACCAGCCTGACCATCGATGTCGGCCTTCTCACGCCCGAGATTGAAAATCCTGCTCTTTCTCTCCGCCCCTTTGGAAACGAGGCTGGTGGCCGACTCCATCTCCTGCCGGGAGATCTCGGCCCTGTCGGCAAGCGATGCCTTCTGCGCGCCGAGACCCATGATCTCCTGCTGAACCTGCCGCATCTTCTCCTGCGTGATCCCGATCTCGGATTGCATCACCTGGCGGCGCGTCTCGAATATCCTTTGCTGCCCCACCATGATGGCTTTGACCGACGGAGTGTCGTTCATCAACGCTATAAGGTCCTGTGGGAAGGTGATCTGGTCGGTGCCACTCTCTTCGGCAACCAGGCGCGCATGCATGCCCTCGGCGTCCCAGAGCTGCCCTTGAACGCTATCCCGTTCCGACCGCGACTTCGTATCGTCAAGTTCGATGAGCACCTGCCCCGAAGTGACGGCGTCACCGTTCTTGACGAGAATCTGTCGTATGATTCCGCCCTCCAGATGCTGGATGGTCTTGCGGCTGAACTCCGGCTCCACGACACCCGACGCCACCGCCGCGCTCTTCAGCGGAGCCAGGAGCGACCAAATCCCGAAACCCAGAATGAACACGCAAATCAGCAGATTGCCCGTCCGCTTCACTGACCGTAGTACCGGCATCGGCGACGGCGGTGCCAGCCTCATGAAATCGGTATCGACGACAGGGGCATAGCTCAGGAACTTCTTGGCCGCTTCCAATCGCTGTGCAGACCGGCTGCTTGGGTTTGACGCGTTTATGAATTTGGCTGAAGCGCCGGAAGGAAGGACGGTGGTCATGACGCAGCCTTTCCTTCCAGTGTCTGCGCCGGCGCCGGCGACGGCGGGCGAAGATAGGTGTCGTATATATGCTCGCTCTCCCCAAACGCATTGACCATGCCATTGCGCATGATCGCGATCTTGTTGGTGATGGGCAGAACTCCCATCCGATGGGTAATGATGACGACGATCATTCGTCTGGATCTCATGCGTTCGATCGCGTTGTACAGGATGCGTTCGCCCTCATAGTCCAGACTGGAATTCGGATCGTCGAGCACCACGAGCGAGGGATTTCCGTAAGCGGCGCGTGCCAATCCGAGCTGCTGCCGCTGAGCGCGCAGCAGCAAGTTCCCACCCTCGCCGATGTCGGTCTCGTAGCCCTGCGGCAGCCGCATGATCGTTTCGTGCAGTCCGACAAGCTTGGCCGCTTCGATGGCCCTGGTGGGGTCCGCGCCGTCCAGGCGCCCGATGACGTCCTTGATGGCTCCGCCGAAAAGTTCGATATCCTGTGGCAGATAGCCGACATGACGAGTATCGCCGCAAAGGCGCAGCGCGGAAATGTCGACGCCGCCCAGAAGGGTGCATCCGCTTGTCGGATGCAGGACGCCGGCCATGATGCGGCCGAGCGTCGACTTGCCGGATCCTGACGGGCCGATGAGCGCCATGCAATCACCCGGCAACAGGTGCAGCGTGACGCCCTTCACTATGGGCCGATCAGCAAACTGCAAGGCGTAGCCGACATTGTCCAGGATGAGGCCACTCGGATCGGGAACAGGGATCGTTCTGGGATCCTCCTGCGTAGACACAAGGATCAGCATCTTGTTGAGACGATTGAAGGAGTTGCGCGCAAACGCAAACGAGCGCCATGCGCCGATCGCGCCCTCGACGGGTGCAAGACCGCGGCCGAGCAACAGGCTTGAGACAAAGATGATACCGGGGCTGCTGTTATCCGCGAGCACCAGCCAGGTGGCCGCTCCCATGACCAGAATCTGGGTTAGTGTCCTGATGGATTTCGAGAACCCCAGAATGATCTCGGTGCGGTGCATCGCGGTGTCCTGGGCTTTTCTGGCCCTCTCGGCATCGCGGTAGACGATCTGCGCCGCACCGTCCTGCATTCCCATGGCACGGATCACCTGAATATATCGAAGAGCCGTCGCAAGCCGCATGTAGCTCCGCGACAGCGCAAGATTCGCCTGTGCGATCGGCTGCTGCGTCGCCAGTTCCGTCAGGAGGGCGAGCGACAGGAGAGCGACTGCGCTCAGAAGGCCGATCACGCCCAGCAGAGGATGAACGAGAAAGAGCAGCAGCAGGAATACCGGAGCCCAGGGAATATCGAAAAGAAGTGCACTTGCCGGTGAATCGAGGAACTGACGCAGCGAGGCAAGGTCGCGATAACAATCGGCCGCAACACTGGTATCCGCACGGGACGCGTATTCGAATGAAGCGTTCAGGACGTCCGGACGCAGACGATGGTCCAGCCAACTGCCGATGCGTGAAAGCGCTGCTCTGCGGACGATATCAAGGGTGGATCCGACCACCACCGCAACGGCGACGATGAGTGTCAGCATCACCAGCGTATCGACGCTGCGGCTCGACATTACCCGGTCGTATATTTGCAAAAGATAGATGGAAGGGGCGAGAAGAAAGAGATTATAGCCGCTGCTATAGAGAAAGACCAAGCCGAAGGCCCCGGCGCAGGCCCGTAGTGCCATGACCAGTTGAGTTTGCTGGCGCTGGGGTTGTGCAAGATTTGTTGGCGTCATCAGATCTCGCAGCTCCGGATTATGACAAGGCGAATGCTTGGTCGAACTGTCATAAATACGAGGATCGCTGGCCTGAACCTGCGATCCTCAGGACCCGAATTAACGGGCCGGTTGGCATAAATCGATCACGTACCGAGGTGGTGCACGTCGATGCTGCCGCCGAAAGAATTGTCAAAATGATCGAAAGCATTCGATACGGCCGTGCTGAGGGTGTCCGTATGAACCAATGCCGTCGAGATGCTGCCGCCCTCGGCCAGGTTGCCGTTACCGCCATTACCACCGGCGCCGGACACGATAGTGGCATGCTGGTCGACAAACGACTGGGTGGTTTGCGTAGCTGTCGTGGCTGCAGAAACCGCTGCTACGTCGCCGCCGCTCACAGAGCCTTGGCTACCGTTCGAAGTGGCGCTCCCGCCAGCTCCACCGGTGCTGGTGAGTGCTGAAAACGCGGCGTTATAAGCTTGGGCCAATCCGCCAGCTCCGCCACCGCCGGCATCCCAGTCAGCCGTCTGATGAACGTGATCGCCATTATGGAGATCAGTTGAGGCGCCGTAGACGTCCTGGTAGTTATTGACATAGGCACTGGGATCATAATGGATATTACCATTGCCGTATCCATCGCCGCCATTGCCGGCATTTGCGTTGCCTGCAGACGGATCGGTGAGATTGATCGTGTCAGTTATCTGTGGAATAGGCATAGTGTAGCTCCTCTCCTATTCGGTCCGAAAGTCTCCCACGGCCCGATGCCGGTACGTCATTACCTGGCAAGAAAACCGCTTGCAGACAGTGCTCGCAATTCAACCGGTGAACCAGCCGGATATTCGGAGATGTCCCTTTGGGTGGGGTATGGCCGGGAAAGAGGATGTATCCCAAATGGTTATGCCGAAATAACAGCAGGCACGGGGCTCGCAAAAAGGGGGCATGCTCTCTACGAACGCTTCCGTTGAGAGTTGGAACGCGGAACTGAAATGATCTGCGCGTGTTCCTGCGAACACGCGCTTCTGACGCAATTTCTACAAAAGTGCTGAGCGGCTTTTCCATCCGCAACTGCGAAAAAACAAAAGATAAAGCAGTCTCTGAAAGGCTCAGCCGATCTAGGTGTGCATGAAATTGAGGATGTCATCGACGAGAGCCGAATGGGCATCCGTCAGGTTACCCTCACCGCCGTGACCGCCTATGCCCGCCAGTTGCAGCGTATGCTGATCGGTGAGGACATGGTCGATCTGCTGGGCGTCGGCCGTGCCGCCGGCCGGAACAGCAATGTTGATCGGATGGAAATATCCGAGGCTGACATCGACCAAACTGCCGGTCGAAGATCCCGATCCGCCGCCGCCACCCACGCTGTGTCCGGTGAAGATCGTGTCCGACGACAAGTTGAAACTACCGCCATTGCCGCCGATACCCGCCATCTGGATACCGCCCTGGTCGAAAACCACATCGTTCGTCTGGTGGGCTTCCGCCGAGCCGCCAGCAGCGCCGATCGCGATGTTGATTGGCGAAAAAATGGCGACGTTCACATCGATCATACTGCCGATGAAGTGGCCATCGCCACCATGGCCCGCATAGTTGTCACCGTTGAAAATGAGTGTATTTCCGGCGTTTGAACCGCCGCTCTCCGGCCCCCCGCCGGCAGCCAGATTATGGTCGCCGCCCGAGCCGCCGACGCCGCCGATCTGGGTTGCACCTTGCAGAAACGCTGCGTTGTTCGTCTGTTCCGAATGCGCGACGGATCCCTCACCGCCAGCGACGGCGGTATTCACCGGAGCGAAGACGGCAACATCGGAGCTCACGATACCGCCGAAAAACAGGCCGTTGCCGCCAGTTCCGGCATGGTTGACGGAGGTGCTGCCGATACCGCCGAGCGCGACATTGCCGCTGCCGCCATCGCCGCCTAGGCCGGCCATTTCGGTAGAGTGTTGATTGATAAGCGCACCATTGCCCTGAAAGGCGTCTACTGTCGAATGAGGGCCGGCTACCGCCGTGTTGGATGGGATGAAGATCGCGAGGGGATTGCTGCTGATAAGGCCGGTCGCGATTCCGTCGCCGCCGCTTCCTGCGGAATTGACGTTCTGGTTCGATGCAAGATCCAACGGCATCCATGTCGGAACCAGCGCCAGATGTCCTGCACCGACACCGGAGAGCACGTTTTGACTCATGCTCGCGTTGGACGCGTCTTCCCCTGTCAGACGAGTTTCCGTCATCGCGGTCTCCCCCTTGCACTCTCGCGCATGGCGCGGATTGTCGAACCCCATTGTGGAATGGGACGGGCAAAAAGAAGAGCCTGCAATTCGTCTACGCCCATATGGGCGGGATGACAGCCGTTTGGCGGTCATCCCATTTGGCCGCAAGCCGTGAGCGCAAAGAGATTGGTCGGCGCACCGTGCAGCATGACTTCACGCTCGAAAGTGAAGCCGCATTTTTCCAGCACATGTCTGGAAGCGGCATTGGCCGAGCGGACGAGACCGATCATCCGTTCGGCATGCAAGCTGTTGAACGAGAAAGATAAAACATCATCTACCAATTCGGTCGCATAGCCCTGTCCCCAGCTATCCGGATGCAGGTGATAGGACAGGTTGAGACCGTCGAATTCCTTCGACACCGTCACGCCGCCGAAGCCGATCAGCCTGCCATCCGCCTCGACAGCCCAGCGACCGAATCCGTGATTACGCCAATGCTCCATGTCACGAGAGAGACGTTGAGCACTTGCGTCCCGCGTATCCGGTGTGGGATCGGGCCGATGCGCAACGAGTTCCGGCCGGGCAAAGAGGTCCGTCACGAAATCGAGATCCGCCTCCGCGGGCATGCGCAGCAGCAGGCGTTTCGTGTGTCTGACCAAAGGTGATGGCATGGGGCCGCTCTCTTGAAGCTTCACACTGCCTCAGCCAAAGGAACCTGGTCGAAGCAGCAGGCAGCCGTGGAAACGCCCATGCGGCACCCGGATGCTTGCAATGACTCTGCCGCGATTTCCACGAACAGCCGGCGGAACCAAACTGCCCGGCTGTCCGTCCGGTCAACGCGACGGTAGAGCATCGTCACCGGCTCGGCCGGCAGATCAAGCGGCGGCTCCGAAATGGTGAGGCCATGAAGCTGGGCCATGCAGCGGGCAATGGATTCCGGGATCGTGGCAATGGCCGGCATTGCCCGCAAAACCGTCGGCAGAGCCGAAAAGCGCGGCACCGTCGCCACCACCTGCCGGCGATCGCCGGTGCGGGCGAGAGCAATATCGACGTTGCTCGATGTATTGCCTTCAAAGGACACGGTGACGTGAGCGGCGGCGACAAAATCCTTGAAGCTCAGCGGCGCGGTCAGCCTTAGCTGGTGAGGGTCGTAGATACAAACCGATGCCTGCTCGAACAGCGGCGCGCGAATATGCCAGGATGCCGGCTCGTCATGCACCGAGACGCTGAAATCATAGGCGCCCTCGTCCAGCAAACGCCCGGCGTCACGCTTGTCGAAAGCCACGCCGATCAAACGCGCCCCTGGCGCCTGCAGCCGCAACCGCGCCACCAGCGGGCCGAAGAAAGCGGATTCGAGATTGTCGCACATGCCGACGCGGAACTCGCCCTGCCAGCTTGCCGGGTCGAAGGCCGTTGGCGGGCGGATGGCGCGTTCGATGCCCGAAAGTGCATCCTCGATGGCTGGCGCAATGGCGAGTGCGCGCGGCGTCGGCTGTAGACCCCGCCCGACACGCACGAACAATTCGTCATCGAGCGTCTCGCGCAATCGACGCAGCGCAGCCGACAGGCCGGGCTGGCCAAGCAGCAGGCGCTCGGCAGCGCGGCTCACATTCCGTTCCTGCATGAGCACGGAAAAGGCGAGCAACAGATTGAGATCGATTTTTCGAAGCGTAGCATCATTCATCATCACCAGTAATACCTGGCATGGTTACTATCAATTTGCAATAGGGTTAGAAGCTGTACATTTTCTCGTTCCCTGCCGCCCGCCAACCTCCCGAGAGACGGCAGCATAGGAAGGAACGATTCCGATGACTTATTCCAAATCACGAAGTGGGGCCGGGCTGGCATTGCTGCTGCTTTGCGCCGCCAACTTCCTGGACGCCATGGATGTCTCCACCATCGGCGTGGCCCTGCCCGCAATCCAAACCGAGCTCGGCATACAGGCGACATCGCTGCAATGGGCCGTCAGCGCCTATGTGCTCGGTTATGGCGGCTTTCTGCTGCTCGGCGGCCGCGTTGCCGATCTTTTCGGCCACCGCCGCGTCTTCCTCTGGTCGCTTGGCGTCTTCGCCGCCGCCAGCATCGCCGGCGGGTTCGTCGACAGCGCGCCGACCTTGATCGCTGCACGCCTGATCAAAGGCATTGCCGCAGCCTTCACCGCGCCGGCCGCGCTCGCCCTACTGCTGTCCGTGTTTGGAGAAGGAAGCGCCCGCGCCAAGGCGCTCGGGGTGTTCTCCTCTACTGGCGCCGCCGGCTTTGTGCTCGGCATGGTGCTTGGCGGAGCCGCAACCATCATTAGCTGGCGGGCGACGCTGGTCATGGGAGCGCCCGTTGCCATCCTCGCTCTGGTGCTTGCGCCCTTCGTCCTGCCTGCCGATCATCAGCGGACCGGGCCGCGGCCTCACTTCGACTGGGCCGGTGCGCTGACGATCACGCCCGGATTGCTGCTGTTCGTCTTCGGCATCACCAACGCCGCTGCCGCCGGCTGGCAGGCATTTCCCACCTGGGGAGCATTGGTCGCGGCGCTGGTCCTCATCCTGCTCTTCCTGCTGGTCGAAGCGCGGCACAGGGATCCGATGGTGCCGCTTGCCATCTTCCGGCGGGCAAAGCTCAGCCATGCCAACGCCATCGCCGCGCTCTTCCAGGGCGTCTATGTCGGCTTCCAGTTCATCGCGACGCTCTACTATCAGGACGTCGTCGGCTGGTCGGCTTTCGCCACCGGCTTCTCCTTCGCCTTCGGCGGCGTCTGCGTGATGTTCCTCGCACCGCGATTTGCGGCGATCGGGCAAAATCGCGGCACGACCGGCCTGATGACGCTTGGTGTCGGACTGCAGGCTATCAGCTATGTCTTTTGGGTCCTCTCGGTCGGAAATATCAATCCGATCCTGCTCGTCGCCGTCTCTCAGCTATTGCTTGGCGTCGGCTATGCCATGACCTATCCGTCGGTGCAGGTGGCGGCACTGTCCGATGTCGAAGACGATAAGTCGGGCCTGGCCTCCGGGCTGCTGTTCGCCTCCTTCCAGATCGGCGGCGGCATCGTGTTGGCAGCCGCATCCGCCATCTTCGGCGCGGCACCAAGCTTCGGCTGGAATCCCTATATCGCCGGCACCGCCTTCGTCGCGATATTGGCCGCTACGGTGACATTGCTGGCGGCGGTCGGCCCGAGGACATCGACATCGCGTTCGAATGTCTATCAGGCGGCGGAATAGTCGGCGTCGCGAGTACCCGCATCACCTCGGGTGCGGGTACTCGTCATCAGCCCAGCTCCGATCGTCCCGAAGCGGATTGTCGGAGGATGCCATTATGACAACAGCGATGCCGCCTCGGCGGCACGCCGCATCAAGAGGTCGCGTTCCCGCTGGTTTCCGGCCAGAGCAGCGGCCGCCTCGAAAGCGGCTTTAGCCTCCCCGTAGCGGGCGAGTTTTTGGAGCAGATCACCGCGAACGCTCGGCAGCAGGTGATATCCCCTGAGCGCCGGCTCATCTGCGAGATGATCCACGATCGCCAGCCCCGCCTCCGGCCCTTCCGCCATGCCCACCGCGACCGCGCGATTGAGTTCGATGACCGGCGAAGGCATAAGCGCCGCCAGCTCCCCATAGAGCCTAGCAATACGTAACCAATCCGTCGCATCGGCCGTTCGAGCCTCCGCGTGGCAGGCGACGATTGCCGCCTGCAGTGCATAAGCGCCGCCCGCGCCGCCGAGGTCCCGCGCCCGTGCAAGTGCCCGCAGTCCCCGCCGGATCTGTAGCTGATCCCAAAGGGCGCGGTTCTGTTCCAGCAGAAGGATCGGCTCACCGACGGCATCTGTGCGCGCGGCGGTGCGTGAGGCATTCAGTTCCATCAGCGCCAGCAGCGCATGCGCTTCGGGCTCATTCGGTGCAATGGAGGTGAGGATGCGGCCCATGCGCAACGCTTCGTTGCAGAGCTGCGGCCGCAGCCAGTCCTCGCCGCGCGCCGCCGTATAGCCCTCGTTGAAAATCAGATAGACGACCTCCAATACGGAGGCAAGCCGTTGCGCGAGTTCCTCGCCGCCGGGGGTCTCATAGGCCAGCCCCGACTCCGAAAGGGTTCGTTTGGCGCGGACAATGCGCTGGGCAATCGTCGCCTCCGGCAGCAGAAAAGCTCTGGCAATCTCCTCTGTCGTCAAGCCACAAATCATCCGCAGCGCCAATGCGACGCGGGCTTCCCGCGATAGCAGCGGATGGCAGGCGGTGAAGACGAGACGGAGCAATTCGTCGCCTATGTCATCGTCGAGGGCAGCGTCTACATCGGGCATGGCCTGCTGCTCCTCGTCCATATCCAGGGCAATCATCTCATGCTTGCGCTCAAGCATCGGGCGGCGGCGCAGATGATCCAGCGCCCGCCGCTTGGCGGTCGCCATCAGCCATGCACCCGGCCTTTCCGGAACGCCGGTCTCGGGCCACCGTTCCAGCGCCGCCAACAGCGCTTCTTGAGTGAGGTCCTCCGCCAACGGCACGTCGCGCAGCATCCTTGCCAAGCTGGTGATCAGCCTGGGCTGCTCGATCCGCCATACAGCCAGGATCGTGCGGTGGGCGTCGGCGGCCGTCACGGCCGCCCGTCCCTTCTTTCAGCCATTCGCCTCAAGCGACCGCGACCGCGACCGAGTGTGCGCTGCATGGGTTCATATCCGGCGTGAAGAACGGACGAACCTCGCAGGTGCCTTCCCAGCCCGGCATGTGATCTATGTGGAGCTGCATGAATTCGACCGTCAGCGCCAGAGCCTCCTCCTTGTTCTGAAATTCGAAGATCGCATAGCCGCCGACCACTTCCTTGGCCTCGACGAACGGGCCGTCGACGATGACGAGCTTTCCGTCTTTGATGCTGACGCGGGCTCCGGTTTCCATCGGCATAAGTCCGGCGGTATCGATCATGCGGCCGGCCTTGATCTCGCGATCGGCGAGCTTGCCGATGGCTTCCATGAGCTCCGGCGTCGGCATGCCCATTTGAGCAGAAGTGATGATAGACATGAAACGCATTTGACCATTCCTCTCGAGCCGAGCCGCTGGCGCCATTGCCGCGAAATTGTCTCGCTCAATACGACGACGAAGCAACCCTTCGGAAATCGACAGACGATTTGAAAAAAATGTGCGGCTGAGTTGCCAAGTCTTGATTGTGAGTCAAGCGGATTGATCAAACGCCCCACGAAAGCCTGCAATTCGTCGAAATCCATCAGCACCGCCACCCTATCAATTCTAGTTGTGTGCAGGCAATCTGCCCAATGCAGAGAATCGAGCGCGTCTCGTGCACAAGATCCCAAATGGGCGCCTGCCACTCTTCATTGACTTCAAACGGTCGTTGAAAGATGGTTGGATCCAACATCCGAAGCCATTGGATTTTGAAGGGATGTCGTACCCTTAGCCTTGGCAATCATGAGGCCGAGGAAGCGGATAATAGGAGCCTGCATTTATGTTCGATCATGTCTCGATTGGCGTCAAAAGCCTGGAAAGAGCACGGCAATTCTATGATGCGACGCTAGCGCCGCTCGGCTATGAGCGGCTGTCGAATTTCGACGGCACGGTCGGATATGGCGCTGAACGGGCACAGTTCTGGGTCATGGAGGTGGAGCACCCCGTTCCGGCGGATCGCGGCTCCGGCCTGCATTTCTGCTTCGTCGCACCAAGCCAGGAGGCCGTCGACGCCTTTTACGCCGCCGGGCTTGCCAATGGCGGCGAAGACAACGGCAAACCGGGCATCCGGCCTGACTACAGCCAATTCTATTACGCAGCCTTCGTCATCGATCCCGACGGCTATCGTCTCGAAGCCTATTTCCAGACCGGCGAGTGACGGGCGCGCAAAGCAAGATAACAATGCTGCCCGTCGAGAAGACGAACCGCACTTCCTAAGCATCTGATGTTTCAGGCTGCTGTCAGGCTTCTACCGTAGGGAAAGCTGGGCGAAGATCGTTAGCGCGTTTCGCGAGAGCCGAATCTCGCCCTATTCCTATATGCGATGACGGAAAACGGCCTTTCCTGATGTACGACAATTATGCTGCTTACCCCAAAAGTGCTGCGCCGTTCGGCAAGCCGCTTGCCTCTTTCCTGGCGCTGTCGGCACTGTGGTGTTTGCTCCTTCTTCTCTTCAACAGATTTCCCGAGATCGATATTTCCGTCGCCCGCAGCGTCTTTACGAGTAAGCCTTGTCCGTGGACCGATTCGGCCGACGACATCTGCGGCATGTTTGCCTACGACAAGGATCGGCCCTTCGTCATCCTGCGCTCGATCACGCTCGTTTTACCCTATATCGCGGTGATCGTGCTGCTTGCAGTTCCCTTCCTCTCCTGGAAGAAACTCGGACCCAACTGGCGCACGCCGAAAATCGATCAGTGCATGGCGGCGCTGTTGTCGCTTGCGATTGGCTGTGGCCTCATCGTCAACTTGATCCTGAAAGCCTTCTCCGGCCGGCCGCGCCCCCGCGATACCGATCTCTTCGGTGGAGCGTTGGATTTCGTTCAGGCGGGCTCGTTTGCCGGCAAGTGCCTCAGGAATTGTTCCTTCGTTTCCGGAGAGTCGTCATCGGCCGGATGGCTTCTCTGTCTCGCCCTGCTGCTGCCGCCACGCTGGCGTCTTCCTCTAGGGGTGCCCCTCGCCGTGACATCGATTATGATGCCGACGATGCGTGTGCTGACCGGCGCGCACTATCTGTCCGACGCAGTCCTCGGTTGGCTTTTGTCGCTGGTCATGTTCGCAGCCATGCTGAGCGTTTTCGAGTTCTTCAACTCCAGATCGCAGCAGCATTGAGGAGAGGATTGTGGCTGCGCCGTTCAGCCGACTTTCGGAAGAACGTGCGAGCGGCAATTTCCCGGTTTTCCTTTGCTTGAAGGCGTCGTTGCCTTGCGGATGCGGGCCGCGAGTTCGCCGAGCCCGAACGGCTTTATGAGATAATCGACCGCACCGATGCTCATTCCGGCCATCTGATCCGATAGCTGATCATAAGCGGACATGATGATCACCGGCATCGAAGAGACCTTCGGCCCCATATATCTTAGCAATTCCAGGCCACTTCCGTCCGGCAGGCGAAGGTCGAGAAGAACAACGTTATAAGCTCCGGCCGAAACCGCCGCCATCGCGGACCGCAGGTCCATCGACCAATCAACTGCCCAGCCTTCGGCAAGCAAATGATCCTGCACTGCATTGCCGATGGTGGCATCGTCTTCGACCAGCAAAATCCGCACGACTTCTCCCTTATGCAAGAGATGAAGCTATGATCGGGATTTCTGACGGCGACCTGAAATTCGCCTGCCCGCAGGCGGAAAAGAGTAGATAAGGGACAGCGATCGCCAATCAGTAGTGCACAAACGAATATCGTTCAGGTAAATGTCAGCAACGGTGGGCACGGTCCCGCGCTTTAAAATAGTCAAAGTCGCGTCCTATGCGCTGCGGTTTACGGTTTCCCGACCCGCTTTTCAGGAAACGCCTTGGAGAAAAACATTGAACGATAAAAACATCCAGCCTGGCCGGCAAAGCGTCCGGCCAGCAATCGGCAGCGTCACTCTTTGCCTTTTAACCACGATTTATATCCTTCTTGTGACGAACCAGACGTTTTGGACCAAGGCCTACGGTTATTTTATTGCGGAACCCACCGCCTTTGCCGCCTTCGCCATTGGCATCGCCGCGGCCATCATGGCGCTCTTCACGTTTTTCTCCGCCAAATACCTCACGAAGCCGATCCTGATTTTCTTCGTTCTCGTGGCGGCGGTGTCCTCCTGGTTCAACGATCAGTTCGGGGTCATCATCGACAAGGAGATGATTCGCAATGCGGCGGTATCGACGGGTGCCGAGGCCGGCCATCTGATCACGCTGCGCTTTGCGACACATGTGCTGCTGACGGGCGTTTTACCCTCTCTGGTGATTGCGTGGGTGCGCATTGCGCATCGTCCCCTTCTCAAGAAGCTTGCTCATAATACCGCTGTCATCCTCTCCTGCCTCGCCGTCTTCGTGATCGCAGGCACCAGCTTCTACAAGACGTTCGCAGGTGTCGGCCGTGCGCACCCCGATCTCGTGGATATGCTCAATCCAGTCATGCCGATCACCAGCGCCGTGCGCTACGCCATCAATTCGCGCAAGGATTCAAGCATCGTCGCGCAGCCTCTGGGCACGGACGCCCACAGGGTTGGCACGAACGACAACGGCAAGCCGCGTGTGACCATCATCGTCGCCGGCGAAACGGCGCGAGCCCAAAACTTTTCCCTCGGCGGCTATGGCAAGATGACCAATCCGGAGCTGGCGAAACAGAATGTCGTCTATTTCCCCAACACCAGCAGTTGCGGGACGGCGACAGCAACCTCGATCCCTTGCCTGTTCTCGGTCTATACGCGGGAGCAATATACCCACCTGAAGGGCCTCGAGACGCAGAACCTGCTTGATGTGCTGACCCATGCCAAGGTCGATGTCTCCTGGCTGGACAATGATACTGGCAGCTATCACGTCACCGACCGCGTGCCCTACACCTATCTGCCGACATCGGCCGATCCCCGCTTCTGCAAGGATGGCGAATGCCTGGATGCGATCCTGGTGGACAAGGTCGATAACTGGCTGGACCATATCAAAGGAGACAGCGTCCTCGTGCTGCACCAGCTCGGCAGCCATGGCCCAGCCTACTACCAGCGCTATCCCGACGAGTTCCGCCGCTTTACCCCCGACTGCCGCGCCAACGATTTCGGCAGTTGCACGCCGGAGGAGATCACCAACGCCTATGACAATACGATCCTCTACACCGATCATATCGTTTCGGCGGTGATCGATAAATTGAAGCAGCGCTCAAACTCGCTGTCCGGCGCGGTCGTCTACTTCTCCGATCACGGCGAGTCGCTTGGCGAGAACGGGATTTACCTGCACGGTACACCATACATCATCGCACCTGCGCAACAGACCCATGTGCCATTCTTGGTCTGGCTGGCCGACGATCTGGCGAAGACCGGCGGCTATGACATGACCTGCCTGGCAAAACGCGCCGCTGACGGCACCCATTCTCACGACAACATCTTCCACAGCGTCCTCGGCCTGATGGATATTGCGACGAAGGTCTACGACCGCAGCCTCGATGTGTTCGCCGAATGCCGTCCGCCGAACAAGCTGGCACAATTGAATTGATGGCTGTCAGCCCCGAATCCGAATTGCGGTCTCGCTAAACCGAAGCCGCAATTCGTCCCACATCCTTCAAAGCCGCGCCGGCTGACGCACCGTGCGCTCATTCTCGACATTGCCGGTGTTGAGCGTCGTATTCCTCTCCAGCAGCGGGACCTCGCATGTCGGCTCCGCGGTCGGGCAATGTTCGACGCCGTGCGGCACGATGATGTATTCGCCGGGGCCGAGGACGATATCGCCGCCATTTTCCTCGCGCAGCTTCATGCGAAGCGTGCCTTTGACAACGAGGAACAACTCGTCCTCCTCTTCGTGATGGTGCCAATGAAAGGCGCCTTCGAGTTTGACTAGCTTGATCTGAAAGTCGTTGATGTCCCCGCAGATCCGCGGGACCCAGGGCTCATTGAACCCCGCAAAGGCCTTCGTGAGATTGATTTTCTTCAGCTCTGACATGCGCCTCTTCCTCCGACGATCGGGTGCCCAGGGACACTATCGACGGCGGCTCCGCCAAACGCAACGGTCCCGGCATTTGGGGCACACCTCCCGCTACCATCACGGCCATATCGAATTCTTCGAAGGAAACCTCCGAAACTTTGCGGATGGTTCGCCTGCGGGAACGCGCGTAAATGCCCACAACGCAATTGCGATAGGCAACGGAAACATCATGACGGCAAACACTGTCGAATTCGGGCTCGATACTTTCGGTGACGTGACGCAGGACGAAAACGAGGCCCCGGAATCTCATGCACAGGTCATCCGCGATGTGATCGAGGAAGGCGTGCTCGCAGACCAGCTCGGGATCGATTTCTTCGGCATCGGCGAGCATCATCGCCAGGATTTCGCGATTTCCTCGCCGGAAACGGTGCTTGCCGCCATTGCCGGCCGCACGTCGCGGATTCACCTCGGCTCGGCCGTGACGGTTCTGAGTTCCGATGATCCCATCCGTGTCTTCCAGCGCTTTTCCAGCCTGGACGCCGCCTCAAGCGGGCGCGCGGAGGTGATCCTCGGCCGCGGTTCGTTCACAGAATCCTTCCCGCTCTTCGGCTTTGAGCTGTCGCAGTATGAAAAGCTGTTCGAGGAAAAGCTCGATCTTTTCGCGGCTCTGCTTTCCAATGAGCCGGTCACCTGGAAGGGAACGACGCGCCCGCCGCTCAGCAATCAACGCGTCTTCCCGACGATCGAGAAGGGTCACCTGAAAACATGGATCGGTGTTGGCGGCAGTCCGGCTTCGGTCGTCCGCGCCGCGCAATATAATCTGCCGCTGATGCTGGCGATCATTGGCGGCAGCCCCTATCGCTTTCGGCCGTATATCGATCTCTATCACAGGGCATTCGCGCAATTGGGCCGCCCTGTTCAGCTGATCGGCATCCATTCGCCGGGCTATATTGCCAATACGGACGATCAGGCCCGCGAGGAGCTCTGGCCGAACTACAAGGCGATGCGCGATCGCATCGGCCGCGAACGCGGCTGGCCGCCGATAACGCGCGACGAATTCGAAAGCGAGATCGAAAACGGCTCGCTCTATGTCGGCTCGCCCGAAACGGTCGCCGCCAAGCTCGCGCCTGTCATCAAGACGCTCGGCATCAGCCGCTTCCAGTTGAAATACAGCGCCGGCACGCTCAGCCACAGCAAACTGATGCGCTGCATCGAACTTTATGCCCAGAAAGTGATCCCCGCGGTACGGGCAGCATTAGGCGACGCCTGATATCCAGAAAAAGGATCACGGTGCTCATTTTCGGCAATCAGGCCGAAATCGCGTGGAATGACATGGCAACGCCGTTCATGCAGTAGCGCAGACCTGTCGGCTTTGGTCCGTCGGGAAAGACATGGCCGAGATGGCCGCCGCAGCGGCTGCAATGCACCGCGGTACGCGTCATGCCGAAGGAATGATCCTCTGTCGTACCGACTGCGCCATCGATCGGCGCCCAAAAGCTCGGCCAGCCGGTGCCGCTATCGAACTTCGTGCTTGAGGAGAAAACATCCTGCTGGCAGCCGGCACAGGCGAAATTGCCTTTGCGCTCCTCGTGCAACAGCGGGCTGGAAAACGGATATTCCGTCCCCTCCTCGCGCAGTACGGAATATTGGTCCGACGTCAGCAGCTTGTGCCATTCTTCGTCGGTGTGGGTAACGGGAAATTTCCCGGCCGCAACGGCTGGGCTTGATGCCAAACCAAATCGAGCCGCAACCGCCCCGAGGCCGGCAGCGATGAGAAGAAGTCGTCTGTTCAACATTCCTGGAACCTCCCGTAGAAGGGACGATCACCTGTCCCGCAAAATATACGGCGCCAATGCGGATTTTGTTACATATCTGCGCGGGAAGCACCGAAACGTGATCATGAATGTGACTTTCGGCATGGTCTTACTCGAAAAATTCGAGCGGCTTTCGGATAAGATCACGCAAAATCAACAGCTATCCGTTATCCAGGATTCACTGCATGAACAGTCTCACACCCATTCTTTCCACCATAACGGCCTCCTTCCTCGGCTCCTTCGTCGAAGTCGTGGAAGCCTTCACCATCGTCCTTGCCGTTGGGGTCACGCGAAGCTGGCGCCCGGCGCTGACGGGTGCCGCTCTCGCGCTTGCGGTGCTTGCGGCCCTCGTCCTGATCTTCGGGCCGCTGCTCGCGCTGGTACCGATCACCACGCTGCAATTCGTCGTCGGCGTTCTGCTGATCCTGTTCGGCATGCGCTGGCTGCGAAAGGCCATTCTGCGCTCGCTCGGCGTTATCGCTCTGCACGATGAGGAAGCAGCCTTCTCCAAGGAAACGGCAGCGCTCCGCCAACAATCCGAAGACCGGCGCGCCGACTATCTCGCCGGCCTTGCCTCCTTCAAGGCGGTGCTGTTGGAAGGCGTCGAGGTGGTCTTCATCGTCATCGCCGTCGGCGGTGCCCATGGCCTGACGCTCTATGCCGGCATCGGCGCCCTCGCCGCCTTCATCTTGGTCATGCTGATCGGCCTGCTGGTGCATCGCCCCCTCGCCACCGTGCCGGAAAACACGCTCAAATTCGTGGTCGGGCTGATGTTGACCAGCTTCGGCATCTTCTGGACCGGCGAAGGAATTGGCGCTGATTGGCCGGGCGCCGATCTTGCGCTTATCGCCATCTTCGCAATCGTTGCCCTGGCGTCCTTCGCCATCATCCGCGGCCTGCGCGGCTCCGTCGGCAAATCCACAGTAAAGGCAGCCCAATGAACGTCATCCGCATCGCCATATCCGAACTCATCGGCATGTTCATCGACGATGGCAGCCTCGCGGCTTTTTCCCTGATCCTGGTGATCATCGTCGCCGTCGCGGTCAAGCTTCTCGGCCTGCCACCATTGATCGGGGGGCTTCTTTTGCTGCTGGGCTGCCTCGCCATTCTGATGCACAGCGTCCGCCGCGCCGTGAAACGATGAGTTGAAATCCCTCTGCAAGCGCTGATATCCTCCCTCGACAGAGCGTCTCGCGGATGCGAAGAATTACGGGAGTTTCAGCGCGATCGAGAGGCGTTCAGATGAGCAGCGCGTATCCGGAAATCTATCTGGTTCGGCACGGACAGACGGAATGGAGCCTGTCCGGTCGGCATACCGGGCGAACCGATATTCCCCTCACCGCCGCCGGTGAAGAAGCCGCCCGCAAGGTCGCGAGCCGCCTGCCCGCCATCGATTTCGCCGCCGTCTGGTCAAGCCCGTCCCAGCGCGCCAAAAGCACCAGCACGCTCGCCGGCTTCGGCGATGCGCGTGTCGTCAAGGACGATCTGGCGGAGTGGAATTATGGTGCCTATGAAGGCGTCACCACCAAGGAAATCCTGGCTCAGCGACCCGGCTGGCAACTCTTTCGTGACGGATGCCCTGACGGCGAGACTGCGGCCGATGTCGGCGCGAGAGCAGATCGGATCATCAGCGAGCTTCGGGAGGTAACCGGCAACGTCCTGATCTTCTCCAGCGCGCATTTTCTGAGGGTCTTCGCCGCCCGCTGGCTCAGTCTGCCGCCGCAAGGTGGCGCACATTTCGTGCTCGACACCACCAGCATCAGCATCCTCGGCTATGAACACGACCTGAGCGAACCGGTCATCCGCCGCTGGAATGAGGTTTGACCAGCTTGGCAATCTTTGCCGCCGCCGCATCCGCCGCCTCGGGCGCCATGCGCGCTATACCGAACAGCAGGCCCTGCCGCGGCGGACCAAGATGCAGGGCAGACATGGAGCGAAGTGCGAAGCCATGGGCATTGATCTCCCGTATGGCCGCCTGATCATCGATGCCAGGGTCCCGGAACCAACTGGCCAGTTGCAGCCCGCCAGTGCCCCCGCCGATCTCGAGCCGATCTCCGCAATGACGGTTCAGTGCCGAAACAGCCGCTGCCATCCGCTCGGCATAGACCGCATTCATGTGCCTCAGATGCGCACGAAAGCGGCCTTCGCGGATGAAATCGGCAAGCGCCGCCTGGATATGGATCGGCACGACAGCCCCTCTCAGCCGCTGCGCGGCCGCAGCCTCGGATACGAGCCAGGATGGCACGACCGCGTAGGCGACGCGCAGGCCGGGTGCCAGCGTCTTCGAGAAAGTGCCGAGATAGGCAACCACTTCGCCGCGATCGATGCCCTGCAGCGCGGCGATCGGGCGGGAGGCATACTGGAATTCGCTATCATAATCGTCTTCCAGCACGACCGAACCATTGGCGCGGGCGAATTCCAGTAGCGCCAGGCGGCGTGGCAGGCTCATCGTGACGCCGGTCGGATATTGATGCGAGGGCGTGACATAAATCAGCCGCGGCGGCGGACCGACCGCTCTGCCGACATCGATACCCGCCTGATCGCATGGCACCGGCACGAGATCCGCGCCCGCCATCCGCAGCAAGGCCTGTGCTGTCTCATAACCCGGCTCTTCCATCCAGGCGACTGTGCCATGCGGACGATCGGGCCGCAGCAGGAGGCGCGCCAGCAGATCGATCGCTGCCACGGTGGAGGGAACGATGAGCAGTTGTTCGGGGCGGGCAATCACGCCGCGTGTGGCGGAGATGTGATCAAGGATCGCCTCACGCAGCTCGCGAATACCGCTGTGAGCGCCATAGCCGAGATCATGCACCCGCAGCGAACGGCCGCGAGCGCCGAGGCAACGTGCCCAGGCAGCGTGCGGAAAAGCTGAGACATCTGGCACGCCCGGCTCGAACAGGCCGCCCGCGGCACCCTCGGCCACCGGCATCGGACTGAGCGGCGTCGACGCAGCTTGCCCATGCAGAGGTGGTGTCGTGAATGCGGCGACGCGGGTCGCAGCACCCGTCGTCGATTGCAGATAGCCCTCCGCCTTCAGCCGCTCATAGGCGTTGACCACGGTGGAGCGTGCGACGCCGAGCGAAATCGCCAGCGTTCGTGTCGACGGCAGCCGCTGGCTCGGCGGCATCTGCCCCTGGAGAATGCGATCGCGCATCACGCGATACACCTGGCCTTCCAAATCGCCCGCCACTCGATCGAGCGTCGGCCATTGTGCGACGGCTGTCATGACATCTCCAACTGGTCTGCAAGAAATAGAAAAACTGGCCGTTTATAACCTACCTCTTTGGCGCATAAACAGAAATGATACCGATGAGGACATCATGGCTGACCTTTACCCGCCGCAGACAGAAGACTATCCGACTACCGAACGCTCACGCGTGCGGCGCGAACATCATCGCGGCAGCCATGCCCGTGCCGATGTCCATGCCATTCTGGATGCCGCGCCCCTCTGTCACGTCGGCTATGTCATCAACGGCGCACCCTATGTGACGCCGACACTGCATTGGCGCGAAGGCGACCATGTCTATTGGCACGGTTCAGCGGCGAGCCGCTTTTTGCGCGCGGCCGAGGATATGCCTGTTTGCCTCACCTGCAGCCTCATGGATGGTTACGTCCTTGCCCGCTCCGCCTTCAACCACTCGGTCAACTACCGCTCCGCCATGGTTTTCGGCACAGCCCGCCTTGTCGACGATGTCGAGGAAAAGGCCGACGCGCTCCGCCGCTTCATCGAAAATCTGTTTCCCGGCCGCTGGGACAGTCTGCGGCCGATGACGCGCCAGGAGGTGAAAGCGACGTCAGTACTGAGGATGGAAATCGACGAGGCGACGGCCAAGGTTCGCAACGGCCCGCCAGGCGATAGCGACGAGGCGGATTTCCCCGTCTGGGCAGGCGTTCTGCCGGTGCAAAGCCATCTGGCCCCGGCGGAAGCGGCGTCCGGATTGCCCGAAGGGATAGAGCTACCCGAACCGCTCGCGGCACTGATACAATCGGGCCGGATTCGATAGATTATTTTTCGCATTTGATACCAAAGGACTTCGACATGAACCTCGAAAATTGGAACGGTGTGCCGCGCCCAGAACGCATCACCCTGGAAGGCTGCTATGTCCGGCTGGAGCCGCTCGACGCGGCCCGCCATGGCGCCGATCTCTACGCCTCGGCCCAAGCGCCTGGAGCCGACGATCGCTTCCGCTATCTGTTCGAGAGTGCACCGGCCGACCTCGCCGCCTTCACGCCCTGGCTCGAAAAAGCTGCCGCCGGCACCGATCCGCTGTTCTTTGCGACGATCGACAAGCGGACGGGCAAGGCCGAAGGCCGGCAGGCGCTGATGCGCATCGATCCCGTGCATGGCGTCATCGAGATCGGCAGCATCCTCTGGGGACCGGCGATCGCCCGCAGCCGCATCACCACCGAAACGCTCTATCTCTTCGCCTCCTACGTCTTCGATACGCTCGGCTATCGCCGTTTCGAATGGAAATGCAACAATCTCAACGAGCCGTCGAAGCGCGCTGCCGAACGTTTCGGCTTCACCTTCGAAGGCATCTTCCGCCAGCACATGGTCGCCAAAGGCCTGAATCGCGACACCGCCTGGTTCGCCATGATCGACGCCGACTGGCCGCGCCTGAAGGCCGGTTACGAAAGATGGCTGTCGCCTGAGAATTTTGACGAGGCCGGGCAGCAGAAAAGCAAGCTGGCATTCGGGTAGAAACGAAGCTTATCGACCTTGCACAGGGGGAGCACGATGATGTGTTCCCCTCAAACCATTCGGAATGCGCCTCGTATCGTCTCGACAACCTCCGTAATCGGCGGCCCGTGCCGACCAACCGCAACACGGCGAGATACAACGCTTCCATCTCGGATTAAAATTTCGCTTCCTCGCCCACAATCCTCGCGGTACATATCGCGCGTATTTTACGCGCAAGCTCACCCGATCGACTAGAATCCGAGGATAATGGCATGACATTTCAAAACAGTTCGCGTCTCTACGCTGCTGTTTCATCCTTGTTGTGGCCGGCAATCTTTTGCGCCGGACTGACAGGCTCTTATTTTGCGTTTCAGTCGCATATGCAGCTCTTTTGGTTCAATGTCGTCTATCTCTCCGCCGTGGCGACGATTGCGCTTTTCGAGCGGCTTATGCCCTACGAGGAGACCTGGCTGGAGCGCGACGGCGAGACGTTTAGCAACATCGCACACACCCTTTTGAGCAAGGGCAGCGTGCAGATCGCGGCAGCCATCGCCACGTCATTTCCAATGGCTGTGGCGACTGTAGCGCAACCTTTTCTGAGCCATCAGGCGCATATTTGGCCGGAGCAATGGCCGATGGCCTTGCAGGTCGTGCTGGGGTTGATCATCGCCGAATTCGGCCTCTATGCGGCCCATCGCCTTGCGCATGAGTACCTGACACTTTGGCGTTTCCATGCCTTGCATCACAGCGTCGAGCGGTTGTGGGTCATCAATACCGGACGTTTCCACATCATCGATTCGCTGTTCAAGATCGCGCTCGGCCAGATCCCGCTCTATCTCCTCGGTGCGCCGCTGCCGGTTTTCCTGTGGATTGGCGCGGTAACCGCGTTTATCGGCCTCCTCACCCATTGCAACATCGACGTGCGTACCGGCCCGCTCGATTGGTTCCTCTCGACGCCACGCCTGCACCGCTGGCATCACTCGAAACTGCTTTCCGAGGGCAACACCAATTACGGCGAAAACCTCGTGATCTGGGACCAGATCCTCGGTACTTACTATAACCCGCCCCGCCCCTCCTCCACGGACATCGGCATCACCGGCAAGGTCGCTAAGGGTTTCCTGGCGCAGCTCGTGCAACCCTTCTCCACCAAGGGACGCAGGCAGATCATTGGGAAAAAGCCGAAGGAACTGGTGGCCAAGGAAGAGCTGGCGGCAAGGAAGGCCGCTCTACGCAAGCAGGCCGACGAGCCGATCCGCAAACGAGCTGAGGGATGACGACCAGCATCCGCTGGTTGGCATCGAAGCGTTAGCCACGGCGAATAGTGCCGCGATGCTCACCGCGCCAGCGATGGCGGGAGGCGTAGACTTTTTTGGTCGAAACCGTCGCCGTAAAATTCCAGGATGCAACCAGTGCTCGGAAACCTATTTCAAACCGAGAAGATATTGTCATTTAACGTGTATTGAAAAAGATACCACACGGGGGTACCTATCCGACGCAAATTGATGGTCATGACAGATTAGGAAAATCATTGAAATGGAAGGGAGATTTACCCCAGATCATCTCAAGCAACTTCATAGAATATTTTTCACATCGCGTGAAATAGACCGGCTTGAACGAGAATTCATCAAGCAAGGCATAGCACATTTTCACGTTTCCGGTGCCGGACATGAGTCGACGGCGCTGCTCAACGAATTCCTCCATGATGACGATTGGTTGCATCTGCATTATCGCGACAAAGCTTTGATGCTGGCGCGCGGCATGCCCATTCGTGAGTTTTTCTCCAGTCTTCTCGCCACAGCCAATTCTCATTCCGCCGGCCGACAGATGAGCGCGCATCTTTCCTCCCGCGCTCTCAACATCACCTCGATCGTCGGCCCCGTCGGCAACAATGCACTGCATGCCGTCGGCGTCGGCGCGGCGCTGAAACACAAGTCCGGCATGCCGATCGCCATTTGCTGCCTCGGTGACGGCACTACGCAGCAGGGCGAATTTGTCGAAGCCGTGGCTGAAGCCGTGCGCAGCCAATATCCCGTCGTCTTCATCGTCGAAGACAATAGTTTCTCCATCTCGACGCGCACCACCAAGCAGACCTTCTTCGATCTGCCAAACGGACCCGCCTCTTCTTTCTACGGTCTCGATATCATCCGTGCCGATGGCGATGATCTGCAGGCGTCGCGCGAAGCTTTCCGTAAAGCTGTCCGCCACAGCCGCAACAACCGCACGCCGAGCCTCGTAATTGTCAATGTCGAGCGCCTATCCGACCATACCAATGCCGATGACCAGAAGACCTATCGCACCCAGGAAGAGATCGAGACCGGCTCCGTCCGCGATCCGCTCGTCAATCTGCGTGCCGCTCTGCTGGAAGCGGGTGTCGACGCTGCCGCACTGGAACAGATCGAGAAAGATCTGACCGCCGAGGTGCAGGCGGAAGCAGCCCTTGCCCGCAAGGAAGATGCGCCGCATGTCGAGCCGGAAGCGAAGGCGCCCTACCCGGCTTCGTTCGACAAGACGACTGAATATCGCGGCGGCAAGAGTGCCGCCACGCTGACCATGCGCGAGGCGCTGAACGGCGTGCTCGACAAGCAGCTTGCCGACAATCCGGATGTCGTCCTTTTCGGCCAGGATATCGAAGACCCCAAGGGCGACGTCTTCGGCGTCACCCGCGGTCTCAGCACGAAATATCCCGAACGGGTGCACAATGCGGCGCTCAGCGAATCCACCATTGTCGGCACCGCGGTCGGCCGTGCGCTTGCCGGTCAGCGCCCGGTTGCTTTCCTGCAATTCGCCGATTTCCTGCCGCTCGCCTATAACCAGATCGTCTCGGAAATGGGCAGCATGTTCTGGCGCACCCAGGGCGCCTGGGAATCACCCGTCATCCTCATGGTGAGCTGTGGCGGCTACAAGCCGGGCCTCGGACCGTTCCATGCGCAAAGCTTCGAGAGCATGCTGGCGCACACGCCCGGTATCGACGTCGTCATGCCCTCCAGCGCCGGCGATGCCGCTGGCCTGCTCAACGCAGCCTTCGAGTCACGCCGCCCGACCGTTTTCCTCTACCCAAAGGCCGTGCTCAACAATTCCGACGGTCGCACATCCACCGATCTCGATAAGCATTTCGTCCGCCCCGGCCTCTCACGTTACGTCGCCCGCGGCCGCGACCTGACGCTGGTCACCTACGGCAACACCGTTTCGCTCTGTGCCAAGGCGGCGAGTGCCTTCGAAGCCCAGGGATTTTCGGTTGAAGTCATCGACCTCCGCTCGATCTCGCCCTGGGACGAGAAGGAAGTGCTTGCGAGCGCCAAGCGCACCAGGCGCCTGATCGTCGTGCATGAGGACAATCGCACGGTCGGCATGGGCGCCGAAATCGTCGCGACCGTCACCGAGAAGACCGACGTACCGGTCGTCGTCCGCCGGCTCGCCCGTTCGGATGCGCATGTGCCGTTTAATTTCCGCAATCAGTTGGAAACGCTGCCATCCTACAGCAAGCTGGTCGATCTGATGGCCGAGGTTCTCGAATGCGAGGTTACCTGGCATGAGGAAGACAAGTCCGGCCCGACTGCAGCCATCAAGGCCATCGGCTCCGGCCCTGCCGATGAAAGCGTGCTGGTGACCGATATGCTGGTCAAGCCCGGCGATACGATCGAAGTCGGCCAGCTCGTCGCCGTGGTCGAAGCAACCAAGGCTTCGGTCGAAATCTGCGCCAATATCGGCGGCGTTGTTCAGGAAGTTTTCGCCAAGATCGGCGATCAGATCGCCACCGACAGCGCGCTTTTGACCGTCGACGCCGACCGTGACCTCAGCGAACGCAATTTCGCGCTTGCCTCGGAAGCCCATAATAAGTTCGTGCTCCGGCGGCTGAAATCCCATTCGATCCCGGCGCTCCGCCGTCATTCCGGCAACTTCTCCGAAATTGCCGTCAGCGGCATGGGTTTTGCGACCGGCGCCCGCCGCGTCAGCAACGAAGACATCATCCATAACTGGCCGAACCGGCGCGCCGAGGAAATTTTTGCGCTGACCGGCATCAAGAGCCGCTTCTGGATTGGCCCCGACGAAGGCACGTTGAGCCTCGCGACCAAGGCTGTCCGCGATCTCTTGCGCCAGACCAATATGACGATCCATGACATGGACCTCGTCATCGCAGCGACAGGCACGCCCGATATTGCCACGCCGTCGCTTGCAAGCCGTGTTGCGGTTGCCGTTGCCGAAGATGGCGTGCGGCCTTCGCTTGCCGCCTATGACATGGGAGCCGCCTGCTCCGGCTATCTCTACGCCCTGCAGCAGGCCTACGACTTCATCGCCCAGCAGAACGACGCCAAGGTGCTGATTGTCACTTCGGAAGTGCTATCGCCGCTGCTCGACATGAACGATTTCTCGACGGCCATCCTGTTCGGCGATGCCGCCACGGCATGTCTCGTGACCAGCCGCGACATGGCGCGCAATCCGCTGTTTGCCGCGAGCCGTCCGGTCATCAGCGGCCGTCCGGAGCCGGGTGACCTTCTCTATGTGCCGCTGCCGGACGAAGGCGTCATTTCGATGAACGGCCGCTCGGTCTTCACCGAAGCCGTGCATTCCATGTCGCGCTCGATCGAGGACGCTTGCGTCGATGCCGGGCTTGAACTCGCCAATCTCGATCTTCTGGTGCCGCATCAGGCCAACCAGCGCATCATCGACACCATTGCCAAGCGCAGTGGCCGGCCGGCGCTCAGCGTCATCGAAACCTACGGCAACACCAGCTCGTCAAGCATCCCGCTTGCCATGATGCACGTTGCCAAAGAACACCCCGAGCCGCTCAATCTCGGCCTCGTCGCCTTCGGCGGCGGCATGACATCGGGCGCCGCCATCGTGCGAACGATCAAATAGCTGTAAACAACGTCAGTTCAGCCAAAACAAAACCCCGGAATCTCAGAGATTCCGGGGTTTTCCGTATGATCTACATGCCGGTACGCGTCATGCCTTCGGGCGGTTTCTCAGCGCCTCGGCTTCGGCATAAAACTTCTTTTCCCATTCCTTGTGATTGTCGAGGCCTTCGCGGATGAACGGCGTGAAGATCGCCAGGTTCATCAGCGCCCAGTTGACCACGCGGGCCGGGAATTTCAGCGGCTTGACGAAATCGACGAAGAGCACGACGCGGGTCTTGTCGGTGTGGTTCCAGGCCTCATGCTCATAGGCGTCGTCGAAAATCAGCGCCTTGCCTTCCTGCCAGTGGCAGACCTGCCTGTCGACGCGGATCGCGAGCTGATCGTTCGGCTCCGGCACGATGAGACCCACATGCAGGCGCAACACGCCGTTATAGGGGCCGCGATGAGCCGGAAGGTGTTTACCCGGCTCGAAGATCGAGAACATCGCCGTTTTCAGACCCGGAATTTTCTGCACGGCCGCCCAGGTGTTCGGGCAGGCTTTGATGTTCTGTTCGGACTTCACGCCGAAACCGAGAAGGAAGAAGGTCTTCCAGCGGCTATCCGTCGAAATGGTCTTCACATCGGTGGAAATGTCCTGGAAGGTCGGCAGCTCGCTCTGGCGCAGCAGCACCTTTTCCAGCTCGGCACGGATCGCGGGATAGTCCTTCTCGATCTCGGCGGCCCAGGGAAAGGTCGCATTGTCATAGACCGGCGGATTGCCGAGCTTGGCATATTTCAGGTTGAGGCTTTCGGCCCAAGCGACGATGCCCATGAAAAAGCGTGTCATTGCGCTGGGCCGGTCCATCGGTGCGATGCCGGCTGTGCCGAAGGTTTGTTCCGGAGCACGCGGCTCGGTGGTTGTGGGAGCTGGTACGCTCAAAGTGCTCTCCGTCATGTCTGTCTAATAGGGGCTGTATTGGGGGAGGAAATCTTGTCTCGGGAGAAATTGCGTAGAAATCTTGGAGAGGCGACGGTCCGACAATTCAGCGCTTGCCTGGCTCATCCCTGATCGACGCGCGACTCCTCTGTTATGCAATGATCACAATAGGCGATTATATGAGTTCGTTAGTCGAATTTCGCAAGGGGAACCGTTCGCAAGAGCGGCGTCTTGTTGTGCGATGAAATTCCAACGAATTTCCCGAAATGCTGCACCGCGGAATCGGCAAAAATACGGCCGACAACAATGCTTTTTGCCGCAGGCAGCTTCACATTTTCGATAGCCGCGCCAAGCGTCTCCAGCTTACATCCGGGCGCAGAGTTATGCCGTCTGGCTTTGCCCGAGCAGCCGAATGATCATGAGCCCGGCGACCAATGCGGCCAATGACAGGAAAACGGAAAACATGATATAGATCAACGAGCTCGCCCATTGGCCCCGCTCCCAGAGAGCGATGGCATCCAATGAAAAGGTCGAGAATGTCGTGAAGCCGCCGAGGATGCCCGTGGTCAGAAAGAGCCGCAACTCCTGCGACAAGCCACTGCGGAGAACGAAATATTCGGTCAGCAAGCCCATGATCAATGAGCCGACGACATTGACCACGAGAGTCCCATAGGGAAAGCCGAGACCAAACAAGCGGATGCTCGCCTGATTGACGCCAAGACGAAAGGCGCCGCCCAATCCGGCGCCAAGGAAGACGATCAGATAATTCATGGAACTCCCCTAGTAGAAATTACACAACGATATCTGCTTTCAGAAAACCTTCAGCCGTCCTGTCGCGACGACCGCATTCCAATGCCTGGCCAGCAACCTGTCGCGTTGCCTTTCAGAGCAGATCGTGACGGATCATGGCTCCGAGCCTTCCCATTGGGTTTGTGATGGCGCCCGGCGAACTTTGCCGACCATATCCCCGAGTGAATTGACGTTGAGATCGCGAACGTGACGAAGAGTGACGTCAACGGGAATGTGACTAGCGGCAGCACTCTTCACGATGCCGATGCGCTGCGACAGATAGATACTGGTGTGACCGCTGCAGATGTAGGCAAGAAAGCAGGCGACAGCGAGATAGACCGTATGCATTGCGCCGAAGAGTTCGATGCCCATGATCATGCACGCGAGCGGCGTATTGGTGGCACCTGCGAAAACCGCGACAAAACCGAGAGCCGCAAACAGATCGACCGGCGCGCCGAGAACGGCGGCAATGGCATTGCCAAGTGCGGCACCGATGAAGAATAGCGGCGTCACCTCGCCACCCTTGAAGCCGGCGCTGAGCGTCACGATCGTGAAGACAGCCTTCCAAAACCAGCTCCAGTAGTCGATACGCGCCGGATCGAAGAAACCCGGAATCGTCGCATCGCCGATATTGGGCGACCAGACACCGAGGCCCAGATATTCGCGCGTGCCGAGCAGATAGACGAGGCCGATCAGGACTGCGCTGGCGATGACCGGCCTCAGCGGCGCGTAGGCGCAGATGCTCTTGAAGAGAGCCGACATCCTATGGGAAATTTCGCTGAAGCAGCGTGCCATCAGTCCGAAAAGCACGCCGGCGACGCCGACTTTTGCCAGCAGCAGCGGGTCGAGATGAAACGTGCTCGCGGGCGTGCCGGCAAGATAGGCGACGTGATACTGAACATGTTCGATGCCCCAGGCATGGCAGGTCCAGTCGGCCGCAATGGCTGCAGCAAGAGAGGGGATCAACGCTTCATATTGCATGCGCCCGATGGTCAGCACCTCGAGCGCAAAGACCGCGCCGGCAATCGGCGTACCGAACACCGCGCCGAAACCGGCAGCAACGCCGGCCATCAGCAGGATACGAACTTCGGCATGGCTGAGACGGAAAAGCTTAGCAAAGGCGCTGGCAATACTGCCGCCGAGCTGCACTGCCGTTCCCTCGCGCCCCGCCGAACCACCGACCAGATGCGTCAATACAGTCGAGACGAGGATAAGCGGCGCCATACGCAGCGGCACGCCGCCGCCGGGCTCATGGATCTGCTCGACGATCAGATTGTTGCCACCCTCCGCCCCCCGGCCGAAGCGCTGATAGGTCAGCACCATCAGGAAGCCCGCGACCGGCATCAGAAAGATCAACCAGGGCTGATCGAAACGCGCCGCCGTTGCCCGGTCGAGGCTCCAGAGAAACAGCGCGCAGAGCGATCCGACCACGGCGGCCATCGGCACCACTAGGACGATCCATTTGAATATGCTGCGCAGTTGCTGAAAACGATGATGAAAAAATAAGGATGCGGACATCAGTTCGCCTCTCCCGGAAGACCAGCGGTGGATCTTTCGGGGAAAATGATCATTGAGCAAGAAAGGGGTAACAACAGAATTGCAGACATGACTCTACTCCTTCGCCCTATCGGACGTGTTGAGTAGGAGTCATTAGCGTCCCTGGAAATTCAGAGCAGCGGTTCGGCCACCATGGCCCGGCAGAATCCATTACCGTTGGATTCTCCATACAGACAGGCGAACGCTCCTGTCAATCCGGACAAAGTAGGCGAGACTCCATCAGCCGGCCTTGGCCACCATTTCGATCGGTGCGACTAACCCGCCTCCGACCGCCGTGCTGATATTGCCCATCCGCTCCGCCGCCCTCGGCCCCATCAGTGCGCCGAGGCTCAGCCCCTGCCCGCCATTTGCGGCGCTCGCGCGCATCTCCTGCGCCATCCGGATTGCCAGAGCGCTGCGGTCCTGTTCGAACTCCACCGTGAAGCCGGCCTCTTTGAGCAACTGACGATAGGTCATTGGGCTGCACACGAAACTCGTCTCCGGCGTCATCGCCCAGGGCATCGGATAGGGCAACGTGCCGTCGCGGACCTGCATGATTTCGTAGAGACCGAACCGGCCACCACGCTTCAGCACCCGCCGTACTTCGGCAAACAATGCCGCCTTGTCCTCGATGTTCATGCCGACATGGATCAACGTGGCGCGATCGAAGCTTTCATCTGCCAGAGGCAGCGCCAGAGCACTTCCCTGATGGAAGGATACTTGCATGGCCATGCCGCAGCGCGCCGTCAGGTCATTGGCGACATTGACGAATTCATCGGTCAGATCGACTCCGGTGACGATGCAGCCATAGGCGCTGGCGATATAGCGCGCCGGTCCGCCAAGCCCCGATCCGACGTCGATGAGCCGCATGCCATCCAGCAGATCGAGATCCTTTGCGAACTCCACCGTCGCCTCGCGCCGTCCGAGATGGAATTCATCGACACCAGCGAGATCGTCAGTGCTGAGATGATCGATATCCTTGCCGCTGGCCGTGAGCGCGCCAAGGATCGTCGATCCCAGCGATCCATGCGTATAGTGGCTTGCAACCTTTTCTTCGGTGGACATGACCCCTTCTCCCATGACCTCGCATTCACACGATCATGGAAGAATGCTGCGCCCCCGCCCCCGCTCCGTCAAGCGGTTGCAATTCGCGTGTACGAGACGGATCGCTAGAAATCGTAACGCATGCCGGTCAGGCTTCGCCCGACCGCGTCTCACCCCATCCTGATTCCTGCCAGCAGCAGGGACAGTTCCGGTTGCCGGTTCGTGTCGGTCTTGCGGTAGATCGATTTCAGATGGGCGCGCGCCGTCTGATAGCTGACGGTGCGTTGGGCGGCAATGTCGTGCAAAGTCATGCCTTGCGCCAGCATCAGGGCAATTTCCGCTTCGGCGCGGGTCAGTCCAAAAAGCTTGGTTAGCGTTGCCGGGCGCTGGTGGACTTTTTCTTCGGGATCCTCGATGGTCGCAAAGGCGCAGGAATGACAGAAGATATCCTGCATATCGCCATCGAGGCGCTGCATGCGTACGATCAGCGGCCGCCTTCCTTTGCGGCTGAGCAGCAAGATATCGGGCTCCGCCATCGTCAGTAGGTTCTCTTCGCCCAATATAGCCTTGAGCTGCCGGTCGAACGCGTTTGCGTCGTCCTTACGGACCGGCCGCATTTGCCCCTGGGTGATTTGCAGATCAGGACCGAGCAATCGGCGCATCTTCTCGTTGACGGTGGTCACATGACCCATCCGATCGAAAAAGACGCAGGCGACATTGGCCATTTCGAAGGCGGCCGCCATGCCCTTCACTTCACTTGCGGATATGTCGCGCATAATTCTCGCCGTGATCATAAGTTTCTGACGAATGCGATATAAATTTCTTGCTTCTTCTCGACTGTAGGGACCGTCCTTGATCCGCCGCTGCAAGGCAAAAGCCAGGAGATCGTCACCTGACGAAAAACCCACTATTGCCGACCAACGCAGGCCGAAACGTTCTTGGGATTGGTAGAAGTCGAGCGTTTTGAACTCGTCCTCCCCCGCAAAATCCTGCTCGACCATCACTCCCGCACGTCGCATGATCGGCACGTTCAGTCTGCGAAAATCCTGCTTATACCACTCTTCCGCGAAATAATTCTCCATCGCGGGAATAAGACTTTCCGTGACGATGAAGGTGTTCAGCAACCGACCTTCGATCGGCGCGATGTTGACGCCGTAGGATCCGGTCGCGGCCGAGACCTTCTCCAGCACGACCGGCCACAGCGTCGGATCCAGCGCAGCGCCGAAGAATCCGTCCGTTGCCCGGTCTAGCGCATGGAGATCAAACCGCATTGTCCCCTCACCTCGGCCTCATCGACCGATCCAAGCACTTCACCCACAACACCCATAAGTATTATGTCCGAATCAGTTTATTGATATGATTTCCAAATAATACAAGAAACATTTTTGGTATTATCGATATTTTATAGAATATTTTAAATATCTATTTTGTCTAATATACAAAAAATCATCAACAATATCATTGTTTTACCAAAATCCGGCGAAATATGCCCCGGAATACTACTGTCTCCAAAAGAAACGGCCGCCCAAAGGCGGCCGCATAAACCTCAGAGACAAAATAGAGGCGCCGTTAAACCTTCAGTTCGCGTCTTTCCAACTCTGTGACCATCGCAAGATCGAGCACCCGCTGCAGGTTAGCGGCATGCCGGAAGGTCGGGTCCTGATGGCTGCCGGTCATGACCGCTTCGGCAAAGCGCTGATAGTTGGTCGGCACCGGCGGAACCTCGAGAACCTTCCATGTCGCCGTTTCCGTATCGTCGCCGAGGCAAGCCCGCAATTCGGAGCCGGACGGGCTATGGGAGATCTCCAGCCCGCCGCGCTCGCCATAGATGCGCAACTTCAGCTCGTTGAGATGCCCCGTTGCCCAGCGGCTCGCATGCACCACACCGAGCGCGCCGTTGGCGAAATCGACCGTCATCGAGAAGCTGTCGTTCGCATCAAGCGTATATTCGCCGATGCGCTCGTCCGGCGCCTTGTTGAAGGTCTTCAGCCGGGCAAAGACATGGTCGATATCCGTCGCCGCGCCATAGGCAGCGAAATCGAGGATATGGATTCCGATATCGCCGAGCACGCCGTTCGAACCGTGACCGGTCGATAGCCGCCACAACCACTTGGATTCACTGCGCCAATCGCCCCAAGCCCGTGAGACGAGCCAGCTCTGCAGATAGGACGCCTCCACATGCTTCACTGTGCCGATCTCACCCGATATCACCATCTCGCGTGCCCTCTGCAGCGGCGCGACATTGCGATAGGTGAGGTTGACCATATTGACGACGCCGGCGCGCTCCGCCGCCTCCGTCATTTCCAGTGCCTTTTCGTAATTCTCCGCAAGCGGCTTTTCGCAGAGAACATGCTTGCCGGCAGCAAGCAGCGGCAAGGTGGTCGGATGATGCGCCCGGTCCGGCGTGACATTGGTCGCCGCGTCGAACTCGCCCCAGGCCAGCGCTTCGTCCAGCGACGAAAAGCGCTTCTTGATATCGAACATATCGGTGAAGGCCGTGAGCCTCGTCGCATCCGTATCGACGGCGCCCACGATCTCGACTCCTGGAATACGGGCAAAATGCTCTACATGGTTCTTCGCCATGCCGCCCGTGCCAACAACTATGAGACGCATATCGTACCTCAGCGATAACCGGCTTCGCCGGCCTGGTGGAGTCTTGGGCCACGCTCGACGATCGGCTCCAGCGCCTTTTCGACCGGGACATTCGGCGCATCATGAATGCTTGTCTGCGTGCCGAGCGGATTGTGCGCCCACTTGACGGCGTTGATCAGCACCTTCTGCACGGTCTCATTGTGATAGGTCGGATAGGTCTCGTGGCCGGGACGAAAATAGAAGATATTGCCCGCGCCGCGACGCCAGGTCATGCCGGAGCGGAAAACTTCACCGCCCTGGAACCAGGAAATGAACACCGTTTCCAGCGGCTCGGGAACGGAGAACTGTTCGCCATACATTTCCTCGTTTTCCAGCTCGAAATGCTCGCCAAGACCGGCGGCGATCGGATGGCGGGGATTGATGACCCAAAGGCGCTCGCGTTCGCCCGCTTCGCGCCACTTCAACGCGCAGGGCGTGCCCATCAGCCGCTTGAAGATTTTCGAGAAATGGCCGGAATGCAGCACGAGCAAGCCCATGCCTTCCCAGACGCGCTTGGCGACCCGCTCGACAATTTCGTCCTTCACGGCACCGTGGTCCTTATGACCCCACCAGACGAGGACATCCGTGTCCTTCAGCCGTGCCTCGCTCAGACCATGCTCCGGCTCCTGCAGCGTCGCAGTCGTCGCCTCTATGCCGGCATCGGTATTCAGCGCTTTGGCAATCGTCGTATGCATGCCTTCCGGATAGATTTCGGCTACGACCTTATTGGTTTGCTCATGAATATTCTCCCCCCAAACGACGGTGCGAATGGTCATTTCGGTGCTCCTCTAAAACACACTCGATTGAATAGGTTGGCCGATCCAAAGCGCTTTGAGAAATAGCCGCTCAACTCTCCTGTCGGCATCCTGATGCAAGACATAGCCCCTCATTAGCGATTTGACAAAGGCAAAAACGCCGGACCGAAAACGTTTTCGGTCACATAATATAAACTGTGAATGTAAGGCGTGTAACCCGCACTAGGGTCGAGACGCAATCAGATCCACCAAATGATGATTGCGGCGATATAGCATGTTGCGGCGAAGTTTGTGGCGAGCTTGTCGTAGCGCGTAGCGACCCTGCGCCAGTCCTTGAGACGGCAGAACATGCGTTCGATGATGTTTCTGCGTTTATAGGCCTGGGGATCGAACGGCTGGATTCGTTTACGGGTCGGGTTGTTGGGAATGACGGGACAGGTTCCTCGCTGGATGAGGAAAAGCCGTAGGGCATTGTTGTCATAGGCGGTATCGGCAGCGCAGAGACGACTGGGCGGTAGGGGTTCGAGCAGGCTGATGGCGACGGGAGCGTCGCCGCGCTGGCCGGGTGTTATTTTGACCGCGACGGGGCGGCCGCAACGATCGACAACAGCATGGATTTTTGTCGTTCTGCCGCCTCGCGAGCGCCCGATGGCCTGGGCATCCGCCCCCCTTTTCCACCTGCAGCCGAGCGGTGGACTTTGGCGGTTGTGCTGTCGATCATCTGAATATCGGTGTCATCCGTCTTGACCAGAGCATCGAATAGCTGACGCCAGATACCGCGGGCCGACCATCGATGGAAGCGATTATAGATCGTCGTCGAAGGTCCATAACAGGCCGGGCAGTCTTGCCAGCGGCAGCCAGACTTCAACACATGGATGATGCCGCTGATCACGCGGCGATCGTCGGTGCGGTGCGCTCCGGGTTGGTTCGTCGGCAGCAGCGGCTCAATCGCCGCCCACTGATAATCATCGAGCCAGAATTCCCCTGCCATGATCCAATCTCCTTCAAACAGCTAGATTGAATCAGAAAGACAATATATAATCAACTATATGATTGGGTTTTCAGCCTAATGCGACACGGATTTCGAAAAAAGATTGACCACGAGCACCCCGGCGATGATCAGTCCGAGGCCGATAATAGCGGCCAAATCCAGCTTCTGGCGAAAAAACACCAAGCCGACGGCAGAGATCAGCACGATACCCAGCGCGCTCCAGATGGCATAAGCGATGCCGACCGGGATGACACGCAGCGTCAGCGACAGGAAATAGAAGGCGCCGACATAACATAGGACAAGCACGATCGAAGGACCGAGGCGGGTAAACTGCTGCGACATCTGCAACGCCGTCGTGCCAATCACCTCCAGCACAATCGCCACCAGCAGCATCGCATAGACGGATGCATTCGCCATTACGGTCTTCCTTAATTTTTAAAGCTGCGTGAGTTCGATGAGCCGGTCGACCAGCTTCTCGCGGGCGCTCTCATCCATCTCATGGCTGCCGAGCAGGTCGGCAAGCCAGATCCCATCGGTCGCCAGACGCACGATCGCGGCATCCGCCGAAGAGTCCGTGCCGACATATTCCTCGCTGCGTTCGCGCACCCAATCGCGCCAGCGCTGCCGCAAGTGCGGCTCGCTGAGCAGCACCATCGTCACCTGCGCCCAATCCCTCGTTTCCTGCGGCTGATCGCGAAGCGCGAGGCAGGCCCGGAGATAGCCGCGCGTAAAACGTCCGTGCGGCAACGGATCGGCGCGCATCGCCTCTTCGATTGCCCCGTCCAGGCGCTCGAGCAGACTATCGAACAATGCCTCCAGAAGCGTATTCTTGTTGGGAAAATGGTGCAGCAGCCCGCCTTTGCTGACCCCGGAAGCGCCGGAAACTGCATCCAGCGTCACCGCCGTCATCCCCTTCTCCGAAGCCAGCCGTGCAGCAACCTCCAGCAACTGCTGGCGGACGAGCAAAGGCTGCTTCTTTCTGTGGTGCGCGTCAGACATGCCAACATAACATACCAATTAGACGGTTTCGTCAATGATAAGTTTGGTGGGGGCCGCCGCCCGCGGTTATTCTGGCTGTTAGTGCGTTCCCTCGATCGCGGAATGATGCGCGACATCGTTCTGGTCGAAGATCGTCAGCTTGGCGCTGTTGACGGCAAAGGCGATCGGCGCCCCCGTGGCGATGGTGGTCATGCCCGGATCGGTTCCGATGATCTTCGAGCCGTCCTTCAGCCTGACATGGACGAGCGAGCGGTCGCCCAATCTCTCCACCGTCTCGACGGTGCCGGCAATATCGCCCTTCTCCGCCGTCGTGACCACCAGATATTCGGGCCGGATGCCGAGCGTCAGTTCGGACCGCATGATACCATTCAGCGGAATGGCCGTCTTGATGACAGATCCATCCGGCAAGGTCGCCGTCGCAAAGCCGCCGGCTTCGCCGACATCGGCCACACCAACGAAGTTCATGCCCGGGGAGCCGACAAACTGAGCGACGTAGCGCGTTGCCGGACGCGTATAGATCTCCACAGGTGTTGCCACCTGTTCGATCTTCTTGTTGTTCAGCAATACGATCCGGTCGGCGAGCGTCATCGCCTCGACCTGGTCGTGGGTGACGAAGACCATCGTCGCGCCCAGTCGCTCATGCAATTGAGCAAGCTCGACACGCGTGCGGGTGCGCAGACCGGCATCGAGGTTGGACAGCGGCTCGTCGAACAGGAAGACCTCGGGTTCCCGCACGATGGCGCGGCCGATGGCGACACGTTGGCGCTGCCCGCCGGAAAGTTCGGACGGCTTGCGGTCGAGCAGATGCGGCATTTCCAATATCTTGGCGGCTGCATCGATGCGCTTCTGGATCTCTGCCTTCGGCGTCTTGATGTTCCTGAGGCCGAACGACATGTTGTCGCGAACCGTCATATGCGGATAAAGCGCGTAGGACTGGAACACCATCGACACGCCGCGCTCGCCCGGCGGAAGCTGGTCGACGCGCTTGCCGCCGATCCAGATCTCGCCGCTCGTAATCGATTCCAGCCCGGCAATCATCCGCAGCAAGGTGGACTTGCCGCAACCCGACCCGCCCAGGAACACGACAAACTCTCCCCGCTCTATCGTCAGGTCTATGTCGTTGAGAACCTGCACCGCACCGAAATGCTTGCTGAGGGATTTGATGTTGATACCTGCCACTTTTTCCTCCTCCAGGAGAATTGAACCTTGTCAGACCTGCCTTTTCCCTCGGTCTATTTGACAGCACCAACGGCTACGCCACGCGTCAGCGTGCGCTGGAAAATCAGGAAGAAGATCACCGTCGGCGTGACGCCGAGCAACGACGCCGCAGCAATCGCGGTCGGGTCCTGCGTATTGGCGCCCGACAACACGCCCATGGCAACGGAGACTGTCTGATTATTGTTGGAGACCAGGAAAACCAGGGGAATCAGGAACTCATTCCAGGTCCAGATGAAGAAGAAGGTTGCCAGCACGGCAAGCGTCGGCCGCAGCACCGGCACGATCACCTTCCAAAGGATTTGCCATCGGCTCGCATTGTCAAGCTGCGCAGCCTCAATGATCTCGCGCGGGAACGTCGTCAGCACCGATGACAAAAGATAAGTCCCGAACGCGGTGTGCAAGACGCCGAAGATCAGGATGACGGCGAGCATCGAGTCGAACAAACCGGTCTGCTTGGCCATATAGTAGAGCGGGTAAACCAGCGCCTCCTGCGGGGCCATGATGGAAATCAGTAGGATCACCAGCAATGCTTTCCCGCCCCGCACGCGCCCGATGCCGATGGCATAGGCATTGAGCAGGCTGAGGACCACGGCCAAGATGGCCGTGCATCCGCTGATCAGAATGCTGTTAAGGAGCTTGCGGGTGAAATCGACAGTCGTCCAGAAGTTCTTGAGCGCTGTCAGGTCGAAACTATGCGGTAGGGCAAGCGGACCATTGGCCGCATAGTCCGCCGGCGTCTTGATGGCATTCAAAGCCGCCAGCAGGAATGGAAAGAGCGTGGCAGCAAGAAGAATGAGCAGGATAGCCAGGACGACCCAGCGGGCAAAGCCCTTCTTCTGGCCATGATGCACATGCATTTCCGATGCAACTTCAGTCGAAAGCGACACCGTGGTCGTCATGTCAGCGCCCTCCCTCTTGTTTCGACTGCATGCGTAGGAAGAGGATGCCGAGCACGATCGTCATCACGGTCTGCAAGGTCGCGATCGCCGCTGCATAGCCGACGCGGTTTGTCGTGAAGAAATGATAGTAGGACAGATAGGACGGCACCGTCGTCGCGTTGTCGGGGCCGCCCGACGTCAGAACATAGATCGGCGCGAAGACCTTGAGGGCCGCGATCAGCGTCGTAAGGGCGACGACAAAAATCTCGGGCATGAGCATGGGGATCGTGATGTAGCGGAAACGCCCGAACCAGCTCGCGTTGTCGAGTTCGGCAGCTTCATAGAGCGAGGGATCGACGCGCGCCAATCCGGACATGAACACGACGAGGCAATAGCCGACCTGGACCCAGACGATAACGGCGGACACGGCCCAGAGTGCAAAGCTTGCGTCCCCCAGCCAATTCTTCGCCAGGAAATCGAGGCCAATCCCTTTCAGCACCGCATTGATGATACCGACCGGGTTGAGGATCCACGCCCAGAGAACGCCGGCGGCCGTCAGCGGCAAAATCTGCGGCAGATAGAAGCCAGCGCGAAAGAAACTCGACCAAGTCTCGCTAAACTGCGCGCTGATATAGTCGAACAGAACCGCCGCCAGAACCAATCCAAGCAGAATGGGCACGATCGTCATCGAAATGATGAACAGAACCGTGTGCTGGATCGAACTCCAGAACACCGTATCGGCGAGCAGCCTCTGGTAGTTCTCAAGTCCGACATAGCGCGGTGCAATGTTTCCACCTTTCCAGGTGGTAAAGCTGATCACGAAGTTGGCGATCAACGGAACGAGCACCACCAGGGTAAATCCCAGCATGCCTGGGATTATATAAAGATAGTACCCTGCTCTCCCGGCGTTCTGCGACTTCTCCATCAAATTCCTCCAGTTCGATACAGCGAGGCGGCTTTGAAGCCGTCCCGCCGCCGTGAATTGTTGCCGATGGTTTTATTGAGCCGCCTGCACGTCGTCATAGGCCTTCTTCAGGCGCGCGACGAATTGGTCGGGCGTCGTCGAGCCGTTCACCAGACCGGTGGTCGCCTGGATGAGAAGCTCGTAGTAGCCCGGCACCGGCCAGTCCGGATAGAGGCCAAGACCGCCCTTGCCGGAAATCTGGCTGAAGAGCTCGACATTGCGCTTGCCGACCTCGTCGGTGATCACGGCCGGATCAGCGGCGATGGCGACGCCGCCGAGATTGGCGTCCAGATTCTGGTTCTCCTTGCCTAGCACCAGATCGATGAATTCGTAGGCGAGATCCTTGTTCTTGGAGCTCTTCGGCACCATGAACAGGTTGCCGGTCGAACCGGTGCTGTATTTCGGTGTCGGGAAGACGAACTGACTCCACTTGAAGTTCTTGATATTGGTCGCGAAATTGCCATTGTTCCAGGTACCGCTGACAAACATTGGCGATTTACCGGAGGAGAACAGGTTGTCGGCACCGCCCGTGCCCTTGAGGCCGGTCGAATCCTTGGAGATATAGCCCTTGCTCACCCAGTCGACGATCTTCTGTGCGGCGAACAGGAAGGGTTTGGTGTCGAGCGGTGCCTTGAGGCCCTGATAGTTCTTGACCCAGGTGTCGTCGGCTTGCGTCAGGGCCAGCGTATAAAGCAGGTGCTGCGCGTTGGAATCCACCGTGCCATAGGCAAGCGGCGTAATGCCCTTCTTCTTGAAGGTGTCGAGAGCGGCTTCGAATTCCTCCAGCGTGGTCGGCACTTTCACGCCGTTGGCCTGGAACATATCGATATTATAGAAGACCGAGACGAATTCGGCATAGGTCGGAACACCGATCATCGGGCCTGAACCGTAAATGCCGTTGGCATCATATTTGCTGAGCTGGGTGTTGGTTTCGTTGAGGATCTTGTCCCAGCCGCGCGACTTGAATTGGTCGTCAAGTGGCGTCAGCAGGCCTTGAGACGCGACGAGACCGGCCGTGGCATTGCCCTTGTTGTATTCGAGAAGGTCCGGAGCCTGATCCGAATTGAGGATAAGACTGCCTGCCTTCTGCAATTGCTCGAAGGTCTTCTGTTCGAAATTGATGGTGATATCCGGATGCTTGGCCTTGAGCGTTTCAAGAGCCTTGGTCCAGGCCTTGGCCTGAGGCGTGTCCGGCAACTCGAACCACCAGACGTTAAATGTCTTGCTCTGGGCTTGCGCCACGCCGGCAGCCAACAGGAGCGACATGCCGGCCGTGATCGCCAGCTTCGAAAACATGTTCATATATTCTCCTCCACTTTGCGAACCGTGACGGTACCCGCCCGATGGCATGGCTCGCGATGCCGATCGGCGTTTTCCTCTTGGCTTTATGTCTGTCCGCCACCTGAGCCCGGCAAACAGTCCTTCGACCTCGCAACGCTCCTCCGTTTCGACGCCCGGGCTAGGCTGAAGCGTTATAGAGAGCCGCTCCAGCGTCCCGAATTAGCGCACAACTCCTCCCCTAAATCGATCCGGATTTAGGCGACTGCGCGCTATTCGACGAATTCGCCGCCGCGACTCTTCTTGAGATAGTTCAGGCCATGGATCTGGCCAGTCATTTCCAGCTCATCGCGATAGACCGGATCGTGCCAGCCTTCGATGTCGATCGAACCGGACCAGCCGGCGAGACGCAATTCGGAGATGATATCCGTCCAATTGCTGTCGCCAAAACCCGGCGTGCGCATGAAGACGAACTTCTCCTTGCCGAAAATGCCGTGTTCCCTGATGACGTCCCAGCGGATGGTCGCATCCTTGCCATGGACGTGGAAAATCTTCTTCGCCCATTTGCGAATCTGCGGCAGCGGCTCGATCAGATAGACCATTTGATGGCACGGCTCCCATTCCAAGCCGAGATTGTCGTCCGGGGTCTCGTTGAACATCAGCTCCCAGGCATCCGGGTTGTGTGCGATGTTCCAGTCGCCGGTCGCCCAATTGCCGTCCATGGCGCAATTCTCAAACGCAATCTTGATGCCCTTGTCGGCGGCGCGCTTGGCAAGCTCGCTCCAGACCTGCTTGTAGCGCGGCAGGCTGTCAGTGAGCGGCTTGTTACGGATGCGGCCGGTGAAGCCCGCAACGCAGGTCGCGCCAAAATGATGGGCATTGTCGATGCAATCCTTCCAGCCCTGCAGTGTCTGCTGGTCAAGCTCGGTGCCTTCGAGCGGATTGCCGAACATGCCGATCGACGAAATGGTGATGTCGCGGCTGCCGATCGCATCGAGGCAGCGCTTGCCGAGTTCCGCAAGGTTCTGGCCGTTGGTCGTCTGCCAGAAGAAGGGTTCGAAGCTTTCGAAGCCGAGATCGGCGATCTTGGCAATGCCCGCGGCGGCATCTTCGTTGGTCGCCCTGATCATCGTGCCAATGCGGATGGCCTTTGCCGGATTTGTCATGATCTCACTGTCCTTATGCTGAAATGTCGATACGTCGGCCCGATTTGGCGCTTTCGATCGCACCGAGGACCATGGCGAGGCTGTGGATGTTGTCGCGGCTATCGGTTTCCGGCCGCTCGCCTGTTTTCACCGCCTCGATGAACGACGCGATAACGCTGGCATGCCCATGTGTCTCCTCATCATGCTCGGGACCGGGGACTTCGATTGGGGTAAAACCGTGCAGCAGGCCGGGCTCACGGCCGGCAACGGAAGCTTCGAAATGCTCTTCGCCGTCCCAGGTCAGCATGCCCCTGCTGCCAGTAATCCGCCATTGGCTCTCCCAGCTCGTGCGCTTGCCTTCGGCACACCAGGAGCCGCGATAGCTGAAGACGACATCGTCGGAAAATTCGAATAGCGCATGCGCCGACGCGCCGTGCCTGTACCAGGAGCCCGCGGGATTTTTCTCCACGCAATAGACTGAAAGCGGCGTCTTGCCGGCAACGAAACGGGCGGCATCGAACGTATGGATGGCCATGTCGAGCAGAAGCACATTGTCCATCTCCTCACGGAACCCGCCAAAATGCGGGCCGAGGAAGAAATCGCAATGGATGCCGGTGAGCTCGCCGATCGCCCCCTCCTCTACGAAACGGCGCATGCGGCGCACGCCAGAGATGAAGCGGCGGTTCTGGATGATGGCATGCACCTTGCCGGTCTCGGTGGCGAGATCGATAAGGGCAGCGCCCTCGGCCAGCGAGGTTGCCATCGGCTTTTCGCTCAACACATGGCAGCCAGCCTTCAGCGCGGTCGAAACGACGCCGAAACGGGCGGCGGGGATGACGACATCGAACACCAGATCGGCCTTCGTCGCGGCAATGACCTCGGCCAGATCCGAGCCGATCACGGCATTCTCGAGAGAGAACTCTTTCGCGAGGCCTTCAGCGGTCGCTCGATTGAGATCGACCAGACCGACGATCTGAATGGATTCGGCAAGCGCCGGGGTCGAGGCGATGGCCCTGAGCCAGCCCTTGGACATAGCTCCGCACCCGCACAGAATGGCGTTAAATTTCACGATTTCCTCCAGCGAACGGCGCCAAACTCCTCGTGACACACGTCCCGTAAACGTTTACGATCCTATGCGAAAAGATTTTACTGTGTCAATAGAGGGAGACCGGAAATTGCCGCAGGAAGGAAAATCGCAGTCTATGAAGGGAATCCGTCAGCTTGCCGAACATCTCGATATCTCGATCGGCACGGTGTCGCGGGCGCTAAACGGCAAGCCGGATGTCAATGAAGAGACCCGCAAGCGCGTGCTCGCCGCAGCAGAACAGCTTGGCTATGTGGCGAACCAATCAGGCCGCAGCCTTCGGCAGGGCACGACGAATGTCATCGGCCTGATGATTCAATCCAGCAGGGAAACCGTTGAAAACAGCGACAATTTCTTCCTGACCGTCACGGGCGGGCTGCAGAGTGTATTCTCGCGCCACAAACTCGATCTGGTCATGTTGCCCTGCCCGCATGATGAAGATCCCTATGAATATCTGAAGCGGATGGTGGCAAGACGCATCGTCGATGCGCTGATCATTTCGGAGACGCAACGCGTCGACAAGCGTTTCGATTTGCTCGCCAAGACGAAAATCCCTTTCGTAGCGCTTGGCCGCAGCCTTTCGGACGGCAACGCCTCCTGGATCGATCTGGATTTTGATGGTGTCGTCAACAGCGCAGTCGACCGCCTCGTGGCGCATGGGCACCGCCGTATCGCCATCAGCGCGCCCTCCAGCGATATCAATCTCGGTTTCGTTTTTGTGGAGGGCTATCGCCGGGCGCTGGAACGGCATGGCATCATCCATGACCCGGCCCTGGTCATACGCGCCAAATCGAGCGAACAGGGCGGCTATCAGGTTGCCGATGAGCTGTTGCGCCTCGAAGACAGGCCAACGGCCGTCATCCTGATCTACGAATTGATGGCCATTGGCTTCTACCGGCGCGTAATGGAATCCGGCATCATTCCCGGGCGAGACATCGCCGTCGTAGGCTTTCGCGAGGCGCCGCGTGCCAAATTCCTGCAGCCGCCACTCACTTGCTTTCGCACCTCGCTGCATGATCTTGGCGTCGAGCTGGCGGAGATCCTGCTTTCCGGCATGCCCGCCTACAGCGAGGAATACCCCGGGAAGACGCGCCAGACGATCTGGCCGCTCGAACTCATGCCTGGGGAAAGCGACGCTTTCGAGCTAGGGACCAAAAAATAAAGCAGCGCCGAAACGCCGCACCGGCCGCGTCGACGGTTGCGGCACAGCCTGTCAGTTGCCATGTAGGACATCGCAAAAAGGGGCCGGCATTTGAGCGAAGAGACCATCACACTTTACCAGGCAATCGGCGGCGATCGGACCGTGCGGGCGCTGACAGCGCGTTTCTATGACCTGATGGATACGCTGCCGGAAGCAGCGAACTGCCGCGCCGTGCATCCGCCAAGCCTCGAAGGCTCCAGCGAGAAACTCTACGAATATCTGACCGGCTATCTCGGCGGACCGCAGCTCTATATCGAAAAACGCGGCCATCCGCGCCTGCGTAGCCGCCATTTCATCGCCGCTATCGGCCCAAAAGAGCGAGACGAATGGTTGCTCTGCTTCCGCCGCGCCATGGACGAAACCATCGAAAACGAGAAGCTTCGGGCCATCATCTGGGAGCCGATCGAGCGCCTTGCCTTTCACATGCAGAACCGGGAATGACAAAAGACATGAGCTTCAGCGCCCCAATCCGTCCACTCACCCTGTTTATTGCCGGCATTCTCGGCGGCGCCGGTGTCGCGCTCGCAGCCGCGGCATCCCATGGCGGTGATGCGCATTTTCTCGGGTCTGCCTCGATCATGTGCCTGGCACATGCCCCTGCCCTGCTTGCGCTCCACGCCGGATACGACCGTATCCGCACCGCGCCGGTAGCGGCGGTGCTGCTTGGGTTGGGAACACTGATCTTTGCCGGCGATCTCGTCAGCCGCCATTTCGGCGGCGATTCGCTTTTCCCGCTTGCCGCACCCACAGGAGGGCTCGGTATGATAGCGGGATGGGCCGTAGTGGCTCTGGGCGCGTTCTTTAAAAGAGCCGCGGCGGAAGCTTGAAGAACCGGCGGCTCATCTCGCCTGACTGATATATGGCGACGCCGTCAAACCCCGGCAACCACATTGAATCCCTCGAAGCGAGGCGGTCCCCAATAGAGCGCCTTGTTATCCCCGGCATTGCGGTGCGCCATGCGGAAATTCTCGGATTTCGTCCAGTTGAGGAAATCCTCTTCGCTGCGCCAGATCGTGTGCGAGGAAAACAGCGTAAAGCCCTCTTCCACATTCGTGCCGCCGCGCAGCAGGCGGAATTCCACGAAACCGGGGACCTCTTCCAGCCGTGAATCGCGGCCTTTCCAAACGGCCTCAAAAGCGCTCTCCGAACCGATGATCACCTTGAAGCGGTTCATCGCAATGTACATGGCTGGATCTCCCGGCGGTCAAACCTTCTTGCGGCGCTCGGCAGTTTTGCCCGGCTGTTGTGTAAAGGCAATGACATTCGTGCCGTCGCGCGCAGAAATGCCGAGCGGCGCATCCGGTGCTTCGCCTGGAAGCCGCGCTTGCCAAAAGGGAAAAGCCGTCACGTTTGGAGCCTGTCGCTGCTCTTCGGCGCGACGCATCAGCAACTCGTAGAGTTCCGGCACTAGGCCGTCGCCATTCTGCGAGGCCAGCTTATGCAGGCCGATCATCATGAACCCGTCAGGGCCTTTGTCAGTCATCGGGAATTGTCTCGTTCGTTCATGGTCTGCAGCGCCCGCTCGAGGCTCGACTTGCTGCCGTTGCGCAAAGGTATGAAAGCCTTGCCGAATTTCTTGCAGCCGGTCTTCACCCGCAGGCAAGCATCGTGGCTGATACAGTCGATCGGGCAGAAGACGCAGTCGACGGAAGGCAGCACGGTGTCGATGCGCGACACTGCTTCACGCAAACCCCCGTCGTGATGGATCAGCTCGGCGCCAAAGTTGCTGGCGATCTGGCGAAGATGAGCGACCTGGCAATCGCGGCCGCCGACATAAAGGAAGCTGCGCCCGTCGAGACTGGACCTTGCCGATACCTGCGCCGGCGTTTGCGCCTCGCGGCTATCGCGGCCAAAATCCCTTTTCCCCTTACGCGCCATGCGTCACCCGTTTGCTGGTTGCTCTTGCGCGCTCGATTCCGGCGAGCGCAAGCGGACCATATTAAAGTTGATTTTTGCAGTAAAGTATAAAGTTGATAATTTATGTCATATTTTATTGCGACCTATCGTCCTGTCACCTGAACCTCTTGCGTGAAGGACCAGCTAGGCTTGCCCCATTCCGGAGGCAGAGGCGGAAACGGCGCGGCGCGGCGAACACCGTCCGTGACGGCATCATCCAGTTCAGGAATGCCGGAACTCCGCGCTACGGAAAGTGAACTGAGTTCACCGCTCGCACCAATCGTCAGACGCACACGAACCGTTATGCCCTTTTCGTATTTCGAAGACAGGCGGACGGCGCGGCGAATGCGGGACTGCACTTTGCCTGGATAGTTGGCGACTGCCGCACTGCCCGAGCCCGTGCGCTGGCCGTCGGCCTGCGAATTCCCATTCGACTGCACCGTTTCCGTCCCTTCGGCAGAGCCCTTCTTCGAATCCTGCTCGCTCTCACCGCCGGAGCCAGCCTTCTTTGCGACCTCCGGCGGCTGCTTCTTGACGATATCCTTCGGCTTTTCGACCGGTTTGGCTGGCTGAACCGGTTTTTCGACCGGGGTCACCACTTCGGTAGGTGGCACGGCTGCTTGCGCGGTTTCCGCCGGCTGTACTTCAACGGGCTCCGCGGGCCGGACTTCGGCAGGCTCCGCATCCGTCGGCTGCGCCATTGCCGTCATCGGCTGAACCACTGTTGTCTCGGCCGGAGACTCAGTCGCCAGCACCTCCGGTTCCGGGCTGACGACGGTTTCCGGGGACACCTGTTGCAGCGGTTGCGACGGCTGCGCTACCTCCATGGTCTTGGGCATCGGCTGAACAGCTTCCGTTTCTGCGAGCTTTACGTCGGCTGGCTGCACCGTCTCCGGCTGCACGACATCTGCCGTTATCTCTTCGGGCTGCGGGTCCTTGCTTTCCTCACCTGCCGACATCTGGTCCATATCGGAGCTGCCGAGCATGATGACGCTGACGGTATCGCCCGCCTCTTCCACGGCATCTTCGGGCGCAGCAACCATCGTCACCAGCAAAGCGGCGACAATGGCGGCGTGAAAAAGGAAGGAGCCGAGGCAGGCGAAGGTGACTGTTCTCTTGCCCGTCGAAAGAGCCTGGTTCGGTCTCTCCGCCGGCAGCTCCATGATGGGCGGCTCTGACGCATCTGGCACAGGCTCGGCAGGATGGGCGGGAAAGGAACCAATTTGGGCAAAGCGGCTATAATGAACAACCGCCTCGGCGGCTGGCGGCCTCGGCAAGCCATCTAGGCCGGTTAGCTCGTGGCCTGGAAGGACGCTCGGATAATTGTCATTCATGTCACCGCCAGTGCGGCGACGCTCGATGGAAACCTTGACCGAGCGGGAGGCCATGATCTCAGCCTTCGAAAGGAACGTTGAGCTGCGAACGTGTCGTCAGCGCTGCTTTGCATTCGCCCGCCGCCGGACCATCGCACACCGGCGTGTCATTGATGATGATGCGGCTGACGCTCTCGCACTTCACCCCAGGCATATCGAATTGCCGCACCCGCTTCTTGCCGACCGGCAGGTCGCGGAAATCGAGGACGGTCACACGGTCGACTGCGTTCTTGTCGTTGAAGAAGGCGAGCTCGAAGGAGATCTTGCCGATCGGCGTCGCCAGATCGTTTTCCGCGACGAAGGTCATCATGCAGCCCTTCTGAGACGGCACGAGCGCGTTCAGTTCGACATTGAGCTTCGGCGCGTTCGTCGAAGCCGCAGTCGAATCCTGAGCGAAGGCCGGGAGGCAGGAGGCAATGGTGAACAGCCCGCCGGCAGCCACCGCCAAAATCGTCTTCGTCGGCATCGGCAATCTCTCCTGAATCTTTGCTGGCGAGCGCGGATCAATGCCGCGCGTTCATCGCCCAAAATTAAAACTTGACTCTCAAAGTCTTCTATTGCGTCTTTAGGAAACCTTGAGTATGTGAGTCAAGATAAATCTGGCCGGAGCAGAGCCCGGCTTCCTATGAATTTTCAGGCAAAACCAAGCAGGATGATTGCTGAGAAAACACCAATACAGCCGGTGCCGCCGACTGCCGCACCGCACATTAGAATTGTCGAGAGCACGGATATTTTTCGTGGCCAGACTGAAATCATGATCAGGCACGAGGGCGTCATCTACCGGATGAAAATCACGCGCCAAGGCAAACTCATTCTCAACAAATAGGCATTGCAGATGACTGAGACGACCAGAGAAACGACCCGATTGGCCCCAGCCGATATTCGCGCCTTTCGCGCCGAAAATTCGAAAATGCGCGAGCGCGATATCGCGGCTCGCTTGGGTGTTTCCGAAGCGGCCCTAGTCGCCGCTGAAGTCGGCATTTCCGCTACCCGCATCGATGCCGATGCCCACCGGTTCCTTGCCCACATTGCTTCCCTCGGCGAAGTCCTGGCGCTGTCGCGCAACGAAAGCGCGGTGCACGAAAAGATCGGGGCTTACGAAAACATCAAATCAGGCGCGCAGGCGGCCATCGTGCTCGGCGAAAATATCGACCTGCGCATCTTCCCGAAGCGCTGGGCGCATGCCTTCGCCGTCATCAAGACCGATGGCGACCAGCAGCGGCTCAGCCTGCAGTTCTTCGATAAGGCCGGCGACGCCGTTCATAAGGTGCATCTGCGCCCCGCCTCGGATGTCGAAGCCTATCACGCCATGGTCGCCGAACTGCGGCTCGAAGACCAGTCGCAGGATTTTGTCGAGGATCGCTCCGGCTATGACAACGGCGAGATCGACGGCGACGTCAGCCGGTACGAACTGCGCGACCACTGGAGCCGCATGACGGACACGCATGAATTCTTCGGCATGCTGAAAAAGCTGAAGATCGGCCGCCAGGCGGCAATCCGCACGGTCGGCGACGATTATGCCTGGAAACTGGAGACGAACGCGGTCGCCGAGATGATGCATACCGCCGTTCGCGAAGGTCTGCCGATCATGTGCTTCGTCGCCAATGACGGCATCGTGCAGATTCATTCCGGCCCGATCTTCAACGTGCAGGCCATGGGTCCGTGGATCAACATCATGGACCCCACCTTCCATCTGCATCTGCGCAAGGATCACATCGCCGAGGCCTGGGCCGTGCGTAAGCCGACGAAAGACGGTCACGTCACCTCGCTCGAAGCCTACAACGCCAAAGGCGAGATGATCATCCAGTTCTTCGGCAAGCGGAAGGAAGGCTTCGACGAGCGTCCCGACTGGCGCGCCATCATCGAAAATCTGCCGAAGGCCGACGCCAGCGTCGCCGCGTAAGGATCGAGCCATGACGATGCTGAAGAACCTCAAGCGCATCAAGCCGTGGGAAATCGCGCTGACCGCGCTGGTGATGGCTCTGCCGCTTGTTCCCGCGAGCCCGGTCAAGGGCGGCTATGGTCTGGTCGAGCGCGCTCATGCTGCGGAAGCGCCGAAGATCGATACATCCCGCCTCGTTTCGGTCGGCGGCGACGTCACCGAAATCATCTATGCGCTCGGCGAGGAAAGCAGGCTGATCGCCCGCGACTCCACCAGCACGTATCCGGAGGCGGCAGCCAAGTTGCCCGATGTCGGTTATATGCGGGCGCTGTCGCCGGAGGGCATCCTCGCCGTCAATCCGACCGCCATCGTTGCCGTGGACGGTTCCGGTCCGCCGGAGGCTTTGGCAGTGTTGCGCAATGCCAGCATACCTTTCGAGACAGTGCCGCAGACCTATGACCGCGCCGGCATCCTGAAGAAAATCGACGTCGTCGGCTCACTGCTCGGTGTGCCCGACAAGGCGAAGGCACTGGAAGACAAGGTTGCCGCCGATCTCGATGCGGCAATTGCAGACTCCGAGAAGCGCCCGCAGGCCGAACGCAAACGTGTGCTTTTCATCCTTAGCAACCAGAACGGCAAGATCCTCGCCTCCGGCAGCAATACCGCCGCCGAGGGCATCATCAAGCTTGCCGGGGCCATCAATGCCGTCGGCAATTTCTCAGGCTACAAGCCAATGACCGACGAAGCGATCATCGAGGCAAAGCCCGACGTGATCCTCATCATGGATCGCGAAGGTCCGCTGTCGATGAAAGACGACGACCTGTTGAAGCAGCCGGCAATTTCGCTGACACCCGCGGCCAGCCAAAAGGCGATCGTCCGCATGGATGGGCTGCATCTGCTCGGCTTCGGGCCGCGCACCGCAGGTGCCGTGCGCGAGCTGAATGCCGCGATCTACGGAGGCTGAGGGTGGCGCTCAACGAGGTCATGCCGGGGCTGAAGCGCATGTCGCACCGAAGGGACCGCCACCACCGCGAGGGCGACCGCACTGCACTCTCCCTCTTCGTGCTGACCGGCCTCGTCATCGCCGCCCTTCTTGCGTTCGCTTTTTCGATCACCACCGGCGCATCCGATGCCTCGATCGTCGACGTCATCGGCAGCATGGTGAACGGCGGCGCCGACAATGCGCTGAGCAACCGCGACCGCATCATCATCTTCGATATCCGCCTGCCCCGCGCCATTCTCGGATTCCTGATCGGTGGCGGGCTCGCAGTCTCCGGCGCGGTCATGCAGGGCCTGTTCCGAAATCCGCTGGCCGATCCCGGCCTGATCGGCATTTCGGCCGGCTCCAGCCTCGGCGCAGTGGGGATGATCGTCCTCGGCGGCATCCTCGCGCCGGTCGCACATGTCTTCGGCATCTTCTCTCTACCGATCGCAGCCTTTGTCGGCGGCCTCGTCACGACCATACTTCTCTACAGAGTGGCGACGCGACAGGGACTGACATCCATAGCGACCATGCTGCTGGCCGGCATTGCGCTCGGCGCGCTGGCGCTGGCAGCGACCGGCTTGCTGATCTATATGGCCGATGACCGGCAACTGCGCGATCTCACCTTCTGGAGCATGGGATCGCTCGCCGGCGCGACCTGGACCAAGATCGCCGCCACCGGACCGATCATCGTCCTTTCCATGCTACCACTGCCCTTCATGGCGCGCGGCCTCAATGCGCTGACGCTCGGCGAAGCAGCAGCCTTCCATATGGGCGTCGCTGTGCAGCGGCTGAAGAATATTGCCATCGTCAGCGTTGCGGCCGCGGTTGGCGCTTCCGTCGCGGTCAGCGGCGGCATCGGCTTCGTCGGCATCATCGTGCCGCATATCCTGCGCACGGCAATCGGCCCGGACCATCGCTTCCTGCTGCCGGCTTCCGCCCTGCTCGGCGGTTCGCTGCTGATCATCGCCGACGTGGTGGCCCGCACCGTCGTCTCGCCGGCCGAACTGCCGATCGGCATCATCACCGCGGGTGTCGGCGGGCCTTTCTTCCTGTGGATGCTGCTTCGGCAGCGTTCGCGCCTCAGCCTGTGAGGTTCCGATGATCGACGTCTCGAACCTTTCCGTCCGGCTCTCCGGCAAGACAGTCGTGCAGGATGTTTGCTTCACCGCCAAGGCCGGCGCGCTGACGGCGATTTGCGGGCCGAACGGCTCTGGCAAGACGACGATCATGAAGGCCATTTCGGGGGAAATCGCCTATCAGGGTTCGGTGCGCCTCAACGCATCGGAGATCGGCAGCCTTCAGGCTTGGCAACTGGCTGAAATGCGCGGCGTGCTGCCCCAGGCAAGCGCCATCTCGTTCCCTTTCACCGTTCGCGAAATTGTCCGTATGGGGCTGACCAGCGGGCGCAACAGCCATCCCGAACAGGCCGATCGCATCGCTGCCGAGGCGCTCTCCTCCGTCGATCTTGCCGGCTTCGAAGGGCGCTTCTATCAGGAGCTTTCCGGCGGGGAGCAACAACGCGTCCAACTCGCCCGGGTTCTATGCCAAATTTCCGAGCCTATCGTCGACGGTAAGCCCTGCTGGCTGCTTCTCGATGAGCCCGTCTCCAGTCTCGACATCAGCCACCAACTGACCATCATGACGCTCGCCCGGCAATTCTGCCGGCGCGGCGGCGGCGTCATCGCCGTCATGCATGATCTCAACCTGACCGCGCTCTTCGCCGACCAAATGGTCCTGCTCAAGAACGGGCGGTCGCGGGCAGCGGGTCCCGTGGGGGACGTTCTAACCGACCGGCATTTACAGGATGTCTTTGGCTGCGCGCTAAGGGTCAATCGTGTTCCCATCGACGGCGTCCCATTCGTTCTCGCCCATAGCGCACTGGCGGACTGACCTTCCTTTCGTCAAATCCGGAACTTTTCGTTGCATCGCCGCGTTGATGATCGGTGATCCAGATCAATGTTCTGCGCGATCATCAGCGCAATATGTCTGGCAGCATTCGCTCATCGCAAAAGCCGGCGCAGCTTTGCAGCGCCAGGCCAAAGACGCTAACGACGCAAGGGAGCAAGACCATGGCAACATCCATCCTCCATTCGGCGCGAGCTAAACGGAATGGCGGCAGCCTGCACGACCTCGAAGCCAGCATTGAGGAGCAGATCCAGCATCTGCGCAACGAAATTGCCGCTTTCGCCAAGATCGTCGGTGAAAACAGTGCTATCCAGAGTAAGACGATGCGCGCGCGCGCCGAGACCGGGTTCGAAGATTTGGCGGCTCGTGGCGAAGACTTGCTGCGTGACTTGCAGCACGGCTATACGAAGGGCACGCGCGAAATGCGCAGGACCGTGCGCCAACATCCCATTGCCACCATCGGGGCTGCTGCAGCTTTCGGATTGGCGTTCGCCCTGCTTCTGTCACGCCGCTAAGGAGCTGCAATGCTAGCTCCGCTCCTCGGCCTGTTTCTCTCGGGCACATTGAGCCGCACCGTTGCGCGTACAAAGCGCGACGGTGTTTTCATCGGTATCGCCACTGTCCTCCTTCTGACGGCCTATGCCTTTGCCCTCATAGCGGCCGCTATCTGGCTGGCAACGATCTATGGTCTAGCCGTTTCGGCGCTGCTGATTGCCGCCGGCGCGCTGCTGCTCGCCCTGATCCTTCTCGTCATCATGGTCATCATCGACAGGCAGGAAGAACGGCGTGCCCGCGAACGCCGCGCCGCCTTGGAATCAATGGCCGTCGCGGCGCTCGGCCTTGCAAAGTCGCAACCGCTGCTGACCGCTGCCATCGCTACCGCGCTGGTGTTCGGCAATCTGATCGGCACAAAGAGGCGAGATGATTGAGAGCGGCTTGATCAGGCCCGTATTGCAGCACATCACCGCAAACAGTTCAAATCCCATGAGCCGCCGGCAACGCCTAGAAATGTTGCCGTGCCCGCGCCACCAGGCGCGGACGACAGGGATGCAGATCACATGATTTAGAAGGCAAACGCCTTGGACGTCAAAGGCGCTGAAGTGGCGTCCGGGCCGAAGTCCGCTTCTCCGGAAATCTGCAGCAATTCCTGCAGACGCTGGCGGGCGCGGTTGACCCGGCTCTTGATGGTGCCGACAGCGCAGCCGCAGATTTCGGCAGCTTCTTCATAGGAAAAACCGGACGCGCCGACCAGGATGATGGCTTCGCGCTGATCGGGCGGCAATTGGTCCAGTGCCTTGCGGAAATCCTGCAGGTCGAGCGCACCGTATTGCGCGGGATGCGTCGCCATCGATTCCGTGAACAGGCCATCGCTGTCCTGCACCTCGCGGCCGCTCTTGCGCATCTGGCTGTAGAGTTCGTTGCGCAGGATGGTGAAGAGCCAGGCCTTCATATTGGTGCCCATCTCGAAATGGTCCTGCTTGGCCCAAGCCTTCATGATCGTGTCCTGCACGAGATCATCGGCTCGGTCGTGGCGGCCGGTCAACGAAATGGCAAAGGCACGCAGGCTCGGTAGGGCAGCCAGGAGTTCGCGCTTGAAGCTCGGTTGCGGTTCCATAACGCTTCCTCCTTAATCGGAGACTTTTGCGGAAGCCAAACGTTCGGCCTGATCCAGCTTCTCGAGCAGGTCGAGCAAGCGATCCGGGATAGCCTCATCCTGCGCCGCAGCATAGAATGAGCGCAACCGGTTGCCGATTTGATTGTTAGGATCGAGGATATCGACAGCACGCACGTCAGGCCGTTTGCGGTCCGCGTCCTCTTGATTCTGGGTGGTCATTTAGCCTGCTCACTTCCGCATTTCTTGCGTTCATGGATTCGGGGTGTACCTCTATGCACCCCAATGTGGAGGCCGCTGCCCTCCTCACGTCCCTTCTTGGCCCGAATTCGGAGAGGTTGAAGCCTACTGTTCGTCGGCAGGGTAATGTCTTTCCTCAAAAAAAGTTCCGATGCCGAGGAACTTTTTTACTGAATTTGCGTTTGTTTGTCATTGCAGTCTTGGAGGCTGTGTTTCAATTAGGAATTGATAAAGGGCGGGAGCCATTGATGACACTTTCCACACGCATTGCGCCGCATCTTCCCTATTTGCGCCGCTATTCCCGTGCGCTGACCGGGACACAGACATCGGGTGACGCCTATGTCGCGGCGGTTTTGGAAGCGATCATTGCCGATCTTTCCATCTTCCCAGACACGCCCAACGACCGCGTTGCACTCTATAAACTCTTCACTCAACTCTTCGGTTCCACGGCGATCCAGATTCCCGAGCCGACCTCGCCCTATGCGTGGGAACAGCGCGCTTCGGTCAATCTCGCCAAGGTTTCGCCGGTCGCGCGCCAGGCCTTCCTGCTCGCCTCCGTCGAAAACTTCCGTCTCGGCGAAATCGCCGACATTCTCGACGTGACGGAGACCGAAGCCATGAATCTGCTCGACAAGGCATCACAGGAAATTTCACGCCAAGTCGCGACAGACATCATGATCATCGAGGATGAACCGCTGATCGCGATGGATATCGAGCAGATGGTGGAAAGCCTCGGGCATCGGGTCACCGGCATCGCCCGCACCCATGCGGAGGCGGTTGCCCTGCACAATGCCACCAATCCCAGCATGGTGCTCGCCGACATTCAGCTTGCCGACGGCAGCTCCGGCATCGATGCTGTCAATGACATCCTCAAGACGTCGAGCATACCGGTCATTTTCATCACCGCTTTCCCCGAGCGGTTACTGACCGGCGAGCGGCCGGAGCCGACCTTCCTTGTGACCAAGCCATTCAATCCCGACATGGTGAAAGCTCTGATCAGCCAGGCGCTTTTCTTTAACGAAACCACAAAGGTGGCCGCCTGACCCGAATCGACATTTTGTCGCGGAACAAAAAAAGCAACCGGACGTTCCGGCTGCTTAGGGACGCTTTACCGACTGTTATAGCGAATGATTGTATAAACCGGATCGAGTTCTTCCGGCTGAGAATACCCTGTCGGCAGGGTTCTCGAAATTGGAGTGAAAGGCAAGCCGGTGAATACGACTGAACCATTATCCGGCACGCCTTTAAGTTTTGAAGGCAAGGTCGCTATGATGGAGCGGGCGCTGGGCAGCGCCGGTATCTCGATCCTCTTTCAAGACCCAAGCCTTGCGATCCGCTATGCGGAAAACTTGCCCGATCACCTGAAACCGTCCCTCATCATCGGCGGCACGGACATCCATCTCTTCGGCGAGAAGGATGGCGAACACCTGTCTCGGTTGAAACGCGGCGTGCTGGAAAGCGGCAAGCCCGTCAGCGCCGAAGTGGAGTTCGTGACCGGCGATGGCGTGCGCATTTACGAGCTGAAGATCGAGCGCATCGGAGGGCGCAAGCCGCAGGGCCTGCTCTCCGTCATCACCGAGGTCACCGAGAGCCGCCACCGCGAAAAAGTATTGAAATCGCTGCTGCGCGAGCTGTCGCATCGCTCCAAGAACCTTCTGGCGATCATCCAGGGCATTGCGACGCAGACGGCGCGTCATACGCTGTCGCTCGACAATTTCCTGATCAAGTTCCGCGGCCGCCTGCAATCCCTATCGAATTCGCAGGACCTGATCACCGATTCAAGCTGGCGCGGCGCCTATCTGTTCGAACTCGCCGAAAAGCAATTCGCCCCCTACTGGCCCGATGCGGGAGTGCCGATGCCGATCTACGGCATCAATGCGCATCTCACCCCGAATGCCGCAGTGCATCTCGGGCTTGCCCTGCATGAGCTGATCGTCAATTCCGCCTCGCATGGCGCCATCTCCGCCGGCGCCACCAGCATCACGCTGAACTGCAAGGAAGCAGAACTCGATGGTAAGAAGGCGATCGAGGTGGCTTGGTCGGAGCGCTTCTTTTTCCCCGCCGATCATGAGTTCGAGGACAACAGCTTCAGCCGCACCGTGCTGGAGCGGGTCGTGCCCACATCCATGAACGGACGCGCCCAGTTCGCCATCGACGACGACAGCATCGGCTATCGCCTGACAATACCCGAAACCGAATATGAAATCCTGAAGCGCCGGTCCTAGAGCAGTTTTCTGTCCGGAGCGGGAAAGCGATTCCGTGAAACGCTTTCCCGCTCTAGGCAAAGCTACAAAAGAAAACAGCCAGCGCGAGGGCGGCGCACTGGCTGCTTTTCACTCATCGGGAGGGGACCGTGAGTAGATGCCCGGTGATGAGTTTTGGGGGCGTGCATCGGTTGATGCGATCATCACCAGGACACCTCCTTAACGATGGCGCCGAACCTTGGTTCCATCTTTCTTAAAAAAATTTCGATTTTTTCTCCAGCATCTATCGCCAATGTCAAAAATGGGCGCCAACGGACCTTTGAGGCCGCGCTGAACTCGGAAGCTTACCGCTTTGCGCTCCGCTCAGCCGGCATCCGTTCCTCGAAAATAAAATCGAACCATATGTTTAGCGGAGACCCCTCGACTGGGTGCAGCACTGCATGATCGCGACAGCGCTGCCTGTGCTGACAATGGCAGAACGCTCCAAAATTTTACCGTTTGATAAATTTTTTATCCTGAGTTACCGTTCATACCACTGGCTGTTTACTATAATGAGGGAACTTCAATGGGACGCCTGGAAACTGGGATTCATAAAGGCAGGCTGACGCCGGCCGAATATGATGCGAACTTTTCCGATCTGCATCCGCGCCTTGATCGTCACGAGGCCTTGGTCGCTGCCGACCGCTGTTATTTCTGCTATGACGCGCCGTGCATGACGGCCTGTCCGACCTCCATCGACATTCCGCTGTTCATCCGGCAGATTTCGACTGGCAATCCGATTGGCTCGGCCAAGACGATCTTCGACCAGAACATCCTCGGCGGCATGTGCGCCCGCGTCTGTCCCACCGAACAGCTCTGCGAGCAGGCTTGCGTGCGCAACACTGCCGAAGAGCGCCCCGTCGAAATCGGCCGCCTACAGCGCTATGCCACTGACACGGCGATGGCCGAGAACAAGCAGTTCTACGCTCGGGCCGCCTCCACCGGCAAGAAGATCGCTGTCGTTGGCGCCGGTCCAGCCGGCCTCGCCTGCGCCCACCGCCTCGCAGTGAATGGCCACGACGTCACCATTTTCGACGCCCGCCAAAAGGCCGGCGGCCTCAATGAATATGGCATCGCCACCTACAAGACGGTCGATGATTTCGCCCAGAAGGAAGTCGACTACGTGCTGTCGATCGGCGGCATCGAAGTGAAGAACGGCCAGGCACTCGGCCGCGATTTCAGCCTTGCCGATCTTTCGTCGCAGTATGATGCCGTCTTCCTCGGCCTCGGCCTTGCCGGCGTCAACGCATTGCGTGCCGAAGGCGAAGATCTCGACGGTGTTGCCGATGCCGTCGGCTATATCGCCGATCTGCGCCAGGCCAAGAACAAGGCAGACATCGCCATCGGCCGCCGCGTCGTCGTCCTTGGCGGCGGCATGACCGCGATTGATGCCGCCGTGCAGGCAAAGCTGCTCGGCGCCGAAGAGGTGACGATCTGTTATCGCCGCGGCAAGGAGAATATGAACGCCTCGGAATACGAGCAGGATCTCGCCGCCTCCAAGGGCGTCATCATCCGCCACTGGCTGGCGCCAAAGCGCATTCTCGACAAGGACGGCAAGGTCGCCGGCATCGAAGTCGAATATACCGAATTGCGCGACGGCAAGCTGACCGGCACCGGCGATACCGGCGTCATCGCCGCCGATCAGATCTTCAAGGCAATCGGCCAGACATTCGAGGCCTCCGGATTAGGCGCGTTGCGCATGGAATCCGGCCGCATCTCCATCGACGGCGAAGGCCGGACCTCGCTCGAGGGCATCTGGGCCGGCGGCGACTGCGTGCTCGGCGGCGACGACCTGACGGTCTCCGCTGTTGCACAGGGTCGCGACGCGGCCGAATCCATCAACCGTGCGCTCGCTGCCGCCAAGCCGGCCGCTGCAGTCGCCTGAAAGGAGAACCAACATGGCTGATCTCCGCAATAATTTCGTTGGCATCAAATCCCCAAACCCGTTCTGGCTCGCCTCGGCGCCGCCGACCGACAAGGCCTACAACGTCGAACGCGCCTTCAAGGCCGGTTGGGGCGGCGTGGTTTGGAAGACCCTCGGCGAGGAAGGCCCGCCGGTCGTCAACGTCAACGGTCCGCGCTACGGCGCGATCTGGGGCGCCGACCGCCGCCTGCTCGGCCTTAACAACATCGAGTTGATCACCGATCGCGACCTCTACACCAACCTGCGCGAAATGAAGCAGGTGAAGATGAACTGGCCGGACCGCGCCCTGATCGCCTCGATCATGGTTCCCTGCGAGGAACAGGCCTGGAAGGCCATCCTGCCGCTGGTGGAAGAAACCGGCGCGGATGGCATCGAGCTCAATTTCGGCTGTCCGCACGGCATGTCTGAACGCGGCATGGGCTCCGCGGTCGGACAGGTGCCGGAATATATCGAAATGGTCGTGCGCTGGTGCAAGCAGTACACCCGCATGCCCGTCATCACCAAGCTGACGCCGAATATCACCGACATCCGCAAGCCCGCCCGGGCAGCCAAGGCCGGTGGCACCGACGCCGTGTCGCTGATCAACACGATCAACTCGATCGTTTCCGTCGATCTCGACAATTTCGCGCCGAACCCGACGGTCGGCGGCAAGGGCAGCCATGGCGGCTATTGCGGCCCGGCCGTCAAGCCGATCGCGCTCAACATGGTGGCCGAGATAGCGCGCGATCCCGAAACCTACGGCCTGCCGATCTCCGGCATCGGCGGCATCACCACCTGGCGTGACGCAGCTGAATTCCTGGCTCTCGGCGCCGGTAACGTGCAGGTCTGTACCGCCGCAATGACCTATGGCTTCAAGATCGTCCAGGAAATGATATCCGGCCTCTCCGATTGGATGGACGAAAAGGGCCACAGCAATCTGGACGACATCATCGGCCGTGCCGTGCCGAATGTTTCCGACTGGCAGTATCTCAACCTCAACTACATCGCCAAGGCGAAGATCGATCAGGACGCCTGCATCAAATGCGGTCGCTGCTATATCGCCTGCGAAGACACCTCGCACCAGGCCATCACCAACATGGTCGACGGCGCCAGACACTTCGAGGTGATGGATGAGGAATGCGTCGGCTGCAATCTCTGCGTCAGCGTCTGTCCCGTCGAGAACTGCATCACCATGGAAGCCTTGCCGGCCGGCAGCCTCGACAAGCGCACCGGCAAGACCGTCGACCCGAACTATGCCAACTGGACGACCCATCCGAACAATCCGATGGCCCGGCAGGCGGCGGAGTAACACTGGCGACAATTCGCTTGAACATAAAGAGGCGGTCGCAGCTTGCTGCGGCCGCCTCTTCGTAGCTGGCATCGGCCTCATTCAAAAAACATGTTTCGCGGCTCGCGGAAGCATAGAAAACGAGCTATGGGGCACGCGCTGCGAATAATCGCAAAAATAACAATCCAAAGGAGGCGACCATGTCACGCAAGTCCCACACCCTCCACGACGTGAGCTTTTGAGGTCACGTCCAAACGACGTAAGGCTTTCCCATCGGAATCGCGGGTTAAGACTGGCTCACAATTCGTTCATGGCGATGTCGAGCTGATCGAAAAACTCGGCCGCAACGATCCCTGCCCCTGCGGTTCTCGGAGGCGGTTTCAAGAATTGCTGCCTGAAATCAGGCCGCTATGACGGCATCGAGCGGGACTACTATTTTTAGAGATCGGAACTGAGTTCAATCAGCCTGGCATGTGTGACGCAATTTCTTTCGAGGATTGCGTCACCGCTCAAGTGTGGCGCATGCGGAGCCCGTCGACGAAAAGCTGTTCGAGGTACCGTGCCGCATCCTCGAAACGCCCCTCCCCTGAATGTTCCTGCCCGAGCACCGCGCGCACCTGCACGTCGAAATCCGCATAATGCTGCGTCGTCGACCAGATGGAGAAGATCAGGTGATAGGGATCGCATTTGGCGATCTTGCCGGCCTTCGCCCAGGCGCGGATGACCTCGGCCTTTTCATCGACAAGGCTCTTCAGCGGACCTCGGAGCTCATCCTCCACATGCGGCGCTCCCTGCAGCATCTCGTTGGCGAACAGGCGGCTTTCCCGCGGAAAATCGCGGGCCATCTCCAGCTTGCGGCGGATATAGGAGCGGATCTCGCTTTCGGGATTGCCATTGGCGTCGAAGGCGCGCAGCGGCTCCAGCCAGGTGAATAGCACCCGGTCGATCAGCGCGCGGTGCATGGCTTCTTTTGTCCGGAAATAGTAGAGCAGATTGGGTTTCGACATGCCGGCGACCTCGGCGATCTGGTCGATGGTCGAGCCGCGAAAGCCATGCACGGAGAATACGTCCAGCGCGGCCTCGAGTATTACTTCTTCTTTTTCTTCCTGAATTCGAGTGCGGCGTTGCGTCTTGGCGGCTCTGGGGATGGCCATGTCTGGTTTGTTTCTCCTTGAAATCCAAGCCCTTCGGCCAAGCTCTCATTCCCCTGCCCATGCTTTAATTTTGGGCAACTGCCTGTAATTTTGTCGGGAATTTTCGTGCTTTTCGTCTTGAGCGCCGCCACGGAAGTTGTAATGTTTACCAATCGGTCAAATTATCCGTCAGATGTCTTTTAAAGGCAACCGGCGATTTTCCGGGGCGAGAAAAACAAGCAAGCGCGCCGGAAGCGACCATCGGGAACAATTGGGCATGCGCCTTGCATGACCCGGGAAAAACAGGTGAGGATTGCATCATGGTGGCAACGCCAGGAGAAAACATGCGTATCAATGGCGATCGCCTTTGGGACGCACTGATGGACATGGCGAAGATCGGCCCCGGCATCGCCGGCGGCAATAATCGCCAGACGCTCACCGACGCCGACGCCGAAGGCCGAAGCCTTTTCAAGACATGGTGCGACGAGGCCGGCTTGAAAGTAGGTGTCGACAAGATGGGCACGATGTTCGCGACCCGCCCCGGCACCGATCCGAACGCCCTGCCGGTCTACGTCGGCTCGCATCTCGACACCCAGCCGACCGGCGGCAAATATGATGGTGTGCTCGGCGTGCTCGGCGCGCTGGAGGTTGTTCGCACGATGAACGATCTCGGCATCAAGACCAAGCATCCGATCGTGGTCACCAATTGGGCCAATGAAGAAGGTGCTCGTTTCGCCCCTGCCATGCTCGCCTCCGGCGTCTTCGCCGGCGTGCATTCGCTGGACTATGCCTATGGCCGCAAGGACCCCGAGGGTAAAACCTACGGCGAGGAACTGAAGCGCATTGGGTGGCTCGGCGATGAAGAGGTCGGCAGCCGCAAGATGCATGCCTATTTCGAATATCACATCGAACAGGGACCTATCCTCGAAGCCGAAGACAAGACCATCGGCGTCGTCACGCACTGTCAGGGCCTGTGGTGGCTGGAATTCACGCTGACCGGCAAGGAAGCGCATACCGGCTCGACGCCGATGAACATGCGCGTCAATGCCGGGCTTGCCATGTCGCGCATCATCGAAATGGTGCAGGGTGTGGCGATGGAAAACCAGCCGGGCGCCGTCGGCGGTGTCGGCCAGGTCTTCTTCTCGCCAAATTCGCGCAACGTGCTGCCGGGCAAGGTGGTCTTCACGGTCGACATCCGCTCGCCCGACAAGGCGAAGCTCGACCGCATGCGCGCCAAGATCGAGGCTGAAGCGCCTGGTATCTGCGACGCCCTCGGCGTCGGCTGTTCCGTCGAAGCCATCGGCCATTTCGAACCGGTGACCTTCGATCCGAAGCTCGTCACCGCGGTGCGCGACGCGGCAGAGAAGCTGGGCTACAGCCACATGAACCTCATCTCCGGCGCCGGCCACGACGCCTGCTGGGCCGCCAAGGTGGCACCGGCCACCATGGTCATGTGCCCCTGCGTCGGCGGCCTGTCGCACAACGAGGCCGAGGAGATTTCCAAGGAATGGGCGACCGCAGGTGCGGATGTCCTGTTCCACGCGGTCCTGGAGACTGCGGAGATTGTGGCGTGACGGCCATCCTCGCGCAGCACCAGACATTCACACATCGGGAGCAGACACCATGAGCACAGTCATCAAGGGTGGAACCATCGTCACGGCCGACTTGACCTATAAGGCCGATGTCAAGGTCGAAGGCGGTAAGATTGTCGAGATCGGGCAGAACCTGTCCGGCAATGAAGTGCTCGACGCCACGGGCTGCTATGTCATGCCGGGCGGCATCGATCCGCATACGCATCTCGAAATGCCATTCATGGGCACCTATTCCTCGGACGATTTCGAGAGCGGCACCCGCGCTGCCCTTGCCGGCGGCACGACGATGGTGGTGGATTTTGCCCTGCCCTCGCCGGGCCAATCGCTGCTCGAAGCGCTGACCATGTGGGACAACAAGTCGACGCGGGCAAATTGTGATTACTCCTTCCACATGGCGATTACCTGGTGGAGCGAGCAGGTCTTCAACGAGATGGAAGCCGTCGTCCGCGAAAAGGGCATCAACACCTTCAAGCACTTCATGGCCTATAAGGGCGCCCTGATGGTGGATGACGACGAGATGTTCTCCTCCTTCCAGCGCTGCGCCGAACTCGGCGCGCTGCCGCTCGTTCACGCCGAGAATGGCGACGTGGTCGCGCAGATGCAGGCGAAACTGCTTGCCGAAGGCAATAACGGTCCGGAAGCACACGCCTATTCCCGCCCCGCGGAGGTCGAAGGCGAAGCGACGAACCGCGCCATCATGATTGCCGACATGGCCGGCAGCCCGGTCTACATCGTGCACACCTCCTGCGAACAGGCGCACGAAGCCATCCGCCGCGCCCGTCAGAAGGGCATGCGCGTCTATGGCGAACCCTTGATCCAGCACTTGACGCTCGATGAGAGCGAATATGCCAATGCCGATTGGGACCATGCCGCCCGCCGCGTCATGTCGCCGCCCTTCCGCAACAAGCAGCATCAGGACAGCCTCTGGGCCGGCCTCGCTTCCGGCTCCCTGCAGGTGGTGGCCACCGACCATTGCGCCTTCACGACCGCGCAGAAGCGTTTCGGCCTGAATGACTTCACCAAGATTCCGAACGGCACCGGCGGCCTGGAAGACCGCATGCCGATGCTCTGGACCCATGGCGTCAACACCGGCCGCCTGACCATGAACGAGTTCGTCGCGGTGACGTCGACCAACATCGCCAAAATCCTCAACGTCTATCCGAAGAAGGGCGCGATCCTCGTCGGCGCCGATGCCGATATCGTCGTCTGGGACCCGAAGCGTTCGAAGACCATCTCTGCCAACACTCAACAGTCGGCGATCGACTATAACGTCTTCGAAGGCAAGCAGGTGACGGGCCTGCCGCGCTACACGCTAACCCGCGGTGTGGTTGCCATCGAGGAAGGCACGGTCAAGACGCAGCAGGGGCATGGCGAGTTCGTCAAGCGCGAGCCTTTCACCGCCGCCAACCGCGCACTCTCGACCTGGAAAGAGGTCACCGCGCCGCGCAAGGTTCAGCGCAGCGGCATCCCCGCAAGCGGGGTGTGACGCTTGGCAACGGCGTTCCGGTCCATCAGCTCACAACGGCACATATCGCTCCAGATCCGGCAGCAGGACGACACTTTCCTGCTCGTTCGGGTCGGTGCGGGCGATGATGGCTGTCGCCGGCCGGTCGCTGAGATTGGCGGGCAGATGCGGAACGCCGGCCGGAATGTAGAACATCTCGCCGGCATGAACGACAACATGCTCTTCCAATTGATCGCCGAACCAGCAATGCGTCTCGCCGGACAAAGCGTAAATCGCCGTCTCATGCGCGGCATGCAGGTGCGCCTTGGCGCGTCCGCCCGGGGGAATCGTCAGGAGATGCATGCAGATGCCTGTCGAACCCACTGTCTCGGCGGCAATCCCTTCGAAATAGTTGAAGCCTTGTTTCCCGGCATAGGTGCTGCCGGGCTGCACGATGCGGCAGGTTGGCTTCGATGAAACGCTCATGCCATTCCTCCATAAAATTCGATAGATCTGCGGCATCCTCCGGTTCTAAAACCACCGCGATGCCGTATAGGATAACACGCAATCCGCCTCGGCTGCGCGGCGAAAACATGACTGGTAGGTGTTAATGACGTCATCCGCTCCCTCCGTCGTCTCCGCGCGGAACCTCTGCCTCACCTACGAGACAAATGACGGGCCGGTGCATGCACTGAGCAATGTCGATCTCGACGTGCGGAAGGGCGATTTCGTCTCTTTCATCGGCCCGTCCGGCTGCGGCAAGACCACGTTCCTGCGCGTCATCGCCGATCTTGAGCGCAAGACCTCCGGCGACATCACCGTCAACGGCATGACGCCGGAAGAGGCGCGCACCAACCGCGCCTATGGCTACGTTTTTCAGGCGGCTGCCCTTTATCCCTGGCGCACGATCGAAAAGAACATCGCTCTGCCGCTGGAGATCATGGGCTATGCGAAGAGCGATCAGGCCAAGCGCATCGAGCAGACGCTTGATCTGGTCAACCTCACCGGCTTCGCGCACAAATATCCCTGGCAGCTCTCCGGAGGCATGCAGCAGCGCGCCTCCATCGCCCGCGCGCTCGCCTTCGATGCCGACCTGCTGCTGATGGACGAACCCTTCGGTGCCCTCGACGAGATCGTGCGCGATCACCTCAACGAAGCGCTGCTGAAACTTTGGAAGCGAACGAACAAGACCATCTGTTTCGTGACGCACTCGATCCCGGAGGCGGTTTATCTCTCCACCAAGATCGTCGTCATGTCGCCGCGCCCCGGCCGCGTCACCGATGTCATCGAATCCTCCCTTCCGCACGAACGCCCACTGGGTATTCGCGAAACCCCGGAATTTCTGGAGATCGCCCATCGTGTCCGCGACGGGCTGAGAGCCGGGCATAGCTATGAGGAATAGGATCACGCTATGAACCCGCAATTTCTCCTCTGGCTCACTGGTGCCATGGCGGTCTTCATCGGTGGCGCGACTGCTTCGCGGGCCTATATCGCCAACAACAACATATTGATCCTCATCTTCGCGCTCAGCCTCTATTGCGTGGGCAATCTGATGATGGTCCGGCTGATGCGCGAGGGCGGGCTTGGTCTGGCGATCTCCGCCTCTGCCATTGCTCAGCTTGTGGTCGTGAATATCGTTGCCTTCGTCGTCTTCGGCGAGCGGCTCAGTCTGCCGCAGCTTGCCGGCGTCGGGCTCGGCATCGTCGCGATGGCGCTGATGCTGTTTCCGGTGGAAAGGGGCGCGTGACCATGGAGAAGGAGCAATTCTTCAAACATAAATTCCTGCCGGTCACGGCCATCCTGGTGGCAATTATCGTGTTGTGGTACGCCTTTGCCGTCATTCTCAACGCGCCATTCCAGCGCGATCTCGGCCGCCGCGCCAACGTCACTTCCGGTACGATGGAATTCATCGGCAAGACGCTCGCGCAGCCGAAGCCGATCCTGCCGGCACCGCATCAGGTGGCGCAGAATGTCTTCGAAAACACGTTTCTAAGACCGCTGACGAGCAATCGCAGCCTCGTCTACAATGCCTGGGTGACTTTGTCCTCCACGGCTGTCGGTTTCGCTTTCGGGACCCTTTTGGGCATCCTCATTGCCGTCGGCATCGTGCATGTCTTGGCACTCGACCGCAGCCTGATGCCATGGATCATCGCCTCGCAGACGATACCGATCCTGGCCATCGCGCCGATGGTCATCGTCGTCCTGGGTTCGATCGGCGTTACCGGCCTTATTCCCAAGGCGCTGGTCTCAACTTACCTCTCCTTCTTTCCCGTCGCCGTTGGCATGGTCAAGGGATTGCGATCGCCGGAAATCATGCATCTCGACCTAATGCGTACCTACAATGCCAGTTCGATGCAGACCTTCTGGAAGCTGCGTGTCCCCGCATCGGTTCCGTTCCTCTTCACCTCGATGAAAGTTGCGATCGCAGCCAGCCTCACCGGAACAATCGTTGGCGAACTGCCAACGGGCGCCGTCGCCGGCATCGGAGCCAAACTGCTCGCCGGCTCCTATCAAAGCTTGACCATCGATATATGGGCGGCCCTCGTTGCCGGCTCGATACTAGCCGCGGCACTGATTGCCGTTGTCAGCATCGCGGCACGTATCGTCGATCGTGCAATGGGAGGTCGGGCGGCATGAAGAATTCTCATGTGTCGTGGCAAGGCACGCTCTCCTTTCTTCTCTGTCTTGCGGCGCTATTGGCGCTGCCGCTGCTCGCCGCCGATGCCGCCACCCCCATCAGTAGCGGAACCACGTTCGTCATCTTCGTTCTCATTGGTGCCGCGGCCCTTGTTTCTTTCATGAACCTGTCCGCAATCCTCTGTGCGTCGATCCTCTTCTTTGCCGCACATGCAGCCGCCTTGCTTCTGCTGGATGGAATATCGGGCAACGAAGGCACCGCGCTCGCCTCGTTTTTTATCCTGCTTGCCGCGGCGTGGCTGCTGGCCTGGCGCTGCGTCGCCATCCTGTCGGTCACCCCGGCACATTCGACCGCCGGGAGCTATACGCTACGGTTGCTCATTCCCGCGATTTTCGGCGTCTGGATCATCATCATCTGGGAAGCCGTAACGCGCGGGTTTGGCATCCCTTTCATCCTGCTGCCACCACCAAGCGCCATTGCTGCCCGCATTGCCAGCTCCGCTTCCATTCTTTGGACGGATGTTCAGCAGACGATCTTCCGGTCGGTTCTAATCGGCTACATTATCGGCTGCACCAGCGGCTTCATCGTCGCCATTCTCGCCGACCGCTTCGCCTTCCTGCGCCGCGGCCTGCTGCCGATCGGCAATCTGGTCTCCGCCCTGCCGATCATCGGTGTCGCGCCGATCATGGTCATGTGGTTCGGCTTCGATTGGGAATCTAAATCGGCTGTCGTCGTCATCATGACCTTCTTCCCGATGCTGGTGAACACGGTCGCCGGCCTCGCCGCCGCCGGCAATATGGAGCGCGATCTGATGCGCACCTATGCGTCGAGCTATTGGCAGACTTTGTTCAAGCTTCGCCTGCCGGCCGCGGCTCCCTTTATCTTCAATGCACTAAAGATCAACTCGACCCTGGCCCTAATCGGTGCCATCGTGGCAGAGTTCTTTGGCACACCCATGTCGGGCATGGGCTTTCGTATTTCAACCGAGAACGGTCGGTTGAATCTCGATATGGTCTGGGCTGAGATCGCGGTCGCCGCGGTCGTCGGCTCCGTCTTCTACGGTATCGTCGCCGTTCTCGAGCGGATGACGACGTTCTGGCATCCGTCTATCCGTGGTGGAAAGACGTAGTTCAGGATCCTGCCAAGGGATCAGGGCATAACTTCAGAGGGAAAAGGACAAAAAATATGAAAAAACTGATGGTCGCATTGATGGCAAGCGCGATGGCGTTGGCCGCAGCGCAGGCGGCGCAGGCTGCCGACAAGGTGACGCTGCAGTTGAAATGGGTGGCGCAGGGCCAGTTCGGCGGCTATTTCGTCGCCAAGGACAAGGGCTTCTACAAGGAGGAAGGCCTCGACGTCGACATCAAGCCCGGCGGTCCGGATATCGCACCGGAACAGGTAATCGCCGGCGGCGGTGCCGATGTCATCGTTGACTGGATGGGTGGCGCTCTGGTCGCTCGCGAAAAGGGCGTGCCGCTGATCAACATCGCCCAGCCCTATGACAAGTCCGGCCTCGAACTGATCTGCCCGAAGGACGGTCCGGTAAAGACCGAAGCCGATTTCAAGGGCCATACGCTCGGCGTCTGGTTCTTCGGCAACGAATACCCCTTCTTCGCCTGGATGCATAAGATCGGCCTGAAGACCGACGGCGGCAAGGATGGCGTCACCGTCTTGAAGCAGAGCTTCGACGTTCAGCCCCTCGTCCAGAAGCAGGCCGACTGCATCTCCGTCATGACCTATAACGAATACTGGCAGGCGATCGATGCCGGCTTCAAGCCGGAAGATCTGATCGTCTTCAACTATAGCAAGCTCGGCAACGACCTTCTGGAAGACGGCCTTTATGTCAACGAGACCAAGCTGAAGGACGCGAAGTTCAAGGCCAACATGGTCAAGTTCGTCCGTGCTTCGATGAAGGGCTGGAAATACGCTGTCGAACATCCGGATGAAGCCGCCGAAATCGTCATGGATAATGGTGGCCAGGACGAAAATCACCAGAAGCGCATGATGGGCGAAGTCGCCAAGCTCATCGGCACCGGCAAGCTCGACGGGAAACTCTACGATCGCACCGTAGCCGCCCTGCTCGACCAGAAGATCATCAACAAGAAGCCGACCGGCGCCTATACGCATGAGATCACCGACGCCGCGCTGAAATAGGCCCGACGCCGAAAATCCGAAGAAACGTGCGCGGTTCACGCCACGCGCGTTTTTTTCATTTTGTAACAGCCGTGATAAAAGACTGGCTTTGTCGTCGCGTTTGCCTAAAAAACCATGCTTCGATCAAGTATCGTAATGCAGACATCACGAGCACGTAATTGATTTGCAATGCAACGCCCATTAGAATTGCGCGCCACGTAGAAATCATTTTCTCGTGATCTTGCAGGATTTGGAAATCGTTCCCACCTAAAGGGGCAAATTGAGGATGAGGGACTTGCAGGCATGACAGACGGATGTTGATCCGCCGGAAGAGCCGGCCCGCATGCATTGATCCCCCGTGCTCGCGACGGAAAACAGCGAGATCCCGTTACACAAATACCGAACTGGAACTGAACGCATGGCCTTCACGCCGCATAGATTTCTGAGCACGACTGCAATGTTGCTTGTTCTCCTGACGGCACCGGCGGCTTTTGCCGAAGAACCCACCGTCACCGCGCCAAAGCAGAACCTGCCTGCAATCGTCGTCACACAGGCCGTAACACGCAAACTGACCGACAAAGTGGTCGCCACCGGCACCGTGAAAGCGGTGGATGAGGTCTATATCCAGCCGCAGGTGGACGGCCTGTCGATCCGCTCGCTCAACGCTGACGTCGGCGACAAGGTCGAGGCGAACAGCACGCTTGCCACGCTGAACGATGATGCGCTGATCCTGCAGAAGAGCCAGATGGAAGCAACGAAGGCGAAGGGCGAAGCAAGCCTCGCCCAGCTTCGCGCGCAGCTCAACGAGGCCCGCGCCAATGCTGAGGAAGCGGAATTGCAGCGCGTCCGCGCCGTCACCATGGGCGCCAAGGGCACCGTCTCGACCTCGTCGGTCGAGCAGGCGAATGCGGCGGCCGCCGCCAACAAGGCGCGCGTGGCCTCGGCCGAACAGGCAATCGCAGTTGCTGAAGCCGATCTCAAGGTCATCGACAGCCAGATCGCCGATACGGACCTGAAGCTCGCCCGCACGGGCGTCAAAACGCCGGTTGCCGGCACCGTCGCTTCGCGTAACGCCCGCATGGGAGCCATCGCCAACGGCAATGGAGATCCGCTCTTCACCATCATCCGCGACAGCGATCTGGAGCTGGTGGTCGATGTCTCCGAAAGCGACATCACCAAAATTACCCTTGGTCAGAAGGCGCTGATTTCGCTTTCCGGCAGCCGCGAAAAACTCACCGGCTCCGTCCGCCTGGTCGCGCCGATCGTCGATGCGGTGACCCGCCTCGGCGCAGTCCACATCTCCATCGATGACGACGAAAAGGCGCGCGCCGGCATGTATGGCAGCGCCGAGATCATCGTCCGCGAGACACAAGGTGTTTCCCTGCCGCTGACGGCAGTCAACAGCGACGAAAATGGCTCTTCTGCCCGCAAGGTAGAGGGTGGCGTCGTCAAATTCGTCAATGTCCAGACCGGCATTCAGGATGGCGCTTACGTCGAGATCGTCAAGGGCCTGAAGGATGGCGACGAAGTCGTCGCCAAAGCCGGCGCCTATGTTCGCGACGGTGACCACATCACGCCCGTCAAAGAAGCTCCGCAAGCGTCCAACTGAGCGAGAACGGCAAGATGAACTTCTCCGCCTGGTCAATCCGAAATCCGGTCGCCCCGCTCCTCGGCTTTTTCCTGCTGATGGTGGTGGGCGCGCACGCCTTCTTCAATCTGCCGATCACCCGCTTCCCGAATATCGACGTGCCGGTCGTCAACGTGACCGTAACGCAAAGCGGCGCCTCGCCTGCCGAACTCGAAATGCAGGTGACGAAAGAGGTCGAGGACGCCGTCGCCAGCATCAACGGCATCGACGAGATCCAATCGACGGTGACGGACGGCCAGTCGCAGACCGTCGTCATCTTCCGCTTGGAAGTGCCGACGCAGCAAGCCGTTCAGGATACCAAGGACGCGATCGACCGCATCCGCGGCAATCTGCCGTCGACCATCGACGAGCCGATCGTCTCCAAGGTGGATGTTGAAGGCCAGGCGATCCAGAGCTTTGCCGTTTCCTCGCCCAATATGTCGCTCGAAGAACTGTCCTGGTTCGTCGACGACACCGTCAAACGTGCGCTGCAGGGTCAGGTCGGCATCGGCCGCGTCGATCGCTATGGCGGCGCCGATCGCGAAGTGCGCATCGAGCTCGATCCGAACAAGCTGAATGCCTACGGCATCACCGCGCTTTCGGTGAGCCAGCAGTTGCGCGGCACCAATATCGATCTCGGTTCCGGCCGCGGCCAGGTGGCGGGCAGCGAACAGGCGATCCGCGTCCTGGGCGACGCCCGCGATGTCGCCCAACTCGCCGACACCACGATCGCGCTGACCAACGGCCGCTTCGTCAAGCTTTCCAATCTCGGCGTCATCAAGGATACCTATCAGGAACCGAAGTCCTTCTCGCGCTTCAACAGCACGCCTGTCGTGACCTTCGGCGTGTTCCGCGCCAAGGGTGCCAGCGAAGTCTCCGTCGCCAATACCGTGGCTGGCACTTTGACCAAGGTGCGTGCCGAAAACCCGAACGTCTCGATCGAGATGATCGACGATGCGGTCTATTACACCTACGGCAACTACGAGGCGGCGATGCATACGCTGCTGGAAGGCGCGTTGCTGGCGGTCATCGTCGTCTTCCTGTTCCTCAAGAATTGGCGAGCGACGCTGATCTCGGCCGTTGCCCTGCCGCTTTCAGCAATCCCGACCTTCTGGGTCATGAACCAGATCGGCTTCTCGCTAAACCTGGTCAGCTTCCTGGCGTTGACATTGGCGACCGGGATTCTCGTCGACGACGCGATCGTCGAGATCGAGAACATTGCCCGCCATATCAAGATGGGCAAGACGCCGTATCGCGCCGCGATCGATGCCGCGGACGAAATCGGCCTAGCCGTCATCGCCACGACCTTCACCATCATTGCCGTGTTCGTGCCCGTCTCCTTCATGCCGGGCGTTCCGGGCCAATACTTCATCCAGTTCGGCCTGACGGTCGCTTTCTCAGTGTTCTTCTCGCTGCTGGTCGCGCGCCTGATCACACCGATGATGGCCGCCTACTTCATGCGCGCCGAGGATGCCGTCGAAGACCACCACGACAATGACGGCCGGTTCATGCGCGGCTATAGCTGGCTGGTACGGATCACAACAAAGCGGTGGTATACGCGCTATCCGACATTGCTTGCGGCTTTTGCATTCTCCGTCGCCTCCGTCTTCGCGCTCATCATGTTCGTGCCCGGCAGCTTCATCCCTCCGGACGATTCGTCCCGCATCGTGCTGTCGGCCGAACTGCCGCCGAATGCCCGGCTTGACGACACCGAGCAGGCAACCAACGAGATTTACAGGCGCGTGAAGGACATCGACGGCGTCGAGAATGTCTTCGTCCTTGGCGGCGCCTCGCCCAAGGGCGATCTGGAACTGCGCCGCGCCACAGTAACGCTGACGCTCGGCAAGCTTGACCAATCGCTCGTCAAGAAGCTGGTCAACGATGTGGCGGGTTCGCTGCCCATCATCGGCCCCTACCTTCCGAAGGTTACCGTCCACGGCCGCATCAAGCCGCAGTGGGAGGTCGAGAAGGAAGTCTTCGCCAAGCTGCGCTCGATCCCCGACGTCCGCATCACCAAGCTCAATGACCGCGGCGACCGTGACCTGACCTACAACTTCCTCTCCCGCAACGAGAAGGATCTGAACGAAGCGGTCGGCATCCTCGAAGCCAAGCTGCGCACCGATCCGGCGCTTGCCAACGTCAGCGCCGACGGCGCCCTGCCCCGGCCGGAGCTGCAGGTCTATCCGCGCAAGGACGAGGCAGCCCGCCTCGGCATTACGCCGCAGATGATTTCCGATACGGTGCGCGTCGCGACCATCGGCGATATCGACGCGTCGCTTGCCAAGATTTCGCTCGATGATCGCCAGATCCCCATCCGGGTGCAGGCTGCAGTCGGCATGCGCCGCGACCTTGCCGCGATCCGGGCATTGCGCATCAAGACCGCCACCGGCGCGTCAGTGCCGATGTCGAGCGTGGCCAATATCGAATATTCGGAAGGCCTGTCTTCGATCAAGCGCAACAACCGCTACCGCGTCGTCGCGATCGGCGCCGACCTCCCGCAAGGCGTGGCCCTGGACACAGCTTCGAGCCATTTTCTCGCCACCGTCAACAGCGCCAAGATCCCGGCCACTGTCCATCTGGCTGAAAGCGGCGACACCAAGGTCCAGAAGGAAATGCAGCAGAGCTTCGGCAATGCCATGCTGCTGGGCCTCCTGCTGGTGCTGACCGTGCTGGTGCTGCTGTTCAAGGATGTGATCCAGCCCTTCACCATTCTGCTGTCGCTGCCTCTGGCGATCGGGGGCGTGGCGCTGGCGCTGATCGTGACCGGCAATGCCCTCTCCATGCCCGTCATGATCGGCATTCTGATGCTGATGGGCATCGTCACCAAGAATGCCATTCTGCTCGTCGATTTCGCCATCGAAATGATGCACCATGGTATGCCCCGGCTGGAGGCCGTGGTCGAGGCCGGTCGCAAGCGCGCACGGCCGATCATCATGACCTCGATCGCCATGTCCGCCGGCATGTTGCCGTCCGCGCTCGGCGTCGGCGAAGGTGGCACGTTCCGCGCGCCGATGGCGATCGCGGTGATCGGCGGCATCATCGTCTCGACCGTCCTCAGCCTGGTGGTCGTGCCGTCCTTCTTCCTGATCATGGACGACCTGTCGCGCCTGCTTGCCTGGCTCTTCGGCCATCTCGTCGGCAAGAAGGATGTGAACGACGAAGTCGTGACCAAGGAAAAGCTGGCAACCGCCGTCGACGAAAACCGCAAGTCGCTCACGGCACTGGAAGAGCGCCTCGACGCCGTGGAAAACAAGGACGTCCCGCAGCGCGGCGGAAAGGCCAAGACGAATATCCTGAAACTGCCGCCGTTTGCTGCCGAATAGAGCGGCAGGCCGGTAAGCGGAATGACAATGGCAGGGCGGCTTACAGGCCGCCCTGTTCCTTTAGGAAGTCGACGATCGTTGCAACACCATCGCCGCGCTTCATGTCGGAGAACACAAAGGGGCGGGCCTGGCGCATGCGGGTGGCGTCGCGGTCCATGACATCAAGATCGACGTCGACGAAGGGAGCGAGATCCCTCTTGTTGATGACGAGAAGATCGGATTTGGTGATGCCCGGACCGCCTTTGCGCGGAATTTCCTCACCCTGGCAGACCGAGATCACATAGATGGTAATATCGGCGAGATCCGGCGAAAAAGTCGCGGCCAGATTATCGCCACCGGATTCGATGAAGACGACGTCGAGATCGGGAAGCCGCTCGTTGAGGCCGGCAATGGCCTGCAGGTTGATCGTCGCGTCTTCGCGAATGGCGGTGTGCGGGCAGCCGCCGGTTTCGACGCCGACGATACGATCCGATGTCAGCGCCTGCATACGCACCAGCGCCTCGGCATCCTCGGTCGTGTAGATATCGTTGGTCACCACCGCGACGGAATAATCGTCACGCATCGCCTTGCAAAGCTTTTCGGTAAGCGCAGTCTTGCCCGAACCGACAGGCCCGCCGATACCGACGCGCAAAGGTCCATTTCTCGATTTCATGCTCGAAACTCCGATAAAAACATAGAATAGCGGGGCAGACGCGTCTCGCACAGCGGCGAATGACGTAGCTCAACCGCAATATTTGCTCGAGCCCTTCAGGACCGAAAGAGCCTGGTGCCCTGCGTCTCATGACGAAGGCTTGCGATATCGGCGTGCACCGTCGCCGCGCCGAGATCGTCGAGGCTCGATCGTGCGGCCCGCTTGGCGACCTCAGCGATGACGTCTTCCAGCGCCGCCAGGATCGCGACACCATCCCTCTGTCCGGTCACCCCAAGCCGAATGCCTGCCGACAGCATCTGCGATGCCAGCGCATGCAGGAAGGCCGCGAGCGCCTTTTCCCGGGATATACCATGCGCGCCAGCCACGGCGCCGACCGCTACCGGATAAGCCACTTTCGCAGGCAACATGGAAAAGACCGGATGCGGCCAGGCATTGGCGGCGGAGAGGAAAGCTTCGCCGAGCAGCATTGTTTCCTGATGGCGCTCCTTCGAGCCGGCTAGCGCTTCGGCAAGCTCGGCTGCCTCGGCCAGCCGCGCCGCATCCTCGGCCGCACCATGCGCCTCGGCAAGCAAGACGGCATCGTTCCAGACCGAGCCATGGCGTATCAGCGCCGCGACCCAATCCCGAAGGCTTTCCACGTCTTGCACAAGGCCATCATGGACAGCACGCTCGAGGCCGCCCGAATAGGCGAAGGAGCCGACGGGAAACGCCGGCGAGAGCCAAGCCATCAGCCGCAAGAGCGCCTGCAGATCGCCATTCTCCGCCTCTGAAATCCTAGCCATCACGCTCAATCGTGCGAATGATCGTGATGATCGTGACCGTGTCCGTGCGAATGGCCGCCATGCGCATGATAGGCGCCACGCGCCGGCTGGAAGGCTTCGCTGACCTCCGTCACCGTGGCACCGAGGCCTTCGAGCATGGAGCGGATGACATGGTCGCGCAGGATGAGGATGCGGTCTTCCTCGATCTGTGCCGAAAGGTGCCGGTTGCCGAGGTGCCAGGCAAGCTCGATCAGATGCCGGCGATCACGCTGCTTGATCTCGAACAGCTTTTCCGCTGCCGCGACGATTTCGATCAATTCGCCATCTTCCCGTACCAGCAGATCGCCATTGGCGAACAGAACCGGCTCTTTCAGATCGAGCATGACCATCTCGCCATTTTCGAGATGCAGCAGCTTGCGGCGCAAATGCCGGAGATCATGCGGCAACACGACACGATCGATCGGATTGGAGGATGGGGTGCCGGCCGGCAGATAGGAGGTGACGCGTAGCATGACATGTCCAGTTCAAAACTTTATCAGAGCATGCAAAATAGCCGCTTTCCGCGCAAGGGCCAGTACCGGTTTCGTAGACCTATATCCCATGGCCGTATCGATGCGGCTCCCCACGGTCGGGCATCTCTTCCTGCCCTTCCTCGGCCGGAGGGCGCTGCCAGATATGATTCAGCCATTCGCTTTCATGAACGACGCGATTGCGGCCAAGCGCCTTGGCGAGATAAAGCGCCTTGTCCGCGGCGGCATAGACCACCTCTTTCTTGCGCTCGCCCCAAATATCAGCGATCCCCGCGGAAATAGTGATCTTCACCGAGCCGCCTTCGACAGCGATAGCGTGATCGGCAATCCGCGTTTTCACGCCCTCGATGCGGGCGATGCGTTCGGCCATGTCACGACCATGGACGATGGCGCCAAACTCCTCGCCGCCCAGGCGGGCGATCACGTCCCTGCCCTCGAAAATGCCGAAGAAGATCTGTGAGACCGCGATGATGACGGCATCGCCGGAAGCGTGCCCATAGCGATCATTGATCGTCTTGAACCGGTCGACATCAAAGATCACCAGCGAGGCGTCGTCTTTCGCCTCTTCCAACGCCTCGGTAAAGGCGCGACGGTTCAGCAGTCCCGACAACATGTCGGTGCGGCTTAGCCGTTCGAATTCGGCGCGCGAGACGGCAAGCTTATGAATGGCGTAGCCGGCCAGCAGCGCCAATGCGCCGGAAACCGTACCGCCAATGAACCAGGCAAGCAGGACACCAAGCCGGATCGCGTCCAGCATCCGCAACGGCAACAGGCCGAGCCACTCGAGGACAGGCAGCATCACGAGAATGATGGCGACGGACAGGATAACCGCAAGAAAACTCATCTTTAGCGCGAAAATATATATCGTGCGGCGCTGCTGAAAATTACCGAGTTCGGCCTGCAGCGAAATCCACCTTTTCATGCGAATCACCTTCCTCAGCCCACGAATTCGATGAAGTGAGATAGGGGTGAACGCTCTTCCAGGTCTTTAATACGATCGTTAAAATGCCGGACATTTCTCAACTTATAAGCTGCTGGAAATTGGCACTGAACACTTGCGTCACCCAAGGTGAAGTTGCGATATAAACAACCATCGGCGCAAGTCTCTGATTATGCTGTATTAGTTCGAAGAACTCATGAAAAACCCCTGAAATTCAGGGGTTCCCGGTAATTATAGCGATGAAACGTCACGGTTCCCATTAAAACAGGAAATAACGCTGCGCCATCGGCAGCACAGTCGCCGGCTCACAGGTCAGGAGTTCGCCATCGGCGCGCACTTCGTAGGTCTCCGGATCGACTTCGATATGCGGCGTCAGGCTATTATGGACCATCGACGCCTTGGAGATGCCGCCGCGGGTATTCCTGACGGCAACGAGGCTCTTGGCGACGCCGAGCCTGCCGGCGAGACCGGCATCAAGCGACGCCTGCGACACGAAGGTGACCGAGGAGTTTGTCAGGCTCTTGCCGAAAGAGGCGAACATCGGGCGGTAATGGACCGGCTGCGGCGTCGGGATCGAGGCGTTCGGATCGCCCATGGGAGCCGCTGCAATCGAGCCGCCGAGCAGAACCATTTCCGGCTTGACGCCGAAGAAGGCCGGGTTCCAGATCACCAGATCGGCGCGCTTGCCAACTTCGATCGAACCGATCTCATGGCTGAGGCCGTGGGCGATCGCCGGATTGATCGTGTATTTGGCGATGTAGCGTTTGACGCGGAAATTGTCGTTGTCGCCGGTTTCCTGGGCAAGGCGGCCGCGCTGGCGCTTCATCTTGTCGGCGGTCTGCCAGGTGCGGATCGCCACCTCGCCGACGCGGCCCATGGCCTGGCTATCGGACGAAATGATCGAAAAGGCGCCGATATCGTGAAGAATATCTTCCGCCGCAATCGTCTCCTTGCGGATGCGGCTTTCGGCGAAGGCGATATCCTCCGGGATCGATGGCGACAGGTGATGGCAGACCATCAGCATGTCGAGATGCTCGGCAATCGTGTTAACCGTATAGGGGCGCGTCGGGTTGGTCGAAGACGGGATGACATTCGACTGGCCGCAGATCTTGATGATATCGGGCGCATGGCCGCCGCCCGCCCCTTCGGTGTGGAAAGCATGGATGGTGCGGCCCTTGATGGCGCCGATCGTATCCTCGACAAAACCGCTTTCATTCAACGTATCCGTGTGGATCATCACCTGCACGTCATATGCATCGGCGACCGTCAGGCAGCAGTCGATCGCGCCAGGCGTCGTCCCCCAATCCTCGTGCAGCTTCAACGAGGTGGCGCCGGCAAGCACCATCTCCTCGAGCGCACCGGGCAGCGAAGCGTTGCCCTTGCCGGCAAAGGCGAGGTTCATCGGAAAGGCATCGGCAGCCTCGATCATGCGGGCGATATGCCAGGGGCCGGGCGTGCAGGTGGTGGCAAGCGTTCCGTGCGCCGGGCCTGTACCGCCGCCGAGCATGGTTGTCAGCCCGCTCATCAGCGCCTCTTCGATCTGCTGCGGGCAGATGAAGTGGATATGACTGTCCATGCCGCCGGCCGTGACGATCTTGCCCTCACCCGCGATCGCCTCCGTGCCCGGACCGACGATGATGTTGACGCCCGGCTGCATGTCCGGGTTGCCGGCCTTGCCGATCGCGACGATCCTGCCATCCTTGAGGCCGATATCAGCCTTGACGATCCCCCAGGTGTCGACAATCAGCGCATTGGTGATGACGGTATCGACGGCACCGTTCGCCCGCGTTACCTGGCTCTGCCCCATCCCGTCACGAATGACCTTGCCGCCGCCGAATTTCACCTCTTCGCCATAGGTGGTGAAATCCTTCTCCACCTCGATGAAAAGCTCCGTATCGGCAAGCCGCACCTTATCGCCGGTCGTCGGCCCGAACATGTTGGCATAGGCGGCGCGGGAGATTTTATAAGGCATAAATCAAGCTCCTTGGGAGGAAAGAATAGGGGTCTTGTCGGCGATGCGCCTTAGGCGACCAAGGGAAATATAATGATCGACCAGCCGCTTCTCCGCCGCAAACGGGTGGCCATCCCATCCGGTATGGCTGAAGCCGGTGATGGCGATGCCCTCGCCGGGATAGCGCAAAAGCAGCTCGGCGATCGCGACCATGCCGCTGCTCGGCACGACATAAGGACCGGGGTCGTAAGCTGCGAGCGCCTCATCGACACTCTCATGAACCGACTGGTCGATGACCACATGACGTTTGCCTGTGGCATTGCAGAAGGCGGTGAATTGATTGGTGTAATCGTCGCAGAAATCACCGAGTTCCGGATGCGACAATGCCAGCGGCGCACGGAGGGCAGCGAACTTGCGGGGATCGCGGACGCTCCAGATTTCCGATGCCGCCGCAACCGGCGCACTGTTGCGCCACTCGGCAGAACCGAGCATGGCACGCGCCGGCCGGCCGGTATTGCAGACCGCGACAATATCCGTGCGGCTACCGCCCGTCTCTGTGGAGCGGCAATCATTGAAACGCACGACCAGATCGGCGGCGTCGATCTCCGGCGCCGCTCCTTCCGCAATCTCGCCGTTGCCGACGATCATGATCCTGCGTCTGGCGCTCACTGCGCACCCTCCGGCCCATCGGCCAATGTCTTCAGCTCCTTGGTCCGCTGCTCCGTCAACGTCGCCTTGCATCCGGTAACGAGCATCGGCTCCATCGTCCCGCCCCGCGCCTCAAATCCTTCCGCCTCGCATTGGCCATCGCGATAATCGACCCAGGCGCGCTGCGCCTTGACCAATGCTTTTTCGGCACCCTTTTGGTCGTCTTCGAGATCCGCATCGGTGGCAACCATTGCCGCGCGCGTCTTTTTATATTGCTCGTTCAATGCCTTATCGGCCTTGTCGTAGTCCCGCTGCGCGCAGATGTTCATGTCCATCTGCGTTTGCGCATTGGCGCAGTCGACCTCCGGCTCGTCCGGATCATTTTGCGCATAGGCCGAACCGCACATCAAAACAGTCGCGACAAACGCGCTGGACGCAAGCAATCTCAAGGACATGCTATCTCCTATACGCCTCAGAGCTTGCCCATGATCTGCTGGCGGAAGCCATAGACCTCGCGCTTGCCGGAGAGTGGGATCAGCGTCACCGAGCGCGTCTGGCCCGGTTCGAAACGCACTGCGGTCCCTGCAGGAATATCGAGACGCATGCCCTTGGCCTTGTCGCGGTCGAAGGCGAGACCACCATTCGTCTCGGCAAAATGATAGTGGCTGCCGACCTGCACCGGGCGGTCGCCGGTATTGGAGACTTCCAGCGTTACCGTCGGTGCGCCGGCGTTCAGTTCGATGTCGCCGCTTGCGGCAAGAATTTCACCTGGAATCATGGCTTTTTCCCTTGCCGTCGTTCAGCGGATCGGCTCGTGCACGGTCACGAGCTTCGTTCCATCCGGAAACGTCGCCTCGACCTGTACGTCGTGGATCATCTCGGCAATCCCTTCCATCACCTGGTCACGGCTGATGACATGGGCGCCGGCTTCCATCAGCTCGGCGACCGGGCGGCCATCGCGAGCGCCCTCGACGACGAAATCGGTGATCAGCGCGATGGCTTCCGGATGGTTGAGCTTAACGCCGCGCTCCAGCCGCCGCCGCGCAACCATTGCCGCCATGGAAATCAACAGCTTGTCTTTTTCTCTCGGAGTGAGGTTCATCGCCTACCTATGTGATTGCTATTGCTTGAACTACAGATTCCAGACTTTCGGCACTGGCGCTGCGTTGCGCAAGGCGGAAATGACCGGGATCAGGATTTTTCTGAGAGCGAAGCCGTCGGGTGCCGCGAGCCGCACCACCAGCTTGTCGCGCCATTGGCTGACGCCGCCCATGTGCCCCTCAACGAGAGGCCGCACCTTGGCGAGATAGGTCTCCGCCAGCGGTCCGGCATAGAGCAGGGTCGCGAAAGCCACTTGGCCGCTCAGAACAGCACGCTCGGCCGTCAACGCCGCGACATCACCGTCGAGCCGCAGCTCCTCGGCATGGATCAATCGCCCAGCGCGGCGGATGCGCCAGCGGTCGCGAAACAAGCCCTGCGCCATCGCCTCACCCATGGCTTTGCGGCCGAGCAGGATTGCTTCGACGGCCAGAAATTCGGCGGTTTCGTCGAGATCGACAGCGAGCTTGCGCGACAGCGAGGCGCGGTCAAACAGAATGGTTTCCTGCGGCAACCAATCGACGCGCGCGCCAGCGCCGACCTTGATGGAAGTCACGACTTCGGCGGTGCCTGCGGATGCCTTGTAAATCTTCTCGCAGGCCTGGGTGGTCGCATCGATGCGCGTGCCCGGCCCAGCGACGATGCTCCAATCCATCCGGTCGCCGCCGGTCAGGCCACCGGCCGTGTTGATGATAACGGCTTCCATGGAATTATCGAACGTATCGGGCAGACGAATCTTCGCCGCACCGTCCTGGAAAAGTTCGGCAAGGCGCGTGCGCCCATCAAGCGCCTTAGCCGCCAGATGGCCGCGCCCGCGCGCCCTCTGCGGTCTTGTGCTCGCCGCTGCCATCACCATTCCGCTTCTCCACTCATCACATCATGCCATCGCGGATCATTGAAACCCGTCGAAGAACAAAAGCAAGCAATTTCCGTGCCTTATGAAGCCACACGGAACATTGGCCGGCTGCGGCGGATATCCGCTGCATTTTTCACCAGATGATGAAAAGAACGGCAATGGCTTCACACCGTCAGGTGCCTGCGGGCCTCCGGCGTATCCAGCGTCTCCGCCAGCCCCTCATGGACGATCTCGCCGCGATCCATGATGTAGACGTAATCAGCAAGTTCGCGGCAGAAATCGAGATATTGCTCGACCAGCAGGATCGCCATGCCGGTGGAATCCCTGAGATAGCGGATCGCCCGGCCGATATCCTTGATGATCGACGGTTGAATGCCTTCGGTCGGCTCATCCAGCACCAATATTTTCGGGCGCGTCACCATCGCCCGGCCGATCGCCAATTGCTGCTGCTGGCCGCCGGAAAGATCGCCGCCACGGCGCGACAGCATGGATTTCAGCACCGGAAACAGATTGTAGATGTCCTCGGGAATGTTGCGGTCGCGGCGTGGCACGGGGGCGAACCCCGTCTCCAGGTTTTCCTTCACCGTCAATAGCGGAAAGATCTCGCGCCCCTGCGGCACATATCCGATGCCATGCTTGGCGCGGGCAAAGGGCGCCATGCCGTTCAGCGTTACCCCGTTGAAGGCGACCGAACCTGCCGATAACGCATGCTGGCCGGTAACAGCGCGCAGCAGCGAACTCTTGCCGACACCGTTGCGACCGAGCACGCAGGTGATCTTCCCCATCTCAGCCTTGATGGAGATGCCGCGCAGTGCCTGAGCGGCGCCATAGTGCAGATTTGCGTTTTCGACTGTCAGCATCTCATCGCCCCAAATAATTCTCGATCACCTTCGGATCGTTGCTGACGAAATCGATCGAACCTTCGGCCAGCACAGAGCCTTCCGCAAGGCACGTCACCTTGACGCCAAGGTCGCGGATGAAGCCCATGTCGTGCTCCACCACCACCACGGACCGCGTCTTGGCGATCTCCTTCAGCAGCACCGCCGTCTCCGCCGTCTCGGCGTCGGTCATGCCGGCAACGGGCTCATCGACCAAAAGAAGCTTCGGCTCCTGCGCGAGCAGCATGCCGATCTCCAGCCATTGCTTCTGCCCATGCGAGAGATTGGCCGCCAGTTCGTCGCGCCGGTGAGAGAGGCGCACCGTGTCGAGGATTTCGTGGATGCGGTCGCGATCTTCCGGCGTCAGGCGGTAGAAGAGCGTCGAGAAAACACCGCGCTTGCGGTTGAGCGCCAATTCGAGGTTATCCCAGACCGTATGACTTTCGAACACGGTCGGCTTCTGGAACTTGCGGCCGATGCCAAGCTGGGCGATGTCGGCCTCGTCCTTATTGGTCAGATCGATCTGGCCGTTGAAGAACACCTCGCCCTGATCCGGCCGCGTCTTGCCGGTGATGATATCCATCATCGTCGTCTTGCCGGCGCCGTTCGGGCCGATGATGGCGCGAAGCTCCCCCGGCTCGATGACGATCGACAGCGAATTCAGCGCCTTGAAGCCATCGAAGGAGACGGAGACGTTGTTGAGATAAAGCATGCTGTTAGGCTTGATGTCCGGGATCATGGCTTCACTCCGCCGCCTGGATGGTCGTCTTGTCGGCTTCGTCTTCCTCGACCGTGGGCTTTGCGCTGACCGGCTTGCGATCGCCGCCGATATATTGCGCTATCGTGCCGACAATGCCCTTGGGCAGGAGCAACGTCACTGCAACGAAGAGGCCGCCGAGCGCGAAGAGCCAGAAATCGGGGAACAGGCCAGTGAAGATCGTCTTGCCGCCATTGACGAGGATGGCGCCGATAATCGGGCCGATCAGCGTCGCCCGGCCGCCGACCGCTGTCCAGATGACCACTTCGATGGAATTGGCGGGAGCGAATTCGCCGGGATTGATGATGCCGATCTGCGGCACATAGAGGGCACCGGCAATGCCGGCCATCATCGCCGACACGACGAAGACGAAAAGCTTCATGTGCTCAACGCGGTAACCCAAGAAGCGCGTCCGGCTCTCCGCATCGCGCACGCCAACCAGCACCTTGCCGAATTTCGAGCGCACGATGGCCGAGGACAGCATCAGTGCCAGCGCCAGAAACAGCGCAGTGATGGCGAAGAGTACGGCGCGCGTGCCATCGGCCTGGATGTTGAAGCCGAGGATATCCTTGAAGTCGGTCAGACCGTTATTGCCGCCGAAGCCCATGTCGTTGCGGAAGAAGGCGAGCAGCAGCGCATAGGTCATCGCCTGTGTGATGATCGACAGATAGACGCCGTTGACGCGCGAGCGGAAAGCGAACCAGCCGAACACGAAGGCAAGCAGACCGGGAGCCGCCAGCACCATGATCATGGCGAACCAGAAATGATCGAAGCCATACCAGAACCAGGGCAACTCCTTCCAGTTCAGGAACACCATGAAGTCCGGCAGGATGGGATTGCCATAGGTGCCGCGCGGTCCTATCTGCCGCATCAGATACATGCCCATCGCATAGCCGCCGAGCGCGAAGAAGGCGCCATGGCCGAGCGAGAGAATGCCGCAATAGCCCCAGACGAGATCGAGCGCCAATGCCAGCAGCGCATAGGTCAAATACTTGCCGAACAATGACATCAGATAGGTCGGCACATGCAGCGGGCTGGTTTCCGGCAAGGCCAGATTGGCGAGCGGCACGAGCACGGCCACAGCCAGCAGGATCGCGATGGCGATACTGATGCGGCGGTCGAGCGAGCGGAGGAGAAAGGCCGTGATCATGCTTCCACCGCCCTTCCCTTGAGGGCGAAGAGCCCGCGCGGACGTTTCTGAATGAAGAGGATGATGAGGACGAGAACCAGGATCTTGCCGAGCACCGCCCCCGCATAGGGCTCAAGGAACTTGTTGAGGATGCCGAGCGAGAAAGCGCCGACCAGCGTTCCCCAGAGATTGCCGACGCCACCGAAGACGACAACCATAAAACTGTCGATGATGTAGCTCTGGCCAAGGTTTGGCGAGACGTTGTCGATCTGCGAGAGCGCAACGCCTGCCATCCCCGCAATGCCCGACCCCAGGGCAAAGGTGAAAGCGTCGACCCAGGGCGTACGAATACCCATGGACGAAGCCATGCGCCGGTTCTGAGTCACCGCCCGCATCTGCAGCCCGAAGGCCGAACGCTTCAGCAGCAACAGCAGGGCGACGAAGACGCCGAGCGCGAAAACGATGATCCAGAGACGGTTCCAGGTGATCGAGAGGTAGCCGAAATCGAAGGAGCCCGACATCCAGGAGGGATTGCCGACTTCCTGATTGGTCGGCCCGAAGATCGAGCGCACCGCTTGCTGCAGGATCAGCGAAATGCCCCAGGTGGCGAGCAACGTTTCCAACGGCCGGCCATAGAGAAAACGGATGACGCCGCGCTCGATGACGAGGCCGACGGCGCCGGTCACCAGAAACGCCACCGGCAGTGCGATCGCCAGCGACCAGTCGAAGAGTTCAGGATAGGAGCTACGGATGACGCTCTGGACCATGAAGGTGGAATAGGCGCCGAGCATCACCATCTCGCCATGCGCCATGTTGATGATGCCCATGACGCCGAAGGTGATGGCAAGCCCGATAGCGGCAAGCAGCAGCACCGAGCCGAGCGAAAGCCCGTACCAAACATTCTGCACCGCATCCCAGATCGCCAATTGGCTTTGGATGCCGGCAATGGCGGCCGCGACATCGGGCTTCAGGCTGTCGTCTACGGAGACAGAAGAGAGAATGCCGATGGCGTCACGTCCGCCTTCGTTCTTGATCGTCTCGATCGCCGCCTTCATCTGCTCCGGCGAGCGATCGGAGCCGAGCACAGCAACCGCGCGCGCCCTCTCGAGCACGCCGCGAATTTCGCCGTCCTTTTCGTTCTTTAACGCCGCCTCCAATGCCTCCAGCGAATCCGCGCTTGGCGATTTCAACACGGATTGCGCCGCCTCCAATCGGACGCCGCGATCCGGGCTCATCAGCGTCAGGCCACCGAGCGCCGCGCGGACCGAGCGACGAAGATTGTTGTTGATCTTGATTTTGCCGAGGTTGCCCTTGGCTTCCTGGCCCGCCGCCTGTCCGGTCAACGGATCGATCAGGGCCATGACATCGCCCGAAGATTTGGCGATGAAGACCTGATTGTCGGATTTGCGGACATAAAGATCGCCGTCCGAAAAGGCCTGCAGCGTCGGCACCACCTTGGGATCGCCAGTCTTGGCGAGGCTCTTCACGATCTCATCCGCCTGCTGGAAGTTCGCCGGACCCAGCGCGTTGATAAGACTATGCGCATCCTCCTGGGCACGCAGCGCTGTCGCCGTCAGCGCCAGCATCAGGCAAAAGCCGGCGGCAAGCGCCACGGCCATGCGGTAAACGAATTTGTCGAACATCGCGCGTCCCCTCATGCTGTCGCGGGCAGAGGAGCCTGCCCGCGACGAGCGCACACTAAAAGCTGAACTCAGGAACCCTTGCCGCCGCACTTGCCGGTGGAGACGTTGAAGTTGCCGCAGTTAAGCGGCATACGCCAATCCGAGATCAGGTCCTTGCTATCAGGCAGGTAGTCCGACCATTCCTTGCCGACCACTGCAGGGGTCTGCGAAACAACGTCGAACTGGCCGTTCTCCTGCACTTCGCCGATCAGCACCGGCTTGGTGATGTAGTGGTTCGGCATCATCGTGGCGTAGCCGCCGGTAAGGTTCGGCACGGAAACGCCGACGAGCGCGTCGATCACCTTGTCCGGATCGGTCGTACCGGCCTTTTCGACGGCCTTCACCCACATGTTGAAGCCGATATAGGCGGCTTCCATCGGGTCGTTCGTGACCCGCTTGTCGTTCTTGGTATAGGCGTGCCATTCCTTGATGAATTCGGCATTGGCAGGCGTATCGACGGACTGGAAATAGTTCCAGGCGGCGAGATGGCCGACCAGCGGCTTGGTGTCGACGCCAGCAAGCTCTTCTTCGCCGACGGAGAAGGCGACGACCGGAATATCTTCCGCCTTGACGCCCTGGTTGCCGAGTTCCTTGTAGAAGGGAACGTTGGCGTCGCCATTGATGGTGGAGACGACCGCCGTCTTCTTGCCGGCCGAGCCGAAGGCCTTAATCTTCGAGACTTCCGTCTGCCAGTCGGAGAAGCCGAACGGCGTATAGTTGATGATGATGTCTTCGTCCTTGACGCCCTTGGACTTCAGGTAGGCTGCAAGGATCTTGTTGGTCGTGCGCGGATAGACGTAGTCGGTGCCTTCAAGAACCCAGCGCTGCACGCCTTCGTTCTGCATCAGGTAATCGACGGCAGGGATCGCCTGCTGGTTCGGGGCAGCGCCGGTGTAGAACACGTTGCGCTCGGATTCTTCGCCCTCGAACTGCACGGGGTAGAACAGGATCGAGTCCAGCTCCTTGAACACCGGCAGGACCGACTTGCGCGACACCGAGGTCCAGCAACCGAACACGGCGGAAACCTTGTCCTTCTGGATCAGCTCGCGGGCCTTTTCGGCAAACAGTGGCCAGTCGGAGGCCGGGTCAACGACGACGGGCTCCAGCTTCTTACCGAGAACGCCGCCCTTCTTGTTCTGCTCATCGATGAGCATCAGCATGGCGTCCTTCAGCGTCGTTTCCGAAATCGCCATGGTGCCGGAAAGCGAATGGAGAACGCCAACCTTGATGGTGTCGTCGGCCGCAAAAGCTCCATGAAATGCAGTCGTCGACATGATGGCGCCCAGAAGCGCGCCGGAGACAAGAGTCTTCAGTTTCATGTGTAGTTCCCCTCTTTTTGTCTGCTGCAACGGCCCGTAAACAAAGATTAACCGTTGCCTGCCGCGACTATCCGGCAGCACCGGGGGATTCCACATACGTAATATGACGTAGGAAACGGGGCGAAATGTGCAGCATATTAGCGGCCCATGCACTTAAGGGCTGCTGCATTCCGTGTTACGACATCGGCTAGACTTGGAAAGACTGCTGAAGGATGGGCATGGCGGCGCGGCAACGCATCATTCCGGTGAGACGCGAATATAACCGCTGGGTCGCGAACCAGACGCTGGAAGACTATGCGCTGCGCTTCACCGCCAAAAGCGCCCGGCAATTTTCGTCACAGCGCATCTCGCAGACGGCGATCGGCGCCATCTCTTTTCTGGCGCTGGAGGCGATCGGCGGCGCCATTACGCTCTCTTACGGTACGACCAACGCCTTCTATGCCATCATCGTTGCCAGCATCGCCATGCTCGCGATCGGCCTGCCGATCAGCCGCTACGCCATCCGCCATGGGGTCGATATCGACCTGCTGACGCGCGGCGCGAGCTTCGGCTATATCGGCTCGACCATCACCTCGCTGATCTATGCCAGCTTCACCTTCATGCTGTTTGCCATCGAGGCGTCCATCATGTCGGGAGCGCTGGAGCTGACGCTCGGGATACCCCTGTGGATCGGCTATATCGTCAGCGCCGTCATGGTTATTCCGTTGGTGACCCATGGCGTCCGTCTGATCAGCCGGTTTCAGTTGTTGACGCAGCCGTTCTGGATCGTCCTCAATATCCTGCCCTTCGTCTTCATCGCCTTTTCAGATTGGGGAAAATTCGATCTCTGGCGTGCCTTTGCGGGCATACATCATGCATCAGGTGCGTCCGGAACCGCCGCTCCCTTCGATCTCGTGGAATTCGGTGCCGCTTCCGCCGTGATCCTGGCGCTGATGTCGCAGATCGGGGAGCAGGCCGATTTTCTGCGTTTCCTGCCGCCGGAAGGCCGTCGTAAATGGCGGCATCACCTGGTGATCTTTCTTGCCGGTCCCGGCTGGGTGATCATCGGTGCACTGAAGCTACTGGCCGGCTCCTTCCTCGTCGTGCTGACGTTGAGTTCCGGTGTCCCCGCCGATCGCGCCGCCGACCCGGCGCAGATGTATCTGACCGCCTTCGGCTATATGATCCCCTGGCACAACGCCGCGCTGCTGTTGATGGCCGCTTTCGTCGTGGTCTCACAGCTTAAGATCAATGTGATGAACGCCTATGCCGGCTCGCTGGCCTGGTCGAATTTCTTTTCTCGGCTGACCCACAGCCATCCCGGCCGCGTCATCTGGCTGGTCTTCAACGTCGCCATCGCCCTGCTCTTGATGGAACTCGGCATCTATAAGCTGCTGGAGGAAACCCTCGGCATCTTTTCGATCATCGCCATGGCCTGGCTCTGCACGATTTCCGCCGATCTCTTCATCAACAAACCGCTCGGCCTTGCCCCTCCCGGCATCGAGTTCAAGCGCGCCCATCTCTACGACATCAATCCAGTTGGCTTAGGCGCCATGGCGCTCTCGGCGACGATTGCCCTCATCGCCCATTTCGGTGTCCTCGGTGCGGTTGCCGCCTCGCTCGCTCCCTATATCACCTTAGTCATTGCCTTCATCGCCTCGCCCACGCTCGCCTGGGCAACCAAGGGCAAATTCTACCTCGCTCGCAAGCCGCGCCAAAGCTGGAAGCGCCTGACCACCATCACCTGCTCCGTCTGCGAACATCCTTTCGAGCCAGAGGATATGGCCTGGTGCCCGGCCTATGCCGCGCCGATCTGCTCGCTCTGCTGTTCGCTCGACAGCCGTTGCCACGACATGTGCAAGCCGAAGGCGCGGCTCAACACGCAGGTCGGCACCGTCGCCAAGACCCTGCTGCCGGAGACCGTCGTCGCCAAGCTTGCTACCCGTCTCGGCCGTTATGGCATTGCTGTTGTGGTGGCGTTGACGGCCGTGGGCGCCATCCTGGCGATGATCGCGCATCAGGTCGGCTCCGCTTCGCCGGAAACCGCAGCGGTGGTCGACCGCACCATCCTGATCGTCTTCTTCGTCTTCGCCGTCATTGCCGGTGTCGTCTGCTGGTTCTATGTGCTCGCCCATGACAGCCGGGTCGTCGCCGAGGAAGAATCCTCGCGCCAGAACACGCTGCTGCTCAAGGAAATTGCCGCACATAAGAAGACGGACGCGGCTTTGCAGAGTGCCAAGGAGGCCGCAGAAGCCGCCAACCGCGCCAAGAGCCGCTACGTCGTCGGCTTGAGCCACGAATTGCGCACGCCACTCAATGCCGTGCTCGGCTATGCCCAGATCCTCGAGCGCGACGAGACTATCCCGGCGCCGCGGCAATCCTCGCTGAAGGTCATCCGCCGCAGCGCCGAACATCTTTCCGGTCTGATCGACGGGCTGCTGGATATTTCCAAGATCGAGGCCGGCCGGCTGCAGGTCTATTCCAACGAGATCAACATTCAGGATTTTCTCGACCAGATCGTCGACATGTTCCACCCGCAGGCACAGGCCAAGGGTCTCGCTTTCGTCCATGAGCGATCCGCTGCCCTGCCCGATTATGTCCGCACCGACGAAAAACGGCTGCGACAGATCCTCGTCAATCTGCTCTCCAACGCCATCAAGTTCACGGATACGGGCAGCGTGCGCTTCGAGGTCGGCTATCGCAGCCAGGTCGCTAGCTTCACCATCGCCGACACCGGCCGCGGCATCGCCGAAAAGGACCTCACCCGCATCTACGAGCCCTTCCAACGTGGCGAGGCCGACAGCGTCCGCCCGATGCCGGGCCTTGGCCTGGGGCTGACCATCACCCGATTGCTCACCAATACGCTCGGCGGCGAAGTCTCCGTCGTCAGCGAAAAGGACAGGGGCTCGACCTTCAAGGTGCGGCTGATGCTGTCGGCGGTGATCCGGCCGATGAAGCCACCGGCGCAGGAACAGCGCATCGTCAGCTATGAAGGCCCGCGCCGCACCATCGTCGTCGTCGATGACAATGAGGATCATCGCGAACTGATGCGCGAAGTGTTGTCGCCGCTCGATTTCATCGTGCTGACGGCCAATGGCGGACCGGACTGCCTGACGCTGATCGAAGGCATCAAACCGGATCTTTTCCTGGTCGACATCTCCATGCCGGGCATGAACGGCTGGCAACTGGTCTCGCGCCTCAGGGAGAGCGGCCAGATGGCGCCGATCCTGATGCTGTCGGCCAATATCGGCGACGGTGCCGCCGCCAAGGACAGTGACCACAGCCATAATGACGCCATCGCCAAGCCGATCGATATCCGCCAGCTTCGCGACAAGCTCGCGCTGCATCTCGGCCTGAAATGGGTCTATGCCGACGGCTCCGTCCCCGTCCTGCCGAAACCCGCCCTACAGATGAAAAGCCCGGGGATAGAGCATGTGCGCGAGTTGATGCGGCTTGGCGAGATCGGCTACGTCAGAGGCATCGAAGCGAAGCTCGCGGACCTTGCCAAGCTGGACGAAAACCAACCCTTCACCGACGCTCTGCGCACCTATGTCCAAGCCTTCGATCTCGCCGGTTTCCTGGATTTCCTGCGCAGATTCGACAATGAAAAGGTAGAACCGATTGGCTGAGACCGCCCTTCCCCGCGACATAGTCTTGCTCGTGGACGACTCGCCGGAGGCGCTCGGATTCCTGACCGACGCCCTGGAGCAATCGGGCTTCTCCGTGCTGATCGCGACATCGGGGCAGGCAGCGCTGAACATCGTCGATCGCATCACGCCGGACCTGATCCTGCTCGATGCCGTGATGCCGTCCATGGACGGTTTCGAGACCTGCCGGCGGCTCAAGGCCAATGCCGGCGTCGCGCAGGTGCCCGTGGTCTTCATGACCGGACTGACCGAAACCGAGCATGTGGTGCATGCGCTGGAATCCGGCGGCGTCGACTACCTCACCAAGCCGATCAACGTCGACGAACTGCGCGCCCGCATCCGCGTCCATCTGCGCAATGCCCGCTCTGCCCAGAGCGCCAGGGTGGCGCTCGACGCCGCCGGCCGGCACCTCTTGGCGGTCAAAGGCGATGGCGCTATCCATTGGTCGACACCGCAAGCGACGCGCCTCGTCAATGCCGCCACCGGCAGCGACGACGGCCTCGATCTCGTGGCGAAACACATCGCCGCCTTCATGCGCGAACGGCCAGGCTTCGGGCGCGACAACCCATTTTCCATCAACAACGGCAGTCAGGCCGCTCTGCAGCTCGCCTTCCTCGGCGCGATCGGCCCCGACGAATATCTCTTTCGCCTGACCGCCACCAACCAGCGCGCCGATGACGGCGTGCTGCGTCAGCATTTCGCGCTCACCCAGCGCGAATCCGAAGTGCTGCTCTGGATCGCCAAAGGCAAATCAAACCGCGATATCGGCGAAATCTTGGGACTGTCCGCCCGCACGGTGAACAAACATCTGGAGCAGATCTATGTGAAGCTCGGCGTCGAAAACCGAGCATCCGCGGCGGTAAAGGCAGCGCATGTGCTGCATGAGATGTAACTGAGGTCATCCTCCACCGCATGGCGGAGGGAAGGAATTAGGCCTCTCGATCCAACAGCTTGCGCCCTCCGAAAAACCACGGAAATGCCGTCGTTACCGCCTGAACGCAAAGAAGCCCGGTCAATGACCGGGCTTCCAGTTCGAACGCACCGCCGGTAAGCCGACGATACGGATGATTACTTTTCGATTTCGGCGTAGTTGTACTTGCCGTCGGAACCCTTGGACCACTTGTACATCACGTAGTCCGGACGGGTGATGTCGCCCTTTTCGTTGAAGCCGAGTTGGCCGATGGCGGTCTTGTAGGGGCCCTTTGCCTTCAGCGCGTCGGCAACAGCCATCGGGTCGCTAGATCCGGCAGCCTTTGCGGCGTCGGCGATGACCTGCATGGCAGCATACGCATAGAGCGTGTAGCCTTCCGGCTCATAGCCGGCAGCGCGGAACTTGGCGACCAGGTCCTTGGAAGCCGGGTTCTTGCGCGGATCCGGCGCGAAGGTCATCAGCGTGCCGTCAACGGCATCGCCGGCGATCGAAGCAAGTTCGTTCGAGACGATACCGTCACCGGACATGAAGTGAGCCTTGACGCCCTGGTCGGCCATCTGACGCATGATCAGGCCAGCTTCGGTGTGCAGACCGCCGTAGTAGACGAAGTCGACGCCGGCGTTCTTCATCTTGGCGATGAGGGCCGAGTAGTCCTTGTCGCCGGGGGTGATGCCTTCATAAAGAACTTCCTTCACGCCAGCGGCGTTGAGGTTCTTCTTGGTTTCGTCGGCAAGGCCCTGGCCATACGGGGTCTTGTCGTGAACGACGGCAACCTTGGCGCCCTTGAAGTTGTCGGAAATGTACTTGCCGGCAACTGCACCCTGCTGGTCGTCACGGCCGCAGGTACGGAAGGTGTTCCACAGGCCGCGTTCGGTGAAAACCGGGTTGGTGGAAGCCGGGGTGATCTGCAGGATGCCGTTTTCGGCGTAAACTTCAGAAGCCGGGATGGAAACGCCCGAGTTGAAGTGACCGACAACGAACTTCACGCCATCAGCGACGAACTTGTTGGCAACCGAAACGCCCTGCTTGGCGTCGGAAACGTCGTCGCCGAGTTCGAGCTTGATCTTTTCACCGTTGATGCCGCCGGCCGCGTTGATGTCGGCAACCGCCTGTTCAGCACCCTTCTGGAGCTGAGCGCCGAAAGCCGCGTTTGCACCCGTCAGAGGCCCTGCAACGCCAACGATGATGTCAGCCTTCGCAACGCCGCTAAGCGCGATCATCGCCGACAGAGCCACGGCCGACAGAAGATACTTCTTCATATTGTTACTCCCAATTTTTTGAGCGGGTTCCGTTTGATTTGCCGTGCGCAATACCCACCAATCATCGCGCCGGTAAGCTTGTATTTCGAAGTCTGGAGGGCATGATCCCGAAAGTGTCGAGCTGTTTTGGATAGGATCAAGCCCACCTTGTGTTCAGACTGAGCCTAGTTTCGGCGCACTGTCAATTCTTCTTCTTCCACGAGAAGGCAGAAGTTTTTTCATACAGCCAATAGTAGTTGTTCACCATCTGGTAGGTGCGGCGATAACGATACCCAGCCGTCGAGAAAATAAGGAGAAGAACCACATCGAGGATATAGTTGCCGAGGTCGAAAACCGGACCGTTGAACAGCGCATGATGCAGGAATTGCAGCCCGAGGCCGATCAGGAACGTATAGATCACCGCCAGCGGATACGAGTTCCAGTTGCTCGCCACAGCGCGGCCGGCACGCCATGCCGTCCAGAAACCCAAAAAAACGATAATGGCACGAATGACGAGGCGCCCGCCGCTATCGCTTTCGAAGAAAAGTCCTTGCATATCAAATTCTCCGCAGAACGGGGCTCAATGGTGACCGCCTTCGAGATAGGCGGAACGCACTTCCGGATTGGCGAGCAGTTCCTGGCCGGAGCCGCTCATCGTCACCCGGCCGTTGACCATGACATAGGCGCGGTCGGAAAGCTTCAGGGCCGCAAAAGCGTTCTGCTCGACCAGGAAGACGGTGAGCCCCTGGCTCTTGTTCAGAACCTTGATGGCTTCGAAAATGCCCTTGACGATCAGCGGCGCGAGGCCGAGCGACGGCTCGTCGAGCAGAAGCAGCTTCGGGCGCGCCATCAGCGCACGGCCGATCGACAGCATCTGCTGCTCGCCGCCCGACAGCGTACCACCACGCTGCGACTGACGCTCCTTCAAGCGTGGAAACAGGGTGAAGATCTTCTCGACGTCCTCATTGAAATATTTGAGCTTGTCGAGGCTCGCACCCATCTGCAGGTTTTCATAGACCGTCATGCGCGGGAAGATGCGCCGCCCCTCGGGTGACTGCGCGATACGCAGCCGGGCGATCTCATGGGTCGGCATGTGGGTAATGTCGCGGCCGTCGAAGGTCACCGAACCAGTGCGGGCTTGCGGGCTGCCGCAAATCGTCATCATCAATGTCGACTTGCCGGCACCGTTGGCGCCGATCAGGCTGACGATTTCGCCGCTGTTGACTTCAACATTTACGCCGGCAAGGGCGCGGATATTGCCGTAATAGGTTTCGACGCCTTCAACTTTCAGAAGCGGTTGCCCCGTCATCGATGTTCGCCCTCTTGGAGGTGCTCGACTTCGGCAATCACCTCTTCCACTTCTTCATCTTCGACACCCAGATAGGCCGCGATCACTCTCGGATCGTTCTTGACCTCATCCGGCGTACCATCGGCAATCTTCTGTCCGTATTCCAGCACGACGACATGGTCGGAGATTTCCATCACCACGGACATGTCGTGTTCGATCAGAAGGATCGACGTATCGGCATCCTTGCGAATGCTGCGCAGGAATTCGTTGAGCACCAGCGACTCGCGCGGGTTGAGACCGGCGGCCGGCTCGTCCAGGCATAGGAGTTCGGGGCCAGTACACATGGCACGGGCAATTTCCAGACGACGTTGCGCGCCGTACGGAAGATCGCCGGCCGGATCGTCGGCGCGATCGACAAGATCGGCCTTCTCCAGCCAGAAGCGTGCCAGCTCGATGGCATTCTTGGCCTCGGCGCGATATTTGCCGATGCCGAGCAGACCAAGCACGGTAAAGCCGGACGCGCGCATGAGCTTGTTGTGTTGCGCGACCAGCAGGTTTTCAAGCACGGTCAGGCCCGAGAACAGGCGGATGTTCTGGAATGTGCGCGCCACCTTGGCTTCGCGCGTGATCCGGAAATCCGGCAGCCGCTCCAGGAGGAACTGCTTGCCACTCTTCTGATTGAGCGTAATCATCCCCATCGTCGGCTTGTAGAAACCGGTGATGCAGTTGAACACAGTGGTCTTGCCGGCGCCGTTCGGTCCGATCAGCGCGGTAATATCGCCGCGCTTGGCCTCGAATGAGAAGTCGTTGATCGCCATCAGGCCGCCGAACTTCATCGACAGGTGATCGACCTTCAGCAGGATGTCGTCGGGGATTGCGGTCACAGCGTTCATCAGCCGTGGCCCTCCTTTGTAAAGCTGCCGGAGACCGCTTTCCGCTCCTTGAGGAAGGCGGTCGGCTCGCGCGTGCCGACGAAGCCGCGCGGCTTGATGATCATCACGACCACCATGGCGAGCCCGAAAATCAGCATACGGTAGAGTTCCGGGGTGAAATCAGCACCGAAAATTATCTTGAGGAAGCCCATGTCGCGCAGCAATTCCGTGCCGCCCACCATGGCGATCGCGGCGATGGCGATGCCCTTCAGCGAACCCATGCCGCCAAGCACGACGATAGCCAGGATGACAGCCGATTCGAGGAACACGAAGGATTCCGGCGAGACGAAGCCCTGACGCGCGGCAAAGAACGAGCCGGCGAAGCCGCCAAACATCGCGCCGGTGGCGAATGCCGTCAGCTTCGTCGTCACCGTATTGATGCCGAGCGAGCGGCAGGCGATTTCGTCTTCGCGCAAGGCTTCCCAGGCGCGGCCGATCGGCATCCGCCGCAGCCGGATCGTCACATAGGCGGTCAGCATGCAGAGCGCCAGGATGACGTAGAACAGGAAGATCTTGTACCAGGCCGACGAGATCGGCAGGCCGAAAGTCTTGATGACGTTGTGCGGATCCTTGAGATCGAAGGTATAAAATCCGAACAGCGAGGCCTTGGTGATGTTGGAAATGCCGAAACTGCCGCGGGTAAGATCCGTCCAGTTGGTGATGACGATCCGGATGATTTCACCGAAAGCCAGCGTCACGATGGCCAGATAGTCGCCGCGCAGGCGCAGCACCGGGAAGCCGAGGATCATGCCCCACAACCCGGCGAAGATGCCAGACAACGGCAGCAGGATCCAGAAGGACAGGCCGAAATGCGTCGACAGAAGCGCGTAGGAATAAGCTCCGACCGCATAGAAGGCGACGTAACCGAGGTCGAGCAGGCCGGCGAGACCGACGACGATGTTCAGGCCCCAGGCAAGCATCACATAGATCAGGATCTGGATGCCGAAATTGTCGACATAGGTCAACGATCCCTGCGCACCGAAAAGCGCCAGCGCCAACAGCGGATAGACGAGCAGGAAGACCAGCGCTATCGCGTTAAAGTTCTTCGAGATGAAGCCGGGTTCGGCTTCGACGGGCGGAGCCTTCGCCTTGGCGGCTTTCATGGCCGCCAGATTGGGCTGTACGAACACCGTCATGACGAAACGGCCGACTGCAGCGATCGCGACGATGGATGCCAACAGGCCCCAGCGCTGAATGATGATCAACTGGTTGTCGATATTCTGCTCGGTCTTCAGGCCGATATAGAGCACGAACATGCCGAATGCGATGAGCGCTGTCCAAAGGGCGTCGGTAAGCCCTTTCTGGACAAGGCCGGGCGCGGTCTTGCCTGGAACGAAATTTGAACTTGCCATGGCGTTATACCTTTTCGACTTCCGGCCGTCCGAGAATACCCGTCGGCTTGAAGATCAACACGTAGGCCAAGATGCCGTAGGTCGCGACATCCTTGTACGCGATAGCGAAATTGCCCGACCAGAACGACTCGATGAAACCGATCATCAGTCCGCCGAGAACGGCACCCGGCAACGAGCCGATGCCTCCGAGAACGGCCGCGGTGAACGCCTTGACACCGGGAACGAAGCCATCGGTAAAGTTGGCGACACCATAATACATCAGGTACATCGTGCCAGCGACAGCGGCGAGCGCTGCGCCCATGATGAAGGTGACGGAAATGGTGCGGTCGACATTGATGCCAAGCAGTGCCGCCATCTTGCGATCCTGCTCCGTGGCGCGCTGGGCGCGGCCAAGCGCGGTCTTGTTGACCAGATACCAGAAAGCAGCGAGCAGAACGACCGTGCAGATGAAGATGATGATCTGCTTCAACGACAGCGATACGCCGCCGATGTTGTAGACATCGCCCACCAGCGTCGGGATCGGCTTGTTGCGCGGGCCCTGTGCGACCTGGATGAAGTTCGACAGCACGATCGACATGCCGATCGCGGTGATCAGCGGCGCCAGGCGGAACGAACCGCGCAGCGGCCGATAAGCGACACGCTCGATCACCCAATTCCACAGGCTCGTCATCAACATGGCGACGATGAGCATCACCAGAAGCATGATTGCCACCGGCAGTCCTGCAAACAGCGATACGAGAACCAGGTAAGTGATAAGAGCGGCGAATCCGCCGAGCATGAACACGTCGCCATGAGCAAAGTTGATCATGCCGATGATGCCGTAAACCATGGTATAGCCAATGGCGATCAGGCCGTAAATTGACCCGAGAGTCAGCCCGTTAAGGAGCTGCTGGATAAAATAATCCATATGTCATTTCCCCTGGATGCGGAGTTCATCGACCGCATCTCTTATTGGTTAGGGTTTCCTTCAAGAGGGCCCGTAGGGGCGATTCCATACTGTTTTCGAAGGAAATGTGAAGCCAAAAAGGCAGGAAATTGACAAAATCTTTTCAAAAGGCGGCGCAATGACGCAATTCGAGCCAGAAAAGATAGAAAAACAGCATTCTCTGGCTCAAAAATAGCCAAGACAATCCGCCTGTGTATTTCGGTCAAAAAAATCTCTTCAGAAACGGGCTCCTGAGAAGCCCGCTCTCTTCCCTTCAGACCTGACGGTCAGGAGCGCATGCGCGCACCTTCGGCATCGAACAACGGCTGCGACTGCAATGTCGCAGGCAGTATTTCGCCGAGCAGTTCGATCGACCATCCCTGCGTCTCGTCGGCAATCTCTTTCGGCACGTAACCAACGGCGACCGAGACGCCGGAGGCGTGCGCATAGCCGCCCGAGGTCACCCAGCCGCAGACGGCGCCGTTGTGATAGATCGGCTCATCACCGATAACATCGGCATCTTTCGCTGCGAGAATAAACGTGCGCAGCCGCAAGGCCCCTCCCTCCGCCTTCTCCCTGGCCGCCACCGATTTGCCGATGAAATCGGCCTCCTTGGATAGCGCCACGAATCGGCCAAGCCCCGCCTCCAGCGGCCCATAAAGCGGGCGGTATTCGCGTGCCCAACTGCCATAGGATTTGTCGAGGCGTAGCGCGTTCAATGCCCTAAGACCGAAGAGCTTGATACCGAATTCGGCACCCGCCTCCATCAACAGATCGAAGAGGTAGCGCTGATATTCCGGCTTCATCCAGATCTCATAACCGAGATCGCCGGTGTAGGAGACGCGGCCGACGATGGCGGGCGCCATGCCGAGATCCATGCGGCGGATGGACATGAAAGGAAAAGCGGCTGCGGAGAGATCCTGATGCGTCAGCTTTTCCAAGAGCTTGCGCGCATTCGGCCCCGCGATCGAAAGTCCAAGCAGCGACAGACCGAGCGCCTTCAGCTCTACCGATCCGTCCTTGGGCAATTGGCTCTCGAACCAGCGCATATGATAGGCCTCGGCTATGCCGGAGCCTATGACGAGGAAATCCCCCTCGCCCAGTTTGGCGAGCGTGAAGTCGCCTATCAGCTTGCCGTCATGCTTCAGCATCGGCGCCAGCGTCATACGGCCGACGGCCGGAATACGGCAGGCCAGCAGCCGATCAAGAAAGGCTTCCGCGCCCGGTCCCTTGACCGAATATTTGGCAAAGCCGGAGGTCTCCATCAGGCCGACGCTGTCGCGCACCGCCTTCGCCTCCGCGCCGACCACGTCGAAATCATTGGAACGCCGCCAGGAGAACTCATCCGCTTCACCCGCCGGCGCGAACCACAGTGCCTGTTCCAGTCCATAAGATGCGCCGAAGACGCCACCAGCAGATTTGAGCTTGTCGTAGATCGGCGTCGTCAGCAGCGGCCGTGCCGCCGGCAGTTCCTCGTTGGGATAGCGGATGGAGAAACGCCGCGCATAGTTCTCGCGCACCTTGGCGTTGGTATATGCCAGCGTCGCATAGTCACCGTAACGGGAGACATCCATGGCGAAGACGTCGAAGCCGGGATCGCCATGGATCATCCAGTTGGCAAGCGCCAGCCCCACGCCGCCGCCCTGGCTGAAGCCGGCCATGACCGCGCAGGCAGACCAGTAGTTCGTCAGCCCCCGCACCGGCCCGACCAGCGGATTGCCATCCGGCGAGAAGGTAAAGGGGCCGTTGATAATCTTCTTGATGCCGGCATTGTTGAAGGCGGGGAAATGGCGGAAACCGACTTCGAGTTCTGGCGTGATGCGCTCGATATCCTCGGCCAGCAGCTCATGGCCAAAATCCCAGGGCGTCGTCACCGGCGACCAGGGGCGACAAGCCTTTTCGTATGTGCCCATCAGCATGCCCTGCCGCTCTTGGCGCAGATAGATCTCGCCGTCGAAATCGACGCAGTGCATCAGCTCCTTACCGGTCGTCCTGTTGAAGTCGGCAACCTCCGGCATGTCCTCGGTGATCAGATACATGTGCTCCATAGCAAGCACCGGCAGTTCCAGCCCGACCATGCGGCCTACCTCGCGCGCCCAGAGGCCGGCGGCATTGACGACATGCTCAGCGACGATCTCGCCCTGATTGGTCATCACCCGCCAGGAACCGTCCTCGCGCTGCACCAGCTCCTCGACCTTGGTGTGCAGGTAAATCTCTGCACCGTTCTTCTTTGCCGAGCGCGCATAGGCATGCGTGGTGCCATAGGGATCGAGATGACCTTCGACGGGATCATAGAGCGCGCCGACGAACTGGTCGGGATCAAGAAGCGGCATCATCGCATGCGCTTCCTTCGGCGTCAGCAATGTCGCCTCCAGGCCGTTGTAACGCCCTTTGGCGAGGATCGATTTCAGCCAGTCGAAACGCTGCGGCGTCGCCGCCAGCATCAGGCCGGACGTCATGTGCAGGCCGATATCCTGGCCGGAATAGTCCTGGATTTCCTTGTAGAGCTCGACCGTATATTTCTGCAGCTTGGCGACGTTGGGATCGCCATTGATCGTGTGCATGCCGCCGGCCGCGTGCCAGGTCGAACCCGATGTCAGCTCGGAGCGCTCCAGCAGCACGACATCCGTCCAGCCGAATTTCGTCAGATGATAAAGCACCGAACATCCGACGACCCCACCGCCGATGACGACGACCTTGGCATGGCTTTTCATCCCGAAATCCCCTGTGTTCGGCGCGAAGTCGGCGAGAGTTTCCCCGCCCAACCGACCGTATTTGCAGGGCAGCCTAGAGACTATCCGTGAGGCCAAATAGCCCGAACTGCGAAACCGATATGTCTGTTTGCGCCATCACAATTGTTCGGATCGCGCCATTTATTTCCTGGCGCATAAGCCCTTAGCCGCTCAATCAGCAAACCCTGCCGTCAGGGCGAACTCGCGCCCCATCTCCATCAGCTCCTCGAAGACGCTTCCGGCATAGGAGCGAGGGACGATGATCTCGAAAAGGTAGGGGCCGGTGTGGGCCAGATTGGCGCTGACGTGGCAGCACAGCATGTTGGCCGACCGCCCCTCGGCGAAGACCTGCGGGTGCAAGTCCACAGCCACGCATTTCGCCAGAATACGCCGGACACTCGGACCCGAAAGGCGCAGCAGCACACGGCCGTCGCTTTGTTCGAAGAAGGAAACGCGGCCGGCATCCAATAGCGCAAGATCACGCGCCAGGCTCTCGGCTCCCAACACGTCCGACACCACCAGCCACTCGCCCGGCCCCGCCTGGCGCACCGAAATATCCGCCATGGCGTTCAGCGCCGCCAACGTCCAGGCTTCCTGGCCCGCATGGGCGAGCACGGAAAATATAACGGGACGGCGGACGACGGCGAGATGGTTCGGATTGGGTTCCGCCTCGAAGCCGGAGATGTGGTCTTCCAGCACATGCCGGTTCTGATATGCGACGCTCATCGATCCCTCATCCCAAAAGCTTCTTGTTGGCAGGATCGACGAAGACCGGATTGCACACCTCGGCAATCACCTCCTCGCCGCGCAACCCATCCCAGACGATCACATGTTCACCGATCCGCTCGCGGCCGGATTTCAGGAAGGCCAATGCGATGAAATGGCCAAGAACCGGTGAGAAGCAGGCGGAAGAAACATGGCCCTGATCATTCGCCGTCGACGGCTTTGCGCCTTCTTTCAGGAGGTGCGCACCCGCCCGGATTTCCTTGGTGGCATCGACTGGCTTCAGCCCGACGAGCTGGACACGATCGGCGGCGGTCAGGCCAAAGCGGGTCGAAAGCCGCTTGCCGATGAAATCCGGCTTCTGCGTCGCCATCATCCGGCCGAGGCCTACATCATCGGGCGTGGTGCGGCCATCCAGCTCATTGTGGGTGATATGCCCCTTCTCGACGCGGAGCACATTCAGCGCCTCAACCCCGTAAGCGCAAATACTGTGCGCCTTACCCGCTTCCATAATGGCATCCGCCACAGCCTCGCCATAGCCAGCGGGAACGGCGAGCTCATAGGCCAGTTCACCGGAGAAAGAGATGCGGAACAGTCTCGCCTTCAAACCGCCCTTCAGCATCACTTCTGCGGCGGCAAGGAACGGGAAGAACGCGTCGGAAATATCGTCCTCGACAATCTGTTCCAGAACCAGCCGCGCCTTCGGCCCAGCAATCGCCATCTGTGCCCATTGATCCGACGAGGAGACGAAACGCACGTCGAGCTGCGGCCAAAGGGTCTGGGCGCAGAATTCCATATGCGCCATCACCTCTCCAGCCATCGCGGTCGTGGTGGTGAGGAAGAAATGGTTTGGCGACAGCCGGCTCGTCGTCCCGTCGTCGAACACCATGCCGTCCTCGCGCAGCATCAGCCCATAGCGCGCCTTGCCGATCGGCAGTTTCAAAAAGGTATTGGAATAGAGCCGGTTGAGAAACTCCGCCGCATCCTTGCCGAACACTTCGATCTTGCCGAGCGTCGAGACATCGCAGAGGCCGACATTGTTGCGGACATTCAGCACCTCGCGGTCGACGCTGTCGCGCCAGTCTTTCTCACCCGGGCGCGCAAACCAGGCGGAGCGATACCAAAGGCCCGCTTCGACGAAGGTCGCACCATTTTTCTTCGCCCAGCCATGCAGAGGTGATTCCCGCACCGGCTGCGCATGCTTATCGCGCGCCGTACCCGCCAGGGCACCGAAGGAGACGGGCGTATAGAAAGGCCGGAACGTCGTCGTGCCGACAGCCGCCGGGCTGACGCCGCGCATGCCGGCGATGAGGCCGGCGGCGTTGACATTGCCGAGTTTACCCTGGTCGGTCGCCATTCCGCTCGTCGTATAACGCTTGGCGTGCTCCACATGACCAAAGCCTTCGCGCAGGGCCAAGCCCAAGTCTTTCGCATGCACATCGTTCTGGAAGTCGACGAAAGCCTTGTCCTTGGCGCCCGGCACATGCCAGATGGCCGCAAAGGACGGATCGTAATCGCCTTCGACCTCCGGCATCTCAGCCTCCTGCGCCCTGCGCCCGAGACTTTGGACGATCAACCGTGCCTTTGCAGCGCCATCGGCGAGACAGCCGGAAACACTGTCGATACCCGCAGCCGATCCGGCAATCTCCATCTCGCCGCCGACCGTCGGCGCCATGAAGGCCTGTTGCTCGTCCGACCACACCGGCTTTGCGCCACGCTGACAGGCAAGATGAATGATCGGCGACCAGCCGCCGGACATGGCAAGCGCATCGCAGGCGATAAATTCGTCCAAGCCGCCACGATCGGCAATCACGCCGCTGATGCGATGCCGGCCCTTCGTGGCCTGTACGGTGCCGCCATGAATGATGCGAACACCCTGCGGCGCAACATCTGAAGAGGCGCTGCGCGTATCAATAATGGCCGATATTTCGACGCCTTCCGCCGCCAGATCCAGTGCCGTGCGATAGCCGGACCCGCCATTGGTGAACACCGCCACCTTCTGGCCCGCCACAACGCCATAGCGATTGAGATAGCTGCGCATCGCACCAGCCATCATCACGCCCGGTCTGTCATTGCCGCCAAACACCAGGGGCCGCTCTTCCGCGCCGGTCGCCAGGATGGCGCGTTTGGCGGCGATGCGCCAGAGACGCTCGACCGGCAGATCGGGCGACGGCATCGCCACATGCTTCTGCACTTTTTCGACCGCACCGAAGACATTGTCGTCGTACCAGCCGAAGACCGTCGTGCGTGGCATCAAAGTGACGTTCTCGAAGCTCTGGAGTTCGTCGAGCGCCGCATGAACGAAAACATCCGCGGCGACGCCGCCGATCGACAATCTCTCCGACAGCAGCGATCCGCCCAGACGAAATCCTTCGTCTGCAAGAATGATGCGGAGCCCCGTGCGCGCAGCCGTCAGCGCCGCCATCAGCCCGGCCGGGCCGGAACCGATCACCAGCAGATCACAATACGCCCAGGCCTTCTCATAGCGATCGGGATCGGCCCGCATCGCCGTCTTGCCGAGACCGGCGGCACGGCGGATCAGCGGCTCATAAACCTTTTCCCAGAAAGCCGAGGGCCACATGAAGGTCTTGTAGTAGAAGCCGGCGCCGAGGAAGGGCGAGAGGAGACCATTGAACGAGGCAATGTCATACTTCAGTGACGGCCAGCGGTTCTGGCTGACGGCGGTCATGCCTTGATAGAGTTCGGCGACTGTGGCGCGTGTATTCGGCTCCCCGCGCCCATCCTTACCGATCGTCACCAGCGCGTTCGGCTCGGCCGAGCCCGCCGTCAGAATTCCGCGCGGACGATGATATTTGAAGCTGCGGCCAACGAGCAATTGGTCGTTGGCAAGAAGGGCTGCGGCGAGCGTATCGCCCTCCATCCCCTTCATTTCCCTACCGTCGAACTTGAACGAAAGCGGCCGGCTGCGGTTGACGAGGCCGCCGGAAGAAAGGCGATAGGCCGTCATTGCGCCGCCTCCTTCGCCTTGTCCGCGGCATCGGTGACGGAGAAGACCTCATGGGTGACATTGCTGCGGTCGACGATCAGCCAGCGGCGGCAACCGGCCGCATGGTGCCAATATTCGAGAATGCGCCCGCGCTCGTTGTCTCGGATATAGACATAACGATGCCAGTCTTCATCCGGTGCGGATGGCGCCGGACGATCGGCGGAAGCAGAACCGCGAATGGTGAACTCTTCTTTCGGGCGCGTGCCGCAATGCGGGCAGGTGATCAGGCTTGCCATTTGTTTCGTGCCCTCAATGCAGATTCGGCTGCGGACCCTTGCCGCTTTCATCGATCACAAAACCGCGTTCGAAACGATCGAGGCGCAGGAGGCGGCTGACCTCATGGCTTTCACCCTTTGCGATCAGGTGCGCGAAGCAGAAGCCGGAGGCGGGCGTCGCTTTGAAGCCGCCATAATTCCAGCCGCAGTTCAAATAGAGATTGTCGATCGGCGTGCGGTCGATGATCGGCGAGCCGTCCATGCTCATATCCATCACCCCGCCCCAGCTACGCAGCACGCGGACGCGCGACAGGCCGGGGATCAGCGACACCCCCTCCTCCATCGTATGTTCGACGGTGGCGAGATTGCCGCGCTGAGCATAGGAGCTGTAATAGTCGATATCGGCGCCGAAGACCAAACCGCCCTTATCCGACTGCGATATATAGAAGTGGCCGGCGCCGTAGGTGATGACGTGATCGAGTACCGGCTTCAGCCCTTCCGTGACGAACGCCTGCAGCACATGGGTTTCGATCGGCAGTTCCAGATCCGCCATGCGCCCAAGAATAGAAGTATGGCCAGCCGCCGCCAGCGCCAGCTTGTTGCAGCCGATGAAGCCGCGCGTGGTCTCGACACCGGTCACCACGCCACCTTCGCGGCGAATGCCAATCACCTCGCATTGCTGGATGAGATCGACGCCGCGGCTGTCGGCGCCGCGCGCATAGCCCCAGGCGACGGCATCGTGCCGCGCTGTGCCGCCCCGCGCCTGCAGCAACCCGCCCAGGATCGGAAAGCGCGCGTGATCGAAATTGAGATAGGGCATCATCTTGCGGACCTGATCGCGGTTCAGCAGTTCCGCATCGACCCCGTGCATCCGCATGGCATTGCCGCGCCGGGCATAGGCGTCGCGTTGCCCATCGGAGTGGAAAAGATTGATGATACCGCGCTGGGAGATCATGGCATTGTAATTGAAATCCCGCTCCAACCCTTCCCAAAGCTGCATCGAAAATTCATAGAACGGCTCGTTGCCGGGCAAGAGATAGTTGGAGCGGATGATCGTGGTATTGCGGCCCACATTGCCGGAGCCGAGATAGCTCTTTTCCAAGACCGCGACGTTGGTAATGCCGAACTCCTTGGCGAGATAATAGGCCGTTGCCAGTCCATGCCCGCCACCACCGACGATGATGACGTCATAATGCGATTTCGGCTCCGGAGTTCGCCAGACAGGCTGCCAATGACGGTTTCCTGAAAGCGCCTGCTTCAGAAGCTGATATGCCGAATAACGCATGTATCAATCCCGGTCTCTACGCGGCTACACATTTGCATATGCAGCAGAAACGACAAGTCCGGAAAGGACGGAAAACCTTCGCAAACAGAACATGTTCTTTCCCGAATGCGCAGCAAGGCGAGGCACTGTATCTTAAAGAACACGCGGCACCCAGAGATGTTGTCGACAACGGCGCATGGATGCGAACCCCCGTTGCAGAAGCCCGATCCAAGCGTTAGGCGGTTGAAACGTGATCGGCACGAGGTCTAAATTTTGAAGTGAAGACCTCTTAAATATTATATCTTTAAGCTCGAAACACGGACGAGCTGCGGAAAGACGACAAGGCGAATGCTCGCGACCTTTGAAAAAGCGGCCCTTGAGGCAGGTAAGGCCATATTGGAGGTCTACCGTGCCGGTTATGCCGTCGCCTTGAAGCAGGATATGAGTCCCGTCACCATTGCCGATGAACGCGCCGAGCACATTATTCTCGAACATCTGACGCGCGACTTTCCGGCCATTCCCGCGGTTGCCGAGGAATCGGTGTCTGCCGGTAAGATTCCCGACGTTCGCGGCCGCCCTTTCTTCCTGGTGGATCCGCTCGACGGTACGCGCGAATTCATCGAACATCGCGACGAGTTCACCGTCAATATCGCCTATATCCAGAATGGCGTCCCGGTCGCCGGGATCGTCTTTGCGCCGGCGCTCGGCATTGCCTTCACCGGCGAGGCCGGCAAGGCACGTAAGCTCGCCGTCACCGACCATTTCACCATTGCCGACCGTTCCGCAATCGCGGTACGCGCCCGGCCCGAGCATTTGCTGGCGCTCGCCAGCCGCTGCAACAGCAGCCCGAAGACGGATAGTTTCCTGGCGGAAAATGCCGTCACCGCCTGCACGTCGATCGGCTCTTCCCTGAAATTCTGCCTGCTGGCCGAAGGCAAGGCCGACGTCTATCCGCGCTTCACGCGCACGATGGAATGGGACACGGCCGCCGGTGACGCAGTTTTGCGCGCTGCAGGCGGCTCGACCGTCACGCTCGATGGCCGCCCGCTTGCTTACGGCAAGATCGATCAGAGCGAAGATAGCGATTTTGCCAACCCCAATTTCATCTGCTGGGGCGGCGGGAAAAGCCTGGTCGACGCCTAAACACCACTCCAGAAGCGTAAGTTTTCACTGACGAAAACTCATAGAACAACCGGCTTTTCCGTTGCGATAACAGCGAATTGCCGGATTTTCTGCGTCGCCATCACCACGCAAATCAGCTCGCGCCGGCTTTCCTTAAAATTATTATCAAAGTGTTACCAAGCGCTTAGGCAATTTTTAAATGTGGCAAGTTAGAGTGGCTCCCGTGGTCTTGAGTATGTGTAGAGAGTCCAATGACCGAAATGATACGTCCCCGAGTGAAGTATGTCATCGGCCCCGATGGCAGCCCGCTTACGATCGCCGACCTGCCGCCGCCGAACACGCGCCGCTGGGTTATCCGTCGTAAGGCCGAGGTTGTCGCCGCGGTGCGCGGTGGTCTGCTGAGCTTGGAAGAAGCTTGCGAGCGTTATACGCTCACTGTCGAAGAATTCCTCTCCTGGCAGTCGTCCATCAATACCCATGGTCTTGCCGGCCTGCGGACGACCCGCATACAGCAGTATCGTCACTGACGGCTGCAACACCGACGCGACATCAGTTTGATCTTTATTTCGGGCCTTTTTCCTTCCTCAACAGGATATGAAGAAGGCCCGAAATCATGGTGGAACCCGCATAGAACCATAGGCCCGGCTGCGTAAACGCAGTGGCGAACCCACTGGTCTTGGCGGCGGCAATGACGATCGCCACCAGCAGCACGTCCGCCATCGACCAGCGCGCCAACTGCGGCACGATATGGTCGAAAAAGAACCCGCCCTCACTTTTTCTCCGCGTTCCCATCGCTTCAACGGCAAGGCTCACGGTCTTCAAGATCGGCAGCGCCACGGAGACCAGCGCGACAATGGCGGCAAGAAGATAGTTTTCCGTCTGCCAGAGGGAAGCGATGATGCCGAGCAAGGATGGCGTATCGCTGAAGAAATAAAGCTTTTCGAGACGGACCAGCGGCAACACAAGGCCGAAAGCTAGCAGAAACGGGACAGTGACCAGAAGCACAGCTTGCAGATTGCGCATTGGTGCCTGAAACCTCTCAAGTGGTTGCATCGCCCTTATCACAGCCCGCATAGCGCAGAAGCCCGAAAATCAAAATCGTTTTTCGAACGGCGGCAACCCTCAGCGACCGCTGCTTGCCAGCGGCGACAGGTTTGTTAGCATCGACCTAAGACAGGACGTTAACCGACGTCGAACCGAAACATTGCAGGTCAGAGGACAATCATGGACATCCGCAACGAAGACAACGCATCGGGCGGACGCTATGTCGCGACAGTCGAGGGCCACGAAGCCGAGATGACCTTCTCGCGCGCCTCCCCCAAGCTGATCATCATCGACCATACCGGTGTTCCCGATGCGCTTCGCGGCAAGGGCGTCGGTCAGGCGCTCGCCCTTCACGCCGTCGAAGAGGCCCGCAATGGCGGCTGGAAGATCATTCCACTCTGCCCTTTTTTCAAGGCGCAGGCCCAGCGCCACGAAGAATGGCGCGATGTGGTGAATATGTAGCCGCGCACTGGAGATCGAGAATCTCCTTTTGAAAACACCAAAAGCCGTGCATGGCCGGCCATCCACCATGGCCAGTCATGCACGGCTTTCGAGCCGCCTTCCGTCGCTTCTCGCATAATCCCAAAAATCGTTCCGATTTCGGAACGGAACTATGTGAGGATCAAGACATGGCGACAGAATGGTTAATTCAGGCGCGTGCCCTCATCGGGCCCGAGCCATCGCGCTCTTCGAGCGCTGCGGCCTTGGCATATTCGGCCTGCATTTCTTCCAGCGATGTTTCCAGCGCCTCTTCCTGCACCTGCAATTCCCGGATCGACACTTGCAGATTGTCCGCGCGCTGACGTGCGGCCTTGGCAAAGGTCGGATAGGCAAAGTGGTTCGGATCGGAAATGCCGGACTTTTTCTCTTCCAGCACGATCTGGCTCTCCAGATCCTTTGTCATACGGTCGAATTCCGCCATCATCATCTGCAGTTGCTGCAGTTGACGGCGTTTTTCGTTCACCTGAAACTCCTTCAGGCGCGTTAGGCTCTCACGTGACTTCATACGCATTACTCCCGTGATGCGAGACCCCGGCTCTCGATATGTTGACCCACCGCACCGCTTTGAAACGGCTTGGTTAAAAAAATTTCCAGCGATCTTAATAAAAACCTACCGCTGGTAACCTTTCGTTTACGGGCATCGTTAATGATAGGGACGATCATTTAAGGGTCAGTAAATGCCGCGATCGGAATTCGAGATGTTGGCATTGGTGAGTCGAATGAATCACTTAGCGTGTCTTCTTAATGCAACACCTTAGGAAAGATATTTGCTGATTATTATTGGAAAACAGTGGAATGGAAAAATTATTTAATAAATTCGATACGTCTTGCCAGAGTGAATCAGAATTTGTTAACCATTCCGTGGCAGCTTCCAAATCAGGCAGTGATTTGATCGGTATCGCGTAAGGGGGCTGACGACCTTTCGGCGGCGGTAAAGGGGATAATTATGCGGGTTCTACTCATTGAAGACGATAGCGCGACAGCGCAGAGCATCGAGCTGATGCTCAAATCCGAAAGTTTCAACGTCTACACCACCGATCTCGGTGAAGAAGGCGTCGATCTCGGAAAGCTCTACGACTACGATATCATTCTACTTGATCTTAACCTTCCCGACATGTCCGGCTACGAAGTGCTTCGTACGCTGCGTCTGTCGAAGGTCAAGACACCGATCCTGATCCTCTCCGGCATGGCCGGTATTGAAGACAAGGTTCGCGGTCTCGGCTTCGGTGCCGACGACTACATGACCAAGCCTTTCCACAAGGACGAGCTGGTCGCCCGCATTCACGCCATCGTTCGCCGCTCCAAGGGCCATGCCCAGTCGGTGATCATGACCGGCGAACTGATCGTCAATCTCGACGCCAAGACCGTCGAAGTCGGTGGCCAGCGCGTGCATCTGACCGGCAAGGAATACCAGATGCTGGAGCTGCTTTCGCTCCGCAAGGGCACCACCCTCACCAAGGAAATGTTCCTCAACCACCTCTATGGCGGCATGGACGAGCCGGAACTGAAGATCATCGACGTCTTCATCTGCAAGCTGCGCAAGAAGCTCGCTAACGCCGCCGGCGGCGCCAACTATATCGAAACCGTATGGGGCCGTGGTTATGTGCTGCGCGAGCCCGACAGCAGCGAGTTCGCCGAAAGCGCCTAAGCCGCCCTCCCCGATCACCGCCGAACCATCAAAAATCCCGCCCTTCCGGCGGGATTTTTTGTTGCCTATCTCATAGATGCAAAAAATAAGGCCGCTCAAAAAGCGGCCGTCGTCCATTCCGTCAATATCTGGCGTCAGATATTAGGCCGCGATGGCCCGATTGCCGAAAACCGCCGTCAGGATCTTGCGGTCGAAAGGCTTCAGCAGAAAATCGGTGGCACCAGCGCGTTTGCCCGCCATCAGCTTGCGCAAATCCGCCTCGACGACACAGTAGTAGATCTTGACGTCTTTGCCATCCGGCATGGCGCGGATGCTGGCAATGAGATCGAGGGCGCCTTCCATGCCGGCGTCGACGATCAGATAGTCAGGGATTTCAGCCTGGCACCGCGACAGCGCTTCACGGGCATCGGCGGCTTCGCTGACAAGAAAATCGAGCTCGGAGAGAATCCGCTTGCCGACCTTACGCACGACATCCGACGCGTCCGTAATCATGAATCGCTGCATCATCAACTCCTTTACGCACGGCCGCCCACCTATCTGGCGCCATCCTCAAATTGGGACGATAGGCGCACGAGGCTAAGGAATCGTTACCGTTGTATTCATAATTGCGCGAACAACCGAAAGAATGTGCGAGGGCGGCGATACACCTAAAGATAATCCCGCCACCGGACATTCGGCGGCGGGATCATCAGATAAATCATGCGTAATGGCGCTTATTCGCTGCGCATGGACGCGGTGAACGTCAGCTCTTCCGGTGTAGCGTTATAGGAGAGTTCCATGCCACTCTCGTCTGCCAAAAGCACCGTGTAATAGGGCTGGATGGAATGGGCATCAACCGCCTCTTCCAACGCACCCGAGCAGATTTCCGCGAATTTCGGCGGCACGCGCATCATCCGCCCCTTGGCGATGATCGTGAACTTGGCCTCGAATTCGGGATTTTCCAGCGTGACCTCGATATTGCCACCGCGCGGAATCGAGCCGTAAGCGACCAAAAAGAGATTGAGCAGCAGCTTCACGCGGTTCTTGGCAACGATGGCGCGCGGACCAACCCAACTGACCTCGGTCTTCTTTTCGGCGGCGGCAAAATCCTTGGCGGCGCGTTCTGCTTCGCCCGTGTCGATCGAGGCGCCGACCGAGCCGGACGCACCGAAGGCAAGGCGTGCGAATTTGAGGCGGACAGAGGCATTGAGCGCGCTTGTGCGGATCAGCTCCATCGCATCGGCATCGGCACCGCCCTCGTCGAGCAGCTCCAGGCCATTGTTGATCGCACCGACCGGGGAGATCACGTCATGGCAAACGCGGCTGCATAGCAGCGCGGCCAGATCAGGTCCGGTCAAGGTGAGGTTCGGATTCTTCGACATTCATTGTCTCCTGAATGCTGACTAGGCGGAACGCAGTATGATTCTACGTTGCCACGGCAAGATTGCCCGAGGGTTGCCGCAGGCGGCGTACCGCACGCCATAAAGACACCATATTTGGTAAACCGATTGTTAAGATGATCGCCGCAAAATGCATTCATCACCACCAGATCCTTGCGCACGCGATTCGCGGTGCGGAACATGGGCGGAACGGTCTGGACTGAGGAGCGAGGTACACTCGGCGCGTTCGTGCGAATGCGCAGGGCATCCGCTCCCGATTGCACCGACCATGATGAACGGATGAATGTCATGCGCTATCAACTCCTGAAGAGAATGCCCCGCCCCGGCACGAGAACGGTCGGCCTTGGCCTGATCTTAGCCATCGTTGCGTTCGTAAGCTTCGCGCTGCCGGTGCGTCCGGCCGCCGCCGCGGCCAACAACCAATATTCGATGCAGGAAATCGTCGATGCCGGTCATTCCTTCTTCGGCTCGACCAGCGGCGGCCTCGCAAAGGTGGTCGAACGGGCCTTTCAGCAATACGGCCTGCCGAACGGCTACATCCTCGGCCAGGAAGGCTCCGGCGCCTTCATCGCTGGGTTGACCTATGGCGAAGGCCAGCTCAACACCAAGAACGCCGGCGAGCACCCGCTCTATTGGCAGGGCCCGTCGCTCGGCCTCGACTACGGCGGCCAGGGCACCCGCGTCATGATGCTCGTCTATGACCTGCCGAACATCGACAGCGTCTACACCCGCTTTGGCGGCGTCAGCGGCCAGGCCTTCGTCGTCGCCGGCGTCGGAATGACCGTGCTGAAGAACAACGACATCGTGCTGGTGCCGATCCGCACCGGCCTCGGCGCTCGTCTCGGCGTCAACCTGGGCTACCTCAAGGTTACGCCGAACCCGACCTGGAATCCCTTCTGATCCCCCGGCGATATCACGTCGATTCATCCCCTGGCCCGCACAGATTGCGGGCCTTTTCTTGTCGCGAACGCCCGGGGTGCCGGTAAACCATATCCGATTTAAATGCTTGCCCGCATGGCCGCCCCATGCTTAATCATTTGCTTAATCACTGTATTGAGATTGAAAACAACTCCTAGATACTGGCTGCGCCGTGATTGAATTCGCTCTACTGTTTGGATTGGGCTTTCTGACCGCCGCCTTTCTGGTCTTCCTGATCGCGCCCGCAGTGCATCGCCGCATCGTTTGGTTCACGGAAAAACGGCTGAAAGCGACCATGCCGCTGAGCCCGCAAGAAGTACGCGCGCAAAAGGACATGGCGCGCGCCCTTTTCGCCGCCGAAAACGCCAAGACCGAGCAGGCGCTGACGCAGGAGCGCGACAAGAGCGTCGCCCTGCAGATCCGCAACGGCAAGCTCCAGCAGGAGGCCGGTCGCTTCGCCGCCGAAAACACCGAATTGCGGACTAGGATCGACGATCTCGAGGTCGAAGCCGGTGAACTGCGCTCGCGCCTGCGCCGTGAGGAAAGCTATATCAGCCAGCTCAAATCCGGCATTCATACCGCCGAACAGGTCGGAGCAGTGAAGGATGCCGACATCGATGGCCTGCGCAAGCGGATGACCAAGATGGGCGCCGACGCCGACAATCTGAAGATTGATCTTGCCACCCGCGAGACCGAAATCGAGAGCCTGAAGCTTCGTCTCAAAACGATGCGGGACGAGCGCGACACGCTGCGCCACGACCTGAACCTTGCAAGCCTCCGCGCCAAGGATGCAGAATTGCGACTGGGCCAGGGAAGCGACAAGGCCCAACGGCTCGAGGAGCGGCTGGACCGCGAGATTGCGGACAATGCCGATAAGGAAACCGCGATCGAACGCCACGTTCATGACGTGGCACGCCTAAAGGAAAAACTGGAAACGGCCAGTGCCGAGGCGGAGGAAGCCGGCCGCGCACTGCGGGCCGCCGGTCTTGTTCCGCCAGGGAAACAGACCAACGGCTCCAAGCCCCCGGTCGGACCGAGGATCGTGGACATTGATGATCATGACGCCAACGCAGCAGAACCGGAACACAACGTGGAAGACGACATCGCTCAAATGACGGAGGAAGTGCGCAACCGCGCTGCAGCCATTTCCGACCGCCTGCTAAAATCACGCTCGCCTTCGCATGATCAGGCCATGCGGGAAGAGATCGCCAACATCGCCGCCAACATGGTGGCGCTGACCGCCCTCAAGGAAGGCGACAAATCTCCGATCCTCGATCTCCTGCCAAAGGAGACGACCGCCGCCGAGCAAGGCGCACGCATCAGCCTTGCCGACCGTGCCGCCGCCCTGCTGCCCAAGCAGCCATGAGCGCTCGATACAAGGACGGAAATTTCAGACGCGTTTGATCAACGACGCCATCGTGAAAAGCGCGATGCCGCTTGCCGTTGCCACGTTTAGGCTGTCGAGGCCCGGCGCCTGCGGTATCCGCAAGCTGCCAAAGGCCGACAGGATCTTCTGCGGCAACCCCGCCCCTTCGGTGCCGACCACCAGCGCCATCCTATCGGCTGGCGGAACGGCACGGATATCGGTGTCGCCGCGCGGAGAAAGGCTCCAGATGGCAAAACCGCGCTCCGCGAGCGCAGTCAGCAGATCGACATCGCTCAATTGACGGCTATAGGGCACGGTCAGCACCGAACCGACAGAGACGCGCAGTGCCTTACGGTACAACGGATCGCAGCAGGTCTCGTCGAGCAGCACCCCATCGGCCCCGAAGGCGCTGGCATTGCGGAACATCGAACCGACATTGTCGTGATTGGAAATGCCGCAGCCCGCAAGAACAAGCGCCCGCTCCGGCAAACGATCGAGAAAGGCGTCGATATCCGCTTCCGCCTTGCGCCGGCCGAGCGCCAGCACGCCGCGGTGCAGATGAAAACCGACAATGCCGTCCAACACCGAGGCATCGGCAACATAGACCGGCACGTCAGGCGGAAAGGCAGCGATGATTTCTTCCAGCCCCGCGGCGCGGTTGCGCAGCAGCAGCACTTTTTCGGCGACGAATTCTCCGCCGGCCGCGTGCGCTTCGACCAGAAGCCGCAGCACTACCGTGCCCTCGGCAATGAAGCGGTTGTCGCGGCCCACGAGATCACGCTCGCGGATATCGCGAAATTCGGCGATGCGCGGATCGTCGGGATGCGTGATCTCGATCAGCCGGTCGCCTGTCATCCCAAAGCCGTCAGTTAGAAAGCGATATGGTCGCGACGATACGTCCGACAGCATAGTCGAAGACGATAGCCTGGCGCTGGCCGCTAGCAAGCGTGCCATAGAACAGCACCTGGTTTCCGGAAAGCGCCGTGGACTGCACGGTAAAACCCTGCGGCAGCGCTGCGGTCACTGCCACCGGTGCTTCCGAAGGAATATTCGAGGCAGCAGAGCCCGCCGCTTTCGGCGCGGGGCGCATCGTCTTGTAGACAACAGCGCCGAACACCGCCATAAGGCTCACCACCATGATGGCAGCCGAGACGATCTGCAGGCGTATCATCTTGCGTCGGACATTTTCCAGGGCCGGATCGAGGGGCTTTTCCTCTTGATCGTCTAGCTCGAGATTCGTCATCGATGCGTCCTATTCCCTAGAGAGCGCCCAGTGCGCCGGAGAAATGCGTTTGAGCGACCCCTTTAAAGAAGCCGCGGGCATTAGAAAAGTCCTAACCGCCGATGAAACAGCCGAAGGCCGGCTCGATGCATGGCTGACGGCGCAGGTCGGCGAGGAATTTTCCCGCAGCCGTATCCAGGCCCTGATCAAGGATAGCGCCGTTCTGCTCAACGGAGCCCCGGTAACCGACGCCAAACGCAAGGTGCGCCCTGGCGATACCTACCAGATCACCCTGCCCGAACCCGAAGACCCGACGCCGCTCGGCGAAGATATTCCGCTCGACGTACTCTACGAGGATGATGACGTCATCGTCATTGCAAAGCCCGCTGGCCTCGTCGTTCACCCCGCTGCCGGCAATTGGACGGGCACGCTGGTCAACGCCCTGATCCATCATTGCGGCGATAGCCTTTCCGGCATTGGCGGCGTGCGCCGGCCCGGCATCGTTCACCGGCTGGACAAGGACACCACCGGTGTCATGGTTGTCGCCAAGAACGACGTCGCCCACCGTCACCTCTCCCTGCAATTCGCCGACCACGGCCGCACGAGGTCGCTGGAGCGCGCCTATCAGGCAATCGTCTGGGGCCGTCCCCGCCAACTGATCGGGACTATCGACGCGCCGCTTGGCCGCTCCACCGGCGACCGTACCCGACGCGCCGTCAAGCGTCCGGGCAATCAGGACGCCGACGAAGCGATCACGCACTACGAAGTTATTGAACGTTTTCACGAGGCACCGGACGCCACCGCGCTCGCCTCCCTGGTCGACTGCCATCTCGAAACCGGCCGTACCCATCAGATCCGCGTCCATATGGCCCATATCGGCCATCCCCTACTCGGCGACGCCGTCTATGGCGGTGGCTTCAAGACCAAGGCCAATTTGCTGCCGGATGCTGCCAAGCAGGTGGTCAACCGCTTCCCCCGCCAGGCACTCCACGCTTACCTCCTGCAATTCGAACACCCTCGCACCGGCGAAGTCATGCACTTCGAAGCGCCACTGCCGGATGATATGGAGGAACTGGCGGCAGCGTTACGGGATTGAGAAGGCGGCCCCAGACCCCATAGCGCCACCGGTATGGCTTGCAATTCGCAGGAATCAGTCCGAGGCTTTAGTTTTCGGGTGAGGCCTTCGCGACATCGCCGATCGTGATTTGTCTCAGTCCCTGGCGCAGAGTTGCGATGTTTGCGCCCCCGTTTAACTGCTCGAATTCTTGCTGGGCCTTCTCCCAGAGAGGTTCCGCTCTCTTGTGCAGGAGACGGCCGTCCTTGGTGAGTTCAACGATACGAACCCTGCGATCTGCAGGAGACGGCTTGATGCTAACGAACCCGTCGCGTTCCAGGAAGCCGACCATCTTTCCCATCGCCGTCCGCTCGATATCGAGCCGCTCGGCAAGAACGTTGACCGTGGCACCGTCAGCCTCCTCGAGAGCCGCCAAAATCAGAAACTGCGTGATGCGCAGCCCGACTGGCTCAAGATGGTCATCGTAAAACCGCGTGATCTGTCGGCTCGCCTTTCTCATGGCGGAGCAGTTGCACTGATCGATTCCAAGCGGTTGGTTGGCCGACAACATTTTAATTTCCTTTCGATTTCATTCTTTACCCGAGCCATGGGCGCGAAGCCCAAGGAAGCCCCGCGTCCCATAGCAATTCCCGGCATCGCCGGATTTAGAATAGCCCCTCCGGTGGGGCGATGTAGCCGGGCACTTCGTCCGCAAGTGTGCTCTTCAGCAGCACCGTCCCTTGATCGGCCATGATCTCGCTCTTGCCAGCGGCGAGTGCGTCATAGGTCTGGCGCACAACATCCTCCGGGCTGGCCTTCGGCACGTCGATGCCGCTGGTCAGATCGGTATCCACGAATCCGACATGCAAGCCAAGGACCTCGATGCCGCGATCGCGAAGGTGGAAGCGAAGCTGGTTCGTATAGCTCCACGCCGCCGCCTTTGATGCCGCATAAGGTGTCAGAAAGGGCCGCGGAAGCCAGACGATGTCGGACAGCACATTGATGATGGCGGCATGTGGTTTGGCCGACAGGATTTGCTCGAAGGCCTGCGAGACGCGCACCACGCCATAATAATTGGTATCAAAGAGGCGCTGCGACTGCGCTTCGACATCATCTGCCAAAGGCCCGTTGATTAGGGCGGCGATCCCTGCATTGTTGATCAATAGCGTCGTATCCGTTGCCAGTTCCGCGGCTGCGGCGATCGATGCTTTATCCGTGACATCGATTTTGACCGGGACCATGCCCGGCTCATTGAAGCCGCTCGTGTTGCGCATGCCCGCATAGACCTTCGATGCTCCGCGGCGGAGTGCCTCGCGTGCGAAGGCTAGGCCCAGGCCACGATTGGCACCGGTGATGAAGACTGTGTTGTTGGCGATGTCCATAGCAATTTTCCTTTCTGGGGCCACAGGTCAGCGTAGAGATGTTTGTCGCTGGCCTGGCGATCGGTTGGGTTCAAAGAAAAATGTCTTCGGGCAACTGCCCGGAGAGCGCCCCGCGCAAATGGGCGGCGAGTGATAGAACCGAGCCAAGCGGGCTCATCCGCACGCTGACCCGGGGCACCGAGCCGTCGGAGGCGTGATCGACGACCACGACGGCGGTCAGCCTCTCCCCGTTCGTCAGAACGGCCTCATATTCGAGGAAGAGCCGGGAGCCGACGACCTGAAGGAACGTCGGCGTCTGCGAAGGATAGAAGGTTCCGACGGCATTCACGGCGAGCCTGATCTCGTCGCGTCCGATGACGGAACCTCGCAACACGGAGCTGGTCAGCTCCGCGTCGGCGGTCAGGTCGTCCAGAAAGGGATGACGTTCATCTTGAGCATGTGACATTGTAGAATCTCCGATTTGTCTTCGTGGAATTCACGCGAAGGCGGCGCGATTGTTGGAGACAAATTGCTGGACCGAGAGCGCCGGAGTTCCGGTAATCGTCTCGACCACATCATTGGTTCCCGAGAAGATGCCGTCGCGATAGTTCTGGGCGACTTCGACGAGGTGCTGCACAAGGAACGGCGGGAACTTGTAGAGATTTTCCATCTTGCCCTTGAACGCCTCTATCGAGGACGGCGCATATTCGATCTTCGCACCAAGCGCCTCGCTCATGACGGCGGCGATCTCCGTGTGGTTCATCTCGACCGGACCATGGAGCCGATAGATCCTGCCTTCATGCCCCTTCGGATTCGCCAGCACATGAGCGATCACACGACCCTGATCATCGGAGGAGATGGGCGCGTGCCGCCCGCTCTCAAAGGGGAACTCGATCTTCTTTGTGGCCCAGATTTCCTTTGCGAAATGGGGATAGACGAGCCAGTCGGCAAAGAAGGTCGGGCGAAGATGCGTCGTCGGAACACCTGACCAGTCGAAGACCCGCTCGGATATCCAGTGGTCCTGAGCTGCATGGCTTGCCGACTCCCGGCGCGCCGAAATCTGCGACATGTTGACGATCGCGGTAACACCGGCCTCCTTTGCAGCCTGTGCAAAATAGGCCGAAGCGCCAAGGATGCCTGGTGCGATCGGGTGAAGAAAATAGGCCGACCGGATGCCTTCCATGGCCGCCCTAATGTGATCGATGTCTGTGAAATCGCCGACGGCGATATCGACACCGCGCTGCCTCAGCGCCGCCGCCCGCTCATCGTCCGAGCGCACATAGGCACGCACACTTTTACCCATCTTCAGGAGTTCGTCGATAGCGGCGCCTCCGGTCCGTCCCGTTGCACCGCTTACAAGTATCTCAGCCTCGCTCATAATCGCTTCTCCATCGTTAAATAAGAGCATATGCTCTTACTTATATCGATATAGGAGCATATACTCTTATCGTCGAGGTTTTTTATGAACGCACACTTCGCCTTGATGGATCGAAGGGGAGAGGTCGATCACCATTGGTTGCAATTGTTGCCGAATACCGCAAAATGCGTGACTGGACGCCCGCCCTTTCGCCGCCTATAATAATTTTGTGAAACCGAACTCCGGTACGTGCCCTCAGCTACCCAAAGGCAACGCATTTTGGGGACTGAAGCGGCAAAATCTCACAGGACCGGAGCGTTCGGGAAGATAGTCTCAGAGATAAACGTTACGGCGGGCATAGCTGTCGCGCCGGGGTAACTCTTGCGTGACTACGTTCTTGAATCACTGTTTTGCCGTACTTATCTACACGTTGGTTTAGTGCGGGGTCTTCACGACCTGCACGCCTTGGTCTGCTTCGCAAAGGGCGCGCAATACGTCTCCAGAAGGGGCCAGATCTCGAATAGGAGGGTGCATTCATGACCCGTAATACCTTGCCGTCCATTACCGCCGGTGAAGCCGGCCTCAACCGCTATCTCGACGAGATTCGCAAGTTCCCGATGTTGGAGCCGCAGGAAGAGTACATGCTCGCCAAGCGCTACGCGGAACATGCAGACCGTCAGGCTGCGCATAAGCTCGTCACAAGCCATCTGCGCCTCGTGGCGAAGATTGCCATGGGATATCGCGGCTACGGCCTGCCGATCGGCGAGGTCGTGTCGGAAGGCAATGTCGGCCTGATGCAGGCCGTGAAGAAGTTTGACCCGGAACGTGGCTTCCGCCTGGCAACCTATGCCATGTGGTGGATCAAGGCCTCGATCCAGGAATATATCCTGCGTTCGTGGTCGCTGGTGAAGATGGGCACGACCGCCAATCAGAAGCGTCTGTTCTTCAACCTGCGCCGCCTGAAGGGCCGCATCCAGGCCATCGATGACGGCGATTTGAAGCCGGAACATGTTACGGAGATCGCCACGAAGCTGAAGGTCTCCGAGGAGGAGGTCGTTTCGATGAACCGCCGCCTCTCGGGCGACGCATCGCTGAACGCGCCGATCAAGGCCGCCGAGGGCGATTCCGGCCAGTGGCAGGATTGGCTTGTCGATGATCACGACAGTCAGGAAGACGTGCTGATCGAGCAGGACGAGCTTGATACGCGCCGCCGCATGCTGGCACGCGCCATGAGCGTCTTGAACGACCGCGAACGCCGCATCTTCGAGGCTCGCCGTCTCGCAGAAGACCCTGTGACGCTGGAAGACCTCTCGGCCGAGTTCGATATCAGCCGCGAGCGCGTCCGCCAGATCGAAGTCCGCGCCTTCGAAAAGGTGCAGGAAGCCGTGCAGAAGGACGCGCTGGAACGCGCAAAGGCATTGCGTGTGGTCGAAGCCACCGCATAGTGCTTCCGGTTATTACCGAATGAATTCAACAAAAAGGCGGACCGCAAGGCCCGCCTTTTTTTGATTCCGGCAGTTTGAGACCGCTTACTGGCCGCTCGAAGCGACGCCGCCAAGCGCCTGCCACTCGGCGATCGCCTTGTTGAAGGCGTCTGTACCGCTCGGCCCCTTCTCCATGGTCAGCAATGCGCGACGGCCATTGCGATAGACCACGGGAATATCCATCCAGTTGCGGGTTTTCAGGAGGTCGAGATTGGTCTTGCGCGCATCCGGAAAATCGTTGAGCGCGACCATATAGACGTCGTCGGTCACCTTGGCCGGCACAGCGACTAGGGCGTCGCCACGATCCTGCTCCGTCGACTTGAGCGCAATGCGTTGCACGCTGTCGATGGCGCCGCCTTCGAAATTCGGCGGAACCTGGAAAGCGAGCTCAACCAGATGGCTTGCCGGCAAAGAGGCATCGGTATTGCGCGACACTGTAATTGTCGCCGTCAGGCCGCGCTCGGGCACATTGATGAGGCCCTGGACGGACGGTTCCGGCCGGCCATCCTCACCCTTGCCTTCCTGCAGAGACCAGGTGACCGTGCCTTCGAAAGCCGTGGGCGACGTCTGGCCGAGACGCTCCTCATAGAGGAACACCTTCTGCCCATCCGTTACCGGCGCCGTCTGCTGTTGGGTCGCTGGCTGCTGCTGTTGGGTGGCAGGCGGCTGCTGGGCAGGAGCCGATGCCTGCCGGTCGGTCGACGGCGGTGTCGTGGTCGGCGCGGTCGCGGCAGGAGCCTGCGCGGCATTCGCATTGTTGGCGGGTGCGGTTGCCCCTCTTGTCGGAGCAGCAGCGGCCACATTCTGTTCGGCCACGGACTTGCCTTCAGCGACACCCGGCTGTCCGCCCGCTGCCGGGCCTTCATCCTCTTCCGCGCCGTTCGCCATCAGGCGCTGCGTGAACTTGGAGTTGACCGTGTTGGCGTCGTTGTCGAGCGAGGCGACATTGGTGTTGCCGGCCGCCGGCTGCTGCGTGGCGGCGTTGTTTTGCGCCGGAGCAGTCGCGCCCGGCGCGGAAGCGGCAGGCGCATTCGTGGCCGGAGCGGTCGTATTGTTGTTCTTAGCCGTCTCGGTGGCGGGAGTGGTCGCAGTCTTCGGCGCCGAACTGATGAGGTCGGCGACCATCTTGTTGAGCGCTTCGCGGTTCCGCCAGGCGGCATAGCCGCCGCCGGCGACGATCGCGAGACCGACCAGTGTCAGGATAATACCGGTCACACCGAAGCGGCGGCGCTTCGGCTCCATGCGGAAGCTCTTGCCCTGCAGCTTCGATGCCATGGCCCGGCTGAGATCCGGCGGAACGGCAGGACCGCCGCCACGGTCTCCCTCGGCGAATTTGTTGAAGCCGGCGAGCTCCTTGAGCTCGCGCCATCCATCTTCGGCCGCATCATTCTTCGGCGTTGCCTTGGGCGAGGAATGCACATCGGCGAAGAGATCGACATCGTCAAAAGCGTTGTCCGGCATCTGCCGGCCAGGCTGCGCCGGCTTGACGGCTGGCGCCGGCACCGATTGCAGCTCCTCGAAAACATCTGCATCCCAGGCAAAGGCCTTGTCGCTCGCCGGTGCTTTCGCCGTGGGGGCCGGCTCTACCGGATGGCCGAAGACGGCCGGGGCAAAGGCGGCAGCGGGCATGACGGCTGCCGTCACCGGCTCGGATTCAGCCCGCTTTGCCCGCGCATCGACCTCGGCCCAAATCTCCTCGACCTGGCTCATAACATTATCGGCTGGCGCCTGATGAACAGCATGCGTCTGCGGAGCGACATATTCGGGCTCGGCGGCAACCGCCGGCACCTCCTCCGCATAATGCTCCGGCTCTTCCTGATGCACATGCTCTTCGACAGGCTCCGCATAGGCCTCGTCGTGATGAACAGCCGCGGGTGCCTGCTCCTGCGGCGCGTCGACCCATTCCTCTACCGGCTGATGCTCCTCCGCGGCCTGATGCTGAGCATGCACGGGCTCCTCATAGACGGGCTCCTCGTAAGCAGGCTCTTGATGGACTGGCTCTTGGTAGGCGGGTTCCTCGTGTACCGGCTCTTCATATACCGGCTCTTCGTGCAAGGGCTCGGAAGCGGCAGGCTCCTCATGCGCGTGAGCCTCCTGATGGGCCGGCTCCGGTTCCTCGGCATGGTGTTCCTGCGCAAGATGATGCTCTTCAGCGGGCTCATGTTGCGGCTCCTCCTGCACCGAAGGCGCTTCCGCTACCGGCTCTTCAGCCAGCGGCAACGCCTCCGCATGCTCAGCTTCTACCTCGACGATCGCGGCTTCCAGCTTGTCGAGCTGACGGCGCAGCATCTCCTCCGGCGGGCGCGGCTTCATGCTCTCAAGCTGCCGCTGAACGGCACCACGAGCCCGCTCGTAAACCTTGACCCGCATCTCGGGAGTGTTTTCGGCCAGGCCGTCAACGGCCCGGCGAATGACTGCTACAAAATCCGCCATCAGTACTTTCTCATGATGCCCGGCACGTGGCTGAACCGGGATTCGTCATTGATCCGCGACATTAGCCCTCAAAGGGATCGGTCACAAGTATGGTGTCTTCGCGCTCCGGGCTGGTCGAAAGCAGCGCGACAGGTGCGCCGATCAGCTCTTCGACCTGCCGGACATACTTGATCGCCTGTGCCGGCAGATCAGCCCATTTGCGCGCGCCGACAGTCGATTCCTTCCAGCCTTCGAGCGTGATGTAGATCGGCTCGACGCGGGCTTGCGCCGCCTGGCTCGCCGGCAGGTAGTCGATCTCATTACCGTCGAGCTTGTAGCCGACGCAGATCTTCAGCTCGTCAAGACCGTCGAGCACGTCGAGCTTGGTCAGCGCAATGCCGGTAATGCCGGAGGTCTTCACGGTCTGGCGAACCAGCACGGCATCGAACCAGCCGCAACGGCGCGGGCGACCGGTGTTGACACCGACCTCGCGGCCGACCGTCGACAGATGCCGGCCGATCTCGTCATGCAGTTCGCACGGAAAAGGTCCTTCGCCGACGCGCGTCGTATAGGCCTTGGTGATGCCCAGCACATAGCCGAGCGCCGTCGGCCCGAGGCCGGAACCGGCGGCTGCCTGCCCAGCCACGGTATTCGACGAGGTCACGAAGGGATAGGTGCCGTGGTCATTGTCGAGCAGAGCGCCTTGGGCTCCTTCGAAGAGGATACGCGCGCCTGCCTTGCGCTGCTCGTCGAGCAGCCGCCAGACCTGGTCGATATAAGGAAGAATGTCTTCGGCGACGGAGGTGAGTTCCTCGTGCAGGGCATCGAAGGAAATTTCGTCCAGGCCCATGCCGCGGCGCAGCGCGTTGTGATGCGTCAGCAGCCGATCGATCTTGGCCGGCAGCGTTTCCGGTTCAGCAAGATCGATAACGCGGATGGCACGGCGGCCGACCTTGTCTTCATAGGCCGGGCCGATGCCGCGGCGCGTCGTGCCGATCTTCGTGCCGCTGTTGGAGGCCGCATCTTCGCGCAGGGCATCGAGGTCACGATGCAGCGACAGAATCAGCGGAGCGTTTTCGGCGATGCGCAGTACGTCAGGCGTCACCGCAATGCCCTGAGCGCGCAGCTTTTCGACTTCGGCGACGAAATGATGGGGATCGACGACGACGCCATTGCCGATGACGCTCAGCTTGCCGCGAACGAGGCCCGAGGGCAGCAGCGCGAGCTTATAGCTGATACCGTCGACAACCAGCGTATGACCGGCATTGTGCCCGCCCTGAAAGCGCACAATCACATCGGCACGTTCCGAAAGCCAGTCGACAATCTTGCCCTTGCCTTCGTCACCCCATTGCGAACCGATCACAACTACGTTCGTCATTTCTCCATTCCCGCTTCCTGCGCGCAGAGGCGCGCCTTGCTCAAACCCGCGCATCTATAAAACTTTGTTTTTGGGAAAGCGACCCTGTTGTCTCAGGAGATTCGGCTTTTTACGTGACGAATCAGCGCGCCCAACAGGATTTTTCCCATCGGTGCGCGTTCACCTGCAAAATATTGGTGCTCGGCCAGGCAGCAGAATCAATCGTCTGGCCGCCAAAGAGCGACGTTTAGCCGAGTTCCAGCGTGGTCACGGCAAAGACCCGGTCAAGTGTGGTTTTGGGTGCTGCACCACGATACATTCGTGCCGTCTCGAACACCGGCGACAGCCCGAAGGCTTCGGCAAGCTCTATCGCTTCGGCATTGTCTGCAGGCACATCCAGATAGACAGGCCGCCCCTTCGCCTCGGGCACCAGCTTGGCCAGCAAATCCAGCGCCACATCGGAACTGTTCGCAAACAGCGGGCCGACCTTGTATCCCTCGAAACAGCGCCTAATCGTGCCGTAGCCCCGGATTTTGCTGCCGCTGCCGACCATGACGGATTTTCGTTTTTCCGGCGCGCCGCACCAGGCCGTGATGAAGGAATAACGCAGCCCCGGGAAAATGGCGGCATCATACCTGAGCAAGCCTTCGAGCTTGTCCTGCGTGACCGGACCGACATCCGCACTCGCTCCGCCTTTATCAGGCATTTTCGGGATGCCGCCATAGCGCAGGGTGCGATAGGCCGTCTCAAAGCCGTGGCGACGGTAATTTTCTTGCTGTGCGACGACGCCGTCGAGACCGATGGTACGATGGCCCGCGAACGCCATGCCCTTCTTCCATAGCGCCTTGCCGTAACCCTTGCCGCGAAATTCGGGATGGACCATGTAGAGGCCGAGAAAGGCGAAGCTTTCGCCATAACGCACGACGGAAATGCAGCCGACCGGCACTTCACCGATCGTACCCATAAAGAAGCCGGCAGGATCCGCCTCCCAAAAGGCAAGGGCATCATCGACACCGGGATTCCATCCCTCTTGCCGCGCCCATTCGAGAGCGAGCTCCAATTCCCCAGCCCGCATTGTACGCACGGCAAAAGTTGACTTCATAAACCAGCCCTGAATCGCCCCCTGGGCATCGTCCCCGCCTGAACGATTATGCCCAATTCATCATGCTGCAACGCGATAACAATCACAAGCAATATGCGATGATATGCCTAACTGGTTAAATTCTTGGTGGCATTGGCGCGTAGGCAGCCGGATCGACCGATAGCGGCCGACCCTCGAGCGATAGGCTTGCGATCCGCGCCGGCGTCTCGCTGATCACCTTGCCGCGCCGGACGACAAAGAGCCTCGTGGCGCGCATGCGAACGGCTTCGATCGGATCCCGAGCCTGCAGCACGACGAGATCGCCGGTGCAGCCGACTTCGAGCCCATAACCGTCGAGACCCATCACTTTGGCCGGATTGACGGTGACCGCGTCGAAACAGAACCGCATCGCTTCGCGCGACGTCAACTGACCGACGTGCAGCCCCATATGGGCGACATCCAGCATGTCGGCGCCGCCGAGCGAATACCAAGGGTCCATGCAGCAATCCTGGCCGAAGGCGATATTGATGCCGAATTCGCGCATCTCCTTGACCCGGGTCAGTCCGCGCCGCTTTGGATAGGTGTCATGCCGCCCCTGTAGCACGATGTTGATCAGCGGATTGGGGATCGCATGCACGCCTGCCTCCGCAATCAGAGGCAGGAGTTTGGAGACATAATAATTGTCCATCGAATGCATCGAGGTCAGGTGCGAGCCGGCCACCCTGCCTTGAAGCCCGAGCCGTATCGTTTCGGCGGCCAGCGTCTCGATGTGACGCGACAGCGGATCGTCGGTCTCATCGCAATGCATATCAACCCTCAGACCGCGCTTTTCAGCGATCTCGCAGAGCGCACGCACGGAACGCGCGCCGTCCTCCATCGTCCGCTCGAAATGCGGAATGCCGCCGACGATATCAACGCCAAGATCGAGGGCGCGCTCCAGATTCGCTGCCGCCGTCGGCGAGCGGTAATAGCCGTCCTGCGGGAAGGCGACGAGCTGCAGATCGAGATAGGGCGCGACTTTTCTTTTCACGTCCAGCAGCGCTTCGACGGCAAGCAACCGGTCGTCGCAGATATCGACATGGGTCCGCACGGCGAGCAGCCCCTGCGACACCGCAAGATCGCAATAGCGCAATGCCCGCTCTGCCACCGCCTCATGCGTCAACAGCGGCTTCAACTCACCCCAGAGCGCGATACCCTCCAGCAGCGTGCCCGACATATTCAGCCGCGGTAGGCCAAGCGACAGCGTCGCATCCATATGGAAATGGCAATCGATGAACGGCGGCGAAACCAGTTGCCCGCCGGCATCGATCACACGCTCCACCTCTCCCTCCAAGCCCGGCTGCACAGCCACGATCTTGCCGCCAGCAATAGCGATATCCTGACCCTCACGGCCATCGGGAAGGCTGGCATTACGGACGATGAGATCGAATGACATCGGGAATTGCCTTTGGATTGAAGCGCGACAAGACGGATATGTAGTGCGAAACGGCGATGAAATGAACGGTTCGTACAGCGCCGGCACACGATGTCACAAGAATCGAGGTGCAGACAGTGAGTTGACTCGATTCGCTCTTTCCGCAACTTTCTCTCGAGAATCAGTAAATACAAGCATATGTGGAAATCATGGTCGAATCAGCCCACACGGCGACCACTGTCAATTCTGTTCCCCCTTGGCAGCGGTGGGGTGCGCGAATGATCGATTTTTCGCTCCTTTATCTGCCATCGAATTATCTCGCGGAACTGCTCTTTTCACGCCTTTTCCCATCAGCTTATCTTCAAATGGCACTGCCGGACGCGCGCATTGTCGCAATATACCTTGCTCCCGGCATGCTGTGGTATCTCCTTCCTCTTGTTATGGTTGCGCTTCTTATTACGTCCGTCGTTCTGGCGCTGGTAATGGCCGTATTCGGAGCAACGCCTGGAAAGGCGATCTTTGGTATCAAAGTCCGGCCATTGAACGGCAACGGCACATTCCGTTTCCATTTGCGCAGAGAGCTGGCCGTTTTTGCCGCCGGCTTCGGATGTGGCTTTCCATTGATTTCCGCACTCACGATGGTCGTGCAAAGACAGCGCGTCGCTCTCGGATTGCCCGCCAGCTATGACGAAGGTCGGGCCAGCATCACCGGTATGCGATTGACGCCGGTTCGCGAAGTCCTGGGTGCCATCGCTATCATAGCAACTGCAATCGGCGCGACGATGCTCACCGTAAGCGAGCGCGGAAATGCGCCGTGGCATCTGCAAACCTATGCCTGGCAAAACCCAGTAACGTCGAAAATCACTGCCATCAGCAGGATCTGGCAGGTCAAGAGCATACCGGCCGCGCCTCCGAATAGATATTACGAATTCCGCAGCAGTCGATCACTATTATCTATGGTTCAGTTTGGATATGAACGCTGGTCCGGCAACAATATCGACAACGCTTCCTATGCTGCCATATTGCAGCCGGTTGTGCAGCAACACTTCAAAGTCATCGACGATTGGAAGCCTGTAACCGTGGGTGGGATTTCCGCCCTGCGTATTCATGCCTCCGGCTTTGACGGGCTCTCAACCGCCATCGAGATTACCGTGGCGGTTCAAGGACGTGATTGCTGGCAAACAAGTGTCTACACGCGCGGCAAGGAAGTTGACGACACGACCGGCGCCACCGATCTTGCCGAGGCGTTATTTTCAACCATTGCAACCGACCAGAGCGAAATCTCTGCGCTCAACGTGACATCTCCGTGACGCGCGCCATCGCGTATAGGCGTCATCGGCGATCATGTGTATAAGCGACAACAACTGCCAATGAAGGGATTGCGCTGTAGCGTGCGCACCCATCGCTAGCAAAAGGATTGAAGTTTCATGCACGTCACGATGATCGGTTCGGGTTATGTGGGTCTTGTGTCCGGCGTCTGCTTTGCCGATTTCGGCCACAACGTGATTTGCGTCGATAAGGACGCCGGCAAGATCGAGGCGCTGCGAAGGGGTGAAATCCCGATCTTCGAGCCCGGCCTTGAACAATTGGTCGCCGACAACGTCCGCGCCGGCCGCCTTTCCTTCTCGACCGATGTCGAAACCAGCGTTGCCGCGAGCGACGTCGTCTTCATCGCCGTCGGCACGCCGTCGCGCCGTGGTGATGGCCACGCCGACCTCTCCTATGTCTATGCCGCCGCCCGCGAGATCGCCCAGCACATCAAGGGCTTTACCGTCATCGTCACCAAATCGACCGTGCCGGTCGGCACCGGCGACGAGGTCGAACGCATCATCCGCGAAACCAATCCGGATGCCGATGTCGCCGTCGTCTCCAATCCGGAATTCCTGCGCGAAGGCGCGGCGATTGAGGACTTCAAGCGCCCCGACCGCATCGTCATCGGCCTCAATGACGATCGCGCCCGTGGCGTCATGACCGAGGTCTACCGGCCGCTTTATCTCAACCAGGCGCCGCTGCTCTTCACCGCTCGTCGCACCTCGGAGCTGATCAAATACGCAGCGAATGCCTTCCTTGCCATGAAGATCACCTTCATCAACGAGATGGCCGATCTGTGCGAAAAAGTCGGCGCCAATGTGCAGGAAGTCTCGCGCGGCATCGGCCTTGATGGCCGCATCGGTTCAAAATTCCTGCATGCCGGCCCAGGCTATGGCGGCTCCTGCTTCCCCAAGGATACGCTGGCATTAGCCAAGACCGCGCAGGACTATGATAGCCCCGTGCGCCTGATCGAGACGACGATCTCGATCAACGACAGCCGCAAGCGCGCCATGGGCCGCAAGGTGATCGCGGCCATGGGCGGCGATATCAGGGGCAAGGCCATTGCTGTGCTCGGCCTGACCTTCAAGCCGAATACCGATGATATGCGCGACAGCCCGGCGATCTCGATCATCCAGGCGCTGCAGGATGCCGGCGCCGCTGTGACCGGCTACGATCCGGAAGGCATGGACAATGCCCGCCAGCTCATCGACAACATCGCCTATGCCGACGATGCCTACAGCGCAGCGCGCGACGCCGATGCGCTCGTCATCATTACGGAATGGAACCAGTTCCGCGCGCTCGACTTCGGCCGGCTGAAATCCGTCATGAAAGCCCCCGTCCTCGTGGACCTCAGAAACATCTATCGCCATGACGAGGTCACAAAGCACGGGTTTGCCTATACCAGCATCGGCAGACCCATGAATGGCGCCGAACTGTAAGCAAAGGCCGACGAATGCGTTATCTTATTACCGGAACCGCCGGGTTCATCGGGTTCCATCTCGCCAAGCGCCTGCTCGATGACGGGCATTTCGTGGTCGGCTTCGACGGCATGACGCCCTATTACGACGTCAGGCTCAAGGAAAAGCGCACCGCGATCCTCGCCCGCTCCAATGGCTTCAAGGCCGTGACGGGTATGCTGGAGGATAAGGCAGCCCTGGATCACGCTGCTGAACTGGCGGAACCTAACGTCATCGTCCATCTCGCCGCACAGGCCGGCGTGCGTTACAGCCTGGAAAACCCGCGATCCTACGTGGATTCCAACGTCACCGGCTCATTCAATGTGCTGGAACTGGCGAGAAGCCTCCAGCCGAAGCACCTGCTGCTGGCCTCCACCTCCTCCGTCTATGGCGCCAACGAGAAGATCCCCTTCGCGGAGAGTGACAAGGCCGACGAGCAGATGACGATCTATGCGGCGACGAAGAAGAGCATGGAGCTGATGGCGCATAGCTATGCCCATCTCTTTCGTATTCCGACCACCGCCTTCCGCTTCTTCACCGTCTACGGTCCCTGGGGCCGTCCCGACATGGCATTGTTCAAATTCGTCGACGCCATCAGGAACGACCGGCCGATCGAAATCTACGGCGAAGGCAAGATGAGCCGCGATTTCACCTATATCGACGATCTCATTGAGGGCATCGTCCGACTGATCGGTGTCGTGCCTTCGGAAGAAAATCGCATCGTTTCGGAGACCATCGGCGACACCTTGTCGAAACACGCGCCGTTCCGCGTCGTCAATATCGGCGGCGGTCAGCCGGTCGGGCTGATGAGCTTCGTCGAAACCATCGAGGCGATGCTCGGCAAGAAGGCGATCCACCACATGCTGCCAATGCAGCCCGGCGACGTGCACAATACCTATGCCGTTCCGGACCTGCTGGTAGCGCTGACCGGCTTCAAACCGCAGATCGAAGTCGAAGAAGGCGTGCGCCGTTTCGTCGAATGGTATCAGGAAAACTATTGAGCCGATGCCGCCATAGGCGGCCCCTAGAGCAATTTCAAGAAAAGTGCGTGAGCCCCTTTCCGCCCGGAATTGCGTGAAAACAAAGAGATAGAGCAGTTCAGCGATTTCCTGAAGCGCTGAACTGCTCTAGCCGGAAGCGGAGACAGCAGCATCAGATTGGCACTTGCCACGACTGCTTGATCTTCTGCATCGGAATTTCGGTCTTGATGTTTCTGACCCCTTTGATGCGGCCAAGGTGTTCCATCTGAAACCGCCTATATCCCTCCAGATCCGGGGCGACGACCCTGAGGAGGAAATCGCAGTCGCCTGCCATAAGGTGGCACTCGACCACCTGTGGAAGCTTTTCGGCCGCCTCATAGAAAGCGGTCGTCGTCTCTTCGTCCTGGCTGAAAAGCCATATCCGGACAAAAACGGTGAAGCCCATGTCGAGCTTTGCGGGGTCGAGGATGGCGACGTATTGCTTGATGATACCGGCCTCTTCCAACAACTTGACCCGCCTCAGGCATGGAGACGGAGACAGTCCGACCTTTGCAGCGAGCTCAGTGTTCTGGATTTTCCCATCCTGTTGCAGGACGCGGAGGATCGCGCGATCTAAGGAATCAAGTTTCATTGGAGTTTTCCACCCGAAAAGCACAGGATCATTGGCACAGCATGCCAATTTTTGAGGATTTCGGCCGTAAAACGCAACCAAGATCGCGAACGACTGCGCTATTGTCCCCCTCCTATGTCGCCCAAGGTGTCGGCAATTAGAAATGGGAAGGGGTTGGGCCGGTGACGGACTATGTTTCAGGTGATGTCAGCGTCCGATCGCAAGGACGCTCAGAGGGGTGGCGAGGCCTCAGGGATTCGACACCGGTGATGTTGGGCTTCGTGCCTTTTGCCCTGGTACTCGGCGCACGCGCAGCCGATAAAGGCTTCAGTCTTGGCGAAGTGCCCCTGATGACGGGATTGAACTTCGGGGGCGGATCGGAGTTCGCGGCTGTCGAACTTTGGACGTCGCCCCCGCATGTCCTCCTCATTGTCGCCATCACTTTTCTGGTCAACAGCCGCCACCTGCTGATGGGTGCGGCGCTCGCTCCCTTTATTCGGCATCTGTCGAAGAAAAAGGCGTTCGTAGCACTGTTCTTCATGTGCGATGAAAGCTGGGCAATAGGGCTCGCCGACGCAAAGAAGTCGAACACGACCTTGAGCCTCGGTTATTTCTTCGGCGTCGCCCTCGGCCTCTATTTCAGTTGGGTCATCTTCACGACGATAGGAGCATTCGTGGGCCCCGTTCTTGGCGATGTCACGCGCTATGGCTTTGACATGGCATTCCCGGCTGTATTTTTCGTGATGCTCGCCGGGATGTGGAAAGGCGCAAAGGCGGCGCTTCCCTGGCTGGTCAGCTTGCTCGTCGCTGCAACCACATACGCAGTGTTTCCTGGAGCTTGGTATGTTCCTGGCGGGGCGCTCTCCGGTGTACTCTCTGCATTCCTGCTGGCGCGAACCGATGTTTGATCCTTCATTTGTTATCGCCATCATCTGCATGGCAACGGTCACCTATCTGACGCGTATCGGAGGATACGTCTTCCTGCGCAACCGCACGCTAAGCCCCCGTTTGCGCACGGTCATGGAGAACGCCCCGGGTTGCGTATTGATCACGGTCATCGCGCCGGGCTTCGTCACCGGACGCCCCGCCGATCTCATCACCCTTGCGCTCACCATGTTGGCGGCGACCCGACTGCCCGTGCTTCCGACGGTGCTGATCTCGATCGCTTCGGCTGGTATCCTTCGCCACATGTTGGCGTGAATCCCCGCTCTTCAGGCAGGCTGGAAACATGACAGAGATCGTGGAAGCAGAGCACTGGATTGAGAGCCCCGCCGGGCGCCTCTATGCCAAGTCATGGGCACCACGCGATCTGAATTCCAAGGCGCCGATCATCCTGTTTCACGACTCTCTCGGATGCGTCGCGCTCTGGAGAGATTTCCCGCGTTTGCTCGCCCATTCTCTCGGGCGACGTGTGATCGCCTACGACAGATTGGGCTTTGGCCGCTCCGATGCTCGCATGGACATTTTGGAGCGAGACTTCATTGCCTTGGAAGCCGAGCGCGTCGTACCGCTCCTCTGCGAGCAATTGGCGCTTCGGGAATTTATCGCCTGCGGGCACAGCGTGGGCGGCGGCATGGCGGTGGAAACGGGAGCCAGGCTCGCCGGGTGCAATGCTGTGATCACCATCGCCGCCCAGGCTTTCGTGGAAGATAGGACGCTGCAAGGCATCAGGACCGCACAGCAGGAATTTGCGTCGGTCGACACCATTGCCCGGCTTGCCAAATATCATGGCGACAAAGCTGATTGGGTGCTGCGCGCTTGGACCGAAACCTGGCTTGCTCCGGATTTCGCCGAATGGAACCTCGATGCAGCACTTGAGAGACTGCCTTGTCCGGTAATCGCCATTCACGGCGACCGGGATGAATATGGTTCGCTTGCCCATCCACGTCGGATCGCGGCAGGGCGCGGATCATTCCATATTCTTCCAGACACCGGACATTCGCCACATCGCGAACGTCCAGCAGAGGTCATCAAGGTGATCGAAGACTTCCTGGCCTATTCGGCCAGCCCCGCCGGATGATAGGCCCGATCGAAATAGATAAGCCCCTGCCCGCCGCCGCGCTGGCGGATGGCATCGACTTCGCACATCAGAATATCGTGCGTGCCGCCATTGGCGCGATGCACGATGCGGCAATCGAACGAGACGAGCGCATCCTCCAACGCCGGCGAACCGGTGGATAGTTCCGACCATGCAGCCGCAGCGAAGCGCTCCGCCACCGGCGTCTTGCCGCCAAAGAGGCGCGACAGGTCCTGATGCCCCTCGGAAAGCACGTTAACGCAAAGCACGCCGTTTTCCGTAACGGCAGGGTGAACCGAAGCGGTGCGGTTGAGACAGACGAGCAGCGTCGGCGGGCTGTCGGAGACACTGCAGACGGCTGTTGCGGCAAAACCGGCAAGCCCCGCAGGTCCATTGGTCGTCACGATACTGACGGCCGCTGCCATCCGCGCCATGGCATTGCGGAACTCGGATTTGACCACATCTGGATCGGCAACAGGCACCGCCTTCTCGATCGCCACGGATGTTTTCATGTTCATTCCCATCATCCCCACCGTTTGTGCCGGACCCTGGCAAAATTAGAGGGTCGAGACGCTTGTCTCAAGCAACGATGTTTCTCAGAACCCACACCTGAAGAGCAATAAGTTTTCTATAAAATCTATATACAAAAAGAAAAAACAATTCCTGTCGACGTTTCGCGCATCTCCTCCCCTCATGCGCAAACGAGACGCTAACTCCGGGATTCGCAGCGGCCATCATCCGGGGTGCACACAAAAAGGCAGCGGCACGGCCACAAATTGATGCTTTCCCTAGCCATCACCCTTGCCGTATCCGTTATAAGAGAAAGCACATGAGAGGAAATGGCGATGGCGAAGCCCTTCTATTGGAACGAACTGACGACCTATGATTTCGCTGGCCTTTCGCCCGACACCACCATTGCCGTCCTGCCGATCGCCTCGACCGAACAGCACGGCCCGCATCTGCCGATCGCCACCGACGTGGCCATTGCCAACGGCATGCTGGCCGAACTGAAGGCGCAACGCCCTGACGATCTCGACTTCCTGGTGTTGCCGACCCAGGAAATCGGCAAGGCCAACGAACATATCTACGGCCCCGGCACGCTCTCCCTCAGCGCCGAGCTGCTGATCCCGGTCTGGACCGCGATCGGCGCCAAGGTTGCCGAGGCCGGCATCCGCAAGATGGTCATCGTCAATTCGCATGGCGGCAATCTCGACATCATGGGCATCGTCGCGCGCGAATTGCGCGTGCGCCATCAAATGGCGGTCGTCGCCACGCAATGGACGCGCTTCGGCACGCCGGACGGCATGATCAGCGACCATGAGCAGCGTTACGGCATCCATGGCGGCGACGTAGAAACCTCGCTGATGCTGCATTTCCGCCCCGAGCTGGTGCGAATGGACAAGGCCGAAAATTTCGTCTCCAAGGCGGAATGGATGAAGGAGCAGTCGAATTATCTGCAGCCGCTGCCGCCGCATTCGCTCGCCTGGATCGCCCACGATCTCAATTCCAACGGCGTCGTCGGCAATGCCGCCAACGGCACGGCGGAAAAGGGCGCGCTCATCTGCCGCCATCAGGTGCAGGGCTTCATTGAACTGCTGCGCGATCTCAGGGACTATCCCCTGTCGAACCTCTATTCGAAATAGGCGTCCGGCCGGCGGCGTTCCGGCACCATCAGGATGTGTCCCTTCGCCTGCAGTTCTTCCACCAGGCCGGCGAGTTCGGCAAGCAGATATTCCACGAACAAGCTAGTCGCCGCATCGAGCGGCGCTCGCGTGCGGGCAAAGAGTTTCATCGGCTGATGCCGCGAATGCGGCTCGGCGATCGGCCGGAACACCAGCTCGCCGCGCCGGCATTCGGCGATGACGTCGAGCGGGTTCAACAGCGTCAGCCCCGCCCCGCATTTGACCAGTTGCTTCAGCATTTCCGACGCGTTGCTTTCCAGCACCGGCTCGACCTGCACCGATAGCCGCGCCAGCGTCAGATTGATGATCTCGCGCAGGCTGGAGCCCGGCTGCGCCAGCACCAGCCGCTCCTCCACGACATCGGCGAGATTGATCGGCCCAGGCCCGATCAGAGGATGCCCCGGCGGCAGCACGACGCCGATCGGAATATCGAAATTGCCGAGCGAACGGATGCCCGGTGTCGCCGGAATGTTGAAGCCGAGGCCGACATCGACTTCGCCGGACAAGACGGGCGCCATGGTCGTGGAGCCGGCATCGTTGCGCAATTGAATGAAGACGCGCGGATGTTCGGACAGGAAACGCGCGATGATCTCCGGCAAGGGTCCGGAAGCAAGCCCGACCGTCGTGACGATCCTGACTTTGCCGGCCTGCTGCATCTTGAGACTGCGGATGCGCCCTTCCAGCCGCTCGTAGTTCTTCAGCACCTCGCGGATATGCTCGATGCAGAGCTCACCCGCCGCCGTCAATCTGAGCCCGCGCGGCAGTCGTTCGAATAGCGGCGCTCCCATCTCTTCTTCCAACGCCAGGATCTGCCTGTTGACCGCCGACGACGCCACATTGAGCCTCGCCGCCGCCTTGCGGATCGAGCCGCAGCGGGCAATCTCGTTGATATAAAGAAGTCGCCTCGAGTGCAGCATGCTCATCCCCATTGCATAAATTTTGCCCAGGCCGCACAATTTAGGCACGAGCGCGAGCTGAGATGCCTAAAAGGCATCAATGCGCACGAATTTTGATGCTTTTCAAAGCGCAACGCAATCGCTCAAATGCGGAAAATGGGCGTCAATCGCGGCGTCCCATGGCAGATAAGGGGAACAACCGGCCATGTCCAATGCATTGAAGACCAAAGCATTTCTCGCCGTCATGGGCTTGGTGGCCGCTGTCGCCGCCGCACAGCCGGCGAGCGCCCTCGACAAAGTGACGTACGGAACCAACTGGCTGGCGGAGGCCGAACACGGCGGCTTCTACCAGGCGATCGCCGACGGCACCTACAAAAAATACGGCCTGGATGTTGAAATCGTCCAGGGTGGCCCGAACGCCGCCAATCAGGCGCTGCTGATTTCCGACAAAATCGACTTCTACATGGGCAGCCCGCAGCAGGAAATTGATGCGGTCAAACAGGGCATTCCGATCGTCGACGTTGCCGCGATCTTTCAGAAGGACCCGCAGGTGCTGATCGCCCATCCGGACGCCGGCGTCGATAAGTTCGAAGATATTGCCAAGCTGCCGACGATTTTCCTCGGCAAGGACGGCTACGTTACTTTCTTCGAATGGATGAAGGCCAACTTCCCCGGCTTCAAGGACGAGCAATACAAGCCTTACAATTTCAGCCCGGCGCCGTTCCTCGCCGACAAGCAATCGGCGCAGCAGGGTTACCTGACCTCGGAACCCTATGAAATCCAGAAGCAGACCGGTTGGGAACCGAAGGTCTTCCTGCTCGCCGACAGCGGCTATTCGCCTTATTCGACGATGATCACCACGCAGACGTCGCTCGTTCAAAAGAACCCTGATCTCGTGCAGCGTTTCGTCAGCGCCTCGATCGAAGGCTGGTACAACTACCTCTATGGCGACAACAAAGCGGCCAACGATCTGATCAAGAAAGACAATCCCGATATGACGGATGGCCAGATCGCCTATTCTATCGCCAAGATGAAGGAATACGGCATTGTCGAATCCGGCGACGCGCTCGACAAGGGCATCGGCTGCATCACCGACGCGCACTACAAGAAATTCTTCGACGAGATGGTGCAGATCAAGATGTTCACCGCTGATACGGATTACAAGAAAGCATTCGATCCGCAGTTCGCCTGCAAAGGCGTCGGGATGAGCCTGAAGAAGTGACGGTCAAATAGAGCCCCTCACCCTAGCCCTCTCCCCACTCGCGGGGAGAGGGAACGACAGAGCCAAAGGCGCGACCGCCGAACGACAAGAGCTGCAACTGCCGCCACAGGCCATGGTGATTGAGATCGGCAGGCATGACGAGATAGTCCCCTCTCCCCGCCAGTGGGGAGAGGGTTAGGGTGAGGGGCAATTCTTGCTCTGAAGCCGATTGCTGACATCGACAGAGAGCCGAACGATGATCATACCCAATGCAACCGCTGCCCCCTCGACAGAAGCACGCAAGCGGCCACTCGTCGTCATGGACAAGGTATCGAAGATATTCTCCAACGGCACCCTGGCGCTGTCCGACATGTCGCTGACGGTGGAGAGCGGCGAGTTTATCAGCCTGCTCGGCCCCTCGGGCTGCGGCAAGTCGACGGCGCTGCGGATTATCGCGGGCCTCGGCGGAGCCTCCAGCGGTACGATCGACTGGCCGAGTTCGCGCATCAACTCCAAGGGCCTGCCGGAGGGCGATATCAGTTTCGTCTTCCAGGAGCCGACACTGCTGCCTTGGAAGACCGTCTTCGGCAATGTCCACCTGCCGCTGAAACTGCGCGGCATCTCCAAAGTGGCAGCCTATGACCAGATTATGGAAACACTGGCGACCGTCGGCCTGCAGGATTTCGCCGATGCCTATCCGCGTGAATTGTCCGGTGGCATGAAGATGCGCGTCTCCATCGCTCGCGCGCTGGTCACCAAGCCGAAGCTGCTGCTGATGGACGAACCCTTTGCAGCGCTCGACGAGATCACCCGCCAGAGGCTCAACGACGATGTGCTGCGGCTGTGGCAGTCGACCGGCATTACGGTGATCTTCGTCACCCATTCCGTCTATGAGTCAGCCTATCTCTCAAACCGCATCGTCGTGATGAAGGCGCGCCCTGGCCGTGTCCACACCGACTTTCCCCTAGACACCAGCGGCGAACGCGACCTGCTCTACCGGTCTTCCGAGGAATATCGTCAGGTTTGTGAAAAAGTGTCCCGTTCCCTGATCGAAGCCATTGGTTGACTGGAGGCCCATTGATGAGCAACAGCACCAGCCTACCCCTCTCTGCAGAGACGACCGATGCACCATCTGAACCCGCCCTGCGGGCCGGAAATGCCGAACGCTCCCTCAGCATTCTCGTCCCGCTGCTGACCGTCGTCGTCCTAATCCTCCTCTGGCAGCTTCTCGTCGTCGGCGCCGGCATTCCGCAATATATTCTGCCAAGCCCGCTCGCCGTCGCGAAAGCACTGGTGTCCGACTGGGGCATCCTCTCGCCAGCGCTTTGGGTGACGACGGAGATCACCTTCATCTCGCTGGCGCTGGCGCTGATCGGCGGTGTCGGCTTTGCGATTTTCCTCGTGCAATCGCGCTGGATCGAACTCGCCTTCTATCCGCTCGCCGTCATCCTGCAGGTAACGCCGATTGTCGCGATCGCGCCGTTGATCCTGATCTACGCGCCAACCCGCGAAGCCGCACTGTTGATCTGCGGTTTCCTCGTCGCCTTCTTCCCGATCCTCTCCAACATGGTGCAGGGACTGAAGAGCGTCGACCATAATCTCCTCAATCTCTTCGATCTCTATGGCGCCTCGCGCTGGCAGACGCTGTTGCATCTGAAGCTGCCGGCCGCCCAGCCCTATTTCATGACCGGCCTCAGGATCGGCGGCGGCCTGTCGCTGATCGCCTCCGTGGTCGCGGAATTCGCCGCCGGCTCCGGCGGCCCCAATTCCGGTCTCGCCTTCCGGCTGCTCGAAGCGCAGTATCGCCAGAACATGCCGCGCCTGTTCGCCGCCCTGCTGCTGCTCTCGGCGCTTGGCGTCGCCATCTTCGCCCTCACCTCCTTCATCTCATGGCTGAGCCTGCATCGCTGGCACGAAAGCAGCCTCAAGCGGGAAAACTGATGTCCTATTCCTTCATGTCCCCGCCGAACGCGGCGCGCTTCGTGCTGAGCAACGCCACCGTCCCCGCCGTGACGGCAGCCGGCTTCACCGGCCCATCAAGCGAAGGCTTGATAAAAGCCGATATCGTCGTTGCGGATGGCCTCATCAAGGATATTCTGCCGGTAGGCAGCGCGCCGGCTGAATTCGCCAAGGCCGATATGAGAGACGGCATGGTCTGGCCGACCTTCGCCGACATGCATACCCATATCGACAAGGGCCACATCTGGGAGCGCCGCGCCAATCCGGACGGCAGTTTCGTAGGCGCTCTCGACGCGGTACGCGCTGATCGCGAGGCCAACTGGTCGGCTGAGGATGTCAGGAAGCGCATGGAATTCTCGCTGCGCTCGGCCTATGCCCACGGCACCAGCCTGATCCGCACACACCTCGACTCACTCGCGCCTCAGCACCGCATTTCCTTCGAGGTATTCTCTGAGGTGCGCGAAGCCTGGAAAGACAAGATCGCGCTGCAAGCCGTCGCGCTCTTCCCGCTCGATGAGATGGCCGACGACGCCTTCTTCGCCGATCTCCTCATGGTCATCCGCGATGCCGGAGGCCTGATCGGCGGCGTCACGCAGATGAACCCCGATATCGATCGCCAGCTCGACAAACTGATCTGCGCCGCCATGGACAACGGCCTCGATATCGACCTGCATGTCGACGAAACAGAAGACAAACAGGTGCTGACGCTAAAGGCGATCGCCGAAGCGGTGCTGCGCAATGGCTTCACCGGCAAGGTCACCGCCGGCCATTGCTGCTCGCTCGCCCGCCAGGACGAGGATGTTGCCGCCGCCACGATCGATCTCGTCGCCAAAGCCCAGATCTCCGTCGTCTCCTTGCCGATGTGCAACATGTATCTGCAGGATCGCCATGCGCGCCGTACACCCCGTTGGCGCGGTGTCACCCTGCTGCATGAGCTGGCGGCCGCCGGCGTGCGGACGGCGGTTGCCTCAGACAATACACGCGACCCCTTCTACGCCTATGGCGATCTCGACTCCGTCGAGGTCTTCCGCGAGGCCGTCCGCATCCTGCACCTCGATCATCCGCTGGATACGGCCGCCCGGGTGATCACCACGTCGCCGGCCGATATTCTCGGCCGTCCCGATATCGGCCGTATCGCCGTGGGCGGCCCCGCCGATCTCGTCCTCTTCAGCGCCAGACGCTGGAGCGAATTCCTCTCTCGTCCGCAGTCCGACCGCGTCGTCCTTCGCAAGGGCAAGGTGATCGACCGCAGCCTGCCGGATTACCGCGAACTCGATACCGTTATTGGAGCCTGACATGCCGGATTATCAGCTCATCAAAAAAGAACTCGAAGGCATCGCCGTCGAAGACAATCCGGCGCTGGTGCGCCAGAAGAGCCGGGATTTCTACTGGTATTCGCCGATCCTGAAGGCGCAGCTCGACAATGTCACCGCCGATCTCGTCGTGACGCCGAAGACCGAGGAAGAGGTGATCCGCACGCTGAAGGTCGCCTATGCCCATGATGTGCCGGTCACCCCGCGCGGCGCCGGCACCGGCAATTACGGCCAGGCCATGCCGCTTTCCGGCGGCATCGTGCTAAACCTCGCGGGCATGAACAAGATCAAGGAAATCCATCCCGGCCGCGTCATCTGCGAACCCGGCATCGTCATCGCCGAGCTCGACCGCCAGACCAAGGCGCATTCCGGCCAGGAACTGCGCTTCCATCCCTCGACCGCGCAGACGGCGACGATCGGCGGCTTCATCGCCGGCGGCTCCGGCGGCGTCGGCTCGATCACCTGGGGCGGATTGCGCGATATCGGCAATATCCTGCGCCTGCGCGTCGTCACCATGGAGGCCGAGCCGCGTGTGCTTGACCTCACCGGCTGGGACCTGACCAAGGTCAGCCATGCCTACGGCACCAACGGCATCATCACTGAGATCGAAATGCCGCTCGCCCCGGCCTATGACTGGGTGGACGTGCTGGTCGGCTACGACGATTTCATGGACGCCGTGCGCTTCTCGGATGCGCTCGCCAAATGCAACGGCATCCTGGTCAAGGAAATCGCGCCGATCGCAGCGCCCATCCCCCATGACTATTTCTCTCGCCACAAGCCCTATATCCGTCAGGGCCAATCGATCGTGGCGCTGATGATCGCGCCGCATGCCGTGGACCCGTTCCTGGCCTTCACCAGCCAGCAAAAGGGCGAAATCACCTTCCGCTCCGACAAGGTCGAGAGCATGAAGGGCATTCCGCATGCCTATGAACTCGCCTGGAACCACACGACGCTGCGCGCCATCAAAGTCGACCCGAGCATCACCTATCTGCAAGTGCAGTATCCGAGTCCGGATCACGTCGCCAAGGTCCAGAAAATGGTCGAGATCTTCGGCGACGAAGTGCCCGGCCATCTCGAGTTCATCAGGTTCGACGGCGAGATCCAGTGCGCCGGCCTGCCGCTGGTGCGCTATACGTCGGAGGCGCGGCTGGAAGAGATCATTCGCATCCATCAGGATCACGGCTGCCCGATCTTCAATCCGCATCGCTATACGCTGGAGGAAGGCGGCATGAAGCAGACGGATACCGTCCAGCTCGCTTTCAAGAAGGAAACCGATCCGAAGGGCCTGCTGAACCCCGGCAAGATGATCGCCTGGGACAATCCCGACTTCGACTTCACGGCCGGCGAGAACTATCTCTTTCCTGGTCTTGCGGCGCTGATGGAGGCCTCATGAGGGTTCTCGTCCTCCATTCGCATCCCGTCGAAGAAAGTTTCGGCGCGGCGCTGCACCGGCAGACGATTGAGAGCCTGAAAGCGGCCGGCCATGAGGTCGACGACTGCAACCTCTATGCCGAGGGCTTCGACCCCGTACTCTCCCGCCACGACCGGATGATCTATCACGACTATCCGGAAAATACCGAGGCGGTGAAACCCTATGTCGAGCGCCTGCAATGGGCGGAAGCACTTGTTATCGTCACCCCGGTCTGGAATTTCGGCTTTCCAGCGATCCTGAAAGGCTATTTCGACCGCGTCTGGCTGCCGGGCGTCACCTTCGAACTGGTGAATGGCAAGGTGACCTCGAAGCTGCGGCATATCCGCAAGCTCGGGGCCGTGATGACCTATGGCGCCGATCCCTTCCGCGCCTTCATCGTCGGCAATCCGCCGAAGAAGATCATCAAGCGCATGCTCCGCGCCATGATCAAACCCTTCGCCCCCGTCGTCTTCCTCGCCCATTACGACATGAACCGCTCCACGGACGAGACGAGAAAGCGCTTTTTGGAGAGAGTGAAGCGGGAGATGGAGCGCTTTTAGCTGCCACCCATCGGTGAAATCACCTCGCCGCCGATCCCCATCCGCATCGAGTCCTAAGCCTAACCAACTGCTTGCTGCAGGTGTTTTACATCACCTTCGCCGCTGTCACCTCGACCTCGACCAGAAACTCCGGCCGCGTAAATCCGCCGACGATGATCAGCGTGGAGGCCGGCTTCGGATCGAGTATATAGCGGTCGCGCACGGCCATATAGGCAGGAAAATCCTCGCGTTTCGTGACGAAACCGGAAATGCGGATCACGTCGGAGAAGTCCATGCCGGCTTCATCGAGGATCACCTTGATCGCCTCGAAGCAGAGTTCCGCTTGGCTAGCGACATCTGGTGGAATGCTATCGTCGAGGGCAATGCCGAGCTGGCCTGATGTGACCAGCAGACTCGCGCCTGATGGCACCAGCAGGCCGTGATTATAGTTGCCGAAGGGGCGGCGAACGGAGGGCGGATTGAAAGTTTTCTTCATCGGCATCGTTTCCCATTGGTCGCGCCGATTTCAGCATTTCACCGGCAGCCGGGCAAGCCGTTCAGAGCGCTTGCGCCGGCTCCACCGCCCGGTTTCGCCGCACTTCCAGCAGGATATGGCCAAAGAGCGCGATAAGCACGATCGGGCCGCCGATTAGCGTCGCCTGCGATGGCCGTTCAGCGAGGAATATCCAGACCCACAGAGGCGTCAGCGGCACCTCGAGCGAGGTCAGCAGGCTGGCATCGGCGGCCGGGATCAGCCGCGAGCCGAAGGTATAAAGGCTGAGACCCATGGCGTTCTGGATGATGCCGAAGGCGATGATCAGGCCGAGATCATGCCCGGACACCATCGCCGGCGAAGCGAACCAGAAGGTGATGAACGAGCAGAGCCAGGCGGACAAGGCCATCGCTGGCAGCATAGGCACATCCCGGTGCTGGCGCATGACAACAGCGAGACCGGCGACCGACAACGTCATGACGCAGGCCAGGCCCTTGCCGAGCCAACCACCGCCCCCGTTGCCGCTTACCTCACCGGAGAGCATGACCAGCACGCCGATGAGCGCCACGACGCTGGCGACCAGCGTCGCCATGCTTGGGCGCTCCTTGATGAAGACATAGGCGACGCCCGCGGTGACGAAGGGCACCGTCGCATAGATCACCATCGCATCGGCGACGGAGGTATAATAGATCGAGCCGATGCCGCTGATCATGGACGTGGTGGAAAACACCGTTGCGGCCAGCGACGGCCAGCGCATGGAGCGAAGAATTCGCCAGGCCCTGCCGCGCTCGATATAGAGAAACAGCGTGAAGACGCCGAGCCCGGAGACGATACCCCGGCAGAAGAGGATGGTCATCAGATCCGCGTGGATCAGGCGGACGAACAGGCCGGAAGTCGACCACGCCAGGGCTGAAGCCGCCACGTAGATCACGCCCAGCCGATATTGCTGCTGCTCCGCCAGCGTCACCACGAATCCCTCCGAACCCTTTAGGCTTAGACTATTAGCGAGCACCAGGAGAGCCCACAAGCGATGCCTGCGGCGCAAAATGTCGTTGATGAGAGAGGAGGTGTCGCGGCTGCAGAACCGCCACGCCCATCTCGGCCCAAACCAGCGCTTGCGTCTTGCGGATATTCCGTATGTCTTTAGGGTACCGAATATTCGGCAGAGGGGGAATCAATGCAGCTATTGCTGGCAGGGCTTTTTGCGTGCGGCTGCGTGAGCCTGGTCGACGCCCCGCTATGGCCGGCTGCCGAAAGCTACGTCAATACGGCAACGGAATGTAGCCAAAGCGGCGATCCCGGCAATTGCCGGCACACGCGCGATATGTGGAAGAGCGAATACGACGCTGCGACCGAGGGAAAATATCAGAACCAGCGAAAGGTCGCACTCTGCCTAAGCACAGGCTGCGACAATGCCATCCAGCCCGACAGTATCCGCGGCTGCGCCTGGCGCATGGTCATCGTGAATTCGAGACACGCGGAGCTGGACAATACCGACACCGAGAATCTCAACCATTTCTGCGGGTCCGCTTATATCGATCAAGCGGGACGGCGCGCAGCCGAAGTCCAGGCGAAGACGATGCTGGAACTCCTCGGGATGCGACCGGGCGCATAGCAGTCGGTACCGCCATGCGCCCGATTTCATTCACACTTGAGCATATGGCGCGAAGAAGCCGCGGATCGCCTCGATCTCATTCGGGCGGATATCGTGGCCGCCCGAATGCCACTCCAGCGTCACCTCGGCTTTCTGCCGCGTGAAATAATCCGCGAGCGCCTTGGTCACCGGCGCCGGCGAGATCGGATCGCGTTCCCCAGCGGTGATCAAAACCCGGCTGCCGTCGAGCTTGGCGTTGTCACGCGGCTGGAACGGGATCAGCGGATGCATCAGCACGGCGGCATCGAAGAGATCGCCGTGTTCGATCAGCACATTGGCGAGAATATTCGCGCCGTTGGAAAAGCCGAGACCAAGCACCTGCGAGGCGCCGTGGTCGACGGCCAGGCTCTTCACATAGGCGGCCATCTTCTCGGTGGCCCGGGCAAGGTCCGCCATGTCGTAGACGCCCTCGCCCGTGCGCCGGAAGAAGCGCGCTGCGCCATGTTCCGAAACGTCGCCACGCGGCGAGACGATGGTCGCCTCCGGCAGCAGGCGGCTGCCGAAATCGAAGAATTGGTTCTCGTCGCCGCCCGTGCCGTGGAGGGCAAACAGAATAGGTTTGCCGGGTGCACCGGGCTTCACCCGGTGCACATAGGTCGTATTCGTCATGATCACCCCCTGTTTAAGCGTCCAGCGGTTCGAGATGCTGCTCGAGCAGTGCCCGCAGATGAGCGTGCTGTTCCGGCAGCTTCAGCGCCTCGCCGAGATGGGCCGTATCTTCGTCTCGGTTGAAACCGGGCTCGTTCGTAGCGACTTCGAACAGCACGCCGCCCGGCGTACGGAAATAGATCGCCCAGAAATAGTCACGGTCGATAACCGGCGTAACCTGATATCCCGTATCCATCAGCGCCTTGCGCACTTCGAGCTGTTTTGCGCGGTTCTCGACGGCAAAGGCAACATGGTGGACGGAACCCGCACCGGGAAGTGCACGGCCGATGTTCGGCATGGTTTCGAGATCGACGAAATCGGCACCATTGCCGCCGGGGATAGCCAGCCGCTTGACGCCTTCATGCGTATCGACGACTTCATAACCCATATATTTCAACAGCTCGGCCGTGGCGCCCTCGTCCCTTAGCCGCATGGCGACGGAATGGAAGCCTCGGATAGCATGCTCGGCATCGACGCCGCCATGCGTCCAGGGCTGACGATCGTCATTCTTGACCTCGACCAGCGCGAAACCGTCCCCATCGGGACCAGCGAAATGGAGGCGCTTCTGGCCGAAGGATTCATCAGCCTTCAGAGCCTCGACGCCCTGCTTGCCAAGCCGCTCGCTCCAATAGCCGATCGCGCCCTCCGGAATGGAGAAAACGGTATTGCCGACTTCGCCTGTGCCCGGACGACCGCGAGCCATCTTCGGGAACGGGAAATAGGTCATGATCGTGCCGGGCGTGCCGATCTCGTCACCGTAATAGAGGTGATAAACATCCGGCGCGTCGAAATTGACCGTCTTCTTCACGCGGCGCAGGCCAAGCGTGTCCGTGAAGAACTTATTGTTGGTGCGGGCATCTTCCGCCATCGAGGTAACGTGGTGAAGACCCTTGATCTGATTGAGCATCTTTAACCCCTTGTCTCGCCCGCAACGGCAGGCGTTTCTCATGAGCAGAAGATGGTCCCACAGCCCGTTTTTCGATAGCCCCCAATAGCCAAACGGATTGTCTCCGATTATTGAACGACAAATGGCGGTCGTTCAATACATCAGCCATTACCCGGATCGCTCGGCAAAGCCCAGTCGATCGGATCCTTGCCATGTTCTGCCAGATAAGCGTTCGCCTTGGAAAAATGCCGGCAGCCGAGGAAGCCGTTATGCGCCGACAGTGGCGATGGGTGTGCGGCTTTCAGCACGAGGTGCCGCTCGGTATCGACGAAGGCGGCCTTCTTCTGTGCGTAGGAGCCCCAGAGCATGAAAACCACGCCGTCGCATTCGTCGTTGACACGGCGGATGACGGCATCGGTGAAGCGTTCCCAGCCCTTGCCCTGATGCGAGGCGGCCTGTGACTCCTCTACCGTCAGCACACTGTTGAGCAGAAGCACGCCCTGCTTCGCCCAGCTTTCGAGAAAGCCGTGACGCGCCGGCGGGACGCCGAGATCGGTTTCCAGTTCCTTGTAGATATTGACGAGCGACGGCGGGATACGCACGCCGGGGCGAACGCTGAAGCAGAGCCCATGCGCCTGCCCGACGCCGTGATAGGGGTCCTGTCCAAGGATCACGACCTGCACTTCATCGAGCGGCGTCAGGTCCAAGGCCCGGAAATATTCGCTGCCGCGCGGAAAAATCACCTTGCCGCGCTGTTTCTCTTCGACAAGAAAGGATTTGAGCTGCTGCATATAGGGGCTGACGAATTCCTGTGACAGCGCCTCTTTCCAGCTTTCCTCCAGCTTGATGCCCGCTTCCGCCATCGTCCCTCGCCTCCATCTTTCGTCAGCATGTCGATTGAGGATGAAAGCGCCAGCGTGTCAAGAAAAGGACTTCCATTGCGGCAGGCAGATCACAGCTTTCCGGCGGCGGACGTCGCCAGAGACGGCGATTGCACTCTCTCCCCCGTCGAGATCAGCAACGCTTCGCGTTCGGCCTCCGGCATGGCACGTACGCGTCGCCTCACCGTGAAGCGGATCGCGGCAAATCCGGCCAGCATCAGCACCACTTTGCTGCCAATACCGAAGGCCGGCATGACGACCGCCCATATGGATAGATCAAAGGCTGTGGCAACGAATACATTGAGCGCAGCGGACAGGAACATCAGGCCAGCCCAGACAAAGCCCACATAAGTAGCGACATCGGGCGCGACTGCGCGGGCAATAGCCGGCAGATACCGATTCATCCAGCCCGGCTTAAGCATCACCACGCCGACAATCGAATAGATAACGCTCGGCTTGAATAGTACGAAACGCGGATCGTCCGTCAGCAGCGTTGCCGCGCCTGCAGCAATGACCAGAAAGAGGCTCAGCCACTCCATGGTATCGATTGGCTTCCGTCGAAGGTATTGTATTCCGATTTGGACAAGGCCAAACGCTATCGCCGAGCAAGCCGAAAGGGTCGCATTATGCGTGAGGGAAAGCAGAACGACGAAAAATAGGCTGGAGGCCAAATCGGCGAGCAGTAGCCTGACCGCATCGAAAAAGCTTTTCACCGCACTTCGGCCCTTGTCGCGACTTCTGTAACGGTCATAAAGCCACCAGCCATCGACATCAAGAGATGGCACTCAATCTTTCCGTAATCACCCCTTAACCCGCGCCATTTGCGGGTCATAGAGCGGCTTCAACGACACCTGGCAGGGCACGCGGCGTTGGGCAACGTCGAGTTCGTATCGGCCGCCAAGCACGAAATCCTCGCTGACCCCATCCGCATTGCGGACATAGCCGTAACCGATCGGCTTGCCGATCGTGTAGCCATAGCCGCCGCTCGACAGCCAGCCGACGCGTTGGCCGTCGCGATAGATGGTCTCGCGACCGAGCAACACGGTTTCGGGATCGTCGGGCACGAAGCAGGCGAACAACTTCTTCACCCCCGAAGCCAACTGCCGCTCGATGGCCTCCCGGCCGCGGAAGGCGATGTTCTTCTTCATCTTCACCGCCCAGGCGAGCCCTGCCTCGACCGGCGTATGGTCGGGACCGATGTCGGAACCCCAGGCACGAAAGCCCTTTTCCAGCCGGCAGCTTTCGATCGCGCGATAGCCGGCATTGATCAATCCGTGATGACGCCCGGCCGCCATCAGCGCATCGTAGACCGTGGCCGCATATTCCACCGGCACATGCAGCTCGTAGCCGAGTTCGCCGACATAGGTCATGCGCAGCGCTCGAACCGGGCAGCCGGCAATGCCGATGGTCTTCACTCGCAGGAACGGAAATGCGGCGTTCGAAACATCGTTCGAGGTGACGGATTCCAGCACTCTGCGCGAATTCGGCCCCATCAACGACAGCACTGAATAGGCAGAAGTGATATCCACCAGTTCGGCATGCATCTCGGCCGGGATATTCCTGGCGATCCAGTCGAAATCATGCGTGGCAAAGCCCGTGCCTGTCGTGATGTAAAATTCGTTCTCGGCGACGCGCGCCACGGTGACATCGCATTCGATGCCGCCTTTGTCGTTCAGCATCTGCGTGTAGGTCAGCGCGCCAACCGGCTTGGCGACGTCGTTGGACGCGATCCAGGAGATCGCCGCTTCGGCATCTCGCCCCTTCAGCACGAATTTCGCAAAAGACGTCTGATCGAAGATCACCGCCGCCTCGCGCACCGCCCTATGCTCACGACCGACCGCAGCAAACCAGTTCTGGCGGCCGTAGCTGTAGATATCCTTCGGCTCCTCGCCGGCAAAAAGGTCGGCGAACCAGTTCGGACGCTCCCAGCCGAGCTTTTCGCCGAAACAAGCGCCCTGCGCCTTCAGCCGATCATAGAGCGGCGACTTGCGGCAGGGGCGGCCGCTCGAATGCTCCTCGAACGGCCAGGCCATGGTGTAATGCTTGCCATAGGCTTCCAGCGTGCGGGTGCGCACCCAGTCCGTATCGAAATGCGGGCGGCCGAAACGCCTGATGTCGACGGGCCACAAATCATAGGGCGGTTCGCCCTTTGCAACCCATTCGGCAAGCGCCATGCCCGCCCCGCCCGCTGACGCTATGCCGAAGGCGTTGAAGCCAGCACCGACGAAGAAGTTTCGAAGCTCCGGCGCTTCGCCGAGGATGAAATTGCCATCGGGCGTAAAGCTCTCTGGCCCGTTCAGAAGCTGCTTGATGCCCGCCGTCTGCAGCGCCGGCACGCGCATCAGAGCCTGCTCCATGATCTGCTCGAAATGACCGAAATTGCTATCGAGCAGCGTGTAATGAAACTCCTTGGGAATGCCGTCGATCGCCCAGGGGATCGGATTCGGCTCATAGCCGCCCATCACCAATCCGCCGACCTCTTCCTTGTAATAGGTCAACCTGTCGGGATCGCGCAGCGTCGGCAGGTTGGAGGGGACGCCGAAGGATTCGGTGATGAGATACTGATGCTCGACGGAGACGAGCGGCACGTTGACGCCGAAGCGCGCGGCAAAGCTGCGCGTCCACTGCCCGGCACAGACCACAACACGCTCGCATTCGATGCGGCCCTTGTCGGTGATGACAGCGCGAATCCTGCCCTTATCGATCTCCAGATCGAGAACTTCGGTGTCCTCGAAAATCGAAACACCGGCCATGCGCGCGCCCTTCGCCAGCGCCTGGGTGATATCGGAGGGATTGGCCTGCCCATCGGTCGGCAGATAGGCGGCACCGATCAGATCGTCTATATCCATTAGAGGCCAGAGATCGAAGGCCTCCTTCGGCGTCAGCAGATGCATTTGCAGCCCGAAGGATTGCGCCGTCGTCGCCTGTCGCTTGACTTCCGTCCAGCGTTCCTCATTGCAGGCAAGGCGCAGGCCGCCGTTCATCTTCCAGCCGGTGGCAAGCCCCGTCTCCGCCTCCAACCTCTTATAGAGATCGACGGAATAGCCGAGCATCTGGGTGATATTGGCGCTGGTACGCAATTGCCCGACAAGGCCTGCGGCATGGAACGTCGTGCCCGAGGTCAGCTTCTTTCGCTCCAGCAGGACCGTGTCTGATAGCCCGAGCTTGGCAAGGTGATAGGCTGTCGAACAGCCGACGATACCCCCGCCGATGACGACCGCCTTCGCTGTTTGGGGCAGTTCTTTCATCGCATCACCTCAAGAATTCCGGAATGATTGATAGGCACGTTCAAATCGCGCCAGATTTTCGCTCGTATAGGCTGAATAATCGAAGTCGATACGGGAATGGATTTCGGAAACCATGCTCCACATCGTCTCGCGCAACAGCGAAGCGCATTTCATTGCCTGATAGCGCCGACGTAGCTCGTCGCTCACCGGCGCCTCGAAATAGGCTTCCAGCATCGCCGTTTCCTGGCTTTCGGAGAATTCGTTGTTGGAAGCAAGACCACCGAGATCGAAGAGCGGCGTGTTGAAGCCGGCATAATCCCAATCGATCAGCCAAAGCCTTGTTCCATCGTCGAGGAAATTGCCGGGCAGAAGATCGTTATGGCCGAAAACGATGTCGAAGGGTCGCGCGGCCTGTTCCAGTCGCTCGGCGATATCGAGGAAGGAAGGCAGCAATGCTCCATGACGGCTACCGCCCTCTTCGAGAAGGGCGGCATAGTCGCATACCACATGAAAAACCCAGAAGATGGCCCCTGCGCCGCGAAAGTGTTTCGCAACATTCTGGTGACAGGAACGGACAAGCGGTACGATGCGCGCTAGCATCAAAGGGTCGCGAATATCCTCCGCGACCAGCGGCTTTCCGTCGATATAGTCCAGCACGAGAACGCCTGGCTCGGAATGAACGACAGCGGGCGACAATCCCGCCGCATGCGCAGCCTTGCTCGCGGCCAGTTCGTTGGCACGTCTGATGTGGTGAACCGGGATATCCGTCCCGAGCCTGACCACGAAACGCCGGCCGCTATCGGTGACCAGGTAGTTGCGATTGGTGATGCCGCCCACGAGCGGAGCGATATCGATCGATCCGCGCCAAATGCCAAGAGCCTGTATCTTGTCTTCGGGCGTTACGATCATCCCTCCTCCAGCGCTAAAATCGCGCGTCTTTTGGATGTAAAAGGTTCCTCACAAAAGGAGAACTGTCAAGAACTAGCCACAAAATGAAACGCTCATTTGGTTTTTTGTTGGATTTTGCGGGGAATAAGGTCTAATCCCTATTAGGCTATGGATATTTTCAACAGAAAGCTTCACCGTAAGTGAGATTTGACTTAAAAATTCAATCTCGAGGTGATTGGAACGAGATGACTTGCGTTTGAGTCGTTATCCCGCTCCAGATGTTTGATCAGGCATGGTCTTATCCGCAAGCCGCTTCGCACGTTTTGGGATCATGCCTTAGCTAGGATCGATACCATGTCGGACATCTCGCAGGTGCCGCTGCATTCGAACCATCGGGAACGCGAGATCCTGGAGGAGCTTCGGCTCGCGGGCGGCGCAAGCCGTATTCAGTTTCTCGCCGAGCGGCTGGCGGTTTCGGAGGAGACCATCCGCCGCAATATCCGCAGCCTGGAGGCCAATGGCCTCGTCACCAAGGTGCACGGCGGCGTTCATATCAAGGACTCGATCATCGAGCAGCCGCTGCATTTCCGGATGAACGAGAATGCCGAGGCCAAACGCATGATCGCGGCCCGCGTCGCGGCAATGATCCAGAACGGCGATACGCTCTTCCTCGACATAGGCTCCACGACGGCCTTCATCGCTGTGGCGCTCCAGAAACATCAGAACCTGTTCATTGTCACGAACGCCGTCTCGGTCGCCCATGCGCTCGCGACCCGCAACGGCAATCGCGTTTTCTTCGCCGGCGGCGAGCTGCGCAGCCATGACGGCGGCGCCTTCGGCACGGAAGCGACCAACTTCCTCCGCCGCTTCAACGTTCGCCATGCCATATTGTCCGTCGGCGCCGTTAACGCCGTGTCCGGCTTCATGCTGCACGATCTGGAGGAGGCGGAATATTCCCGCGAAGCCGCACGCCGCTCCGAAAACCGCATCATCGTCGCTGATAGCGCCAAATTCGGCCGCAGCGCCCCGATCGTCATCGATGATCCCGCCATGTACGATATGATGGTCACCGACGACCTGCCGCCCCCAGATATCCGCGCCATGCTCGACCGCAACGAGATCGATCTCGTCGTCGCCAATCAGCGCCGGATGGAACAGCTCTAACCAGAGCGGTTCAGCTTTCGCCATTCCGGAACAGCGCGCTCCCCTATTCCTATTGTTACTTAACTCCTGCACATGGCTTCCAGGGTCAGCGCCGCCTTGCTGGCATGGCGCTCTTTGTGGCGCAGCAGACGGAAGCTGCGGACCGGCAGGTCGAAGGCGGCCCGCACCAGCAATCCCCGTTGCAGATAAGCCATGGCCGCCGCACTGGAAATCGCCGTGGCGCTCTGCCCATAACAGACCGCCGACAGCACGGCCTCATTCGACGGCAGCACCAGTGCCACGCTGAGATCATGCGGTGAGGTGCCGAGCTTGATGATGGCATTTTCGAATTCGGACCGCGTACCCGAACCTTCTTCGCGCATCACCCACGATGTACCGGTGGCAAGATCGTCAACCGACAGGCTCCGGCCGTCGGCCCAGGGATGATCTGGCGGCACGACGATGACAAGCGCGTCCGGTGCAACGACTTTCATCGACAGGGCCGGCGTATCCACCTCCCCTTCGACGAAGCCCAATTCGGCCGTGCCTTCGATGACTGCCTCGGTGACCGTGCGTGTATTGCCGATCGTCAAATCGAGCTCGATGCCGGGATAGTCACGGTGAAAGCGCATCAGCACGGGTGGCAGCCAGTAGCTGGCGATGGTCTGGCTGGCACGCAGGCTGAGCCGGCCACGCTGCAGGCCACCGAGTTCGGAAAGCATGAGCTCCGCCGATCGCACCCGAGCCAGCGTCGCCTTCGCCTCGCCGAGAAAGGTCCGGCCGGTTTCCGTCAGCTCGATCCGCCGGCCGACACGGTGAAACAACTCGACGCCGTAATACCCTTCGAGGTTCTTGATGGCCGCGCTGACGGCCGAGGGCGTCAAATGGATGGCCTGTGCAGCGTGGGTCAGATGTTCCCGCTCGGCGACGGCGACAAAAATGGCGAGTTGCTCGAAGGTCATGGGAAATCATTCTAATTAATCGAACGAAACATAGGATAATATTCGATGGATGTCGACAACAGGAGGTGAGACTTTCTCTTCATAGCAAATTCTAAATAGCCGAACGGCGGTTCCGCATGTCCCTTTTCCACCGCGCCAATATTATCCTCCCCGGCCTTGCCCTGACGGGCGTCGTAGCCCTTCTCGCCTATGCGGGCGAGCACATTGAGATCGGTATTCTCGGCGGTCGGTGGATCGAGAGCCTGGTGCTCGCCATTGCGCTCGGTATCGTCGTCTGCACCGTAAAGCCGCTGAAGCCCGCCCTGCGCCCCGGCATCGATTTCAGTGCCAAGATCCTGTTGGAAATCGCCATTGTCCTGCTCGGCGCCTCGATCAGCCTCTCGGCCATCGGTGGCGCCGGTGTCTGGTTGATCGCCGGCATCGCCATCGTTGTCGTGCTGTCGATCGCGGCCACCTACACGATCGGCCGGCTGCTCGGCCTGCCGCCGAAACTGGCGACACTGATCGCCTGCGGCAACTCCATCTGCGGCAACTCGGCTATTGTCGCCGTTGCCCCGGTCATTGAGGCCGGTTCGGAAGAAATTGCCGCCGCTCTTGCCTTCACCGCCGTGCTCGGCATCGCCGCCGTCTTCCTGCTGCCGCTGCTCTATTTCCACGCCGGCATGAGCGTGCCGCAATATGGCGTGCTGGCCGGCCTGACCGTCTATGCCGTGCCACAGGTACTTGCCGCCACTGCGCCGATCAGCCTCCTTGCGGTACAGACCGGCACTCTGGTCAAGCTGGTCCGCGTGCTGATGCTTGGGCCTGTCATCTTCCTGCTCGGTATCCTCACCAAGACCGAAACGGCAGGGATGGATAGCCGCACGGGCCATCGCCACTCGCTGGTTCCCTGGTTCATCTGCGGCTTTCTGGGGCTGATGGCCCTGCGCTCTTTCGGCCTGATCCCGGACGCGCTGGTCACGCCGATGGCTGTGATCTCCAACATCCTGACGGTGATTGCGATGGCAGCACTCGGCCTGTCGGTGAACATTCGCTCCGTTGCGCATGCCGGCGGCCGGGTAATCACCGCAGCTACGCTATCGCTGCTGACGCTTGGCGTCATCAGCTATGGGCTGATTGCCGCTCTGCAAATCCAGTAGGTCCGGCATTGCCGTGGGAATTGTCGGAAGCCCGCTTCGGATCTGGCTTCTGAGCCGATGCCAGCAGTACGGCGATCTCATTCCCCGGCGAGGGATAACCGAACGCATAGCCCTGAAGTCCGTCACAACCGGCACGCGCGAGGAGCCGCGCATGGTCCTCGGTTTCGACGCCCTCGGCGATGACCTCGACGTTGAGCGCTCTTGCTATTTCCACGATCGCACCCACCATGCGGCGCTGCTCGTCCGAGACGGTAATTGCCGTCACCAACTGCCGGTCGATCTTCAGCCGCTTCGGCTTCAGCTTCACAAGGCCGATCAGTGAGGCATGGCCAGAGCCGAAATCGTCGATCTCGATCTCGATACCCATCTTTTTGATTGTGTCGATATTGGCGAGCATTTTGTCGTCGGGATCGTCGAGGAAGATCGTCTCGACTAATTCGAAGGCAATGGCATGGCTTGGGATATTCTGAGCCTGCAGCCGTTCGATCAGGTGCGGATCGGCCAGACGTCTTCCCGAGATGTTGACGGCGATACGCGGCGGCGTCAGGCCCTGCAGAGCCCAGGCGGCACGGTCGAACAGTGCGCGGTTCAAGATGGCCGCATCGATCTCTGCCGTCAGCCCGTATTCCTCAGCCACCTTGAGGAATGCTGCCGGCGCCAGCAGCCCCTTCTCCGGATGCCACCATCGGGCCAGAGCTTCCAGTCCCACGATCCGTCGGCTACGCGCATCCACCTGGATTTGGTAGAAAGGCACGATTTCATGCCGCGTCAGCGCCAGCCGCAATTCCTCTGCCAATTGCCGTTCTGCCTGCAGATCGGATTGCAGTTTCGGCGTGAAGAACTCGACGCGGTTGCGGCCGAATTTCTTGGCTTGATAGAGAGCGATATCGGATTCCGCCAGCAGATTGCCGGCGCTGCCGACAGCGCTCCACGCTGCACCGATCGAAGCTCCCACCTGCAGCATTTCATGATGAAAGCGAACATCACGCTGCAGCCGCCAGAGAATATCATCGGCAATGGTTCTGAGTTCATCGGCACTATCGAGATTGACCAGCATCACGACGAACTCGTCGCCGCCAATGCGGGCGACCATATCATCAGCCGCTATCGCCCCGGAAATCCGCACCGCCGCATTCTGCAGCGTCAGATCGCCAGCCGCATGCCCCCATTTGTCGTTGATCTGCTTGAAACAGTCGAGATCGATATGGAGGACGGCCAGCGTCTTGACGGTAGCATCGGCGCACAGTTCCGCCAATCGGCGATCGAAGTAGCGGCGGTTGGGCAGGCCGGTCAGATAGTCGTGGTCGGCGGCATGTTCGATGTCAGCACGGCTCTGCTCCAGCGCGATTGCGCGAGCTTCCGCGACTGCTTTCTGGTTGCTCAGCTCGCGGTTCATCAGGACATCAGCCGTGACGTCCCACTCCGCACCGATGAAGGACGGCGCGCCATCAGGTCCCTCGTAAAAATGGGCCCGCGAGCGCAGATAGCGTATCTTCCCTTCGGGCAGGATGATGCGAAATTGCGAGTTATAGAAACCCTTTTCCGTAATCGCTGTCTCGAACTCGGCGATTGCCCGCTCGACATCGTCAGGATGAAGAGCGCTCAGCCAGATCGCAGACGACACTTTGCGGTCGGTACGGCCGGTCTGGTAGAGCTTGTGCATCTGCGTATCCCAGAGCAATTCCTCTTCATTCAGATTGTGCTCCCAGACGCCGATTTGGGACGTCTCCAGCGCCAATTCCAGCCTCCTCAAGAGATCTTGGAACTCCTGTTCGGATCGCCCTGATACCGTCTCTTCCACCGAGTTCGAACCCCCTTCGGACACATGGAAAGTTTGCATAATTTCAACGATATCTTCGCATCACTCCCTTTAACGATATTTAATAACCCCTCAATAGGTGCGGGCTTTCGCCCGCAACTCCCGGTGCGATCAATTTGTGGTTAATGATTATGGCGCGGCGGATTGGCCGCGAGGTTGCGGAAATCGGCAGCGCCTTCGAGTACTGCGCCATCGGAAAGCTGCGTGACCGAGCGGCGGTAGATGCGCTGCCAAGGCGTCGCTTCCGGCGGAACTGCCGGAATGCCGTCACCCTTGCGTCGCTCGATTTCCGTCTCGTCCACCAGCATGTCGCAGCGGCCTTGATTGAAATCGATGCGGATGGTGTCGCCGGTCCGCAGCCATGCAAGGCCACCGCCAGCCGCGCTTTCCGGCGAGGCGTTCAGGATCGACGGGCTGTCGGCGGTACCCGATTGGCGGCCGTCACCGATCGTGGGCAGGCTGCTGATGCCACGCTTCAGTAAGGCATCCGGCGGCTGCATGTTGACGACTTCGGCAGAGCCCGGCCAACCGATCGGCCCTGCCCCGCGAATGACGAGGATCGTGTTCTCATCGATACCGAGATCGGCATCGTTGATGCGCCTGTGATAGTCCTCCGATCCGTCGAACACCACCGCCCGGCCTTCGAACACGCCCTCGCGGCCCGGCTCCTGCAGATAGCGGCGGCGGAAATCCTCCGAAACGACACTCATCTTCATGATGGCGAAATCAAAGAGATTGCCCTTCAACACCAGGAAGCCGGCCCGCTCCTTCAGCGGCTCGGCGAAAGGACGGATAACCTCGCGGTCTGTCGCCTCCCTGTCCTTCAGGTTCTCCGCCATCGTCTTGCCGGTAACCGTCGGACAGTCGCCATCGAGCTTGCTGGCCTGCAACAGCTCCCACATGACGGCCGGCACGCCGCCGGCGCGATGGAAGCGCTCGCCGAGATAGGCTCCCGCCGGCTGTACATTGGCGAGCAGCGGAATGTCGAAACCATGAACCTGCCAATCATCCGGATGCAGCTCGACCCCGGCATGCTTGGCCATGGCCGCCAGATGTGGTTGCGCATTGGTGGAGCCGCCGATCGCCGAATTGACCTTGATGGCATTCAAGAATGCTGCACGGGTCAGGACATCCGATGGCTTGATATCTTCCAGCACCAGTTCGACGGCGCGCCGCCCGGTGCGATAGGCCATCTGCCCGCGTTCGCGATAGGCGCCGGGAATGGCGGCACAGCCGGTGAGCGACATGCCGAGCGCCTCCGCCATGGCGTTCATGGTCGAGGCCGTGCCCATGGTGTTGCAATGGCCGATCGAAGGCGCCGAGGCGAGCGACGCCTCCATAAAGCCCTCTTCGTCGATTTCGCCAGCCGCCAGCTTGCGGCGCGAGCGCCAGATCACCGTACCGGAACCGGCCAGCTCGCCATCGTGCCAGCCATCGAGCATGGGACCACCGGAAAGGACGATCGCCGGGATATTGACCGTGGAGGCCGCCATCAGCGCCGACGGCGTGGTCTTGTCACAGCCCGTCGTCAACACGACGCCGTCGAGAGGATAGCCGTAGAGAACCTCGACAAGGCCGAGATAAGCGAGATTGCGGTCGAGTGCCGCCGTCGGGCGTTTGCAATTCTCAAAGATCGGATGGGTCGGGAATTCGATCGGAATGCCGCCGGCATCGCGAATGCCGTCGCGGACGCGCTTGGCGAGATCGAGGTGATGGCGGTTGCAAGGCGTCAAGTCGCTGCCGCTCTGGGCGATGCCGATGATCGGCTTGCCGGAGCGCAGCTCTTCCGGCGTGATACCGTAATTCATGAAGCGCTCAAGATAGAGCGCGGTCATGTCGATATGATCGGGATTGTCGAACCAGTCCTGCGAACGCAGACGACGCTTGGGTATGCCGTTGTCGGTCATGTCTTCCTCAGGTCTTTCCTCGGGCATTCTTTTCTTCCAGATGCGCCAGCAAGCCGCTGTGGTCGCTTTCGCCGCCACCCTGCTCCACGAATTCGGCAAACTCTGCCCGGACCGCTTCGGTCAGCGGCAGATGAAGCGACAGGCTTTTGGCAGCGGCAAGAACCGCGTCGAGATCTTTCAATTGGTTGCGCGACGTCCCGCCAGGTACGAAATTGCGCTCGATCATGCGCTGGCCGTGCAGCTCCAGAATCCGGCTTTCGGCAAAGCCGCCACGAATGGCGGCGCGAAACGCCTCGCGCGAACCGCCGCCGGCTTCGACAAGCAGCATGGCTTCCGCAATCGCGCCGATGGTGACCGCAACGATCTGCTGGTTGCCGAGCTTGGCAAGCTGGCCGGCGCCGCTCGGTCCCACATGCGTGACGCGGCCGAGCGGGGCCATGATGTCGCGGACGCTATCGATGACTTCCGCATCGCCGCCCGCCATGATCGCCAGCGTCCCGGCTGCTGCGCCGACCACGCCGCCGGAGACGGGGGCATCGATATGATGAACGCCGCGCTCGGCAAGCTTTGCCGCATTCTCACGAGCGAATGGCGGCGAAATGGAGCTATTGTCGACCACGACGGCGCCGGGCTCCAACGCTTCAGCGACACCGCTTCCGAACAGAACCTCACTAACCGCACCGGCATTGGTCAGCATGGTGAACAATATGGTGGCACCCTTGGCCGCCTCTGCCGCCGTCGCGGCGACGGTCGCTCCATCCGCCACCAATGCGTCAGCTTTGCTCCGATCGCGGTTCCAGACGGTGACGGCAAAGCCGGCCCCAAGCAACCGCCTCGCCATGGGGGCTCCCATCAGTCCGGTTCCGAGAAAAGCAATCTTCCGATCGGTCATACAATGCGTCCTTCCAATTCGTCTTCAATATGGACCTGAATGATCTCGTCGAAAGAGCTCTCGGCCACAAAACCCAATTCCCTCGCCCGCGTCGCCGTAAAGCCCTGGGCCCAGCCGGAAACGATACGCATCACCAGTTCGTCCGGTTCGCGGCGGATCAACTTTACCGTCTTCTCGCCGGCAATGCGACGGAGAGCCTCGATCTGCTCGCCAACCGTGGCGCTGACGCCCGGCATGGAGAGATTTCGATCCGCACCAACTGGCGCAAGATCGATCGTCGCGCCATGAACGAGAAATCCGACCGCCGAACGAGGCGAAGCATGCCAATGCCGCAGGTCCTCCGGCACCGGTAGCACGGCTTCCATGCCGATCAGCGGCTCCCGCAATATGCTGGAGAAGAACCCGGAAGCCGCTCGATTCGGCTTGCCGGGACGAATGCAGATGGTCGGCAGGCGAATGCCGATGCCGTCGAAAATACCGCGCCGCGTATAATCGGCCAGCAGCAGTTCGCTCATCGCCTTCTGCGTGCCGTAGCTGGTGAGAGGCGTCAGATGGAAATCGTCGGGGATAGGCGTCGGAAAGGGCGAGCCGAAAACTGCGCAGGAAGAGGTAAAGACGATACGTGGACGATAGCCATCCTCGGCATGGGCGGCACGGATCGCCTCGAAGAGTTGCCGCGTGCCATCGAGATTGATGCGATACCCCTTGTCGAAGTCGAGTTCGGCCTCGCCGGAGACGATCGCCGCGAGATGGAAAATCACATCTGGCCGGCGAGCCACGATCTTCTCCGCCGCTCCCGGCGCAGACAGATCCCGGGCGCGAGCCTTCACCTTGCCTGTAAAACCCTGAGGCAGAGGAGGCTCGATGACATCGACCAATGTCAGCCTGCTGATCTCCCGGCCGCCGAGACCGCCATCGGCGATCAACCGTTCCGTCAGTTTTCGGCCGATCATGCCGGCTGCTCCGATGATGGCGATGTGCATGGAATCCTCCTTCACGAATGACGACTAACGGGCGTTCCTCCGGCCCGATGTACGTCAATCATTTGCCTAACCGTTAGATAGACCCATGGCGTCAGCATGCAAACGAAATTGGCAGGCACGAGGTAAAATCTTCGAAAAACAGATTGGCCGAAATGGAAAATATCAAGGCCAAGGTGAGATAAAAAGAAGGGCGAGACCTTGCGGTCCCGCCCCTGAAGTATCGGGCACTGGGGGTAACACCCGACACGGCGTTTTTATTCGGCGGCGATCGGGAGAACCTCTGCCGAATGGGTGTTGTTGTCGTTGTGATGATGCTGCTTCAGCGGACGGTTGCCCGTCAGCCTGCGGATCAGCACGTAGAACACCGGCGTCATGAAGATGCCGAAGAACGTTACGCCGATCATGCCCGAGAACACAGCGACACCCATGGCGGCGCGCATCTCGGCACCGGCGCCGGTCGAAGTGACCAAGGGCACGACACCCATGATGAAGGCCATGGATGTCATCAGGATCGGGCGCAAACGCAGACGGCTGGCTTCGACGGCGGCCTGAACCGGTGTACGGCCTTCGAATTCCAGCTCGCGGGCGAATTCCACGATCAGGATCGCGTTCTTCGCCGACAGGCCGACGAGCACCACCAGGCCGATCTGAGTGAAGATGTTGTTGTCTCCACCCGTGAGCCAGACGCCGGTCAGCGCCGCCAATACGCCCATCGGTACGATCATGATGATGGCGAGCGGCAAGGTCAGGCTCTCGTATTGGGCGGCCAGCACGAGGAAGACCAGCAGCAGCGCCAGCGGGAAAACAACGACGCTGGAATTGCCGGCCAGAATCTGCTGGTAGGTCAAGTCCGTCCATTCGAAGTCTATGCCGGGCGGCAACGTCTCATGCAGAATCTTCTCGATCGCCGCCTGTGCCTGGCCCGACGAGTAGCCAGGCGCCGGACCGCCATTGATATCGGCCGCAAGGAAGCCGTTATAGCGGTTCGTGCGTTCCGGACCGGTGGTGGCGTCCACCTTCAGCAGGGCTGAAAGCGGGATCATCTGGCCCGATGCCGCACGAACCTTCAACTGGCCAATATCTTCCGGTTGAGCGCGGAACTTGGCATCGGCCTGCACGCGGACGCTGTAGGTGCGGCCGAAGGCGTTGAAGTCGTTCACGTAGAGCGAACCGAGGTAGATCTGCAGCGTCTGGAAGACGTCCGTGACGGAGACCCCGAGTTGTTCGGCCTTGGCACGGTCGAGATCGGCAAAGAGCTGCGGCACGTTGATCTGGAAGCTCGAGAAGATGCCGGTGAGTTCCGGCGTCTGGTAGGCCTTGGCGATCACTGCCTTGGCCGCCTGGTCGAGCGCCTGGTTACCGAGGCCGGCGCGATCCTCGATCTGCAGCTTGAAGCCACCTGTCGTGCCGAGGCCGTTGACCGGCGGCGGCGGGAACATGGCGATGAAGGCATCCTGGATGGCGCCGAACTTCTGGTTCAGCGCCATGGCGATCGCCCCGCCCGAAAGGTCCGGCGTCTTGCGCTCGTCGAAGTCCTTCAGCGTCACGAAAACAATGCCGGCATTCGAGGAATTAGTGAAGCCGTTGATCGACAGGCCCGGGAAGGCGATCGCATTGGCCACGCCCGGCTGGGCGAGCGCAATATCGGTCATGCGCTTGATCACGTCCTCCGTGCGGTCAAGGCTCGCAGCATCCGGTAGCTGTGCAAAGCCGATCAGATACTGCTTGTCCTGCGACGGCACGAAACCGCCGGGAACTGTGGTGAACAGGCTGTAGGTCGCCCCCACCAGCGCGAGATAGAGCACCATGACGATGCTCTTGCGCGACACCAGGCCGCCGACGCCCTTGCCGTAGTACTTCGAACCGGCCCCGAACGCCCGGTTGAAGCCACGGAAGAACCAGCCGAAGATCGCGTCCATGAACCGCGTCAACCAATCCTTCGGCGCGTGATGGCCCTTCAGAAGCAGGGATGCCAGTGCCGGAGACAGGGTGAGCGAGTTGAAGGCAGAGATGACGGTCGAGATGGCGATCGTCAGTGCGAACTGGCGGTAGAACTGGCCGGACAGGCCGGAGATGAAGGCGAGCGGCACGAAGACCGCGACGAGGACCAGCGCGATCGCAACGATCGGACCGGAGACTTCCTTCATGGCCTTGTAGGTGGCGTCTCGCGGACTGAGCCCACTCTCGATATTGCGTTCGACGTTCTCGACCACCACGATCGCGTCGTCCACGACGATACCGATCGCCAGCACCAGGCCGAACAGACTGAGCGCGTTGATCGAGAAGCCGAAGACATACATCACCGCAAAGGTACCGATGATCGACACGGGAACGGCGATCAGCGGGATGATCGAGGCGCGCCATGTCTGCAGGAACAGGATGACGACGAGGACGACGAGCGCGATGGCTTCGAGCAGCGTGTCGATCACCTTCTCGATCGAGGCGCGGACGAATTTCGTCGTGTCGTAGACGATCTCGTACTTGACACCCGCCGGCATGGCCTGCTGCAGCTCGTTCATGGTCGAGCGCACGTTGTTAGCGATCTCGATCGCGTTCGAACCGGGTGCCTGGAGAACCGCGACGGCGACGGCCGGCTTGCCGTCGAGCAGCGAACGCAGCGTATAATCTTCCGCACCGAGCTCGACGCGGGCGACGTCGCGAAGGCGGGTGATCTCGCCGTTGGCGCCCGTCTTGACGATGATGTTGCCGAACTCCTCGGGTGTGCGCAGGCGGCCCTGCGCATTGACGTTGAGCTGCAGATCCACGCCCGGCCGGCTGGGTGAGGCACCGATGATGCCGGCCGCAGCCTGGACGTTCTGGGAGCCGATCGCATTGCTGATGTCGCTGGCGGCAAGATTATGCTCGGCCGCCTTCTGCGGATCGATCCACACGCGCATGGAATAGTCGCCGGCGCCGAAGACCTGCACCTGCCCGACACCTTCGATGCGGGCGAGCCGATCCTTGACGTTCAGGGTCGCATAGTTTCGCAGATAGGTGATGTCGTGGTCGGCCCCGTCCGAGACGAGGTTGACGACCATGATGAAGTCGGGCGAGCTCTTGACGGTCGTGATGCCGAGGGCACGGACCTCCGTGGGCAGGCGCGGCTCGGCCTGCGAAACGCGGTTTTGCACGAGCTGCTGCGCCTTATCCGGATCTGTGCCGAGCTTGAAGGTGACCGTCACGTTGAGAACGCCGTCGGACGTTGCCTGGCTGGACATATAGAGCATGCCCTCGACGCCGTTGATCTGCTCTTCGAGCGGCGTCGCCACCGTTTCGGCGATGACGGTCGGGTTGGCGCCGGGATAGGTGGCGCGCACGACAATTGACGGCGGCACGACCTCTGGATATTCGGAGATCGGCAGCGCTCTGAGGCCGATCAGGCCGGCGACCACGATGAGGACCGAAAGAACACCGGCAAAGACCGGGCGGTCAACAAAGAATCTGGAGATGTTCATATCAAAGCCCCCTCCGGGGTGAAAACGGGTGCAAAAACCCTGTCCGGCGATTTGGAAGCCGCCGGCGGATCATGCGATTTCGGATATCGGCCTTCTGCCCACGGGCAGAAGGCGAAGTCTTATTGAGCGGTCGCGACCTTCTCAGCCATCTGCGGTGCCACGACTGCACCGGGACGGATGCGCTGCAGCCCGTTGACAACGATCTTTTCGCCGACTTTCAGGCCGTTCTCGATCACTCGCTGCCCGTCGACCAGCGACCCGAGTTGGACCTGCCGGTAATTGACCTTGTTGTCACCATCAACGACGAAGACGAACTTCTTGTCCTGATCGGTGCCGACTGCGCGGTCGTTGATGACGATCCTGTTTTCAGCTTTCGGCTGACCCATGCGAACACGCACGAACTGACCCGGGATCAGACGGCCGCCGGGATTGTCGAAGACCGCGCGCACCGCGATCGTGCCGCTGGCTGCATCCACCTCGTTGTCGATGAGCTGCAGCTTGCCGGTGATCGGCGTGCCATTGTCGTTAGAGGTGCCAATCTGCACGGGGATCTGCTCGACCGGCGGAGCCGCTCCGTCAGTGACCGGGAGCTGTGAAAGCGCCTGAGTTACCGTCTGTTCGCTGGCGTTGAAGCTGGCGTAGATCGGATCGACCGAAACCAGCGTCGTCAGGGCCGGCGAAGCGGAACCGGCGGCCACGAGGTTGCCGACAGTCACCTCGATCTTGCCGACGCGACCGGCGATCGGAGCTCGAACCTGCGTATAGTCGAGGTTCAACTGTGCCGTCTGCAGGGCGGCTTGTGCCGCCTTCAGATTGGCTTCGGCCCCGGCGTAATTGCTGGCGCGCGTGTCCATGTCGCTCTGCGAGATCGTCTTGTTGTCGGAGAGCTTCTGGCCGCGGTCGACCTCGACCTTGGCGAGATCCAGCTTGGCCTTGGCCGCTGCAACTTCCGCCTGCGCCTGGGCGACGGCCGCCTCATAAGGTGCCTGATCGATCGTCACGAGCAGGTCGCCCTGCTTGACCAATGCGCCTTCGCGGAAGTGCACCGACTCGATGGCGCCGGCCACACGCGGACGGACTTCCACACGGTCGATAGCTTCGAGCCGGCCGGAAAACTCCTGCCAGGTCGTGATGTCATGCGCCTCGACGGCAGCGACGGTGACGGGGATCGCCGGCTTCGCAGCCGGGGCCGCCGTCTCGGTCGCTTGAGCGCCGCGGGGCATATCCAGATAGAAGGCTGCGCCTGCAACGGCCGCAGCAACACTCATGCCGGCGCCCCATAGGGCCCAGCGCTTACCGTTGGACTTCATGTTAGTCTCTCCTGTTGATCCCGGCTTGGGGCACGGGATCGAAAATTCCTAGCGTCTCGACATCATCAGACTTGGTCGATCAAGCCTGCACATCCTCGACAAAGTTCCGGAAACAACAGCAGACATCCTGCTGCCATGACGGCTTATCCTTAGACTGCCCGCCGTAGATGGTGGGCCAGCCTGTCCCGGCGGGAAGGACTTGCTGGCGAACACGGACGCCGGCCCCTTTCAGGCGGCTGCCGTATTCCATGCCCTCGTCGCGGAGCGGGTCGTCCTCGGCCGTGAGCACCAATGCCGGCGCGAGGCCCGAAAGCCGCGAACAGTATCGAGGCGCTGCATAGGGGTGACAGACACCGCCCAGGAAACCCAGGTAACGGTTCCAACCCTCCGTCCAACGCTCGCGCATGCCGCTTTCCTCCGCCTGGAGGAAAGATTTCGATCCCATGAAAGGATCAAGCAGAGGCGAAATCAGCACCTGTCCGTCCAGCGAACCTGGCATCTGATCGCGCGCTTTTAGAGCCACGCCCGCTGCAACGTTGCCACCCGATTCCTCACCGGCGACAAAGAGCAGCGATTTTTTCGCCCCGCCCAACGCAAGCATATTCCGCTTGTTGCCGAGATAGGCGAGAATCCCGTAGGCGCTTTCCAGAACCTGCGGAAAGGCATTCTGATTGCCGCTGGTGTAATCGGCAGCAACCACGATCGCACCGGCTTCCGCAAGACTTGCGGCCACCGGCCGGTCAATAGCATGCTCGGTATCGATAAAGGCGCCACCATGCAGATAAAGCACGATGGGTGCCGCCTTCTTCAGACCTTCACCGTTGTAGACCCGTGCTGCAACCGGCCCCGTGGGCACGTTTTCCAGCATCACATCTTTCCACGGCGCACTCATGGGCCCACATCCTTATCTATTCGATTGAACATGATCTCTTCCAAAAGCCGTTTCACACGCTTCAGAATCATGTTCCGGATTGCGCGGCCCCAAGCGCCCCATGCCGCGTTGCAACATTCACATCTACAACATATTGTTATTCCGTTCTGAGAATAAGTAGCCTATATTCGATCAGACTATTCACCAGAACAAACAATCGACCGTTTTCTCCGCTGTGGTCGAAAGGCGTCTCAAAATGGACCAGCTATCAGCAATGCGGGCATTCGCACGCGTGGTGGAGACGGGCAATTTCACCCGCGCCGCCACCACCCTCTCCATGCCAAAGGCGACGGTGACGACGCTCATTCAGTCGCTTGAGGCGCACTTGCACACCAAGCTTCTGAACCGCACGACCCGTCGTGTCATGGTAACGACAGACGGCGCGCTCTACTATGAGCGTGCCATTCAGATCCTCTCCGAAATCGAGGAACTGGACGGCAGCATCAGCAACTCGCAAAGCCTGCCAAGCGGGCGCCTGCGCGTCGAGATGGCCGGCGCCTTTGCCGACACCATCGTCATGCCGGCAATTTGCGATTTTCACCAACGTTATCCGGACATCCGTGTCGACCTCGGAGTCGGCGACCGGCTGGTGGATTATCTGGCGGAGAATGTCGATTGCGCCCTGCGCGCCGGCATGCCGAGCGATCAGTCCCTGATTGCCCGGCGCGTGGGAGAAGTGCATCTCGTTACCTGCGCCGCTCCTCGCTATATCGAAAAATTCGGCATGCCCGAACGGCCGGAAGAGCTGGAAAGTAGCCACTATGCCATCAGCTATTTTCGCGCCCAGACCGGGCGGACGATCCCGTTCGAATTCCACCGCGGCAATGAATCGCTGGAAATCAACCCGCGCTATATCCTCTCGGTCAACGACAGCCGCAGCTACGTCAACGCTGCCTTGACCGGCCTTGGCGTCGCCCAGACGCCGATGTTCATGGTCCGTGATGCGCTTGCCAAGGGCGATCTCGTCTCCGTCCTCCCCGGCTGGACCCGCCCGCCCCTGCCACTGCACATCGTCTATCCGCCGAACCGGCATCTCAGCAACAAGGTGCGCGTTTTCGTCGACTGGCTGGCAAAATTGCTGGCGACATCGCGGCTCGGAGCCGCTTAGTTCCCTTCTCCCCGGCGGGGAGAAGGTGATGCTGCCGTGATCCCACACCATCAGCTCCAGGAGGCTCCCGCCGGATGCCGGACCGTCGCGTTCAGCCGATTCCAGACATTGTCCACGGCAACCGAGATGATCAAAGCGGACAGCGCCTTTTCGTCATAGTATTTGACCGCCTCATTCCAGATTTCATCGCTGACCGCGTCCGGCCGGTCGGCAAGGCGGGTCATTGCTTCGCCGAGCGCAAGCGCTGCGCGTTCGGCATCGGTGAAATAGGGCATTTCGCGCCAGGCCGAGACGCCGACGATCCGCTCGATCTTTTCGCCCTCCTTCTGCAGCTTGCGGAAGCCCATATCGGTGCAGACGCTACAGCCATTGATCTGGCTGACGCGCAGATGTGCGAGATCCATGGTGTTTTCGGACACGCCACGATCCCTAATCGAGGCGCTGACTGCCAAGAGGGCTTGCAGGGTTTCCGGCAGGATGACGGCGGGGTTCTTCATGCGGGCTTGCATCATTCTCTCCTTGAGCTGTTTTCAGGTGAGCCCAACAGGGGGCCGATCTTGACGACACGGCCCGATGCCGATCCTTTGTCACATCGGCTGGGTTTCGTTCGTCATAGGCATGACGGAGCACGCATAAGGAATGTGACCGATGGACGAAAAGAAGTGGCAGGCAGAAAAATTCGAGGCCAATCGGCCGCATTTGCGCGCGGTCGCCTACCGCATGCTCGGCTCACGCGCGGAGGCCGAGGATGCGGTACAGGAGGCTTGGCTGCGGCTCAGCCGTGCTGACATCTCTGAGGTCGAAAACCTGAGCGGTTGGCTGACGACGGTCACCGCCCGCATCTGTCTCGATTGGTTGCGCTCCCGTAAATCCCGGCGCGAGGAGCCGCTGACCATCCATGTCCCCGAACCGGTCGTCAGCCATGAAGCCGGCACAGGTACCGACCCGGAACAGGACGCGCTGCTCGCCGATTCGGTCGGCCTGGCGCTGTTGGTGGTGCTGGAAAAGCTGACCCCGGCCGAGCGGCTGGCCTTTGTGCTGCATGACATGTTCGACATGCCCTTCGATGACATCGCTCCGATCGTTGGACGCACGACGATTGCCACGCGTCAGCTCGCCAGCCGCGCCCGCCGCCGGGTGCAGGGAGCGCCGGTCGCAGCGGAAGTCGATCTGACCCGTCAACGGCATGTGGTCGATGCATTTCTGACGGCGTCGCGCGGCGGTGATATGAATGCACTTCTTGCCGCTCTCGATCCAGACGTCGTCTTCCGTGCCGATGCCGTGGCAACGCGCATGGGCTCGCTGCCGGAAATCCGGGGCCGGACGGCGGTGGCCGAAACCTTCCGCGGCCGTGCTCAGGGCGCTCTGCCAGCAGTCATCAACGGCACCGTCGGCGCCATCGTCGTCTTCGGTGGACAATTGCGCATCGCCCTCCGTTTTACCGTCGCCGACGATGGCCGGATTGTCGGCATCGACGCGATGGCCGATCCCGAGCAATTGCGCAAGCTCGATGTGTTGGTGATCGATCGGTGAAGATGTCACCGCATCTGCGTCGGGCTCGTACCCGTCAGGCGGGCGCAGACCAGGCGGCTTGGGAGACGGAGGAAGTCTGACGGTCCGGTCGTCGCGTCGAAACACTTTCCATGCAGCCCACCTTCGTTCTACCATGACAGAGGCGACTGGAGTCGCCCGAGCAAGAAGGAAACGAGCGTGCGCATAGCCTTGGAACCGGTGTCTTCGAGAACGACCATCCAGGAGGGCGTTTATCAGCAGTTGCGCAACGCGCTGATGGCCGGCAATTTCGATCCGGGCCAGACATTGACCATCGCCTCGCTCGCCGAAACATTCGGCACCAGCAACATGCCCGTGCGCGAAGCCTTGCGCAGGCTTGCGGCGGAAAATGCGCTGGAGGTGGCGGCGAACGGCTCTGCACGTATACCGATCGTGACGCTTGCCCGCCTCGACGATCTCTGCCGCGCCCGCATTGCTGTCGAAGGATTGGCCGCCGAGCTTGGCATTCCCAGGCTGACCGCCACCGACATCGCAACGTTGGAACGCATCGCCGCCGAACAGCACGCCATTGGCCGCAGCAGCAATGTCTATGAACTCATGGCGAGGAACCAGCAGTTCCATTTCACCATCTATCGCGCCTCCGGCTCGGAAGTGCTGTTGCAACTGATCGAAACGCTGTGGCTGCGTTTCGGTCCCTATATGCGCATGTTGTCGGCCTCCGTCGAACCGCTGATGCGCAGCGGCGAGATCGATCCTGCCGGCTCGCATTTCCCGATCATAGAAGCGCTGAAGGCCGGCGATTTCGCCCGCGCCCGCGATGGCGTCGTCGCCGACATCCGCCGCACGCATGAGATCCTGCGCGACTATTGCCCCGCAACGGAAGACGAACCCCGCGCCAAAGGTCCCGCCTCAGCCCTGCGGAGATGAAGCCGGTTCGACACCGGGTCAGGAATTTAGTTGAACCCTCAAATATTTTGTGATCAAATGATCATAACATGATTTTGAAACCCTTTCCCTGCAGCGAGATCCTCATGAGCGCTTCTCCTTCCCCGTCGAAATTTTCAGGCCATAACAGCTTTCCGGTCGATGAAGTCCGCGCCATGTTTCCGGCTATTCAGAAGGCCGGCGATTTCGTGTTTCTCGACAATGCCGGCGGTTCGCAGGTGCCGCAGGCGGTGGTCGACGCGGTCGCCAATCATCTGATCGACTACAACGTCCAGCGCATGGCGAAATATCAGCACAGCCAGGGCGTCGACCGCAATCTGGCCGAAGCGCGCGAGAGCGTCGCCATGCTGGTCAACGCTTATCGTCCCGAAGAAATCTCCTTCGGCCAAAACGCCACATCCTTCATCCGTCTGGTAAGCCTCGGCATCGCTAAACTGCTCGGCGAGCGCAACGAGATCGTCATTACCGATATGGACCACGACGCCAACATCGCCACCTGGCTGGCGCTGCAGGCAGACGGCGCCAAGATCGTCTGGTGGCGCATGCGCGAAGACGGCACGCTGCATACCGAGGACCTGAAGCCGCTGCTGAACGACAAGACCCGCCTCGTCGCCTGCACCGTGACCGCCCACTCCATCGGCACGATCGTCGATGTCGCGACCGTTGGGAAGCTGGCGCATGCGGCCGGCGCCGAAGTCTTCCTCGATTGCGTCCACTACGGCCCGCACGGCCTGATGGATGTGCAAGCCTGGAATTGCGACTATCTCGTCTGCTCTGGCTATAAGAATTTCTCGCCGCACATGGGCTTCCTCTGGGGCCGCTTCGACGCACTGGTCAAGCTGCCGACTTTCAAGGAAGACTTCATCCCGGACGTGCCTCCCTACAAGATCGAGGTCGGCACCTTCACCTATGAAAACGTCGCCGGCATGAATGCCGCCGTCAAATATCTCGAAGCCCTCGGCCTTCGCTTTCTGCCGGCCGGTCAACACAGCCGCCGCGAGGCGCTTGCCGCCGCCATGGGCGCAATCCGTGAATATGAGCTGATGCTGTCGCGCGAGATGATCGCCGTTTTGAAGCGCCACGGCGCCGTCATCTACGGCATTTCCGACGACGCCCGCCTCGAACAGCGCGTGCCGACTATCTGCTTCAACATTCCGGGCATCACGCCGCAGCAATTCGCCGCTGAGATGGGTGAAGCCGGCATCGGGCTGCGCGACGGCCACATGTTCGCCCCGCGCTTGATGAAGCGCCTCGGCCTCTCCATGGAAACCGGCGCGATCCGCGTATCTCTGGTGCACTACAACAAGGTCGAAGAAATCGCCCGCTTCGAAAAAGTGCTGACCGAGGTCATCGCGCGGCATAAATAGGCGCTTCGCAGATATCTGGTTTGAGGTTATCCCTCTTCGCAGAGATCGTTGAGAGAGCGAAGAAACCCATGGGCCATTTCCGCAAGAGCTGCCTCGAGAAAAGCCTGCTCATCGGCACCTTCGCCGCTATTCCGCATCCCGTCGCCATCGAGGTTACGGCGTCATCCGGCGTCGATTTCCTCTGCATCGATTGGGAACATTCGCAGATCGGCCGCGAACGCATCGAGAATCTGATCCGCGCCGCCGACGTCCACCGTGTTCCCGCCATGGTCCGCGTTCCGGGCCATGCACCGGAGTCCATCGCCTCGGCGCTGGATGCGGGCGCGGCCGGCGTACTAGTGCCGCGCGTGTCTACGGCGGCGCAGGCAAGAGCTGCCGTGCTGGCGACGCGGTATCCGCCGATCGGCGAGCGGGGCGTCGGCCCTGGACGGGCAGCAGCCTACGGCTATCGCATTCCGGATTATCTGGCCAAAGCCAATGCCGAACTCGTGCTTGCCATCCAGGTCGAGACGGCGGAAGGGCTTGCCAATATCGCGGAGATCGCCGCGGTCGACGGCGTCGACGTCATCTTCATCGGCCCCGGCGACCTCTCCGTCTCGATCGACGCCATGGGGCCAGCCGGCAAAGCCAAGCTCGACGCAGCCATCGAAACCATTGCGACAACCGCGCTCGCTGCCGGCCGCATAGTCGGCATCTTCCGGCCATCGCCGGACGATATCGGCGCCTGGTCGACAGCCGGCATCAGTTTCTTCTTGCTGGCGAGCGACACCATGTTTTTAGGCGCAGGCCTCGCCGCCGGAGTTGCCCAAGCGCGTCGGCAAGGCACACCGAAACAATAGGACCACCGCGCCTAAAGACCTGCCGCGCGTGAAAAATTATCGCGGAAAGCGGCAAGGTCGGGCGGGCTGACATCCGAAACCGCCCAGAAGACCAGCCCACCGCCGGACCATTCGACGAGATTATAGCCATCATGCATCGTCTCGCTCCGCTCGACCTTTGCCCCCGGCCAGACGAAGAGATTGATGACGTGGCCATGGCGGCGATAGACGAGCGCGGCAACGACCCGGCCGTTGATGTAGTCCACCCGGCCGCCGATCAGCGGAAAACCGTCGGCTGCAAGATCGACCACCGGCGGCGAGAAATCGATCTTGCCGTTGAACCATGGCTTGACCGTATGCTGATCGGATGTCTGCACATCGACCAAATGGTTGGCGAGCATCGAGCGCACATGACTCGCGAGCAGTTCGTTCTGGATAGGCGCGTTCACCTGCGGATTGCCAAGCACAAGCATGAGGGTGGCGGCTAGGGCAGCCATCGACGGCATGAAGCTCCATTGTCCAAACAATTGCAGGCCGCGCCACCATGCATTTTCGCGGCGCCGTGTCCCCGGAGCCTGCGCTTGGCGCCGGGCTTCCTCAAGAGAAATGGCCGTCATGATACGTGCACGAACCTCATCGGGCGCTTTCCATTTGACACCGTCCCGGCCGACGACCCGCTTCATGTCTTTGAGCCCTTCCAAGGCGGCGGTGCATTGCGGGCATGTCGCAAGATGCTGTTCGAATTGTATCGTGTGAACCGCATCGAGTTCGTCATCCACGTAACAATGAAGGATCGTTTCCCATTCCGGGCAGCTTTCCGGGGTTTTCTCGCTCATCATGCGGCCCCGCCTTTCTCGCCCGATTGCCATGCCTCACAGAATTCACGCCTCGCCCTGGCAAGCCGCGACATCACGGTTCCGATCGGCACATCGGTGATATCGGCGATCTGGCGGTAGGACAGATTTTCCAGCTCCCGAAGCACCAGCACTTCCCGCGACAGGTCCACAAGAGAGTTGATGACCTGCCGGACCCGCTGCGACTCCGACTTGCGGATCAAGGCTGCCTCGGGCGAGTCCTCTTCGGAGGCAACGTCATGCGCGCCGCCGTATGGCCAGTCTTCGTCCTTCGCATCGTCCGCCGTCATTGGCGTCTCGAAACGAGCCTTTCGCCGGCCCTCGCTCAGCCAGACGTAGTAGCAGTTCCGGACGATGGCAAACATCCAAGCGCGGGGTTCACCGCCCCGATAGCCCTCGAAATTGCGATAGGCACGCAGGAACGCTTCCTGCACGATATCCTGCGCCGCATCGGCATCACGGCTCAGAAACCGCGCGAAATTATAGGCGGCATCCAGGTGCGGGACGACCGTATTCTGAAACCGCAACATCAGATCGCGCGATGCCGGCGAAAGACTTCCGACATTTTCGTGATGCATCGATTGCAGCATCGGACCAACGGCATCGATCGCGACAGCCGAGCGTGGCTTTGCGAATGACACTAAGGATTGGCAGATAGAAGCGATAGCAGCCCGCATCCGGGTCATGGGGCGGCTCAACGCAGAAACGAAAACCGGCGGAGGCCGGTCGTCGAATGCGAAGAAGGCGAAATGGATATCCGTCGTCATGATCCCTGCATTGCTCCAGCGTCGGTTTCGGTCAGCTTAGGCCCAGATGCAAATATTGCTCTTCATTCTCCAGATCGTTTCAGACGGCATTTTATTCTCACCGCCCGCAAATATTTTTCGTTGGCGGCAATGCCGCACAGCAGCACGTCCCTCACATGCCCTACTGTGCACCCGCTCACACAACCGCGCCAGCAGAATTAGGCTAGGTATATCAAAAACTTATCAGAAAGATGCGACGAACCGAGAATAATCCGCCGACAGCGGCGATCTCCTTCGACAGCGGAGGCATTGATTGATCCCTGTCCTCCGCTTCGCGTGGCGATGCCACTCAAAGAGGAGACAAGACAATGTTCAACATGACGCGCCGCACTGTTCTCAGCTCGGCCGCGGCAGCAGCCGCTTTCGGCCTGTCGGCGAAGCTGGAATTCCTCCCGTCGCTGGCCAAGGCCGCAACACCGCTTGAACCGGAAGTCGGTTTCTATCGCTATAAGGTCGGGGATGTCGAAGTCACCGCCATTTATGACGGCATCTGGCGCAAGCCGCATGATCCCGCCTTCATCAAGAACGCCTCCGTCGAGGATACCAAGCAGGCGCTGGCCGCCGCCGGCCAAACCACCGAATTCATGCCCATTCCGCTCACCGTCGTCGTCCTGAAGATCGGCGACCGGCTGATCATGATGGATGCGGGCTCAGGCGTCGGCCAATGGCAGGCCAATGCCACCCATCTGCCCGCCAACATGGCCGCCGCCGGCATCGACTACAAGAACATCGACACGGTGATCATCTCGCATTTCCATCCCGATCATGTCTGGGGCCTGATGGAAAAAGGCACGAATGAACCGGTTTTTGCCCATGCCGAGCTCATCACAAACGCCGACGAATTCAATTGGTGGACGGCGCCCGACCGGGTCGACAAGCTCGCCGCGGGCCGCAAGGACGCTGGAAAACGCATCGGCGCCGTCTTTCCAAAATGGAATAACTGGAAACTGGTCGGCGATGGCGCGGAAGTAGCTCCCGGCGTTCACCTCGTCGCCGCACCCGGCCATACGCCCGGCCATTCCACCTTCCTTGTCGCTTCGGGCAAGGAACAGCTACTCGTCTCCGCCGACATCATGTACGTGCCGGCGCTGCTCGCTCCTCATCCGGATTGGGAGGGGAGCTACGATCAGGACGGGCCGGCGGCCGTGGTCACGCGCCGCAAGCTGGTCGATCGCATCATCGCCGACAACATCAAAATCTGCGGCTCGCACTTCCCCTTCCCGGGCTCCGGCACCTTCGTGAAGGACGGCAATGCCTATGGTTTCACCCCGACAACACAGGCCTGAAAGCTCAAGGAGACCTATCATGATCAAATACGCAATCTTTGGCGCCGCCAGCCTTTGCGCCGCCATCATCCTTCCCGCAGCCGTCGCGCTCCCGGCTTTTGCCGTCGACAACATGGAAACCACGGATGCGCCAGACCTGACCTCCGTTCGCGCCAAGATCAACGCGAAGGACTACACCGGAGCATTGGCCGAACTCCGCGGCCTGGCGGAGGATCATCAGCAGGCCGATGTCTATAATCTTCTGGGCTTCACGCTCCGAAAGACCGGCGATTTCCAGACCTCGCTGACCTACTACACCAAGGCCCTGGAACTGCAGCCCGATCATAAGGGCGCACGCGAATATCTCGGCGAACTCTATGTCGAGACCGGCAACATGGACAAAGCAAAGGAACAACTGGCGACGCTAAAGCAACTTTGCCCCAGCGGCTGCGAGGAATTGGAGGACCTGCAAAAGGCGATCGACACCAAGACTGTCAACTAATCCGAGAAAGCAGTGCCTGCGAAGCGGAACGATGCCTCGCAGGCACATTTGGAGGTGATGAGATGGACTATTTGGAAAATGCAAATGTCGTGCATCCAATGGACATAACACTTCTGGCCGGTCGGCTCTTGCTCGCCTGGATATTCCTGCATGAGGGCGTGGCGCTGGCGCTCAATTTCGACGCCGCTGTCATCGCCATGGCGAAGCTTGGTGTTTCCGAGTTGCTGGTGGTTGCTGTGATTGCGTTGCAGCTTGCGGCGGGTCTTTCGATAGCCCTCGGTCTGTTGACCCGCCTCGGCGCCTTGTCGCTCGGGCTCTTCTGCCTGTCGACGGCGTTGATGTTCCACAACGATTTCGCCAACCACAACGAAATCCTGCATTTCGAAAAGGACTTGGCGATCGCCGGCGGCATGTTCGTTCTGGTGACAGCAGGTGCTGGGGCACTGTCCGTGGATCGCTTCCTCGAACGCCGCATCATGGCCTTGAGCGACAAGTCCGGCAAACCGCTGCGCCGCGCGGTCGAGAGAGGCATTCTGTGAATGCCTCAGACATATCCACCCGCGTGAAATTCCTGTCGAAAACAGCCTATCACGCGCTGTTTTCGACATTTTCGTCGATTTTTTAAGCTTAAAACTTTTTCCTTGAAATACGTCTCATTTTGGATAACCATCCCATAATGAAGGGCAATCCGAGCACTGTCATTCGCGGCGGAACGACCCTTTGACATCAGGATTTCAGGAAAAGTTCCTTGTCTCTTCCATCACAGAGCTTGTCAGAGACGACACGCAGCCGAAACGCCTTCGAGGGCATTCGCGCCCAGATCCGTGACCTGCGCACCGACAATATCGCTGTGCTTGCCAAGCGTGCTCGCGAGCTTGGCGGCGTCATTCCGCTATGGTTCGGCGAAGGCGACCTGGTAACACCGGCCTTCATTCGCGACGCCGCCAAGAAGGCGCTCGACGATGGCCAGACCTTCTATGTGCCGAACATGCGCGGCCTACCGACGCTGAACGAAGCTCTTTCCGACTATCAGACCCAATGGCACGGTCGCCCGATCCCCATCGAGCGCACCACCGTCGCCCCCGGAGGCATGCAGGCGCTCTACATGGCGCTGGAATTGCTGGTCGATGTCGGCACCAATGTCGTCTATGTCGCGCCGCAATGGCCCAACATCCACAACGCCATCCATCTGATCGGCGGCGAGCCGCGCCCCGTGTCGCTCGATTTCGATACCGATTGGCGGCTCGATCTCGACAAGCTCTTCGCTCGCTGCGATGCCCGCACCCGCGCCATCTTCCTGTCGACCCCTGCCAATCCGACCGGGTGGACCGCTACACGCGAGGAGATGCAGGCGCTGCTCGATTTCAGCCGCCGCACCGGCATCTGGATCATTTCAGACGAAGTCTATGCCCGCCTCTATTTCGACGGAGAAATTGCACCCTCGATCCTCCAGGTAGCCGAAGATGGCGATCGGGTGATTGCCGTCAACAGTTTCTCCAAGGCCTGGGCGATGACCGGCTGGCGCGTCGGCTGGCTGACGCACCCTTCTGATATTGCCGACCAACTCGGCGCCATGACGCAATACGTAAACAGCGGCACATCGGCGATGACCCAGGCGGGTGCTGCCGCGGCGATACGCGAAGGTGAGCCGCTGGTTGCCGAAATCCGGGCCAGAATCAAAGCCGGCCTCGATCTCGCCTATGAGAAGCTGCCGCAGATACCTGGGATCATCCTGCCGGAAAAACCGCGCGGCGGCATGTATGCTTTCTTCGCGCTAGAGGGCGAAGCCGATGCGACCGCAGTCTGCGAGCGTATTCTGGAAACAGCACGCGTTGGCCTGGCACCCGGCTATCATTTCGGGGAATCGTCACGCGCATTCCTGCGGATGTGCACATTCCGCGATACCGGGCAGATGCGAATTGCACTCGATCGTATGGTCGACGCGATGAAATGACGGTCCCCCACATTGGCGGACCGGCAATACCCGCGGGCAGATGGCGCCGGCGGTCATAACCAGAGGGAGACAACCAAATGAATTTTACCCGTCGTAATCTACTGGTCCTGGCGACCGTCGTCGGCATGGCCGGCGGAAGCCACTTTGCCTATGCCGCCGATGTGCTGAATGTCGGCTCCTACCCGAACAACCCGCCCTTCGAATACAAGACCGACAGCGGTACCTTCGAAGGCTTCGAGGTCGATATCGTCAACGAAGCCGCCAAGCGCGCCGGCATGACGACCAATATCGCCGACTACGGCTTCCAGGCCCTGTTTGCCGCCACCAGCTCCAAGCGCATCGATGTGGCGATCTCCTCGATCACCATCACGCCGGAACGTCTGAAATCGCAGTCCTTCACGCAGCCCTACTACGACTCCGATATGGGCATCGCCACCAAGGGCGGCAGCGCAATCAAGGGTCTCGCCGATCTCAAGGGCAAGACCATCGGCGTCCTTTCCGGCTCGACCGGCGAGAAGTGGGTCAACGACAACAAGGCTGCTAACGGCTTCGCCGACGTCAAAGGCTACAACTCGCAGCAGGATATGTTCCTCGATCTCGGCGCCGGCCGCATCGATGCAGTCGTCAGCGACATTCCCGGCATGCAATATCTCTTCGTCAAGACCAAGGGCTTTGCGATCAAGGACCGCATCAAGACCGGCGAACAGTATGGCCTGATGATGACCAAGGACTCGCCGCTCGTCGCCAAGATCAACGACGCCATCACGGCAATGAAGAAAGACGGCACGTTGGAAAAGATCCACGAAAAGTGGTTCGGCAGCAAAGCACCCGCAGGCTCCTCCACTGTCACCGAAATGCCTATCCCCAAGGCGTGATCAAAAGATCAATTCTCTCGATCTCTACGCCGGCCCCTTCGGCCGGCGTAATTGTGCTAACCTTCATTCTGTTCCGCCTCATGGGAGTGCCAATGTCGCTCGTCGATACTTTCTTCAATTCCGACGTCATGATTTCGGCCTTCCCCCAATTGCTGCGCGGTCTCTGGATGACGCTGGCGCTTGGCGTGGTCAGCATCGTCATCGGCGTTTTGGGCGGCCTCGTCGTCAGCCTGATCCGGCTCTATGCGCCGAAGCCGTTCCGGCTGCTAATGGTCGCCTATATCGACATCATGCGCGCCATGCCGATGCTGGTCGTGCTGATCCTGATCTATTACGCCCTACCCTTTATCGGTATCAGCTTCTCGGCCTGGTGGTCCGCGATCCTGGGCTTCTCAATCGTTCTAGCTGCCTATTCGGCGGAAGTCTTCCGCTCGGGCATCGAAAGCGTGCCTCGCGGCCAGTTCGAGGCGGCTGCTGCCCTCGGCATTCCATTCTTGGTGACGCTCTATAAGGTCGTGCTGCCGCAGGCGATCCGCATCGTCATTCCGCCGACCACCAGCAACTGCGTCTCGATGTTCAAGGATACGTCGCTCGCCTCGACCGTGGCTCTGCCGGAGCTTCTGAAAGAAGGACAGAACGCGCAGGGCTTTTATGCCAACCCTTCGCCGCTGATCATGGCCGCGCTGATCTATATCATCCTGCTCTGGCCGATGGTGCGGCTCGTGAGCGTGCTCGAAAAGAGGTTCAAGAGCGAGAAGGCGCACTAAGCAAGTCCAGGAAAGCCCGCAGCAGTTTTCCGTCCGGAAGTCCCAGAGAACAAACAGATAGAGCGGTGCTGAGATTCCGTGAAAAGCTGTACCGCTCCAAACGCAGCCATCAGTCGAAGGCGGCGCCCGACAGGTGATTGTTCACGGACGATTTCACCCCGCCAATATCCTTCCAGAGTTCAACGATGATGGCGGGATCGACGTCGGCCATCATGTCTCGCAGCCACCCCTCATGAGCGGCGGCCATGACCGTGAACAGCTCCTCGCCCTTCTTCGTCAGCTTGGCGACAGTTACGCGCCGGTCGCCGTCAGGCGTCTCGCGCAGCACCAGGCCGTCCGTTTCCAGCCGTTCGACCAATCCCGTCACGTTGCCGTTGGTGACCATCGTGCGTTTGGAAAGTTCGCCCAGCCGCAGACCGTCTCGCTCGCGATAAAGCTGCGCCATCAGGTCGAATTGCGGCAGTGTCGCGCCGAATTCGTTGCGAAGCCGGCGGCGGATTTCCTGCGATATCAGCTTTGTGGTCGACAGCATGCGCAGCCAAAGCCGCAGTTCCTGTTTCTTGCCTTCCTGCGTGCCCTGGACGATGATTTCCAGATCGACGGTTCCACTTTCGGACTCTGCCATGATGTCAGCTCAAATCATCGCGTTGCAATTTCATATATGAACGGTCTACGGAGCAATATTTCAAATGTCAAAGGTTTACGCACCAAGCTCGAAGACCGTTACTTCGCCAGCATTTTCCCTAGCATGAAGCCTGAGCCAGCCCCCGTGCCCGCACCCGGCCAGGTCGACGCGCCGCACATATAGAGCGAGCCGATCGGCGTCTTGTAGCGCGAATAACCGGCGAGCGGGCGAAACAGAAAATTCTGATCGAGATGGTGGCTACCGGAAAGATTGTCGCCGCCGATCAGATTGGGATTTTCACGCTCGAGATCGACGGGTGAAAACACCGACCGGCCCAAAATCTTGCCGCGCAGGCCGGGCGCATAACGCTCGATGACGTCAAGCACGCGCTCGGCATAGGCATCCTTCACCTCATCCCAATTCTGCCCATTGATCTCGCCTGCTGCGTCGCGACTGAACTCGGCCGGCAGGACACGCACCTGTATCCAGAGCACATGCTGTCCATCTGGTGCCCGTGACGGATCGAACGCCGTTGGCTGACCCACCACCAATGCCGGCTCGGCCGGCAAAAGCCCACCCATCGCCTCGGCATAGACACGCGACATCATCTCCATATCCGGTGCAATGTGGACATAGGCGAATGTCTTGAGCTCCTGGCCACCAGTCCAATCCGGCAGGCCGGAGAGCGCCAGATGGATCATCATCGTGCCAGGGCCGGCGCGAAAACGGGTAAGCCTGCGGTCGAACTCTCGACGTGAGGCATCCTGATCGAGAAGCTTTCCGAACAATATCTGCGGATGAATATTGGCGATGACAGCGCGCTTGGCCTCGTAGCGGCGCCCGTCTGCGAGCACAACACCGGTCGCCTTGCCGCCGGTGGTGACGATCTTGTCGACGCGTGTGCCAAGCATCAGCTCGCCGCCTTTGGCTTTGAGCGTGCCGACCATCGCCTTGATGATCGTATCGGCACCTCCCTTGCCGATCACCATGCCAAAGGCCTGGTTGGCCATAGATTCAAGATAAGGAAACAGTGCGCCGCCGGCGATATCCGGTGCGAAATCGAGATGTAATCCCCAGGCAGCCATCATCGTCTTGAGTTTGGCATTCTGGAACCGCGCATCGAGAAAATCGCGCGGCGAGGCAAACAACATTCGTGCGGTCTCATAAAGCCAGCCGGCCCCTTTTTCTCGCCATGCCTTCCAAAGGACCCGTGCCGCCGCCGCTGACGGCATCGGCGCACCGAGCAGGCCGAAAATATGCGGCGCATCTGAACCGAATTCCGACAGCATGGCCCGCCAGGCAGCCGCATCCTCTGGCGAAATATCGGCGATCGCGCCCGTGGTCTTTTCGAGATCGGTGCTGACGCCGAGATAGGTGCCATCGCGGAAGACGCTGGCAAAACAATCGGCTGCCGGCACGAAGCCGAGACCCGCGGCGGTCAACTCATTCTTGTACTGCGCAAAAAAGGCGGAGCCGGCGAACATCGAGAGGTTCATGGCGCAGAGGTCGTGCCGAAAACCCGGCAGCGTTACTTCGCGGGTTTTCACCGCTCCGCCCGGCTCGGCATTGCCCTCGATGACGGCCACCTTCCAGCCCTTCGCCGCCAGATGCACCGCCGCCGCCAGGCCATTATGACCCGCACCCACAATGATCGCATCATAGCTCATCGATCACCCTCTCATATCGTGATTATTATCATCATATGCATACATTTTGAGCTTTAAGCTTCAAGTACCTATCATGGAAAATCGCGCACCGACGACCACAACCGAATGTCGTCCGCGTGGGAAAATAACGTATAAATGGCCTTTATTTTCAGGTAGCTGCCTGGGTTGCAAAACACACGCAACCGACGCCATTTTTGGTCCTTTTGGCACCGGCAGAATGCTTGCAATATCATATATTGTAACATAGGCTCGCCTCATCCGGTCGCCGCTGGACGGCTTTGCGATTTCAGGAATCGCGTCCGCACACCCGGCGATAATGGCTTTCGGGCTTGGCCCTTAACGAGGACCCCTCTGGGGTTTTCAAACAAGGCCAGGCCACACAAAGGGGAACGCACTATGACCACCAACACTCTTGCCAGCTTAGCCACGGCCCTCGTTTCGGGCTCCATCAAGGTCGTCGATCTGACCGCGCCGCTTGGGCCCGAAACGCCGGTGCTCTATCTGCCGCCCCAGTTCGGCAAGAACACGCCCTCGGTCAAGGTGCACACGATTTCACAATATAATGAGGACGGTCCGTTCTGGGCCTGGAACTGGCTCGAACTCGGCGAGCACACCGGCACGCATTTCGACGCGCCCTGTCACTGGATCACCGGCAAGGACAACCCAAACAATACGACCGATACCATTCCGCCGCAGAATTTCGTCGCTCCGGTGAATGTCATCGACCGCTCGAAGGAAGCTGCCGCCAATCCGGACTATCTGCTGACGATCGACAGCATCAAGGAATGGGAAGCCGAACACGGCGTGATCGAACCCGGCACCTGGGTGCTTCTGCGCACCGACTGGTACAAGCGCAACGGCTCGACCGAAGCCTTCCTCAATGCCGACGAAAACGGCCCGCATTCGCCGGGTCCGACCGCCGAGGCGATCGAATATCTGCTGACGAAGGGCATTATCGGTTGGGGTTCGGAGACAATCGGCACCGACGCCGGTTCCGCCGGCGGCATGAACCCGCCCTTCCCGGCCCACAATCTGATGCACAAGAACAACCGCTACGGCCTCGCCAGCCTCTCCAACCTCGATCAGCTTCCAGCCAAGGGCGCCGTGCTGATCGCCGCGCCACTGAAGTTCGTCAAGGGCACGGGCTCTCCAGTGCGCGCGCTGGCGCTGGTGGCATGATATGGCGGCTCACTACCTTTTCCCCGCAGGGGAGAAGGTGCCCGATAGGGCGGATGAGGGGGACGAGAAGCGATAGTTCCCCGCGCCTTGAGCGACGAGCGAAAGGCAATTCTTCCGGCAACGCCCCCTCAACCCGCGTTGCGCGCGACCTTCTCCCCGCTGGGAAGAAGGTGGGGGATATCCGATGACCTCCCCCGATTACATTATCGTCGGCAGTGGCATCAACGCGCTGGTCGCGGCTGCCATGCTTGGCAAGAAGGGCCGCAAGGTGCTCGTCCTCGAGCGCAACGACCGCATAGGCGGCTGCCTGCGCAGCGAGGAGATCACCGAACCAGGCTTCATCCATGATGTCATGGCAACGACGATGGTGCTGTTCCTGACGTCGCCGGCCTATGGTGCCATCGGCAAGGATTTGGAGGCCCGCGGCCTCGAATTCGCCCATGCCGACCTGCCCACCGGCGTGTTAAGACCGGATGGTTCGCACGTCATCTTCTCGAAAGATCGGCGTCGCAACATCGCCACCTTCGACGAACTGTCGCTCGGCGACGGTCAGACATTCCTGCGCGAGATGGATGCGCTGGCCGCCGACGCCCCCTTCCTGTTTTCGCTGCTCGGCGGCGCACTGTGGTCGGGCTCGACCTTGAAGGCCGTCGCCAAGCAAGGTTGGGGCCGCGGCCTACGCAAGCTCGCCGCCTGGTTCGGCAACGCCTTGACGCCGGCTCGCGGCTATCTCGAAACCACCTATCGTTCTGAAGATATTCATGCGCTTTGGGCGCCGTGGGTGCTGCATTGCGGCCTCGGGCCAGAGAGCGCCTACTCGGCCGAGATGCTAAAGGTCATCGGCTTTGCCCTGGAGCTTGCCGGCACTCCCGTCGTCAAAGGCGGCACCGGTGCGCTGCTCACCGCCTTCGAACGGCTGATCACGGACAATGGCGGCGAGATCCGCACCGGCACCGATGTCGAAAGCATCGGTCCCGGCCCCGGCGGGCGCGCCGGCAGCGTCAAGCTTGCGGGTGGCGAAACCCTGAACGCCAATGCCGGCATCATCTGCTCTGTAACGCCGAACCAACTCTACGACCGGCTGCTGAAAGACTGGCCGACGCCGCCACCCCCGGACGTCAAGACGAGCGTTGCCCGTTATCGTTATGGCAAGGGCAATATGCAGATCCACTACGCGCTGTCCGAGCCGCCACGCTGGAAGGCGGATGCAGAACTTGCCAAGGTCGCGCTTCTTCATTTGACGCCAGGCCTCGACGGCGTTTCGCGCGCCGCCAATGAATGCGAACGGGGGCTGCTGCCGGCCGAACCGACCATCTGCGTCGGCCAGCCCACCTCCTTCGACCCCAGCCGAGCGCCAGCGGGCAAATCGATCCTCTGGCTGCAGCTTCCCGAGGCGCCGCGGCATATCAAGGGCGATGCGGCGGGCGATATTGCGATACCGGCTGACGGCCGCTGGACGGACGAGGTGCGCGAACGCTATGCCGACCGCATCGAGGCGGTGCTCGAAAGCCATATCGAGAACTTCTCCGGCATAAAGCTCGCCCGACGCGCCTATTCGCCCGCCGATCTCGAAGCCATGAACATGAATCTCGTCGGCGGCGACCCCTATGGCGGCTACTGCGGCATAGACCAGTTTTTCCTCTGGCGCCCCTTCAAGTCCTCTGTTAACCACCGCACCCATGTAGCAGGCCTGTACCACATTGGGGCTTCGGCACATCCTGGGCCGGGTCTCGGAGGAGGTTCGGGTTTCCTGCTTGCATCATCATTAAAATAACAGGAATCCACGGGGAGATATCATCTTATGGAGGAACGGTTTTCAGGTACCGTTTTGCGGCGTCGCAAGGAGGGCACGGAAAAACGTCCGACCATGGGCGAGATAGGGCTCAACCACTTTGCCCCCTACCTGATGAACCGGCTGATGGCCCGCTGGAACATCAACATGTCGGAAGAGCTGCGCGAATACGACATGACGACTGCGAAGATGCGGGCTCTCGCCGTCCTCAGCGTGTCCTCCTCGGTCACCATCAACGAACTCTCCGTCTTTGCCGTCACCGAACAATCGACGATGAGCCGCACGCTGGATTCGTTGGAGCAGCAAGGCTTCATCCGCCGCCAGCCCCGCACCGAGGACATGCGCATCCGCGACGTCTCCATCACCGAAGAAGGCCGCGCCGCCTTCGAAAAGGTCTGGCCAACCATGTACGATCTGTTTCTGCAGATGTTCGATGGCGTGGAAGAAACGGAGTACCGGGCGTTCATCTCGACGCTACACAAGGTGCTGCACAATATCCGCAAGCATGAGATTTGAGGACGCTTATCCCGCCCTTGGCAGGCGGGAAAGCAAATTCTTATATTTAGCCGCAAGGCTAAGTATTAGAATTTGCAAGGGCGGGGGTAGGCAGGGACGCACAGAACCCCTGAACTAAGTTGAGCAAGGCACGGACCCCTGCTCTGGCAATTTCAATGGCTTAGAAATTGCGCCAAACTTCCGCACATGGCGCGCCTCCTGTGCCGCAATTCCTAAACCAGTGAAATTGCTTTCTCGCCCGCCAAGGGCGAGATAAGACTCCGCGCTCGCCGCAGCTCCTCGGCCAGAGCGCACTCTTGAAGTAGAAAAAGCGAACTTCTCACTACGACGGAGATTGGACATCATCACCCAGCTTGAGTTTTTCTGCGTGATAGGTGCGTAACTCCTCGAAGACATCCTCAGCCGAGACATCTGGACGGCCGTCCTCAAGCGCTTGTCGTATCTTTGCCCGAATCTTCTCATTCTGGGCATGGTCGTCAATCATCACAGCGTCGCCACCGTCTTCAGCGCCCCATCGAGCGCAATCCCCTTCTCATCCAGCAACGCCGCCTGCCTCAACCTCTTCATCCACGCTGCCCCGTCGTCGCGATCACGCAGCATCGATAGCGCCGACATCACGCGATCGAACTTGGAAAGGCCGCGCGCATGGGTGTCGGAATAGCCTTTGACCAGACGGCGGTTGTTGAGGACTTCGACGGCGAGATCGTAGTTTACCTCAAACAAGTCGGTCGCGGCTGCAAGCCAGGTTTCGCGATGCTCGGTTTCGCGCATATGGCGCAGCGTACCGCGGCGGGTTCGGCGCAGCGCTGAGACGATGTAAAGCCCGAGGAACCAGAAGAGCGTTCCGGTCTGCACACGGCGGCCTTTGTTGACGAGACGATCCAGGCGATTGAAGAGCTTGGGCCGGCCCTCGATCCAGAGGCCGAGGCCTTTCGGCAAGGTGCCGCAAACCTCTTCCATGCGTGGATGCATATATTCGGTCACATAGACGATCTGGTCGTCCTTGGCGCCAACTTCCTTGCGTACGCGATCGAAGCGCGACGCGCGCACCTTCAGATCGGCGACGCGGATGACATCGTCATAGGCCATGGCGACCGCGGTATATTTCGCTGCCTGCACGGTGAAGGCGAAATCCTTGGCCGCGCCGCCGGCCTTCTGATCCAGGGCATAGAGCGCTGCAACGCGGGTCAGATATTCATCGGCATAGGCCGGGTCCTGATAGTCGGTGAGTTTCTTGACGCCGGCAAACAGCAGCGGCAACGCCTCTTCCGGAAACTCGGTGCGGATGCGATATACGAGACCATCGAGCGCCGGATGACCAGCCGTTTCCGGCAGGGCATCGAAATGTTTCGATGGCGTCGCGGAAACGGGATCGCGCGGCTTGTCCTTGGCGCGATCGAAGGCTGCATTGAAAGCCTTCAGGCTGGGTTCGATGCCCCTGCCGCCGGCACGGATCATGGCTTCAAAGGCCTGCTTGGCGAAGGGCAGCGCCCCCGAGGCCGCGAGCGCACCGAACATCGAAGCGGAAATCACGCTGCCGTTCTTGACCGCCAGTGTTTCCATATCGAAGGCGATGGTGCGTTTGGCGGCAAAATCCGTGGCATCGACCACCACTTCCGGATTGCCGATTCCATCGCCCGGCTTCTCCTTTTCGCCGACAGCGAAGGAGCGATGCGTCGAGGCGATCAGCACGGTCTTGTCGGGCGTGACCAGGCCGCGCAGCACGGAGCGGCCGGCTTCCATCAGCTCGGCAGCCAGGACGACATCGACATCGCCCGGCGTCGGCATCAGCGAAAAGATCGGCGCATGGCCGTCACGGACCGGCAGCATCTCGATATAGTAGATCGTGGCGCCCGTGCGCTGCGCCACGCCGGGGACAGAGGTGGTCTGCGCCATCCAGCCTTCCGCTTCGGCAAGCCCGACGATCCAGTCGGCCAAGACACCGCCACCCTGCCCGCCCATGGCGAGGACTGCCAGCGATAGCGGTTTGTCGGTCGACAGACGTTGGGCGCCAATATTATTGGTCATGCTGACATGCTCGTTCATATCGATCCCTCAGTCCGCAAAGACGATGCGGCCGGCCCGGCGGCGGGCCTGCAGCCAGCCGATGACGGCCGCGCGCATGCGGGCGAGGAAGCGATCCCAGCCAGAGGGATTGTGGATGATATCGGCGCGATAGAAGGAAGGACAGAGGACGGCAGCCTCCGCCACTTCGCCGCAATTGCCGCAGCCGACGCAATTATTGTCGACCGCCGCCACCGGATCATCCTTCAGCGGATCGTCGGTATGCTTGACCGACAGCGACGGGCAGCCGGAAAGACGGATGCAGGCATGATCGCCCGTACAGACATCCTCATCGACACCAAAGCGTTCCTTGACCATGCGCGCGCCGGCCTTCACCGCCTGCGCGAATTGCGGCTTCACGCGCCGCTGCTTGTTCAGCATGCATTCCGACGAGGCGACGATGATCTTCGGGCCGGGCTCCTTCGAAGTCAGCGCCTCGCGCAGCGTGTCGCGCATCTTGCCGACATCATAGGTCCGGTCGATCTGGCGAACCCAGGTGGCGCCGATGCCCTTGACGGCGTTGACGATGGAATTGTTGGTCTTGCGGCGCGGGTTCAGCGCCCGCGAAGACGGGATGTCCTGGCCGCCGGTTGCCGCCGAATAATAGTTGTCGACGACGAGAATGACGCCGTCCTGCTTGTTGAAGACGGCATTGCCGACCGAGGTCGCCAGGCCGTTATGCCAGAACCCGCCATCGCCCATCACGGAAATAGCCCGCTTGTCGGCGGCGACATTGAAGGCGGAGGCGGCCGCCGGACCGAGGCCATAGCCCATCGTCGTGCTACCAATGTTGAACGGCGGCAGGATCGAAAACAGGTGACAGCCGATATCGCCGGAGATGTGATGCTGGCCGAGTTCATTCTCAACCAGCTTCATCGCCGCGAAAATCGGCCTTTCGGGACAGCCGACACAGAACCCCGGCGGGCGTGGCGGCACGACTTCGGCCAGCGCCTTAACCTTCGGGTCGTTGAGAACAGGCGTCGGGTCCGGCAAAGGCGGCTGGTTGCCGAGCAACACGCGCTGATGCGTTTCGACGAAGTTCTTGATGCCCTTCACCAGCACCGGCGGGGTATATTCGCCACCCATCGGCAGGACATCCTTGCCGGAAACCTTGGTCTGGATGTCACGGCGGCGCAGGATGGTGTTGAGCGACTGTTCGATATATTCCGGCGCCCCCTCCTCGACCATCAGCACGGCCTTTTTGCTCGCGCAGAATTCGGCCATCTGATCGTCGATCAGCGGATAGGCGACGTTGAGGACATAAAGCGGAATAGCCGAGTTACCGTAGACATCGGCAAGGCCGAGCTGCTGCAGCGCGCGCATGACGCCGTTATACATGCCGCCCAGCAGGATGATGCCGACGTCGCCTTCGGACGGACCGAAATATTCGTTGAGCTGACGCTTCTTGATGAAGTCGACAGCGGCCGGCCAGCGCTTCTCCAGCTTCTCCTTCTCATGCAGGAAGGAGGCCGGCGGCAGCACGATGCGGTTGACGTCGCGCACCGGATTTTCCAGCGCCTGCCTAAGCGTATATTTCGGCCGCTTGTTGTCCTTGGCATCGAACTGGCCGTGAACATGGCAGCTACGAATGCCCACCTGCAGCATGACCGGCGTATTTGAGGCTTCCGACAGTTCAAAGCCCTCTTCGACCGCCTGCACGATCGAGGGCAGGTTCGGGCGCGGATTGAGCAGCCACATCTGCGACTTCATCGCATAGGCGTGGCTGCGCTCCTGCATGATCGAGGAGCCTTCGCCATAGTCTTCGCCGATGATGATCAGCGCGCCGCCGGTGACGCCACCGGATGAGAGGTTGGAGAGCGCGTCGGAGGCAACATTGGTGCCCGCCGTCGACTTCCATGTGACGGCGCCGCGCACCGGATACATGACCGAGGCCGAAAGCATGGCGGCAGCGGCAGCTTCCGAAGCCGAAGTCTCGAAATGAACGCCCAGGTCCTCCATCACATCCTTGGCATCGGCCAACACGTCCATGAGATGGGAAATCGGCGATCCCTGGTAGCCGCCGACATAGGAAACACCGGATTGCAGCAGCGCCTTGGTGATCGCGAGAATACCTTCGCCACGGAAGATATCGCCTTCTCCAAGCTTCAGATCCTCGACTTCGCGCGCAAACGACCGTTCGGCCATCGAAGCTACCCCTTTGCCTTATCGGGCTTGTTTTAAATCATTTGCAAAATCATATTTTGAACCCCATCCGGCTGTCAACGAACAAATGGGAAACCTCGCAATCCGGCGAATCGCGCGAGGCAGACATAGAGTTGAGGGTTCAAAAAATACTATTCTGAGTCATAAATGACGAACGTACATATATGCAATTGCATAAATTATGAGCTTCATCGCCGAAATCGCGATCAAAAAAGCACGCCGGAATCTGCGAAATGCCCAGAGAAAGCGCTTGCCGGTTTTGGAGGCTTATTTTAAGATTAAAACATTCCGAAAATAAATCGCCAGTGGCAGGTGGGCGTCACGCTTCTCTGCCGCTTAACAGGGGAACGGAGTGATCATGACGACACTTACTCGGCGCGAGGCATTGAGCCTCGGCGCGGCCGCTTTCATTACGGGAATTCTCGCAGGCAGGACGAGCGTGGAAGCCGCCGAGGCCGGCACGCTGACGATTGCCTTCAATGTCAATTTGCCCTCTTTTGACCCTACCACCGGCCCCTCGGCGGTCAATCCGACGATCCAGGCGATCTATCGCTCCGTCTTCGACCAATATATCGGCCAAGGCCCGGATCTGAAATTCCAGCCGGGCTTGCTCACCGCCTGGGGCTGGAACGACGACAAGACCAAGGTCTGGATGGATGTCCGCGAGGGCGTCACCTGGCATGACGGCTCCAAGTTCACTCCGGACGACGTCGTCTGGTCGCTGGAGCGCGCCGCCAAACAAGAGACCGGCAATCCGATCCAGTTCATCTGGTCGACGGCCAACAATTATAAGGTGGAAGGCAACCGCATCACCGGCGATGTCGTTCGCTTCGAGCCGACCTATTTCAAATGGATGGCTTTCCTGACCGGCTATGTCCTGCCCAAGGATTACTACAGCAAGGTCGGCGCGGAAGGCTTCGAAAAGAAGCCCGTCGGCACCGGCCCCTACATGGTCGACGCCTATGAGGGCAATTCCTATCTGCGGCTGAAGGCGAACCCCAACTATTTCGGCGGCAAGCCGGCCTTCGATACCGTCATCTTCAAATTCGTACCGGATACGACCAGCCGCGTCGCCGAGATCGAATCCGGCTCCTCCGACGTGACGCTCGAAATCCCCTACGAGGATTTCGACCGCCTGAAGAAGAAATCGGGACTTGCCGGCGTCGCCACACCGATCTCCGATATCGGCATGATCTTCATCAGCAATGTCGATCCGATGCTGGACAAGAATGTCCGCCTCGCCGCTAATATGGCGATCGACAAGGAAGCGATCATCAAGCGCCTTCTACGCGGTTACGGCAAGCCTCTGTCAACGCTGGAAGCGCCGGAATACGAGGCCTACGACGCCTCGATCAAGATCCCCTACGATCCGGAGCAGGCCAAGAAGCTCTTGGCGGCCAGCGGCTATTCGCCGGAAAAGCCGGTGAAGTTCGGCATCAAGACTACCCGCGGCTTCAAGCCAAAGGATTACGAGATGATCCAGGCGATCGTCGGCATGTGGCGCAAGGTCGGCATCGAAGCTGATATCGAGGTCTACGAAATCGCCAAGCATTACGAGCTGCGCGCCGCCCACAAGCTCGGCCCGGCCGCCTTCTACAACTGGGGCAACGCCATCGGCGACCCGACGACCTCAACCGGCTTCGCCATGTTCGGCCCCTCGCCGCACTCAGCCTGGAAGACCAAGGATGTTGACGACATGCTGGGGCCGCTCTGGGTCGAAAAGGACGAGGCGAAGCGAATTGCCGGCTGGAAGGCTGCGATCAAGTATATCGCCGAGCAGGGCTACGTGATCCCCCTGCTGCAATATGTCCAGCCGATCGTCTATAAGTCGAGCCTGAAGGTGACGCCGAATGTTTCTGGCGCCCTGCAGCCGACACTGGTGTCGAAGGCTTGATGGGCAGAGTTTCGCTCTTGCGGCTTTGCCCCTCACCCTAGCCCTCTCCCCGCAAGCGGGGCGAGGGAACGACCTTTGTACCCTCGCCCGGGAAGGCAGTCGGATGGAAGGCTGTGGATGCGTCTTTCCCCTTCTCCCCGTCAAAATGGGGAGAAGGTGCCCGACAGGGCGGATGAGGGGCTCGGGGCTCTCCATCGCCACCAGCGAATGCGATCGGAACTCATAACGAATGCTAGCAGTTTCCATTCTCAATCGCCTGATCATGGCCGCCATCACGCTGTTCGGCGTGGCGTTGATCGTCTTCGTGCTGCTGCGCGTCGTGCCGGGCGATCCGATTGCGATGATGATATCGCCGGGCGCTACTCCGACCGATATCGCCGCGCTGCGTGCCCATTACGGCCTCGACTCCAGCCTGCCGATGCAGTTCGGCATCTGGCTGAAATCGGTTTTGACGGGTGATTTCGGAACCTCGATCTCGTTGAAGCGTGACGTTCTCTCCTTGCTCGGCGAACGCCTGCCGGCGACGCTGGAGCTAGCCTTTGCAGCCCTGGCGCTGGCAGTTCTTCTCGGCGGCACGGTCGCCATTGTCGGCACGCTTGTCCGGCGCACGCCGCTGGAGCCCATTATCGATAGCCTCAACGGCCTCTTTCTCGCCGTGCCGGATTTCGTCTGGGCGCTTGCTCTCGTGCTGGTCCTCGGCGTTCTTTTTCCGCTCTTCCCGCTTTCCGGCCGCATCGATCCGAGCATCGACGCGCAATTCACGACGCCCTTCTATCTCATAGAAAGCCTGGTCACCTTCCGTTTCTCGATCTTCGCGGATATCGTCTCCCACATGGTCATGCCGGTGCTGGCGCTTGGCCTGCCGCTCGCCGCCATCATCGCCCGTGTGCTGAAGACGACGCTCTCGGAAGCCATGGTGCAGGACTATATTCTGCTCGCCAAACTCAAAGGCATGTCGAACCTGCGCCTGGTGCTGCAGGAAGCGCTCCGCAATGCTGTCGGCCCGACGATCGCGCTCACCGGCGTGCAGTTCACCTTCCTGATCGGCGGCACCGTCATCGTCGAGCGCATCTTCGCCTATCCCGGCATCGGCAATATGGCGATCGACGCCGTCATCAATCGCGACCTGCCCCTGATCCAGGGTCTTGTGCTGGTTTTCGGCGCCCTCTTTATTCTCATCAATCTGGCCGTCGATCTGCTGGTGGCCGCCTTCAATCCGAGGCTCGCCCATGGCTGATATCGCTGCGACCGCCTCCCTCAAACCACCACGCAACGCTAAGCGCCTGCGCGCGCTGCTATCGGAACCCAAGGTGATCTTCGGCGGCGGCTTCATCCTCATCCTGATCATCCTTGCGATCTTCGCACCCTATATCGCACCGAAAGACCCGCTGGAGCAGGACCTGATGTCGGGTACTTTGCCGCCCGTCTGGCTTAACGGTTCCGATCCGGGCTTTCTCCTTGGCACGGACGATCTCGGCCGCGACGTACTGTCTCGCGCCATCTTCGGCTCGCGCGTCGCCCTCATCGTCGCCTTCGTCGCGGCAGGCTTGGCGGCCTTGATCGGCACGCTGCTCGGCCTTTTCGCCGGCTGGTATGGCGGCTGGATCGACAAGGTGATCTCCAGACTCGTCGATATCTGGATGGCCTTTCCGCCGGTGCTGCTATCGATCCTGCTGGTGGCCGTTTTCGGCTCCGGCGTGCATTCGGTCATCGCCGCCATCGTCATCATCGACTGGACGCGCTTCTGCCGCGTCGTACGCTCCGAAACCCAGGCGCAGGCACAAATGGATTATGTCACCGCCGCCCGCACGATCGGCTTCTCGCGTGCAAAAATCCTGTTCAGCGAAATCCTGCCAAATGTCGCGCCTGTGCTGATCGCCCTCGTCAGCCTGGAGATGGGTATCGCCGTCATCGTCGAGGCCATCCTTTCCTTTGTCGGCCTGTCGGTCTCCTCGGACACGCCGACCTGGGGCGGCATGATCGCCCAAGGTAGGCAGATCATCTATGACGGCTGGTGGGTGCTCCTCGTGCCGCTCATCGCACTCTTCGCCACGGTGCTTGCCTTCAACCAACTCGGCGACGGCCTGCGCCGCGCCCTCGACCCGGTGATGCGCCGATGACCGAACCGCTTCTCTCCATCACCGGCTTGAACGCCGTCTCCGACCGCGATGACGGCGCGCCTATCCTGCGCGATGTCTCCCTGATATTGCAACGCGGCGAAGTCCGCGGCCTCGTCGGCGAAAGCGGCGCCGGCAAATCCACTATCGCCAAGGCCTTGCTCGGTATTTTGCCACGTACCGTACGCGTTACCAGCGGCTCAATTCTATTCGAAAGCCACGACTTGCTGAAACTGCCCGCGAAGCAGCTTCGCGACATCATGGGCAACGAGATCTCGCTGATCCCGCAGGACCCGCAGACCGCCCTCAATCCCGGCCGTCGCATCGAGGCGCAATTGACCGACGGTTTGCGGCTGAAGCGCGGCCTGTCTTCGCGCGATGCCAGGCTGCGGGCCCTGAAATTGCTGACGGAAGTACATATCCGCGATCCTGAACGGGTATTGCGCGCCTATCCGCACGAACTCTCCGGCGGCATGCGCCAGCGCATATTGATCGCCGCCGCCTTCGCGCTGGAGCCAAAACTGGTCGTTGCCGACGAGCCGACGACAGCGCTCGATGTCACGGTACAGAAGCAGATCCTGCGGCTAATCCGCGGCCTGCAGGAAGCGCACGGCACCGCCGTCATCTTCGTCACCCACGATCTTGGCGTCGTCGCGCAGATCTGCGACACCGTCACCCTGCTTTATGCCGGCAAGGTTATCGAGGAAGGCCGCACTGCTGACGTGCTCGGCAATCCCCAACACATCTATACGAAATCCCTCATCGCCGCCGGTCCGCGCTATGACCGGCCCGATGCCGGGCTGACGCCGGTGCCGCAAGCGGTTTTCGAACAATTGCGCCATGAAATCGGCATTCGGGAGGGCGGAAGATGAGTGCGTCCGACATACTCCTCTCCGCCAAAGGCCTCGACGTCACCTACGGCGCCAAGCGTCATCTTTTTGGCCCCGCCGACGGCGGCAACAGGGTGCTGCACAGCGTCGATGTCGACATCCGCCGCGGCGAGACTGTTGGCATCGTTGGCGAAAGCGGCTCCGGCAAGACGACGCTTGGACGGGCGCTGCTGCGGCTGGTCGACCTCTCCGCCGGCACGATCCATTTCGACGGCAAGGACATTACTCACATGCCGGACACCGAGATGCGGCCGCTGCGCCGGCGCATGCAGATGATCTTCCAGGACCCCATGGCCTCGCTCAATCCGCGCCATACGATCCGCCGCATTCTGGTCGAGCCGCTGTTGCTGCACGGGCTGGTGACTGACCGGCAGGCCGCCGAACGCCGGGTCGCTGCCATCCTCGACCGCGTGACGCTGCCGCATGCCTGTCTCGACCGCAATCCGCATGAGCTTTCCGGCGGCCAGCGCCAGCGCATCGGCATCGCCCGCGCCGCCCTGCTGGAGCCGGATTTCGTGCTTGCCGACGAAATCGTCTCCGGCCTCGATGTCTCGACGCAGGCGCAAGTGCTGAATTTGCTGAAGGAGCTTTCCCGCGATCTCGGCCTGTCCATGGCTTTCATCAGCCACGATCTCTCCGTCATTCGCGCCGTTTGCGACCGCGTCTATGTGATGCGCCGCGGCCGCGTCGTAGAGGAAGGCGATTGCGAACGTGTCTTTGCAGCACCGGCCTCCGGCTATACCCGCATGCTGCTGGACGCCATCCCGCTGCCGGAGATCGACCCGACCTGGCTCGGTCGCGAAACCGAGCAGGAGGATGCGGCTTAAGCCAGCTATTTGAGCCGAAAACGCTGGATCTTGCCCGATTCCGTCTTCGGCAAAGCGTCCACGAAGACGATCGAGCGGGGATATTTATAGGGCGCGATCATTGCCTTGACGTGATCCTGCAGCGTCTTCACCAGCAAATCCGAGCCGGCGATGCCGGGCATCAACACCACATGCGCCTGAACAATATGGCCGCGATCTTCATCGGGCTTGCCGACGACAGCGCATTCCAACACGTCACCATGCGATAGAAGTGCCGCCTCCACTTCCGGCCCGGCAATATTGTAGCCGGCCGAAAGAATAATATCGTCGGAGCGTGCGGCGAAGTGGAGATAGCCGTCTTCATCCTGGATGAAGCTGTCCCCCGTCACGTTCCAGCCATCCCTGACATAATCGCCCTGACGGTGGTCGGCGAGGTAGCGGCAACCGATCGGGCCGCGAACCACCAGCTTGCCGATCGTGCCGCGCGGGACTTCGTTCATGTCGTCGTCGACGACGCGCGCCTCGTAGCCGGCAAGCGGCTTGCCGGTGCAATTGGGCTTGGCATCGTCAAGCCGGTTGGAAATGAAGATATGCAGCAACTCGGTCGAGCCGATACCGTCGAGGATCGGCTTGCCAGTCTTTCGCGTCCACTCTTCGAAGATGGGCCCCGGCAGCGTCTCGCCGGCCGAAACCGCAATGCGGAGGGAAGAAAGATCCGCCCCTTCCTCCATCGCCGCCAGCATGGCGCGATAGGCAGTCGGCGCGGTGAAACTGATCGTCGCGCCATATTCCTGAATGATCTCGATCATATTCTTCGGCGAGGCGTTTTCGAGTAGCGCCGTCGACGCTCCGAACCGCAGCGGGAATACGACGAGACCACCAAGCCCGAAGGTAAAGGCGATCGGCGGTGAGCCGATGAAAACATCCTCGGGCGTTACCTGCAGGACTTCCTTGGCATAGGCATCGGCGATGATGAGGATATCCCGATGGAAATGCATGGTGGCCTTGGGAACGCCCGTCGACCCCGAGGTGAAGCCGAGCAGCGCCACATCATCCCGCCCCGTCTTTGCCGCCTCGAAACGCACCGGCTTGTTGAGCGCGATGCGATCAAGCTCTGCGTCGTGATTGGCGGTGCCGTCGAAGCCGACGACCTGCTTCAGAAACCGGCTTTCCTTCGCCGCCGCAACGAGATCTTCCAGCAGCCTCGTGTCGCAGAGCGCAAAAGTGATTTCCGCCTTGTCGATGATCTTCGACAACTCGCCTGATCGCAGCATCGGCATGGTGTTGACCGCGACGGCGCCGACCTTGGTCACAGCCAACCAGCAGGCAATCATCGCCGGATTGTTGCCCGAGCGGATGAGAACGCGATTGCCGGGCTTGATACCGAAATTCTCGACAAGCGCATGGGCGATGCGATTGGTCCAGTCCGCCAGCTCCTTGTAGGTACGCCGGCGGCCGTTGCCGATCAGCGCGACATGATCGCCGAAACCGCGCTCGACCATGCGGTCGCTGAGTTCGACACCGGCATTCAGCCATTCGGGATAGTCGAAACCGTCCAGCAGCAGCTCCGGCCATTCCCCTGCTAGCGGCAGGTTGTCCCGCGTGAATGTATCGGCATGACCCGTCGGTCCAAGCATGGTTCGCTCCCGCATTCCTCTCGACCCAATTCGACACCCAACGCCGATCTCCCGGTAGCGTGTGCAGCATCGCGGAAAATGATTGCACCGAAGGCGCAAATGTTCAAGCAAGAAATTTTAAGCCTAAAATAATTTAATACCCATTGATTTCACAGGATATTTTGATCTGATTGCGCCATCGGAATCGCATTTCGGGCTCAAAATCCCGCAACACAACTCTTGACGAATGGTGGCGACAAGATATTTTAAACTTAAATAATTTTCGTGACCCGGGCTTCGGCGTCACAGGAGGGATAAGCGATGCAAATCGTCTGTATCGGCGGCGGACCCGCGGGCCTCTATTTCGGGCTTCTGATGAAGAAGTTGCATCCCGAGCTTTCCATCAAGGTCGTTGAGCGCAACCGCCCCTATGACACCTTCGGCTGGGGTGTCGTCTTCTCCGATGCCACCATGGTATCGATGCGCGAATGGGATCCGGAAAGCGCCGCCGAGATCGAAGATGCCTTCAATCATTGGGATGATATCGAGGTCTGGTTCAAGGGCACGCGCCAGCGCACCTCCGGCCACGGCTTTGTCGGCATCGGCCGCAAGAAGCTGCTGAATATCCTGCAGAAGCGCTGCGAAGCGCTTGGCGTCGAGCTGATCTTCGAGACCGACGTAACGTCCGATCTCGACTTTCCGGACGCCGATCTGATTATCGGTTCGGATGGTCTTAACTCGAAGATTCGTAACCACTATCCCGACGTCTTCCAGCCGGACATGATCACCCGGCCGAATCGCTACATCTGGCTCGGCACCAACAAGCTCTACGACGCATTTACCTTCGATTTCCGCAAGAGCGAGTACGGCTGGTTCCAGGCGCATATCTACAAGTTCGACGACAAGACCTCGACCTTCATCGTCGAAACCACCGAGGAAGCCTATCTTGCCCACGGTCTCAACAAAATGGATCAGGACGGCTCGATCGCCTTCTGCGAAAACTTGTTCTCGGAAGTGCTCGACGGCGCCTCGCTGATGACCAATGCCCGCCATATCCGCGGCTCGGCCTGGCTGAACTTCAACCGGCTGATCTGCGGCAAGTGGAGTCATTTCAACGGCAATTCGCATGTCGTGCTGATGGGCGACGCCGCCCACACCGCGCATTTCGCCATCGGCTCCGGCACGAAACTCGCCATTGACGACGCGATCGAGCTGACCCGGCAATTCCAGATCCACGGGCACAGCAAGGAAAAGATTCCGGCGATTCTCGAAACCTATGAAGAGATCCGCCGCGTCGACGTCGCCCGCATCCAGAACGCGGCGCGCAATGCCATGGAATGGTTCGAAGTGGTCGGGAGGCGCTATGCCGACACGCTAGAACCCGAGCAGTTCATGTATTCGATGCTCACCCGCTCGCAGCGCATCAGCCACGAGAACCTGCGGCTGCGCGATAAGGACTGGCTGGAAGGTTATGAACGCTGGTTCGCCAAGAAATCCGGCCTTGCGGTCGGCAACGAGCGCTGCCTGCCGCCGATGTTCACGCCCTATCAGCTACGCGACGTGACGCTCATCAACCGCATCGTAGTCTCGCCCATGGCGATGTATTCGGCAGAAAACGGCGTGATGAACGATTTTCACATCATCCATCTCGGCTCACGCGCGCTCGGTGGTGCTGGTCTCGTCTTTGCGGAAATGACCTGCGTCACGCCCGATGCCCGCATTACCCCCGGCTGCCTCGGCCTCTGGAACGAAGAACAGGCGGCACAGTGGCGGCGGCTTGTCGAATTCGTCCATTCAAACAGCGCCGCCAAGGTCGGCATCCAGCTCGGCCATGCCGGCCGCAAAGGGGCAACCAAAGTTGCCTGGGAGGGCATCGATCAGCCAGTAGCCGAAGGCGAATGGCCGCTGATCTCGGCATCCGCCGTTCCCTATCTCAGGAATAGTCAGATACCCAAGGCCATGGACCGCGCCGATATGGACCGCGTCAAGGCCGATTTCGTCCGTGCGACGGAACTGGCGATCACCACGGGCGCCGATTGGCTGGAACTGCACTGCGCCCACGGCTATCTCCTGTCGAGCTTCCTGTCGCCGCTCACCAATGTGCGCGACGACGAGTACGGTGGCAGCCATGAAAACCGCGCCCGCTACCCGCTGGAAATCTTCCGGGCCATGCGCACAATCTGGCCGGAGGACAAGCCCATGTCCGTGCGTCTTTCCTGCCATGACTGGACCGATGGCGGCAACACGCCGGAGGATGCGGCGATTTTCGCGGCCCTGTTCAAGAAAGCCGGCGCCGATCTGATCGATTGTTCGTCCGGTCAGGTGTCGAAGGAGGAAAAGCCGGTCTATGGCCGCCTGTTCCAGACACCATTCTCGGACAAGATCCGCAATGAGATCGGCATTCCAACGATCGCCGTCGGCGCGATCTCGGAGGCCGATCATGCCAATTCGATCATCGCCGCTGGTCGTGCCGATCTCTGCGCTGTCGCCCGTCCGCATCTGGCCGATCCCGCCTGGTCGCTGCACGAAGCCGCCAAGATCGGCCTGACCTCGATCCCCTGGCCGAAGCAATATCTCTCCGGCAAGATGCAATATGAAAACAATCTTGCCCGCGCGGCAGCGGCCACGCCGGCGAAGTGAGCAACCGATGACGACATCAGGCAAATTTGTGGGCCGCCACGCCCTCGTCACCGGCGCCGGTAGCGGCATCGGCGCCGCGATCGCGCGGGCGCTCGCTGCCGAGGGTGCACGCGTGACGCTTGCCGGGCGAAAAAGAGAACCGCTCGAGGCCGTCGCTGCCGACATTGGCGCGAATGCTCTCGTCGTTGACGGTTTCGACGTCACCAGCGTCGAAGCGATTGCCGGCGGCGTGAACGCTGCCCGCGAAAAATTCGGCCCTGTCGATATTCTCGTCAACAATGCCGGCGAGGCACCAACTGCGCCTTTCGAGAAGACCAGCCTGGACATGTGGAATCGCGTCCTGACGGTCGATCTCACCAGCGTTTTCCTGGTGACGCAAGCTGCCCTACCCGACCTTAAAGCGCACGGAGCCGGCGCGCGCATCATCAACATCGCCTCGACGGCGGGCCTGACCGGCTACGGCTACGTGTCCGCCTATGTTGCCGCCAAGCATGGCGTCGTCGGCCTGACGCGCTCGTTGGCGCTGGAGCTGGCAAAGACTGGTATCACGGTCAACGCCGTGTGCCCCGGTTTCACCGATACGCCGATCATCGAACGCTCGATCGCCACCATCGTCGCCAAAACAGGGCGCACGGCGGAACAGGCGCTTGCGGAGTTCACGAAATCCAATCCGCAGGGACGGCTCGTCAAGCCCGAGGAGGTTGCCGACACCGTTCTTTGGTTGGCATCGCCGGCGGCGGCATCGATCAATGGTCAGGCAATTGCGGTTGCCGGTGGGGAGGTTTTAGCGGGATGAGCGATCGGGATATGACGATGCGGGGCCATCTGAAGCCCTTCAAAGATTACAAGCCGCAGCATTTCCTCTGGGAGGTCAGCGATGACGGCCGCGTCGCCACGATCCGGCTGAACCGCCCGGAGCGCAAGAACCCGCTGACGTTCGACAGCTATGCCGAACTGCGCAATCTCTTCCGCGACCTCGCCTACGCCTCTGACGTCCGCGCTATAGTGCTGACCGGAGCTGGCGGTAATTTCTCGTCCGGCGGCGATGTCTTCGAGATCATCGAACCGCTGACCCGCATGGCAATGCCCGAGCTTCTCGCCTTCACGCGCATGACCGGCGATCTGGTCAAAGCCATGCGCAAGTGCCCGCAGCCGATCATTTCCGCCGTCGACGGTATCTGCGCCGGTGCCGGCGCCATCCTCGCCATGGCCTCCGACCTGCGCCTGGCGACGTTCGAAGCCAAGACCGCCTTTCTCTTCACGCGCGTCGGCCTTGCCGGCGCCGACATGGGCGCATGCGGCATCCTTCCCCGCATCATCGGCCAGGGCCGTGCCGCTGAACTGCTGTTCACGGGTCGCTCGATGACATCGGCCGAAGGCCATGCCTGGGGTTTCTACAACAGCTTGCATGTCAGCGCTGATCTGGAGCCGGAAGCCATCAGGCTCGCCAGTTCGCTAGCGAATGGGCCATGGTTCGCGCATGGCATGACCAAGACCATGCTGAACCAGGAATGGGCGATGGGCATCGACGAGATGATCGAATCCGAGGCGCAGGCCCAAGCGGTCTGCATGGCCACCCAGGATTTCCGCCGTGCCTTCGAAGCCTTCGCCGCCAAGCGCAAGCCTGAATTCCAGGGGAATTGAGGCTATGTCCGCTGCATCAAGCCTCTCCGGGCCGAGCCGAGATCATCTGGATTGGCCGTTCTTCGATGAACGCCACCGGGAATTCGTGGCTGAAGTCGACGCTTTCGCCAAATCCTCCGCCATGGCCGATATCGACCATGGCGATGTCGACGGCACCTGCCGCAAGCTGGTCAAGGCGCTCGGCGACGCCGACCTCCTCGCTGCCGCCACAGGCACCTCGGACAGCGACCCGTTGATCGATTCCCGCCTCGTTTGTCTCGCGCGCGAAACGCTCGCCTGGCACGATGGCCTTGCCGATTTCGCTTTCGCCATGCAGGGCCTCGGCACCGGCGCGATCGGATTATCCGGCTCGCCCGAACTGCGCGACGCCGTGCTGCCGAAAGTTCGCGCCGGCGACTGGCTCGCGGCCTTTGCGCTGTCGGAAAAGGATGCCGGCTCGGATGTCGCCGCGATGAGTTGCGCGGCCCGCGCCGATGGCGATCACTATGTTCTCGATGGCGAAAAGACCTGGATTTCCAATGGCGGCATCGCCGATATCTACACCGTTTTCGCCCGCACAGGCGAGGCGCCGGGCACGCGCGGCATTTCCGCCTTCGTCGTCTTCGCTGATGATCCCGGCTTCTCGATCGCCGAACGGATCGAAGTGATCACGCCGCATCCGCTGGCGACGATCCGTTTCGAAAACTGCCGCATCCCCGCGTCGCGCCGGCTCGGCGCACCGGGCGAAGGCTTCAAGATCGCCATGCGCACACTCGATATCTTCCGCGCCTCGGTCGCCGCCGCCAGCCTTGGCTTTGCGCGGCGGGCGCTGGATGAGTCGCTGGCGCATGTCCGCACGCGGCCGATGTTCGGCGCGACGCTCGGCGACCTTCAGTTGACGCAGGCAGCCCTCGGCGATATGGCGACCGGCATCGACGCGGCAGCCCTCCTCACCTATCGAGCGGCCTGGCGTCGCGACGTGCAGCATCTGCCGACGACGCGCGAGGCGGCCATGGCCAAGATGACGGCCACGGAAACCGCGCAGGCCGTCATCGACCGCGCCGTCCAGCTTTTCGGCGGACGAGGCGTCAAAGCGGGAGAAATAACGGAAAAACTCTATCGGGAGATACGCGCACTTCGTATTTACGAAGGTGCGACGGAGGTTCAGAAACTGATCGTTGCGCGCGAACTTCTGAAGACAAATTGATGGAGATTGAGAGCATGAGCCGCGAGATTTTCGACTGGGCCGACCCGTTCCGGCTGACGGAGCAGTTGAGCGACGATGAACGCATGGTGCTTGATACCGCACATTCCTACGCGCAGGAGAAACTGGCGCCCCGCGTCCTCGAAGCCTTCCGCCATGAGAAGACCGACCCGTCGATCTTCCGTGAAATGGGCGAACTCGGCCTGCTCGGTCCGACGATCGCGCCGGAGTACGGCGGCGCCGGCCTTGGCTATGTCGCCTATGGCCTGATCGCCCGTGAGGTCGAGCGCGTCGACAGCGGCTACCGCTCGATGATGAGCGTGCAATCCTCGCTCGTCATGGTGCCGATCAATGCCTTCGGTTCAGAAGAGCAGAAGCAGAAATATCTGCCGAAGCTTGCCACCGGCGAATGGATCGGCTGCTTCGGCCTCACGGAACCTAACCACGGCTCCGATCCCGGCTCGATGGTAACCCGCGCCAAGAAGGTCGATGGCGGCTATAGCCTGACCGGTGCCAAGACCTGGATTTCCAATGCACCGATCGCCGACGTCTTCGTCGTCTGGGCCAAGACCGAAGACGGCGTTATCAGAGGTTTCATCCTGGAAAAGGGCTGGAAAGGCCTGTCAGCCCCCGCCATCCACGGCAAGGTAGGCCTGCGCGCCTCCATCACCGGCGAAGTCGTCATGGACAATGTCTTCGTGCCGGAAGAAAACCTGCTGCCGAACGTTTCCGGCCTCAAAGGCCCCTTCACCTGCCTGAACTCGGCCCGCTTCGGCATTGCCTGGGGCGCTCTCGGCGCGGCCGAGGATTGCTACGCCAAGGCGCGGCAATATGTGCTCGACCGCAAACAGTTCGGCCGGCCGCTCGCTGCCAACCAGCTCATCCAGAAGAAGCTTGCCGACATGGTGACCGAGATCACCCTCGGCCTGCAGGGTTGCCTGAGGCTCGGCCGCTTGAAGGAAGACGGCCATCCGCCGGTGGAGCTAACCTCGATCCTCAAGCGCAATAGCTGCGGCAAGGCACTCGAGATCGCCCGCGCCGCCCGCGACATGCTCGGTGGCAACGGCATTTCCGACGAGTTCGGCATCGCCCGCCATCTCGTCAACCTCGAAGTCGTCAACACCTACGAAGGCACGCACGACATCCACGCCCTCATCCTCGGCCGTGCCATCACCGGCATCGCCGCTTTTTCGAACTGAGGCCGGCCTTGGCATTCAAAACCACCAGACCCCTGCGCTTCGGAGACTGCGATCCCTCGGGGATCGCCTATTTCCCGTCGTATCTGAACATCCTCGTCGGGGTGCTGGAGGATTTTTTCGGCTCGTTGGGTTTTCCCTGGAAGGCGCTGGTCAACGACCGCCGCATCGGCGTGCCGACCGTACGGCTCGACTTGACCTTCGTGCGCCCTGGCTTTCAGGGCGATGAGCTTGATTTCGTGGTGGCGGTGCGCGGCATCGGTCGTTCCTCGCTCGATCTGGAACATCAGGTTTCGGCGAATGGTCAAGTCCTATGGACCGCCCGCCATCGTGTCGTTTCCACCTCCCTCGACACCCATCAATCGCTTGCGTGGCCGGACGATATCCGCGCTGCGCTGACCTCTCATCTGGAGATGACCGATGCACACCATCCTGCAACCTGAAGGCTGGGCCAAGCCGATCGGCTATGCCAATGGCATGGCGGCAACCGGTCGCATGGTGTTCGTCGGCGGCCAAGTCGGCTGGAACGCCGCGTGCGAATTCGAAAGTGACGATTTCGTCGAGCAGGTGCGCCAGACGCTGAAGAATGTCGTCGCCATTCTCGCCGAGGGCGGCGCCAAGCCGCAGCACATCACCTCGATGACCTGGTATTTCACCGATAAGAGCGAATATCTCGCCAATCTCAAGGGCATCGGCCAGGTCTATCGCGAGATCATCGGCCGGCATTTTCCAGCCATGGCCGCCGTGCAGGTCGTCGCCCTCGTGGAGGACCGCGCCAAGATCGAGATCCAGGCGACCGCCGTTATTCCGGAATAGGATGGGCTCGCCATGTCGGCATCGCGCTTTTCGGATACTGTTTCGGCGACGCTGACCGATGACGTTCTCGTCGTCACCATCGACAATCCGCCCGTCAATGCACTCTCCGCCGATGTCCGCGCCGGCCTCATGACGGCGCTCGATCGCGCCGAGAAGGACAACGCGGTCGTTGCTGTCATATTGACGGGGGCAGGCAACACTTTCATCGGCGGCGCCGATATTAAGGAATTCGGCAAACCGCCCGTTGAGCCGCTGCTGCCGCAAGTCATTGCCCGCATCGAAGATTTCTCCAAACCCGTTGTTGCCGCTATGAACGGCGCCACGCTCGGCGGCGGCCTGGAAGTGGCACTCGCCTGCCACAAGCGCGATGCCGTGCCCTCCGCGAAAATCGGCCTGCCAGAAGTCAAGCTCGGCATCGTTCCCGGTGCCGGCGGTACGCAACGCCTCCCCCGCCTGATCGGCACCGCCGCTGCCATCGAACTGATCTCCAATGGACGCGTTGTCTCGGCCAGCGAAGCAAACAAACTCAGTATCATCGATAGCCTGGTCGAAAACTCGCTGATCGCTGCGGCCATTGCCGCCGCCAAGAGCGCAGCCGATCTTCCCTTGCGACGCACCGGCAAATTGCCTGTCCCGTCAGACTCTGAGGAGGCCATCGACAAAGCGGTCGCGGAAGCTCTTCGCAAGGCGCGTGGTCAGCACGCGCCCGCCGAAGCCGTCCGCCTTGTTCGCCTTGCCGCGACGACATTGCTGGACGAGGGACTCGCCGAAGAACGCCGCACCTTCGTCGCCCTTCGGGATAGCGAAGAGGCTGCAGCCCTGCGCCACGTCTTTTTCGCGGAACGCGCCGCCGGCAAGGTCGAAGGCCTGGAAAAAGTTGCGCCGCGCAAGATCGAAACCGTCGGCCTCGTCGGCACCGGCCTCATGGGCTCCGGCATTGCAGTGGCGGCCTTGAACGCCGGCTACCGCGTCGTCGGCATCGAGCAAACCCGGGAAGCCGCCGACAAAGGCCGAGAGCGGATTACCGGCATCCTCGACAAAGCTGTACAATCCGGCCGCCTCGATACAGCAGGCCGCGACGATCGCCTGAGCCGGTTGGCGGTCGCCGCCGATGCGCAGGAGTTCGCGCAAGCCGATCTCATCATCGAAGCCGTCTTCGATGATCTGACCGTCAAGACCGAGCTGTTCCAGCGCCTTGATGGCATCGTACGCGCCGACACCATCCTTGCGACCAACACCAGCTACCTCGATCCAAATATCATCGCCGCCGCAACCGCGCATCCTGAGCGGGTCGTCGGCCTGCATTTCTTTTCGCCCGCCAACATCATGCGGCTGCTGGAAGTCGTGAATTGCCACAAGACCGCGCCTGATGTGCTGGCAAGCGCCCTCGCCTTCGCCAAGCGCCTCGGAAAACTACCGGTCGTCTGTGGCGTCACCGAGGGCTTCATCGGCAATCGCATCTTTTCTGCCTATCGCCGCGAAGCCGAATTCATGGTCGAGGACGGCGCGCTGCCGCATGAAATCGATGCGGCGCTGGAAGCCTATGGCTTCCCGATGGGTCTCTTCGCCGTCTACGACATGGCCGGCCTCGAAATCGCCTGGGCGCGGCGCAAACGCCAGGCGCCAACACGCGATCCTGCCGCCCGCTATGTCGTCATCGCCGATCGCCTCTGCGAAGCCGGCCGCTTCGGTCAGAAGGCCGGGCGGGGCTGGTACAGCTATCCGGATGGCCAGCGCACGGTAGATCCCGAAGTCACAGCGCTGATCGAAGCCGCCCGCGCCGAAAAAGGCATTGCGCCGAAGAGCTTTACCGCAGACGAGATCGTCACCCGGCTGCTGAAGGCGATGGCCGATGAGGGCGAGGCGCTCTTGGCCGAGGGCATCGCCGCCCGCGCCAGCGATATCGATCTGGTGATGATCAACGGCTACGGTTTCCCGCCGCACAAAGGCGGCCCGATGTTCGCCGGAGGTCGCCGTTGAGGTGATCAAGCCGCCGAAGACAGCAGCGTGAACAGCTCCTGCGGCCGGTTGACGCCGCGCAGCGCGTAGCGGCCGACGGAGACGAGATCGTTGCTCTGGCTGGACGCCAGAGCGGAGACGAAATTCGACGACATCAGGATGTTGCGATCGGCCGAACGGCACATGGACGCAATGCGGCTAACCTCGTTGACGGCCGGGCCGATGACGGTGAAATCCAGCCGGTCCATGCTGCCGATATTGCCGTAAAAGACATCGCCGATATGCAGGCCGAGATAGACGTCCGTCACCGGCCTGCCCTCGATCTGCCGCTGGGAATTGAGATCGCGCAGCCGCTGGCGCAGCAACGATTCCGCCATCAGCGCCGCAGCGCAAGCATCCCCCGCATCGCGCGCCTTGAAGATCGCCAGCGTGCCGTCGCCGATCAGCTTCAACACGTTGCCCCCTGCCTCGTGGATCGAGGAAATCACAGCGTCCGCATAAGCATTCAGCATCGGAATGATTTCATCGGGCTCGGCTGTGTCCGAAATGCGGGTATAGTTGGCGAGATCGGAGAACCACAGTGCCGCCGAGATCCGCTCGGCCTTACCGCGTGTGATCTTGCCTTCGAGAACATGCCGGGCGGCATCCTCGCCCAGATAGACCTCGGCAATGGTGCGCGCGATGCGTCCCATAGCAGTGCATTTGATCGCCAATGCCAGGGCCGGTGTCAGCTTACGCAGCACGCGCAGGTCCTCGTCAGGGAAACCCACTCCGGCGGTGGTGGCAAAATGAGAATAGAAACAATCCATCTCGCCGATGGTGCCGCCTTCCTCGAACCGGTGCACCATGGCGAGGTAATCGGTGTGGCCATCAGTCTTCAACGTGTCGAGCCCGAAGAAATCGATCGGGTCGCCGAAGCCGATGCGGCGACGCACCTCGTCTCCGCCTGTTTCCAGCAAATGATAGAAGGAGGAACGCAGCCAGTTCTCGGCGGCGATCCCTTGATGCGACGGCCCATATTCGAACTCGCGTTCAATCACCTGGTTGCCGTCCCAGCGGAAGGCTCGCCCCTCATAGACCGGATGCAGCGTATCCATCAGCGCCATGGCGCGGTCGACGTTCAGCCCGCGCTCTCGGCATGCCTCGCAGAAGCCTGCCAGGATGTCGGCTTCTCCCATGCCTTTGAGGCCGCTCTGCATGAGCCAGGAGGCGATTTCGCCAATGTCCTTATCGTTCATGGATATCTCCCGCCCCAGAAAGGATTCGCTTTAATACCAAATAGGCAGGCTTGAAGTGTTGCACAACGCAAAATAGTCCACCCAAAACAAATGATCGCCGCTCCTGCGGGACGGAAGCGGCGATTTGACGCGCTGGTAGCGACGGGACTCATCCCGCCGCCACCTGGGAGGGTTCAGATCATGCCGCCATTGGCGCGCAGCGTCTGACCGTTGATCCAGCCGCCGTCCGGGCCGGCGAGGAATGAGACGGCAGCGGCGATGTCTTCCGGCGTACCCAGCCGCTCCAGCGGGTTCATCTTGGCCATGCGATCGATCAGCTCGTCGCTCTTGCCGTTGAGGAAGAGGTCGGTCGCCGTCGGGCCGGGCGCCACGGCATTGACCGTGATCGAACGGCCGCGCATTTCCTTGGCCATGATGCCGGTCAGCGTTTCGACGGCGGCCTTGGTTGCAGCGTAAACGCCATAAGTCTCGAGCTTGAGCCCGACGACGCTGGTCGAGAAGTTGATGATCCGGCCGCCGTCGCGCAGGCGCTTGCCGGCTTCGCGCAGCGCATTGAACGTCCCCTTCAGATTGATGGCGATGTGCCGATCGAAATGGGCGTCGTCGGCATCGGCGATCTTGGCGAGCTGCATGATGCCGGCATTGTTGACCAGCACGTCGACGCCCCCAAAAGCGGCTTCGGCAGCATCGAACATGCGACGCACGGCTTCGGCATCGGAAACATCAGCCTTGGCGGTCAGCGCCTTGCCACCCTTTCCTTCGATCTTGCGGGCAAGCTCCTCGGCGGCGGCTTCGCTGCCGGAGTAATTGATGACGACCGTGAAACCGTCCTTTGCAAGACGCTCCGCAACCGCCGCGCCGATACCGCGAGATGCACCGGTAACGATAGCTACCCTGTTGGAGTTATTGGCCATTGTCTTCATCCTTCGCTGTAATTGCGCTGTAGCGCGTTTCGATGAGAGGAAGATGCCTCTTTTCAAACGGCGGATAATCAGCCATTAATCGGCATCACTAGCCGAAATTTCCGAACAAAGAAAAATGGACAGATTCGATGCCATGCGGGTATTTTCCCGCGTCGTGGAACGGCGCAGCTTCACGCTGGCTGCTGAAGATACCGGTCTGCCGCGCTCCACGGTGACGGATGCCGTCAAACAATTGGAGGCGCGCCTCGGCGTTCGCCTGCTGCAGCGAACGACGCGGCATGTCAGCCCGACGTTGGATGGCGAGGCCTACTATCAGCGTTGCCTGCGCATTCTATCAGACATAGAGGACGCCGAGGGTGCCTTTGCCGGCGCCAAGCCGAAGGGTCTCCTGCGCGTCGACGTCCATGGAACATTGGCCCGGCATTTCGTACTCCCGAACCTGTCGTCTTTCCTGGAGACCTATCCGGAAATCGAGCTTTACATGACAGAGGGCGACCGCCTTGTTGACCTCATTCGCGAAGGCATCGATTGTGTGCTGCGTGTCGGCACACCACAGGACAGCGACATGATCGCTCGCCGCGTCGCCATGCTGGAGGAGATCACGCTGGCGGCACCTGCCTATATCGAACGCTTCGGCATGCCGCTGCATCCGGACGCCCTCGACGGTCACCGCATGGTCGGCTTCCGCTCCTCGGCGACCGGCGTATTGCTGCCGCTAGAATTCATCGTCGACGGCGCAGTGCGCAATATCGCCTTGCCCGCGACGGTCTCCGTCAATGCTGCAGAGAGTTATTTTTCAGCGGCCAAGCTCGGCCTCGGCCTGATCCAGGTGCCGCGCTATCACGCCGAATATGCCCTGAAATCCGGCGAGCTGGTTCACGTCCTCAAGGACTTTCCACTGACGAAGACACCCGTCTCCATGCTCTATCCCCGCAACCGCCAACTCTCACCACGGGTGCGCGTCTTCATCGACTGGCTCGTCAAGGTTTTTGCCCGGCAGACCGAGGTGGAAAGCGGCGCTGGATAAATATTCCATCGAACCGATCAAATAAATGAAATCGGCTCTTTGAATGCGCCGATTAGGCTCCTACGTCGAGGGAGACATTCTCGCTGGCTTGCCCGCACATGCCGCCATGAACCCGTGATGTTCGAGAGGGATGGACCCATGACTGAACAGAAGCAACTGAAGCTTGGGGCCTTCATGCGCCCCGTCAGCCTTCATACCGGCGCATGGCGCTATCCCGGCGCCTATCCGGACGCGAATTTCAATTTCAAACATATCAAGAGTTTTGCGCAAGCGCTGGAACAGGCAAAATTCGATGCCTTCTTCATGGCCGATCATCTTGCCGTGCTGAACATGCCCGTCGAGGCGCTGAAGCGCAGCCATACCGTCACGTCCTTCGAGCCCTTCACACTGCTCTCGGCGCTTGCCGCCGTCACCGAAAAGATCGGTCTCGTCGCCACGGCCTCCACCACCTTCGATCAGCCCTATCACATCGCCCGCCGTTTCGCCTCCCTCGACCATATCAGCGGCGGTCGCGCCGGCTGGAATATCGTCACGACATCCAATCCGGACGCAGCGCTGAATTTCGGCCTTGAAGAGCATATGGAGCACGGTGAGCGCTATCACCGCGCCCGTGAATTCTACGATGTCGTGACCGGCCTCTGGGACAGCTTCGCCGACGACGCTTTCCTCCGCAATGCCGAAAGCGGCCTCTTCTTCGATCCGGAAAAGATGCATGTGCTTGCCCACAAGGGCGAGGAACTGAGCGTTCGCGGGCCGCTCAACATTGCCCGCCCGCCGCAGGGCTGGCCGGTGATCGTCCAGGCCGGACAATCGGATGCCGGACGCCAGCTTGCCGCCGAAACCGCCGAGGCGGTTTTCGCCGCCCCACGCAATCTCGCCGACGGCAAGGCGATTTTCGCCGACATCAAGGGCCGGATGAAGCACATCGGCCGCAACCCGGATCACCTGAAGATACTTCCCGCCGCCTTCATCGTCGTCGGCGATACCGTCGAGGAGGCAAAGGCCAAACGCGCCAAGCTCGATAGCCTCGTCCATTACGAAAGCGCCATTGCCTCCCTGTCGATCGCCTTGGGCCATGACGCCTCAGGCTTCGACCCTGACAGTCCGCTGCCGGAGATCCCGGAAACCAATGCCAGCAAGAGCGGCAGGGAGCGCGTCATCGCATTGGCGGTGGAGGAGAAGCTGACCGTCCGCCAGCTTGCCCAACGGCTTGGCGGCTATGCCGGTCTCGCCTTCGTCGGCACGCCGCAGACGATCGCCGATGAGATGGAACAATGGCTGCGCGAGGAAGGCTCCGACGGCTTCAACGTCGTCTTCCCCTTCCTGCCGCAGGGCTTGCTGGACGTGACCACGCGCGTCGTTCCGGAACTGCAGCGCCGCGGCATCTTCCGCCGCGAATACGAGGGCACGACACTGCGCGACCATCTCGGCCTGCCGCGTCCGGCAAACCGCTTCTTCACCCCGACGTCCGAAGCGGCGCAATGAGAGACAACAGCCGATGAGCCATATCACGCCGATCGATTACGACACCGCTTCCGAAGCCGTCCGCGCCGAACACGACCGCGAAGTGCAACTGCGCGGCCGCATGACCAATATGAAGCGGACGCTGCTGCACTCGCCGGTGGCGCACCGCATCTACGCCGAATGGTTCACGTTGCGCGAAGAACTGCGCCCGGCGCTCGACGACCGCGCGGTCTGGCTTTTCTGTCATGCCATTTCGCTGCAAAGCCGCTCGATCATCCCGGTCGGCTTCTTCCGCCGGGCGCTGATCAATGCCGGCCTGACGCCGGAAACGCTCGTACCCGCGGAAGACGAGGCATTGTTGATCGATTTCGGCAAGGCGATCGTCAGGGATTCCAACACCGTGCCGGAAGAATTGTGGGACCGGTTGAAGGCACGCTACGACGAACCGACGCTCGCCAATCTCGTCGCTTTCGCCGGCATCATGATTGCGACGGCGGTCTACAACAATGTGGTCAAGGTGGATATCGATCCCGAGCTTGGGCCTTATCTGGAAGGATTCGAGCTGCCGCCAGAGTAGCGGAGAAAGCCCCTCACCCCAACCCTCTCCCCGTTTTGACGGGGAGAGGGAGCGACGTCGCCAAAACCCTCGCCCAACGCCATGCGGAGAGAGGGACGGTGATGGCGCTGCAATCCCCTTCTCCCCGTCAGAACTGGGAGAAGGTGCCCGACAGGGCGGATGAGGAGCTTTCGCTGCTTAATCCGATCTCACCCCGAAATCACCATCTCGAACTTCGGATTCCCCCGGATCGTGTTGCTGACCGTGCAAATTTCCTCCTCGGCAGCATGCGCGATGGCGCTGCGGATTTCGTCGCCGAAATCGCCCTTGATGGTGAAGGCGATGTTGAATTTTTCGACGCGTGACAGCCCTTCCGTCGCCTTCTCGCCGGTCACGACGGCAGTCACTTCCGTCAGCTTGTCGAGCACGCCGAGACTGCTCGCGGCCATGCGGGCGCTGAGCACGAGACAGGCGGACAGCGAGGAATAAAGCAGATCGAGCGGATTGAAGCCAGGCAGTGACGGCGAGGTGACGATATCGATCTCGCCACCGGTCACCGACGTCACATGCGGCAGGCCAGTGCGGCCGACCGTCGCTGTCGCGCCCGTCTGTCTCGTCTTCACCTTCAATTCGGCCATCTCGAAAATCCCTCGGATAAAATCGTTGAAACTGCTCCCTAAAACATAGGGATTGCGCTTACCCGACACAATCGGGCGTGACCTGCCCTTGCGTGTTCGCGCCAGTTGCGCCACCAAATGCTTATAAGCTCATCGCAGACAGGTAGATTTCCAAATGACCGTTTCCGATCCCCGCGCCTTCCTCACCTCCCTCTTCGATGCGGCCGTCCGCGCCGCCGATCCCATGACCGGCATCCGCGCCCATCTGCCGGCAAAGCCGAAAGGACGGACGGTCGTCATCGGCGCCGGCAAGGGATCGGCACAGATGGCGGCCGCCCTCGAGCAATGCTGGGACGGTCCACTGGAAGGGCTGGTGGTAACGCGCTACGGCTTCGCCGCCCCCTGCCAGTACATCGAAATCATTGAAGCCGCTCATCCCGTCCCGGATGAGGCAGGCCTCGTCGCCTCCGGGCGGCTATTGAAGCTGGTCGAAGGATTGACCGAGGATGACCTGGTGATCGCGCTGATCTCCGGCGGTGGATCGGCGCTGCTGCCCTCCCCCGCCGGTGCCCTCACCCTTGCCGACGAGATCGCCGTCAATAAGGCGCTGCTCGCCTCCGGCGCGCCGATTTCGGCGATGAACGTCATTCGCAAACATCTGTCGACCATCAAGGGCGGTCGCCTCGCCGCAGCGGCCTATCCGGCAAAGGTCGTCTCGCTGGTCGTTTCCGACATTCCGGGCGACGATCCGGCTCTTGTCGCCTCTGGACCGACCGTGCCCGGCGCTGGCACCCGCGCCGAAGCGCTCGACCTCATCCGTCTCTACCGTATCGAGCTTCCCGCCGCCGTCCTCGCGCATATCGAAAGGCCGGAAGCCGATGCGCCGCGGCCGGGGGATCCACGCCTTGCCGGCAATGAGGTGCATGTCATCGCGTCGGCCGGCGTTTCACTGGAGGCCGCGGCCGAAATGGCGCGCGAAGCCGGCATCGAGGCGGCGATCCTGTCCGATGCGATCGAAGGTGAAGCCCGCGAGGCAGCGCACATGCATGCCGCCCTCGCCCGCGAGATCCTCCATCGCAATCGGCCCTTCGCCAAGCCGATCGTGTTGCTGTCGGGTGGGGAGACGACGGTGACGCTGACGGGCAAGGGCAAGGGCGGCCGAAACTCCGAATTCCTGCTGTCGCTGGCGATCGATATCGACGGTCACGCCGGCATTCACGCCATGGCCGCCGACACCGACGGCATCGACGGCAGCGAAGACAATGCCGGTGCCTTTGCCGACGCAAGCACCGTGGCGCGGCTGCGCAAGGCCGGGCTTATGCCCGCTGAGATGCTGAGAAACAACGACGCCTGGTCGGCATTCAACGCAATCGGCGACCTCTTCGTCCCCGGCCCGACTGGCACCAATGTCAATGATTTCAGGGCGATCCTGATCGTTTGATCGTCAGGACCGGAACGCCTCACTGATTGACGGAACAATCCTCGCAGCGCCAATAGGCCGGCGCTGTCGACGACCACCGAAAGAAGTGGTGATGGCAATGCATGCACTCGATTTCGACGACATGCGTCTTTTGAGCAATGACGAACGCCTTGGGTTTGCTGTTGCGCTCGTTCTTCCACTGCTCAAGCTTCGTGACGGCCATCAATACCCCCATGCGATACTCCCGCCTCAACAAGTCCATTACCTAAAGTAGACTGCTCTGATGAAAGAAATATTGCGAGTGCGGGCAGGCATTTATCCCCGACATTTTAACGGATGCTAATACGAAAGATCGATTGCGCGATTTCCGCTAATACCCTGGAATTAATCCCCAATCGACGGGATGAGTATCTCGTCAATCTTGGAGAGGCCGGGTCGTCTTCTATCCGATCCAGATTCCGGGCATATGGCTGGCGCGGTCGCCGACGAAATTTGGCCGCAGAAATTATTCTTCAGCCCTAGACACAACGCTGGGCTGCCTTACCTGAAACTTGACTTAGGGAGGGACCATCATGCGCGAATTCCGCCAGCGGGCGATATCGTTAGCGACTATCTTTGCCTTCGGGCTCTTTTCCATCACCATCGTTCAAGCCGCAGCGCCGCAGCCGGTTGAAGCCGAGCATGGAATGGTGGTGACTGCCCAGCATCTGGCGACGGATGTCGGCGTCGACGTGCTAAAGAGCGGCGGCAATGCCGTGGATGCCGCGGTTGCGGTCGGTTACGCCCTGGCTGTGGTCTATCCGACCGCCGGCAATATCGGCGGCGGCGGCTTCATGACCATCCGAACGAAGGACGGCAAGACCGCCTTCCTCGATTTTCGCGAGCGCGCACCGCTTGCCTCGACCAAGACCATGTATCTCGACGACAAAGGCAATGTCGTCAAAGGCGCAAGCACGGATGGCTATCTCGCCGTCGGTGTGCCGGGCTCCGTCATGGGCTTCGAGACTGCCCGCGAGAAATACGGCACCAAAACCCGCCAGGAACTGATGGCGCCGGCGATCCGCTACGCCAAGGAAGGCTTCACGCTGAACCAGGCGGACGCCGCCGAGCTGAACGAAGGCAAGAAATGGCTGTCACGCGATCCGGCGACAGCGGCGATCTTCACGAAGCCGAACGGCGCCCCCTTCTCCAGCGGCGATCGGCTGATCCAGCCCGACCTTGCCGCGGCCCTCGCCAGCATTTCGGAACAAGGCCCGGACGGCTTCTACAAGGGGCCGACCGCCGACGCGATCGTCAAGGCCAGCCACGACAAGGGCGGCATTCTGGCGAAGGAGGATTTCGAGCAATATAAGGTCCGCGAACTCGACCCGGTGAAATGCAATTACCGCGGCTATGAGATCATCTCCTCGCCGCCACCCTCTTCCGGCGGCGTGATCATCTGCGAGATTCTCAATGTGCTGGAAGGCTACCCGCTTTCCTATACCGGTTACGGCTCGGCCGACACCGTGCATCTCATGGTCGAGGCCATGCGCCACGCCTATGTCGACCGCAATTCCGCGCTCGGCGATCCCGATTTCGTCGACAATCCCGTCAGCAAACTGCTGGACAAGAACTACGCGAAGAAGATCCGCGACAGCATCGATCCCTATCGCGCCGGCGTCTCCAAGGATCTGATGCCGAAGGGCCTCGGCGAGAGCACGGAGACCACGCATTACTCGATCATCGACAATGACGGCAATGCGGTTGCCGTTACCTACACGCTGAATGGCTCCTTCGGCGCCGGCGTGGTCGCGCCCGGCACCGGCATCCTGCTCAACAACGAGATGGACGACTTCACCTCCAAGCCGGGGGTACCCAATCTCTACGGTCTGGTGCAGGGCGAGGCCAACGCCATCCAGCCGAAGAAGACGCCGCTTTCCTCGATGAGCCCGACGATCGTCGCCAAGGACGGCAAACCCTTCATGGTGATCGGCAGCCCCGGCGGCGCGCGCATCATCACCATCACGCTCGAAGCGATCGTGAACGTCATCGATTTCGGCATGGATATTCAGCAGGCGATCGATGCGCCGCGTGTCCATCATCAATGGCTGCCGGATAAGATCTACACCGAGCCCTACACGCTGTCTCCCGATACGATCAAACTGCTGACTGGCATGGGCTACAATGTCCAAATCGGCGGCAGTTGGCCGGTCTGGGGTCAGGCCGCCGGCATTCTCGTCGGCGGCAAGAGCCTCGGCCAAATCGCCGAGGGAGGCGGTGCCCGCTACAACGGCGCGATGGACAGCCGCGCCGGCTCCGGTCTTGCCGAAGGCTATTGAGCGTCAACCGATCTTGGCAAGTTCGGCCAGCACAGTCTCATAAGGCGTGGCGGCAATGACGTGTTCATTGACGCCAGCCGGTTCGAAGTCGATCCAGCCGGAGTTGAAGCTTTCGATCATCTCGATGCGCGGCTCCGGCCAGGCAGCCCCCTGAGCCTTGAAACGCTCCTCCCATTCAGTGCGTGGGATAGGCTTGGCGATGACTGGACGACCGATTGCCTGGCCGATCAGCGTCGCGATTTCGATCTGGGTATAGCGTTTCGGCCCTTCGATCTCGATCACCCGGCGGCCGGTCCAGCGCTCGGCCATCGTCCGGGCCGCAATGGCGCCGATATCGGAGGTGGCGATCATCGCATAGGGCTTGTCGAGCGGCGCCAGATAGCTCGGCATGTCGCCGGTCTCGCGCGCCGGTGCCATATCCCACGACGAATTCTCCATGAACCACGCCGGCCGCAGCATGGCGACCGACATGGCCAACGGCGCCAGCGCCTCTTCCAGCATGTGCACCTGGGTGATGAGCCCGAGGCCGGAGGTACGCTGGCCGCCGATCGACGACAGCATCACCACCTTACCCGGCTGCGCGCGCTTTATGGCGGCCGCCTGCGCTGCGGCATCCCTGCGGGCGCTCGGAAAACCCGGATCGGGTGCGAAATTCGGCGAGGCCATGACGAAGACGCCTTCGGTGCCGTCAAAAGCCCGCGCGAGCGCATCGGCATCATCGAACGTGGCGAGGGCAACTTGCGCGCCGAGCCTTTCCCATTCCGCACCTTTCGCCCGGTCGCGAACGACGGCCCGGACCTTATGCCCGGCGTTCATGAGCGCGCGTGCGGTCGTGCCACCGACCTTGCCGGTGACGGCAGTGATTGCAAACATGATCTTCTCCATGAGGATTTGGTTAGGTGTCGGAAGCCAGACAGTCCGGAGTGGCCGGCGTCGAAAATCGCTGGCGTTCGCGCGGCGAGTGCCATGGAATCGCCAGACGCTATGGCGGTCTCCGGTTTGGCTTCGGAAACCTTTATGCAACAGCATGCGGCGTGACTTAAGTGCCGTTATGTCAGCTTATTCATGACGTGAAATCAACAATTGAAACACAGCATCTTACGCGGGAAAATCGACCGTGATCGACGCTACCACCGCTGCACTTGGCGTACGTTCATCTGGCATTCATCGGCTGTGACATTCCTGCCCGCCTGCGTCGTTTTTTCCATTTCGATCAATAAGATTTGCAAATTCGGATATAGTCATCCCGCCTGAGCGGGCGTATACCAGCCCTCGTTCCAATCGGCCTTTGCGCCGTCACCAGACTTGCGGTTCTGTCTTTGGACCCCACCGCACCATCGAGAGCGATCCCCGACAATGTCGGACCAGATTTTCCAGGCCGCCCCAACCCGGCGGGCCGCACCTAATTTTCGTGTAATCGCGCTTATCGTAGCAAGCGCCATGTTCATGGAGCAGCTAGACGCGACCGTGCTCGCCACCGCGCTACCGACCATGGCGAGAGATTTCGGCGTCAGCGCGCCGGCGATGAGTATCTCGCTGACATCCTATCTGCTCAGCCTCGCGATCTTCATTCCCGCCAGCGGCGCCATCGCAGACCGCTTCGGATCGCGCACCGTCTTCCGATACGCCATCGCGGTTTTCGTCGTCGGCTCGCTTCTGTGCGCGCAGTCGCCGAACCTGTTCTTCCTCGTGATCGCGCGGCTGCTGCAGGGTCTCGGCGGCGCGATGATGCTGCCGGTTGGCCGCTTGGTGCTGATGCGCAGCGTCGCCCGCAAAGACATGGTCAACGCCATGTCCTGGCTGCTGATCCCGGCGCTTGTCGGCCCCATTCTCGGCCCGCCGGTCGGCGGCATGTTCGTGACCTATCTCGACTGGCGCTGGATCTTCTACATCAACGTGCCGATCGGCATTATCGGCTTTATCCTGGTGTCGATGTTCATCGAAGAGGTGAAAGGGCCGCGCAATGGCCGCTTCGACCTTTCGGGCTTCATCCTGTCAGGCATCTCGCTCGGCTCGCTGCTCTTCGGTTTCGAAATGTCGAGCCGCGAGGGTGAAGGCTATCTGGCCGTCTTCCTGATTTCCACCGGCCTGCTGTTCGGCATCGCCTATCTGCGCCATGCCCGCAAGCATCCCTCGCCGATCATGGATTTCTCGCTGATGAAGGTGCCGACTTTCCGCACCTCGGTCATCGCCGGCTCGCTGACACGCATCAGCCAGGGCGCCCATCCCTTCCTCATCCCGCTGATGCTGCAGCTCGGCTTCGGCCTGTCGGCCGCTACGGCCGGCCAGATCGCCATTGCGACCGCGCTCGGCTCCATGGCCATGAAGCCCCTGCAGGTGCGCATCCTTCGGACGCTCGGCTTCCGCACAGCCCTCATCGTCTTCGGTCTGATCGGCACGCTCGGCTACGGAATGTGCGCCATCTTCCAGCCGAATTGGCCGTTGCCGGTCATCTTCGTGATCCTGTTCTTCTGCGGCTTCTTCATGTCGTTCCAGTTCACGGCCTACAACACGATCGCTTATGACGAGATCGAACGTGACCGGATGAGCATCGCGACCAGCTTTTATTCGACCTTCCAGCAGTTGATGCTCTCGCTCGGCATCTGCGTCGCCGCTCTTGCCCTGCACGGCTCGATGCAGTTCCGCGACCATGCGAAGGCCGAGATGATCGACTTCTCCGTCGCCTTCATCGTCGTCACGGCCATTGCGCTGCTCGCGGTGATCTGGAACGCCAGCTTTTCGCGTACCGCCGGCACGGAGATCAGCGGCCACCGCAAGAAGTCGGCAGAGGATGCACTCGGGGAGCACTGAGCTCCTCGAGCAAGATGCAAAAAAGGCCGGGCTAACCCGACCTCTTCCTCCATCGCCTCAACGATCGATGCCAGTACATCCGTGGTCAAAGACCGGAAGCAAATCCTTACAGGGATTCAAGCTGGTCAGCCGACATCTTGCCCGAACGCTTGTCCTTGACGAGCTCGTAGGAGATCTTCTGGCCGTCACGCAGCGTGCTCATTCCAGCGCGTTCAACCGCGGAAATATGCACGAAGACATCCGTTGCGCCATCATCAGGCTGAATGAAACCAAAACCCTTGGTAGCATTGAACCACTTTACAGTACCTGTGCTCATAACAATGACCTTTCAATCACTCATATAGAGATCGCATCCAGACAACCGCCCGGTGCAGTAGACCGATTTTGAGGAGGGAAGTTCGTCAATGTCGCGCAGAGTGCGGCGATGCAAAGTTCATTCACCAATATCGATGCACAGCTTATAGTGGATGGCTAGATGTGCCACAAGGAGAAACATGAGAAATATCGAAAATGGCTAGATATTTCGCATAAATCGGCTCGTGTGACATAAAATTATCGTTCGGTGAGGATCGAATTCGGATAGCCCTTTTGGAGCTGTTTCCGAGTTTTTTGCGCCATCCCATATAGAAATAACCGGCGCTTCTCTTTTTATCCCGGTTCCGGTGATGCAGTTCCGCCGTATTTCCTGTGAGCGCCAGAATTAACGCTAGCAATATGGATACCACCCGATGCAGGATGGTACTTCCCTCCAGTGGAAGCGGATGACTACCCGCTCAAATCCATAGGAAACGCCAACGCCGACACAAACCATGGAGGCCAAGATGGCGCCCAACAAAGACAATCTGTTCGGATCCAAGAAAGAGGCATCGCTAGTCAAGTCCAACCAGCTCGACTCTACCGTCAAGGAAATTCTCGCCAGCGAACAGATGAACCGCGAACGCAAAACGGCACGCCTGCGCGAACTGCGTCTCGAGAAGGAGGCGCTGCAGCCGCCACCGGAACCGAAGGCAAAGGCCAAACGAAAGACGACGAAGGCACAAGAATAGGCAAAGTTTGTTCCATCGATGGCTTGTTTCAGCGGCTGACGTTGCGCTTTCTGTGAACACTGCCTCCACGGGCAGCGCATTGAACTAGCGGAGGCTTCCGCCCTACATAGCGACCAAGTGCGCAACCCATCCTGGAGCATCAACATGGTCGCCGGCATTCACCACATCACGCTCATCACTCGCAAGGTGCAGGCGAATGTCGATTTCTACGCCGGTTTTCTCGGCCTGCGGCTGGTCAAACGCACCGGCGGCTTCGAAGACGCAACGCAGTTGCACCTCCTCTATGGCGACGCCAAGGGCACGCCCGGTTCGCTCGTAACCTTTCTTGTTTGGGAAGACGGCTCTCCCGGTCGTGCGGGCGTCGGTCAAGTCGGCGAAATCTCGCTCGCGATCGATCCCACAAGCATCGGCTTCTGGCTGACACGCGCCCTGAGCGCAGGGTTGAAACCGGAAGGCCCTTCCGAGGAATTCGGCGAACCGGTTCTGCGGTTGAAGGATCCGGATGGCGTCATCGTCAAATTGGTCGGAACCACTGCCCTGCAGGCGACGGCTCCCTGGACGAGCGATTCCATCCCGCAGGAGCACGCCATCCGCCGCATTCGGGGCGCTACGCTTTTCAGCGAGACGCCGGAGGAGACGCAAGCAATCCTGGTCGATCACTTCGACTACCGGCCGTTGGCAATCAGCGGAGCGATCAGCCGGCTCGTCTCGGAGCCTGGCGATATCCTCGACATCCGCGATGCACGCGGCTTCTGGGCCAGCGCCCCGGGCACGGGCACGGTCGATCACGTCGCCTTTCGCGCCACTGATGATGCCGAATTGCAGTCTGTTCGCACCGCGCTACAGGCTATCAACTCCTTGCCGACGGCGATGCATGATCGCAAATATTTCCGCTCGCTCTACGTCCGCGAGCCCGGCCGCATCCTGTTCGAACTCGCAACGGATGCGCCTGGCATGTTGATCGACGAGGACGAGGCAACGCTCGGCACGCGCCTCTTCGCCCCTGGTGACAGTCCGGCGCTTTTGGCCGAGCTGAACGTCGTGCTGCCGCAATTCTCCATGCCCGGCGACCCCCGCGTCATCTATCGCGATCTGCCCTTCATCCATCGCTTCTTCACGCCCGAGCAGCCGAATGGCAATATTTTCATTTTGCTGCACGGCTCCGGCGCCAACGAAACGACGATGCTGCCGATCGCCCACAAGATCGATGCAGATGCCACATTACTGACGGTGCGCGGCCGTGCGCTCGAGGAAGGTGCGCCGCGCTGGTTTCGCCGCAATGGCCCCATGATCTTCGATCAGGCCGATATCGCAAGCGAAGCCGAAGCCTTCGCCGCCTTTATTGACGGCGCGATTCATGCCTACGGGCTCGATCCGAACCGCATCGTCTATATCGGCTATTCGAACGGCGCCAATCTGCTGAACGCCATGCTGTCGCTCCACCCACATCTCATTCGCCGCGCCGTGCTTCTGCGCTCCATGGCCGCGCTCACCGATCCGCCGCCGGCGGACATGTCGGACGCCGATGTGCTTGTTATCGCAGGTGAGAAAGACATGTACGGCCCATACGCCCAGCCCCTTGCTGCGCGCCTGCGGAACGACGGCGCAAAGGTCGAGCTTGAGACTGTTCCCGCTGGTCACGAGCTTGACGATGCCGACGTGCCAGTCATTCAGGCGTGGTTGAGATAAAACACCTTCTCCCCAGCGGGGACCGTTGCAAAATTCTTCAGTTCGCAAATGTTCCTGGAACGTCTCCGATTCTTTTGCAGAACAATATGGAATCGAAGTGCGAACCATTCGTCCAAGCGTCGAATTATGCAACGGTCCCCAGCGGGGAGAAGGTGTTGTTACAACAGGCCTTTCGCGATCATCATACGCGCGGACCTTTGTATCTCCTTCTTAAGAGACGAAGGATCAGCCCTTGAACGTATATTGCGCAATCGACTCCGGCTTCATCTCGATCGAGAAGCCTGGCAGGTTTGGCGGCATATAGGCGGCGTCGCGGATTACGCAGGGGTCGACGAAATGTTCGTGCAGGTGGTCGACATATTCGATCACGCGGCCGTCCTTGGTGCCGGAAACGGCGATATAGTCGATCATCGATAGATGCTGCACATATTCGCAGAGCCCGACACCGCCGGCATGTGGCCAGACGGGCAGACCATATTTCGCGGCCACGAGCAGCACGGACAAGACTTCGTTCAGCCCGCCCATGCGGCAGGAATCGATCTGCACGATGTCGATCGCGCCTTCGGCGATGAACTGCTTGAACATGATACGATTCTGGCACATCTCCCCGGTCGCCACCTTTACGGGGCCGATCGCCTGGCGGATCTTGCGATGGCCGGCGACGTCGTCTGGGCTAGTCGGCTCCTCGATGAAGAAGGGTTTCGCAAAGGCAAGCTTTTGGACCCAATCGATCGCCTGGCCGACTTCCCAGACCTGGTTGGCATCGATCATCAGATAGCGATCGGGACCAATCACCTCGCGGGCGATGGTAAGACGGCGGATATCGTCTTCCAGATCGCGGCCGACCTTCATTTTCACATGGTTGAAACCGGCATCGATTGCCTCCTGGCATAGACGGCGCAGCTTGACATCGTCATAGCCGAGCCAGCCCGCAGACGTCGTGTAGCAGGCATAGCCTTCGCGCTCGAGGGTGGCGATACGTTCCGCCTTGCCGACTTCCGCCTTCTTCAAGATGGCGACGGCTTCGTCGCGGGTCAAAACGTCGGTCAGGTAGCGATAGTCGACGATATCGGCGATGCGCTCCGCATCCATCTCGGCCACCAGCCGCCAGACCGGTTTGCCGGCTTCCTTGGCGAGCAGGTCCCAGACAGCGTTGACGACGGCGCCGGTGGCGAGATGCATCGCGCCCTTCTCCGGGCCGATCCAGCGAAGCTGGCTGTCGCTCGTCAGATGCCGCCAATATTTGCCGGGATTTTCCAGCACGGTGGCAAGCTCGGTGCCCACGACCAGATGCCGCATCGCCTCGATCGCCATGCAGCAGATGTCGTTGCCGCGACCGATGGTAAAGGTCAGGCCATGGCCTTCGAGGCCCGGCTTGTCGGTATCCAGAATGACGTAGGCAGCGGAATAATCCGGATCTGGGTTCATCGCGTCCGAGCCGTCAAGGCTCTGCGAGGTCGGAAAGCGCAGGTCGAATACACGGAGGTTGGTAATGCGCGTCATGGGAAAACTCCTTTTAATTCTGTCGGGCGATCTCTCGGACACTCACCCGAGGTCGAACTCTTCCCAGATCGCCGCATTATGCTCGCCGACATGCGGGGCTGCACGTTCGAATTTTGGCCGCTGCCCGTCGATACGAACCGGCGAGCGCGTGGTGCGCACGGAAATGCCGTCCTCGCGACCGACGGTCTGCAGCATATCAAGCACGCCAAATCCCTCACTCTGCAACAGCTCCGGCCAGTTCAGCACCTTGGCACACCAGATATCAGCCGGCTCCAGGATTGCCAGCCAGTCATCCACGGTACCAGTGGCAATCCGCGCCGAGATCAGCGCCTTGATGTCATCGCGCGCCGTGAACCAGCTTTTCGGATCGTCGCGGTAGGGCGCGAGTTCATCCATGCCAAGCAGATCGGCGAGCTTCGAAATCGGTGTCATGGCAATGGCGAGATAGCCGTCGGCAGCGGGATAAACGCCATAGGGCGCGGAGAGATAGGCATGGGCGCTGCGGAATCCAGAGCGTTGGGGCAGCTTGTTGCCGCTATTCATGTGAACAGTCAGCACCTCTACCTGCAGATCGACCAGCGCCTCCAGCAGGCTCGTTTCCACCAGCCCGCCTTTGCCGGTGACGCCGCGGCGCACCAGCGCTGCCAGAATGCCTTGAGCCGCCGCCGCACCCGCCAGCATGTCGCCGATCGCCAGGCCGAACGGCAGAGGCCCCTGCCCCTCGTCGCCGTTTAGCCACATGACGCCGGAGCGCGATTGCGCCAACAAATCCTGCCCCGGACGCGACACCCAGGGACCTTCATCACCGTAGCCGCTGATCGAGCAATAGACGAGGCGCGGATTGATCTCCTGCGCCGCCGGATAATCCAACCCAAGCCGCTCGATCACCCCCGGCCGGAAATTCTGCACCAGGACATCAGCCTTGGAGATCAGCTTGCGCAGCGCCTGCATGTCGCGCTCACTCTTCAAATCGATCGCTAGGCTTTCCTTCGAACGATTGATTGCGTGGAAAATGGTCGAATCGCCGCTCTCGGTATCGCTGAGATAAAGCCCTCGCGAGAGATCGCCGCTTTCCGGCCGCTCGATCTTGATGACCCGGGCGCCGAGATCCATCAGTCTGAGGGTGCAATAGGGTCCGGACAGGAACTGGCTCATATCCACGACCACCAGGCCGGCCAACGGCAATTCCTTCTCCACCACCATGACTATTTCCGCTTCCTAGCATCGATCCGGCAGGCGGCGCATCCCCGCTTCGGCAGATTTTCGCCCGCCGAATCCCCTGCGTCCCGCGCCTCACTTTTCTTATGTGAATAGTATTTTCACATATGGATGATTTTTGCAAATGAAAAGAGGCGCCCTGGTCACGCGATCCTTCAGCGAAGACCGCGCGAAAATGCGCTATAGCTTTCGCACCAATTCGGATTGTTGGAAGGAGACTTGAGATGACGACAGTCAAATTGCTCGATGATGCGGAGATCGAGGCGATCCCGGCGGTGAAGGCCGTTTTCGATGACATTCGCGCCGTCAGAAAATCCGATTTCGTCAATAATTTCTGGCGCGGCCTCGCCAATGATCCGGCACTTTTGAAGCGCACCTGGGAAGGGCTGAAGGCGGTGATGATGGCTGACGGCACGCTCGATCCGCTGGTGCGCGAGATGATCTATATCGCCGTGTCCACCGCCAACGGCTGCACCTACTGCGTCCACTCCCACACCGCCGCCGCCAGGGCAAAAGGCATGACGGATGCACAGCATGGCGAATTGCTGGCCGTCATCGGCCTTGCCGGACAGACGAACCATTTGGTGACGGCGATGCAGATCCCCGTCGATCCGGAATTCGACGTCAGCCGTCGCTGATCTCACAAAAAACCCGCCGGTATAGTCCGGCGGGTTCCCTGATAAATCATGCGCTGTTTCTTATCGGTCTGACTGTTCCGCGGTCTGGCTCTCCGCAACGACGGCGGCGACATCGACACCGTTGTTGACGACCAAGAGACGCTTGCGGACGAGAACGCCCATGACCCGGGCGGCGGTCGAAAAGGTCATCGTGTCGAGAGGACCTTCGCCTTCCCAGGGCTTGGTCAACCGTTCCGTAACGGCCGAGACGATGTTGTTGGGCACGATGTCGGTGCATTCACGCATGGCTTCGAAAACGACGCTAACGGGAATAATCTTCCCTTCGAACATCACGATCGGTTCAGTGACTTCTGTGTCCCATTCCTCGAAAGCATAGAGCGCTTCCCTGAAGAGCTGCTGCAAAGTAATGGGGGCATGACCCTCATGAAGGGGCGGCAAGGCATTGCTCATGTCTGTCTCCTTTCAAGTGGAAGTCCGGCGCATAATTTGAAAAACTATCCGGTCTCTCGCAGAGAGGCCTACGCGCTGCTTCTGAATTTGGCGCACCCCGAACGCATTTGATCGGACAAGCGGCGCGGCAAACCATTTCTGACCGGCGCAACGCGGGATAACACGAAATGTTCCCACCGGTCACTTAACTTGATCGAGTCTATAGATTAATCCCGGCTTGAAAAGCCTCTTTCGAAACTTTCTGCGATTCCCTATATTTTTGAATGGTTTCGCCGTAGTCTGACTAGACACCAATCCCTGGAAGAGACGCGAATCCCTTCCTCGGCAACGAAAGGACAGCCATGAGCAACGATCATGAACACGATCATGGCGAGCACCACGAGCCGATCGATTGGCGCGAGCATGGCGTCAAAATCATCCCCGGCAATGCGCTCGATCCGAACACAGCGCAGACGCCGGGCATGAACCGGGCCACCGCCATCAATCATGCCCGCGCGGGCGCCGAGAAGATCTGGGCCGGAACGGTGACGATCCACGCCAACGCCAAGACCGGCGCACATCATCACGGCGATCTTGAAAGCATCATCTATGTCGTCAAGGGCAAGGCGCGGATGCGCTGGGGCGAGAACCTAGAATTCGTCGCCGAAGCCGGCCCCGGCGATTTCATCTTTGTGCCACCCTTCGTGCCGCATCAGGAGATCAACGCCAGCCGCGACGAGACGCTGGAATGCGTCCTCGTCCGCTCCGGGCAGGAGCCTGTCGTCGTCAATCTCGATATCGAACCGGTGGAAAAGCCGGAAGAAGTGCTCTGGAAAGACCCGATCCATCGCTGATTTGCGCAATTTCGATGCATTCGAAATCCGCATTGCACAAAAATCTACTATCTCTATAGAAAATTAGTTCACGATCCGCCGTACGCTAAAAAGAGTTTTTCAGAAGTGCTGCGCACAACAAATGATCCTGCTTCGCGTGACCCACAACCGTCTGAGATGATCCATGTGGTCAACGAGACAATGGCGTCTCAATCACATGGAACAGGATTTCCCATGACGAAAAAGTCTTCTGAAGGTCTAACTGCGCAGCGCTTCTCGCGCCGGACTGGCCTTGCAGCTCTCATCGCCTCCGCTGTCGCCGTCTTCGGCTTGACGGCAGCCGCCCCTTCCTTTGCCGCCGACAAGACGATCAAGGTCGGCATCATGAGCGGCGAAGATGAAGACGTCTGGCGCGTCGTCACCGCGGAAGCCGCCAAGAAGGGCCTGAAGATCGAGACCGTGGCCTTCAACGACTACACCCAGCCGAATGAAGCGTTGGAGCGCGGCGAAGTCGACGCCAACGCCTTCCAGCATCAACCTTATCTCGACAACCAGATCAAGCAGCACGGCTATCATATCGTCCGCGTCGGCTATACCGGCGTCTGGCCGATCGGCCTCTACACCAAGAAATACAAGACCGTTGCGGATCTGCCGAAGGGCGCGGTCATCGGTGTGCCGAACGACCCGTCCAACGAGGGCCGCGCGCTACGGGTGCTGCAGAACCAAGGCGTCATCAAGCTCAAGGACGGCACCGGCATTCTCGCCACCACCGCCGACATCGTCGAAAACCCGAAGAACGTCGAGATCAAGGAACTCGATGCCGGAATCGTCGGCCGCTCGATCGACGATCTCGACGCCGCCGTCGTCAACACCGACTGGGCGCTGAAAAGCGGGCTTTCGCCGAAGGACCGCATTGCCCAGGAGCCGATCGACGGCAATCCCTACCGCAACTTCATCGCCGTCAAGCAGGGCAGCGAGAATGAGTCCTGGGTGAAGACCCTGGTCGCCTCCTACCAGAACGATACGGTCAAGGCCGAGTTCGACAAGGTCTACAAGGGCACGGGTCTCAGCGCCTACTAACACCAATTCAGCGGCGGGGGCAGCGCTGAGCGCCTGGGCGGCCGGGGCATTCCTGCTCGGGTCGCCTTCGGTGTTTTCCGACAGGATGCGACATTCTCCAAACGATCTCCCCCCTTGTGGGGAAGATGTCACGAAGTGACAGAGGGGGATGCCAGAAGTGCGGCACATTCAAGGGCCGCTTTTTGCAAAGAGAACCACCATGAATCCCTTCATCCCAGCCATAGCCATTAAAGGACATACTCCGCCCGGTAGATCAGAGAGCGATGAGATCGTCCGCCTCGTCAATGTCCGGCGCCGTTTCGGTACGAACCCCGCGCTCGACGGCATCTCGCTTGCGGCCCGCCGCGGCGAGATCGTCGGCATTATCGGTCGCAGCGGCGCCGGCAAGTCAACGTTGATCCGTTGCTTGAACGGGCTGGAGCGCGCCGATAGCGGCGAAATCCATATCGAAGGGCGTGATATAGCCGGCCTGTCGGAAAACGAGTTGCAGCCGCTGCGCCGCCGCATCGGCATGATCTTCCAGCATTTCAATCTGCTTTCGGCAAAAACGGTCGAAGGCAATGTCGCCCTGCCGCTGAAGATCGAAGGTGTTGCCAAGGCGGAGCGGCTGGCGCGGGCCCGCGAGCTGCTCGAACTCGTCGGTCTTGCCGACAAGGCGAAGGCCTATCCTTCGGCTCTCTCGGGCGGACAGAAGCAGCGTGTCGGCATCGCCCGAGCGCTGGCCGCCCGCCCCGCTCTTCTCCTCTCAGACGAAGCCACCTCCGCGCTCGATCCCGAGACGACACGATCGATCCTGACGCTGCTGAAGGATATCAACCGCAAGCTCGGCCTGACCATCCTGCTGATCACCCATGAGATGGAAGTGGTGCGCTCGATCGCCGATCGCGTCGCCGTTGTCGATGCCGGTAAGATCGTCGAAGAAGGCCCGGTCTGGCAAATCTTCGCCAATCCGCAGACCGAGATCACCGCAAGCCTGCTCAGCATCATCCGCCCGCAACTTCCTGAGCATATTGCGGAGCGCCTGTCGCAGACGTCGGGTGTCGAGGCGATACTGAGCGTCGATCTCGCCGGCCCGGCCGCGCAAGGCGCGCTTTTCGCCGAGCTTTCGGCGGCGCTGCCGCATTCCTTCCGGCTCGTGCATGGCGGCATTGATCATATTCAGAACGAGCCCGTCGCCCGCTTCTTCATCGCCGTGCCGACACGCGATGCAGCACTGCCGGCACGGGTGACTGATTTTCTGACGGCCCGGTCCGCCCGGGCGGAGGTTTTAGGTTATGACAACTGACATCATCCTCGGCCTGCTCTGGCGCTCATTCTGGGAAACTGTCTGGATGACCGGAGCATCCGGCCTGATCTCGCTCGTCATCGGCCTGCCGCTCGGCCTCGCCCTGGTCGTCACCAGCCGCGACGGCATTGCCGAACAACTCACCGTCAACAGCATCCTCGCAGCGCTGGTCAACGGCTTCCGCGCCGTGCCTTTCATCATCCTGTTGATCGCCTTGATCCCGCTGACACGGCTGATCGTCGGCACCGCACTCGGCACGACTGCGGCGATCGTGCCGCTCACCATCGCAGCAATTCCCTATTACGCCCGCATCGCCGAAGTCTCGTTGCGCGAGGTCGATCGTGGCCTGATCGACGCCGTGCGCGCCATGGGCGGCAACCGCTGGACCATCATCCGCGAAGTGCTCGTACCGGAAGCCCTGCCCGGCATCGTCGCGGGCTTCACCGTGACGCTGGTGACCCTGATCGGCGCCTCGGCCATGGCCGGCACCATCGGCGGTGGCGGCCTCGGCGATCTGGCGATCCGTTATGGCTACCAGCGCTTTGAGACCGGCGTGATGATCGCGGTCGTCATCGTGCTGATCGTCTTGGTCTGCGGCATGCAATGGCTCGGCGACCGCCTCGTCGCCAAGCTCGATCATCGTTAGGACGAGCGCTTATTCGTGATGACGGAATGCGGCTGCCGGATGACTTGACGGCAGCCGCCCATCGCCGCGGCCAAACAATTTCTGGCGTAACGTCCCCTCGGCATAATCCGTCTTGAACAGCCCGCGTTCCTGCAACACGGGAATGACGAGATCGACGAAATCGCGCAGGCTTTCCGGCGCGACCGTCCGTGCCAGATTGAAGCCGTCAACGCCGCCCTCTTCCACCCAGACCTGCAAGCAATCGGCAATCTGCTCAGGCGAGCCGACCATCGGCTTCTGACGGCTGCCGAGCACCATCTGGTCGATGATCTGCCGTGGCGTCATCGCCGGCTTGCCGCTGACAACGGCAAGCGCCGATTGATTGGCATTGGTGGTCTTCTGCTCGATCGGCTCGTCCAGGCCGAACTTGGAAAGATCGATGCCGATCGAGCTGGAATAATGCGCGAGCGACGCCTCGACGCTGGCATGCCGGCGATAGTCCTCCAACTTGTCCTCGGCTTCCTTCTCCGTCCGCCCGACGACGACGGTGATGAGATTGAGGATGCTGAGATCATCGGCTTGTCGGCCGAAGTGAACGGCCCGTTGCCGAAGCGCCTCCGTCAGTGGCCTTGCGCCCTGCAGCGTCGGGCTCGCGATGAAGACGCATTCGGCATGGCGCGCGGCAAAATCCTGCCCGCGCGCCGAAGCGCCAGCCTGAAACAGCAACGGCGTGCGCTGCGGCGACGGTTCGCTCAGGTGAATGCCATCCATCCGATAATGGCTACCCTCGTGCCGGACGGCCCGCACCTTGGACGGATCGGCGAAGAGCCTACCCACCTTGTCGCGCTTGACGGCATCATCGTCCCAGCTTCCCTCCCAGAGCTTATAGACGACCTCCAGGTACTCTTCGGCGGCATCATACCGAGCATCGTGATCCGGCTGGCGCTCCATGCCCATGCTGCGGGCAGCACTATCAAGATAGCCGGTCACGATATTCCAGCCGATGCGGCCCTTGGTCAGATGATCCAGCGTCGACATGCGCCGTGCAAAGAGAAAAGGCGGCTCGTATGTCGTGTTGACGGTAACGCCGAAGCCAAGATGTTTGGTCACATAGGCCATGGCCGACAATGGGATGATCGGGTCGTTGACCGGTATCTGCGCCGCCGTCCGGATCGAGGTCTCGGGGCTGCCCTTATAGAGATCGTAGACACCGACGACATCTGCCAGGAAAACGCCGTCGAGCTTGCCGCGTTCGGCCGTGCGCGCGAAATCCACCCAGTAGTCGAGGTCGGTATAGTTCAACGCAGTATCGCGCGGATGCGTCCAGAGGCCGTGATTGATGTGCCCGACGCAGTTCATATCGAAGGCATAGATCCGCATCGGCTTCATGGCCTTGTCCTCAACTCTCGACGTCATCGTCCTGCCTGTTCCTTGACTGATCGCAAAAGACCCGGAGTTTCACAATATTTGGAAGTGCGTTGCGGGGGATGCCGCAAATCCGGAATTTTATATCTCTATATTTTCTATCAATTTTACAATGATTAATACGGACCGGCTGCATCGTCAGCGGTTAAAGATCATTTCGCAACACCACGCCGGGGGAAACATGACCATCAACAGACGCAATTTCTTGACCACCACAGCCGTCGCTGTTTTTGCCGCGACTTTCGGTTCTTATGCAAGTGCCGCAGATGTAACGCTCAATATTGGCTATCAGCCGATCGTCGAGCCGTCGCGCGTACCGCAGGCCGACGGTGAATATGACAAGGCAACCGGCGCCAAGATCAGTTGGCATAAATTCGACAGCGGCGCCGATGTCGTTGCCGCCATCGCCTCGGGCTCGATCGATATCGGCTATGTCGGCTCCTCGCCACTTGCCGCCGCCGCCAGCCGCGAACTGCCGATCGAGACCATCTTCGTCGTCGGCAACATCAGCGACGCGGAAGCGCTCGCAGTCAAGGGCATAGACAAGCCGGAGGATTTGAAAGGCAAGAAGATCGCGACACCTTTCGTCTCCACCTCGCATTACAGCCTGCTGACCGCGCTGAAGCATTGGAACATCGATCCGAAATCGATGCAAATCCTCAACCTGCGCCCGCCTGAAATCGCCGCCGCCTGGGAGCGCGGCGATCTTGATGGCGCCTATGTCTGGGATCCGGTGCTGTCGCAAATCAAGAAGAACGGCAAGGTCCTCGCGACATCAGGAGATGTGGCAAAATGGGGTGGCCCGACCTTCGACGCCTGGATCGTGAGCAAAAAATTCGCAGACGCTCATCCCGACGCCGTGACCGGTTTCGTTCAGGTCACCGGCAAGGCCTATGCTTCCTACCGCGCCGATCCGGCGAGCTGGAGCGCGTCGTCGCCGCAAGCCGCCGCGATCGCCAAGCTCACCGGTGCAAAGCCGGAAGAGGTGCCGGAACTGCTGAAAGGCTATTATTTCCCGACGCTCAAGGAGCAGGCGAGCGCCGAATTTCTCGGCGGCGGCACGACGACCGCGATCGCCCAGACATCTGCCTTCCTGCTGGAACAAGGCAAGGTCCCCGCCGTGCTGAAAGACTATGCACCCTACGTCAACGCCAAATTCGTCACCGATGCGGCGAAGGCCGGCCTCTGATTCACGCGTTCGGCGCAGACCGGAGTTTTCCGGCCTGCGCCCATTCACTGGAGTACCCGCGCATGAGCATCCTGTCCCTGCAATCCATTTCGCTGAACTTTCCGGGCGGCCGTCGGGGGCAGAATAGCCATCGCGTGCTCGATAATCTGACACTGCATATTGCCTCCGACGAATTCGTCACAGTCATCGGCCGTTCCGGTTCAGGCAAGACCAGCTTGCTCAATCTAGCCGCTGGCTTTCTGACGCCTTCCGAAGGGCGCATCCTCGTCGACGGCAAGGAGATCGAAGGGCCGGCCGCCGACCGGGCTGTCGTCTTTCAGGATGATGCGCTTTATCCCTGGCTGAATGCTCGCGACAACATCGCCTTTCCTTTACGCCTGCACGGCGTGCCGAAAGAGGAGCGCCGCCGCCGCGCCGATGCTTTGCTCGCCAAAGTCGGTCTCGACGGCGCCGGTGACCGCAACATTTGGGAACTATCTGGCGGCATGCGCCAGCGTGTCGGCATCGCCCGCGCGCTAGCCTCCGATCCGCGTTTTCTGCTGATGGACGAACCGCTCGGCGCACTGGATGCCCTGACCCGCACGCGCATGCAGCAATTCCTGCTGAAGGTCTGGTCGGAGAGCGGCACAGGCGCGCTGTTGATCACACACAGCATCGACGAAGCCCTGATCCTTGCCACCCGCGTCATCACCCTGGCGCCGAATCCCGGACGCATCACCGCCGATATCCCGCTTTCCTTCGGCAAGCGTTACCTTGCCGGCGAGCCGCTTGCCGAGATCAAAGCTTCGGCTGAATTCAAAAGGCTGCACGATGAGTTGACCGGCCTGATCCACGACGAGACTGAGGAGGAGGCCGCGTGACCGCCGATATCGAAAAAATCGCAGCCATTGACACCCAATCCGACGCAGGGACTACTGGCAAAACCAGCTCGTCCAGCTCGACGCTGTGGATTTCGCTTGCAACTGTCCTGGCGCTATTGGTGATCTGGGCGGTCGCAGCGGCCTATGGCATCGTCTCGCCGGTCTTTCTCCCCTCGCCCTGGACCGTCGCGAAGGCGATTTACACGCTGAACACTGCCGGCTTTGTCGATTCGACGCTGGCCGAACACGCATTCGCCAGCCTGTTCAGGATTTTTGGCGGCCTCGCCGTTTCGCTGGTGATCGGCATTCCCGCCGGGCTGGCGATTGCCACCAGCCGCATCGGCAAAGGCATCCTTGACCCGATCGTCGAATTCTTGCGACCGCTTCCGCCGCTCGCCTATCTGCCGCTGATCATCATCTGGGTCGGTATCGGCGAAGCCTCGAAGATCACCGTCATCGCGCTCGCCATGCTGCCGCCCATCATTCTATCGACTGCCGCCGGCGTGAAAGCCGCGCCTGTCGACTATATCAATGCGGCCCGCTCCTTCGGCGCCGGCAGAGCGCAGGTGTTGCGCCATGTCGTCCTGCCGGGCGCCATCCCGTCGATCCTCACCGGCATCCGCATCGCGCTCGGCGCCGGCTGGTCCACGCTCGTCGCGGCCGAACTGGTCGCAGCCACACAGGGCCTCGGCTTCATGATCCAGTCGGCGGCGCAGTTTCTGGTGACCGACATCGTCATCAGCGGCATCATCGTCATCGCGCTGATTGCCTTCCTGTTCGAAATCGGCGTCCGGCTGATTGAACGCCGCTTCGTACCTTGGTCAGCTCATCGCTGAGCCGATCGTCAAAGCTGACCCTACTGCTGTCCAGCCACCGGCACGACGGAATTCTGCCGCGCGTCGAGATTGAGCATAGGCACCGAGGCATTCGGCAGCATGGTGGTCGGCAATTGCCCGTTCCATTTTTCCGCCTGAGTGAGGAAGATCAGGTTGGGATTGTCACGCAACGCGTCGCCGCGCGCCTTGATCGCTTTTGCCTCCGCATCTCCACGGAGCTGGATCGCCTGTGCATCGGCTTCCGCCTGCAGCCGCACGGCGTCGGCCTGAGCCTGCGCATCGGCGCGGCGTGCATCGGCAGCCGCTTGGGCCTGTGTCACAGTGATTTGCGCCTGCACCTTTTCCCGCTCGGCGTTCTGCCGCAGCTTCTGCACCTCGACTTCGGCCAGCATGCGCTGCTCTATGCTGTTCTCATAGGCATCGGAGAAATCGATATTTTCGACCTGGACGCTGTCGATCTGCACCGGCCCCTGAATGCCAGCCTCGATCGCCGCCTGAACATCGGTATTGAACTGCGCCCGGTTCTGAATGACGGAGGCGGCGGTGAATTTGCCGAACACAGTCTTCACATCCTGCGGCGCGCGGCGCGAAATCAACCGCGATTCCAGGTTACCGAGCGAACCGAATTCGGAATAGACTTTCTCGACCGCATCCGCCGGCACATGCCAGGAAATAGTCACGCGCATATCGGCGGGCTGCTGGTCCTGTGAATAGGCCTGCATCTGTTGATGCTCGCCGGTCTGGCAGCTCGTGCCGCTCTGGCAGGTCCAATAGGTTACCTGCTGGGTGACGGGAATTTTGACGACGGTTTCAATCCACGGCAGTTTGAAATGCAGGCCCGGTTCCGCGGTGCCGACCATGGCCCCGGTGCGAAGGATCACACCGCGCTCGCCCTGGTCGATCGTGTACCATGAGCTGAAGATGATCATTGCAACGGCGATAACGGCGACAATGCCCAAAAATGCTGTCATTCGGCTCCTGGTTGCCACAGACGCCACGTCGATTTCCCGGTTCGCCATCGATTTCCTCATCATCTCTTCGATGGCGGAGACATAGATGAGTCGGCGCGGAAATGCACCCATTGCGGGTCTGCATGGCGAAGTTACAGCTTCAGTTTCTAGTCACCGGCTTCGAGCGCATCCGCGACACCGTTTCGCGCTCCGCCCGCTTGCAGCGCATTGGCGGCAGGCCGCGATCCATCAGGTCCATATCTTCCAACACCATGTCGCCCATTTTCTTGAAGGCGCTGTCAAGGGCACCGGCGCGATGCGCCGAGCGGATGAAGCCTTTGAGGCCGCGCACCGGATGGTCCTTGCCAAGCGGTTCCTCCGGATAGACATCGCTCGCCGCAACGATATGGCCGGAGGCGACCTCGGCCATCAATGCGTCGAAATCCACCACATCGGCACGGCTGAGCAGGATGAAGGCCGCCCCCTTGCGCATGCGCGCAAAAGCCTCGGCGCCGAGAAAACCCTTGTTCTCGCTGGTGACGGAGGCCACCACGAACAGGAAATCGCTGCCCGACAGCACCTCGTCGAGGCCGGCCGGCTGGACGCCATGTTCCCTGAGGATCGAAGGCGGCATCCAAGGGTCGAACACCCTGACCGTCGCGCGAAAGCCCGACAGCACCCTGCTCAGCGCCTTGCCGAGATCACCGAAGCCGACGATACCGATATCGCTGCCGGAGATCAGCCGGGCCTTGGCATTGCCATCACCGCCCCAAAGCTCCCTGCCCTCGCGAAAATCGAGATCCGCATCGACGATGCCGCGTGCCAGGCTGAGCGCAAACCCGAGCCCGATTTCAGCCACCGGCTCGGCAAAGACCTGTCCGGTCGTCACGACATGAATGCCGCGCTGGAACAGGACATCATAGGGCATGTTGTTGATGAGATTGCTTTCGACATTCAGGATGCAGCGCAGGCGCGGCATGCGGTCGAGCGTGTCCTTTGAAAGCGGCGGCTGGCCGATGATATAGCGCGCCTCGCCGAGCACATCGTCGCCAAGCCCGGCAATATTCTCCGGATCCGCCTCGACGATCCGGTATTTCGAATGGAGGAGCGACAGCGCATCCTTGCTGAAGATGAGTTCAAGCGAGCGCGGCTCGGGCGCGCTGATGGCCAAAGGCCTGTTATCAGTCGACATGAAAGTCTCTCCCTATTCTCAGAGACGATCCAATATCATTCGACCAGCCAAATCAATCAGGGCTCGTCTTCCCCTCCCGGCATGCCCACAGAGAAGGCGCAGATGCGCGAGAGATAGGTTTGCGGCAGGCCCGTTTCCGCGGCCCAGGCATTGAACCGATCCTGGATCAGCTTGAAATCTTTCTTGGTCGGCTTCGTCTCCGAGATCAGCAGGCCAGAAAGGCGCAGGCAAACGAGCACGTCATGGCTCATGACGAAACTGTCGCGTCCGATGGCGCGCAGGAAATATTGGCCGCTCATGCCGCCGAGGCGGTTGGCGCGCTTGTCGAGAACGGCGAGCAGGCCGATATGATCCTCCACCGGCCAATCGGCGAAGAAGCGCCCGGCGCTGCCATGTTCCTCGGCAAGTTGGCGAATGAAATGCGCATTGGCCCGCACGGACATGATCTTGGCGCCGTTGCGCACGACGCGCGTGTCCGAGGTCAGATCATGCCAGTAATCGTCGGGCGCGAAATTAAGGAACACCGGATCGAAACCGGAGAAAGCCGCTTCGAAACCCGGCCATTTGGAATCGATGACATTGCGCACGAAGCCGGCATAGAAGACATAGCGCGTCATTTCCGACAGCAACCTGTCGTCTGGCATGGCGCGCAAGGCATCATGATCGGGCGCTTTCGGCATCAGCGCTTTCAGCGCTTCCGCCCCGCCTTTGCGCTTTTCCGCCCGTTCCAGAATTTCCGCGAAGCTGCCCACCTGCCCCTCCTCTCTGACGAAGACTCAAGTCTTTTACGATCTCGTGCCTCCGCGCAAGGTAACGCGCGCTGGACATCCGCTGCAATTTTACTTGTACCTTCGCCCACCCTGGCGTTAACGTGAGCGCGTGGGTCGGAGCTGGAATGATGAGTAATAGACATTGGAATTTCCCGGTGATGGTCATCTGCACGCGAACAGGGAAAATCTATACCGTTGGCACCACGAAAGAGGCATTGGACATGCTCTTGAATGCATGGCCCGTTGCCGAAGGCAAGGCGTTCATGATGGCCTTGCAGATATGCACGGATGTTGAAAGCGGGATCAGGCAACCGCTGGAAGCGCGCAACAGTTTCGTCGCCGCCGCCAAGGAAGCAGGCGTACCGATCGAAACCACAATGGCCGAATAAACCGCCGCATCACCTGATTCTCCTCTCGCGCCGTGGCTTTGTGCCTCTGTCCGCAACAATGCTTGGAACGAAACCGCCGCTATCCCGTTTTGAAATGCCAAAACGAGGAGCGCGATGTTTCAAACCGCCTGGAGAAAGCCTGTCGTCGTACGCCTGCCGAAAAATATCCGCATCATCCGGACAGCGGCCGAGGCTACGGACTGCCTGACCGTGGATTGGCCGATACGCCACGGAAACGCCTATGAGGCCGCGTTGCGCGCCTGCATCGATTGCTTTGAAGGATATACCACCGCGAACGAAACCCGCATGGCTTTCGTCGCCGCCTGCCGCGAGGCGCATGCCCTGATAAGCGCATGACGCCGGGCAAACACATTTTCATGGCGCGGAGTATTAGGCCGGATCTTTTGCTAAGAAAAACTGGAGTTTGACGGTCGTTAATTCAAAATTAAAAGCAAACGAATAAAAGCGGTCTTGGGTCGCGAGAAGTCTGCTGAAAAACGCGATTCGCCCATGAGTAAAAGACGCATCTGGGCGAACGGGGGTAGCAGGCAAGACGTCAGCGTCCAATGGCGTAGGGATCAGGGCCGTGCATGGCTCTGGAAGCATGATGCCCTTCCAACGCGCCGGCTCGTCCGAGCCATGTTCCGTGTAACTTCATTCTCTTCCGACAGGACGCCCGAATTGTCGACGCCGGTATTGGTGTCCGATTAAGCGGGTAACGCTGCCAGCAAACGCGCGTCCAACGACGCCGTAAAGGGACTTTGCTGGTCTTCTCGCGCGGCCGACGGCAGAGGGGTGATATTCGCATTCAGCTAACACTAGGGGCGCGTCCATGACTTCAGTTATTTCTTCTCTGAGCATCACTCAGATCAAAGCTCTTTCCACCACAACGATTAAGCAGCTCACCACCGACGACGTGGCAGCACTGAGCACCACGCAGATCAAGGCGCTGAGCTCAACGCAACTCTCCGCTTTTGAAACGCAGGACATCTCCACCTTCACCTCCACGCAGATTGGCGCCGTATCGACGAGCGCCATTCTTGGTTTGAACCTGGACCAACTGGCTGTTCTCTCCACGACCCAGCTCGGGGGCCTCTCGACCGAACAGGTCGCCGCGCTCACCACAGCCGACGTTGCCGGCCTCTCCACCGATCAGGCCAAGGCTCTCTCCACCAGCCAGGTGGCCGCTCTGACCTCGAAGCAGGTTGCAGTCCTCTCCACTGACGATGTTGCCGCCCTCTCCACCGACCAGATCGGTGTTCTGAAGACCGCGCAGGTCGCAGCCATGAAGTCGGCCCAGATCGCAGCTCTCTCCACCGACCAGGCCGCTGCACTGTCCTCGACGCAGATTGGCGCCCTGACGGCAACAGAAGTTGGCGCTCTCTCCACGGCCGACATCGCAACCTTCTCGACCGACGAAATCGCAGCGATCAGCACCGCGGCTTTGTCCGGCCTGACCTCTGATAAGGTCGCAGCGCTCTCTACTGATCAGGTTGCGGCTCTGAAGACCAGCCAGATCGCTAAGTTGAGCACTGCCCAGATCGGCGCACTCTCGACCGATCAGGCCAAGGTTCTGACCACCGATCAAGTGGCCGCTCTGACATCGACCCAGATCGCAGCTCTTTCTACAGACGACGTTGCCGCTCTGACCACCGCTCAGATCGGTGTTCTGAAGACAGCTCAGGTCGCCGCCCTGAAGTCGGCCCAGATCGCAGCCCTCTCCACCGACCAGGCTGCTGCTCTGTCCTCGACCCAGATCGGTGCCCTGACGGCAACCGAAGTTGGTGCTCTGTCCACCGCTGACATCGCGACCTTCTCGACTGACGAGATCGCAGCGATCAGCACCGCGGCTCTGTCGGGCCTGACCTCCGACAAGGTTGCTGCCCTCTCGACCGATCAGGTGGCCGCTCTGACCACCAGTCAGGTCGCGAAGCTCAGCACCACTCAGATCGGCGCTCTCTCGACCGACCAGGCCAAGGTTCTGACCACCGACCAGGTCAGTGCTTTGACAAGCTCGCAGATCGGTGCACTCTCGACTGACGATGTTGCCGCCCTCACTACCGCTCAGATCGGTGTACTGAAGACCGGTCAAGTCTCAGCCCTGAGCTCCGCACAGGTTGCAGCCCTCTCCACCGACCAGGCTGCCGCTCTGACTTCGACGCAGATCGGCGCTCTGACGGCAACGGAAGTTGGTGCTCTGTCCACCGCTGATATCGCAACCTTCTCGACCGACGAGATCGCGGCGATCAGCACTTCGGCTCTGTCCGGACTGACCTCCGATAAGGTTGCTGCTCTCTCCACCGATCAGGTTGCTGCTCTGAAGACCAGCCAGATCGCTAAGCTGAGCACCACCCAGATCGGCGCTCTCTCCACCGACCAGGCCAAGGTCCTGACCACCGACCAGGTCGGCGCGCTGACAAGCTCGCAGATCGGCGCGCTCTCCACCGACGACGTTGCCGCCCTCTCCACCGATCAGATCGGTGTGCTGAAGACCGGCCAAGTCTCGGCCCTGAGCTCCGCACAGGTTGCCGCCCTCTCCACCGATCAGGTCGCCGCTCTCACGAGCACGCAGATCGGCGCGATGACGGCCTCCGAAGTCGGCGCCCTCTCCACCGCTGACATCGCAACCTTCTCGACTGACGAGATCGCGGCGATCAGCACGGCGGGTCTGGCTGGACTGTCCACGGATGACATCGCGTCGCTCTCCAGCGCCCAGCTTTACGCTTTCACCACCACACAGGTGCAGGCACTGGATCAAGGACAGGTCTCAGCGGTCATCTCGGCCTACGCGGCCTACAACTAAGATCCAACGGATTGCGGCGCGGTTTCATACGCGCCGCAATAGACCTCAGCGTCGCGCGAGAGATTGCGCGGCGCTTTCTTCGTGAGATGTGAATCGGAATCGTTGCGATTTGCTCGTCATGCCTCTCGGCAGGCTACGGAGGGCCCACTTCGCCGTGTGTCATGGGCGGAGGACGTCCCGCTCCCTGCCACAGCTCCCACTGAAAACAACCAGTCCGACGCAAGCTAGCTGCGCTAGAAGGGATGACGCTTTCGCTCGTCAGTTCACACCCTCGGCCGCAAGGCCGTCTTGTCGCAGGATGTCCATGACCGTCAATATTGCCTCTGTCTCGCCCCAGGTCTCGCCGCTCGTCAGCGCGTCGGAGAGGGCGCGGAACCAGCAATTGCCGCTTGGCGAACTGTTCCAACTCGCCGAAGTTTTGAACGGCATCGGAAAGCACGCGCAGGCAGTTGAGCTTTACAAGACGTGGATCGCCTTCAACGACACCAATCCCCTGCTGCATCTTGCTTATTTCAACTATGCGGTTGCCGCCAACCAAAGTGGTGATACTGCGGGTGCGATCCACGCGCTGCGAGCCTGTCTGAAGCTGTCTCCGCAATTCGGGCCGGCGCACATCAACCTTGGCCGTCTGCTGGAAGACAGCGGCCTGCACGGCCGGGCTGTCGAGCAATGGCGAGATTTCGCAAAAGCGACCGCCGAGATCACGGCTGAAAAGATTGGCTATCGCCTGATGGCCCTCCAGCACATCGGCCGCGTTCTCGAAAGCGTCGGTTCGCTCGAAGAGGCGGAAGCGGCTTTATGGCAGGCGATCGAGCTGCAGCCCACCAAGACCGAGGCAGGACAGCATTGGACGTCGTTGCGGCAGCACCAATGTAAGTGGCCGACTTTGGTCACGTCCGAACACGTTTCGGCCCGGAACCTGTTGGACGCGATGTCGCCCTTGATTCTCGGCTGCTACACCGACGATCCCCTATTTCAGCTCGCCAAGGCCTATCGCTATCACAAATCTCTGATCGGGCGGCCCGATCTCCGTGATTTCCCACGCCAGGCCCCAAAGCAGAAATCGGGGACTGGAGAGCGCTTGCGCGTCGGCTATGTCTCATCAGATCTGCGCGATCACGCGGTCGGCTTTGCGCTTAGGGAAGTTCTGGAGCTGCATGACAAGAGCAGCGTCGAGGTCTTCGCCTATTATTGCGGCGAGCCCCGATCCAACGACGCAACACAAACGCGGATCAAGAACGCGGTGGATTGCTGGCGGGAAATCTCTACGCTCAGCGATATCGACGCGGCAAAGCAAATCCGCGCTGACGAGATCGACATTCTCGTCGACGTCAACGGATACACCAAACATGCACGCGCGAAGATCTTCGCCTACCGCCCGGCGCCGGTCATCGTCAATTTCTGCGGCTATCCCGGCACGACTGCCAGCCCGTTCCATCAATACATCATCGCGGACGAGCACATCATCCCGCCGGAGAACGAAATCTACTATACGGAAAAGGTGCTGCGGATTGCCTGCAACCAGCCCATCGACCGCAAACGGCTGATCGCCGCGCGGCCGACCCGCGCGGAAGCCGGCCTGCCGGAGGACGCCTTCGTCTACGCCTGCCTCAACGGCATGCAGAAGATCACCGCCAACTGCTTTGCCCGCTGGATGCAGATCCTTTCCGCGACACCCGACAGCGTGCTGTGGCTGCTGGCTGAGGCACCGGACGTCAACCAGCGCCTGCGCCAGATGGCCGAGCAAAACGGCGTGGCGCCCGAGCGTCTTATTTTCGCGTCCAAGGCCGCCAATCCAAACCATCTCGCGCGAATGGCGCTGGCCGATCTCTTCCTGGACACCTTCCCCTATGGGGCGCATTCCACCGCGGCTGACGCCATCACCGTCGGGCTGCCGGTCTTGACCATGCCCGGAAAAAGCTTCGCCTCGCGCTTCTGCAGCAGCATCGTTGCGGCTGCCGGCGTTCCCGAGCTGATCTGCAGCGGACCGGATGATTATGTCAGCCGCGCTATCGCGTTCGCGCATGACCGCGAGAGCCTCACGGCGATCCGGGATTCCTTGCAGCGCCAGCGCGAGACCAGCGCGTTGCGCGATATTCCAGGCCTTGCGCGGCGTCTCGAGCATCTGTTCTGGCAGATGCAGGGCGAGATCGAGCGCGGAGAAACGCCCGCGCCCGACCTGCGCAATCTTGATGTGTACTACGAGGTTGGCGCCGAGATCGTTCTGGAGAATATCGAATTCGAGGACGATCAAGACTACCGGCGCCGCTATCTCCAGAAACTGGCCCAATGGAACGATTACGCACCGCTTGCGAGCGACAGCCGTTTGTTGACTGAGCCGGCATCACTTTAAAGTTGGATTGCGGCAACGGCTGCGAGCGAAGAGGACACTATGAATCCTGTAATACTTGTGACATTCGCCGGGCGGCAAAAGCGAATGGAGATTTTGACCAAGTACATCCGCAAGGCAATCAATGACGGCATCATTGATGAATGGCACATATGGGATTTCACGCGTTCCTCTGAAGATAGCGACTGGGTTACGCGCGAATTCGGCCCGGCGCGATACATGGGGTCCGAAGCGCCCTATCAGGTAAAGGGAGCGGTCACGTCGCGTTCCTCTTTCCGCACCAATGCGAAAATAGACCACGATCTTCATATCGCCATTCTTCCGAATGGTGAGGACGAAACCTGTTACGAAATTGTCGTCGGTGGCTGGGTCAATACCCACTCGGTTCTTCGCAGCATCAACCGCAGCGACCTCAATAATTTCGCAAGCAGGGCTGAAGCCACGACGATTTGGAGCAAATCGACTCCCGGCGTTCTCTCACCAAGCCTGCCGAACCAGGTCGTCCTCAGCATCGACTCGGCCGGCGCTCCCGTACTTCAGGTGAACGGCGTGACGATCGGCAAATGGCCCGAGCTGAACTTGGGTTCCGGCGCATCGGTCATGGTCCGCGGGGGATGGGGCGCCGATTTGGAACTTTGCGATGTAAACGCCCCCGTGCGGCGTTATGTCGGCAATCCCAATGAAAAACTGCCCTATTGGCAGGCTTATGACTACTACGCGAAACGGCTGGAGCGGTTTTCCAGCGCGGTATTCCTGAAGTGCGACGACGACATCGTCTATCTGGACATCGAAAAACTCAATGAATTCATCGAGTTCAGAAGAGCCAATCCGAATTACTTCGTCGTCTCCGCAAATGTCGTGAACAACGGCGTGTGCGCCTATTGGCAACAACAAGGCGGCGCATTGCCCGATGACCTCGGCCATTTCGAGCGCCCCCCTGGCGGGTTCGGCGGGAGCCTGTGGCAGAGCGCCGAGCGCGCAACCCAGCTTCACGACTACTTCCTGGAAAAGGACGACAAGTACCTGCCTTTACCGAATAAGGTCATCGAATGGACGGAGCGCCAATCGATCAACTTCATATCCTGGCTCGGCAAAGACCTGCTGCATATGGCTCTTCCGAAAGGCGATGACGAATACGCCCTGACGGTCGACCTGCCGACCTTCCTCGATCGGCCCACCGCGATCTACGCGGACTTTACCGTCAGCCACCTCAGCTTCGGGCCGCAAGAGCATGGGCTGGATGTCGACCGTTTGATCAATGCCTATGATGCATTGAGCTCTTCACGCCTTTGACCTGCCCGAGGCTGTAGGCTCGGACACCACTCGACCGATACAGGTGCGCGTTCATTGGACTCGCGCCTGTACGGCGTTCCCTTACACCAGCCGTGCCGATCCTAGCGAATATTCATAACCGCAAAGACGAACGACCCGGCGGTAACGCATACTGCGAGTGTCACGTAGTAATCCATGATGCATCCCCCTTGCCGCACCAACGCGGCAAGGAGTCATAATCTTCACAAAAAGGACGCAAGAATGAACTCGTTGCGCACTTTTTCTGTCGCCTGGACTCACGGCGTTATCGTGAAGTGTTTTGCGGCTAGCGGAGCCTGAAGCTATTCCAATTCGAATCTCTTGCCTTGGCAAGGATAAGCCGGCCCTCTCGCACGGCGGCAAACAGAGCAAAAATTGCTGCGATTGTTATTAGATCCCAATGCATCGCTGGTCTCGTAATTCCTGGTAAAAGCGGCCGAGCATCGGCAACCGTCGCGGCAGGGCCTCTCACAGCATCAAGGCGACATTGCGTTCGCGGACGGCACTATTGCGGCATTGCAGCATGAAATTAACCGGCAAACATGAAGCCCATTGCCTGCCGCCAGCGCCAATAGCGCCGCGCACGCCGCATCGTCCTTGCCCAAAAGCGAGCTGACAGGCGTATGCCCTCTCGGATAGCTTGTCTTTCCGCGCCTATCATTGTTGACTTCTGCACAGTCATTACGCGCAGGACGGAGGAGAAGATGGGTACATCGCTTGTCGAACGTTTGGCAGACTGCGTCGGGCAAATCGAGGAGTTCTCGCAGCGCATCTCTCGCATTCAGGCCGGGGAAATTCAGCATCAAGCCAAATTCGGTGACGGCCCTTGGGAGGACATCACGGCCATAGTCCTCACTCACTATGAGGACATGCTGGAGAACTACAAATATTTCGCCGAGGATTTGAGACGACGCATTGATAATGGTGAAAGCTGAGTCGGCCTGATTTCTTCGCTATCAAATATCTCAGTAAGTGTGGCTCGCTTACGCTGTTGCGATCGCAACAAGTCTTTTGGGCCACCGCAGAAACAAAAAGTTACCCAAACTGGCCGAACAGAGGTTTTTGAATCCGCTTTCGCCTTTGATATAGAATTCGCATATTCTAATATAAGAGTTCTGTCATATTTCCTCCCCCCGCTGAAACTCAAGTAGGCGGGGGCTTTTTTGAGATGTCATTCCAGCTTAGTTTCGAGCGGAGGCTGAATAAATAAAGGCTGCGAAGTCGTCCGGCTTCCGGTCGCCGAGGTGAACTCACGCTACGTCACGCTATCTGTCACGCGACATCCCGCTCCCGCTTCTGTAATCAGTTCCGAAAATTCGGTTTGAGGAGCGAGATGATGTCGACTTCGATTCTGACTGCCATGACGGTATGCGCTGGTATAACCACGGTAGCGCTTATGGTGCTGCAGCTTCTTCATTGACTTCTGAGACGTTGGCGCCGCCGACGTCGCGACTTATCGGCGAATACTCGCACTCGATTTTCACGCAATTCCGGATAAAATCGTCATAATTTCAGGCGAAGCGGCCTCTTGCGCGCGGCTCATTCGACCTTCGCGTCTCATTGCAGCGATCGAATAGTTCTCGCACAGAGGGGACTTGATGCGAGCATGGATTGCAATCTGCGGAGCGACTTTGATCTTGGTGCCGGCTTATTGCGAGGCGGCCAATACACCCTGCAGCGGCCGCAAAGGCGGCATCGATCACTGCCAGGGATCAACTTTCATCTGCAATGACGGATCTGTCAGCGCGAGCAAGAAATCGTGCGAGTCTTACATGGGCGGCGCATCCCTTCTCGGATCAGCGCCCGCGGACATGGAACCAACGACTTCAACAGATTGCTCCTGCCGAGGTGGATCGTATTGCGTCGGGCCACGCGGCGGCCATTACTGCCTTACCGATGACGGCCGAAAGAGCTATCTTAGCAAATGATTGCTTGCCGAATGGAGGGTGCGATGGATTTGCATGAACGTCGGAAGAGCTACGAGCAGAAAATTGCCGAGCATCAGGAACAACTTCAGTCGATGGAAGAAAAGGACATCCGTCATTTTCGCCAGGAGGGCAATGGCCCTCTTGCCGAGATAACCGAGGAGATCAAGGCGGAATACCACCGACATATCGAAACCTATGCCGCCCTGATTGCCCAGATCGATGCGATTTTGGGCGTTTGAAGGCGGTGTCCGCGAACTGAATTGGCATGGAAGCCGAACCTATCAGCTATCTTTCAACACTGATCGGCAAGCCTGCTGATTTGCTTGGGGGGACTGATGGTAGCGGAGGAGGGATTTGAACCCCCGACACAAGGATTATGATTCCTCTGCTCTGACCTACTGAGCTACTCCGCCACTACAGCACATAGTCGGTTAGACTAAGTGCAAGGGCCAAACGAAACCGCCGCTCGAGGAGCGTTGGCTCGTCGGTTGAGCGGCTTATAAGGTGCGGTTCGGCTTTGTGTCAAGCGGATGATTTGGAAAAATCAATGCTTTCCCCTACCCCGGCGCGCTGCCGCCTTCAGGCGGCGACGGGGCTGGCCAGCAATGCTTTCAACGAGGCTTCCGCCGTCGGTTCGCGCTCGGAGCGTTCGATGAAGCCACCGCCATAGACGCGGGCGTCGTCACCGGGGGCGGAATAGAGCGCGCAGGCCTGGCCCGGGGCAACGCCGGCTTCGCCGATCGTCAGGTCGACATAAATGCCGGTCGCATCGGCATGCAGCACGGCGGGTGCCGGGGCGCGGGTCGAGCGGACCTTGGCGTAGCAGGCAAACCCTTCGCCGGAAGCCGCCTGACTCAGCGGCTCGTCGCCGAGCCAGTTGACGTCACGGAGATAGACACGGTGCGTCTCCAGCGCTTCTTTCGGGCCGACGATGACGCGGCGCGAGCGGGCGTCGAGATAGACGACATAAAGAGGCTCGCCGGTCGCGATGCCGATGCCGCGGCGCTGACCGATCGTATAATGCAGGATACCCTCGTGTTGGCCGAGCACGCGGCCATCGAGATGGACGATCTCGCCGGCAAGTGCCGCATTCGGCTTCAGCTTGGCGATCACGTCGGAATATTTGCCCTGCGGCACGAAACAAATGTCCTGGCTGTCGGCCTTCTTGGCGACGACGAGGCCCATTTCCTCGGCAAGCGCACGCGTTTCCGCCTTCGGCATGCCGCCGAGCGGAAAGCGCAGATAGTCGATCTGCTCCTGCGTGGTGGCAAAGAGGAAATAGCTCTGGTCGCGATCGGCATCGGCCGGGCGATAGAGCGCACGGCGGCCCGGATGGTCGGCGGACGAGTTCGGGCGCGAGCGGATATAATGGCCGGTCGCCAGCGCATCGGCGCCGAGTTCCTTGGCGGTTGCCAGGAGATCGGCGAACTTGACGGTCTGGTTGCAGGCAACGCAGGGGATCGGCGTCTCGCCGGCAACATAGCTTTCAGCGAAGGGATTGATCACTGTCTCGCGGAAACGCTTTTCGTAATCGAGCACGTAATGCGGAATGCCAAGCGTCTCGCAGACGCGGCGGGCATCATCGATATCCTGGCCGGCGCAGCAGGAGCCGGCGCGGTGCACGGCAGCGCCGTGATCGTAGAGCTGCAGCGTGATGCCGAGCACATCATAGCCCTGGCGCTTCAGAATGCCGGCGACAACAGAACTATCGACGCCGCCAGACATGGCGACGACGACGCGCGTATCTTCCGGCCTCTTGTCAAAATCCAGTGTGTTCACGGTCTTGCCGCCAATCTCAGTCGATCTTCGGTGCTGTCTTCTGTCCACCGGTTGCCATGCAAAAGCGGCGGATTTTTATCGTCTGCGGGCATACGGCAATTTGGCCGCCTAGCCTTGATGGATCAGGGATATAGAAAGGATTGCTGCCCGGCGCAAGGGGCGGCGAATCACCGACATTGCGACAGCCGCTCGCCATCGGATGAGATCGCCAATCAACCTCTGGCTTTTAGCTGCCGGATAAGATTGAAACCGCGCCGAAGCGCCGTCACCGCGGCCCCGACGGCGACGACCCAGAGCGCGATGGTCAGCACCCAGGAGCTGCCGCTCCACAGCACTTCCATAACAGACAGCAGGGCAGCCGCGGTGATCGTCGCCATACGATGCTGTTTGGCCATCGGGCCTCCGAAATCGCTGGGATTGCCAGTGGCGCGGCCGAGCTCGCGGACATAGGCGGTGAGAACGGCAAAGGCAGCGGCGGCCCAGCCGAGGCCCGGTGCGGCGATACCATAGCCGACGCCGGCAAAGATCAGGATATCGGCGACGCGATCGGGGAATTCATTCCAGAACGGCCCATCCGCCTCGCCCTTGCCGCCCTCGACCGCGACCATGCCGTCCAGCAGATTGCAGAGCAGGCGAAGTTGGCAGAAGAGGGCCGCAAGGATCAGCCATATGGCGCGCGACCCGCCGCCGCCCTGCCCCGACAGCCAGAAGGCCCCGCCAGCCAGCGCCGCCATGACCATGCTCGCCTGCGATATCTGGTTCGGCGTCACCGAGAGCCTCGTCATACGCCGCGCCAGCGCCTGCGCCCAGCGTGTGTTGCGGCTCGCCAAGGGCCGCCTGTCGCCCGTTCCCTCGCCCATGAACCTAACGCCTCCCGCTGGAAATCGAATAATTGTAGATCGCCGCATAGCTGGTCGAAACCAGCAGCGGCACCGCGATCGTCTTCAATATTTCCGGCGTGCCGCTGAGCGCATGGATCGTCACCAATATGCCGGTAGAGCCGAGACAGGCGATCAATGGCGGCGCCCAGAGAACCGTGAAGCCGCTGAACCGTCTCGACAGGGCTTCCACCACCGACTTCAGAAACAGCGTCAGGCAGCCGGAAAGAATGCCCTGGACGAGACCTGCGATCACCGGCTGCGGCATCGGATGCAGGCGGTTGGCAAAGACGGCCCATCCGCCCATGGCGAGAAAGGCGAAAAGCACATGCACGATGCTGCTGCCGGCAAGCGCCTTCACCCGCGCCGTCATGACAGCGACCACCAAAAGCGGACGAGATGAAAGAAGATCGGCGCGGAGAAGACGACTGAATCCAGCCGGTCGATCAGCCCGCCATGACCTTCGATCAGATGTCCCCAGTCCTTGACGCCACGATCCCTCTTGATCGCCGACATCACCAGCCCGCCGAAAAAGCCCATGAGGGTGATCACGAAGGCAAGCAGGCCGGCCTCAAACGGCGTAAACGGCGTGATCCACCAAAGCGCCGCCCCGATCAGCGTCGCGCTGGCGACGCCGCCGAGAAAGCCTTCGACCGTTTTGGATGGCGATAGTCTCGGCGCGATCTTGTGGCGGCCGAACAGCTTGCCCCAGACATATTGCAGGACATCGCTGAGCTGCACGACGATGACGAGGAAGGCGATCAAGAGGACGTTGCGACCCTCATAGCCGGGTATCTGCAGGGTCAACAATGCCGGCACATGCGAGGCGCAGAAGACACAGATCATCAGCGCCCATTGCACCTCGGCGATGCGCATCAGGAAGCGTTCCGTATCGCCGCGCAAGACCGCGATGATCGGCATGAACAGAAAGGCATAGACCGGGATGAAGATGGAAAAGATGCCGTATTGCCTGGCCCAGAGCAGATAATATTGCACTGGCAGGACAACAAAAAAGGCGGTTGCCAGTGCCCAATGGTCGGCGCGCCGGGTGTTGGTCAGCGTGATGAATTCGCGCAGCGCTGCAAAGGAGCAAAAGCCGAAAAGCAGGAGAACGCCGACACGACCGATCAGAAAGGCGATGCCGATCAGGATCACCATCGCCCACCAGGCCTTGATGCGGGCATTCAGGTTTTCGATCGCCGCGTTGGAGCCATCCGGCGACAGGCGGTGCTGCAGCACATAGCCGATGACGGATGCGACGATCAGTACGCCGAAGATACCGAGGACGAGATGGATCAGATCGGCGCTCGCCGCACTCATTCGCCATTCCCCGCTTGTTTTGGCCCCGCTTGATTGGGAGAGAGGGCCAGCAGCGCCGATTGCGCCCGTGCCAGAAAATCCGCCTTCTCTTCGTCTGCGCCAATGCGCAGCGCGTCACCGAAGGTCACTGTACAGATCAGCGGAATGGGCACGAACTCGCCCTTGGGCATGACACGGTTGAGATTGTTGATCCAGACGGGAACGAGATCGATATCGGGGCGAATCTTCGCCAGATGAAACAACCCGCTCTTGAAAGGCTGCAGGGGTACGTCGGTCAGGTTCCGCGTGCCCTCGGGAAATAGGATCAGCGAGGAGCCGGCATCGATGGCGGCCGCCATCTGCTCGATCGGGTCTTCCGTCCGCGCTTCGCGGTCCCGTTCGATGAGCACGGCGTTGAAGACGTCACGGCCGATGAAGCTGTTCAGCTTCGATTTCAGCCAATAGTCGGCGCCGGCGACCGGGCGGGTTCGCCGGCGAAGCCGCGGCGGCAGCACCGCCCAGATGAGGATGAAATCACCATGGCTGGAGTGATTGGCGAAATAAACGCAACGGCCGGCGGGCACGCCGCTTTCCGACCAGATCGCTCTCACGGCGGTAATGGCGCGCGCAAACAGCACGATCGCGACCGCAGCCGGTTTCGCGAGCCAAGCCGTCGCCGCCCTGCCCTTGATGCTGTCGAAACTATTCCGTTGTGACGCCCCCATGACAAAGAGATAGGCGCGTTCCGCGGGAGCCGATAGCCTCCTGCGTGAACTTATCCACAACCCGTTTGCAATCACGAAAAACCCGGTGCAACTCGCGTTGCGCCGGGCCTTCTTGTCGCTCTTGGGAGGAGCTTAACTTAGTCGACGTTGAACACCAGCGGCTTTGCCTGGCGGATCGCCTGGTGAGCGGTCAGCTTGCCCAAAACCTCATCGTTGATCGCGCCATCGACGTAAAGCAGCGCAATGGCATCGCCGCCCTGCTTGTCACGGCCGAGCTGGAAGTTGGCGATGTTGACATTGGCCGCGCCGAGCGTCGTGCCGATGAAGCCGATCATGCCGGGAACGTCGGTATTGGCGATATAAACCATGTGGTTGCCGACATCGGCGTCAAGGTTGATGCCCTTGATCTGGATGAAGCGCGGCTTGCCGTCGGAGAAGACGGTGCCGGCGACGGAGCGCGTCATGCTGTCGGTGGTGACCGTCAGCTTGATGTAGCCATCATAGACCCCGGTCTTGTCGCGCTTGACTTCGGCGAGCACGATACCCTTTTCCTTGATCATGATCGGCGCCGAAACCATGTTGACGTCAGCAACCTGATTGCGGATCAGGCCGGCCAGCAGCGCACTCGTCAAAGCCTTCGTGTTCATGCCGGCGGTCACGCCATCGTAGAGGATTTCGATTTCCTTGATCGGATCTTCAGTGACCTGGCCGACGAAGGCGCCGAGAACATCGGCGAGCTTGATGAACGGCTTCAGGATCGGCGCTTCCTCAGCGGTGATCGAGGGCATGTTGATGGCGTTGGAAACCGCGCCCTTGACGAGGTAATCCGACATCTGCTCGGCGACCTGCAGAGCGACATTCTCCTGCGCTTCCGTGGTCGATGCGCCGAGATGCGGTGTGCAGACGACATTCGGCAGGCCGAAGAGCGGGCTTTCCTTGGCGGGCTCGACTTCGAACACGTCGAAGGCGGCGCCGGCGACATGGCCGGACTTGATGGCGGCGGCAAGGGCCGCCTCATCCACCAGACCGCCGCGCGCGCAGTTAATGATGCGCACGCCTGGCTTCGTCTTGGCGAGCGCGTCGGCGTCAATGATGTTGCGCGTCTTGTCCGTCAGCGGCACATGCAGCGTGATGAAATCGGCGCGAGCAAAGAGTTCGTCGAGCTCGACCTTGACGACGCCCATTTCCTCGGCGCGTTCCTTGGAAAGGAACGGGTCATAGGCAACGACGTGCATCTTCAGACCGATGGCGCGGGCAATGACGATGGAGCCGATATTGCCGGCACCGATGACGCCGAGCGTCTTGCCGGTGATTTCGACACCCATGAACTTCGACTTTTCCCACTTGCCGGCCTGGGTCGAGGCATCGGCAGACGGAAGCTGGCGAGCAACGGCAAACATCAGCGCGATAGCATGTTCCGCAGTCGTGATCGAATTGCCGAAGGGCGTGTTCATGACGATGATACCGCGGCGCGAAGCAGCCGGGATATCGACATTGTCGACGCCGATACCGGCGCGGCCGACGACCTTGAGGTTCTTCGCCGCTTCGATGATCTTCTCGGTCACCTTGGTGGCGGAACGGATGGCGAGACCATCATAATTGCCGATGATTTCGAGCAGCTTTTCCTTGTCCTTGCCGAGCTGCGGCTGGAAATCGACTTCAACGCCGCGATCGCGAAAGATCTGGACGGCGGTTTCCGACAGTTCGTCGGATACGAGAACGCGAGGTGCCATGGAGGCCTCCTGGGAAATGGGTCAACGATGACAAGCAATTCCAGGAAAATGCGAAGCGGTTTTCCGTTGGGAACTGCGTGAAAATAACGAGAATTGCGAATGCTGGCTCCGCCCTCTCGGCGGAGCCCGTGGACGCTATGATCTCAGGCAGCAGCCTGGGAGAGCGTCGCCTTCTGCGTTTCGAAAGCCCAGGAGAGCCAGGGCATCAGCTTCTGCATGTCGGCAGCTTCGATCGTCGCACCGGCCCAGATGCGCAGACCCGACGGCGCGTCGCGGTAGTGGCCGACGTCATAGGCGACGCCTTCCTTTTCAAGCAGCGCGACCAGACCCTTGGCGAAATTCGCCTGACCGTCCTCATCGAGAGCGGCAATGTCCTTGTCGACGATCTTCAGGCAGACGGAAGTGTTGGATTCCGTCTCAGCCTTGACTGCGAGATTGGCAATCCAGTCGTTGGCAGCAACGAAGTCATGGATGACCTTGGCGTTGGCATCGGCACGGCCGATCAGCGCCTTGAGACCGCCGAGGTCCTTGGCCCAAAGAAGAGCATCGATATAGTCCTCGACGCAGAGCATCGACGGCGTATTGATGGTCTCGCCGGTGAAGATGCCTTCAATCAGCTTGCCGCCGCTGGTCATGCGGAAGATCTTCGGCAGCGGCCAGGCCGGCTGATAGGTCGTCAGGCGCTCGACGGCGCGCGGCGACAGGATGATGACGCCGTGTGCGCCCTCGCCGCCCAAAACCTTCTGCCAGGAGAAGGTGACGACATCGAGCTTGGCAAAATCAAGGTTCTGAGCGAAAGCGGCCGAGGTGGCGTCGCAGATCGTCAGGCCCTTGCGGTCGGCCGGGATGAAATCGGCATTCGGAACGCGGACACCGGAGGTCGTGCCGTTCCAGGTGAAGACCACGTCGCGGTCGAAATCGACGGCGGAAAGGTCGGGCAGCTCGCCATAGGCGGCTTCAAGCTTGCGGACGTCCTTGAGCTTGAGCTGCTTGACGACGTCGGTGACCCAGCCGGCCCCGAAGCTTTCCCAGGCGAGCATGTCGACGCCGCGCTCTCCGAGCAGCGACCACAGCGCCATTTCGACGGCGCCGGTATCGGAAGCCGGAACGATGCCGATGCGGTAATCCGCCGGCACTTCCAGAATTTCGCGAGTAAGATCGATGGCCTGCTTCAGCTTGGCCTTGCCGACTTTCGCACGATGCGAACGGCCAAAAGGCGCGTCGGAAAGCGCATCGAGCGTCCAACCGGGGCGCTTCGAGCAGGGGCCAGAAGAGAAATGGGTATTGTTCGGACGGATGTCCGGCTTGGCGAGCTTAGTCATGATGCTATCCTCTCAGATAGAAAGCTCCTCGTTGGGGAGGAGTGTCCCGCCGCCGGATATATTGGAAGCAGCCCGCCAGCGCAATAGATAAAATAAGCGGGTCGACAAGGCTTCACGAATTCGTGCAGCAATAGCGCCGGTGGATAAGCTTCGCGCAGCATAATCACGTTAAGTTAGCCACACAAAAGCTGGCATCTTTGCAGACACCCACCATATGTAATGGCGTTGAATGGATCTGCGCCGACAGATGAAGAACAAATGTCTTTAATGTATCAAGCCATATTGTCCGAGAGTCCCCGCACGCCCGTGCAGCCGCTGCCCGTTTACCTCATCAATATTGATCGGGCGACGGACAGATTGGCGGAAATTAACCGGCAGAGCAATCAATTCGGCATCAAGATCGAGCGCGTCGAGGGTGTCGACGGCGCTCTTTTGCCGCGGAATCAATGGATCGACGTCGATCACGATCGCTTCCAGCGCCGGCATGGCAGGGTCATCCTGCCCGGCGAATATGGTTGCTATCGCAGCCATCTGATGGCGTTGCGCCAATTTCTTGCCGATGGCGGCGAATCGGCCGTCATCATCGAAGACGACATTGCGCTGGACGGTGATTTTCTCGCCCGCGCCATGGCTGCGAAGGAAGCAGCTCCCAGCGCCGACGTCATCAAGCTCGTCAACCATCGCTGGGGCGGTTTCCTGGCCGCGACCCGCACCCGTACGGGAGATGTGATCGGCCGCTGCCTTTTCGGCCCACAAGGCTCGACCGCTTGCTACCTCGTAACACGCAGCGGCGCGGAAAAGATTGTCAAGGCGCTCGCGGTCATGTCCCTGCCCTGGGATGTCGCCGTCGAACGCGGTTGGGATATGCACACATCCATCTTCACCACGCGTGCCAACATTGTCGGTTTCAGTCCGCTGCAGCGGACCACGATGATCGGCTGGCGCCGCGACTATCGTGCCGCGAAATCCACGGCATGGCGCCGCATTCCAGCGCACCTCTTCCGCACCTTGGATTTCTTCCGCCGCATCGCCTACGTGCTGACGACGCCGTAGGGAGCGATCCTACCAGGTGGTGATTCGCAAACCGATACGGATCTCGTGTCGCGACAAAGCTCCGTCACGACCCATCGTGCCGCTGGCGCCGGCCGCCGAATCCGCGGCCGAATAGCCGAACATGTCACCCCCGGCGATATGTGAGAAGCGATAGCCGAGATCCAGCTTCACATTCGGCGCCACCTCATAGGCGACGCCGGCCATCAAGGCATAGGTCATGCGCCAGTCGCTTTCGCCGGGATAGCGCGTACTGACCGAAGCAGCACCACCGCAGCCAGAGACGCCGTCGACGCAGGAGCCGATGGCATTGACGTTGCTCCAGGAGACCCTTGTAGCCCCCAGGCCGGCGCCGACATAGGGCGTGAAGCCGGCGAGCGTGCCGAGATCGACATAGCCGTTCACGATCAGGCTGCCGGCTTTGAAAGAGGAGCGCGCTTTGCTGGAGCAGCCCGTACCGGTCACGCCACCGGCGCAGGGCGAAGCGCTTGAAATCCGGCCATCGAAATCGCCGCTGAAATAGTCGCCGGTGACATCGGCACGCAACAGATCATTGAACTGATAGCCGACGCCGAGACCGCCCGAAAAATCGCCGCTGAAGCGATCGGAATTAAAGCGGCTGGAGCTGTAATCGCCGCTGGTGGAATCATACGTGCGGAAGGTCGTGTCGTCGTGGCTGGCATTGACGGCATAGCCGAGATCGCCGCGCACGTACCAGCCCCGGGCATCCTTGACGCTGACTTCGGGCATCTTGATTTCCGGCGGCAGATCACTCGCAAAGGCAGTGCCCGCAACCGCGCCCGCCATTATCGCGGCCAGCGCCAAAGCGTCGAAACGGATCATCACCCCTCGCCTTCCAACCTCGGGCCGGCGCTTGGCTTTCAAGCCGACCTGCCCCTGTCGTCCCCGCCATTCTGGCTCTCCCAAAGGAGAGACCGGACGGAGCCGCAGCCATTCTCATTTCATTAACCATAGGGAATTTATGGTTAATGAAGGTTTAAAACGCGGCTGAATTGCTTAACGGCGACAGAAAAAAAGCCGCCCGGACGAACCGGACGGCTTTTCAAGGGCTTGGACTTGGGAGGCTTACTTATAGACCGGCTGCTGGACCGGGATATCAGCCGGCGGCATGTAGCTGGCCGTCTGGCAGCCGCCGAAAGTATAGCGGGCGCCGATGCGGGCTTCATGCAGGTTGAGGCCCTTGTCGTAGCCGGGACCGCCGTTTTCCGCATAGCCGAACATATCGCCGCCTTCGACGTGGCGGTAGCGATAGCCGACATCGGCCTTGAGATTGCACGAGAGATCGATCGAAGTACCAGCCATCAGCGCGTAGGTGAAGCGCCAGCTACCGCGGCCTTTATGCGTAACGGTGTCGTCGCAGGAGCTCGAATCGGCGTCGGAGCAAGACGTATTCTTCAGGTTGCTCCATTTAACGTAAGTGCCGCCGAGACCACCGCCCACATAGGGGGTGAAGATGCCGTAGGTGCCGATATCGACATAGGCGTTGGCAAGCAAGCTATAGGCCGTCAGCGACGCTATGTCTCGGGAGGTCGCAGGCACGGCAGTGAAACCGGGGCCGCAGGCGCCGCAATCGCCGCTCGTCGAACCCTTGAAATCGGACTTGAAGAGATAATCCAGGGTCACGTCCGTGCGCAGGTAGTTGTTGATCTGGTAACCGACACCGCCGCCGAGCGTCACATTGTCATCGAGCGAGGCGCTATCGAAATCGACAAGGCTGGAGTTGGAGCCCTGGAAGTAGTTGGCGCCGCGCAGATTGGTGAAGGTGTAACCGATATCGCCGCGCAGATACCAGCCGCTCGACTGGCTGACGGCCACTTCCGGCGCCGGCTGAGCCGGCTCCGGCGTATAGAGATCGGCTGAAAAAGCGGATGTGCCGAAAAACAGAGCGGCAGCGGCTCCCATCAAAGTTCTCATCATGGCTTTGGCTCCAAATTTATTGGCATTGGCACGACAAACGCCCGCCAATCAAAAGACATGATAAGGATAATGAATGATAAGGGTTAAAACCTAATTAACTACGAATATTTACCCTGTTTACTTGCTCGATATACTTTGCGCAATACATTAGTAATTCATAAAATTAAATTTGAGAGAGCGGATTGTCTTGGCCGATAGGCTTTTACAGCAGGGGCGGTCAGGCTCATAAGGCCAAGCTGTTTCCGGCTTCTAAACCAATTGGCAATAATCGGGCCGTTACCATGAGCAAAGCCGGGGCGTAAAACATGGAGGAAGTCTTTGACTTACTTTCACAATCTGTACGCTGGTCTATGCCTCGCACTTATCTTTCTGGCGACGGCCTCCTACGCTGGACCAATGCGGATACAGCCCGTCGCGGCTACGAGTTGGAACAAGGGGCTGGAAACGGGGCTGCCGATTCCTCGCTACGTGTCGCTGAAGGCTTATAAAGCCCGCATGCGCGTAGGACCCTCAACGATCTATCCGACAAAATGGATCTATATGAAACCCGGCCTGCCGCTGGAGATTATCGACGAATACGGCCATTGGCGGCAGGTGCGCGATGACGCCGGCACCACCGGATGGATGCATAGCGCGCTTCTTTCCGGACTGCGCACGGCGGTCGTCGGGCCATGGCTGAAAACAAACGCAATGCTGCGCCGAAGCCCGGACACAACGGCCACACTCATCGCCGAACTGCAGCCCGGCGTCCTGCTGCAGCTGCGCTCCTGCACCGGCACTTGGTGCAGTGTCTCCGTGCAGAAGCATTCCGCAAGCGGCTATATCAGGCAGAGCATGCTCTGGGGTGCTTATCCCGGCGAAATGTTCCGGTGATCCTCTTGACGGGGGCGATACCGGCGACACTCGCAACCACCGCTAAGCGAGACCGACGGCCGCCTCTGTGAGGCGGCCATAAACTCATGCAAATATGCAAATAGCCGATAGCTTAATCAGGCAGCGTTGCGAACGTTTGAGATCACATCGATCAGGCCGCCAACGATGCGCTCGATCTGACCGCGGTCATCGCCTTCCGCCATGACGCGGATCAACGGCTCGGTGCCGGAGGGGCGGATAACCAGGCGGCCATTGCGGGCCAGCTCACTTTCGGCATCGGCGATCGCCTGGCGCACCTGGATGTCTTCCAACGGCTTGCCGCCGGAAATGCGGACATTACGCAGGAGCTGCGGCACCGGTTCGAAGCGTCGGCAGACTTCGCTGACCGGTTTGCCGGTGCGCTTGACCGCAGCCAGGATCTGCAGCGCCGCCACGAGGCCATCGCCGGTCGTGCCGTAGTCGGAGAGCACGATATGACCGGATTGCTCGCCGCCGACATTGTAGTTGTGTTGGCGCATATGCTCGACGACGTAACGGTCGCCGACTGCCGTGCGGGCCAGTGCCATGCCCTTATCTTCCAGGAAGCGTTCCAGACCGAGATTGGACATGACGGTCGCAACAATGCCATTGCCGCGCAGCAACTGGTTCTCGGCCCAGCTCTCAGCAATGACGGCCATCAGTTGGTCACCGTCGATGATCGTTCCGGTTTCGTCGACGATGATGACGCGATCGGCGTCGCCATCGAGCGCAATGCCAATATCGGCGCGCACTTCGTCCACCTTCTTCTGCAGTGCGACCGGGCTGGTGGAACCACAATTGAGATTGATGTTCGTGCCGTTCGGCTCGTTGCCGATGGTCACGACGTCGGCGCCGAGTTCCCACAGCACGGCGGGCGCGACCTTGTAGGCGGCGCCATTGGCGCAATCGATGGCGATGCGCAGGCCCTGCAGCGTAACGTCGCGCGGCAGCGTGCGCTTGGCATGTTCGATATAGCGGTCATGCACGCCGTCGACGCGCTTGGCGCGGCCGATATTCTCGGACTTGGCGAGATGCACCGTCATGTCCTTTTCCAGCAGATCCTCGATCTTCGTTTCGAGGTCGTCGGAAAGCTTGTAGCCATCAGGGCCGAAAAGCTTGATGCCGTTGTCTTCGTAAGGGTTGTGCGAAGCGGAAATCATGACGCCAATATCGGCGCGAAGCGACCGTGTCAGCATGGCGACCGCGGGCGTCGGGATAGGGCCAAGAACGAACGCATCGACACCGGCTGCGGTGAAGCCGGCCACCATGGCGTTTTCCAGCATGTAGCCGGAGAGACGCGTATCTTTACCGATGACCACTCGATGGCGATGACTACCCCGATGGAAGATCGTGCCGGCGGCGATACCCACGCGCATGGCAAGATCCGGCGTCATCGGATAGATATTGGATTGACCGCGGATTCCGTCCGTTCCGAAATAGCGACGTTTCATATGCACTCCCGTGATTGCAGCGTCCCTCTGAGGGACTGCGGCATCCCGTTCTCCTCCCCGGAATTCCATGGGCGGCGCGAACATCGATGCTTGAGGCTCATGCCATACATTGCAAAACTCAGCACTTAAATTACCGAGAAAGCGTATTACAACGCGTTACCGTTAATAAGCACTAAAAAAGGCCAGTTCTCCACTGAAACGGAACCGCCCCCTAGTCTATCGGCGTAAATGGCGATGGCCGTTGGTACGGCTGCGGTGGAACTCCGAGCATTTCTCATACATCCTCAACGGTGTCGCCCGCCCTGAGCCTGGATCGATGGGCAAGCAACGGTTCCATATGAGCAGAACACACAGCAATCACCGACCTTTGGCCGAAGGATGACACCGCAGCCCTTGCATTCATAGAAATGCTGGCAAGCGTCGGTTGGCATCGTTTCGGTCGCCTTGAAGCGGCAGATCGGACAGGTAATCGTTGAGCTGAGGATCACGGATGCTTCATGCATAGAGATGCCCGATCGTCAGCAGGGCAACAGCGGCGACGGGACCGGCTGATGTTGATTTTCGGACTGCAGCCCTCCACGACATGAATGCAGACGAGGCCGATGCTTTGACCGACAAGAACATCGCGGACCACAGACAACGGATCCACCCTCCACTCATTTTCGATTCTCGGGCCTTCATCGATACCGGCCTCCGCCTCCGTTCGTTACCCGTAGCTACCAAGAAAAAGGCCAGTCCCTTGCTAAATGGGAGCTGGCCTCTTCGTCTGCATGTTCAATCGATCCTGTGCGTCAGCGTGGCTGCGGTTCGAAACCGCCCTCGGGCTCGTCACCCTTGGTGCCAAGCGGGCCATCCTTTTTAGCGCCGGTCTTCGGCACAGCCGAGCCACGGCTCGGGGGTGTGTCGTCACCGAGATCGCGAGCGGGCTTTTCGCCGCGAATCAGCGCCTTGATCTCTTCGCCGGTCAGCGTTTCGTATTCGAGCAGGCCTTCGGCCAACGCCACGAATTCGTCGTGCTTGGTGGTGATGATGTCCATGGCCTGTTTGTAAGCCTGGTCGATCAGGCGGCGCACTTCGTTGTCGATCTTCTGCGCGGTCGCCTCGGAGACATTCTTCGACTGCGAGACGGAGTGACCGAGGAAGACCTCCTGCTGGTTTTCACCATAAGCAACCTGGCCGAGTTCATCGGAGAAGCCCCACTGCGTGACCATGGCGCGGGCAAGCTTGGTCGCCTGCTCGATATCCGAGGACGCACCGGAGGTGATGTTCTCCTTGCCGAAGGTCAGTTCTTCGGCAACGCGGCCGCCCATCATGATGCAGAGGCGCGACACCATCCACTTGTAGCTCATCGAGTAGCGGTCGCCCTCGGGAAGCTGCATGACCATGCCGAGCGCACGACCGCGCGGAATGATGGTCGCCTTGTGCAGCGGATCGGCGATGGCGACATTGAGCGCCGTGATCGCATGACCAGCTTCGTGATAGGCCGTGAGCTTCTTTTCCGCCTCGGTCATTGCCGAAGAGCGGCGCTCGGCGCCCATCATGATCTTGTCCTTGGCGTCCTCGAATTCCTGCATGGTGACCAGACGCTTGTTGCGGCGCGCGGCCATCAGGGCGGCTTCGTTGACCAGGTTCATCAGGTCGGCACCGGAGAAGCCGGGCGTACCGCGGGCAAGCGTCTTCAAATCGACGTTCGGAGCGAGGGGCACGTTGCGGGCGTGCACCTTCAGGATACGCTCGCGGCCGACGATGTCCGGGTTCGGCACGACAACCTGACGGTCGAAGCGGCCGGGACGCAGCAGCGCCGGGTCAAGAACGTCGGGACGGTTGGTGGCGGCAATGAGGATGATGCCCTCATTGGCCTCGAAGCCGTCCATCTCGACCAGCAACTGGTTCAGCGTCTGCTCACGTTCATCGTTACCCCCGCCGAGACCGGCGCCACGATGGCGGCCGACGGCGTCGATTTCGTCGATGAAGATGATGCAGGGCGCATTCTTCTTCGCCTGTTCGAACATGTCGCGGACGCGGCTTGCGCCGACACCGACGAACATTTCAACGAAGTCGGAACCAGAAATGGTGAAGAACGGCACATTGGCCTCGCCGGCAATGGCGCGCGCCAGAAGCGTCTTACCCGTGCCCGGAGGGCCGACGAGCAGAACGCCGCGCGGGATACGACCGCCAAGACGCTGGAACTTCTGCGGATCACGCAGGAATTCCACGATTTCTTCGAGGTCCTGCTTGGCTTCGTCGACACCGGCGACATCATCGAAGGTGACGCGGCCATGCGCCTCGGTCAACAGCTTGGCCTTGGACTTGCCAAAGCCCATGGCACCACGCGAGCCACCCTGCATCTGCCGCATGAAGAACAGCCAGACGCCGAGAATCAGGAGCATCGGCAACAACGTGCCGAGATAGCTCAGGAAGCTCGAGGAACCATCCGATTCCGGACGGCCGACAATGTTGACGTTCTTGCTTTGCAGGCGTTCAAGCAGGCTGTCATCCACGACCGGAGCATAGGTCTGGAAGGGCGTTCCGTTTTCGACATAGCTGCCGACCACGCGATTGCCGGTGACGGTGACGTCGCGGACGCGGCCTGAATCAACTTCCCGAAGGAATTGCGAATATGGAATTTCCCTGGAGCCTGTTTGTGCCGGCGCGTTCTGAAACATGCTGAACAGAGCAATCAGCAACAAAGCTATGATTGCCCACAGAGCGAAATTACGAAAATTAGGGTTCATCGAACTCCCCAGCACTGAAACTTCCGCCGTTGAGCGGCGGCATTACTTGTTCCCTAACATAGGGTTGCGCCAAGCCCTTGCCAAGGCAAACCGCGTCACCACATGCTTTTTCCGTCAATAACTCTCAAAGAGGCGGCCGCACATAGGGTTCTCGACCAAAGCAGGTCGACAACCGATCCGCAAATGTGAGATCGAATCGTGTCAAAAAGCGGTCGAAAGGCGCAAGATACGGCACAATCACGGCAGACGCGGCGTTCTCGCCATCATCGGCGACCATTTGTGGCAGCACCGCCCGCGCACGCTGCACGGCACCTTTCGGCAAACCCTCCGGAAATTCCGCTGTACCTTTTACCCCTGCTGCTTCGATACGGACACTGGCCGGACCGTGATTGGCGATCCAGAAGCGGCCGTCCCAAATGCCATCCGCGCCCGAAGCCAGCACAAGCGGTTGGATACCGCGGCTTTCGCGCATGAGATAAAGCCCGTCCCGGCGCAGGTCGAAAACAACCCCGCCCGCCGTCCGCCGTCCCGGCTCCCCCTCGCCGATGAAATCCAGGATGCGGCGCATCCGTTCGCGTCCCGGCCCGTAGGGCCCACCGCCGAATACGGCGGCCAGATAGGAGAGCGCATAAGAGAGCACGACCTCGTCGGCAGCCAGCGCATCGCGGCTGATGACGCAAAGCACGCCCGCATGGACTGTTGCGTATCTCTCCAGCCACGCAGCCGCATCCGTCGAAAGTGCCGCGCGTGCCGCACCGCTGTCCTGCGCCAAAGACGGCGCGGCATCTTGCGCCAGGCGTTTGCGCGTGCGCACGCGCTCGTAACGGACATCCTCATTGCTCGGATCGTCCAGCCAGGAGATGCCCCGCTGCGTAAGAAAAGCCCGAATATCCGCCCGCCGACAGGCGAGAAATGGCCTGACGATCCAGAGGCGCCGATCGAAGAGTATGGCGTCGGCAATGCCGGTGCCGGCAGTGCCCTCCCCTTCGTTCAAACGTGCTGCGCGCATGGCCAATGTTTCGCGTTGGTCATCAAGCGTGTGGGCGGTAACGACAACATTGGCAGAGAGTTCCGCGGCGATATCGGCAAGCAGCCCATAACGAGCTTCGCGCGCGGCCGCCATGATACCACTCTTCGGCTTCTCGCCCTCCCAGCGACGAACGACATGGGGCACGCCCAGGGATGCGCAGAGAGCGGCTACATCGCGCGCTTCATCAGCGGATCCCGACCGCAAATCATGATCGATCGTGGCGGCGGAAAGGGCGATGTTTGAACTCGGAAAGGATTTCAACTGCTCGGCAAGAGCAACCAGAAGGCCGATGGAATCGCTGCCGCCGGAAATGGCGACCAGAATATGGGCAGGCTTGAAAAGGGAATGAATAAAATCGGCCGCTGCAGCGTCTGGCATTTGGGCTGTGGCAGCACCAGTCACAGCGTCACCGGACATCTCGATCAGCAGGCAAGACGCTTTTGTTCGCTGGCTACCTTTGTGGTAACGGCCTTCGAAGCCTTCGGATAGCGCTTGGTCACTTCGCGAAGCGTAGCGCAGGCCGTATCCTTGTTGTCGAGGGCAGCAAGCGACATTCCGAGCTTCAGGAGCATTTCCGGCGCCTTTTCCGAGGTGCTGTATTTCTGATGCGCGTTCAGGAAGGTCTTGGCCGCATCATTGTATTTACCCTGCGAATAAAGTGCTTCACCAAGCCAGAAGTTGGCATCGGCCGCGCGAGCGCTGTTCGGGTAGCTGTCGATATACTGGCGGAATTCCTGTTCGGCGACGCTGTAGTCGCCGGACAGAACATGGCCATAGGCCGATTTATACTGATCGCCTTCGCTGCCGCCGAGCGAGGCCGTCTGCGTTCCAGAGCCCGCAGCCGGCGCAGCGCCCGAACCGTTATTGGCGCGCGTCGCCGTCGAGCCAACCTGCTTGCCACTCTGATCGAACTGGATCGAACCGAGTTGGCTCGGCGGCTTGCCGGAACCGCCACCCTGCTGCGCGGTATTCGGCGCATCGCCGCCTTGCGAATCGCTGATGACGCCGGCGATATCGTCCTGTTGCTGACCGCCGCCCGCGCCCTGGGCCGGGACATCGGCTTCGCTCTTCTTCATCGAGCCGCCAGTGCCGGTGCCAGTTCCAGAGCCGGTCGCACCGCCAGCGCCCCCGCCGCCACGCTTTTCAAGCTGCTGGAAACGGAATTCATTGTCTTCCTGCGTCTTGCGGATCTGTTCCTGCATCTGCAGCAACTGATAGCTCATTTCCTCGACGCGGCCGTTTAACTGGCGCATCTGGTCTTCAAGCTGCTGCAAGCGGACTTCGGCATCGCTGTTTTGGACGTTGATGACAGGTGCCTGCCCGATCTGCCTCTGGGGAGCCGCATTGTTCGGAACAGCCTGTTCCGTGGCATTGCGACCGCCTAAATGAAGCCCGAACAGCGATAAGGCAGAGGCGTCACGCTCACTACCGGCGACGGCGGCGAGACAAAGTAAGCTCGCCACGACAAGTTTTCTCATACGGATCATCCTGCCCATTGATTCTTCGCACCCCAGGGCGCGAACAGGAGATTTTTACAATTAATCTCAAAAAGCAACGGAGTTCGGCTAAAGTGTGGTCAAAAAAGTAAAGGCGGTCGCAAGGACCGCCTTTGTGAATTTCGAACGGAATTTCCGCCTATCAGGAACCGGCGCCATTGAGCACGGTGACGGCGCGGCGGTTCTGCGACCAGCAGGAAATATCGTCGCAGGTGGCGACCGGACGTTCCTTGCCGTAGGAGATCGTCTTCATGCGCTGAGCCGGAACGCCGCGCGAAGCGAGATAGTCCTTGGTAGCCGCAGCACGGCGAGCACCGAGAGCCAGGTTATATTCGCGCGTGCCGCGTTCGTCGGCATGGCCTTCGACGGTGATTGCATACTTCGGATAGCGGGCGAGCCACTGAGCCTGACGATCGAGCGTCTGGGAAGCGTCGGCGCGGATCGACGAGCTGTCGGTATCAAAGAAGATGCGATCGCCAACATTGACAGTGAAATCCTGCGGCGAGCCCGGAGCGGCATTGCCGGCGCCATTGAGGCCAAGGCCGTTGGCATCGTTCGGCAAGCCCTTTTTGGATGCGCAGCCGGCAAGCGAAAGGCCGACGAAAAGTGCGATCATGATCGGGTTGCGGGCGAGGTTTTGCATGTGGCCAACGGCCGGGTTTGCGATGCGGCTCATGGCCGGTCTCTCCTTACATCTCTCTATTAAGGTTGCCAGACTGTAACCGGGTTCGGTTAATCCGATTCCAACAAATATGGTTAATGATGTCCTAAAGTTGTCCCGAAGTGGTCCACTCACAGGACTTTGCGGCGACAAAGTGACGCTTGAGCGGATCAGCGATTCTTAAGGCCGCCACCCGCTCAAACTGTTTTCTTTGCATGATCTTATCCGGAACGGCTTAGCGCTTTGCGCTGCACCAACCGTCAGTTCACGATCATGCCTGGCCCGCCCTACTCGAGGAGCGGCGACCAGGCCGGGTCCGAGGCGAAGCCCGGGGTCGGGATCTTCTGTTCGTTATAACCCGTCAGATCGATCGAAAAGAGCTGCGGCCCGCTGGAGCCCTGCGCTTCGCGGAAGAACATGATGACGCGGCCATTCGGGGCCCAGGTCGGACCTTCATTATGGAAGCCTGTGGTCAGCAGACGCTCGCCCGAACCATCCGTCTTCATGACACCGATGGAGAATGTCTGGCCGGACTGCTTGGTGAAGGCAATGAGATCGCCACGCGGCGACCAGACCGGCGTCGAATAGGCGCCGTCGCCGAAGGAAATACGGCGCTGGTTGGAACCATCAGCATTCATCACATAGATCTGCTGCTTGCCGCCGCGGTCGCTTTCGAAAGCGATCTGCGTGCCGTCAGGCGAATAGGATGGCGACGTGTCGATGGCAGCCGTCGACGTCAGGCGGGTCGTCGTGCGCGAGCGCAGGTCCATCGTGTAGATGTTGGCGTTACCTTCCTGCTGCAGGCTCATGATCACCCGCTGGCCATCCGGCGAGAAGCGCGGCGAAAAGGTCATGCCAGGAAAGTTGCCGACCAGCTCACGCTGGCCCGTCTGCAGTTGCAGCAGATAAACGCGCGGTTGCTGATTGGCGAAGGACATGTAGGTCACTTCCTGCCGGTTCGGCGAGAAGCGCGGCGTCAGCACGAGGTCGCTGCCGTCCGTCAGCATGCGGGCATTGGCGCCGTCCTGGTCCATGATGCCGAGCTGCGTCTTGCGGGCAGTCTTCGGGCCGCTTTCGGCGACGAACACGACACGGGTGTCGAAATAGCCCTTCTCGCCCGTGATCTTCTCATAGATCGCGTCGGCGATGATGTGGGCGACGCGGCGCCAATTGTCCGGCTGCGCATAGAACTGCTGGCCGATCATCTGCTGGCTGCCAAAAGTATCCCACAGGCGGAACTCGGCGCGAAGGCGGCCGCCCTCCTGCGTCACCCGGCCGGTCACCAGCGCCTGAGCATTGATCGCCGTCCAGTCCTGGAAGCGCGGCGTCGAGTCGGGATTGCTGATTTTCTCGATGAAGGCCTGCTTGTTGACCGGCGCGAACAGGCCGGACCGCTGCAGGTCGGCAGCGATCACGCCCGAGATCTGAGCGCCCAAACCATCATTCGACAAAAGGTCGGTGATGGCGATCGGCATGGGCTGGACGTTGCCCTTGTTGATATTGAGTTCGACCACAGCATAGGCTGGAGTGGCGAGGGCTGCCGTCAGGCCTGCCAGCACCAGCAGGAGACGAACGAGGGATTTTCTGATCATATGTGCCAAGCCTTTCAGCATTAAAGCGCCATGTCGCTTGGTGTGAAGTTCAGGATGACTTCCACCGAGCTAGTTTCATTGTCGAATTGAGTCTGCGGCAAGTTCTTGAAAGGTGCCGCCCTGAGGACAGCGCGCAGAGCGCTTGCCGCAGCAGCAATCTGTGTCTGTTTGGGGCCGCCTCTTGTCGTGAGGTACGGCTCGCCCACGATCTGCCCAGTGCGATCGAGCCTGAGGCGAACCCGAACGTGGACATTTTTTATGCCGGGCAGCCCCGGTACGAGGTTCCAGTTCTCCGCGACTTTCTCGCAAATACTGTCCTCAGCCGCACGCCCAAGCTGATGCACGCCAGCGGCTTTCGCAGGCTCGGCTAACACGGAACCTGCTAGCATGATCCCAAGAGCCATAAGCAAGCTCAGGGCGAAACGAGGACAGTGGTTCGTCATCACATCCCCATATCCGCTGCACTGAAATTGACGACGACTTCCTGCCAGTCGTCATACTTGTCCGGCGGCAAAATTTTCAGGTAATCCACCTGCGCCCGCTGCACGGCACGCACCGCAGCGAGCTGCATGGCGGACTGCGTCGAAGCCGGTCCGCCACTCGCCGTCGCCTCCGGTTCACCGACAATCTGCCCAGACTTATCGAGCCTGAAATGCACCTTGATCCGTACATCCCCGGTACCTTCGAGGCCAGGCATCAAGTTCCAGTATTTGGCGATCAAATCACGCAGCCCATCCTGCTGGCTCTGGCTAAGCTTGCCTCCACCGAGCGATTTCATGCCGCCGCGCGAGGCGACCTGGGTATCGGCGCCGGCGGAAGCCTGTTTGGACGAACGCGCCCCGCCACCCTTCGACGATGTATTGTTCAGTAAGCTGTTGATCTGGTCAGCGAGACCATCGTCCAGACCTTTATCGGCGCCCTTGGGAGTCGAGCGCTTCTTGTCGCTGTCCTTCTGGCCGTCATCGGTCGAGGTATTCTTGCTCGTGCTCTGAGTGGTCGTCTTGTCCGTTGGCTTGGTCGCCGGCTTGGCGTCCGCCACCTGTTGAGGCTTCGCAACGGGTTTCTGCTCCGGCTTCGGATCGGGCTTTGTCTCCACGGTCTTCGGCGGCTGCACTGGCTGCGGCTTTACGTCGGGCACGGGGACCTTGTCCGCCGGCGGCTGAGCAGCCTGCTCGGTCGGGTTTTCGGTCACCGGCTTCGGATCAGCCTTTTGCGGTGTAGGGGTCGGAGTCGGCGTGGGTGTTGGGGTCGGTGCAGGCGTGACCTCGCTCTTCTGCGGGGTCGGCTCCGTTTTCTGCGGCGTCGGCGTTGGAGTGGGCGTCACGTCCGGCTTCTGCTGCGGAATGGCTGCCACTTCCTTCGGCGCGGCTTCCGTATCCTGCTGCTCGATCGTCTTGACGTCATTCGGCCGCGGATCGTTCTGCGGAACAGGCGTATCCACCTTCTTCGGTGCTAATGCCGCTGTGTCGCTCTCCGGCCGTTGAGTTGGCACGACGGGATTCTTGATATCGACGTTGTTTTCGCCAACATTCTGAGCGTTGGCGACCTGATCCTGCTTAGTCGTCTGCTTCCGCGAGACGTGATCCGTAACCGGCGCCTTCTTCTCGCCCTGCTGCATTTGATCAGCGGTGACGATATCGACATCCATCGCCGTGCTTTCCGGCGTCTCCAGAGGCGCAGGCGCACTCAGCGTCAACATGGCGCCAATCAGCACCAAGATGTGAATGACCGCAGATGTGGCGATGCTACGCTTCATGTCGATCCGTCAGTGGTCCGTTATCTGCTGCGTAACCAGGCCGATATTCTTGTAACCAGCCTCCTGAATGCGCGACATCACGTCGGCGATGACGCCATAGGGCGCTTTCCCGTCGCCGCGCACGAAAATGCGTTCGTTGTAGCCAGTGGTGGCGATCGCCTTCAGCTTGGCGGCGATGTCGGCCGCGTCGATCTGCGTTTCCTGCAGGAAGACCTGGCCGTCCTGCTTGATGGAAATGGTGATCGGCTGGGTCTGGGCGTTCAAGGCGCCAGCCTGCGTTTGCGGCAGGTCGATCGGCACGCCAGACGTCATCATCGGTGCGGCCACCATGAAGATGATCAGCAGCACGAGCATGACGTCGACCAGCGGCGTCACGTTGATATCGGCGATCGGACCGCCCCGGCCACCGCCGCGACGCCCGCCCCGGCGGCCACCGCCGCCACCTTTGCCTCCAACAGACATTGCCATGTGATTTACTCCGGTTCCGTCTGCGATTTACTGCGCTGCCTGACGCGGCTGCAGCTTCTCATCGATTTGGCGCGACAGGATGGCGGAGAATTCGTCCGCAAAACCTTCCATGCGCCCCGACAGCTTGCCGGCATCGGCCGAGAACTTGTTGTAGGCAATAACCGCCGGGATAGCAGCGACGAGGCCGATCGCGGTCGCGAGCAAGGCTTCGGCGATACCGGGAGCGACGACCGCGAGGTTCGTCGACTTCGAGCCGGCGATCGCCTGGAACGAGGTCATGATACCGACGACGGTGCCGAACAGACCGATGAACGGACCGGCCGAACCGATGGTCGCAAGCGAGCCGAGGCGAGCGACCAGATGTTCCGATTCACGCGCCAGCGTGACGTCCATGGCGCGATCGATACGCATCTGCAGGCCGATCGGCGAACGTGCGCCGCGCTCGAACGACTTCTTCCATTCGCGCATGGCGGCGACGAAGATGGCGCTGAGTCCTGTATTGGTACGCTCCGAAAGGGTGCGATAGAGTTCCTCGAGCGACTGGCCCGACCAGAAGACCTGTTCGAAATGATCGAACTGCCGGCGTGCCCGAGCGTAGCTCAGATACTTGTCGATGACGATCGCCCAGGTCCATACGGATGCCGCGAGCAGTCCGAGCATCACGAGCTTGACCACCAAGCCCGCCTGCATGAAAAGCGACCAGAGAGTGATGTCCGGTGTGGTGGCCGCTGCCAATGCTACTTGTTCCATTGATCCAAAATCCCCGAATCCAAACGCCCGGCGCTAGACCGGGCGGCTAAAAGTGATCTCACAAGAAATGTTTGGCAGCCGCCGCTGAACGCCCTGGTCAAAGCTTTCCAAGCTTACAACTGCCTTCTTGCCGTCAAATTTGGTCAAAGGAAGGCGTGCGCCGCACAAACTCCGACAAGGGCAGTAAGACACTATTATGGTTAAAAGAATGTTAGCGTCGGAGCATGAAAGATTGGACGGTGACGAAGGTTATTCTGTCTCCTGGAAAGAACGGACCGGGCGAAACCGGCGGCGGGCACAAAACAAATCTTGCGCGCGGAAATTCCTTCACACAAAAGTCAAGTTTTAGCAAGGAGACTTTTCGGACCGCGATATTGCCGTGCGCGGCTGCCTGCCAGCCGCGCTAGCAGCCCGCGTCGCGACGTTAAACCGCAGCCTCGGACGCCACCAGCATCTGCGCAGCCAACTTTTCCGGTAACCGCCGCGGTTTTCCCTTGGCGTTGATCACGGCGATAATGACCTTGGCCGAGATCAGCAGCGTCTCGCCGCGGCGGATTTCCTGGGACAGCACCATCTTGGCGCCGCCGGCCTTCTCGGTCGTCGTGCGAATCACCAGCAGATCGTCCATTCGCGCCGGTCCCTTGAAGTCGATCTCCATGCGGTGAACGACGAAAACCAGCCCTTCCTCATCGGCATTCAGAAGCTCGCGCTGTTCCACGCCGAGGCAGCGCAGGTAGTCCGTGCGGCCTCGTTCGAGGAAGTGGAGGTAGCGCGCGTGATAGACGAGGCCGGAAAAATCCGTATCTTCGTAATAGACTCGCTGCACCAGCCGGTGGCCACCGGCTTCCAGTTCCCCGGCAATCAGAAAGGGGCTGTTCATCGTCGCCGCATCTCCAAAAAATCTGGGGACCCTCTTTGGCCGAACTTCTGCCATCAAGCAAGCTTTGAACGATTGTCATAAATACTGACTATCCGGGATAGGCCGGATAGCGGTCGACGCAGAAGGAAACGATCTCATGAAAATAGCGGTTATGGGCGGCGACGGTTTTATTGGTTGGCCAACCTCGCTGCATCTCTCCGACGCAGGTCATGAGATCCATATTCTCGACAATCTCTCCCGCCGATGGATCGATACGGAACTCGGCGTCCAGTCGCTGACGCCGATGGATTCGATCCAGGAGCGCACCCGCATCTGGCACGCCGAGACCGGCCGCCGCATCCATTTCAACCTCATCGATCTCGCCAAGGATTATGAGCTTTTGAAAAAGTGGCTGGCCGAGCATCGCCCGGATGCAATCGTGCACTTCGCCGAACAGCGGGCCGCGCCCTATTCGATGAAGAGCGACCGCCACAAGAACTACACGGTCAACAACAATGTCAGCGCCACGCATAATCTCCTGAACGCGCTGGTGGAGCTCAACCTCGACGCCCATCTCGTCCACCTCGGCACCATGGGCGTCTACGGCTATTCGACGGTCGGCGCCGCCATTCCGGAAGGCTACCTGCCCGTCGGCATCGAGACCGCCGATGGTCGAACGGTTAATCAGGATATTCTCTATCCGGCCAATCCAGGCTCGATCTATCATATGACCAAGTGCCTGGATCAGCTCCTCTTCCAGTTCTATGCCAAGAACGACGGCCTCAGAATCACCGACCTGCATCAGGGCATCGTCTGGGGCACGCACACGGAGCAGACCCGCCGCCATGAGCAGATCATCAACCGTTTCGACTATGACGGCGATTACGGCACGGTGCTGAACCGCTTCCTCATCCAGGCGGCGATCGGCTATCCGCTGACCGTCCACGGCACCGGCGGGCAGACCCGCGCCTTCATCCACATCCAGGATTCCGTGCGCTGCATTGAGCTGGCGCTGAAGAACCCGCCGCCGCGCAACGCCCGCGTCGAGATCTTCAACCAGATGACGGAGACGCATCGGGTCCGCGATCTCGCGGAGATGATCGCCAAGTTGAGCGGTGCGGAAATCATTCGTCTGCCCAATCCTCGCAAGGAAGCGCCGGAGAACGACCTGATCGTCAAGAACGACAAGTTCCTCGATCTCGGTCTCGCGCCAATCACCCTGCAAGCGGGTCTTTTGAGCGAAATCGTCGATGTCGCCAGGAAATATGCCTATCGCGTCGATCGCTCCCGCGTCCCGGCCGTTTCCGCCTGGACGAAGGATCTCGCGGCGACCATCAACCACGATCCCGAAGGTAAGCGATTGAAATCGGTCTCATGATGTTCGGAAGCGAAATGCTGCAGGGAGTGCGGCCACGCTCCAGCCCTCGGGCGCGGCAAGCCTTTGTCACGCTCGTCACCAATGCCGATTACGCCATGGGCGCAAAGGCGTTGATGCACTCGATTTCGTGCACCAACACCAAAGCGGATATGGTCGTGCTGCACACGGCAGGCGTCGACGAAAGCGATCTTGTGCCGCTGGAGGAACTCGGCTGCCGGTTGGTGGACGTGGAACATCTGCCGCTCTCCGACGAATTCAACGAGCGCCACGCGCGCGGCAATCTCCACGCCAACGCCCCCTTCACCAAAGGCCGCAAGCCGTCCTTTCACTCGCCGCTCGATAATTTCTGCAAGCTCAGGCTCTGGCAGCTCATCGATTACGACACCTGCGTCTTCATCGATGCGGATGCGCTGGTGCTGAAGAATGTCGACAAGCTCTTCGACTATCCGGAATTTTCCGCCGCACCCAATGTTTATGAAAGCCTTGCGGATTTTCATCGAATGAATTCCGGCGTCTTCGTCGCCAAGCCTTCGCTTGCGACCTTCAAGGACATGCTGAAGCTGCTTGACCGTCCCGACGTTTTCTGGCGACGCACCGACCAGACCTTTCTTGAGACATTCTTCTCGGATTGGCACGGCCTGCCGGTCTTCATGAACATGCTGCAATATGTATGGTTCACCATGCCCGCGCTTTGGGACTGGAACAGCATTTCGATCCTGCACTACCAGTATGAGAAGCCTTGGGAGAAGAACCATCCGAAGGCTGATCAACTGAAGCCTCTGATCGATTTGTGGCACCATTTCCATGCCGGGCGCGACGTGCCTGACATAGCCGCATTCGCCAATCCGAAAGCAGCAGCATGAAAGTTCTGGTCTCGGGCGGAACAGGTCTCGTCGGTCGCTATATCGTCGAGGAACTGCTGGCCGCCGGATATCGAGTTGCCGTCGGCGGCCGCAATGCGCCGGAACCCGGCTTTTTCTCGCAGCCCGTCGCCTTCGTGCCGCTTCGCCTCGACCCTTCAGGCGACCAGAGCAACGTCTTCGACGATGCCTATTTCTTCGTGCACACGGCCTTCGCGCATGTCCCCGGTAAGTATCGCGGCGGCGAAGGCGATGACCCAGAGAGCTTTCGCCGGCTCAACCGGGATGGCACCATAAAGCTGTTCGAGACTGCGAAACGTGCCGGCATCCGCCGCTGCATTTTTCTCTCGTCGCGCGCCGTCTATGGCGACCGGCTGGCCGGCGAGACGCTGATGGAGGACATGATCCCGACGCCGAACACGCTCTATGGCGAAGTAAAGCGCGATGCCGAGCACGCTCTCTTCTCCCTATCCGCTCCCGGTTTTGCCACCGCAAGCCTAAGAGCGACAGGCGTCTATGGCGATCTCCGCCCGAACAAATGGGATGATCTTTTTGCGGATTATCTTGCGGGAAAGCCGGTTTCCTCCCGCGCGGGAACCGAGGTCCACGGCCGGGACGTCGGCCGCGCCGCCCGCCTTCTGCTGGAGACCGAGACCAGCCGCATCAACGGCGAGGCCTTCAACCTTTCGGATATTCTCACCGACACGCATGAGATCCTGTCGCAGTTGCAGCGGGCAACCGGCTGTCCGCACCCCCTGCCCGCACCCGCGCCACAGGGCGTCGTCAGCGTAATGGATATGTCGAAAATCCGTGCGCTTGGCTGGCGCGGCGGTGGGCCGGCTTTGCTGGAAGAGGCGATTGCGAGATTGGCGATGCCGCTACGCCCTGCGACGTTCAGCGCATCAGCATTGTCTCGTCCCAGCTAAGCGCCGCCAATTCCTCACCCCGGAACCTCGCGTCGTCGGCAACGATGAATTCATCCAGTTGCGGTGGAGCGACGCTGCTGCCGGCGAGCATGGCATGCACCTGCCCCCGATGATGGGTCTGGTGCTGGAAAAGATGACTCAGCACATCCTCCGCACGCTCTCTTTGGATGCGATTGCCGCGATGCAGGTCGATCACCCGCACCAGCGCCTCGGGATTCAGATGTTCACACAGAGCTACGAGCCGCCGGTCGACTTTGTCTTGCTCCACCGACAATGCATCCAGCGTGTCGAACGGCTCCTCGATGTCGAACGCCTTAAGACCGAGCGTGCCGCCTTCCAGCGCATCGACATAAAACCAGTCGACCGTGAGAATATGGTTAAGCGTCGACTTGATCGACGGAAAGAAACTCACCCGCCTGGCCTCGAACTCACCGGGCTGAAGGGCCGCACAGGCCCGATACAATCGGGTATTCGCCAGGGCGTTATTGTAAGCGAGCTTGCGGAATACGCGGATCGGATCGAAACCGGACATACTTTGCACTCCCTTCTCTACGCTTTGTCGAGATCACCGTCCCGCCAAACCAGATGGCGCGCAGTCTGTGGCAGGCTTTCGATCTCGTCGGCGATGAAATAGGGCGGAATATCCAGTGCAACCAGCGCCTCGCGCGTGGCCGGCACCCATTTGAATTCGAGATGATCGTCGCCGTCTTTGAGGCGATGAACGATCTCCTCGGGATGGAACGGGAAACTCCGGGGGATATCCATCAGATAATAGAGTCCCAGCTCGTGCCAGTTACGCCGTTCGTAGCGAAAGAAATTCTCCACCATCCAGAGCAGCCGGCCGACCACCACCTCGACGCCCAGCTCTTCGATCATCTCCCGCCGCAACGTCTCCTCCGACGTCTCGCCGATTTCCGCGCGGCCGCCCGGAAAGGTCCAGAACGGTTCATGCACGGCGCGATGGACGAGCACATGCCCCTCACGAAAACCGAGGCCGGCAACACGCATCTGATATCGCGCGTGACCGGCGTTCAACCTGATGATCTTGCGTTTCGACATCGTCCTATCCCAGATCGATCACAACGATTTCCGGCGGCACGCCGACACGAACCGGTGCGACCGAACAGCCGAGGCCACCGGAGACGATGATATGCCGGTCCTCCTCGACGATATGGCCATATACATATCGGTCGCCATAGCGCGACGGCAGATAGGGCGACCAGCCGAAAACCCTGACCTGCCCGCCATGCGTATGGCCGGACAATGTCAGCGACACGCGCGACGGTACGGTTGGGAAGATATCGGGCTCGTGCGCAAGGAGGATGACCGGCGCATCGTCATTCACCTGCGCCAGCGTGCCGTCGAGATCATCGAGCCCTTCCGTGAACTGACGCTTCCAGCGGACGCTCCGGCGCAGGGCAAGCTGATCTTCGACACCCGCAAGCCAAAAGCCATGTCCATCCTTTTCCAAGCGAACCGATCGATTGGAATAAACCGGAATTCCGACATCGACCAACGCCTTGTGACTGAATGTCGGGCCATGGCCGTTCTTCTGCGCAGTAGCATCGTGCCACCAGTCATGATTGCCGACGATCGCGTGAACGCCGAGCGGCGCCTTCAGGGCTGCAAGCTCCGCCGCCCATACGCCATGATCGACATGGCCAGTTACGAAATCTGTTCCCGATGTGTAATCGCCCAGGAGAACGATGATATCGCCACCGAGATCGTTGGCGCGGGCGCAGATGGATGCGATGCGATCGGCCGTCATCCACGGCCTGCACGCATGAAAATCGGCAAGCGCCACGATCCTTAGCTTCAGCCCCGGCGTCCAGGCTGGGGGAGTCAACTGGTAACGGGTTGTGCTCAAACGCACCACGGGCTCGTATCCGAAAGCATAGCCACCGAGTGTCAGCAACCCGACGATACTACTGCCGAAAAGCTTCAGAAACCCGCGTCGGCCAATCACTCGCCTTCCTCCTGGAACAGCCTGAACTGCGCTGCCTCCAGGTCCTTCGGCGGCTGCATCCCGAGATGCCGCCAAGCGATCGCCGTCAGCACGCGGCCGCGCGGCGTGCGTTGAATGAAGCCCTGCTGAATCATATAGGGCTCGATGATATCCTCAATCGCATCACGCGGTTCGGAGAGGCCTGCGGCGATGGTTTCGATACCGACCGGGCCGCCGCCGAAATTCACCGCGATCATGTTGAGATAGCGCTTGTCGAGCTGATCGAAACCGACATTGTCGACCAGCAGCCGGGTCAATGCCTCATCGGCGATCTCACGGGTCACAGCCTCGGCCTTCGCCACTTCGGCAAAATCACGCACTCGGCGCAGCAGGCGGCCGGCGATGCGCGGCGTGCCGCGGGCGCGCCGGGCAATCTCGCGCGCGCCTTCTTCAGTCATGCCGAGCCCCATTAGCCGCGCCCCGCGCCGCACGATCAGCTCCAACTCCTCGACGGTATAGAAGCTCAGGCGAACCGGAATGCCGAAACGGTCACGCAGCGGCGTCGTCAACAGGCCGAGACGGGTGGTAGCGGCAACCAGCGTGAATTTGGCGAGGTCGATCTTCACCGACCGCGCCGCCGGGCCTTCGCCGATAATCAAGTCAAGCTGGAAATCCTCCATGGCCGGATAGAGGATTTCTTCCACGGCCGGGTTGAGGCGATGGATTTCATCGATGAAGAGCACATCGCGCTCTTCGAGATTGGTCAGAAGTGCCGCAAGATCGCCGGCCTTGGCGATAACCGGACCGGACGTCGAGCGGAAATTGACGCCAAGCTCCTTCGCCATGATCTGCGCCAGTGTCGTCTTGCCGAGACCGGGTGGACCGACGAACAAGACGTGATCCAGCGCCTCTCCTCGCCCCTTCGCCGCCTCGATGAACACCTTGAGATTGGCACGCGCCTCCGCCTGGCCGGTGAACTCGTCCAGCGACTGCGGCCTCAGCGTCACATCCAGGTCTTCGCCCCGCTTTTCCGGCGATATCAGGCGTGCGGCTTCGCTCATGTCAGAAATTCCATTCCGGGTATGCGTTTCGCGGCTTTTTCATCGAAGGTTACGGTTTTGGCGCAGCCATTACGAGCTGCAATATGGGCCACAACATGATCCGACAGATCGAAATTCAACGGTGCATCGTCCGCTATAAGTTCATCAATGTAGTATTCATCTTCGAAGATCAGTTCTTCCGCCGCCAGCAATTGACGAAAGGCCGCGGCAATCACCTCATTGCCGTATTTATATCTTCGCCGGAGCACCCAGCAAACCTCCGCGAAAACGAGCAAGGAAATGAACGCCGGATCGGCCATTGAACGCTGATTGATGAAGCGCCTCGCAACCTCGAGCTGAGCGGGATCGTCTGCCAAGATAAATCTAAGTAGAACGTTGGTGTCGATGCCAATCATCTTTTATTCTCTGATCCTTTTCCTCAAGATATTCGCCGATTGCCTCGTCGATATCCTCAAGTGACAAGGGCGGCCGGTTGGGATCGTGCAGAAGGCCAGCCAAATCCGCAGCCTTCTTGTTCTTGGCGCGTAGGTAGATCTTGTCGCCATGCATGATGAAGCGGATTTTATCGCCGGGTTTGAGTTTCAGCTTCTCGCGAATCTCGACCGGGATCGTGGTTTGCCCTTTGGAGGTTACCGTAGCATCGTAAATGGTCATGGCTCGTCTCCTTACATTTTTATCTTAGCAAGGAATATTCAGGAAAGAAAGGAATTACCGGGACAGTTCCTTCAATCCCAGCCTGATCAGCTTGGCACTATCTGCCCCCTCGCCCGCCGACTTCATCGCGGCCGCGACTGCGTTCGCGGCCTGATCGCGGGAGTAACCGAGATTGGTAAGCGCGGAAACGGCATCGGCGACCGGAGCGGAAGCGACGCCCTCACCCAATTCCTGCTTGAGGCCGATATTGATCGCCTCGCCCGCAAAAGCCGGCGCCTTGTTCTTCAACTCAGTGACGATGCGCATTGCCACCTTCGGCCCGACACCCGGCGCACGGGACACGGCGCTGCGATCCTGCAGCGCGATCGCGTTGGCAAGCTCCGCCGGCGTCAGCGTCGACAACAGCGCCAGCGCCACCTTCGCGCCAATGCCCTGCACGGTCTGCAGAAGATTGAACCACTCCCGCTCCAACACCGACGTAAACCCGAAAAGGCGAATCTGGTCCTCGCGGACATAGGTTTCGATGAAGAGAACGCAGGCTTCCCCCACGGAGCCAAGCTTCGACAGCGTGCGCGCCGAGCAATAGGCGACGTAGCAGACACCATGTACATCCACGAGCGCATAGTCCTCGCCGATCTCTTCGATTGTGCCTTTCAACTTGCCGATCATGAATGATGTCCGTCAGGGATGGGTTTCGGGGAGATGAGGTCAAGTGAAGGAAAGTAGGAGCGGTAACGAAAACAAACTACCCCGCCAGTGCCGCCTGACGCATCCGGCTGGCACCGCGATTGTGGGCATGGCAGATGGCGATGGCCAGCGCGTCGGCGGCGTCGTTTCCCTTGAACTCTACTTTCGGCATCAAGATCTTCAGCATCATATGGATCTGCTGCTTCTCGCCATGCCCCACGCCAATCACCGCCTTCTTGACGGCGTTCGGCGCATATTCCGCAACCTGCAGTCCGGCGCGCGCCGGCACCAACATGGCGATCCCGCGCGCCTGACCGAGCTTGAGCGTCGCCACCGCGTCCTTATTGACGAAGGTCTGTTCGACGGCGGCTTCATCCGGCTTGTAGCTGTGGACGATATCGGCAAGCCCGTCATGAAGCTGGCATAGGCGCGACGCGAGATCCATCTCGCCATCCGATGTCACTGTTCCCGAGGCAACGAAACGCAGGGAATTGCCCAATGTGTCGATAATGCCCCAGCCGGTACGGCGCAGGCCGGGATCGATGCCGATGATTCGAATCATGTTCTGCATGCGTTAACCTATCTTTGGAGCAGCAGATGTGCCAGCAAAATGTGAACAAAACAAAAACAAACTCCCGACGCTATCGCCTTTCTGTAGTTCTGAAATCACGATGACGAAATTGCAGGGCGGGGTTTGGAATGGAGTGTCCGCGCTCCTACATGGAGAGAATTGCTCCTCCCCTTTCACCACGCAGGTTTCTTGCCATGGTCCCCTTTTCCATTCTCGATCTTTCGCCCGTTGCCGAGGGCAGCACCGTCAGCCAATCCTTCGAGAGCTCGAAGCGCATGGCGCAGAAGGCGGAAGCGCTTGGCTACACCAGGTTCTGGCTGGCCGAGCATCACGGCATGCCAGGCATCGCCAGCGCCGCGACCGCGGTCGTGATCGGCCATGTCGGAGCAGCGACTTCGCGTATCCGCATCGGCTCGGGCGGCGTCATGCTGCCGAACCATTCTCCGCTGGTAATCGCGGAGCAATTCGGCACGCTGGAAGCCCTGTTCCCGGGCCGCGTCGATCTCGGCCTCGGCCGCGCGCCGGGCACGGATATGCGCACCGCGCAGGCACTGCGCCGCAATCTCGATGCCGGCGCTCAGAGCTTTCCCAACGATATTGTCGAGCTGCAGCACCTATTCAGCCCGGCCGACGAGAACCAATCGATCCTTGCCGTGCCCGGCAACGGTGCCAAGGTGCCCATCTGGCTGCTCGGTTCAAGCCTCTACAGCGCCCATCTCGCCGCCATGCTCGGTCTGCCCTATGCCTTCGCCTCGCATTTTGCGCCGGAAGCGCTGCTCGACGCAGTCGCCATCTATCGCGACCGTTTCACGCCATCGGCAACGCTCGACAAGCCCTATGTGATGGTCGGCGTGATGGGTTCGGCCGCGGATACGGATGAAGAAGCGCAATATCACTTCACCTCGGCACAGCAGCAATTCGTCAACCTGCGCCGCAATGTCCGTGGCCCCTTCCCCCGTCCCCGCAAGGACATGGATGATTTCTGGACGCCGATGGAAAAGCTGAACGTCGAGCACACGCTGCGCTATGCCGTCGTCGGCTCACCCGCGACGGCGGAAGCCAAGCTTTCTCAGTTCATCAAGGATACGGAAGCGGACGAAGTGATCATCTCGATGCCGATCCACGACATCGAGGCGCGGCTGAGATCGGTGGAACTATTCGCGCAATTGCCGTCGTTCAAAAAGGCGGCCTGAAAAACAAAAGACCCCATTCTCCGTTAGGCAAAGCCTTGTGAGAATGGGGTCTATTTTTTTGGCAGAAGAAATTAGGCCGAAAGCTTGGCCAGAATCTCGTCGGAGACTTCGAAGTTCGAGTAGACGTTCTGCACGTCGTCATCATCTTCCAGGCTGTCGATGAGCTTCATCAGCGACTGTGCCTTTTCTTCGTCGACCGGCACATTGTTCTGGGCACGCCAGATCGCCTTGACGGTTTCGGCTTCGCCAAGCGTCGCTTCGAGCGCCTTGGCGACTTCGTTCATCGCTTCGAAACCGCAGATGATGGTGTGGCCTTCTTCGTCGCTCTCGACATCGTCGGCGCCGGCTTCGATGGCGGCTTCCATCACCTTATCGGCATCGCCGACCTCGGGCTTGTAGGTGATTTCGCCGACATGGTCGAAGGAGAAGGAGACGGAACCAGTTTCGCCGAGCGCGCCGCCAGCCTTGGTGAAGATCGAACGGACGTTCGACGCGGTGCGGTTGCGATTGTCGGTCAGAGCCTCGACGATGATCGCCGTGCCGCCCGGGCCGTAGCCCTCATAACGGACCGCATCGTAATTCTCGGTGTCCGCGCCGGAGGCTTTCTTGATGGCGCGATCGATATTGTCCTTCGGCATCGACTGCGCCTTGGCGTTCTGGATCGCCAGGCGCAAACTTGCGTTCATGCTCGGATCAGGCAGACCCGTTTTGGCGGCGACAGTGATTTCACGCGCCAGCTTGGAGAACATTTTCGAACGCACGGAGTCCTGACGGCCCTTGCGATGCATGATGTTTTTAAACTGTGAATGGCCAGCCATGGCACCCCTGTTCACGTCTTTTGTTGGGAATGGGCCGCCTTATAAGAGCGAAGTGGCTTTCATTCAAGCAAAAAGCCCGCGATGACGCCCCCGACAGGGCGCCCGGCAGCGATATCCTTCGAAGGTGTGCCCGGGCGGAGGGAGAGGGCCGCCCGGGCATCGTGCTGATCGGCTCAAAGCCCCTTCAGCACGTAAATCAGCGGCTTTCGCGGCAGCGTTTTCAGCGAAATCGTGGTGCTTGCGGTCGGCGCATAGGCTACGTCGAAATCCGGACCGAACATCGTCAGGAATTGCTGTATCGGCGGTCCCCAGCGATGCATGGGCAGAATGAGCGACGAACGCAGCCGCTTCACCACCCGGCTCATGCTATCCGCGCCCATGGTAAGGCCGCCATCGACCGGCACCATGACGACATCGAGCCGGCCGATCTCGGCATATTGCTTGTCGTTGAGCTCGAAATGCAGGTGGCCAAGATGGCCAATGCAAAGGCCCGCCACTTCGAAGATGAAGATCGAATTGCCGTTCGCCTCGACGCCTCCCGACAGGGAGCGGATATCGGTCACCACATTGCGGATCAGCGTATCGCCGACGGTCAAATTGATCTTCGCCGGCTCGCCGGGCGTATCGCTCCAGCCGTGCAGCACATATTTGATCGCCGGGTCCGGCGTCAGCGTGTAATGGCTCGGATGCGCCTTGTTCATCGTAACGACATCAGGCGTATGGGGCGGTGGGAAGACGCCGCTGAAATCAGTCGCGATCGACACGCCGCCGGGAGTCTCGATGAAGAGAGTGGCATGACCGAGGAAAGTGATTTTTACATCGCCGCCGACGGAATCGTTGGCCGGCGTCGGGGCTGAACCGGTAAAGCTGGCAAATGTCGCCTGCGGCAGCGACTGCGCGACGGCCTGACATTGGCTGACATGTGGGCGGGAAGGTCTCTCCTGGGCGTCTGCGACACTGCAACCTGCCACAGTGAGCAGGAAGATCACAGCGAAGACGGGAAATCGCAGCATCATGCCACCCTTTCAGCTCCACAGAGGGCGAAGGATGCGGCATGGCCTGAGGTACGTCCAGCGGCAATCCCGATCGGATTGCTCACAATCGCGTCATCGCCGCCGGGCGGTCAGCGGCTGGGCTAACGCCAGAATTCCGGAATGGTCTCGGCCAGGCGCGGTCCAATCCTGAGAGGCGCGATCTTTTCGGCAAGCCCCGTCGCATCCGATATCTCGACACCGACGCCGCAGATGGTGGCCGGGCCGGAAGCGGCCTCGAAACGACCCTTCGGCATCTTCGAAATGAAACGGTTGAGCGGCTCTTCCTTTTCCATGCCAAGCGACGAATCGTAATCGCCGCACATGCCGGCATCCGACATGTAGGCGGTGCCGCCGTTCAGGATCTGCGCGTCGGCAGTCGGCACATGCGTGTGCGTGCCGACGACGAAGCTGGCGCGGCCATCGACGAAATGGCCGAAACACTGCTTTTCGCTGGTCGCTTCGGCATGGAAATCGAACACGATGGCGTCCGCCTGCTCCTTCAGCGGGCAGGCATCGAGGATCGCTTCCGCCGACTTGAACGGATCGTCCAGTTCCGGATGCATGAAGACGCGGCCCATGATATTGGCAACGAGTACGCGGGCGCCATTGCGGGCATAATAGATGCCGGAACCACGACCGGGTGTGCCGGCAGGATAATTGGCGGGGCGCAGGAACTGATCATGGCGCTCGCAGAACACCACCGCTTCCTTCTGATCCCAGACGTGATTGCCCGTCGTCACCACATCGGCGCCGGCATTGATCGTTTCCAGAAAAATGTCCTCAGTGATGCCGAAGCCGCCGGCGGCGTTCTCGCCATTGACGATGACGAAGTCGAGCTTCAGATCGGAGATGAGGCCCGGCAGGCGATCCCAAACCGCAACCCGTCCGGTCTTGCCGACCATGTCACCTAAAAATAGCAGCCGCATTTCCTATCCAATCTCTACGGAGACGAAATTGAGTCCGCTCTCGGTCAAAATCGCGTCCAGGCGGACATCATGCGGCTCAGCCGGTACTGATGGCACTTCTTGGCAATCGAATGCAATGCCGATCAACCGTGGATTCAGCCCTTTTTGCTGCAATCGATCGATGGCGCGGTCGTAATAGCCCGCGCCGTAGCCAATACGATGGCCGGTATTGTCGAAAGCCGAAAGCGGCACCAGCATAATATGCGGGTCCAACACCGCAGCCTCTGGCCCCGGCCCTGCTGTGCCAAAGCCGCTGGAAACGAGCGGCGCACCCGCAACGAGTTCGCGAAAAACGATGGTGCGTTTGTCGAGGATGACCGGCACGCAGAGCCTTGCACCCCGCTCGCGCAGCCGCGCCATCAGCGGCCGTATATCCACTTCGGATCGGATCGGCAGGAAGCCGGATATGATCTCTCCGGGTTGAAACTCGATCGCATCGCCGGCATGCGCGAGCATCGCCAGCCCCTTTTCGATACGCTCATCGGGAGAAATGGCATCACGCGCTGCCAGGCGCTCGGTGCGATATAGGGTTTTCAGCTCTTTGGGGGTCATCGGGCTTTCGTGGATTTCGACAATATCACGAAAACATAATGAGCTGGCGGCCCATTGCAATGCGTGAACGCGACATGCGGTGATTGCATGCTCGCCAGTCGGACGTCAACCGTCCCGGCGCATCACCGAAATCCCGCCATCTCCATCGACATGCGCTCGAACATTCTCATAGTTCAGCAGCGTCGGATGATTGGTATCGACCGGATGGGAATGCGTCGCCGTAATCACCATGACGTCGGCGCCAGCGGATTCGCCCGCCCTGATGCCGGCCATCACGTCTTCGAAAACCAGGCAATCGGACGGTCGCAGACCGAGGCGCTCAGCGCCGAGAATGTAGCATTGCGGATCGGGCTTGCCGATCTTGACGTCTTCGGCGGTGACGATGAAGCGTGGAACCGGGATGCCGGCGGCGGCAAGGCGCGCCAGGGCAAGCCGATGTGGCGAGGAAGTGACGATCGCCCAGCGCTCCGGCGGCAGCGAGGCTAGGAATTCGATGGCACCCGGCAGAGGCACCACGCCTTCCACGTCGGCGATTTCCGCTTCCATGATCAACATCGACTCCGCTACCGGATCGACGCCCGGCAGGTTGAGCCGGCCGATCGTATCGACGCCGCGCGCACCGTGCATGGTCGGCATGAACGCCTCAACATCCAGCCCCTTGCCGCGCGCCCAATCCCCCCAGACACGCTCGGCGGCAGCGATCGAATTGATGATCGTGCCATCCATGTCGAACAGGAATCCGGAATAGCTTTTGTCAAAGGCGAAAGACGGTGCGGCGGACAAGGTTAGTCCCTTTCGGTTTGGCGGGATCAGTCGGCGAGCCAGGGCTCACTCACGATATCTCTGCTCCGACTACCGACAGCGGCGGCAAGAAGCAAATGAATGCTGGATGGCAGGTGGGAAAACGCCGGCTCACCGAGCTCTGGCATATCCATCATCGCGGCAGGATGCGCGACGGAGCAGACCGCCGCGCATAGCGCTATATTATTCGCCGAGCCGGCTCTTCAGACCGTCGATGATATGATTGGCCAGCGCCTCGTAGTCGTCATCGAAATGGTGGCCACCATCCATGGCGATGACTTCGGCGCCCGTGCCCTTTAGCGAAGGGCAGGCGACGTCCTCGTCGTCATCCTTGCCGTAGATGCATTGAACCGTCTTCGGATTGATAGACTTGAGATCGGCGAGGGGATCGCCGCCTTTGCCTTCGCTCTCGGCGCCGAGCCAGCCCATGACCGAGATCACATAGTCGACTTTGCGCGACAGCGACAGCAGCGACATCTGCACGATCTTGTCCTTATCCGCCTGCTTCAGGCGGTTGTAGCTCGCCGGCAGCACGTCGGCGCCGAAGGAATAGCCGATCAGCACCACATGCTTCACCTTGAAGCGCTTGGTGTAGTACTGGATCATGCGGGCGAGATCGTCGGCCGTCTGCTGCGGATCGCGCTCCGACCAGAAGTAGTGCAGTGAATCGACACCAACGACGGGGATGCCCTGGTCCTGCAGATAGCTGCCGACCTCTTTATCGATATCGCGCCAGCCGCCATCCCCGGAATAGACGATCGCCAGCGTGTCTTCCGTCGGCTTGGTGTTCATGACATCGACCGGCAGGCCGAGCGGCGACTTTTCACTGTCGATCGTCTTCATCAGATCCACCAGCCCGTCGCTCAGCGCCGCATAGGCGTCATCCTGGTCGGAATCAGTGACCTTGACGTCTGGATGCTCCTTCTGGATCTCCTCGACATGATCGCGTCCATCCTTGGGAGCCTTCGAGGTGAAGGTGGCAAGAATCGGGTTTGGCAGCGCGCCGTCTTGCAGGCCGAAGGACACCATGTCGCCATCGGTCTTCTTTTCGGCCGGCGTGCAAAGCTCCTGCTTCAGCGCGATGCCGAAGGTCGGATCGACAGCAAGCGTGCCGGCCACGGTGGCGTCGGGGGTCTGGGCGGCGATGGTCATCGCCATGGCGCCGCCGGCGCCGACACCGGCGATGACAGGCAATTCATAGGTGCTGTCGGCAAGGGAGCGCTGCACCTGCTGGCTCAGCGACTCCAGATCGGAGACCATGTAGATACAGCCGTCATTCTGGCTGACGTCATACTTGTTGAGCGACGCCAGGAAGGACGGATAGTCGATACCGATGACCAGGGTACCATTGGCGACGAGCTTGTCGGCAACGCCCTTTTCCTTGTCGCCCCAGCCGCTGGCGTCGGAGATCAGAACGACCTCGCTCGTCACCTTACCCTGCGGACGCATGATATGCGGCGGGGAGATCATGCCGAGATCGTATTTGGTGCCGTCCTCGTCCGCTTTCGCCGCGCCTGATGCCAGTAGGCCCGTTGTCAACATGAATGCGAAAGCGAATGACATTGCGTATTTCAAGATCATTTCCTCACGACCCCCTTAAGTCCGCCCCCGATGAGGAATGTGGCATCCATCAACGCGATCATTGGACTGACACCTCCCGAAACGGCTAGGTAACGTGGCTGCCATTCGGGATGAAATTTGGATTTGAAGGCACGAAGCCCTTTGAAATTGTAGTAGCGTTCGCCGTGTTCGAAGACAGTTCCGCCGACCCTGTCCCAAACCGGCGCCGATTCCCGCCTCGACATGCCCGATAGCGGCGCCATGCCGAGGTTAAAGCGCTGGAAGCCCTGCTCCTTCAGATACTCGAGAATCTGCACGAACAAAAAATCCATCGACCCCTTCGGCGCATCGGGCGAAAAGCGCATCAGATCGACGGAGCCCTCTTCTTTGGTCTCCGTCATCAGGATGTTTGCGAAAGCAACGATCTTACCATCCTTCTTCAACACGCCTACCGGCTGCGACACGACATAGTCGGGATCGAAAGCGCCAAGCGAAAAACCCTTTTCCTTGGCGTTGTGATCGGCAAGCCATGATTCCGAAACTTCGGCAAGCTGATCGATGACATCGGGCACATGCTGCGGCTCGATAACGGCAAATTCTAGTCCATCACGCACGGCACGGCTCGCCGTCTGGCGAAGATTGGCCCATTTGCCGCCCTTCAGCTCGAAATTCGCGAGATTGACCACCGCCAGCTCGCCGAGCTTGAAAGCACGCAAACCGGCATCGGCGCAATAGGACAAAAGTGTCGGCGATATCTGATAGAACACCGAACGACAGCCGGCCGAACGGGCAGCTTCGACGAAGCGCCAGACAAGCTCCGGCAGCGCGTGCCGAGGCCCGATCGGATCGAACAGCGCGATCCACGAACGGCCCTGCTTGCCATACATGATGAAAGCATCGCCCTTTTCGGAGAACATGATGCTTTTATCGCTCATGCGCACGAGATTGGCGTCGGCGACGCCTTGCTTGCGCACGATTTCAACGGCTCGTTCGACGGCATGGTCGGAAACCGGCTCCAGGCGCGCGGTAGCCGGCCGCAACAGGCTAAAGATCGCGATCGCAGATGACACGATGGAGATGCCGAGCACGGCACGAAGCCCGCGCGGCGCCTCTTCGGTAAATTCGAACTGCCACCAGAGCTGGTTGCTGTAATCCACGTCGCGATAGACGAAAAACAGGATGACAACGGCGCCGATGCAGATCACGGCGATTGCCGTCAACCATCCGCCCGTCAAAGCTTGGTTGAGCAGCGAAGCCGGGCGTGTGAACAACCGGCGGCTGACGACGAGGCCGAAAACGAGGAAGGCGAGAAGCGCAGCCTCGACCACCGCGATGGCCTTCAGCAGCGAGAACAGCAGCGCAAAGACCGCCGAGATGATCGAAACCCACCAGGCGCCATCGAGACGCTGGCCGAGGCCGCGGGCAGCAACGATCATCGCCAGGCCGAGAAGGCTGGAGATAAAGTGCGCGCTTTCGACGAGCGACAGCGGCAGAAAGCTGGAAAGAAATTCGAGGTTCCTGTCCGGCGTCGGCGTCACGCTCGAAAACACCAGCATCATGCCCAGCAGAAGCGCGAAGGTCGACAGCAACTGCGGCATCAGCCGACCGCCGATACGCCGCATGCTGGAAGCGGCCGGGTGGTCGACGAAACGACGCAGCTCCGCCGCCGAAACCGCAAGGATCGCGATCGCCAGCGGGATGACGTTGTAGATGACGCGGTAGAGAACCAGAGAACCGAGAACGGCGTCAGCGTTCACGGAGCTGCCGAGCCACGCGATGATGATCGTCTCGAAAACGCCGAAACCGGCCGGAACGTGGCTGAGCACGCCGAGGCCGACAGCGATGGCGTAGATCGCGAAGAAGCCGGGCCAGCCGATGGCCGAATCCGGCAGCAAGACGTAGAGCACGGAGGCCGACGCGGCGATGTCGACCGCGGTCACCAGGAATTGGCGCGACCAGGTCAGCGAATCCGGCAGTCGGATGGCGATCGGCCCGATCCGAACCTCGCGGCCATTGCGGCCCACGATGATCACTATGGCCAGCGCTGCGAGAATAGCACCGGCGATCAGACGCAGCCACAGGCCGTCGACGTTGATCAGCGGGCCGATCTCATCGGCGATGATCATCAGCGCGATGGCACCGACGGCGGCAAGCCCAAGGCCGAAGGCAAGCGTCACGAAAGCGATGACACGGGTAATGTCGTCCGGGGCCAGACCGAGCCGGGTATAGGCGCGATAGCGGATGGCGCCGGCGCTGAGCGCACCGAAGCCGGCGGTGTTGCCGACGGCATAGGCGCTGAAGGAGGTCAGTGCCACATGCGGGAACGACAGCCGTTTGCCGATATATTCCAGCGCGTTCTGATCATAGAAGATCAGCGAAAAGAAGCTGAGACCCGTAAAGAACAGGGCAAGCAGGATGGACGAGACTTTCGTCGTCGCCAGCGCATGCACCACATCGTCATAGCGCACTTCGTTCGTCAGATCGAAGATCGCATAGGCGGCGATACCGAAGACGGCAACGGTGAGGATAGCGACGATCAGCGTGCGATTGCGGTTCAAGAATCCGCTTATGCCACCGCGCGCTTCCAGTTCCTCATCGGCTTTTTCCAGATCGATTGGGGTCGACATGCTCTACCTGTTTGAATTGGCTTTCGCCGGTCCCGTTTGCTCGGATATGCAGTAACGGTAGTCTGCATCTTCGTGTTACCGCCTGCACTTCTTACGACGGGCTCTTTTTCTCGAGCGCTCCCATCATTCTGAATTTGGGCAATTTTGGCGCAGGACCCGTTCCGCCAGCAATGAATCTGTTATTATTTAAAGGAATTTGTCATTCACCCGGATTTTGAGCTTATCCACACAGAAAAGTGAACAGTGTGACCTGCAATCAACGCAGCTCTCTATCAGGAAATTCCAGCTAGTCACACCTGCCGATGCATCTTTTTGACGATCGTATCTTCCAAATCCGGCACACGTTGCGTTCCCGAGCGCAGCTCGAGCTTGTCGACCCGCTCCAATCTTTGGCGATATTCATCGGTTTGGTGGCCGGTTATGTGCTTTATTCGGCTGGAAGCGCGACCGACGCGGTCGCCTCGACAACTATCCATGGCGCGCAGGCTGACGCAGAGTTTGCACGCTTGGCACCGGGGGTAAGCGCTTGCACTGGTCTTCTCGGCGGCAACGCGCCGCCGGGAAGCTTGCGCGGTTGAGACGGTGAACGGTGAGCAGCGTATGAGCGCTGCCTGTTGCCTCATCGATCCGGCGCCTCCGCAGGCTCGCCGCGCATTTCGCTCAGGAAGAATCCCTCGCGCAGATTGATGTCGTACTCGACGAAAGCCTTCATGCAGCAAAGCATCTGCGTCCAGCCCTCGCAATTCAAATAGGTGCCGCGCCGCCCGGCTGCGTCCTCGCGCCAGCCGGATTCCTCGATCGTCACCAGGGTACCGCCATCCTCCAGCGGTTCGAACGTCATCTCCACCTTGGTCCTGTAGCGCGCTCCGTCTTCGCCGGTGCCGCCTTCCCAGTGAAAGACGATCCGTCGGTCGGGCTTCACCTCGCTGACCTCGACCGGCGCGTTTTTCCACCAGATCACGGTCGTTCCTGCCACGAGCGGCGCGCTGGCGCCGCCGACGGTGGTGAAATAGCTCGAAAGCTTCTTCGGATTGACAACTGCATCGAAGACCTCATCCACCTTGCGGCCGATGCGTCCCGAAATACGAACATTCAACGTCATGGTTTTCCTCCGCTGTGCTCATCTCCATTGCGATCAAGGTCATTATGTTATAAAAACATAACATGTCAAGCGAATCGGACAGCGACCTCATTTTCAAAGCCCTGGCGCACCGCCGTAGGCGCGAAATCCTCGACATGCTCAAGGAGGCACCGAGGACGACCGGCATGCTCTGCGAGACTTTTGCGGATATGGACCGCTGCACGGTGATGCAGCATCTGAAGGTGCTGGAAGAGGCTGATTTGGTAATTGCCAAGAAGGAGGGTCGTGAGCGCTGGAATCATCTCAACAGCCTGCCGATCAAGCAGATTCACGACCGGTGGATCAGCGCCTATGCCGGCCACGCATTATCGATCCTTGACCGGCTGAAAAGCGATCTTGAAGGCTGAGGTTACAGGGGCCTTATGCGCTGGCGCGCCGCGCGATCAGCTTTTTGCGTTCCGACCCAGGAGTGTCTTCAGCTTCTCGCCGGTTCCGTCCTCATCCAGCGGCGTATAGACGACCAGCTTCATATCCGGCCGGTCGATGACGGCAAGTGCCGTATATTCGAACGTCATCAGCCCGCCCTGCGGATGGCGCAAGCGCTTGTAGCCTGCGAGCGGCCGCAGCACTTCCTGTTTCGGCCACCAGGCGCGAAATTCCGGGCTTGTCTGCGTCAACGTAGCGATCAGCCGTTCGAAGTCGGGATCGCCTGCGTAGCGCGCGCTGTCAGCGCGGAACATGGCGAGCGAATTTGCCGCCACGATCTCCCAATCGACCAACAGCTCGCGGTGCGCAGGATCGGTAAATACCCGATGGACGCTATTGCGCGCATCGCCTTGCAACGCGCCGTAATCGCCGAAAAGAGCCACCGCCGCCGAATTCCAGGCAAGCACATCCCAGCGCCGGCCGAGGACATAGGCGGGTTGGCCGGTGAGGCTCGCAAGCATCCGCCGCAGGGATTCCGGCACCTCTTCCGGCCCGCGCGAAGGAATTTCCGCCGACGGCCGATCGCTTAAGGTGAAGAGATGCCGTCGTTCCGCAGGGTCCAGCCGCAATGCATCGGCAAGCGCCGACAGCACTTCCGCCGAAGCACGCACATCCCGCCCCTGCTCCAGCCAGGTGTACCAGGTGGCTCCGACGCCTGCGAGAAGCGCCACTTCCTCGCGTCGCAACCCCGGCGTCCGCCGGCGAAATCCATCCGGCAGACCCACGCTTGCCGGCGTCAGCTTCTCCCGGCGAGATCGAAGAAAAGCGCCGAACTCACGGCGTTTAGCTTCGAGAACGGTCTGGTTTTGATTGATGGTCATGGCTCATCATAGCAGGATGAATACTAGGATAAAACCGGAACTGTTTGCCGCTTTCGCAAACTGCCAAATATCACTGCATGGATGAAATGGAGGTGATTGCGATGGACATGAGCGGCAAGACGATCCTGATCACCGGCTCGACAGACGGCGTCGGCCGCCGGGTTGCCGAAAGGCTTGCTGTATCGGGCGCTATGGTGCTGGTGCATGGACGCGATAAGGCGCGCGGCGAGAGCCTGCTTTCCAATATTCATAATGCGGGCGGAAAAGCCGCCTTTTATCCCGCCGATCTTTCATCGCTCGACGAGGTCCGTGTCCTCGCAGACGCGATCAAGCGCGACCATGATCGCCTCGACATTCTGATCAACAATGCCGGTGTCGGCACCAGCAGCGGCAATGCCGGGCGCCAGGTCAGCCGTGACGGGCACGAGTTGCGCTTTGCGGTGAACTATCTTGCCGGCTTCCTGCTGACGCGCAGCCTGCTGCCGCTGTTGAAGGCGAGCAGCTCGGCCCGCATCGTCAACGTTTCCTCGGCTGGCCAGCAGCCGATCGACTTCTCCGATGTCATGCTGACGCGTGGCTATAGCGGCGTGCGCGCCTATTGCCAGAGCAAGCTGGCGCAGATCATGTTCACGTTCGATCTCGCCGAGGAACTGGCAGGCACCGGCGTCACCGTTAATTGCCTGCACCCCGCGACTTACATGGACACGACCATGGTGCGCCAGGCAGGCGTGACACCCTTGAGCACAGTCGACCAAGGCGCCAACGCCATTCTCAACTTGGCAGCAGCCTCCAACCTCGAAGGACGCACCGGCCTCTATTACGACGGGCAGCGCCCCTCCCGCGCCAACGCCCAGGCCTATGACGCGACAGCACGCAAACGGCCGCGCGCCCTCAGCTACGACCTCACCGGTCTCGCCTGAGCGACCCCGACATCTCCGCCATCAATCATCCAACAAGGAGACGAACCATGTCATCCCAACACGCCGTCATCATTGGCGGCTCATCCGGCATCGGCCTTGCGACCGCCGCCCATCTTCTCGAAAAAGGATATCGGGTGACCATTACAGGTCGCGACGAGGCAAAGCTTCGGGCAGCGCAAAACCTCTCGGGCGATGTCGCGACGATCGTCATGGACGCCGCCGACGTCACTGGTCTTGCCGGAATTTTCCAGACGATCGGGCCTTTCGATCATCTCGTCCTGGCACTCGGCGGCGGCAATGGCGGTGGCCCCTTCGCAACCGTCGACCTTGCCGATCTCAAGAAGGGTTTCGAGCAGAAGACGATGGCGCATTTTGCCTGCGCTCAGGCTTGTCTTCCCTATCTCTCAAAGGAAGGCAGCATCACCTTCGTCTCCGCCGTCTCAGCCCAGGCGGCCTTACCGGGAACAGCAGGGCTTGCAGCCGTCAACGCCGCAATCGCCGCCCTTGCGCCAGTTCTTGCCGTCGAACTCAAGCCGATCCGGGTGAACTGCGTCTCGCCCGGCGTCGTTGACACGCCGTGGTGGGATTTCCTCGGCGAAGAACAGAAGGCGCCAGCCTTTGCCGGCTTCGCCGCACGTACGCCGGTTGGACGTGTCGGGCGCCCGCGGGAGATCGCCGAAGCCATCGCCTTCCTGATCAGCAACGGCTTCACCAGCGGCCACACGCTGATCTGCGACGGCGGCATCCGTCTCGGTCAATAACCGCGAGCGCGCCGTTGCCGATCATCCACGGCAATGGCTTCTTCATTTGCCGCCGACATCCGCCTGCAGATGCGTCAGGATATCGATGAGTTCCGGCGCCATGTCCCGGATTTCCCGCAGATGGATGGCCGTCAGCCGACGCAGGATCTCTTCGGATTTTTCCGTCAGCCGCAGCGTTTGCCGGCGCTTGTCGGCGGGATCGGGATGGCGGGTGACATAGCCGGCATCGATCAGCCGGCCGACCAATTCGGTCGCCGTATGGGGTGCGATCAGCAGCCGTTCCGCCAACATGCCGATGGTCATCGTCTCGTTCTCTGGGTTGCCCTTAATCGCCAGAAGCGCCTGATGCTGCTGCGGCGGCAGTCCCTCCTGATGGGCAGCGGAGGTGCTGAAATCCATGAATTTGCGGAGCGTGTAGCGCAGTGTCGCCAGAGCCTCGTAATCCGCCTGCGATAGCGTTTCATCCAAATCCCGCGCCACTTCCATCTTCCTCACAAATACATTCTGTTTTCAGCCGTTGATTTATATCGCATTACGATATAATTGCCATTGCAGTTTCGGCCAATTTGCCGCCGCGCTTTAGCACAGAAAGCATTCCATGCAGGATATCAACGTACATCATCGGCCCGCCCATGATTTCTCGGGTGGCGCTTCGCGGAAAGACAATGGGGATTTCACGACGGACAAGCGCGTCCTGGTGCTTGCGGCCATGGCGCTGGTCGTGGGCACCGGCGGCGCTCTCTCGGCCTGGGTGCTGATCAACCTCATCGCGCTTGTCACCAACGCCGTCTGGCTGTTCAAGATCAGCGTCGAACCGCTGTCGCTCGGCACCGTCGCCCGCTCCCCCTGGATGGTGGCCGCGCCCATCATCGGTGGCCTCGTCATCGGCCTGATGGCGCGCTACGGCTCGGAAAAGATCCGCGGCCACGGCATTCCGGAAGCGATCGAGGCGATCCTGATCGGCGGCAGCCGCATGTCGCCGAAAGTGGCCGTGCTGAAGCCACTCTCTTCCGCCATCTCGATCGGCACGGGCGGCCCGTTCGGCGCGGAAGGGCCGATCATCATGACCGGCGGCGCCATCGGCTCGCTGTTCGCCCAGTTCTTTCATCTGAGCGCTGCCGAGCGCAAGACGCTGCTGGTCGCGGGCGCCGCCGCCGGCATGACCGCAATCTTCGGCTCGCCCATCGCCGCCGTCATGCTGGCTGTCGAACTGCTGCTGTTCGAATGGAAGCCGCGCAGCTTCATCCCGGTGGTAATCGCATCCTGTGTCTCCATCGCCTGGCGGCCCCTGCTCATTGGCAGCGGCCCGCTCTTTCCGGCCCATTTCGACATGCAGCTAAGCTGGTGGGGCATCCTGCTGGCCGCCGGCCTCGGCATTGTCTCCGGCCTGCAATCCGGCCTTTTGACGACGCTGCTCTACCGCATCGAAGACGCCTTCGAGAAACTGCCTATCCATTGGATGTGGTGGCCCGCACTCGGCGGCCTCGTCGTCGGTCTCGGCGGGCTGATCGAGCCGCGCGCGCTCGGCGTCGGCTATGACATCATCTCCGATCTGCTGAACGACCATGTCGTCGCGATTGCCGTAGTTGCCATTCTCTTGGTCAAGGCCGGTATCTGGCTGGTCGCCTTGTCGTCGGGAACGTCGGGCGGCGTGCTTGCGCCGCTTCTCATCCTCGGCGGCACGCTCGGTTGGCTTATCGGCCTCGTCCTGCCCGGAGATCCCGGCTTTTGGGCGCTGCTCGGCATGGCCGCGATGATGGGCGGCACGATGCGCGCGCCGCTGACCGGCACCTTCTTCGCCATCGAATTGACCGGCGACATGCATGCGCTCGTGCCGCTGCTTGCCGCCACGGTCGCAGCTTACGCGGTCACCGTGTTGCTGTTGAAGCGCTCGATCCTGACGGAAAAGATCGCGCGCCGCGGCCAGCACATCACGCGCGAATACGGCATAGATCCGTTCGAACTGACCCGCGCTGCCGACATCATGATTGCGAAGGTGGATACGCTTCCCGCCGCGATGCAGGCGGCAGAGGCACTAAAGCAGTTGACGGAGCAGCCGGATGCCCATCGCTTTTATCCCGTCGTCGAGACCGACGGGCGTCTAGTCGGCATGATCTCTCGCGCCGATGCCTTGAGATGGCAGGGCCAACCCGATCTCGCCGGCCAGACACTCTATGATCTGATCTCGGATACATCCATTCCGGTCGCTCATCCCGAAGACACGGTTGGCCGCGTCGCCGATATCATGATCCATGCCGATACCGGCCGCGTTCCCGTCGTCGATGAGCGGACCGGCGTCCTTGTCGGCCTCATCGCCCGTAAGGACCTGCTGCGCCTGCGCAGCGCGGCCAACCGCTCTGAATTCGAGCGCGGCGCCTATCTCGGAGCGAAACGTTAAGGGGAGGAGCGGCGTCAGCGGGGCAACAAGAACCCTGCGGCGCTGCCTGTTCTTTAAGGTCGAGAAAGAAAGAGCGATCCACGACGACCGATGGATGTTTACGATCCTGGGCGCCTACAAACGTAGGTGGGCACCGTGTGTCCAGGCCCACGGGCCTGGTCAGGGACAGCTCCCTTTGGATCGAGTATGGCCCCAGGGATTGTGGTTCCTGTCGGGAAGCGCAGACCGCAAATCCTATATAAAGACAATTCTCGCCTTGTACCAGAGGGTGCCACGACGCAATCCCTGTAAATAAAGGAAAGCCTCAGTTCGGCTCGGCACTCGGACGAACCGCCAGTTTCTCGGTGATGCCGCGAATGCGCATCGTCACTTCGTCGATGACGGTCGCGAGCGTCTCCTCGCTGCGGGCATTGGCCGCAAGCACGGTGTCACGGTTGCTGCGCAGGTTTTCGAGTTCGGCTTCCAGCGCCGAGACACGGCGCGTCAATTCCGCCACCTCGTCCATGATCATGATGCCGGCCATGACGGTGACACGCAGATCGCCGATCTCGCCGAACTGGCTCTTCAGATGCATGACATAGCGGTCGAAGCGGGTGGCGAGATCCGTCAGATGCTCTTCCTGCCCTTCTTCGCAGGCCATGCGATAGGCCTTGCCGTCGATCGTTACCGTTACCTGCGCCATCAGACTTTCCGATCATTGCCGCGGATCGCGACGGCTGCGTCCCAAGGGATCAGCGGTCGAGCACGGCTCTTATGGTTTCCATCGCCGTCACAAGCCGGCGCGAGACTTCGCGATTGACTTCTTCGAGCCGGTTCGCCCGGAACTCGGCCTGGTCGAGTTCCTGCGCGAGCCGCGAGCGATCCGCATGCACCCGGCGAACTTCGCCTTCGACATCGCTTTGCGCGCGTTCACGTTCAAACCGCCCGTCGACGGCGCCTTCCAAAGTCGAAAGCGCCTGGCGCAACTGAGCGAGCGCCACATCCACCGTTTTGCCTGAGGGTGTCATGCCTCTCGATTCCCCGTGCAAGGCCCGAATCAAAATATCCGGCCACTCGACTGATTTCGCAACAATATTCAACTCAGCAACTGAACGTCAATAAAGGCCGCCATGCGGCAGGGGGCCTAATCTGTGGATGAAGGTCTCCTTTATGACTTAGGCGGGCTTTGTCTTGCCCATGTCGTCTTTTGTATAAGCCGACGGGCAAATGTCGAAAAATTGCCGCACCACCCCCTGATCGGCCCGTGGATTTATTGACTTGCTCGCCCTAACTGCTATGTCTCAGCCGCCTGAGGCAGTAGTGAAAACGGAGTTTGTAAAGACTTCTCCGTTTCGGCCGCCTTTCAACCGGTGGCCCAGCCTCCCAAGCGTGTGGCCATCCCCCGAACCCGGAACCCTGCGGAAAAACCATGATCTCTCGCGAACAACACGACCGGATGGCGAATGCGATCCGTTTCCTTGCCATGGATGCTGTCGAGAAGGCCAATTCCGGTCACCCCGGTCTACCGATGGGGATGGCGGATGTCGCCACTGTTCTCTTTAGCAAATATCTGCGCTTCGACCCGAAGCATCCGCACTGGCCGAACCGTGACCGCTTCGTGCTTTCGGCCGGCCATGGCTCCATGCTGCTCTATTCGCTGCTGTACTTGACCGGCTATCCGGACATGTCGGTCGAAGACCTCAAGCAATTCCGTCAGCTAGGTTCCAAGACCGCCGGCCATCCGGAATATGGTCATGCCACCGGTATCGAAACCACCACCGGTCCGCTTGGCCAGGGCATTGCCAACTCGGTCGGCATGGCGATCGCCGAGCGCAAGCTGCGTGAAGAATTCGGCGCCGATCTCATGGATCACCATACCTATGTCATGTGCGGCGACGGCTGCCTGATGGAAGGTATCAGCCATGAAGCGATTGCGCTCGCCGGCCACCTGAAGCTGAACAAGCTCATCCTCTTCTGGGACAACAACTCCATCACCATCGACGGCGCTGTTTCGCTTTCGGATTCGACCGATCAGGTCGCCCGCTTCAAGGCCGTTCACTGGAACACGATCGAAGTCGACGGCCATGATCAGGCCGCCATCGGCGCAGCTATCGAGGCCGCTCACCAGTCCGACCGCCCGACGCTGATCGCCTGCAAGACGATCATCGGCTTCGGCGCTCCGAACAAGCAGGGCACCCACAAGGTTCACGGCTCGCCGCTCGGCGCCGAGGAAATCGCAGCCACCCGCGTTGCGCTGAACTGGCCCTATGACGCTTTCGTCATTCCCGACGACCTCCTCACCGAATGGCGCGCTACCGGCGAGCGGTCTGTCGAGACCCGGATCGCCTGGGAAGGCCGCGTCGCGAACGCGGAGGCCGGCAAGAAGGCCGAATTCAACCGCCGCTTTACCGGCGAGCTGCCCGCTGGCTTCGATGCCGCCATCAGCGACTACAAGAAGAAGCTCGCCGAAACCAAGCCGACGCTCGCAACCCGCAAGGCATCGGAAGACGCGCTCGAAGTCATCAACGGCTTCCTGCCGGAAACACTCGGCGGTTCCGCCGACCTGACGCCGTCGAACAACACCAAGACCAGCCAGATGAAGTCGATCACCCCGACCGATTTCTCCGGCCGTTACGTCCACTGGGGCATTCGCGAGCACGGCATGGCCTCCGCCATGAACGGCATCGCGCTGCATGGCGGCCTGATCCCTTACTCCGGCGGCTTCCTCATCTTCTCGGACTATTGCCGTCCGCCGCTGCGTCTCGCCGCGCTGATGGGCATTCGTGCCATCCACGTTCTGACGCATGACTCGATCGGCGTCGGCGAAGACGGCCCGACCCACCAGCCCGTCGAACAGATCGCCGGCCTGCGCGCCATTCCGAACTTCCTGCTGTTCCGTCCGGCTGATGCCACTGAGACGGCGGAATGCTGGCAGCTCGCGATCAAGACGCAGAATCGTCCGTCCGGCCTCGCGCTGACCCGCCAGAACCTGCTCGCTGCGCGCACCGAATACAGCGAGAAGAACCTCTGCGAACAGGGCGCCTACACGCTCGTCGGCAAGGCCGATGCCAAGGTGACGATCTTCGCTTCGGGTTCCGAAGTCGAAATCGCCGTCGCCGCCCGCACAGCGCTGGAAGGCAAGGGTATTTCCACCCGCGTCGTTTCCGTTCCCTGCACGGAACTCTTCTTCGAGCAGCCGGACGCCTATCGCCAGGAAGTGCTCGGCAACTCGCCGGTCAAGATCGCCGTCGAAGCTGCCGTTCGCGAAGGCTGGGACGCATTCATCGGTCCGGAAGGTACCTTTATCGGCATGAAGAGCTTTGGCGCTTCCGCGCCCTACAAGGACGTTTACAAGCATTTCGGCATCACCACGGAAGCGGTTGTCGCCGCCGCCGAGGCAAAGCTTTCCTGAGGGCGTCGAAAGGCGCTCTCCATTTCAATAGAAATACCCTGAGTGAACGGGAGTGAACACACTATGACTGTAAAAGTTGCCATCAACGGTTTCGGCCGCATCGGCCGTAACGTTCTGCGCGCGATCGTCGAATCCGGCCGCACTGACATCGAAGTCGTTGCCATCAACGACCTCGGCCCGGTCGAGACCAATGCCCATCTGCTGCGTTACGATTCCATCCACGGCAAGTTCCCTGCCGAAGTGAAGGTCGAAGGCGACACCATCATCGTTGGCGGCGGCAAGCCGATCAAGGTCACCGCGATCAAGGATCCGGCAACCCTGCCGCATAAGGACCTCGGCGTCGACATCGCCATGGAATGCACGGGCATCTTCACGGCCCGCGACAAGGCCGCCGCTCATCTGACGGCCGGTGCCAAGCGCGTCATCGTTTCGGCTCCTGCTGACGGCGCCGACCTAACCGTCGTTTTCGGCGTCAACCACGACCAGCTCACCAAGGAGCACCTGGTCATCTCCAATGCGTCCTGCACCACGAACTGCCTGGTGCCGGTGGTCAAGGTTCTCGACGACGCCGTCGGCATCGACCACGGCTTCATGACGACCATCCACTCCTACACCGGCGACCAGCCGACGCTCGACACCATGCACAAGGACCTGTACCGCGCCCGCGCCGCGGCCCTGTCCATGATCCCGACCTCGACGGGCGCCGCAAAGGCGGTTGGTCTCGTTCTGCCGCACCTGAAGGGCAAGCTCGACGGCACGTCGATCCGCGTTCCGACCCCGAACGTCTCGGTTGTCGACTTCAAGTTCGTGTCCAAGAAGGCAACGACGGTCGGCGAAATCAACGAAGCCATCAAGGCTGCATCAAACGGCAAGCTGAAGGGCATCCTCGGCTACACCGACGAGCCGCTGGTTTCCCGCGACTTCAACCATGACAGCCACTCGTCGATCTTCGCGACCGACCAGACCAAGGTCATGGAAGGCAACTTCGTGCGCGTCCTGTCCTGGTACGACAACGAATGGGGCTTCTCCAGCCGCATGTCCGACACGGCCGTCGCTTTTGCCAAGCTGATCTGATCATGGCCTTCCGCCCTCTCCTTCCGACGACAGTCCGCTGGCGTCCCATGGAAGGAGACGGGCTGGAGCATCTGACGATCGCTCCCATCGACGCGGCCACCGGCGCAGCCATTCGCGCCTGTGGCACCATCATCGGCGGCCGCGGAGGTTCGCCCTATGGCGTCTTCTACCGCATCGATTGCGCAGCCGACTGGACCGTTCTCTCCTTCTCGATCGAAACCACCGATGGCCGGCGCCTCGCCCTGCTTTCCGACGGCAAAGGACATTGGCACACCGAAGAGGGCGTTGCCCTGCCGCAATTCGACAGCTGCATCGATATCGATCTCTATGGCTCCCCCTTCACCAACAGCCTGCCGATCCGCCGGCTTGAGCTGACGCCCGAAGCTGGAACGGCAAAGCTAGCCATGCTCTATATCCCGTCCGACAGCTTCGTGCCGGTGCGCGATGGCCAGCGCTACACCTGCATCACGCCGGAAAAACTCTATCGCTACGCCGCCGAAGACAGAGCTTTCACCGTCGACCTGCCGGTCGATGCGGATGGCCTGGTGATCGACTATCCGAGCTATTTCAAGCGTGTGGATGTTTGATGCGGCCGATCAAGCTGCGGCCTCAATATCGAACTCGACATGTATCCGATCATAGGGAAAGACGATGCCATCGTCTGTTCTGTCAATCACACCGTTGCGCAGCAAAAGCTCAACATCGGCATGGACGCCTTTGAAATCTCTGTCCACACGACGCGCTACCTCGCGCATGCTAATCGCCCCTTGCCCACTCATGACGCGCAGGATTTCAAGGCGTTTGGGCGCGAGGACGCGGTGCATCAGATCCCATGAAGCAAAGGCAAGGCTCTCATCCGCCGCCGTCTCCTGTCCGGACTCCACAGATTTCCACGCCTCTGCCGCACGGCTCAATGTTTCTTCCAACGTCTCTATTCTGACTTTAAGCGTTGTCATCGAACCATCCTTTCACGTCCTGCATGAAATCGGCGAGCAGTTTGTCGACATTCTCGAAGTGATATGACACCTCAGTATCACCCACATGCTTGTGGTCGCCCTTGCCGGCCTCGTTATCATAGCGCAACACACACGTACCTTCGACGACCAGCGCTAAACGGTATTTTATCGTGTGGAGGCTACCGCGCAGAGGAATTGGCACTTGCCAGATCACAATTTCGAAGAATGCTCCCTCACGGAGTTGGCGCCTTGTCTTCTGGATTAGCTTTGCTTCCATGATGGAATTCATACCATCAGTCGATATCGATGTAAATTATTCCATCATCTAAAAACATCTTGAATCTTCCCTCTCCCTGCCCTGCTATGGTCCAGATTTACAAATAAATTTTTCACAGGAATTCTCCCAAGACGTTCCGGACCGTTTCACTGTTCTGGTGAAACGCATCACATCATGAAGTCGCAATCGTCGGAGCGGGCATCGATCCAGCGCCTTCTCCGAATAATATTTGCATGTACTAATTTTAAGCGTGCGGCGGCATAGTGAGTGGGGAGAATTGCGAACGTTTCGGGCTTCGACCCGGCCAAGGGCGCGCGGGAAAGGGGAAAAAGGAGTGGAGGCATTTTACGTCGTCGTGCTGGTGAGCACGGTCCTAATTCTGTTGGCGGCCTTCTCGAGCCTGCTTGCCTTCCGTTTCGGCGCACCGTTGCTGCTGCTTTTTCTGATGATCGGCTTGATGGCCGGCACGGACGGACTCGGCATCGAATTCAGCAACAACTATCTTGCGTATATTCTCGGCTCGCTTGCGCTGGCCATCATCCTCTTTGATTCCGGATACGGCACGCCCATCCAGGCCTTCAAACTGGCAGCCGCGCCGGCCATGGCTCTGGCGTCTACCGGCGTTCTTGTCACGGCGGCACTCTTCGGCCTCGCTGCCACCTGGCTCCTTGGCTTTACCTGGCTGCAGGGCCTGCTTCTCGGCTCGATCGTGGCTTCGACGGATGCGGCCGCCGTTTTCTTCCTGCTGCGCATCGGCGGCATCAACATCCGCGACAAGGTGCGATCGACGCTGGAAGTCGAATCCGGCACCAATGATCCGATGGCGATCTTCCTGACGCTGGCGCTGGTCGAACTGCTGGCAAGCGGCGAAGGCTATCACGGCCTCAATCTCGTCATGCTCGCCACCTTCCTCCAGCAGATGGGTCTTGGCGTCATCCTCGGCTTGCTCGGCGGCATGATGATCGTGCTGATCGTCAGCCATCTGGAGACCGACCGCGGCCTGACGCCAATCTTCGTGCTGGCGCTCGCCCTTCTCGTCTTCTCCTTTACCGGCGCCGTCGGCGGCAGCGGCTTTCTCGCCGTCTACGTGGCCGGCATTTACGCCGGAAACCGCAAGATGCCGGCTTCGGCCAGCATCAAGCGCTTTCAGGATGGCCTGACCTGGCTGGCGCAAATCATCATGTTCCTCGTCCTCGGGCTGCTCGCCACGCCATCGCAATTTCCGGCAATCGCCCTCCCCGCGGTGGCGCTGGCGCTGTTCCTGATCTTCATCGCCCGGCCGGTCGCCGTCTGGCTCTGTCTGCTGCCTTTCGACTACACGCAACGGGAGACGGGGTTCGTCGCCTGGGTGGGCCTGCGCGGCGCCGTCTCCATCCTGCTCGCCATCATGCCGATCCTCGGCAATCTCGAGGGCGGCCACACCTATTTCAATGTCGCCTTCATCGTCGTGCTGGTGTCGCTGCTGGTTCAAGGCTGGACGATCAAACCGATGGCGCGTCGGCTCGGCCTCATCGTGCCGCCGCGCATGGGCGCAGTCGACAAAGTCGAGGTCGACCTCCCGGGCACGGTCAATCATGAGCTGCTTTCCTATCGCGTCGTCAAGGATAGTCCGGTTCTGCGCGGCGAACGCATTCCGCGCTGGGCCATGCCGTCGCTCGTCGTGCGGGACGGCAAGTCGATGCGCTATCAATATGCCGGGCGCCTGCGCGAGAACGATCTCGTCTATCTCTTCATCTCACCCAGCTATTCGCGCCTTCTCGACCGCCTGTTCGCCAGCCGCGCGCCGGTCGATCCGGATGATGCCGATTTCTTCGGCGCCTTCTCGATCTCGCCGCTGCGCCCTGCCGCCGATCTCGACGCGGCCTATGGACCAGGGCTTCTGAGCGAAGCGGAAAAGGGGCTGACCATCGCCGAGCTTATGCGTCAGCGCCTCGGCGGCAAGGCCGATTACGCCGATCGTGTCCGTCTGGGCGAGATTATCCTCATCGTCCGCGATCTCGATGAGAATGACCATATCCAGTCGGTCGGCATGTCGCTGGAAGCGCTGGAACCGCCGACGATCCTGCCGATTTTCATCAATCTCCACGATATTTTGAATGGTATTCGCGGCTTCCTGCGCCGGCGCCGCGAACACGCCGAAGAGGTGGTTTCAACCGATTCCAATACCGGCAAAAACGACGCCTGAACGCCTTGCGTCTCGCATCATCCGTAGTATGGTCGGCGCACTTCGCGGTACCAACAGCATTGGATCCTCCTCATGGCAGCCTTCAAAACCCTCGACAATCTCACCGACATCACCGGCAAGCGCGTGCTCGTGCGCGTCGACCTCAATGTGCCGGTCAAGGACGGCAAAGTCACCGATGCAACCCGTATCGAGCGCGTGGCACCGACCATTCTGGAATTGTCCAAAAAGGGCGCCAAGGTCATCCTGCTTGCCCATTTCGGCCGCCCGAAGGATGGCCCGTCGCCGGATCTGTCGCTTTCCCTGATCATCCCCGCAGTCGAAAAAGTGCTCGATCACGCCGTTCTCTTCGCATCCGATTGCATCGGCGCTCCGGCGGCCGACGCCATCGCCAAGATGAACGCTGGCGATATTCTACTGCTCGAAAACACCCGCTTCCATAAGGAAGAAGAGAAAAACGACGCTGCTTTTACGGAAAAGCTGGCTGCCAACGGCGATATCTACGTCAACGACGCCTTTTCCGCCGCTCATCGCGCCCATTCCTCGACCGAGGGCCTTGCAAATCACCTCCCCGCCTATGCTGGCCGCACCATGCAGGCTGAGCTGGAAGCGCTGGAAAAAGGCCTCGGCAACCCGGCCCGGCCGGTCGTCGCCATTGTCGGCGGCGCCAAGGTCTCGACCAAGATCGACCTGCTGATGAACCTGGTGAAGAAGGTCGACGCGCTGGTGATCGGCGGCGGCATGGCCAACACCTTCCTCGCCGCCCGCGGCACCAATGTCGGCAAGTCGCTGTGCGAGCATGATCTGGCCGAGACTGCCAAGCAGATCATGATCGAAGCCGCCACGTCGGGCTGCGCCATCGTGCTGCCGGAAGACGGCGTCATCGCCCGCGAATTCAAGGCAGGCGCGGACAATGAAGTCGTTTCGATCGACGCCATTCCGGCCGATGCCATGGTCCTCGATGTCGGCCCGAAATCGGTCGAAGCCGTCAACGCCTGGATCGCGCGCGCAACGACGCTGGTCTGGAACGGCCCGCTCGGCGCCTTCGAAATCACGCCCTTCGACGCTGCTACGGTCGCGGCCGCCAAATATGCCGCCGAATGCACCAAGGCCGGCAAGCTGACCTCGGTTGCCGGCGGCGGCGATACCGTCTCCGCTCTGAACCATGCCGGCGTTGCCGACGATTTCACCTATGTCTCGACGGCGGGCGGCGCCTTCCTCGAATGGATGGAAGGCAAGGTCCTGCCGGGCGTCGCTGTTCTCCATACCGAAAAATAAACAGCCGTATTTCATACGAAAAAGGAGAGCTGCGAGCCGGACTTTCGCAGCTTTCCACAGGATGCTAAAGTGATAGTCCAAACTTTCAAACGGTTGAAATCATTTCAATCGTTTCAATAATTTAGCTGCCCATTTCCCTCTATATTCACTTCTGTTATCGCCGACTTATATGACCCGTCGCTGACTGAAAACGCCTTGGAGAACGAAAATGAGCGAACGACTTGAAGACATTGCCGTAAAGATGGTGGCCGGTGGCAAAGGCCTGCTGGCGGCTGACGAATCCACCGCCACGATCAAGAAACGTCTCGACACGATCGCTCTCGCTTCCACCGAAGAGAGCCGGCGCGACTACCGCGAAATGCTCTTCCGCTCTGACGAGGCGATGAAGAAGTATATCTCCGGTGTCATCCTCTATGAGGAAACCCTCTTCCAGAAGGCTGCCGACGGCACGCCTTTCGTCGACATCATCCGCGCTGCCGACAGCATTCCCGGCATCAAGGTCGACACCGGCGCCAAGCCGATGGCCGGCTTCCCGGGCGAAACCATCACCGAAGGCCTCGACGGTCTCGGTGACCGCCTGGCGAAATACTACGATGCCGGTGCCCGCTTCGCCAAATGGCGTGGCGTGATCGCCGTTTCCGACGCCCTGCCGACCTACGGCTCGGTCAGGGCCAATGCCCATGCGCTGGCCCGCTACGCCGCTCTCTGCCAGCAGGCGAAGATCGTGCCGATCGTCGAGCCGGAAGTCCTGATGGACGGCGAACCCGGCACGCACGATCTCGCCCGTAGCGAGGAAATCACCCGCTGGACGCTGCAGATCGTCTTCCAGGAACTCGCCGAAGCCCGCATCAAACTCGAAGGCATGATCCTGAAGCCGAGCATGGTCATCGACGGCAAGAAGGCACGCAAGGCATCGGTCGAACAGGTCGCCGAGGCCACCGTCAGGGTTCTGAAGGAAACCGTTCCCTCCGCCGTCCCCGGCATCGCCTTCCTCTCCGGCGGCCAGTCGCCGGAAGAAGCAACCGCGCATCTCTCCGCCATCAACGGCTACGACCTGCCTTGGCACGTCACCTTCTCCTACGGCCGCGCCCTGCAGGACGCCTCGCTGAAGGCCTGGGGCGGCAAGCCGGAAAACGTCGCCGCCGGCCAGCGCGCCTTCACCCACCGCGCCGAGATGAACTATCTCGCCGCTAAGGGTAGCTGGACCAAGGACAGCGAAAAGGCTGCCTGATCTGACGTAACGCGTTGACGAGAAGCCCCTATCGCGATGCGATGGGGCTTTTTGTCTTTACCAATGTTGTCCATATGCCCGAAAAGCCCCTCATCCGGCCTATCGGCCACCTTCTCCCCGCCCGCGGGGAGAAGGGGATAGACGCGCCCACAGCCTTCCATCCCGGCAATGGTACAGACATAAATCCGAGGTCGTCCCCTCTCCCCGTCAAAACGGGGAGAGAGCTAGGGTGAGGGGCAACCCCGGAAAGAAAGCCGGTCGCGAAGTTGTCACCGGCACAAGTTCCCGCTTTCGTGCTCAGTCAAACAGCGGCTAAATCCCTGCAGTTCTGCCGTAGCTCGGGAGCAGCCTATGAACGCCGTCGCCTATGTCACCACCGATGTCTTCACCTCCGAACGCTTCGCCGGCAACCCGCTCGCCGTTATCCCGGATGCGCGCGGTTTGAGCGACGAGGCGTTGCAGAAGATCGCGACGGAGGTCAATTATTCCGAAGTGACCTTCGTTCTTCCGCCAGAGAATCCCGACAATACGGCGCGTGTCCGCATCTTCACGCCAACCAAGGAAATCCCCTTTGCTGGCCATCCGAATGTCGGGACGGCTTTCGTGCTCGGGCGGCAAACGGAGATATTCGGAAAGACGCCGGGTGACAGGCTTCTCTTCGAAGAGAAAGCCGGGCTGGTGGATGTGGAACTGCTGCGCAATGGCAATGAGGTAAGCGGCGCGAAGATACGGGCGCCCGGCGCGTTGCAAGTCGGCAGCGCCATCGCCGGCGATCTCGTTGCTCGCTGCGTTCAGCTCGATCCCGCATCCATCCGTCACACGACGCATGGCCCGACATTCGCCTCCGTCGGGCTGCTCTTCGCCTTCGCCGAAGTGGATGGTCTCGAAACCCTCGGCAAGGCCCGCCCGAACGCCGCCGTTTTCGCGGAAGCGGCCGCCCGCCATGAGGACGAGAAGACCGATTTTTCGCTGTTCCTCTATACGCGCTCGGCCGAAAAACCCCAGCATATCCGCGCCCGCATGTTCGCGCCGCTGGATGGTGTTCTCGAAGATCCGGCAACCGGCAGCGCCTCCGCCGCACTCGGCGCCTATCTCACCTCGTTGCTGCCTAAAGCCGACGCGGAAGTGCAGATCACCATCGAACAGGGCGTGGAAATGGGCCGGCGCAGCCTGATTAACCTCGATGTCAGGAAATCCGCCGGCTCCGTCGCCGACGTCTTCATCTCTGGCGACTGTGTCAGCGTCATGCGCGGCGAAGTCACATTCTAAAGCTCGTCGCGATCTTTCAGATTCGCTCCCACGCTTTAGCTCCTTGTTTGTGCATGTCGTTTTCGCAAAACCGCCGCACACTTTTGCGCGACATGCACTAGCCGTCGACGCCCCGCCTTCAAGCTCATGCGTTAAAATGTCTCGTTGATGACCAAAGCGATCGTCCAGATTGCGAAGGCAATCACGGCGATCTTCCAGAAATCGGCACGCCGTTTGAGGCCGGGAAGGCCCAGCGGCTTGATGATTTGCACCGCCATGGCCAGCAACAGCAGCACCGCGATCACTTTTGTCACGGTATTTTTCCCCGTTTGCGCAAGAGTGAGCATGGCTTTTTCGAAAACCACTGCGCAGTTTTCACGATCATGCTCTATTCGTCATAGGACGGACATTTTTCCGCGCCAACAGACTGTTTCTACACGCCGATAACGGCAATCCGGGGCACAATCAATAGCGAAAACTGGCAGGGCTTTGTCCTGCCTTATCGGTTCTTTAAGCGGAACCGCATGAAAGTGGGAACATGAAGAGAAATATTTTACCCGTTCTTGCCCTGCTTTTCGGTACGCTCTTCCTATTCACCGGCAATGGCCTGCACAGCCTGCTTCTGCCGGTGCGCGGCACAGCCGAGGGTTACGCCACGACGACACTCGGCCTGCTCGGCACGACCTGGGCGACCGGCTTCGTGCTCGGCTGCCTGACGGCGCCGAAACTGGTCCGGCGCATCGGCCATGTCCGCGCCTTTTCCGGTTTCATCGCCGTCATTGCCATCATCGCGCTGCTGACCGGCATCATCGTCGACGCCACCTGGTGGGTGTTGCTGCGCGCCGTTACCGGCTTCTGCACAGCCGGCACCTCGATGATCATCGAAAGCTGGCTCAACGAACGCGCCACCAATGAAAGCCGCGGCGCCATCTTCTCGCTTTATATCGGCATCACGTTGATCGGCGCCGTCGCCGGCCAGATGATGATCCCCTTCGAGGATATTCACACGCCGATCCTCTTCATGTTCTGCGGCATCTGCTATTGCGTCGCCATGCTGCCGACGACGCTCTCGACAGCCGCTTCGCCGCAGCCGCTGAAAGCCGTCAGCCTGGATCTGAAGGCGCTCTATCGCAATTCGCCTGTCGCCTCCATCGGCATCCTGCTGGTCGGCATCGCCAATGGTGCCTACGGTACGCTCGGCGCCGTCTTCGGCGCCAATGCCGGTCTCTCGGATGGTAATATCGCACTGATGATGAGCTCGACCATCTTTGCCGGCGCCGTGATGCAGTTTCCGGCAGGCCGTCTTTCCGATCGCATCGACCGCCGCTACGTGCTGGCTGGTATGGCCGCGATTGCAGCCATCGACGGGCTGCTGCTTTTCCTGTTGCAGCCGACCGGTCCTCTTTTCCTGATCGGCATGGTGGTCATCTATGGCGCCGTCGCCAACACGCTCTATCCGATCACCGTCGCCCATGCCAACGACTTCGCCGCACCTGAGGATTTCGTGAAGGTCTCCGGCGGCCTGTTGCTGCTCTACGGTATCGGCACGATCATCGGCCCGACGCTCGGCGGTCCCGTCATGTCCGCCATCGGCCCTTACTCGCTGTTCTTCGTCACCGCTGTCGCCCATGTGCTGATCACGACCTACGCGATCTTCCGCAGCCGCATGCGCGCCGCCAAGCCCGCCAGCGATCGCGACGCCTACACCACGATGCCTTCGGCGAATGCGCAGATGATCACGCCGGAAAGCATGTCGCTGGCGCGCAGCGAGGCTTCGAAAAAGGAAGATATGACGGTAAACTACGGCACATGAGCCGCCGGGGTGACAAGGCGACGGCAAGAAGGAGGAGACAGATGAGCATTTTCGATGATGACCGCCCGAAGAAGCCGTCCGCGCACGAAATCGGCAGCGATTTGTCGCTGCTCTCCGTCGACGAGCTCAGGGCGCGCGTCGCACTGATGCAGGCGGAGATCGCCCGGCTGGAAGCCGAGATCGCCACCAAGGCGTCCGGCCGTCAGGCCGCCGAAAACCTGTTCCGCTCGTAAGCCTGCATCAGCGCAGATTTGTGCGATCGAAGTACAGATTGAGACATGTTCAACGGAATATTAAGCTTTACGACATATTACTATGACCATCCAGATTTGCTCTGGACTCAGACAGTTCCTCCACTTGGCGAATTGGTCTGATTTTTCTCCCTGTTTTACCTTGAGAGCCGCTTTTGCGGCTCTTCTTTTTCGCCTCGACGCAGCGCGCCCGACGAAACTGTGGAGATTAACCCTTTCTTAAGAATCGCCTTGCGAATTTCAGTTAAAACCACCATCTTGAAGTCATAAGAGCGGACCCGAGAGTTCTTCTGAACTTGAGCGGATTTTCCTGAACAAAAGTGTTGCGTGAAGCAGGGATTATTTCGATGTCGGAACTTGGTTTGAATACCATCAGCTTTGCTGGCCATGCAGCTTCGTCGGCGCAGTTCAGGATGCTTTATTCCGAAGGCATGGCGCTGGTTGAAGAAACCGCGGCTTACCTCGACGGTCAGGGCCGTGCCGCTTCCAAGGTTCTTCCGCGCATGGCCTCCGTGCTTTATGCGGCTGAATCCATGCGCCTGACCACCCGCCTCATGCAGATGGCCTCGTGGCTGCTGCTGCAGCGCGCCGTCAACAACGGTGAAATGTCGCGGGATCAGGTGCTGGCTGAAAAGAACAAGGTCCGTCTCGACGGCTTCAACGTCGACCGCAACGCACCCGGCTGGAACGACCTTCCGGAAGCCTTCCGTGACCTCGTCGAGCGCTCCTTGCGCCTTCAGAATCGCGTCGCCCTGCTCGACCGCGAGATCTATCGCCCGACGGAAGCTCCGATCGTTCCGGACAACCAGAACAGCGTCAAAGCGCAGCTCAGCCTGCTGCAGACGGCATTTGGAAATACCTGAATTCAGTAGCCTATGGCTGACGAATAAACCGGTCGTGTTCTGCACAGCCGGTTTTATTTTGTTTGGTCGGAAGACGAATGGCAGCGATGGGCCTGACAAGACAACAAAAAAGCCCGGCAAAACCGGGCTCTTTCAAAATACCAAATCTCGAAGCGATTAGATGCCGAGGCCGCCGAAACGCTTGTTGAACTTGGAAACGCGGCCGCCGCGGTCCATGAGCTGCTGGTTGCCGCCGGTCCAGGCCGGGTGAGACTTGCTGTCGATTTCGAGGTTCATGACAGCGCCTTCCGAACCCCAGGTCGAGCGGGTTTCGTATTCGGTGCCGTCGGTCATGACCACCTTGATCGTGTGGTAGTCGGGATGGATGTTGGCCTTCATAACAATCTTCCTGTCATGCCAGGGTCCATTTGTCGCAAGCCATTGCGGCAACCGAACCGATTGAATAAATGAAGCCGCAGTCCGATTGAGGCCACGGCTTCCAATTAAGATGGCGTGCCTATACATGAAGGCAGCAAGGATAACAAGGGGCGAAAGAGCGAAGTCCCTTGCTGATATGGGGATTGGAGACGACTTGTCAGAGACGGCCCAGGCAGACGAGAAAAAACGCAGATCCATTCGGCCGCTTAGCCGCCTGGCACCCTATCTCAGGCGCTATCGCGGCATGGTGCTGGGCGCGCTGATCGCCCTGACCGTTGCTGCCGTCACCTCCCTCGCTTTGCCGCTTGCCGTGCGGCGCATGATCGACCATGGCTTCGATCAGTCCGATCGCGGTCTCATCGACAGCTATTTCGCCGCGATGATGGCTATGGCCGTCATCCTCGCGATCGCAAGCGCGCTGCGCTATTATTTTGTCATTACCATTGGTGAGCGCATCGTCTCTGATATGCGCCGCGAAGTCTTCGATCATGTGACGCGGCTGTCGCCCTCCTTCTTCGATGTCAATCAATCCGGCGAGATCGTCTCGCGGCTGACGGCCGACACGACGCAGATCAAGTCTGCTGTCGGCGCAACGGCTTCGGTGGCGCTGCGCAATCTCATTCTCTGTCTTGGCGCCGTGGGCATGATGATCGTCACCAGCCCGAAGCTATCGAGCATCGTGCTGATTGCCATTCCGGTCATCGTGCTGCCACTCGTCAGCTTCGGTCGCTCCGTGCGCAAGCGCTCGCGCGCCGCACAGGATACGCTCGCCAATGCATCCGCCTATGCGAACGAAACCATCGCCGCCAGCCGCACCATCCAGGCCTTTAACGGCGAGGCGGCGGCAGCGCAGCGCTATGGCGCCGCGGTCGAGGATGCCTATCAGGCGGCGCGTGCTGCGATCAAATCCCGCTCGCTGCTGACCGGCTTTGCCATCACCATGGTCTTCGGCAGCATCGTTGCCGTGCTTTGGGTCGGCGCGCAGAATGTTCTGGCCGGAACGATGTCGGCGGGAACGCTTGGCCAGTTCCTCCTCTACTCCGTGATCGCCGGCACGTCGCTCGGCTCGCTGTCGGAAGTCTGGGGCGAGCTGTCACAAGCCGCGGGCGCGGCTGATCGCTTGGGCGAACTTCTGGCTGAAGTCTCGCCGATCGCCGTCCCCGCCGATCCGCTGCTCCTGCCCCAGCCGCCGCAGGGCCGCGTGGAATTCTCCGACGTACATTTCTCCTATCCGTCGCGGCCGGGCAAATCGGCGCTGCATGGCCTCTCGCTTTCCGTCAAGCCGGGCGAGACCGTGGCGATCGTCGGCCCTTCCGGTGCCGGCAAGAGCACGGTCTTCTCGCTGCTGCTGCGCTTCTATGATCCGCAACAGGGTAGCGTCGCCATCGACGGCATCGACGCCCGTCGCGTCTTGCCCGATGCCCTGCGTGACCGCATCGCCATCGTGCCGCAGGACACGACCATTTTCGCCGCCTCTATCCATGACAACATTGCCTTCGGCCGCCCCGAAGCCTCCCGCGACGAGGTCCGCGCCGCAGCGATCGCCGCTCAGGCGGATGAGTTCATCTCGCGGCTGGACAAAGGTTACGACACGAACGTCGGCGAGCGCGGCATTACCCTTTCCGGCGGCCAGCGCCAGCGCATCGCCATTGCCCGCGCCATCCTGAAGAATGCGCCGATCCTGCTGCTCGACGAAGCGACATCGGCACTCGACGCAGAGAGCGAAACGCTGGTGCAGAAGGCACTCGATGGCCTGATGGAAACGCGCACCACCCTCGTCATCGCCCATCGCCTGGCAACGGTTCTGAAGGCCGACCGCATCCTGGTGCTCGATCAGGGCCGCATCGTCGAAGAAGGCACGCATCAAAGCCTGATCCATCATGGCGGCATCTACGCCAAACTGGCGCGGCTGCAATTCGACGCCGGCATCGAGGACCGCATGCTTGCCGTCAAATGACGAGGGATCAAGCAAGCTGAATACAACAGGTGGAAATAGCTTTAAAGTTGCGCTAGATTTTTGGCGTTATCTCGCGCTGACGCGATTCTAGGAGACGGGAACCATGTATAAATTTGAAGTCTACAAGGACAAGGCTGGCGAATTCCGCTTCCGGTTCAAGGCCTCGAACGGCGAAACCATGTTTGCCTCCGAAGGCTACAAGGCGAAGGCTTCGGCCCTCCACGCCATTGAATCGATCAAGTCCCATGTCGGCGCTGCCGCTATCGACGACCAGACCACTGCCTAAGACTTCGCGTCGAGCACTATAGCCTTCCACGGCCGGTCGCCTTCGGGCGCACCGGCCGTTTTCGTTTGCCCATCAAAAAAATTTCGGAAAATCTGCTCCGGTCTGTCGAAATCGGCCTCGCTCGCGGCTCATGGTATTGAAACGGGCATGAAGCCGTTTCGCCGGCGGCGTTGCACATTTTAGCATTTGCTCCTTAGATGCAGCGTCCAGTCCGGCTTACCGCCAACACAGCCAGCAGGAGTTTCCCCATGGAATATGCGTTGATCATCCGTGAATCGGCCGAGGATTTTAAGCGGCGCGAGGATCCCGCCTACAAGAATGGCTGGATCGCCTATACCCAGGCGCTTATCCAGGCCGGCATCATGACCGGCGGTGCCGGATTGACCCAGCCGGAAACCGCAACGGTCGTGCGCCGCCGCGGCGAAGACCACGATGTGCAGGACGGTCCCTTCCCGGAAGGTAAGGAGCAGCTCGGCGGCTTCTATCTGATCGATGTTCCGAATCTCGACGCCGCTTTGGAATGGGCCGGGCGCGTGCCGATCTCTCAGCAGGGATCCGTCGAAGTACGGCCGCGCCTGAAAATGTGAGATGGCCATGAACCATGACGTTGGACGCGCCACCGAACGGGTGGCGCGCCAATCCTACGGCAAGTTGATCGCTTTCCTCGCAGCGCGCTCTGGCGATGTGCCGGCGGCGGAGGATGCGCTGTCCGAAGCACTTGCAGCCGCACTTCGCACTTGGCCGGCACGCGGCATTCCCGACAATCCTGAGGCCTGGCTGTTGGTCGCGGCACGACGCAATCTTTTTGGCGCCGCCAGGCATGCAAACGTCAAGGCCGCCGCCCGCGATACGATCGCCCTGGCTTTCGAGGAAGCGGAGGAGCGCATGAATGCGGATGGCCCCACCTTCCCCGACGAGCGGCTGAAGCTGCTGTTTACCTGCACCCATCCGGCGATCGACCGGTCCGTCCATACGCCGTTGATGCTGCAAACGGTTCTCGGCATAGACGCCAGGACCATGGCGCAAGCCTTCATCGTCTCACCGGAAACGATGAGCCAGAGGCTGGTTCGGGCAAAGACCAAAATCCGCGAGGCCCATATTCCCTTGAGCGTCCCCGACCGCTCCGCGCTGCCGGAACGGCTGACGAGCGTCCTTTCGGCGATCTATGCCGCCTATGGCCTCGGCTGGGATGGGCTCGATGGCGAAGATGACAAGCGCAACTCCCTGGCAGACGAAGCCATCTGGCTTGGCCGCGCCCTGCTCGCCACCATGCCACAAGAGCCAGAGGTGACAGGCTTGTTGTCCCTGATGCTTTACTGCGAAGCCCGCCGTACCGCTCGCCGGGATGCGGATGGCCGCTATGTGCCACTCGCAGATCAGGACACTGCGCGGTGGAACGCCATCATGATGGCCGAAGCCGATAGCCTGCTGTGGCAGGCAGGGGCCTTCGATCGCTTCGGCCCATTCCAATGCCAGGCGGCCATCCAATCCGTTCATTCTGAACGCCGACGCTCCGGTGTCACTGACTGGACGGCGCTCGCAAAGCTCTATGACGCACTCGTGCTGATGAAACCCACCGTCGGCGCTCGCGTCAGCCAGGCCGCTGTTATCGGACGGGCACAGGGGGCTGCGGCCGGATTGCACAAGCTGAACCAGTTGGCTGAGCGCGATATCCTCAGCTACCAACCCTATTGGGCCGTCCGCGCCCATCTGCTTGCGGAAACCGGAGAAACGGAAAGCGCCGTTACGGCCTATCGCACTGCGATCGGGCTTAGCAACAGTTCCGCCGTCCGCGAATTCTTGCAGGCGCGCCTCGATACCATTCAGGCCGACCGAAACTGACGATTATTTCTCCGTCAGCTTCAACTCGATACGGCGGTTGGTGGCGCGGGCTTCCGGCGTATCACCCGGAGCGATCGGCTGGAACTCTCCGAAGCCGGCGGCCACAAGCCGATCCGCGGGAACGCCGTGGGCAATCAGGAACTTGACGACGGCGATGGCGCGCGCCGACGACAGAGCCCAGTTGTCAGGATAGCGGCCGCTGCCCGAGAGCGGCACATTGTCGGTATGGCCGTCGACACGCAGCACCCAGTTGATCTCGGGCGGAATTTCCTTGGAAAGGTCGATCAATGCGGCAGCAAGCTTGGCCATCTCCGCCTGACCGTCCGGATTGAGATCCGCCGCACCCGAAGGGAACAGCACTTCCGACTGGAAGACGAAGCGGTCGCCGACGATACGGATATTGTCGCGGTCGGAGAGAATTTCGCGCAAGCGCCCGAAGAAGTCGGAACGATAACGGTTCAGCTCCTGCACGCGCTGCGCCAGCGCCACATTCAGCCGCCGTCCAAGATCGGCGATCTTCACCTGCGACGTCTGATCCTTCTGCTCCGATGCCTGCAACGCGGCCTCGACGGCGGCGATCTGGCTGCGCAGTGCAGCGATCTGCTGGTTGAGAAGATCGACCTGGCTCAGCGCGCGGGCACTCGCCTGCTTCTGCTCGTCAAGCTGCTGCGTCAGCGTGCCAACCCGCTGTTGCGCCGCCTGACTGTTGCCGGAGCCGGCGTCGAGCAGCGCCTGCAGACGCGAGCGGTCGCCCTCTACCGCCGAAAGCGACGCTTGCAGATTGGCGACGGAATCCTCCAGATCCTGCTTGCCGCTCTTTTCGAGCGCCAATGCCTGCGTCAATTCGTTGATCTGGCTATTGAGGCGATTCAGCACCTCGTCGCGGCCGGAAATCTCACGGCTCAGGATGAACTGACCGACGACGAATACCGTCAGCAGGAACATGATCGCCATCAGCAGCGTGGAGAGCGCATCGACGAAGCCTGGCCAATAATCGACCGTTCTCTTGTGGCGACTGTTTCGCGCGAGCGCCATGACTTACTTGCTCCCGGTCTTCTCGGTGTGGCTGATGCGATCGGCGAGGCGATCAAGCGTGCGGCGCATCGATTTCGCCTCTTCCTGCTGCGCTTCGATCCAGTCGCGCAGCATCTGCTGCTCGTTGCGCATGTTTTTGACCAGGCCCTGGATGCCCTCGGCGAGGTTCGCCATGGCCGTCACCGAACGCTGGCCGCCGCCACCTTCTTCCGCGATCTTGCGCAGATATTCCGAAAGCGCACGCACATCCTCGGAGGATGCACCGTTGGCACCTTCGATCACCGGAGAGATATCCGAGCCGACATCGGTGACGGAAGAAAGCCAGTTTTCCAGTTCGGTGTAGAAGCGGTTCTGCGCGCGGCCGGCCTGAAGGTCGAGAAACCCGAGAATCAGCGAGCCGGAAAGGCCGAGCAGCGAGGAAGAAAATGCCGTGCCCATGCCGACCAGCGGGCCGGAAAGGCCGGTCTTCAGCGCGCCGAGAATGTCACCGGTGTCGCCGGAGCCGACATCAAGGCTCTGGATAACATCGTTGATCGAGCCGATCGTACCGATCAGGCCCCAGAAGGTGCCGAGCAGGCCGAGGAAGACGAGCAGGCCGATAAGATAGCGCGACGTGTCGCGCGACTCGTCAAGGCGGGTGGCGATGGAATCGAGGATCGAGCGCAGTGTCGCCGTCGACAATTGCATGCCGCGCCGGTTGCCGATCAGCGCCCGCATGGGCGCCAGAAGCCTGGGATTGCGACCGACCTTGTCGGCAGCATTGCCGACGGCGCGGAAATGGTTGAACCAGCGAACTTCCGGCCTGAGCATCAGGACGTGATTGAAGACCAGCAGAATACCGACGGCCAGCACGCCGAGGATCAATCCGTTGAGGCCTGGATTATGCAGGAAGGCGACTTGAGCCTGGCGAAACAGGATCGCCACGATAAAACCGACAATGACCAGGAAAAGGATCATCGTCCAAAAGAAGGCCATCGGGCTGGAGAGCTTGTAGGTGTAATTGCCCGACACATTGTCGGTCGACCCCAGATCCCCCAGATTCACATTTTCCATCGCACGCTTCGCCTCCGCATTCTCCGCCCCGGAGACTAGAGCAACATTGCGCCGAATTGAAGAGACGGAAAACACAAAACAATCCGTTGGCAACAGCCTGTTTTGCCGCAGGCAATTGCCGGGAAGCGATCCTTATTTCGTCGGGATAGGCCGCTTGACGACCTCGGCCAGCGCCTTTTGAATATGCTCGTTACCGCAGATGATCGAGCCGGTGCCGAGCATATCGGTGCCGCCGTCGAAATCCAGGACGAAACCGCCAGCTTCACGCACCAGCAGGATACCGGCTGCCATATCCCACGGCGACAGGCCCATTTCCCAGAAGCCGTCGAAGCGGCCGGCGGCGACATAGGCGAGATCGAGCGCTGCCGAACCGAGGCGGCGGATGCCGGCGACTTCACCCATCACATGGCGCAGCTCGACCAGGAACTTGCCGTGGTTGCCGCGGCCGAGATGCGGAACGCCGCAGCCAATGACGCAATCCGAAAGCACGCGGCGCGAGGCGACGCGCAGGCGGCGGTCGTTGAGGAAGGCGCCACCGCCGCGCTCGGCAGTGTAGAGCTCGTCCGTCGCCGGATTGAAGACGACGCCTCCGACGATCTCGCCATTGCGCTCCAGCGCGATCGAGATGGAGAACATCGGAATGCCGTGCAGGAAGTTGGTTGTGCCGTCGAGGGGATCGACGATCCAGCGATGCGCGCCGTCGGTGCCCTTGATCTCTTCGCTCTCTTCGCCGAGGAAGCCATAGGTCGGCCGCGCTTTCAGCAGCTCGTCGTGAATGATCTTCTGCGCTTTGAGATCGGCCTGGCTGACGAAATCGCCCGGCCCCTTCACCGAAACCTGCAGGTTCTGCACTTCACCGAAATCGCGGCTGAGCGACTTGCCTGCCTTGAGGGCAGCCTGAACCATGACATTGAGAAGAGCTGAACGGGCCATCGGGCTTCCTTGGGTAATATAGAAGGCACTGACCGGACCCGAAAACAGGCCCCGGCGGAGCGGGATCGGCAGCGCGATAAAGATTGGCGGCCTCAAGACCACAAAATCGGGGGAATTTCAAGTACAGCGAGGCGGAAGGCCTGGTTTTCTCATCAGGCCGGCGTCGTGACATGGCCGCCTCGGCCAAAAACCATCACACCATGCCAACACGTATAAGCGGATAAGAGGCTCTAAAACTTCTGCTGCGCCATCAGGATCTCACGGGCGATCTGCTCCAGCGGTACGACGCGATCGACGCCGCCACGGGCGATCGCTTCCTTCTGCATGCCGAAAACGACGGAGGTCGCCTCGTCCTGGGCAACGGTATAGGCGCCGGCCTGCTTCATCTCGAACATGCCGCGCGCGCCGTCGTCGCCCATGCCGGTCATGATGATACCCATGGCATTCGATCCGGCCGCCCGCGCCGCCGAGCGGAAGAGGACATCGACGGAGGGCCGGTGGCGCGAAACCAGCGGCCCCTTTTTGACAGCGACATGGTAACGCGCACCCTGCCGTTCCAGCAGCATATGATTGTCGCCGGGGGCGATCAGCACATGGCCGCGCAGAACCGGATCGCCATCGACCGCTTCCTTGACTTCCACTTCACAGAGGCTGTTCAGCCGCTTGGCGAAGGCGGCGGTAAACTTTTCCGGCATGTGCTGGACGATGACCATGCCCGGCGCATTGGCGGGCAGCGCCTCCAGCATCTCGCGCAATGCTTCGGTGCCGCCTGTCGAAGCGCCGACGCAGACGACCATTTCCGTCGTCTTCGCCATGGCGCGGCCGGTCGGCGGCGGCAGCATGGCGTCGGCCGTCAGCTTCCTGGCCGGTCCCGAAGCGGAAGCTGAGCGTGCTTCGAAGCGCCGGACATTCGGCATCCTGGCATGGGATGCACTCCTGACCACCTCACGGATGCGCATCGCCTCCTCGGCCAGATAATCGGCCGCGCCGATCCGCGGCTTCTGGATGATATCCACCGCACCGGCTTCCAAGGCCTGCAGCAACGTCTCCGAACCCGCCTCCGTCAGCGACGAGCACATGACGACGGGGATCGGCCGCTGCGACATCAGCTTGCGCAGGAACGTGATGCCATCCATGCGCGGCATCTCGACATCCAGCGTGATGACATCGGGTACCTCCTCCTGGATCTTCCGGGCGGCCATGAAGGGATCGGTCGCTACCCCCATGACCTCGAGCTCGGGATCGTCAGATAAAAGTGCCGCAAGCGTCTGGCGTACGCTGGCGGAGTCGTCGACGATCAGAACGCGGATTTTCTTCGGCATGCTGACCTGCCCTAGATTCGCTGAAAGACCGTGTTGGAAACCTGTTTCAGCGGTAAGTCAAAGCCGGTAATCGATTCCGAGTGGCCGATGAACATGTAGCCGCCAGGCACCAGACAATCGCAGAGGCGCGAAAGAACGCCGGCTTGCGTCTGCTTGTCGAAATAGATGAGGACGTTGCGGCAGAAGATGATGTGTATGGCATCGCCCACCTGATATTTCTCGTCCATCAGGTTCATCCGGCCAAAGCCGATTTTCGAGCGCAGCCGCGGCGTGATGCGCACCTCCCGCCTGTCCGGGACTTTCGCGGCCATGACGTATTTGCGCTTCAACTCGGCCGGAACGGGCAACACCATATCATCAGTGTAGATGCCGCTCCTGGCCGATTGCAGCACGTCGGTGCTGAGATCCGTCGCCAGGATCGCATAATCGATGCCGCCTTCGCTCGCGGAAAATTCCTCCATCACCATCGCCATCGAATAGGGCTCAGCCCCAGTCGAGCAGGCGGCACTCCATGCGCGCAGGCGGCGATGGCCGGCGCGCATCAGCATCGGCAAAGCCATAGTCTGCATGAATTCGAAATGCTTGGCTTCACGGAAGAAATCAGTCTTATTGGTCGTTACCGCATCGATGAGATAGACCGTTTCCTGTTCAAGGCCGCCATGATTGAACAGGAAATCGCAATACTCGTCGAATGATGCAATGCTGGTCGCGCGCAGGCGCCGCCGCAACCGCCCCTCCAGCATCGTCAGTTTCGTCGACGGCATCTTGATGCCGCTATAGTCATAGATGAAACGCGCCAGCTTCTCGAAATTCCGCGTGCTGATGCGGTCACCGATGATTTGGCTCTCCTGAACTGCGGCCATTCCCATCCATCCACTCCCTGACGAATTCCTATGCAGCATGACCGGCGCGATGCGGATCGAGCGCGACGGTGTCTTCCCGCGACAGCAAGCGGGCGAGATCGACGATGACGACGAAGCCATTCTCCCGGCGCACGACGCCGGCGATGTAGTCGGAACGCCAGCGCACGCCGATATCCGGCGCCGCTTCGATCTGGTCCCGCCGGAAGGGGGTGACTTCGAAGACGCGGTCGGCGACGAGGCCGAGCGTCAGCACCTTGGCTTCGATCGGAATATCCAGCACCAGCACGCGGGTATGCGGGGTCGGCACGGTCTTGGAGAGGCCAAGCTTCAGACGGAGATCTATGGTCGGAACGCCCTGCCCGCGCACATCGCGCAGGCCGAGCAGGTAATCCGGCCCGTTCGGAATCTTGAAAGCCTCGGCATAATCCAGGATTTCGCGGACGACTTCGACAGGCACGGCGAAGACTTCCTCGCCGAGGCTGAAGGTGACGAATTGCGCTTCCAAAGCGGGTGTAGCCATGGTCATGCACTTTCCTTGAATTCGAGGTCGTCATCGTCCGGGCCGCCCATGGAGAGATCGAGAGCAAACCCCTTGAGACGTGCCTGTTGCGCCTGAACCGTGGTGGGCTTCGCCGCTCTCGGCTGACGAACGTTCGCTGCCGGCACCCTGCCGGTCGCCTTGGCCGCGACCGTCCGGCTTGTGCGATTGGACGATGTATCGACCTTGAAGAAGGCGATGGAGGCCTGCAGCTCTTCAGCTTGGGCGGCCAACTCTTCCGAAGTGGCCGACATTTCTTCCGAAGCGCCGGCATTCTGCTGCGTCACCTTGTCGAGCTGCTGGATCGCCTCGTTGATCTGGGCCGCACCAATATCCTGCTCACGGCAGGCAGCACTGATCTCGGAGACGAGTTCGGCCGTCTTGCGGATGTCCGGCACCAGACGGCCAAGCATATCGCCGGCCTCGGCGGCCGCCTTGACGGTATCGCTCGACATCGAGCTGATCTCGGCAGCCGCCGATTGGCTGCGCTCGGCAAGCTTGCGCACTTCCGAGGCGACGACCGCAAAGCCCTTGCCGTGTTCGCCGGCACGGGCCGCTTCCACAGCCGCGTTCAGAGCAAGCAAATCAGTCTGGCGGGCGATCTCCTGCACAATGCCGATCTTCTCAGCGATGGTACGCATGGCGCTGACGGCGCGGGTCACGGCATCGCCGCTTGCTTCCGCATCCTTGGCCGACTGACGCGCGATCTTCTCCGTCTGCGCGGCATTATCGGCATTCTGCTTGATGTTGGCCGCCATCTGCTCCATCGAAGCCGAAGCTTCTTCAGCCGAAGCCGCCTGCTCGGTCGCGCCCTGCGACACCTGCTCCGAGCTTGCCGAAAGCTGCTGGCTGCCCGAGGAGACATTGTCAGCCGCACCCAGCGCATCGGCAACGACGCCACGCAGACGTTCGACCATCTGCTCCAGCGCCAAGCCAAGAACATCCTTGTCGGAAAGTGGCTTCGGCGTGACCGTCAGATCGCCGTCGGAAATCTTCGTGGCGATATCGGATGTGACGCGCAGGTTGGCGACCATGCTCTGCATCGCCAGGCCGAGAACATCCTTGTCGGAGAGCGGCTTCACGGCAACGGAGAGATCGCCCATCGCGATGCGATCCGCCACAGCGGCGGTGGCGCGCAGGTTCGAGGTCATGACATTGACGGTATCGATCAGATCCTTGATCTCGTCATTCGTCTTGACCTCGACCTTCTGATTGAGGTCGCCGGTCGCCACGGCCTTGGCGATGTCAGACACCTTGCCCAGGCCGCGATTGATCCCGAGCGTAATCCAGAAGGCGGCGCTCAATGCGATGATCAACGCCACGGCGGAAACGGCAGCCAGGATCATCAGCGTGTCTTCATAAAGCTGATCGCCGGCCGCGTCCGTGGCCGCCAGCACCTTTTTCTGAATGTCGACGAGACTGTTGATCGCGCCGGTCATCTGTTTGCTGAGGTCGGTCAGTTCGCCGTCCGAAAGCGCCTCGGCGCCGGCGTGATCGCCCTTGGCTTCAAGCGCCTGCAGCTCGGTGGAACGCTGGCGGAAGGTCTGGCCAAGCGATATCAGCTTCTCCCAGAGGGGTTTGCCTTCCACTGTCGCGATAGCAAGCCCATCCTGAGCTTGAGAGGACATGGTATCGAGATAGGTGCTGGATTCCTTGTAGAAGGCAGTTTCCGCATCGCCATTGGCAATCAGCGCATCTTTCTGCGCCCGAATGGCTTCCACGGCGGCGATGTTGGCGTCGAGCGCTGTTTGCAACTGTTTGACAGGACCCGCCGTCATTCCGTTGCTGGCATCATTGAGGTGACCAAGACTGATGCTGCCATAGACCGCGATGCCGATCAAAAGCAGCGTCATTGTGCCGAAGGCGAGACCTAATTTCAGTTTGATGGAGAAACGCATTGTCCTATCCCCGAAAACAAAGAGGCAAAATGGGTATTGCGGAACGGCGTCACCGTTTGACAGCGTCGTACCGATAAAGAGAGCCTTCGAACCAGGGAAAGCGATCCATTCACTTCCCCGTCACCGGACATCTCAGGAACCACGACGCCAACGCATACACACGTTGGGGATATCAGAACGCCGGGACCACGAAGGTCCCGGCAGAAGTCATCGAAGAAGCGCTCAGGCGCTTTCGCGAAAATCCTCGTCACCGGCATCCGGGCCGCCCATGGAAAGATCGAGAGCAAAGCCCTTGGCGCGAGCCTGCTGGGCGGCGACGGTCTGCGCCGGAACAGCCGACGTGACGCGGCGGTTGGCGAGCGGCGCAACAGCCTTGTTTGCCGCCGCCTTGGCGGGTAACTTCCTGGCCGAGACTTTGCTGCCTGCGGTATCGACCTTGAAGAAGGCGATAGAGGCCTGCAGCTCTTCAGCTTGGGCGGCCAACTCTTCCGAAGTGGCCGACATTTCTTCCGAAGCGCCGGCATTCTGCTGCGTCACCTTGTCGAGCTGCTGGATCGCCTCGTTGATCTGGGCCGCACCAATATCCTGCTCACGGCAGGCAGCACTGATCTCGGAGACGAGTTCGGCCGTCTTGCGGATGTCCGGCACCAGACGGCCAAGCATATCGCCGGCCTCGGCGGCCGCCTTGACGGTATCGCTCGACATCGAGCTGATCTCGGCAGCCGCCGATTGGCTGCGCTCGGCAAGCTTGCGCACTTCCGAGGCGACGACCGCAAAGCCCTTGCCGTGTTCGCCGGCACGGGCCGCTTCCACAGCCGCGTTCAGAGCAAGCAAATCAGTCTGGCGGGCGATCTCCTGCACAATGCCGATCTTCTCAGCGATGGTACGCATGGCGCTGACGGCGCGGGTCACGGCATCGCCGCTTGCTTCCGCATCCTTGGCCGACTGACGCGCGATCTTCTCCGTCTGCGCGGCATTATCGGCATTCTGCTTGATGTTGGCCGCCATCTGCTCCATCGAAGCCGAAGCTTCTTCAGCCGAAGCCGCCTGCTCGGTCGCGCCCTGCGACACCTGCTCCGAGCTTGCCGAAAGCTGCTGGCTGCCCGAGGAGACATTGTCAGCCGCACCCAGCGCATCGGCAACGACGCCACGCAGACGTTCGATCATGACATTGACGTTGCCCAGCAATTCGCCGATTTCGTCCTGATTGGTGATCTCTACCGTCTTCGTCAGATCACCCTCGGAAACCTCGCGAACGACGGTGTTGGCGCGGGCGAGACCCTTGCTGATCGTGTTCGCGATCCAATAAGCGGTCACAGCGGCGATCAGCAGCGCCACACCGGCGGCAACGAGCATCGTCAGACGGGTGCCGGCATATTGCACGTCGGCGCCGTCATCCGCTTCCTTCATTTTCTGCTTTTCGATGACGAGCAGAGCGTCGAGTGCCTTGTCGATCTCGTTGGCGGCCCTGCGGGCATCGGTAACGGAGACGGTGCTTGCGCCTTCCTTGTCGCCTGCCTTCAGCAGTTGGCGAATCTGATCGTCGGCCTGGATGAACTTCGCCGCGGTGGCTTCGACGGAATCCCAATGAGCACGGCTTTCTTCGGTCGCGACCTTGTCCACGGCGGCCAAGGTGTCAGCAAGCTGCTTGCGTGCGACGTCGCCGGCAGCGAGCGCCGCCTTGGCTTCGTCGTCATTGTGGGCCGCAAGAAGGTTCTTCTGCTGACGAATGACTTGGAGCTGGGAGATGTTGACCTGCTGCGTCAACTCCAGTCGCTCCACGGGGCCTTCGAGCACATTGCTGATGGTGTCGTTGAAAGCGCTGAGGCTCATGATGCCGTAGCCGGCCGTGCCTATCAACATGAGGATGATGAAGGCAAACGCCCCCACCAGCTTGGCTTTGATCGTTAGACGCATCGTCTTGATTCCCTCGAAAATTCGGCCACAGCAATGGTCAGGCGGAAAGCGCCTTGTTTTGCCGGGCAGAAAAAATCGCCTGCAGATTGGGGAGAATGATGAATTCCCCTCCGCGCTTGACCAGGCAGTTGATGTAGTCGGGACGCCAACGCATCCCCACGCTAGGCGGTGCTTCGCTGGAAGCTTTTGCAAGTGTGGTGACTTCATTCACCCTGTCGGTCCGCAGACCCACGAGCGTGGGTTCATCCTGCAGGTCAAGTTCGATAACGATGATACGGCTATCGATAGTCGCTTCCGCCGCTTCCATGCCGAAAGCGAGGCGGAGATCGGCAAGGGGGATCACCTTGCCGCGAAAATTGATGACGCTGCCCACGAAGGGCTGGCTGCCGGGAACGGCGGTTTCCGGCAGAATGTCCAGGATTTCCTGAACCATGACCGCCTCGAGGGCGAAGGTTTCACCGGCAAGATCGAAGGTCAGAACTTCGACCTCGCCGTTTTCATTCCAATGAGTGCCATTCCAGAGATTGTCGGATTTCATGGCTTTTCCGCTCATCCCGCTGCACGCAGATGCGCCTCCTGTTGCTGGCCTGCTGCGACCAGATGCACGACATCGAGAATGAGGGCGACGCTGCCGTCGCCGAGGATCGTCGCCCCGGAGAAGTGGGCGACGTCATTGTGCAGCTTCGACATGGATTTGATCACCGTCTGGTGGTCGCCGATGATCTGGTCGACAACGAGGCCGACCCGCTCGGTGCCGGTCGAGATGACAACGACCTTCTGATGCACGTCCGGCTTGGTGCCGGTGCGGAATACGTCCCGCAACCGCAGGAAAGGCACCAGGCTGTCGCGCAGCGAAATGAAGCTACGGCCGCGCGAACGCAAATCCTCTTCCAGCGACAATTCCAGGCATTCCTCGACCGCCGACAGCGGAATGACATAGCGCCCGGCGCCGACGCGCACCAGCAGGCCGTCGATGATGGCGAGCGTCAGCGGAATGCGCAGCGAGACATCGGACCCCTGTCCCGGCTGGCTGACGATATCGATGGTGCCCCGCAGCGCTTCTACTGTCTGCTTCACCACATCCATGCCGACGCCGCGGCCGGAAAGATTGGTGATCTGCGCCGCCGTCGAAAAACCGGGCGCGAAGATGAGCTGCAGAAGCTCGGCATCGCTGAGCTGCTGACCTGGCTGGATCAGCCCGGACGATTCCGCCTTGGCCCGGACACGTTCGCGATTGATGCCGCGGCCGTCATCCTTGATCGAGATGATGACTTCGCCACCCGATTGCCGGGCCGACAATGTAATGGTTCCAGCTTTCGCCTTGCCGGCAGCAAGACGCTCTTCCGGTGGTTCAAGACCATGGTCGATGGAATTGCGCACCAGATGCACCAGCGGATCGGCAAGCCGCTCGATGACGGTCTTGTCGACCTCCGTCGTCTCACCTTCGGTGACGAGTTCGATGACCTTGCCGGTCTCGCGCGCCAGATCATGCACCAGGCGGCGGAAACGGTTGAAGAGGCTCGCGACCGGCACCATGCGCAGCACCATCATCGTGTCGCGCAGTTCGCCGGACAGGCGTTCGATCTCTTCCGACACCGACCTCAGCCCGATATCGGCACTGGCACTCGCCAATTGGCTGAGGCGCGATTGCGCGATGACCAGTTCGCCGACACGATCCATGAGTTCATCGAGGCGCTCGGCCGGAACACGAACGCTTTCGGCAGCCTTCGCTTGCCGTTGGTCGGAAGCGGGTGGTGCCGTTGCCGCGGCTTCTCGTTTGATCGGGACAATCTCGGCAACGGCCGGCGCGGCGGGAGCAACAACCGCCTGCGAGTCAGCCGAAACGGCGGGCTCATCCGGCGTTGCAGCAACTGCACTGCCATCGATTTCCTCGACATCGAGCTGCATGTCGTCCATCACGAAGATGAAGACATCGTCGATGGCGGACCGCGGCTGCTCGGTCGTAACAGTGACATCCCAGGAGAGATACAATTCCGTCGGCACCAGCGCGCTCAGCGGCGGAATGGCCGATGTATTGGCGAGGATGCGGCATTCGCCGAGATCGCGCAGCTCGTCCAGCAACCCCAGCGGATTGGTGCCGTTGATCATCGCGTTCTGCGGCAGACTGAAGCGAATACGCCAGGTCTTTCGCTTCGAGACGGCAACGACAGGCGCAATCGCGGCGACCGGCTGAACCGGCTTTGCAGCGTCGGCGGCGCCGCCGACGGCTGCATGCAACTGCGCCAGAAGACGTTGGCTGGTGGCGTCGTGATTGCGATTGGGATCGTCGACGAGGGCGCGCATATGGTCCTGCGCGTCGAGAACGGCAGCGACGAGCTCGGCCGTTGCCGGCGCCTGGCCCTTGCGGACGCGATCGAAGGCGGTTTCGCAATGATGGGTGAAGGCTGCGAGCGCATCGAAGCCGAACATGGAGCCCGAGCCCTTCAGCGTATGAAGGCCGCGGAACACGGCGTCGATCAAAGCCTTGTCGTCAAGCTGATGCGTGAGATCCAAAAGGCCTGCCTCGATTTGCTCCAGGCATTCTGCAGCCTCGGTACGGAAGACAGCAATTGGATCGAGCGAGTTCATCTGCCCAGCACTTTCTTGGTGATCTTGACGAGATTTTCCGGATCGAAAGGCTTGGTCAGCCAGCCGGTGGCGCCGGCGGCCTTGGCGCGCGCCTTGAGATCGGCATCGGATTCCGTCGTCAGGAAGATGATCGGAACGCCCATGTGAGCCGGCAGCTTGCGCAGCTCCTCGATCATGGTCAGTCCGTCCATGACGGGCATGTTGAGGTCGGTCACGATGAGATCGAATTGCCCGGCCTTGGCCTTGTCCAGGCCCTCGGCACCGTTCTCCGCCTCGGTGACCTCGTAACCGGCATTCGTCAGCGTCACCTTGGTCGTCAGACGGATGCTGGCGGAATCGTCGACAGTCAGAATCTTCGCACTCATGAATGTACCTCTTTATGGAGCCAGAATTGCGCGTCCTCCGCCGTAAAGGCTTCGACGAATCCGCCCCTCTGCAAGACTTTCAAAACAGAACCGGTAGCCGGAGAAGAAAGACGAAGTGTTTTGCCGGAAGCCTTCGCCTCGGCCCGAGCCGAGTCGACCAATTGCACGAAGCTCAAATCAGCTTCCGCATCCTCGGCAACTTCGAGGACAAGCGTTTTGCTGTCCCGAAACTTCACAGTCATACTTTGATAGATTTCGGAAATGTTCCTGATGCTCAAGATATCAGGCAGGGAAATAGATTCAGAATATTTGTCATCCATTTCAAATCTGGCCCCGCTACCAAACGAATACTTAAGCGATAACTATTGAATCTCATGTCAGCCTTAAGAGGGAGTAAACACAGGTTGTATAATTCGAGATTTCAGGGGCTGTGAATTTTCACCTGATATAAATGACCGCTCAATCTTTACGATGAGAAATATGATTGGGATTCAGGCAGTTAAATCGAAAAGATCAAAACACCGACTTTCCGGTGAGTGAATCTTAACCCTGCTGGGGAAAGCCCGGGGTGCAACGTCTACGAGTCCGGAGAATTTACCGGAATTTTCCATCCCACATTTAAGAGTTGAGTCAAACGAGCCTTTCTCCAAGTAAAGGGACAAACATGAAAAATGGAACAGCTCTGGCACGCCGCATCGATCGCCCCCGGGGAGTCCCGCGGGCCATGGATGTCAGCCGCACCCTGGAGGCGGCGCGTACCGAGGTAGAGAAACGTTTTCTCGACGGTGGCGCTGTTCTCCTGTCGGTCATGGAGGTCCTGAACCAGCTCCTGTCATCTCTCGACCGGTTGACCAAGGCGCTCGACAGCGATGGCGCCAGCGACACCACCGCCGATCTAGTGCAGACGATGAGCGGTCTGTCGGACCTGCCCGGCCTCGAAGCCAGGCGCCAGGAGAATTTCACCGTTCTCGCCGAGGCCGGCGCCAAGCTGCACTCGCATGTCACCGATATGCAGGAGACTATGCGTTACCTGCGTACCTTCGCCGTCACGGTGAAGATCACCGGTGCGGGCATTGCCGAATTTGCCGGTTTTGCCGAGGAGATTCTGGAGCGCATTCACTCCGGCACCACTGAAGTCAACACCTTCGCCCAGCAGCTCGGCGCCCTCGAACGCGACCTGAAGGTCGCCATGACCTTTGGCACCACCACCGCGAAAGCCTATGACCGCAACGTTCCGCAAGTGGTCGCAGCACTCGAAAAGGATGCCCGCACCATCGCTGCGCACCGCAAGGAACTCGCGGTGATCGCCGCCGAGGTTGGCGCCATCGCCCGCGGCGTGCAAAGCAAGGTCGCAACCACCCTTTCGGCTCTGCAGATCGGCGACGTCACCCGCCAGCGTATCGAGCATGTACAAAGCGCCTTCGCCTTTCTCGGAGAATTTCTCGCAAGCGACGAGGGCCACAAGCTCGATGCCGATGCCTACCAGCGGCTTGAAAATGTCATCCATCACCTGACGGCGGCGCAGATGCGCGACATGGTCACGGATTTCCAGAGGGAGTCGGGCAGTGTCGTCAAGACGATTGCCAGCTTCAGCCACGACACGCAGGAAATCCTGAAACTGCGCGACGCCATGAAGCCCGAGGACGGAAACAGCGATGCCAATGTGCTGCGTGCACTGGAACAGAGCGTCTCCGCCGCCCACACGATCGTCAAACAGGTCGAAACCGCCCGCGTTCAGGCCGATGGCATCAGCCAGTCGACACTCGGCACGGCCTCGAACCTGTTGCACCGCATCGAGACCATCCGCGCCGTCAAGACCGATATTCACTACATGGCGCTCAACACCAATCTGCGCTGCAGCCGCATGGGCGAGGAAGGCCGTTCGATCAACGTCGTCACCGCCGAACTGCGCATCTTCGCGGCAAAACTCGATGAATCCGCCGACGCGATCGTCTCCGGGCTCGCGTCACTCGAAACGGCAGCCGGCCACGTCGCCTCCGGCCAGGAAGCCTCTGACTATAGTCTCGACGAGAGGCTGATTTCGGCCGTCGACGCCATCCGTGGCGCCGCCAATATCATGGATGGCGAACTGGAAACGCTCTCGGCGCATGGCCGCGAAGTGGCCAACAAGATCATGCTGTCGATCGGCAAGCTCGACTTCCAGCGCGACCTCGGCGAGATCCTGGCAAATTGCGCCGATACGCTCGAAGACATGGCCGGCAGAGATATGGCCGATGTCAGCGATTTGGAGGAAATCATCGCGCCGCTCAGCGCCCGCATCTTCAAGACCTACACGATGGCGCAGGAGCGCGACGTCCATCGCGATATCATCGCCATGGACGCCAGCACCGCACAGGCTGCCGCAGCGCCGGCCAAGGCTGACGACGAAGATCTTTTCGCCGACGCTCTGTTCTAACAGAATTGGAATTCCGTAGAGCGCCATGCGTTCAAATGAACGCTGGCGCTCTAAGCGTTACTGCACCCTGCGAAACTTGTTCGCGGCGTCGATCGCGGCCTTCTGCTGATAGTCCTCGATGCCCTGGTAAAAATCCTCGAGCTCCGGATCTTTGAGGCCGGCGCGGCGCGAGATGACATACCAGGTCGCAGCGGCAACCGGATCCTGCTTCGTGCCGAGCGCGTTGATATAGAGATGCGCCAGCTTGTTCTGCGCTACGACATTGCCGCGATAGGCGGCAACCCGCATCCAGTTGAAACCGTTCTCCAGATCCTGCTTGCCGCCGATACCGTTGATCAGCCAAATGCCCATGTCGAGCTGTGCGGTGTCGAAGCCTGCATTGGCCGCGCGCGACAGCCATTCACGCGCCTGCGACTTCTTTTCCTCGGGCAGGTCGGGCAGATTTTGATAGAGCTGAGAGACAGCATATTGCGCATCGGCAATGCCCTGCTGCGCCGCCTTCTCATAATATGGAAGAGCCATCTGCAGCCCTTTGATGCCGGGATTGTCTGCCGTCAGGCTCTGCGCCCAGTTGAATTCGGCGGACGGCTGGCCGGCATCGGCCGCCTTCTTCATCCACTCGTCCGCCTTCTTCTCGTCGCGCGGCAGATCGCGTCCTTCCATCAGGAGCAACGCGTATTTGAACATCGAAGTCGAATCGCCGCCCTCGGCTGCCTTGCCGTACCAGAAGGCAGCATCCTTGGTGTCGCGCTTGACGCCGAGACCCTGCGACATCAATTCGGCAATCAGGGTCTGCGCTGCGGGATCGCCGAGCTGCGCACGCGGCAGGGCTTTCTGAAACGCGGTCAGGTAATACCCCCGCTGGAAGGCGCCATAGGCTTCGTCGACCTTGCCGGTGAAGGCCTTTTCCGGCGGCAGGTCGGGCAGCTTCGCGCCCATACGGTCAAAGACGCCAACACCTTGGGAGGGCTTGATGGCATCGTCCGTCTTCGGCTCAGCGCCGGGACCGATCTTCTCGGTCTTGAAAGTGCCGGCGGCGGCGTCCAATGGCCGCGTCATCACGCTGTCGCCGGGCGGCGGCGGCGCGCTATCGTCGGGCGCAGCAGCCTCATCCGACGGCGCGGCATCGTCGGATTGTCCGCTGTCGGTCGGCCGAGCGCCCTTGTCCGGCTGTGTTGTGATGCCCGGCAGCGACGTGTCGCTATTGTTCGATTGCGCCACCACAATCGGCGGCAACGCCGTCAGCCCAACGGCGAGCGCAGCAAGGAAAAACCGGTGACTGAATCGGGGCGTGAGCGACATGGATTGCTATCAATCTTCAAACCGTGGCGCTTTTTCGTCCAGAAGCGCATTCACTTCCGCAACGATGGACGGGGCCGCCGAGGGGTCTGCAAAAACGGCCCCGCGCAGCGCCACGAATTCGGCGCCCGTCAAAGCCACCTCAAGCGCCGATTTCGGATCGGTGCCGCCCATGATGATGCAGGGAATCTCGATCATCGATGCCCACCATTCGCCGAGCGCCAGGTTTTTCGGGTGCGCCTCCGGCTTGATGTCGCCATCGAGCTTGCCGAAGAAGATGTAGTCGGGACGCAGCTCGCCGATTTCCAGCGCATTGTGCCTGTCCGTGGCATTGCCGCCGCCGACGATGAGCTTCGGTACGAATTTCTCGACCGCCTCGGTGAGCTCGGCAAGATTACCGGTAATGTGCAACCCGTCGGCCTTGGCGCGGCCTGCGACACGGCTGTCTCCGGCAATCAATGCGGCTGCGCCTGCCGCCTGTACCACCGGCACCAGCTTTTCCGCATGCTTCTGAAAGGTGCTGTCGTCGAGCCCATATTGCGGGATGATGACCGACGCCACATCCCCGCCCCTCAGCGCATCGGCCACCGCCTTCGCCTGCTCTTCGATATCGGCGATATCGGGAACGATGAGAACGAGGCGGCAGCGGTCTTCGGGCACGGTCATGCGGGTTTCCATATTTATGGGTTCGATCGCTGGGAATAGCGCACCCGGTTCTATATTTGTGAGTAAATCCGTTGGGGCGGTCTGACAAGGGGCAGCGCGTTGAAAGCACCCGACATCCACGAGCGCTATTTCACGTTGCAGAGGCCCGGGAGCCGTTCCTCACCGCAATAATGTTAGAGCCGCCGGCACAATCATCATTGCGGCGCACAATTAGCTTGCCGCTCTTGGGCGTTTGACGTAGCTTTCGGCCCATGTCGACCATGGACCCCTTCGCAGCCATCGCGGATCCGAACCGGCGTTACCTGCTGGAAGAGTTGCGCCGCGCACCCAAAACGGTCAACGAACTGGCGCAGGGCTTGCCGATCAGCAGGCCGGCGGTGTCGCAGCATCTCAAGGCACTGCTCGACAGCAATCTCGTTTCCGTCACCACCGAAGGGACGAAACGCATCTACGCGGTCAACAGCCGCGGTTTCGACAAGCTCAATTTGTGGCTGGATCAGTTCTGGGCCTGAGATCGGCTCTCTGGCGCGCTCTGTAGCAATTTCCCGATCTTTCTCAGGAAAGTTGCGCCAACTCCCACTCCTCACGTTTTGAAGTTGGCGCATCCGTATCGACTGGGAGCAGTCACCGTCTCTTACAAGGGAATTGTTTCAGGGCCTTTCGGCCCGCCTGTCTTCCTTGCCACGACCGGTGGCTTCCGTCTCTGGAAGACGTTGCGTCAGTGAACTGACGATCGCAGACGTTGGATTTCGTCTTTGAGGCGCAGCTTCCTGCGCTTGATATCGGCTATTTCAGTATCATTGATAGAGGGAGATGTCAGTGCAGAATGCAGCTCCTCCTCGAGAGCGACATGTTTCTTTTCGAGCGATTCAAGATGAGCTTGAACAGTCATATGACCCTTCCTTCCTCTTACGATCCCTGGCCATCCATCGCCAAGGCTCTAGGTGTCAACCCTACCAGTGTGCCATAATATCGAACCCTTGTCGAAGGCGAAAACGTGGCCTATGAGCGGCAAATTCGTGATGAGGGATAACTTCCCGTTACCATCATTTGGTGATAGGAGCTTGCGGGATTCACGAGGCGGAACGAACACGGGTCCGCAGGGCATTGGGGACATGAGCATGGCCGATCAGGAACAGGCGGAAATCAGGCTGATCGTGGCGCGGTTGCGCCAGGAACATGAAGACTATGACGCCGCGATCGACGCCATGATCCAGACGGGCTGCGATGCGCTTCGCATCCAGCGCATGAAAAAGAAGAAGCTCGTCATCAAGGACAAGCTCACCAAGCTGGAAGACCAGATCATTCCCGACATTATCGCCTGAGGAGCAAGACGCGACGATGATGACAGAAAGACCACCCGTCGCCATCATCATGGGCAGCCAGTCCGACTGGGAAACCATGAAGAACGCCGCAGACACGCTGGAAGCGCTGGAAATCACTTACGACGCGCGCATTATCTCCGCACATCGTACGCCGGATCGGCTGGTGAACTTCGCCAAGGGCGCACGCGACGAAGGCTTTAAGGTCATCATCGCCGGTGCTGGTGGCGCCGCCCACCTTCCGGGCATGGCCGCCTCGATGACGCCGCTGCCGGTCTTCGGCGTACCGGTGCAGTCACGCGCCTTGTCCGGCCAGGACAGTCTTCTTTCCATCGTGCAGATGCCGGCAGGCATTCCCGTCGGCACATTGGCGATCGGCAAGGCCGGCGCGATCAATGCCGCCCTTCTTGCTGCCGCCGTACTGGCGCTCAGTGATGAGGATATCGCTGAACGGCTGGACGAATGGCGCGCCCGGCAGAGCGCTGCCGTTGCTGAATATCCGATGGACGACCTATGACCGCGAAAACGATTGGCATTATCGGCGGCGGCCAGCTCGGCCGCATGCTGGCCATGGCGGCGGCTCGCCTGAACTTCCGCACGATCATCCTGGAGCCGGAAGCTGATTGTCCCGCCGCGCAGGTAGCGAACGAGCAGATCGTAGCCGCCTATGACGATCGGGCCCCTCTCGCCGAACTAGCGAAGCGCTGCGACGTCGTCACCTACGAATTTGAAAACGTGCCGGTCGTCGCCGCCGAAAGGCTCGCCAAGGATATTGCCGTCTACCCGCCGCCAATGGCGCTGGAGATGGCACAGGACAGGCTGACCGAAAAGCGCTTCATCAACGATTGCGGCATTCCGACCGCTCGTTTTCACGCCGTCGACAGCCAGACCGATCTCGAAACGGCGCTTGCCGACTTCGGCGGCCAGGGCGTACTCAAGACCCGGCGCCTCGGCTATGACGGAAAGGGCCAGCGCGTCTATCGCTCGTCGGCCGACAGCGCTGAAGGCGGCTTTGCCGCGCTCGGCGGCGTTCCGCTGATTCTCGAAAGCTTCGTGGCGTTCGAGCGGGAGATCTCCATCATTGCCGCCCGCGGCTTGGACGGCACCATCGCCTGCTACGATCCGGCGGAAAATATCCATCGCAACGGTATTCTCCACACCTCCACCCTCCCCGCCAGCATCTCCGCCGAGACGGCGGCAGCGGCACGCGTGGCGGCGGAAAAGGTATTGGCCGCGCTCGGCTATGTCGGCGTCATCGGCATCGAGTTCTTCGTCCTCGCCGACGGCAGCCTGATTGCCAATGAAATGGCGCCGCGCGTTCACAATTCCGGGCACTGGACGGAAGCCGCCTGCGTCGTCTCGCAATTCGAGCAGCATATCCGCGCCGTCGCCGGCCTACCGCTCGGCAATCCAGCACGCCATTCCGACTGCGTGATGCAGAATCTGATCGGCGACGATATCCTTTCGGTTCCTGATTGGCTGAGCCAGGACGACGTGCTGGTGCATCTCTACGGCAAGACAAAGTCGCGTCCCGGCCGCAAAATGGGGCATATTACACAGCTTCGTCGCTAACAGCGCAGGGAAAAAACCCCTGACGTGGTTGACAGGGCTAAGGCGACGGGGTATTTGCTGCCCACCCTAAAGAGCGCGCCGTGAGCGCGCTTTTGATTGTTAAAGATACCGGGCGAATGTGACATTCCCCCTCAAACATCGCGGATCAGAAAAATGAAGATCAAGAATTCGCTCAAGTCGCTCAAGGCGCGTCACCGTGACAACCGTCTGGTCCGCCGTAAGGGCCGCATTTACATCATCAACAAGCTGAACCCGCGCTACAAGGCTCGTCAGGGCTGATTTTGCGTGGCGCCTGGCCACGGGCCGGGCGGACCGTTCGCGGTCGCTTGAGATGATCACATCAAAATTATTTTGATCTTCGACATTGGCGGGCTACTATGCCCGCCATGCGCATTTTTGCTTCGTCATATCTGGCACTGCCGATTCTCCTCGCCCTGACCGCCGCCACACCGCATATCGCCATGGCGGACGATTCTGATATCGTCGAGAAAAAAGATCCGAACGCCGCCTCCGGCACGCTCTCCTCGAAGCAGCAGATCGATAATCTCTTCATCGCTTTGAAGCGCCAGCGCAATCCCGATCAGGCGAGCCTCATCGCCGATCAGATTCGCATGGAATGGAGCGATTCCGGCAGCGCCACCATCAATCTCCTGATGCAATGGGCGGATAAGGCCATCCAGGAAAAGCGCAATGCCGCCGCCATGGATTTCCTCGACCAGGTGATCTCGCTGAAGCCGGACTACGCCGAGGGCTGGAACCGCCGCGCGACGCTGAATTACGCCATCGGTGACTATCGCAAGTCGATGGAAGACATCAATCAGGTGCTGCGGATAGAGCCGCGCCACTTCGGCGCGCTCGCCGGCATGGCCGCGATCTTGAGCGAAACCGGCAATGACGAGCTAACGCTGAAGGCTTGGGCACGCTTCCTTGAAATCTATCCGGCGAATCGCGCCGCCCAGGAGCAGTTTAATACCCTCTCCGAAAAGATCGCCGGTAGCCGAACCTAATGCATGTCGCGCAAAAGTGTGCGGCGGTTTTGCGAAAACGACATGCACAAACAAGGAGCTAAAGTGTGGGAGCGAATCTGAAAGATCGCGACGAGCTTTAGAGCATCTATTCGCTGACGGTCGCTCCGCCTGAAACGGAATGGTCTAGGATTTCTCAACAAAGGGCATATCTACAACACATGAGCGATCGTGAAAGTCGCATAGACCGATAGTTCCCATTATCTACTTTATACCGCAATGATCGATATTCTGCTTTGTGCCCTTGTTCTAATTCCTGCCGCCGCGGCCTGCTTTTCGGCCTATAAGACGCGCGCGATCGAACAGACTTATCCCAATATCGGCGAACTGACCGATATCGGCGAATTCCGCATGAACGCCCTGCATCTGGCGTGCCCGGTCACCGCCGACCTGCCGCCGCTGATCTTCATTCACGGCGCCAGCGGCAATCTGCGCGACCAGTTCGAAGCCTTTGCCGACCCGCTCGCCGGCCGGGCGGAAATGCTGTTCATCGATCGGCCCGGCCACGGTTATTCCGAACGTGGCGGCCCGGAAAATGCCCTGCCCTCCGGTCAGGCCGACGCGATCGCAAGATTGATGGAGAAACGCGGTATCGAGAGCGCCATCATCGTCGGCCATTCCTTCGGCGGCGCCATCGCCGCAGCCTTCGGCATGCGTCATCCCGACAAGACAACCGGCCTGCTCTTCCTTGCGCCGGCGACTCATCCGTGGCCGGGCGGAATCGACTGGTACTATACGCTTGCCGCCATGCCGGTCTTCGGCTGGCTCTTCGCCCATCTGGTGGTGATGCCGGTCGGTCTGCAGCGTGTCGAAAGCAGCACGCTCAGCGTCTTCCACCCCAATCAGCGCCCTGCCGATTACGTGGTGAAAACCGCACCGGAGCTGGTGTTACGGCCAAGAGCTTTTATCAATAATGCAGCCGACGTTGCCAATCTCTTAGCCTATGTCGTCGCCGAAGCACCGCGCTACCGCGAGATCACGCCGCCGACCGTCATCATCACCGGCGACAGCGACGATATCGTCATGGAAGAGCTGCATTCGCGCGGCTTGGCGCGCGACATCGCCGGCGCCGAACTTGTTACCATCCGTCATCTCGGCCACAAGCCGGACTATGTCGCGACCGACGTGGCCATCGCGGCAATGGAGCATCTCGCCGGCCAGTCACGCGATCTCCAGGCATTCGCTCAGGAAGCGGAAGCCCGCCTCGCCCGCCCGAAGACTACATTGCCGGCCGAAGCCACCGCCACTCAGGCAGTCACCAGTTCGTAGTTCGGCGCATCGGCAAACACCCGCCCCTGCGGCGTGGCATCCACCGTTTGCCGCACGGCTTGCAGCATGATCGAAGCCAGCCGTTCCGTCGCCGCGTTCGCTTCCGCTTCGGCGCGATGCAGCAAGAGGTCGAGCTTCGGCAGCGGCGGGAGGCCGGCTTCCCCTGGTGCCATGGGCCGCACCTTAACCGGCAGACCCAGCGGCGTGCGCACCGTCACGCCCAACCCCGCCGCCGTCGCAGCCCAGAGCCCACCAAGACTGGGGCTGACGAAGGAAATGCGCCAGCCGATGCCGGCATGGTCCAGCACCTTGGTCGCGATCGACCGCAGCAGGCAGGGCGCCTCCAATGATGCAAGCGGCAGCGGCTCGCCGCCATCGGCATGCCATTGGGTGGCACCATGCGCCGGCCCGACCCAGCACATCGGCACTTCGGCGATCCGATCGGTATGGGTCGTGCGAAAGCCGTCGCTCCAGGCAAGCGCCAGGTCGAGCTTGCCGGACGTCACGCGCTCGATGAGCTCTGCATTTCGCACCACACGCGCCTCGATCCGCACCTTCGGATGCGCGCGGGCAAAGCGGCCTAGTACCTCCGGCAACAGCGTCTCGCCGAAATCCTCCTGCAAGCCGAGCCGAACCCAGCCTTCCAGATCGGCACCATGGATCGCAGTCGCCGCCTCGTCGTTGAGATCCAGCAGCCGCCGCGCATAGCCGAGCATGGTCTCGCCGGCCTCCGTAAGCGCCAGCCCGCGCCCGGCCTTGCGGAAGATCGGCGTACCCGCCTGTTCCTCCAGTTTCTTGAGCTGCGCGCTGATCGCGGACGTCGAACGCCCGAGCCGTTCTGCCGCCTTGGCGAAGCTGCCAAGCTCCATGCCTGTCACGAAGCTGCGCAGGACGTCGAGGTCGAAGATAACTTTCCGCATGATCAACTATCCATATTTTCGGGATTATAAGTCAAATATTATCTGATTTTCCGAACTATTATCCCGTGGCATGGTGTGCTCGTCAAGTAGACCCGATGACAGGAGCACCCCATGCCATTCACTCGTATTTCCCTTCTCCGCGGCAAGTCGCCGGAATATTTGCAGGCGCTTTCGGATAATTTCCACCGCGCCATGGTCGAGACCTTCGACGTGCCGCCCACCGATCGCTTCCAGGAGATTCATCAGTTGGAGCCGAACGAGCTGATCTTCGACCGCACCTATCTCGGCGGCCCACGCTCGGACAACTACGTCTTCTTCCAAATCACGATCGGCAAGCCGCGCTCGACGGAAGTCAAGAAGGCCTTCTATCGCCGCCTCGTCGCCCTGCTTGCGGATGCGCCGGGCCTGCGGCCCGAAGATGTCATGATCAATATCGTCACGACGACGCGCGAGGACTGGTCCTTCTCGGACGGGATCGCGCAAATGATCGAACAGGCCTGACAACGATGAACCGGACAAGCATTCGACAGCCGTTGCCAATCCATCGCGCCGGCACCGCCATCCAGCGTTCGCCGGAAGGCATCGCTAACAGGCCCTTCTGGGTGGAGATGCTGGTTCAGGACAACGAGGACGGCGGGCTCACAGCCATGCGCTGTACGCTCGAACCCGGCACGATGACACGCTGGCACACCCATCCACACGGGCAAATCCTCTATGTTCTATCGGGTGTAGGCCTTGCGCAGCGTGACAACGAACCGGCCGAGGAACTGCGCGCCGGCGACTGCATAATCTTCGCACCCGGCGAGCGTCACCGACATGGCGCAACGCCGGACAGCACTTTCGCCTATATCAGCATCCAGGCTCAACAGAACGGCGCCGCCGTGACCTGGCTGGAGGATTGACCATGATTGCCATGCAATACAGCTTCACCCTGCCTGCCGACTACGACATGGCGATCCTCGACCGTCGCATCCGCGACAAGGGGCCCATGCTCGACAATTTTCCCGGTCTGAAGTTCAAGGCCTATCTCTCCGCCCGGAAAGGCGATGCCAGGACGGGAAGCCGCGAGAATCTCTATTCGCCCTTCTATGTTTGGGACAAGGATGAGGGGTTGAGCAACTTCATCTGCGGTCCCGGCTTTGCCGGGGTAACGGAGAGTTTTGGCCGGCCGCAGGTGAAGACCTGGATCGTCTGGCGCGCCGATATCTCGCCGGATATTCAAAATGCCCGGTTCGCCATCCGCGAGATCTTTCAAACGGGGCCCTATGCGCCGCTTGCCGAGATTCGTCAGCGCGAAAGCGATGACGCGACTGGCGAAGTCGCGCGCGGCGAAGCGCTTGCTTCCGTCGCCGCCTTCGAACCGACCAGTTGGACGCGGGTGCGTTTCCGTCTGCTTGCCGATCTGCCAAAAGACGTTTTGAGGCCCGGTGTCCAGATCTACGATGTCGGCCACCTTTCTTTGTCGGACGTTGGTTGAAGTGTCACCGGGACAAAGTCGTTGTTTTAAAGAGGACCGCAGCGTTTTATGGATTGAACAGCCTTTCCGCAGCAGAAGAGTGTTCCCTCCATGGTCGATATTGCAATGATTGAAGCCGCTCGCGACCGCCTCGACGGCCGCGCCCGGCGAACGCCACTTCTCTCCTCTCCTTTCCTCGATGAGATCGCCGGGCGGCGGCTGTTCGTGAAAGCGGAATGCCTGCAGCATACCGGCTCCTTCAAGTTTCGTGGCGGCTGGTCGGCGGTTTCGGGGCTGGAGCCCTCCGTGCGCGCGAGAGGTGTCATCGCCTTTTCCTCCGGCAATCACGCCCAGGGCGTGGCACTCGCCGCGCAACTGCACGGCGTGCCCGCCGTCATCGTCATGCCGACGGATGCGCCGAAGCTGAAGATCGCCAATACCCGCGCCTTCGGTGCCGAAGTCGTGCTTTATGACCGCATCAAGGAGGATCGTGACGAGATCGGTGCGCGGCTCTCCAGGGAACGCGGCCTGACGCTGATCAAGCCTTTCGACGAGCCGCTTGTCATCGCCGGCCAGGGAACGACCGGGCTGGAAATCGCTGAACAGGCAGCAGAAGAGGGCATCAATGCCACAACCGTGCTCGTCCCCTGCGGCGGCGGCGGGCTCACTTCGGGAATCGCGCTCGCACTGGAATCCCGCGCCCCCGGCTTCAAGGTCCGCCCCTGCGAACCCAAGAACTTTGACGACACGACACGCTCTCTCGCCTCCGGCAAGATTGAACGCAACGCTGCCCTGCAGGGCTCGATCTGCGACGCCATCATCACGCCACAACCCGGCAACATCACCTTTCCAATCCTGAAGCGCCTCTGCAGCCCCGGCCTCGTCGTAACCGATGAGGAAGCGCTGGACGCCATGGCGCTCGCCTTCACCCGCCTCAAGATCGTCGTCGAGCCCGGCGGCGCCGTAGCGCTGGCGGCGGCCCTCTTCCATGGCAAGGAGATCGACGGCGACACGGTCATCGCGGTCACCTCAGGCGGTAATGTCGATATGGACGTTTTCGAGACGGCGCTGCGCCATCACTAACGTTTAACTCGCCGCGCGACGATAAAGTGCCAGCGAACCGGCCAAAGCCAGGAGTGCGCCGCCGCAGGCGCGTTCCAGCCATTTCGTGCCTTCCGTCTTGAGGAAACGCACCGCCTGCGAGCCGAACGCGGCATAGCCGAACATGATCGCGAAATCGAGCGAGGCGAAGAGCAGCGCGAGGACGGCGTACTGCGGCATCTGCGGCGCGGCCGGATCGATGAACTGCGGCAAAAAGGCCGAGAAGAACAGATAGCCCTTGGGATTGGTCACCGCGACCATGAAGCTCTTCATCCCGATGGACAACAGCGTGCCCTTCCCCTGCCCGGCATTGGCCTTGAGCATGCCGTCGATCGTTCCCTTGGAACGCAGCATCATGATCCCGAGAAAAGCGAGATAGGCAGCGCCCGCCCATTTCAGCAAGGAAAACCAGAATTCCGAGGCCGCCAGCAACGCGCCAAGCCCGATGGCAACCGCGCCGATCAGCACGAAGTCCGACAGCACGGCACCAATCATGCCGGCGAGCGCACGGCGCACGCCGTAACGCGAACCGTTGGTCAGAGCCAACAGAACAGTCGGCCCCGGCGTCGCGATGCCGATGAAGGAGACGGTGGCAAAAGCAAGCAGCGTGGCAATGTGCATGATTTCCTCCCCATGGTTGTCGGAAACTTGCATGCACCGCTATGCTTGGCAAGCATGTGCTTTTGGTATCCCTGTGCTCGTCATAAATATTGAGTATGCCGCACTCTCCTCGACCTCATCACCACAGAGACCGATCGAGATCTTCATCGCCTTTTCTACACGATCAGCAGCACAGTACCGGTGCCAAGCAGAACCAGCGTCCAAACGAGATCCACATTGATCCAGGCGCTGCGCAATATTTCGAGCCCGACCCAGCGATAGACCGCCAGGGCAACGAGACTTGTGACCGCCAACATCGCAAATGTATGGACGCCGACCGCCGCGATCGTGATCGTGATCGTCGCGGACGCGTCCCCGCCGATGCCATGCAATGGCGATCCCGTTAGACAGAGCGGCATCAAGGCCGGCAGGAGCATGAGCCCCGCACCGTGAGCCGTCGCCATCAGGAATGACCAGAGCACAAGGCCTGCAAGCCCGGTGCGCATGCCGATGCGAACGCGGTGCCGGTGTCCGAAGAAATGATGCCAGAAAGCCCAAGCGACGAGGCCGACCCCGGTGACCAAGCGCACAACGCCCTGATCCACGAAAAGACCGACGGCAACGACGGCGCCGGCGACCAATGCGATGGACGCGACGTGGCCAAGGGCGATAGCAGGGACCGCCTTGACCACGGCGGCGGAACTCTGCCGGTGAACGCCGAGCGCCACGGCAAACAACCATCCCATCGCGGGATTGAGACCATGAAAGGCTCCCAATCCCGCCAGCAGCACCCAGGGCCAGAGTTCGTTCATGGGGCACCTCGCCCGGCTAATCTTCGCTCACGGATAACAATAGGAATCCGACGAACAGTCTCCACCCTCTAAGCGGACCTGATGCGGACGATGCGACTTCGGCCATTCGACGAAGAATTTCTCGTCGAAGGCAATGCCGCCCTCCTCTCCCGCATCAAGCTTCACCATCCAGCCGGAAAGTCCGTCGGGATAGAACTGCTCATCGATCGCGCCATAAAGCGAGTTGGTAAAATAGACGCGGCGACCGTCGCGGCTGATCTCGACCATTTGCGGACCGCCATTCAGCGCGCCATTCTTCGCTCCCGGGTGCGAAGCGCGTGAAATAATGCCACCGATCCGGACCTTACCCGTCAGCTTGGGCTTGAACGGATCGGACACATCGTACTGATGCAGGTCGCCGGTTCCCCAGCAGGCGACGTAGAGAAATCTGTCATCCATCGAAAGATCGATGTCGGTGACGAGCGGCGGCACGGCTTTGAAACCCTTGAGCATCGGCGGCAACTGCTCCGGATCGGCAGGCTCCGCCGGAATGTCGATCACCTTTGTCACCGCCCACTTTTCACCGTCACGGTGCCAGACCCATATCGATGAGGAGAGATCCTCGAGGCTGAGCACGCAATTGACAAAACCATAGGCCTTGGTCGGGTCATGCGCCGGTCTGAGTTCGAACACGAGTTGATACTTATCGCCGAAATCGATCGTCTGCAGATGCTTGCGCTTGTGCAGGTCCCAGAAATGCAGACGGCGGCCATATTTCGCGCCGAGCAGGACTTCCGGGATCAGGCCATTTTCGAAGGTATCCGGCGTGCCCCACTCGCTGGTCACGAGCGTGTCGTGACCAAGGTGCCACCAGACGTCATAGGAAAGCTGTTGCGGTCCACGATCCATTTCCCATTGACCGCGCACATCGAACGTCTCGTGATCCATGAGGAACACGCCGCCCGGCCCCTTCCCCTCGGCATTACCAAGGGCCGCGACGTAGATCCCTTCCGGTCCGCAATGAATGGTATGAGGCCTGGAATATCCGGCCCGCTCGGCGACTTCCCCGGGTTCGATGACCTTGACGATCGATGGCTTCCGACCATCGGGCTTGGTGTCGATGATATGGATGCGCGAGGACCTCAATCCCGGCACGACCAGATAGCGGCGCTCCGCATGCGGATGCGGCGCATTCGGGCAAAGGCAAGATGAACAGGCGTTCCAGCCGAAATGATGCAGCTCGTCACCGACATTGGGCATCGCGACGGAGGTGACGATCTGACCGTAAGAGGCGGATTTGGGATCGACATCGACGACCGCGAGCTCGTCGGGAACTGCGCGTGTCGGATCGAAGGCGACGACATAGGCAAGCGTCTCCGGGGCGGCCTTCATGGCCATGCGCGGTGACGGATAAAAGCTTGGATCGGGTTTCCACGTAACCATGTGAAGTGCTCCTGGCTCGCGTTTGCTGAACAATGACAATGTTCGCGAAATGCTTGCCGACAGCAGGCTCATCGCTGCCGACGGGGCAGGATCAAATGCTTCAATGGGATATCAATTCGAGACCGTTCCCGCGACTGAACAAGCCGCGGACGCAACCCTACCCAGGTAATTATCTCAGATAAAGGCGGTTTTGGGCAGCGTTATTCGCCGCCAATTTCACGGCGGTAGTCGGGCTATCTTTTTCAACACGAGGGTTGGAACGGCCGTGGTTGCTCCCTGATAACGCAAAAAGCCCGCCGCCTTTCTCAGGCAGCGGGCTTCGATATCAGTTAAAACCCGGCGATTACACGCCGGATTGGCCATCCGAGCCGATATAGGCGATACGGAGCATGTTGGTCGCTCCGGGAGTGCCGAGCGGCACGCCGGCCGAGATGATGATGCGGTCACCGGGCTTGCCGAAGCCTTCTTCTGCGACGATGCGGCAGGCATTGTTGACCATATCGTCAAGGTCCGTGGCGTCATGGGTGACGACACAGTGCATGCCCCAGACCACCGACAGGCGGCGTGCCGTCTGGATGATCGGCGACAGCGCCAGGATCGGAACCTGCGGGCGCTCACGCGAGGCGCGCAGGCCGGTCGTGCCAGACGAGGTGTAGCAGACGATAGCGGCGAGCTTCAGCGTCTCGGCAATCTGACGGGCAGCGAGCGAGATGGCGTCGGCGCCGGTTGATTCCGGCTGCGCGCGCTGGGCGTAGATGATGCCCGGATAGTGCGGCTCGCGCTCGATTGTGCTGGCGATCGAAGCCATTGTCGACACAGCCTCGACCGGATAGTCGCCCGAAGCGGACTCAGCCGACAGCATGACGGCGTCAGCGCCCTCGAAAACGGCGGTCGCGACGTCGGAGACTTCAGCACGGGTCGGAACCGGCGCCGAGATCATCGATTCCAGCATCTGCGTAGCGACAACGACCGGCTTACCGGAACGGCGGCAGGCACGAATCAACTGCTTCTGGATGCCGGGAACGGCTTCGAGCGGCATCTCGACGCCAAGATCGCCGCGGGCGACCATCAGCGCGTCGGAAAGCTCGATGATTTCCTCGATGCGCTCGACGGCCTGCGGCTTCTCGATCTTCGACATCAGACCGACGCGGCCACGCGAAATCTTGCGGACTTCAGACAGGTCTTCCGGACGCTGGATGAAGGAGAGCGCCACCCAGTCGACTTCATTGGTGGCGAGCACGGCGTCGAGGTCGGTACGATCCTTGTCGGTCAGCGCGCCGACGCCAAGCAGCGTATCCGGCAGGCTGACGCCCTTGCGGTCGGAAATCTTCGTGCCGGAAATGACGGTCGTGACAATGCTCTTGCCGTCGCACTTTTCAGCGCGAAGCGCGAGCTTGCCGTCGTCGATCAACAGCCGATGGCCGGGTTGGACCGACTCCAGGATTTCCGGATGCGGCAGGAACACACGGGTATTGTCGCCGGGCGTATCGCTGTTGTCGAGCGTGAAGGTCTGGCCGGGCTTGAGATCGACCTTGCCCTGGGCAAACTTACCGACACGCAGCTTGGGACCCTGCAAGTCGGCGAGAATGCCGATCGGACGACCACAGCGGGCCTCGACTGCGCGGATGCGCTGGATGAGCGTCCGCATCAGGTCATGGCTGGCATGGCTCATGTTGATGCGGAACAGGTCGGCACCAGCCTCATGCAGCTTCTGGATCATCTCCTCTTCGGAGGAAGCCGGGCCGAGCGTCGCTAGGATTTTGACTTTTCGGTTGCGTTTCATCAATTCTGGCTTTCTTGGCTGCCCGGGGTATCGGAGAGCTGAACCATCCAACTCGCCTGACGTCCCGTGTCGTATTCCTTGAATCCCATTTTCTGGTAACCGCGCGCGTAGCAATCTTTCACGCCTGGGATTTTGAATTCATTTTCCGCCACGCACATTTCGATATCGCCCGTCCAGCGGCCGCCGCGAGCTGCGTCTTCTGCGTAGAGGTAATAATAGCGGGACTGAAGCGGCCCTTCGATCAAAGTGGCGCAAGTGGTGGCCGGAACCTGCCACCATCCCTCGGTCACCCAGCCTTCCTTCGCACGATAGCCGATCGCCACACCCACCAGATTCTGCGTACCGTTGCAGACGCGAAAATCGGCATGAGCTGCATTTGGCATGAAGAAAAACGGCGCGGCGGCGGCAAGGATGAAAAATGCGAATCGGGCAAGCGGCCCTGACCGCGTAACGAAACTTGGCGCGACTTGGCTGGACACGGCTTCCAATGGGCTCCCGGTTATTCGTTGTTGCGTCTTCTTGCGCTGCCATCCAACGAATGTCAACGCAACTCTAATCGATTATATTTTCTTCACGGGATGGTAGCGGCGCCCTTAAGGCCCGCACCTCGCCGATGAAGAGGCCAAGCCTTGCACCTTCCGCCCGCCCATGCAATCAAACAACGGGCAGAAAATGCGGTAATCGACAATCCACATGAATGACTTCACATCTTTTGAGATCGTATCCGGCAATCGTGACAAAGGCATGGTCATCCTCGGGGATCATGCAATGCGGCACCTCCCCGAACGCTATGGGCGGCTCGGCCTGCCGGAAACTGCCTTTTCGCGGCATATCGCCTATGACATCGGCATAGAGGGTCTTTGCCGCCAGCTTTCGGCGCGGCTCGGCGTTCCCTCCGTGCTGGGCGGCTTTTCCCGCCTGCTGATCGATCCGAACCGCGGCGAAGACGACCCGACCCTGATCATGAAGATTTCCGATGGGGCGATCATCCCAGGCAATCATCCGATCACCGAGGAAGAGTGGAATTACCGCATCGAAGCTTTCCATCGGCCCTATCACCGCGCTGTGGCTGAAACGATCGCATCGGTCGCGGAGGCGACGGGCAAGGCGCCGCTGGTGCTGTCGCTGCACTCCTTCACCCCGGCCTGGAAGGGCGTCCCCCGCCCATGGCATGCAAGCGTGCTTTGGGACAGCGACGAGCGCGCCGTGCTGCCGCTTCTTGCAAAGCTCGGCGCCGACACCAATCTCGTTGTAGGCGACAACGAACCCTATGACGGGGCGCTGAGAAACGACACCATGTACCGCCATTGCATGGTCAAGGGCATTCCGCATGCGCTGCTGGAAGTCCGTCAGGATCTGATCGGCGACGAGGCCGGCATCAGCGAATGGGCCGAGCGGCTGGCACCGATCTTTTCAGCGATGAACGACGACCCGGCGCTGCACGAATACAAGCGCTATCCGTCGCGCACCGGCCCGTATGACGAGGCTTGAGGAGATAGAGATGACCGAGCTCACCAAGGAACAGCAGACCGAGCTGGAGGCAGCCGCCTTCCGTCGCCTTGTCGCGCATCTGCGCGAACGCAGCGACGTTCAGAACATCGACCTGATGAACCTCGCCGGTTTCTGCCGCAACTGTCTGTCCAATTGGTATCGCGAGGCGGCCGAAGAAGCGGGCCTGCCGGTGACCAAGGACGAATCGCGCGAAATGGTCTACGGCATGCCCTACGAGGACTGGAAAAATCTGCACCAAACGGAGGCTTCCGCTGTGCAAAAAGCCGCTTTTGAGCGGAACAGGCCGAAGGAATAGGGCCACTTCCATCGAGACGACTTGACCTCGCGCTTCATTCACGGCAGGTCAACGGCCCATCGAATTCAGGCCTCAAGGCCGCAAGAGAGGATATGACACATGGAAGAAGTGGCCACGACTGGCGACGTCAACGTAGCGGCGGCGGAACTCCGCCAGTTCATCGAGCGCATCGAGCGGCTGGAAGAAGAAAAGCAGACGATCGCAGACGATATCAAGGATGTGTTCGGGGAAGCGAAAGGCCGTGGCTACGACACCAAGGCTATGAAGACGATCATCCGGCTGCGCAAGAAGGACGCCAATGAGCGTCTCGAGGAAGAATCCATCCTTCAGACCTACATGGCCGCACTCGGAATGGAATAGTCACCCCTTCGGGCGGCCGTCACTCCAAAAGGCCGCCTGACACCTTCTTGCCAGTTCGATAACGCCCAGGCTTCGTACCTCCCCGCGAAACTTCGAATCCTCTATTTTCCTCGCAGCCACGTTCTCTCGCTACCGTGCTCACCGCACGCCTCGGCGGAAATGCGCCGGCCGCTCGAGGAGCAAACTTTCCCATTTGATAATCGATTGGCTCCGACCGGACCGCCTCACTCCAACGGCGCCGGTCATCGGAACGACATGTCGAGTAATCGATAAATTGTGAGATTGCAGGACGAAAAACCACCTAGAGTCGATCAGCTTGGGCAATAGTTCGATGAACGCCGGAAACAAGGGGGGAAACCGTCGTTTCCGGTTTCCGGATTTGCCTATTTCTATCGCTGTTAATTGTTAGTTAACCATAATTGCGTTTATGCTAAATATCGATGCCCGGGGCTTGATTTCAAAATGCGTCGCGTAATTTGCCCATGAATATAACGATAAACGATTGCCGCGATCCCAAAGATGCACTTAGTCAAAATAGCAGCGCTCGTAACATTGGCCGGTTTGGCGACCAGTTGCACGACAACGGGCGGGGTACGGCAATCGGCTGGTGCAGAAACACTCCCCAATGAGAAAGCACTGGCATTCCCGCCGCCCGGCGGCCCTGCCATCGTCAGCGTGGTCGAACGCCAGCACAAGGACGATGTGGAGCAGACGATTTCGCTCTCCACCTCATCGTCCGTTGCCGGTCAGAACTTCCTCAAGGTACAGTTTCTCGGCGTGACTGGCTCGAACCCGGGACTGGGCAGCACACCTTATAAAATGATCAGTGACGGTGCGATCGCCAGTGAGATGGCGGCGACGATACCAGGCGTTCGGCTCGCTCGCTCCGCAACCTTCGTGCAAAACATCTACGGCCCCTTCGGTTATGCCTCGGGTCAGAGCCGGGCGGGCGACACCTGCATTTATGCCTGGCAGCAAATCCGCGCAGGTCGTTCCGTGCCGGTGGAACAGCGCAATTTCAGCATGGTCCAGGTCAGGCTCCGGCTCTGCGATGCGCAAGCAAACGAGCGGCAACTTCTGAGCACCGTCTACGGCTACACGATCGCCGGCGGTTTCGAAGGTGAGGCCTTGAACCCCTACGGTGCCCCGCGAGGAGCCGAAACTTTGCTCGGTCACCCTGGCGATCCGATTTATCCGGACCCAGGCGGCTACCGCAATGGAGGGACGCCCATCGGCTACGAACCGCGCCCCGTTGTCGTTCGCCCCGCAATTGTCAGGCGCCAGACCACGGTCCAGCCGCCAGCCGCTGCCACCGTGGCTGTACCTCAGGTAGTCGGTCCTCGCGTGCCATTGCCCGATCCGCAAGGCAGTGTGCCCCAGACAGGTGTCACAACCGTGCCGGCACCGATACCGGGGCAGGTTCAGCCAAGGATGACGGCCCCCAGCGGTACGATCGTACCGTCGCCAGACTGTATCGGCGACGCGGCCACGACCGCTGCCTGCCGGAGATAATGAAATAACCTGGAAGCGCCGACAGGCGCTCGGCTCAGCGCCATTAAAGGGACGTCGATGCAAACAGCGCGAAGCATTTTGATGTGGATGGTGGTTTCGCTGTGCGGAATCGTCCTGATCACCTTGCCGGTCAATCTACAGACGCAGCTCATCGCGAGCACCGCGGTCGTTACCTTCATGGCTGTCATCAAGGTCCTTAAGGCGCAAGGAACATGGCGGCTGATCGCGCTCGCTTTCGGTACATCGATCGTCTTGCGCTACGTCTACTGGCGCACGACCAACACGCTCCCGCCCATCAATCAGCCGGAAAACTTCATTCCTGGCCTGCTGCTCTATCTTGCAGAAACCTACAACGTCGCCATGCTGATGCTCAGCCTTTTCATTGTTGCGACGCCCTTGCCCCCGCGCGTCGGCTGCGCATCGAAGGTGCAGCAATATCCATCCGTCGACGTTTTCGTTCCGTCCTATAACGAAGACACGAAGCTTCTCGCCAACACACTCGCGTCCGCCAAGGCGATGGACTATCCGGCCGACAAGCTCAAGGTTTGGCTGCTCGACGACGGCGGCACTTTGCAGAAGCGCAATTCCACCAAGCTTTTGGAAGCGCAGACAGCAATGGCGCGCCACGACGAACTCAAACAGCTTTGCGAAGATCTCGATGTCGAATATCTGACCCGTGATCGCAACGAGCATGCCAAGGCCGGCAATCTCAACAATGGTTTGAAGCATTCGAAAGGCGACCTGATCGCCGTTTTCGATGCCGACCATGCGCCGGCCCGCGATTTCCTGCTCGAAACCGTCGGTTATTTCGAGGACGATCCGAAGCTCTTTCTCGTCCAGACACCACATTTCTTCATCAATCCCGATCCGCTGGAGCGCAATCTGCGGACTTTCGACAACATGCCGAGCGAGAACGAGATGTTCTACGGCATCATTCAGCGTGGCCTGGACAAGTGGAATGCGGCCTTCTTTTGCGGTTCGGCGGCTGTATTGAGCCGCGCTGCGCTGGAATCCCAAAACGGCTTCAGCGGGATCAGCATCACCGAAGACTGCGAAACGGCATTGGCCCTTCATGGCAGCGGCTGGAACAGCATCTATGTCGACAAGCCGCTTATTGCCGGTTTGCAGCCCGCGACCTTTGCGAGCTTCATCGGCCAGCGCAGCCGCTGGGCGCAGGGTATGATGCAAATCCTTCGCTTCCGCTTCCCGCTGCTGAAGCGCGGCCTCTCGCTGCCGCAACGTCTTTGCTACATGTCCTCCACGCTCTTCTGGCTCTTTCCCTTTCCGCGCACGATTTTCCTGTTCGCGCCCCTCTTCTATCTTTTCTTCGATCTCGAAATCTTCACGGCGTCGGGTGGCGAATTCCTGGCCTATACGCTTGCCTATATGCTCGTGAACCTCATGATGCAGAACTATCTCTACGGTTCCTTCCGCTGGCCGTGGATTTCGGAACTCTATGAATATGTTCAGACGGTGCATTTGCTGCCCGCCGTCGTCTCGGTCATGCTCAATCCCCGAAAGCCGACTTTCAAGGTCACGGCCAAGGATGAATCGATCTCGACCAGCCGCCTCTCGGAAATCAGTCGTCCTTTCTTCGTGATTTTCGCCGTGCAGATCATCGCGGTTGCGGTAACAATATACCGCATCTATGCCGAACCCTATAAGGCAGACGTGACGCTGGTCGTCGGCGGCTGGAATATGATCAACCTGATCTTGTCCGGCTGTGCCCTTGGCGTTGTCTCGGAGCGTGGCGAGCGATCCTCCTCGCGCCGCGTCAGGGTCAATCGTCGCAGCGAATTCGGCGTCAACGGCAAATGGTATTCCGCCTCGATCGAAGACGTTTCCGTTCACGGCGCACGGCTGAACGTCTTCAACAAGGAGCTTGATCCGGTCATCGCGGGCACGGAGGGAGTGCTCCGTTTTCAGCCCTATAGCGGCGCAGAAATGGAAACGCTGCCAGTCATCGTCCGCAACGTTCAGCGAACCGGTGAGATAACGACAATCGGCTGCCAATATGTTCCGAAAGGTGCCCTGGATCATCGCCTGATTGCCGATCTGGTGTTTGCAAACTCCGATCAATGGACGCAGTTCCAGGTGGCGCGCCGTCGCAATCCCGGCATCATTCGCGGGACGATCTGGTTTCTGGGCCTGTCGCTTTATCAGACAAGCCGCGGTCTGCTTTATCTTTTCCGAAGCATGCGATCCGAAGGCGAGGCGGAGCAGCAAGGCGCAAAGGCTGGCAATTGATGAAAAGCGTCCTTTCAGCGCTGATTTTCCTGCTTGGCGCCACGATCGTCCACGCCCAGACGGCGCCCTTCGACATGTCCGGCGAACGGCCGAAAGGTGCAAAGCCGATCGTGCCGGAAACAGTGATTCCGCGGGCAACTGCGCCGCAAACGACCACGCCGCAGGTGACGACTCCCAAGGTGGCCGCTCCGCAAGCAGTGACCCCGCAACCGGCCGCCCCCCAAACAAGCACGCCGCAGGCAGTCGTGCCGCAAGCGGCCACGCCCGTCGTACCGGCGCAAACCATTCCAGCCGTAAAACAGGCGGCCGCAACGCCCGCGGCCGCTGACTTCCGGCGATATGTGGTGCCCTTCGCAAACTTTCGGCTGGAAGGTGAATATGATCGGAAATCCTGGTCGATCTACCTCACGCCCGAACAGGCCGCCGCCCCTGCCAAGTTCAATTTCGCCTATCAGAATGCGGTCGTCGTTGCCCCCGAGGCTTCGCAACTGACCATCTTTCTCAACAACCGCCCAATTGGCCAGCAGCAGATCGGCTCGCCGGACAATGCCTCTTCGATAAGCTTCGACATCCCGCGCGGCCTGCTGCAGCCGGGTGCCAATCTGGTGACGTTCGAAGCGACACAGCGCCATCGCACCGATTGCAACATCCAGTCGACCTACGAACTTTGGTCCGACATCGATCCGGCAAAGACCTATCTCAGCTTCGGCGAGCAGGCTGCACAAAGACTGTCGAGCACGGATGCGATCCGAGCAATCGGTGTCGATGGTGCCGGCAAGACCGAATTCAACCTCGTCGTGCCGGCTCTGGCGCAACCGGGCACCACAAAACCGCTGCTGCGGCTGGCTCAAGGCCTTTCGCTATTGAGCGGAATGCCGAACGAAACCTTCTCTTTCAGTACGGACTCGTTACCCCCACCCGGTCCCGGAAAGATGACGGTACTCGTCGGGACACCGGCCGAGCTGCAACCATTGTTTTCGGCACCCGCGGCAGCACAAACCGCCGCATTGGCAACCTTCGTCAAGGATCCGCGCACGGGCTCCACGATCCTTCTCGTCAGCGGGCCATCCTGGCAGGCGGTTTCCGGTGCAATCGATACCATCGTCTCGCCGACCGACAGAGACCCGACCGTCCGTCGCGATATCCTGGTAACCCAGCGCTGGACGGCGCCCGACGCGCCATTCCTGTTTTCGGATACGAGCCTTTCATTCTCGCAATTGGGTATCAACACGACGGAATTTTCGGGGCGGCGCTTCCATACCAGCTTCAATGTGGCAATCCCCTCGGACTTCTATGCCAACGCCTATGGCGAGGCGACCATCCTTCTTGATGCCGCCTATGCGAGAAACGTTCTGCCGGGGAGCCATATCGACGTCTATGTCAATGGCAGCATTGCCACGACGAAGCCGATTACCGCGACCGGTGGCGGCATTTTCAGGCACCTGCCCATCCGCGTGACGATGCGTCACTTCAAACCCGGTCTCAACACCGTGACGCTGGAAGCGATGTTGCAGACCAACGAAGACCAGGCGTGCATGCCCGGCACGACCTCCATCACAACGCCTCGTTTCGCACTGTTCGATACGAGCCAATTTCATATGCCGGACTTCGCCAGGGTCGCCCAACGTCCGAACCTCGCAGCACTGGCAGGCACGAGCTACCCATATAACCGTGGCCTCGTGCCGGCGGCCCTCTTCATCGACCGTACCGATACCGACACCTTATCTGCAACGGCAACATTGCTGGGACAGATGGCAGTCGTCGGCGGGCATCCCATCGATGTGGATCTTATCGCCTCCCCGAGCGGCGTCGGAAACCGCGACGCGATCTTCATAGGCTCGATTTCGGAGATGCCGACGACCACCCTGTCGCAGATGAACATCGCGACCACCAGCCAGGCATCCTGGCGCCCCGTCACATCAGGGCAAGGTGGCCAACCGGAAACCGCAGTCACATTCGACGAGTGGCGCTCGAGAATTGGCGGCGGCATGCTGCAGCAGCAGATATCGCGATTCCAGGATTGGATGCGCCGTAATTTCGATATCTCGCTGAGTTCGCTGCAGTTCATGCCCGGTGCGGAGCACGTCTTCACGCCCTCGAATGTCAACAGCTTCATGATCGCTCAGGGAGCGAGCGCCACAGGCGATTCCTCCTGGACGATCGTCACCGCGCCCTCGGCAAAGGACCTTCGAGCCGGGACCGAAGCCATGACATCCCAGGTCGATTGGCCGAAGATTGCCGGTCATATCACCGTCTATTCCAGCAAGACCGGAAAGGTCGACACGGTCCCCGTCAGCCGCTTCGACTTCGTCATGACGCAACCCTGGTCGATCACCAACTACCGTCTGATTGCGGCAAACTGGCTTTCGACCAACATTCTGTCCTATGCATTCCTGCTCGTCATCCTCTTCCTGCTGATCGGCGTTGCGACGTCGGGAATTCTCGCGAAGATCGGCAGGCGCGCATGAGGCGCTGGCGCACCATGCTCATTGCCGGTGGCGTCGCGCTTACGACGATGTGCCAGCCAGTTGCTGCGCAACACGCTGCAATCGCGCCTGAGGCCTGGGCTGCCTACAAGGCGAAATTCCTCGATACCAGCGGCCGCATCGTCGACAATGGAAATGACAATATCAGCCACAGCGAAGGACAGGGCTATGGTCTGTTGCTCGCTTATCTTTCGAACAGCCCCGCCGATTTCGAACAGATATGGTATTTCACGCGAACCGAGCTGCTGCTGCGCGACGATGGTCTCGCCGCCTGGAAATGGGACCCGGCTGTCACTCCGCATGTGACGGATACGAACAATGCTTCCGATGGCGACATGCTGATCGCTTACGCCCTGGCGCTGGCGGGATCGGCATGGAACAAGAAAGACTATTTGGAGGCGGCGGTGACGATAGCGCACGCGCTGCTTTCGCATGCCATCATTCACGCCGGCGGACAGACGCTGCTGCTCCCTGGTATCAAAGGCTATGGAGCCGCTGAACGGGAAGACGGCCCCGTCGTCAATCCCTCCTACTGGGTCTATGAAGCCATTCCCGTCATGGCGCTGCTGGCGCCTTCCGATGAATGGCAAAAGCTGACGGATGACGGCCTGGCCCTGCTGCGGTCGACGCAGTTGGGACCACGAAAATTGCCGGCGGACTGGGTGAGCCTGCGTAGCAAGCCTAGACCGGCTGAAGGTTTCGACGCCGAATTCGGTTACAATGCGATTCGCATCCCGCTTTACCTCGCGCGGGCGGGAATTTCCGACAAGGCGCTGTTGACGCGGCTGCAGGCGGGTATGACGGTCGAAGGCGATGAGCCGGCCACGATCGATCTGGAAACCGGCAAGCCAAAACAGCCACTTACGGACCCAGGTTATAGAATTGTTAACGATGTTGTGGCGTGTGTAACAAGCGGGGCGAAGCTGCCCGCTTCGGTTCGGCAATTCGCGCCGTCACTCTACTATCCGTCGACCCTTCAATTGTTGGGCCTGGCTTTCGTTGAGGAGAAACATCCGGAGTGTTTATAAAATCCTCCCTACTTACGGTTTCGGTGGCAGTCGCGGTGGCAGGGCTTATCATCGCGATGAAAAACCGTGACAACCTCGAAGAGGGATTGGGACTGGCCGCGCAAAACCAGATCACCCAGACAGGAAGCATCAAGCCAGTCGATGTAGCCTTCAACTCGCCACCGGTTGACATGAAAACCGTCGCCGACCGCATCCAAGCGGCGGCACCTTCCGCAGTTCTATCAGACACCACACCGGCCGCCGTCCAAGCGACGTCAGACACTCCAGCCACTGCCCAGGCGGCGCCGGACACATCGGACGCCGTCGCCCAGGCAGCGCCTCAATCGACCACGCCGCAGCCCGCACCGCCGCCGAAAGTCGACGAGAGCGCACTTCGCTATTTCGCAAGCCGTGGCGATAAGGCCAGACTTCAGGCCGAAATTTCCCGCCTTCAAGCACTTTATCCGGATTGGGTCCCCCCCGCCGATCCGCTGGCCGTCCCGCAAAACAGCGACAAGCAGCTCGAAGCCATGTGGCAGCTCTATTCCGAAGGCCGCTACGCCGAACTGCGCAAGGCCATCGCGGATCGCCAGGCGGCGGAAACCGCATGGCAACCGCCTGCCGACCTGCTGGAACGTCTCGATGTTGCCGAAGCGCGCGCGCGTCTGGTCAACGCATCCGATCTCAAACAATATGCAACCGTGGTCGACATCGGCGCCAACACGCCGAGTCTGCTCACCTGCAGTGATATCGACATTCTGTGGCGGGTCGCGGAGGCCTTCATCAGGACCAATCGCACGGCCCGCGGCGAGGATGCTTACGTCTACATCCTGAAGAATTGCGTCAATCCCCAGGAGAGGCTCGCAACCGTACAAAAGGCGTCGGCGCTGCTGTCCTACCAACCCATGCAAGATCTTCTTGCCCTGGAGAAAGCCGACGGCAATGGCGGCCGGGAATTCGACAGCATCCGCACAGACCTTGCACGGCGCTTCGTCGCCGAGGGCAATGATGATCCGAAACTGTCGGTCGCACCGGAGTATCTGTCTCAAGTCGAACACGCGGCGGAGACCCAGGGTCTCGCGTCTGATGCCTTGCTCCTTGGCTGGTATAATCTGCGCCGTGAGAACCACGACCAAGCGGAAAAGTGGTTCCGCGCAGCCCGTAGCAAGGACGATTCCGCTTCCGCCTCGCAGGGGTTGGCCCTGATCCTGATCGCCGATCACAAGGCTCAGGAAGCTGAGGATGTCATGTACAGGTGGCGTAACGAGTCCAAGGATGCGACGGCAACCTATCTTGCTGCCACAGCCAATGTGATGGCGCTGCAGCCGCCAGTCAGTCTCAGCGAAGACGTGCTCGGCCGTATGGCAGCCGAAGTCATCGAGCAAAAATACGTGCCGACCGCTCAGGAATTCGGCTGGTATGCCCGCTCGCTAAACCAGCCGCAAACTGCAGCCCGCTGGTTCGAAACGGCGTTGCGCTGGAAACCTGACGATGAACCCTCCGCCTACGGCCTGGTCATCACCCGCAATCAGTTGAATGACCGGCAGGGCGTCGCTGAAATTCAACGGCTATGGGCGGGTCGTTCGGAGCGTATCGCCAGGCTCGGCGAGGTCACGCCTCAAGCCCAGATCGGCGCTGCACCGCTGCCTTCGCCAAATCAGGCGATACCGCAAACGGTGGTGGCTCCGACCAGCTTGCCACCACTCACGACCTCACCGGCGCCAGCCGAGGCCAATGTCGGCACGCGGCAGCGCACCACTGCACGTTTGGGATATAGCGAGCCTCAGACACAAGTTGCGACGGTTCGGCGAGGCCCGCGCGAAGCGCGGGGTTGCTCCACGACGATCAGCGCCCAGCGCCTCAATCCCGCGGAAGCTGTCTCCCGCGGTTGGTGCCTCATGGACCTCAACCGTCCTATGGAAGCGATCGAAGCCTTCGAAGTCGCTTTGAACGGCCCTCCCGGCAAGGCGCGCGAAGACGCAGCCTACGGGCAAAGCCTCGCCTACCTGCGCGCGGGGCTTGCGAACAATGCGGCTGTTGCTGCGGCCAAGGCTCCTCTCAGCCGCCAGCGTGCCGCCGAGTTGCAGGTCGCCATCCTGGCCGATCGCGCGCTGACCTCATTCTCGGCCAAACGCTATCAGGAAACCCTGATCTATCTCGATCAACGGGCGCAACTGCAGCAGGAACGCATCGATCTGATGGTTCTGCGTGGCTACTGCTATCTCAATCTCAAAATGTACGATGATGCCGAGCGGATATTCAACGCTGTCGCCGCAACCGGCAACAAAGACGGAAATCGCGGCCTTGTCGATCTGAGACTCGCCAGGCATCCCGATCCCAGCGACTGATTTTGCGATCCAAGTTCAGCAATTGAACGACAAAAGGGTTCGGCACGTTTCCGTGAAAAGCCGAACCCTTCCGGGTCACATCGTTGGTTCAGTCCGTCGTCAAAGCAGCTTCAACAGCGCCTGGGCGGCAGCCGTGGAGGATGCCGGGTTTTGGCCAGTTACCAATCGGCCGTCCGTGATGGCAAAGCTTTGCCAGTCAGCAACCTTCTCGTATGTGCCGCCAAGGCGTTTCAGCTCATCTTCCACGAGGAAAGGAACAACGGAGGTCAAATGGACTGCCTCCTCCTCGCTATTCGTAAACCCTGTGACGCGCTTGCCTTTGACCAAGGGTTGCCCCTGATATTGCACATGACGGAGAACTCCAGGTGCGTGGCACACGGCGGCAACCGGCTTACCCGAATTATAAAAATCCTCGATCAGGGAAATGGATTTCCTGTCTTCCGCCAGATCCCACATGGGGCCGTGGCCGCCGGGATAAAAGACCGTGTCGAAGTCGGCAGCGTTGACGGTCGCGAGCTTGACGGTGTCCGCCAACACAGCTTGGGCGGCCTTGTCGGACTTGAAACGTGTCATAGCCGGCGTTTGATTTTCGGGCTCATCGCTCTTCGGATCGATCGGTGGCTGCCCACCCTTGGGGGATGCGACCGTGATCTGCGCCCCGGCGTCTTTGAAGACGTAATAAGGGGCCGCGAACTCTTCCAGCCAAAAGCCGGTCTTTCTTCCTGTATTGCCAAGCTGGTCATGGGAGGTCAGCACAATCAATATCTTGCTCATCAGCAGTACTCCTGATTTAGATTTACCGGATATCTGTCTGTCGGCGTGCGAAAGCATGCAATAAGCGCGTCGGTTCCATACGTCGACAGCGATAGATGCTTGGGACAATGCGTAATTATGCGGCTGCGAACAGATTTGGCGCCCAAAGCTACGATGATGACCAAACCCTGGCAAGTGTTCTGTGAGCGACGACGCAGAGAGCATCGCCCGCCATCTCAACAGTGGTTGCCGTCAGCGACGGAGGCCTGCCGCTCAGGTTTTTGCCGCTGCGGCGCGCTGCTTTCGATATTGCACCGTCGGAAGGCCACCCCAGCCCCAATTGTCCAGATCCACCTCCTCGATCACGACGTAGGTGGATTCCAGAGGCTTGTTCAGTACATCGAGCAACACCTGGCTGACGCCGGCGATGATGGCAGCCTTCTCTTCTGCCGTGACCGAGTTGCGGTCGGGAGTCGTTCCTTCACGGGTAACCTGTACGGTAACGATCGGCATGACAGTCTCCTTTCAAGACTTGGATTCGGGAACTACCAGGCGGCGGCACCAGAGGTGATCGCGCCTCTCCGCTTCAGCGTTGCGGTCTACCAGCGTCCGGCGTTCTGGCCGCCGTCGACGTGGAGGATTTCACCCGTTACGAAATTTGCCGTCTCGAGATAAAGCACGGCATCGACGATGTCGCGGATCTCACCCATCCGGCCGACGGGATGCAGACCTGAAAGCGCCTCATGCGTTTCCGGCGAATTCATCGGCGTCTTGATGATCCCCGGCGATACGGCATTCACCCGAACGCCGGTTTTCGCGAATTCTATCGCCAGTCCCTGGGTGACCGAGTTGAGGCCGCCCTTGGTCAAAGAGGCGAGCGCTGCCGGTACGCCGGCAATCGGCTGATTGACCAGGCTCGTCGTAATATTGACGACGTGGCCGGAGCCTTGCTTCAGCATTTCAGCAGCAACCCGCTGGGTGATGTGGAAGAAACCGGCGACGTTCACGCTCATATTGTGGTCGAAGTCCTGCTGCGTGAACTCGATGAACGGCTTGGCAAGGAAGACGCCGGCATTGTTGACCAGCGTATCGATGCGGCCGAAGTGCTCCAATGCCTCGCGCACCACGCGTTCCGCGGTTTCCGGATCGGCGATATCGCCGGCCACAGCATGTACGCCTGCGTCGGAGCTGGCCTTGATCGACCGCGAGGTCGCAACGACACGATAGTTGCGATCACGATAGGCTCGAACTAGCGCTTCGCCGATCCCCTGCGATGCTCCGGTGATGATGGCAACTTTTTGTTGACTGCTCATGATGTGCATCCTTTCAAGTGCAGCGGCCGGAGGTTTCGGGGCCGCCCGACGCCGTCGGCGTTGGTGCTATTGATTTAGATGCATCCATCATTCGGGAGAATTGTCGGCCTTTGGCAGACAATCATCCGCATATCGGCATAATCAGGCCAAGGAGCCTGCCTCCGTCGCTATACGACTGAGCTCGACGCGCAGACGAGGGACGGCATAATCGACGAAGGCACGCACCTTTGGCACGGACATGCGGCCCTGTGGCGCGAGCAAGTGAACTGGAAGCGCGGGATGCTCGGCATCGGCAAGCACGATCTTCAGCCGCCCGTCCCGGACATATTCCGCGACGTGATAAGAATAAAGCCGCGTCAAACCGATACCCGCTGCGGCCGATGCTGCAGCGGCGCGCACGCTGTTCACGATGTACCGAGGCGTGAAATGCACTGTTCTCGGTATTGGCGATCCTTTCGCCGGCGTGAAGCTCCAGGACTCGAGGCCGAAATTGCTGAACGCCACGATCTGATGTTTGGCGAGATCGGACGGCTCGACGATATCGGGATTGCCAGAAAGATAGCGGGGGGATGCGACCACGACGCGCCTGACGTCGCCGCCGATCCGGGTCGAGATATGAGAGGAATCCGTCAAGTTGCCGATGCGAAGCGCAAGATCGACGCCCTCGTCGACGAGGTTGACGAACCGATCCAGCATCAGAAATCGAACGGAGACGCTCGGATGGAGCTCGAGGAAATCATCCAGAATGGGACGTAGAACCTCTTCGCCCAGGATTGGCGGCGCCGAAATGGTCAGGGTGCCTTGCGGCGACGACCGCTCGCCTCCGGCTACCATATCGGCCTCTTCCAGCTCGATGAGCACCCGCCGGCATGCAGCCACATAGCGTTGACCGGCCTCGCTCAGCTTGAGCGTGCGGGTCGTCCGATGCAGCAGCTCGACCCCGACATGGGCCTCCAGCGAGCTGAGCGCCCTGCTGATCGCAGTCGGCGATCGCTTCAGCTTGCGCGCCGCCCCGGCAAGGCTGCCCTCGTCGACCGCCGTGACGAAAACCCTCATTGCGTCGATACGATCCATTCTAAGGCTCCGCAGGATGTGGTTCGTGGCGGACAGTTTTCGTCGGATTTTCGGCTGGCGTAAATATGGGCGCTCTCCGCCCGAACCCTATCCAAGGGCATCGGCGACACCATCGTACAATAAAAGCCTGGTGCTCTGATGAGAGTCTTCGGCTCGACAAAGCCCGCCACTTGGCTGCATGGGAGCATGCCAAAAAGCGTTTTCGGCTGAACTCGGAACAGCGTTCAGCTCCGTTCGAACCTAGATGAGATGAATAGTTGAAACCGTCGAAGCGGAACTGACCGCGTCGACGGTTTTCTTTTGGGAATGGCGGCAGTCAGCTATTCGACCGAATTGAACTTCTTCACTTGCAGGAAGTTCACGGCCGTACCGCTGAAGCGTTCCGGGTCGATCGACGCGGTCTGCACCTTGAAGCCGTCGGTATAGACGGCGGTCGGCTGAGCGCGCAGCGTCGGGCTGACGAAGCGCGGAGCCTTGACCGGGCGGTTGACGATCTCGACGCGGGCATTGGTGATCGCCCACTGCGAGATCATCTTCTCGGTCAGCTTCGGCTCGGTGGTCACCGTCGCGCGACCTGCATCGGCCACTGCGGCATCCTGCTTGTTCGGCCGGCCACCCTTGGTCGCCATCCCGGCAGCAATCGGACTCTCCTGCGACCGCGCCGGTTCGAAGCTGTCGTTGAAGCGGCCGCTGTTGACCTTGATTTTGTTGGAAGTCGGCGCAAGTGCGGCAACCTGCATCGGCATCGGCTGTCCCGGCCGCTTCTGCGGCGAGACCGCTGCAATAGCCCGGACGGCGTCATTATCGGCAGCGGTATTGTTCTCGTCCGGCGGCGTGGCATCCGCAACACTCTTCGGCGGTATCTCGTCCTTGGATGCGGCATTGTTAGCAGCCACATTGACCGGAACGCCGGCATTCGCATCCGCTTGATCGACGCGATGCTGTTCGAGAGCCGCCACGATCGACGGCGACAGCGTGCCTTCGTCGGCCGCATCATCGATCGCATCCGGATCGGCATCGGCGGAGGCGAGCAGGCTTTCAGCCACTTCCGGACGCTCGGCCGGAACCGGCACGTCGGCGGTCTGATCCTTCGCGTCCGACTCGGCGGAGGCTAGCTCGGCATCACCGGGCGAGCGACGGTCAAGTAGTGCCGGCACGGGAACGCGATAGTCACGAAGATCCGCATATTGCTGGTCCTGCTGGCCGTTTGCATCCGGCATGGCCGCGGTAAGCGCATCCTGAGCGGCGTTATGCGGCTGCGACAGCAGAGCCGAAGCCACTTCGCTGCCCGCCGGCTGGTTGCCGAAGGCTGGACGAACCTGTGGAACAGGCGCGTTTATGCTGGCAACCTGCGTAGCCGGTTGGCTGTCGTCGCCGTCATCCGCGGTTGCGGGAGCCTGGTCGGTCTTCTTGCTGGCAACAAGGGTGGCCGGCGCTGCCGTCGTCGGCGCACCTTCATCCGCATTGTCCTCTTCCTCATCCGCGCCGCCGCCGCCAAACAGTCTGGCGAAGAAGCCGCGACGCGCATGCGAAGCGCTGGCGATCTGGATATCGTCGGAAGACATGCGGCGCTTGTAGTCGGCAACCGCCTCCTGATAGCCCGGCAACGGCCGACCATCAGCCGGAATATGCATCGTCTTGCCATCGGGGAAGAGACGGACGAGATCCTGGCGATCCATGCGCGGCCAGGCGCGCACGCCGCCGACGTCCATATGCACGAAGGGCGAACCGGACGTCGGATAATAGCCGACGCCGCCAACCTGCAGCTTCATGCCGATCTCGCGCAGCTTGGTGAGCTTGACATCGGGAATATAGAAATCCATCGCGTTGCCGAGCATATGCTGGCTCTTCTTCGCGACACCCGTATGGGCCGAACGCGTGCGCAGCATCTCGTTGGTTCCCGGCGAGCGGAAGCCGCAGACGACATAGATGAATTCATGCGAACCGCTTTCGCGGTAGACTTCCCAGATCAGGTCAAACAAGCGCGGGTTCATCTTGGTCGGCTGGTTTTTACGCCAGTCGCGCAGGATGCGGTTCAGTTTCTCCAGACCGTCCGGATCGAACTTTCCATTGCGCTTGTAGGTGATGACTGCCTTTTCGCCTGTATGGACGTAGTAGATCTTGAGGCTGCGGGTTTCGCCGCCTGCCTGGGAGGGGGAGCCAACGAAAACCGGAGTGGAAACGGCCATCGCAAGCAGACCAACGGCTACGACCTTGGCCACCTTACGCAATATCTCCGAGCACGCAAAAAGCCTGCTCAAGCTATTAGGCTTGGTATTTCCACTCAGATTCGGCAATTCGATCCCCGTCCGACAGACAATGTCGCATCGTGTTCCAAATGGCTGTCAATTGCGGTGACACGATGGCAAAAATGCCACACATGGTCGCCCTCTTCATACATGGTGAACGATGCACTAACAAGTGCTTTACGACAGGTAACAAAATATGCTTGCCTAAACGTTAATATACGCTCAGGCCGCATGTTTCTGCGGGTCATCCGGGTCTATCCCATAGTCTTTCAACTTGCGATAGAGAGTCGACCGCCCGATTCCGAGCTTCCTTGCCACTTGACTCATTTGTCCTCGATAGAATTTGAGAGCGAATCGAATAAGCTCTTCCTCAACATCTGCGAGCTTTCTGACGTCGCCGAACGGGTCCGTGCTGGCGATGACATTATCCGATTGAGGAGCAGATGATGTGTCGACGATCGAAAGCGGCGGAGTTGTAGCCGCATCGGAGGAAATGACACGCATGCCGCGTTCAAATCTTTCGTCGGGGTCCATACCGCTGCTGAAAGCCTCGGAATTATCCACAACTAAGGTCGGATGCTCGGCGGTGAAATAGCCAGGCAACTGTGCCGCAATCTGCGGGAAGTCGGCTTCCACCAGCTCCGAACCCTCCGACAGCACGACAGCGCGGAAGACCGCGTTTTCGAGCTGGCGGATATTGCCCGGCCAGTCATAGGCCGTCAGCAATGCCAGGGCACCAGGACTGATCGAAAGCGAATGACCGAGCTTCTGTTCGAGCGCAAATCGATCGGCGAAGGCGCGTGCGAGGTATGGAATGTCTTCCTTACGGCGACGCAGCGCCGGCATGGTGATCGGGAAGACGTTGAGGCGATAGTAGAGGTCTTCACGGAACCGGCCGGCCTTTACCTCCTCGATCAGATCCTTGTTGGTCGCCGAAATCAGCCGGACATTGACCTTCTGGGCAACGCGTGCGCCGACCGTCTCGATCTCACCCTGCTGCACGGCGCGCAGGAGCTTGACCTGCACCTCCAGCGGCAGATCGCCGACTTCATCGAGGAACAGCGTGCCGCCATCGGCCTCCATGAACTTGCCGACATGCCGCTCGGCAGCGCCGGTGAAGGCGCCCTTCTCGTGGCCGAAGAGAATACTCTCGACAAGATTGTGCGGAATGGCACCGCAATTGACCGTCACGAACGGCTTGCCAGCGCGGTCGCTGCCGGCCTGGATAGCACGCGCCACCAGCTCCTTGCCGACGCCGGATTCGCCTTCGAGCACCACGGGGATGTTCGATTGCGCGGCGCGCTGGGCAAGATCGATCACCCGCATCATCGCCGGGCTCGCCGAGACGATGTCGTCGAAGCTGATCGTGCTCGTCCGCGATCTGCGTCCGGCGCGAGCCCGCGCCTCACGTTGATCGAGCTTCAGCGCATTGGCGATTGAAGCCGCTATCCGTTCCGGCGATACCGGCTTGACGACGAAATCGAAAGCGCCGGCCCGCATGGCCTGCACCACGGTCTCGATACCGCCCTGCCCCGTCTGCACGATGACCGGCAGATCGGTGCCCATATCGCTCAGCGCACTCAGAAACTCGATGCCGTTCATCTCCGGCATCATGAGGTCGAGCACGATCACATTGATCTGCTCGCTGTTGCGCTTCAGCATCTCAAGGCCGAAACGGCCATTCTCCGCCAGATGAGCAACGTGTCCGTGCCGCTCGATAGCGTTTTTCAGCAGACGCCGTTGAATCGGATCATCCTCAACAACGAGAATCTGCGCGCCCCCCTTGGCGCTATTAAATACGGTCATTGGTGCCTCACTTCATGCGAAACCTGATGAGGACCTTCGCAGAAAGGCTTGAACACGAAGTTTTGCCAAAGCATCGTATTTTAATCATTATGACGAATGTAACGTCGTCTATGAATTCCGTTGTCGATCCCAGAGTATCCGGCTTTCAGGCGCGATCACCTGCAAGCGGATAAGATGCCCTAGATTCAAAAGACTAGCGCCATCTCTGTGCGTTCAAATGAATAGACAGCGCTCCAGGGAAATCCGCCCTTGCCGTCGCCTTTTCAGCCGAATAGACACGGAGAGACCGGACTGTTCCGCAAAGAAAAGCAGAGGAAATACCGCCCATGAGCCCGACCTCGCTCCATTCATCCCTTAATTTTTCCGCCGGCCCGACGGCCGCCGCGACCAATCCCGCGCTCGGCGACCTGCCCGCCTGGAAGCTCAGCGACCTCTATCCTTCCGCCACCTCCACGGCCTTCGTCAGTGACATGGAGAAGGCCGGAAAGGCGGCGATCGCCTTCGAGGAAAAGTGGAAAGGCAAGCTTGCCGACGCTGCCACCAAGACCGGCGAGGCAGGCATCGGTGCCGCGCTCAAGGAATATGAGGCGCTGGATGATATCATGGGCCGCCTCGGCTCCTTCGGCGGCCTCACCTATTTCTCCAACACCAGCGATCCGGCCAACGGCAAGCTCTATGGCGACGTGCAGGCGCGGCTGACCGACTATTCCGCCCATCTGCTGTTCTTTCCGCTGGAGCTTAATCGCATCGACGATGCCGCGATGGATGCCTGCATGGTGAACGACCCGGCCGCCGGCCACTACCGCCCCTGGATCGTCGACCTGCGCAAGGACAAGCCCTACCAGCTCGACGACAAGCTGGAGCAGCTATTCCTGGAAAAATCCATGACCAGCGCCGCCGCTTTCAATCGCCTGTTCGACGAGACGATGGCGGAGCTGCGCTTCGAGGTAGACGGCGAGAAGCTGCCGCTGGAAGTCGCCTTGAACATGCTGCAGGAGAAAGACCCCGAGGTGCGCCGCAAGGCGGCAATGGCTCTCGCCGAGACCTTCAAGGCCAATTTGCGCATCTTCACGCTGATCACCAATACGCTTGCCAAGGATAAGGACATCGCCGACCGCTGGCGCGGCTTCGAGGACATCGCCGACAGCCGGCATCTGGCCAACCGCGTCGAACGCGAGGTGGTCGATGCATTGGCTGCCGCCGTGCGCGACGCCTATCCTCGCCTGTCACATCGCTATTACACGATGAAGGCCAAGTGGCTCGGCATGGAGCAGATGAATTTCTGGGACCGCAATGCGCCACTCCCCGAGACCTCGAATGCGCTGATCCCCTGGACCGAAGCGAAGCAGACCGTTCTTTCCGCCTATGACAATTTCGCTCCGGAAATGGCCGCGATCGCCAAGCGATTCTTCGACGAGGAATGGATCGACGCACCTGTGCGCCCCGGCAAGGCGCCAGGCGCCTTCGCGCATCCGACCGTTCCGTCGGCGCATCCCTATGTGCTCGTCAACTATATGGGCAAGCCGCGCGATGTCATGACCCTAGCACACGAGCTCGGCCATGGTGTGCATCAGGTGCTTGCCGGCGGCCAGGGCGCGCTGATGTGCCAGACGCCGCTGACGCTGGCTGAAACGGCCTCCGTCTTCGGCGAAATGCTGACCTTCCGCGCCTTGCTCGACAAGATCACAGACAAGCGCGAGCGCAAGGCGATGCTCGCCCAGAAGGTCGAGGACATGATCAACACGGTCGTCCGCCAGATCGCCTTCTACGAATTCGAACGCAAGGTGCACACCGCCCGCAAGAACGGCGAGCTGACAGCGGACGATATCGGCGAGCTGTGGCTCTCAGTCCAATCGGAAAGCCTCGGACCGGCGATCAAGATTTCCGAGGGCTATGAGACCTATTGGGCCTATATCCCCCACTTCATCCACTCGCCCTTCTATGTCTACGCCTATGCCTTCGGCGACTGCCTGGTGAATTCGCTCTATGCCGTCTATCAGAATGCCGAGCAGGGCTTTCAGGAGAAATATTTCGAGCTGCTGAAGGCCGGCGGCACCAAGCATCACTCCGAACTCCTGAAGCCCTTCGGCCTCGACGCCACCGATCCGTCGTTCTGGAGTAAGGGACTGTCGATGATCGAAGGGCTTATCGATGAGCTGGAGGCGCTAGATAGAAACTAAGTCTTCCTGTTTGTTCGGAAGATGAGCAAGTCAGGCATGTTCGTCGTTATGGCGCCTTCGTGCCTGGCCCCTCACCCCAGCCCTCTCCCCGCTCATGCGGGGAGAGGGAGCTATCCTGCGCAAATCGCTCGCTGATCGTCTGGACACGAGCGGTACGGCGGATAGAGAACTGGTCCCCTCACCCCGCTCGCGGGAGAGGGTTAGGGTGAGGGCCAGGCACATAGGTGCGCCAAATACGAAGGCGCCTGACAATCGACACAACAAGAAAGCTATACAGGCCGAAACATGGCCGATACCCAACCCTACGTCCTCTTCCGGGACGACAGCACAGGACAGGTGATGCTCTTTGCCGAGCCGGCGGAGATCATCACGGCTCAAACACGTGCGGAATTCTTCGATGCCCTTGACCGGATGCAAAAGGCGAAGGAGGACGGAAAATGGCTGGCGGGCTATATGGCCTATGAGGCCGGTCACCTCTTCGAGGAAAAGCTTGCCCCTTTCGCTGAGGAGAACCGCGAGACGCCGCTGCTCTCATTCGGCGTCTTCGACGCTCCGGCGGCGGACGGCCACCCCCTCGCCCAGCCATTGCAACGCCTTGAAAACGAGGCGTTTCTGACCGACGCCACGGCCGCGTGGAACCCCTCCATATATAAAGAGAGATTCGACCGGCTGCATTGGCATTTGCGCCAGGGCGACTGCTATCAGGCAAACCTCACCATGCCCATCACGGCCCGTTGGAACGGCGACGCCCGCGCCGCCTTCTGGTCGCTGATCGAGCTCCAGCCGGTGAAGTATGGAGCGCTGGTCGATCTCGGCGGCCCGGTCATCCTGTCGCGCTCGCCCGAACTCTTCTTCCGCACCGACGACGACGGCTGGATCGAGACGCATCCGATGAAGGGCACGGCCAAGCGCGGCGCCAACGACGCCGAGGATGCCGAGATCATCAGCGCCATGCTTGCCGACGAGAAGACGCAGGCCGAGAACCGCATGATCGTCGACCTCCTACGCAACGATATCTCGCGCATCACCGAGGTCGGCACGCTCGACGTGCCGAAACTCTTCGAGATCGAGACCTATCCTACCGTGCACCAGATGGTCAGCCATGTGCAGGCGAAGCTGCGCCCCAATATGACCATTCGCGATATCTTCGCGGCACTCTTCCCCTGCGGCTCGATCACCGGCGCGCCGAAAATTCGGGCGATGGAAATTCTGCACGACCTCGAAGTCGGCCCGCGTGACGCCTATTGCGGGGCGATCGGTATGATTGCGCCGAGCGGCGCTATGCGTTTTTCCGTGGCGATCCGCACCATCACGCTGTTCGACGACGGCCGCGCCGTCTTCAATGTCGGCGGCGGCATCGTTTTCGATTCGACGGCGGAGGCGGAATATGAAGAATGCCTGCTGAAGGCACGCTTCGCCGTGGGGGACCGATGGATCCGGCGCTAGAGGACTTTTCGCTGATCGAGACGCTGCGTTATGAGCCGCAGACGGGCTTCCTGCGCCTGCGCCTGCATCTTGCCCGCCTCCAGCGTTCCGCCCGCCGATTGGGTTTTCCCGCACCGAAGGATGCGCTAACGAAACTGGATGCGGCCGTCGCCGGCGCGAACGCTCCATTGCGGGTCCGTCTGACATTCGATCGCGCCGGACGGACGGAAGTCACGACCGCCGCCTTCACGCCCCTTGCACCCGACGCCACCTGGCGCGTCCGCATCGCCGGAACCCGTCTTGATTCCGCCGACACGCTGCTGCGCGTCAAAACCACTCGCCGGTCCGTCTATGAGGCTGCCCGCGCCGAATATTCGCCGGCGGAGGCCGACGAAGTGCTGTTGCTCAATGAAAGGGATGAGGTCTGCGAGGGCACTATTACCTCTGTATTCCTCGACGAGGGTTCCGGTCCATTGCGAACGCCGCCCATCTCTTCCGGCCTGCTTGCCGGTGTGTTGCGCACCGAACTCATTTGCCAACGCAAAGCCCGCGTCGGCCGGATAAGGCTGGACGATCTGGAAAAAGGTGAGCTTTATGTCGGAAACTCCCTGCGCGGACTGATCTGCGCACAACTCATACGGAATTGACGCAATGTTCATCCTCTCCCTGACCTATCTCAAGGGCAATGACGAAGCCGACGAGCACATGGAGCCGCATATGGCCTGGGTGAAGGAAGGTTATGCGAAGGGCTGGTTCCTCGCGTCCGGCCGCAAGGTGCCGCGCACTGGCGGCATCATCTTTGCCCTGGGCGACCGTGATGAACTGGAAGCCTATGTCGCAGCCGATCCCTTCACCATCCACGGCGTCGCCGCCTATGAAGTGACGGAAATCGCTCTGACGACCGTCGTGGAAGGTTTGGAGGCGCTGAAAGCCTGATTGAAAACCGGGAGGGCGTCGCCGCGATGGATGATCTCAGTCAACATCTGAAACAATTGGAAGAACGGCTTTTCGATCCGGCGGTGCGTGCATCGAGACCGGCGCTGGAGGAACTGTTGTCCGCCGAGTTTCGCGAGATCGGCAGTTCAGGCATGCTCTATACGTTTGGCGACATCGTCGATCGGCTCACCGAGGGCGAGCCCGACGGCATTTCACGGGTACTGACCGGTTTTGAATTAAAAATGCTCTCCGATACGCTCGCGCTCGTGACCTATCGTGCAACCCTCCACTATCCGGATGGACGTGACGTCAGGACGCTCCGCAGTTCGATCTGGCGGCTGGAAGCGGTCGAGCGCTGGCGGATGCTCTTCCATCAGGGAACGTTGACTCAGTAGGCTCCATCCATGACCTTGTTGACCTACACACCCTATGACGGCTCCGCAAAGCCCTTCACCATTGGTCTCTTGCCGCTCGATCCGGCAAGATGGATCGAGCCGGACGCCGACCTCAGGCGCTACCTCGATGAAAAGCGAGAGCTTCTTCGCGATCATCGCGACGATATTTTCGTTTCCGAAGACGGATCGGAGAATGCGCAGCAGGAATGCCTTGATCTTCTGAGCGCTTATCTCTGCGAACAGCATCCCGCGATCTATCGTCGTCAAGGCGATATCGTCTCCGCCGCCGGTCACGCGATCGATCTCGCCGATCCCTACCTACCGCCGCTTCTGAAAGCCGGTTCGCTCGTCGCCGACGATCTCGTCATCATGCGGCGCAAGGAGAATGGCTGGCATCTCGTCGCCGGCCATGTCGCCTTCCCCTCCTCCTGGTCGCTCCAGGAAAAATTCGGCCGGCCGATGCAGGCGATTCATGCCGACGTGCCCGGTTTCAGCGAGGGCACCCGCAATGCCGTTCTCATCAACCGCATCTTCGACAATCTGCAGGTGACGCAGCCCGTCGAGCGGATGAACTGGTCGGTGAGCACGACAAACGAATTGTCCCTCCCGACTTCGAAGCACAGGCGACCGCCGGCCAGCACGGCTCCCACGCTCGAAACCAGCTTTGCCCGCGTCGAGCGCCAAACGCTACGCAAGCTGCCGGTATCCGGCGATATCCTCTTCACCATCCGCGTCTATGTCGACCCGATCGCGGCGATCGCCGGCCATCCCAAGGCCCCGGAACTGGCATCGAGCTTTGCCGCACAATTGGATGCTTTGGATGAACAGCAGACGGCCTATAAGGGCCTCACCCATCAGAAAGCAGAGTTGGTGAGGCAATTGCGAGCGCTTGCGGAAGTTGCGTCACCGGATTGACATTTACCCGATAAGCCAGGACGGCTCTTTATTGTGACATGAATTTATGGTTAGAGCCGTTCACCTCGCATTTTCGCGCAAACACTGATTGAATTTCAGCGACCGAACGGCGTCCTGCCTTTCGAAGGAGAAAAGAATGACGGAACAGAACTATCCGGTATATGCCGAAATTACCGGTCCGATCGTGATGATCGGCTTTGGCTCCATCGGCCGCGGCACCCTGCCCCTGATCGAGCGCCATTTCAAATTCGACAAGAGCCGGATGGTCGTCATCGACCCGCAGATGGACGCCGAGCACCTGGCGATCCTCGAGAAGCACGGCGTCCGTCATATCCAGGAATATGTCACCAAGGACAACTACAAAGACCTCCTGAAGCCGCTCCTGACGGAAGGCGGTGGCCAGGGCTTCTGCGTCAACCTCTCGGTCGATACCGGCTCGCTCGACCTGGTCAAGCTTTGCCGCAAGCTCGACGTGCTCTACATCGACACCGTCGTCGAACCTTGGCTTGGCTTCTATTTCGACAAGAACATGAAGAATGCCGACCGCACCAACTACGCTCTGCGCGAAACCATGCGCAAGGAGAAGGCAAAGAATCCCGGCGGTGCGACGGCGGTCTCCACCTGCGGTGCAAACCCGGGCATGGTGTCCTGGTTCGTCAAGCAGGCACTCGTCAATCTCGCCAATGACATCGGCGTCAAGTTCGAAGAGCCGGATCAGCATGACCGCGAAGGCTGGGCCAAGCTGATGAAAAAGGTCGGCGTCAAGGGCGTCCACATTGCCGAGCGCGACACGCAGCGCACCAAGCATCCGAAGCCGCTGAACGTCTTCTGGAACACCTGGTCGGTCGAAGGTTTCATCTCTGAAGGCATGCAGCCGGCCGAACTCGGCTGGGGCACGCACGAAGAGTGGATGCCGAAGAACGCCAAGAAGCACAAGAAGGGCTGCCAAGCCGCCATCTACCTGGAACAGCCGGGCGCTAACACCCGCGTCCGTACCTGGTGCCCAACCCCGGGTCCGCAATACGGCTTCCTGGTCACCCACAATGAGTCGATCTCGATCGCCGACTATTTTACCGTGCGCGACAAGGACGGCGACGTCACCTTCCGCCCGACCTGCCACTACGCCTACCATCCGGCCAACGATGCCGTGCTTTCGCTGCACGAGATGTTCGGCAATGGCGGCACGCCGCAGCCGGTTCACCACGTCCTCGATGAAGACGAACTGGAAGACGGCATCGACGAACTCGGCGTACTGCTCTATGGCCACGACAAGAACGCCTATTGGTACGGTTCGCGTCTGTCTCTCGAAGAGACCCGCCGCATCGCTCCATACCAGAACGCAACCGGCCTGCAGGTAACCTCCGCAGTGCTCGCCGGCATGGTCTGGGCGCTCGAAAATCCGACCGCCGGCATCGTCGAAGCGGACGAGATCGACTACAAGCGCTGCCTCGAAGTGCAGTTGCCATATCTCGGCCCGGTTGAAGGCCACTACACCGACTGGACGCCGCTTGACGGCCGCCCGGGCCTGTTCCCGGAAGACATCGACACCAAGGATCCTTGGCAGTTCAGGAACATCCTGGTTCGCTGATCGACAGATCATCCGAACAGTCAGAAATTCGAATGCCCGCACAGGTCGTGCGGGCATTTTTGTTACGTTTGTTGGATAAATCGAAGTGACGGGTTCTGGAGCCTTGCTTTCGCCAGATGGCCACGCCATGGTTCCCGCAACCAATATGACATTAGTCCGCCTTCAATCGCGGGAGATATTTATGAAGATCAGAACCAGCATTGCCCTTCTTGCCGCCGCCGCAGCGTTGTCCGCCTGCGTCGATTTCGGCGGATCGAGGTCTCCGCCGGCCATGCACGCCAGCGTCCAGCCGCAGACAGGGGTAGAAGGCAACTGGAGCGATGCGAACGGCCTCATTTCGACCTTCCAGGCCGGCACCTTCACCACGCACACCACCGACAGCAACACGGTTCTGGCTTCGGGCACCTATAGTACCGTTTCCCCCAGCCTGATCGAAATCAACATGACGTCGCTGGTGCGCAAGACGCAGTCCAAGATCAACTGCGCCCTGATCAACCCTTCTCAGCTCAACTGCACCTCCGATGCCGGGAAGCAGTTTTCGCTCAATCGTCGATAGGGGCTGAAACAGGCTCTGCGGACGGATGAAAGCCATGCGTAGAATGGCGCTCTATCTCGTTCTCATCGCCTCCTTGCCGCTCGCCATCCTGGCGGCGGCTTTGCCTGCCAACAGCTATAAAGCACAAGGAATCGCGGCGCTCGATTGCGACGGACCGATGAGCGTCTTCATCATCGCCCTGCCTGCCTTGCTGATCTATGCCATCGGCACGATCCTGCTTTACCGCGATCGGCGCCGGCGCCTTCATCGCGTCGCAGCACTTTGCTGCCTGCTCGTCACTCTTACCATCGGCTGGAATCTCGTCGCCGCCGTGCGAGAGTCCCATGGTACTGCCTCCATTGAGGCCTGCGCCTGACGCAGCGACTTCTTTCAGGCAAATTTGCAAAATCCTAATAAACCCAACAGCTTTTGCTTGCGCTCTTTCCGCCGCGATGGAAAGATTCGACACGGGGGTACCGCCGCGGGACATGGGCGGGCCGGATATGGTGAGCAACAGGAGAAAGAGATGACGAAGCCCTTCGGTATGGGTCTTTTGGCCGCCGCGGCCTTGGCGCTCAGCGCCAGCACCGCCTTCGCGGATTACCAGCTCAACATTCTGCACTTCAACGATTTCCATTCGCGCGTGGAATCGATCAACAAGTTCGACGCGACCTGCTCCACTGCGGAAGAAAGCAAGAATGAATGCTTCGGCGGGGCAGCACGGCTGAAGACCGCAATCGACCAGCGTCGCGCCGCACTCGCCGGCCAAAATGTCCTGTTGCTCGATGCCGGCGACAATTTCCAGGGCTCACTGTTTTACACGACCTACAAGGGGGCTGCCGAGGTCGAATTTCTCAACGCTATGAAGCTCGACGCCATGACCGTGGGCAACCACGAATTCGATGATGGCGAAGGCCCGCTTGCCGCTTTCCTCGACAAGGCGCAATTCCCGGTCGTCACCGCCAATCTTGTCGTGGACGAGCAGTCGAAAATCGGCGACCGCATCAAGAAATCGATCGTGCTCGATATCGGCGGCCAGAAAATCGGTATCGTCGGCGCGGTCACGACCGAGACGCCCGAACTCTCCTCGCCTGGCCCGCATATCAAGATCACCGACGATGCGGCTGCCATCAGTGCCGAAGTGGATGCACTGAAGGCGCAGGGCGTCAACAAGATCATCGCGCTCACCCATGTCGGCTATCCGCGCGATGTTGCCCAGATCGCCAGGATCGCCGGCGTCGATGTCGTCGTCGGCGGTCATTCGCACACGCTGCTGTCGAATACCGATCCGAAAGCGGCCGGCCCCTATCCGACCATGGTCGACAACCCGGCGGGCTATAAGGTCCCGGTCGTCCAGGCCGCTTCCTACAGCAAGTATCTCGGCGACGTCGTCATTACCTTCGATGACAACGGAGTCGTCAAGGAAGCCAAGGGCGATCCGATCCTGCTCGATTCTTCGATCAAACCGGACCCGACCATTGCCGCCCGCGTCCAGGAAATGGCCAAGCCGATCGAGGAACTGCGCCAGAAGGTCATTGGCGCTTCGCAGGCCCCGATCGAGGGCGCACGCGAGATTTGCCGCGTTCAGGAATGCTCCATGGGCAATCTCGTCGCCGATGCCATGCTCGACCGTACGAAAAACCAGGGCATCTCCATCGCCATCCAGAACGGCGGCGGCCTGCGCGCCTCGATCGGCGCCGGCGACGTCACGATGGGCGACGTGCTGACCGTGCTGCCGTTCCAGAATACGGTCGCCACCTTCCAGTTGACGGGTGCCGATGTGAAGGCAGCACTGGAGAACGGCCTCAGCCAGATCGACGACGGCGCCGGCCGTTTCCCGCAGGTCGCTGGTCTCAAATATACCTTTGACAAATCAAAGCCGCCCGGCGACCGCATCGTCTCCATCACGGTGCAGGAAGGCACGGAGTTCGTGCCGCTAGACCCTAACAAGACCTATGGCGTCGTCAGCAACAATTACATGCGCGCTGGCGGGGACGGTTACGTGGTCTTCGCAAAGAATGGCAAGAATGCCTATGACTTCGGCCCCGATCTGGAAGGCGTCGTTGCCAATTATCTGGCATCGCACAATCCCTATAAGCCCTACACCGATGGCCGCGTGACGCAGGTCGGCGGCACCGCGGCCACCGCCCAGCCAGAGGCAGGCAAGCCGGCTGCAACGCAAGAGGCAGCGGCATCGGATCAGAAACCCGTCCCGGCTCCGGCCGATACCGGTGCAGCTTCCTCCACAACAGCTCCTGCTGCCTCGACACCCGCCACCACGACACCCGATACGTCAACATCTCAGACGACGGCACCCGCCGCGACTGCTCCGACGACTGCCGCGCCGGCAACAACAGCCCCCGCGACTGCCGCTCCCGCCACGACAACGGCGCCAGCCGCTTCAACGCCGAGCACCACCACGACCCCAGACACGTCGACGTCTCAGACAACGGCGCCCGCAGCGACCCCGCCGACGACCACCACCGCCCCCGCTACAACGGCTCCGGCTGCTGCTGCTCCGGCCACAACGACGACAGCGCCCGCCGCTTCGACGCCCGAGACCAAAGCACCGGCAACGACTGCGCCCGCCACAACGACCACCACGCCGACGACAACGGCTCCTGCTACCACAATAACTCCGGAGACCGCCGCACCAGTGCCCCAGGCTAGCGAGCCGCCGAAAACACCGGCTACCCACGTCATCGCCGCCGGCGACACGCTCTGGGATATCGCCAAGACCTATTACGGCGATGCCGGCGCATGGCACAAACTCGTGGCCGCCAATCGCAATCTCAAGCCGCGCCACCTCACCATCGGTCGCGAATTGAAGATTCCGGCCAAGTAAGGACGATTTGTCCCGTAAAAGTCAGCCGGTCCGGGCTTTCCCGGGCCGGCTTTTGTTCCTATGTGAGGTGCTCCGTTTCGTTGAGAGGAACACAATTGATGATCGCAGAAGCCTCGGCCGGCCAACCGCAGCAAAAATCCGGCAAGATCGGCGTCCTTCTCGTCAATCTCGGCACGCCCGATGGCACCGACTACACGTCGATGCGGCGCTATCTGCGCGAATTCCTGACCGACAAGCGTGTCATCGAGTGGTCGCCGTGGAAATGGTATCCGATCCTGTTCGGCATCGTCCTCAACACCCGCCCCGGCAAGGTCGGCAAGGCCTATGAGACGATCTGGAACAAAGAAAAGAACGAGAGTTTCCTACGCACCTATACGCGCAACCAATCGGATTTGATGGCCGCTCGGCTGATGGATCTGCCGAACGTCGTCGTTGATTGGGGCATGCGCTACGGCAAGCCTTCGATCGGTGAGCGCATCCAGGTGCTGAAGGATCAGGGGTGCGACCGTATCCTGCTGTTTCCGCTCTACCCGCAATATGCGGCCGCGACCACCGCCACCGTCAACGACAAGGCTTTCGAAAAGCTGATGGCCATGCGCTGGCAGCCGGCGTTGCGCACCGTGCCGGACTATCATACCGACCCGACCTATATCGAGGCACTCGCGAACTCCATCACCCGGCACCTCGCGACACTCAACTGGCAACCGGAGAAGATCCTGGCCTCCTTCCACGGCATTCCACTTTCCTACTCCGAGAAGGGCGACCCCTATTATCGACAATGTGTCGAGACCAGTCGGTTGCTGCGTGAAAAGCTTGGCTTGTCCGAAGACCGGTTCATGCTCACCTTCCAGTCCCGCTTCGGACCGGAGGAATGGCTGCAACCTTACACGGACAAGACGGTGGAGAGCCTTGCCAAGGAAGGCACGAAACGCATCGCCGTCCTCAACCCCGGCTTCGTCTCGGATTGCCTGGAAACGCTTGAAGAAATTGCCGAACAGGCAGCCGAATCCTTCCATCACAATGGCGGCGAGAAGTTCACGCACATCCCCTGCCTGAACGATAGCGAAGATGGCATGCGGGTGCTGGAGAAGGTGGTGAGACGGGAATTGCTGGGCTGGGTTTGAAGTCCGCCATACGCCTGCGGCGCCGGATGCTATTCCACCGCCGCGACGGCAGTGCTTCACTGCAATTGCGGCTTCCTGAGAAAGCTGCTGCGATCAGCCGATTTGACGCGTAGCCATGCTTCCCGGCCGTTGCGCAATATCCTCATGGGGATTTCCGCGCCGGCGGGGCCGCTTTCCCATACCTTGCGGTAAAAATCGGCCAGGCTGTCGACCTCGCCGTCCCGGATTTCGGAGATGACATCGCCTCGCTGCAAGCCCGCTTGAGCGGCCGGGCCTCCTTCCGCCACGCTCATGACCACGACCTCGCCGTTGCTTTCAGCGGAGAAAGCACCGAGCCAAGGTCTCGGCGGCTTGTTGACCTGGCCTCGGTTGAGCAGGTCATCGAGAATAGGCGGCAGCAAATCGATCGGCACGACCATATTGATATCGGCCGTCTCTTCGTTCTGGGAGGCCATCTGCAGGTGAAGCGAGCCGATGCCCAGAAGCTTGCCGTGCGCATCGACGAGCGCAGCGCCGCCCCATGAAGGATGAGCGGGCGCGACGAAGATCGCCTCCTCCAGCAGATATTCCCAATATCCGGCGAATTCCTGCTTAGCCACGATATTTGCCCGGACGAATTGACCGACACCGTCGGCAATCACCACGGGATCGCCGATCCCAGCCTTGGCCACATTGCCGAATTCCAGTGCCGGAACCCCAAGCGAGCCAAGCGCCTGGACCAGACCGAAGCCGGTTTCCTGATCATAGGCAAGCGCATGAGCGGGAACCACCCGGCCGTCATGGGTCGTCAGCCAGACCTCCTCGGCTTCGGTGATCAGATAGCCGATCGTGAGTACCAGTCCGTTATCCCTGATGACTACGCCGCTGCCTTCCCGCCGGGTTCCCAACGCGCCAGCCGTAAAGGCATCTTCCGGAATTGAAGCGTGCACGGCCACGATTGACCGCAAAGTCCTGTCGATATTCATCGTCTCACCCTGGTGATGCGCCACGCCATGGCTCGGAGAGCCGCGCGGCGGCAGAAACCGGATACATTTCCTCCCCTTAAGGTATGAACATGTGTGGTCAGGTGCAAGGCCTGAGTGAAATTGAGAGGGCGCCGAAACCGTCCGTTCGGACCGAAAGCGCAAGATTTCCGCCCGCCCTTTTCACGCCGTCAAGCGAGGCACACGGTTGGCTTTCACGGCCCATTCCGCCCTTGCCGAGAACATGCTAACCCACCACATCAGATTGATCTGCTGCGCCGCCTGTTCGCCCGAATGCGTAGAGATCGCGGCAGTGTTTTGAAGTGACGCAAATCCTGCATCGTGCAGGGCGTCCATGGAGGATTTTATGGTCGTCGGTGGTTTCAGCATCGTCGTGGTCGCTTTTGTAATTCTAGTCATCCTGGTGCTGTTTGCCGGGATCAAGACCGTGCCACAGGGATATCGCTATACGCTCCAACGCTTCGGACGCTACACGCGCACACTCGAGCCGGGCCTCAATCTGATCGTGCCCTTCATCGATTCTGTTGGCGCACGCATGAATGTCATGGAGCAGGTGCTGGTCGTCCCGACCCAGGAGGTCATCACCAAGGACAATGCGAGCATAGCCGCGGACGCCATCGCCTTCTATCAGGTGCTAAACGCTGCGCAGGCCGCTTACCAGGTGACCAATCTCGAAAATGCCATTCAGAATCTGACCATGACCAATATCCGCTCCGTCATGGGCTCGATGGATCTCGATGAGCTGCTTTCCAATCGTGACGCCATCAATGACCGATTGCTGCGCGTCGTCGACGATGCGGTACACCCCTGGGGCATCAAGGTCACTCGTGTCGAGATCAAGGACATACAGCCGCCAAAGGATCTGGTCGACGCAATGGCGCGGCAGATGAAGGCCGAGCGCGAAAAGCGCGCCCAGGTGCTTGAGGCGGAAGGCCTGCGCAACGCGCAAATCCTACGGGCCGAGGGCTCCAAACAGGCTGCGGTGTTGCAGGCGGAAGGTCAGCGTGAGGCAGCTTTCCGCAATGCGGAGGCCCGCGAACGCCTGGCCGAAGCGGAAGCCAAGGCGACACGTATGGTTTCGGAAGCGATCGCCGCAGGCGACATTCACGCCATCAACTATTTCGTCGCGCAGAAATATACGGAGGCACTGACATCCATCGGCACGGCCGGCAATTCCAAGATCGTGCTGATGCCAATGGAAGCCGCTTCGCTCATCGGTTCGCTCGGCGGTATCGGCGCTATCGCCCGCGAGGTCTTCGGCGACAGCAATAATGGCGATACGCCTTCGCAGCCGTCACGTCCGCGTGCGGGCGCAACGCGATCGACCCCCTCCGTCAATCCGCTGCCGCGGGAGAGTTGAGCATGCTCGACAATCTCATTGGCGAACTTGGGCCATGGAGTTGGTGGGTGGCCGGTTTCGTACTCCTGGCTGCCGAACTCATCGCACCCGGTTTCTTCCTGGTCTGGATCGGTCTTGCCGCCGTCATCGTCGGCGCTCTCTCTTTGGCATTTTGGGACAGCGCCTTCTGGATCTGGCAGGTGCAACTGCTGGTCTTTGCGGCCTGCGCCATCATCGTCACCCTGCTCGGCCGCCGCTATGTCTACAACAACAACCAGATAACGGATGAGCCCTTCCTCAACCAGCGCGGCGCGAGCCTGGTCGGCCGCACGGCAACGCTCAACGAGCCGATCGCCGAAGGCCGCGGCCGGATCCGCCTGGACGATACCTATTGGACTGTGATGGGGCCGGACCTGCCGGCCGGAACCCGCGTCAAGGTCGTCGCCAGCAATGGACGCGATCTGACCGTCGAAATGGCGTGATCAGGCGACGCCGATCCGCAGCAGATCGTGGAAATGGACGATGCCGACAGGCCGCCGGGCGTCGTCGACGACGATCAGCGCCGAGATATTGTGACGGTTCAGCACTGCCATTGCGCCGGTCGCCAGCGTCGTTTCCTTTACCGTCTTCGGATTGCGCGTCATCACATCGTCCACCCGCATCTCTGCAAGGCTGCCGCCGAGATTGCGGGCAATATCGCCATCGGTGACGATGCCGCACAGGCAACCGTCGTCATCGATCACGCCGACGCAGCCGAAACGCATTTTCGATAGCGTCATCGCCGCTTCCGGCATGCCGGTGCCAAGGCTAACCAGAGGCACGCGGTCACCCTTGTGCATGATATCGGCGACATGCGAGAGGCTGGCGCCCAGCTTGCCACCGGGATGGAAGGTGCGGAAATCCTCGGCCGTGAAGCCGCGCGCTTCCAGCAGTGCTACGGTCAGCGCATCGCCGATGGCAAGCTGCAGCAGCGTCGAGGTCGTCGGTGCGAGCCCATGCGGGCAAGCTTCCTGCTCCTTGGGCAGCAGCAGAACTACATCCGACTCGCGCGCAAGCGTAGAGGTTTCACCGGCGGTGATGGCGATCATCGGAATCGAGAAGCGACGGGAATAGCTGATGATGCCGCGCAGCTCGGCGCTTTCGCCGCTCCAGGATATGGCGATGATGACGTCATCCTGCGTGATCATGCCGAGATCGCCGTGATTGGCTTCGACCGGATGCACGAAGAAAGCCGGTGTTCCCGTGGACGCCAGGCTTGCGGCGAGCTTGTTGCCGATATGGCCGCTCTTGCCGACACCGGTGATGACGACGCGGCCGCTGATGTCGCCGATGATCTCCACCGCGCGGCTGAAGGGCGCGGCCAGACCATTGGTCAGGGCGCGTTCCAGCGCCTCCATGCCCAGTCTCTCGGTCTCGATCGTCCGTATTGCGGATTCGATCGCACCGTTCTCGATCAGTCTTACAGCTCTCTTGTTCATGAGCGAGGCCTAACGCTTTTCTCTATTTCTGTCCACCCGAGATCGATTTTGTGCAGCGGAGATGGGTCGTCGCACCATCAAAGCAAGTTCCGTCACATGACTCCTTGTAGTCCTCTGGCAAGGAAGCGTTAACCATGGGCCTTTACGCTTGGGTAAGAATTTAAAGCATTTCAAGTAAGGTCAGACATAGATCAAATGAACATCGGCAAGAACAAGGCGGGTGGTGTTTCCCTCCGGCTGACGGCATGCGCTGCATCCGCTCTGCTGGGTTGGGTTGCGCTCGCCATGCCGATGCCGGTTCAGGCGCAATCGCTCAACACCAGCCAGAGTTCTAATCCGGCGACAGCATCGACCGACACGGACAGTTTGGATCTGCCCGGTTCGGACACGACGGGCGCGACATCCTCCAGATCCATGACGACCAACGCCGCGAATCAGGCGGCAACGGATGCGGATAGTCCGTCCAGCGCGTCTCTCCGGCTCGGCGGCATCGATCCCACGACGACGGGCTCCACGCTGGATAACGATCTGCGCCGCGTCAATCAGCGCGAGACCAGTGTCGACGATCTGAAAGCGCGGCAGCATCCGGACCGTGAGGATGTGCAGGGCATACCGCTTGGCACCTTCACCTTGCGCCCTTCCGTCAACCAATCCATCAACGTCGAGAGCAACCGCACCGGCTCGACCAATGACGACCGTAGCTTTCTGCAAACCGATCTGCGCAGCACCTTGACGTCGGATTGGGACCGCCATGCCCTGACCGTCACCGGCGAGGGCGTCTGGCAGAAAAACCTGAGCGGCACCGGCGCCGAACAGCCGACCGTCAATATCAACGCCGATCTGCGCCTTGACCTTCCCGCCGATACGACAGCGCATATCATCGCCGGCTATCAGTTCTACCGCGAAGACACCAGCGACCCGAACGCCATTGCCGGCGCTTCGAAGCAGTCGGCTGTCAATCAATTCAATACCGGCGCATCGCTGGAGCGCGATTTCGGCCTGCTGCGCGGCACGACAGCCGTCGGCCTGACCCGCACCATCTATTCCGACGCCACCCTGTCGGACGGAACACAGGTGACGCTCAGCGACCGCAACCAGACCGCCGGCACCTGGCGCGGGCGCATCGGTTACGAGCTTTCGCCTGTGCTCATCCCCTTCCTGGAGGCCGATCTCGGCCGCACCTTCTACGACCAGTCGCACGACAGCAATGGCTACGCCCGCTCGAACCAGAGCTACGGGGGCAAGGCGGGCGTCGAGCTCGACCTCGGCGACAAGATGAAGGGCGAACTAGGCTTCGGCTATCAGCATACGGAATTCGACGATTCGCGCCTCGCTTCGATCGATTCGCCGACCGTCGACGGCAATCTCGCCTGGTCGCCGCAGCGCGGCACCGATGTCAGCATCGGCCTTTCGACAACGGTCCAACCCTCCACGACGGCGGGCGAAAGCGGCTACACCGCCTATCAGTTGACGGGCACGTTGAGCCAGGAACTGCGCGACGATCTCACCGCCAAAGTAACGGGCGGCACCATCTGGCGCGTCTATCCCTCCGGCAGCACCACCTCCGACGAAACCGAATATGATGCCGCGCTTGGCCTCACCTGGGGCATCAACCGCTATCTCGATCTGACGAGCAATGTCGGCTACCAACTGACGTCACGAACGACGGGCGATGATACGCGGCAGCTCCAGGCGGGCGTGGGATTGACGGTGAAGAGGTAGAAACTGCCTAGACAGATTCGATAGGAGCGAGGGTCGTTTCTTGTCCGAACATCAGGACTCGGTTCGTCCCTGCCTACCCCCTCTCTTGCAATTTCTAAAAATTAGGCGAGGGACAAGCCCTCGCCTAATCCTAAGAAATTGCTTTCTCGCCCGCCAGGGGCGAGATGAGCTTGTTACTTCAGCGCTTCGACCAGTGCCTTGAACCCGTCCTCGATGGTAGGACGGATGTCGGCGCGGGCGAGCGCGAAGGCGACGTTGGCGAGGATGAAGCCATCCTTGGCGCCACAGTCGAAAGTCTGGCCGCGGAAGTGATAGCCGGCGAAATCCTGCTGCTGGGCAAGCTTCAGCATGCCGTCCGTCAACTGGATTTCGTTGCCCGCACCACGCTCCTGACTTTCCAGGATGTGGAAGATCTCCGGCTGCAGGATGTAGCGGCCGTTGATGAAGAAGTTCGACGGAGCCGTGCCCTTGGCCGGCTTTTCCACCATTTCGGTGATGCGGAAGCCGCTGCCGATCGTCTCGCCGACGCCGACGATGCCGTATTTATGGGTCTGGTCCGGAGCGCATTCCTCGACGGCGATGACGTTGCCGCCGCTATGCTCGTAAAGCTCGATCATGCCCTTCATGCAGCCCTTTTCGGCACGCATGACCATGTCGGGCAGCAGCAGCGCGAAGGGTTCGTCGCCGACGATCTCGCGGGCGCACCAGACGGCGTGGCCGAGACCGAGCGGCTCCTGCTGGCGTGTGAAGCTCGCCGTGCCGGCCTTCGGCAGCAGGCCGTTCAGCAGCGACAGCTCGGCATTCTTGTTGCGCTGGCGAAGCGTCTGCTCGAGTTCGAACTGAATATCGAAATAGTCCTCGATGACATGCTTGCTGCGGCCGGTCACGAACACGAAATGCTCGATGCCGGCTTCCATCGCCTCATCGACGACGTACTGGATTACCGGCTTGTCGACGACGGTCAGCATCTCTTTCGGCACCGCCTTGGTCGCCGGCAAGAACCGCGTCCCTAGTCCGGCGACCGGAAATACTGCCTTACGCACCTTTTTATGCTGTCCCACTCATACCTCCTGGGAATTGCGTCGCTTTTGCGCCAAAGCTACTCGAAGGGTCAGTAGTATAAATTTGCTACTGTTTTGCAAATGATGACTGACCCCGGCTTCCATGGTAAAGAATTTGTTGACTTCGTTCCTGTAGTGTCACGCTTGGGCGAATGCCACGGGCATCGCCGCACCCGAAATCCAAGTATTGATGGACACGGCTGTTGATGACCCCAAACCGCAAACACTCCCTTCGTGGTCTCGCCCTGGCGCTCGCGCTCGGTGCCGTTGCGGGACTAACCCCCATTAACGCCAATGCGGACGCTGGGTTCCAGAAATGGATCGCGGGCTTCTACGATACCGCAGCCAAAAGCGGCATCACGCAGTCAACCTATCGCAAAGCATTTGCCGGCGTAACGGACCCAGACCCCACGGTCCTAGAAAAAGCTCAGTACCAACCGGAATTCAAATCCGAGATCTGGGATTATCTAGATTCCCGCGTCAATCCCTATACCGTTGATGTTGGCCGGAAGATGGCGGCCAAATACGGTTCCACACTTCGTTCCCTTGAACAGCATTTCGGCGTGGACCGCAATATCATCCTGGCTATCTGGTCGATGGAATCGAATTACGGCGCCGTGCTCGCCAAGGACGAGAAGCTGCATTACGTGCCGCGTGCTTTGGCAACTCTCGCCTATGCCGATCCGAAGCGTGCTGGCTACGCCAAAAAGCAGTTGATCGCCGCGTTGAAGATCCTGCAGAGCGGCGACGTGCCGCGCGAAGAGCTCAACGGCTCCTGGGCCGGCGCCATGGGCCACACGCAATTCATCCCGACCAGCTACCTGCTCTATGCGGTCGACGCCGATGGCAATGGCCATGCCGATATCTGGAACTCCATTCCCGACGCGCTGGCAACGACCGCCAATCTGCTGGCAAAGAACGGCTGGAGCACTGGCCGCACCTGGGGCTACGAAGTGACCGTACCGCCCGGCGGCGCGGCGCAACTCGGCAAGACCCACACGATCGCGCAATGGGCTGCCATGGGTTTCGTACGCCCGAACGGCAAGAGCTTCCGCCTCACCTCCGACCGCGCGCAACTGAAGATGCCGGGCGGACCTAACGGCCCCGGCTTCCTGATGGCCGGCAACTTCTTCACCATCAAGCGCTACAATGCCGCCGATAGCTACGCGCTTGCCGTCGGCCTGCTTGCCGATCAGATCGCCGGCTCTGGCGGCATGCAGCAATCCTGGCCGCGCCCGAGCGGTACGCTGGATGTGAAGCAGAAATTCGAGCTGCAGACCCGCCTGAAGGAACTCGGCTATTACGACGGTGTCGTCGACGGCAATTTCGGCTCCGGCTCCAAGGCCGCCATTACCGCCGTTCAGCAGCGATTCGGCATGAGCGCCGACGGCGAGCCGTCGATGAACCTGTTGAACGCCCTGCGCAAATAGGTCGCCGCGGTCGCAATGAGTCTTGGATTCTCTGGACGGCAGCGCCGCTTTCATGCGACCATGGCGCAGCGAGCGGAAAAGAGCCCGATGAAAAACCGACCTGTCCGCGCGGCCATGGCTGCTGCGAAAGCGATCCTCACGGCGCTTCTTGCAGTATGCTTCGCGTTTGCCTGCCTGCTCACGACGGCCGAAGCGCAGGAGCGGCCGCGCAGGACATTGCTCGACATGCTGTTCGGCAGTTCGGAACCCGATATTCCCGAGCAGCAGCCTGCGCCGAGACGCACCATACGGCCGCATAAACGAGTCGCTCCGCCGCCACGCCAGGTGGTGGTGGCTCAGCCGGAGACGCCGCCGGAGATCCCGAAACTGCCCGACGCCAAGACGATCCTCGTCGTCGGCGATTTTCTGGCGGGCGGCCTTGGCGACGGATTGGGCGATGCCTTTTCCACCTCTCCCGGCGTCGTCGTGCAGACGCGCAGCACGGTCGCCTCCGGCCTTGTGCGCCAGGATTATTATAACTGGCCGCAGCAACTGCCCGCCATGATGGATCAATTGAAACCGGCCCTGGTCGTCGTCATGATCGGCGCCAACGACCGCCAGCAGATGACGGGTGACGGGCTCAATGAAAAATTCGGCACCGATCCATGGTACCTCGCCTATGAGGAACGCGTGGAGCAGTTCGGCAAGCTGGTGACGAGCCGCCATATCCCCCTGCTCTGGGTCGGCCTTCCACCCTTCGGTTCAAGCCAAATGACGGCCGACGCCGTAAAGCTCAATCAAATCTACCAAAGCCAAGTCGCAAGTATCGGCGGCGAGTTCATCGATATCTGGGATGGCTTCACCGACGAGAACGGCGCGTTCATCGTCACCGGCTCAGACATCAACGGCCAGCAGGTGCGGCTCAGAACCGCCGATGGCATCAATCTCACGGCAGCGGGAAAACGCAAGGTCGCCTTCTACGTCGAAAAACCGACGCGCCGGTTACTCGGCGATCAGGCGAGCCCGGATATCACCCGCCTCGACACCGGCAATCAACTGCCAGCCGAACAGGTCAATCTGCCGGCAACGGAGATGGAAAAGATCACCCGCACACAGCCGGTCAGCCTCTCCGATCCCAATCTCGACGGCGGCGCGCAGCTCCTCGGCGGCACCCCCGCCCAAACCTCGGTCAGCGAATCTCCTCGTGACCTCCTGGTCGAGAAAGGCCAAATGGCCCCGGCACCGACCGGACGCGTCGACGACTATCGGCTGCCGACGCCGGATACGCCGGTAGACAACTCCGCAAAATAAAAGGGCCGCACTTCGCGGCCCTCTAAATATCAGCAGATGCGCTTCGCTTACCGCGGCAGCACTGTCGAGCCCATCAGGGCCTCGTCGATCGCGCGGGCGGCCTGGCGGCCTTCGCGGATGGCCCAGACGACCAGGGACTGGCCGCGGCGGACGTCGCCGGCGGTCCAGAGCTTATCGACCGAGGTCTTGTAGTCCTTGTCGTTGGCGACGACGTTGGTTGAGCCGCGCTTGTCGGTGTTGAGCGTCAGCTTGCCGTCGAGTTCCTTCAGCACGCTGTCGGTGAAGGGGCCGCGGAAGCCGATGGCGATGAAGGCGAGATCGGCGCGGATGACGAATTCCGTCCCGGCGATCGGCTTGCGGCGCTCATCGACTTCGCAGCACTTCACGCCGGTCAGCACGCCGTCTTCGCCCATGAATTCCAGCGTTGCCACCTGGAATTCGCGCACGGCACCCTCGGCCTGCGAGGAGGAGGTGCGCATCTTCGTCGCCCAGAAGGGCCAAACAGCGAGCTTGTCTTCCTTTTCCGGCGGCTGCGGGCGGATATCGAGCTGGGTCACCTTGACAGCACCCTGACGGAAAGCGGTGCCGACGCAGTCGGATGCCGTGTCGCCGCCACCGACGACGACAATATGCTTGCCGCCAGCGAGGATCGGATCGGACGGCCAACCGATACTGTCGATGTTTTCACGGCCGATGCGGCGGTTCTGCTGCACGAGATAGGGCATGGCGTCATGGACGCCGGCTAGCGTCGTGCCGGGAATGCCCGCTTCGCGCGGGGTTTCCGAGCCGCCGCAGTAAAGAACCGCATCATAATCAGCCAGAAGCTGCTCGGCCTTGACGTCCACGCCGACATTGACGCCGCAATGGAAGGTCACGCCTTCGCCCTTCATCTGCTCGACACGGCGATCGATGAAGTTCTTCTCCATCTTGAAGTCCGGAATGCCGTAGCGCAGCAGCCCGCCGGGCTTCGTCTCGCGCTCGTAGACATGGACATCGTGACCAGCCCGGCCAAGCTGCTGAGCCGCTGCCATGCCGGCAGGGCCGGAGCCGATGACGGCGACCTTCTTGCCCGTATGGACGGTTGCCGGTTCCGGACGGATGAAGCCGAGCTCGTAGGCCTTGTCGGCAATGGCCTGCTCGACCGTCTTGATCGCGACCGGAGCATCCTCGAGATTCAGCGTGCAGGCTTCCTCGCAAGGCGCGGGGCAGACGCGGCCGGTGAATTCCGGGAAGTTGTTGGTCGAATGCAGGTTGCGGATCGCCTCTTCCCAATTGTTGTTGTAGACGAGGTCGTTCCAGTCCGGAATCTGGTTGTGAACCGGGCAGCCGGTCGGGCCGTGGCAATAGGGAATGCCACAGTCCATGCAACGCGCGGCCTGTTTCTGTACTTCCTGGTCCGACATGGGGATCGTGAATTCGCGGAAATGCCGGATGCGATCCGATGCCGGCTGATACTTGCCAACCTGCCGGTCGATTTCCAAGAAGCCTGTTACCTTGCCCATGCTTTCGTTTCCTCACTCAAAATAGAGGAGCCGATGGCTCCCGTGCCTGAAGGCAAATCCCGCTGCCCCGTCCGGCACTGTAATTCAAAACCGATTCCGCTTTTCGACAGTTGCGATCGCCAGTTCGGCGATCGCAATCGGACGCGAAATCCTCGAAGGGAAGACGAGCCGCAGCGGATCACTCCGCCGCCACGCCCATCCGGCTACGCTCCATCTCTTCCAGCGCACGACGGTATTCGACCGGCATGACCTTGCGGAATTTCGGGCGGTAGTCGGCCCAGTGATCGAGGATCTCCTTTGCCCGCGTCGACCCGGTGTAGTGGAAATGGTTCGAAATCAACTGGTAGAGGCGCTCTTCGTCGTGGCGCGTCATGTCACCGGAGACGTCGACGCGTCCCTTGTGCATGAGGTCGCCGCCGTGATGATGCAGCTTCTCCAGCAATTCATCCTCTTCCGGAACCGGTTCCAGCTCGACCATCGCCATGTTGCAGCGGCGGGCGAAATCGCCCTTCTCGTCAAGCACGTAAGCGACGCCGCCCGACATGCCGGCTGCGAAGTTGCGGCCGGTTTCGCCAAGCACGACGACGACACCGCCGGTCATGTATTCGCAGCCGTGGTCACCCACGCCTTCGACGACGGAGATGGCGCCGGAGTTGCGCACCGCGAAACGCTCGCCGGCGACGCCACGGAAGTAGCACTCGCCTTCGGTCGCACCGTAGAGCACGGTGTTGCCGACGATGATCGAATGTTCGGCTGAGATCCGCGAGTTTTCCGGCGGACGGATGATGATGCGGCCGCCCGAAAGACCCTTGCCGACATAGTCGTTACCGTCGCCGATGAGGTTGAACGTGACGCCGCGTGCCAGGAACGCGCCGAAGGACTGCCCGGCGGTGCCTCTCAGCGTGACGTTGATCGTGTCATCCTTCAGGCCACGGTGACCATAGCGCTTGGCGACGGCGCCCGACAGCATCGCGCCAGCCGAACGATCGACGTTCTTGATGTCGACTTCGAAGGCGACAGGCGTCTTGCTGGCAAGCGCCGGCTCCGCCTTCTCGATCAGCTTGCGGTCGAGAATGTCGACGATCGGGTGCTTCTGCACGGTCGTCCAATAGGTCTCTTCCTTCGGCGCCTCGACCTTGTGGAAGATGCGGCTGAAGTCGAGCCCCTTGGCCTTCCAATGGGCGAGCATATCGTCCTTCTCCAGCAGTTCCGAAGCGCCGATGATGTCGTCCAGCTTGGCGGCGCCAAGCGAGGCGAGGATTTCGCGCACTTCCTCTGCAACGAAGAAGAAGTAGTTGATGACATGCTCCGGCGCGCCCTTGAAGCGCTTGCGCAGGACCGGGTCCTGCGTCGCGACGCCAACCGGACAGGTGTTGAGGTGGCACTTGCGCATCATGATGCAGCCGGCCGCAATCAACGGCGCGGTGGCAAAGCCGAATTCGTCTGCGCCGAGCAGCGCGCCGACGATGACGTCGCGGCCCGTCTTCAAGCCGCCATCCACCTGCAGGGCAACGCGTGAGCGCAACCCGTTCAGCACGAGCGTCTGCTGTGTCTCAGCAAGGCCGATTTCCCAAGGCGAGCCGGCATGCTTCAGCGACGTGAGCGGCGATGCGCCCGTGCCGCCATCGAAGCCGGCGACGGTGATGTGATCGGCGCGCGCCTTGGCGACACCGGCGGCGACCGTGCCGACACCGACTTCCGAGACGAGCTTGACCGAGACATCCGACGTCGGGTTGACGTTCTTCAGGTCGAAGATGAGCTGCGCCAGATCTTCGATCGAATAGATGTCATGATGCGGCGGCGGCGAGATCAGGCCGACACCCGGCGTCGAATGCCGGGTCTTGGCGACGGTGGCGTCGACCTTGTGGCCGGGCAATTGACCGCCCTCGCCGGGCTTCGCACCCTGCGCAACCTTGATCTGCAGCACGTCGGCATTGACCAGATATTCCGTTGTCACACCGAAGCGGCCCGAGGCGATCTGCTTGATCGCCGAGCGTTCCGGGTTCGGCGAGCCGTCGAAGAGCGGCATGTAACGGTCGGATTCCTCGCCGCCTTCACCCGTATTCGACTTGCCGCCGATGCGGTTCATGGCGATTGCCAGTGTCGTGTGCGCCTCGCGGCTGATCGAGCCGAAGGACATGGCGCCCGTCGAGAAGCGCTTGACGATATCGGCTGCCGGCTCGACCTCGTCGACCGAGATCGGCTTGCGGCCGAGTGCTTCCGCACCCTTGACCTTAAAAAGACCGCGGATGGTGTTCATCCGAAGCGCCGACTGGTTGACCATCTCCGAGAACTCGCGATAGCGGTCTTCGGCATTGCCGCGCACGGCATGCTGAAGGGCGGCCACGGCATCCGGGGTCCAGGCGTGGCTTTCGCCGCGCATGCGGTAGGCATATTCACCGCCGATATCGAGCGTGCTTGCCAGAATCGGGTCACGGCCGAAGGCCGACCGATGACGGGCAACGGTTTCCTCGGCGATGGTTTCGAGGCCGATGCCTTCGATCATCGTCGCCGTGCCGAAGAAATATTGATCCACCAGTTCCTGCCGCAGGCCGATCGCATCGAAGATCTGCGCGCCGCAATAGGACTGATAGGTCGAGATGCCCATCTTCGACATGACCTTGAGGATGCCTTTGCCGACCGCCTTGATATAGCGGTAGACGACTTCGCTCGCATCGACTTCCTTCGGGAAATCGCCGCGCTGATGCATGTCGAGCAACGTGTCGAAGGCGAGGTAGGGGTTGATCGCCTCCGCGCCATAGCCGGCGAGCAGGCAGAAATGATGCACTTCGCGCGGCTCGCCGGTTTCAACGACGATACCGACCGATGTGCGCAACCCCTTGCGGATCAGGTGATGGTGGACGGCCGCAGTCGCCAGCAGCGCCGGGATCGCGATGCGGTCCGGGCCGATCTGGCGGTCGGAGAGCACGATGATGTTGTAGCCGCCGCGAACGGCCGCCTCGGCACGCTCGCAGAGACGATCGAGCATTTCCGGCATGCCTTCGGCACCGCGTTCGACATCATAGGTGAAGTCGAGCGTCTTGGTGTCGAAACGATCCTCCGTATGGCCGATCGAACGAATCTTTTCCAAATCGCCATTGGTCAGGATCGGCTGGCGTACTTCCAGCCGCTTGGCGTTTGCCATGCCGGTATGGTCGAGTAAGTTCGGACGCGGGCCGATGAAGGAGACGAGGCTCATCACCAGCTCTTCGCGGATCGGGTCGATCGGCGGGTTGGTTACCTGCGCGAAGTTCTGCTTGAAGTAGGTATAGAGCAGCTTCGGCTTGTCGGACATGGCCGAGATCGGCGTATCCGTACCCATGGAGCCGATCGCTTCCTGCCCCGTCGTCGCCATCGGCGACATCAGGATCTTGGTGTCTTCCAGCGTATAGCCGAAGGCCTGCTGGCGATCGAGCAGCGACACGTCGCGGCGTAGCGCCCGCGGCTCCACCGGCTTCAGGTCTTCGAGGATCAACTGCGTGCGGTTGAGCCAGTTACGATAGGGATGCTTGGTCGCAAGTTCTGACTTCACCTCGTCGTCCGAGATGATCCGGCCCTTTTCCATATCGATAAGCAGCATCTTGCCTGGCTGCAGGCGCCACTTCTGAATGATCTTTTCTTCCTCGACCGGCAGAACACCGGCCTCGGACGCCATGATGACGCGATCATCGTTGGTGACGAGATAGCGGGCCGGACGCAGGCCGTTGCGGTCGAGCGTCGCGCCGATCTGCTTGCCATCCGTGAAGGCGACAGCAGCCGGACCATCCCACGGCTCCATCAGGGCGGCATGATATTCGTAGAATGCCTTGCGTTCCGGCGCCATCAACTGGTTGCCAGCCCAGGCTTCCGGGATGAGCATCATCACGGCATGCGCCATGGAATAGCCGCCACGCACGAGGAATTCGAGCGCGTTGTCGAAGCATGCCGTGTCCGACTGCCCTTCGTAGGAAATCGGCCAGAGCTTGGAGATATCGTCGCCGAACAACGGCGAAGACACCGATGCCTGGCGCGCCGCCATCCAGTTGACGTTGCCGCGCAACGTGTTGATTTCGCCATTATGGGCAACCATGCGATAGGGATGCGCCAGCTTCCACGACGGGAAGGTGTTGGTGGAGAAACGCTGATGCACGAGGGCGACCGCCGATTCGAAACGCGGATCGGAGAGGTCCTTGTAATAGGCGCCGACCTGATAGGCGAGGAACATGCCCTTGTAGACCACGGTCGAGTTCGACAGCGAGACCGGGTAGAAGTTGCTCTCTTCGCCCTCATATTCCGCATAGATGCGGTTGGAAATCACCTTGCGCAGGGTGAAGAGGCGGCGCTCGAATTCCTCATGCGTGCCGGCGTCTCGGCCGGCGCCGATGAAGACCTGCACATGATGCGGCTCGGTGGCAGCGATTTCCGGCGCCTTGGAGAGCGAGGAGTTGTCGACCGGCACGTCGCGGAAGCCGAGCAGAACCTGGCCCTCCTCGGCGACGACCTGCTTGATGGCCGTCTTGAAATGCTCGATCAGCGCCGCGTCGCGCGGCAGGAAGAAATGGCCGACGCCATATTCCCCGGCCTTCGGCAGGATGACGCCCTGCGCCGCCATCTCCTCGCGGAAGAAACGGTCCGGAATCTGCACGAGAATGCCGGCACCGTCGCCCATCAGCGGATCGGCGCCGACAGCGCCGCGATGCGTCAGGTTTTCCAGAATGAACAGGCCGTCGCGCACGATCTGGTGCGACTTCTGGCCCTTCATATGCGCGACAAAGCCAACGCCACAGGCGTCATGTTCGTTGCGCGGATCGTAAAGGCCCTGTTTCGGCGGGATACCGAAGGCGGCACGTTTCGACGTATTGACCGTAGCGGCAGCCTTTGCTGCTGCGATGTGGTCAAAAGTCTTGGACGGCGTCCTGTTCGTCATCGTTTTCCCTCCGGTAAGGCCCGCATCACGGGCGATCCTTCGTCCCGCGCCGCCCCGTTATCAGGTCCGACGCGCGACAGCGCTGTTGCATTGTGAAGATCGGGCCGCAGACCATGACCCCTTGGTGGAGCCCGTCGTCAGCGTTCCGCGCCTTGCTTATTCCACCGCCGCTCCACTTGGTCGCCTGACGGCTCCACGGGACATGCTCGCGATAACTATAGCTCGAAATCCCGATATCGTCAGGACCCTCTAGCGCATCTTCGGCCTTGGCGGCCAAAATAGGACAGCAACCCTGTCCTAATTCATCAGCTCTATGCCAGAAAGCGACGGGCTCCGCAAGAGCAAAACGGCAAATTATCGCTAAGTTGCGACGGAAGATTGCCAATGCTTCAAAATTCGAGCAAGAAAGTTTCGCTGCACCGCATCATTTTGTTTGTTGATTGCGCAGATCAATTTCTGTGATGCGTCCTTCAGCATCACGCTCTTGATCCCCTGCGACATTGGATTAATGTCCGGCAGACCTCCGGTAACCCTCCCGCAATCCCGTTAATTCAGTTGGTGCATATCCATGTTCTTTGCTTCCGATAATTGGGCCGGCGCCCATCCTAAGATCGCCCAGCGTCTTCTCGCCGAATCCGGCGGTTTTGCCGCAGCCTACGGTACCAGCGATCTCGATCAGAAAATTGAAGCCAAATTCGCCGAGATTTTCGAGCGTAAGGTCGCCGTCTTCTTCGTCGCGACAGGCACGGCCGCCAATTCTCTGTCGCTCGCCAGCGTCCAGAAGCCGGGCGGCATCAGCTTCTGCCATCCAGAAGCGCATGTGGCCGAGGACGAATGCGGGGCGCCGGATTTCTTCAGCGGTGCGCGGCTGGCGACGGTCGAGGGTGCGGCCGGTAAAATTGACGTGAAGGCGCTCGCCACCAAGGTCGCCCGCTTTCCGCAGGATGACCTCCATCACGGCCGCGCAGCGGCGGTGACGATCACCCAGGCAACGGAGGTCGGCACGGTCTATTCGCTCGCTGAAATCGATGCCATCGCGTCCGTCTGCAAGGCAAACAGTCTGCCGCTGCACATGGACGGTGCTCGTTTCGCCAATGCGCTGGTCGCGCTTGAGGTCAGCCCGGCGGAGATGACCTGGAAGCGTGGGGTCGACATTCTTTCCTTCGGTGGCACCAAGAACGGCTGCTGGTGCGCCGAGGCAATCGTCTTTTTCAATCCGGAGCAGGCGAAGGAGATGCATTTCATCCGCAAACGCGCTGCCCAGCTCTTCTCCAAATCGCGTTTCATCGCCGCGCAATTCGACGGCTATTTCGAAGATGGCCTCTGGCTCGACCTTGCCCGCCATTCCAACCGCATGGCCGATCGTTTGCGCGCCGGCATCGAACAAGCCGCCACCGCACGCCTCGCCTGGCCTACGGCTTCGAACGAAGTCTTTGCGATCATCTCGAAATCGGCTGCTAAGACCGCCGAGGACAAGGGCGCAAAATTCTACGAATGGCCGATCCCGGAATCGCAGCCCGAACTGGTGAACGGGAACGAGACCCTGATCCGCCTCGTCACAAGCTTCGCCACGACCGAAGACGATGTCACCGGCTTCCTAGCTTGCCTCACCTGATTTTCGGGTAAAAAAGGAGCGCCGTAGCTGTCCCACCGGGGCGCACGCGGCGCTCAACACCTCATTTGGAGGTCAATTCTGATTTGAATGCACGAATAGTGCGGAATTTGAAACGTCTTGGCCCGATTGGCCCGGCATGTGGCGGGTTATGACCGTCATTGCCATGACGCAGGCGACCAGCCCGCAAATAAATATCGCACCATATTTCATCGGGCTGATTTTCCTCGACTCAGCTCGTTTATCCTAGAAAATCGTACCAACAAAAGCTGACCCGAACCTGAATGAGTGAATCAAAACGGCGGGACACGCGGAAAGCGAAACAACAGCCGGCGAAGGAATTCCAGTAGGCCTTTTACTTCTATCTATTTGATAGGAAACAAATTTCTAGATTTTAGAAATAGCGAATCCGATAGATCAGGCGGATCTCAGCCCCCGCACCTTCATCAGAATGTCCTCCGACAAGGCGCTGACCAGCAACTGATCCGCGCCCTTGCGCGGCACCAACACAAATTCGACATCCTCCAATGCCGGCAGCCAGCCAGGGGCAATTTCCGACAGACCCGTCGGCGCCATGCTGCGGGGCTGAACGAGGACGCCCATGCCGGCCCGTGCCGCCGCCGTCAAGCCGCTGAGGCTGCCGCAGGTGCAGACGATGCGCCAGGGCACCTGCTGACGGCGCAAGGCTTCCAGTGCCACGGCTCGGGTAACGCTTGGGGCGGGAAAGGCGATCAACGGCAATGGCGCCGCAAGCTTCCGAATGCGCTCCGGATCACGCGCCAGCCAGATCAGCGGTTCGCGATAGACGAGCCTTCCCCTGGCATCGCCTAGACGGCGCTTGGCAAGAACGAGGTCGAGGTCGCCGTTATCCTGCATCTCATAGAGCGTGCCACTGAGGGCGACCGTCAATTCGAGATCGACCGAGGGATGCGAGCGAACGAATTCCTCCAGCACATCCGGCAACTGGCTGGTGACGAAATCCTCCGAGACGCCGAGCCGCAGATTGCCGCGCAGGCTGTTGCCGGCGAAGAGCTGCTGCACCTCCCCCTCGATCGACAGCATTTGCCGGGCATGACCAAGTAGCGCCTCGCCGTCGCCGGTTAGCACCACCCGATGCGTGTCGCGCGCCAGAAGCTTGCGTCCGAGCGTGGTCTCCAGCCGCTGAATATGCTGGCTAACCGTGGACTGGCCGAGGCCGAGCCGCTCGGCCGCGAGCGTGAAGCTGCCCATCTGCTCAACGGCGACGAAGCTGCGCAACTGTGTGAGATCAAGCATGGCACCCATCCTGATTCGCGATAACTGTTATTCCTTGCATCGTGGATCACGATAGGTCTATGTGCAAGGACAAGTCTTACGGAATCGCAATTGGGGTTGGCACGATGCGCCGTTTTCTTCCAGACACCTTCACCATCCTGCTGGTGCTCACTGTGCTGACGGCATCCTTCTTCCCTGTGCAGGGAACGAGCGCCCACTACTTTGGCACCGCCACCAATTTTGCCATCGGCCTGCTGTTCTTCCTGCATGGCGCGCGCCTGTCGCGTGATGTCGTCATCGCCGGCCTGCTGCATTGGCGCCTGCATTTGGTCATCCTGCTGACCACCTTCGGCATTTTCCCGCTGCTGGCGCTTGCCATGGGCGTGCTGGTGCCGACCATCCTGCCGCAGGCCCTTTACACCGGCATTCTGTTTCTCAGCGTGCTGCCCTCGACGGTGCAGTCCTCGATCGCCTTCACCTCGATTGCCGGCGGTAACGTGCCGGCCGCGATCTGCGCGGCATCGGCTTCCAACATCTTCGGCATGTTCCTGACGCCCCTGCTCGTCGGCATACTCTTCTCGGTCGGCGGCCATGGCGGTGGATTTTCTTGGGACGTGCTGGAGCAGATCATGCTGCAACTGCTTGCGCCCTTCATCGCCGGCCAGATCCTGCAGCCGTGGATCGGCAATTGGATACGTTCGAAGAAGAAGATCCTGATGCCGGTCGACCGCGGCTCGATCCTGATGGTCGTCTATTCCGCCTTCAGCGAGGCCGTTGTCGAGGGATTGTGGCACACCTTCTCGCTGGTCGATATTGCCACCGTCATCGTCGCCAATATTGTGCTTCTGGTACTGGTGCTCTGCATCACCATGTTCGGCAGCCGCGCCCTCGGCTTCTCCCACGCCGACGAGATCACCATCACCTTCTGCGGCTCGAAAAAGTCGTTAGCAAGTGGCGTGCCGATGGCCAACGTCATCTTCGCCGGCCAGGGCATCGGCGCCATCGTCCTGCCGCTGATGCTGTTCCATCAGATCCAGCTCATGGCCTGCGCCGTCATCGCCCAGAAATATGCGGATGCCGCGAAGCGGCGGGAAGCAGCCAAGGCCGAAGCCGAGACAGCGGGGTCGCCGAAGGCGAACGGAGCCCCGAACGCAGCATAACGGCCATTCCAGTCATTACCCAACACAAAAGGCGGCGCCCCAACGGAGCGCCGCCTTGCTTTTATGACCTTGGGAGGATCGGTCTTCAGGCTATGTGTTGAAGCCCGTTAGTTGATACGGGCTTCGATTGCCTTCGGGGCCTCAACCGGCTCGGCAGCGATGGAGATACGACGGGGCTTCATGGCCTCGGGAATGTTGCGCAACAGATCGATGTGCAGCAGACCATTCTTCAGCGAAGCCGCCTGGACCTCGACATGATCGGCAAGCTGGAAGCGACGCTCGAAGGCGCGCTTGGCGATACCGCGATAGAGATATTCGCTAGCCTCGGCCGGCTCTTCGCTCTTTTCACCCTTGACCTGGAGAACGTGGGCATGAGCCTCGATGCTCAGTTCCTTTTCATCGAAACCGGCGACGGCCATGGTGATGCGATAGGTGTTCTCACCGGTGCGCTCGATGTTGTAGGGCGGATAGGTCTGAGCCTGATCCGGCTGCGCAAGGCTGTCGAGCATAGTGAAAAGACGGTCGAAACCGACGGTGGAACGGTAAAGGGGAGAGAAGTCTACGTGACGCATGTTGTCCTCCTGTGAGCGACGATTGCGATTTGGTTTTGCCCCCGCGACCCCGCTCTGGGCGGCCTAGGGACGGTTACGCGAGCCCGTTTGGCACCCGCAGAATGGAGATGGTGATCGCTTTTCAGCAGTTCAAGACCCTTGCCAACATCTCTCGATTTTCAAGAAAATCCGCGTGAACCGCAGATGAACGGCCGGTTCGGGACCCGTTCAGGCTGGTGGGACTACCAATGAGGTCATCGGATGCATTCACTGTCCGATGACTGAAGTGTATCGTCCCTTCTTCTTCAGTCCTTGCTAGGCCGGCGACGCGGATCTCTCTATCTCCGCAAGCCGGTCTTTTTTTCTGGCCGCTAGCGCAGCAATTTCAGCGAACCGGTGAGCGATTTCACCCATTTCGAAGGTCCCGCCAACCCCAGGCCGTCGATCGCCTCGCCGGCAAGATCGCGATCGGGGAACGTCGCCTCATACTCCCTGTAGTTGTGCAATGAGCGGGCGAAAGCGGAAAAAGGAACGACCGCGCGGTCGTCCTGCTGCGACAAGGCCTTCAGCAATAAGGATGTGATTGTCTCCGCATCCGCCTGCAGCACCGGAACCGGCATGTTCGAGCTGATGTCGATGATGCGTGCCTCTCGGTCAGTCAATTGCCGCGCCGCAAGCGCGGGAAACTTCGCACCCAATCCGATCGAGATCGCACCGACGGTGTTGGCGACCAGCCCGAGCGGGAGTGCGGGATTGACGACAATGGCAAGACGAATATCGAAAAGCATGGAGACCTACGGCTGTTGAGACTGTGCGCTCAGAGAATATCTCCGATATCCGGGGTAATCTTGCCTTTCATTGCTGCTTATGCCGATATTATGGTAAACTCTACCAGATTTCTCCGAATACAAGGTCGAATATGCCTTACACACTTGAGCCCATCGATTTGCGAATCCTCGGAGCGCTCCAGAAGGACGGGAGGCTGACGAATCAGGCGCTTTCCTCCGAAGTCGGGCTCTCGACATCGCCATGTTGGCGGCGCGTGCGCCAACTGGAGGAAACAGGCGTGATTCAAGGCTATACGGCCACCCTGGACAGGCGCCAGATCGGGCTTGGCGTCCTCGCCTTCATCAGGGTGAAGATCGACAGCCACAGCGAGGCCGAGGCCGAGGAATTCTCATGCGACGTATTGAAGCTGAGCGAAGTCGTGGCGTGCTACAGCATCGCTGGAGACGCGGATTTCCTACTGCAGGTCGTTGCCGAAGACCTCGACAGCTATGCGGATTTCGCCATGGCGGTGGTGCGCCACCTGCCACGCATCAAGGAGATGCAGACAACCTTCGTGCTGAAGGAAATCAAGCCTTTCAAGGGTTTTCCGCTGGATGTCGGGCAGCGATAACGGTCCAAGACATGGACGCTGGGTGACGCAAGATTACCGGTCAAGGCTTGGTTGCGGCGCATGTCCCGCAAGCCCTTTACGTTTAGAGCGAGGCTATCCTATTCTAGAAGGGTGCCTGCCCACCCCGGGGTATTGAATGTCGACGCTCCCTTTCTCGAAGATTTCTGAGCCCGTTAACGCGCTGCTCGTCGCCGTCGGCCTCGTGACCGTAGCTGCACTCACGACGCCGGGCGTGAGCGGACAGACCAGGCTCATTCTGGAAATCCTGCTTGCCGGCATCTGGGCTGTCTACGTCCTGCAGCTGATCGAGACGCTGATCGTGCACCGGACAAGGGCCGTTCGCGACAGAGTACCGGAAATTGCCGTCGATCTGCTCGCCGTTCTGGTCCCCTTGGCTGCGTTCCTGTTCGTCGGCGGGCGCGACCAAAGCCTCTATTGTGCGATCTGGCTGCTGAAGCCGCTGCGCGGTTCGACCTTCTTTCGGCTGCTGGGCAGGGTCCTGAGTAAAGAAGCGCGCAATCTCCTCGGCGTCACCTCGATCTTCGGCATCGTTCTGTTCGGTGCTGCGCTTGCCGCCTATATCATCGAGCGCGACGTCCAGCCTGACAAGTTCGGCAGCATTCCTCTGGCGATGTGGTGGGCGGTGGTCACGCTGTCGACTACAGGCTACGGCGACGAGATCCCGCAAAGCTTCGCCGGCCGCGTTCTCGCCGGGCTGGTCATGATGAGCGGTATCGGCATCTTTGCCCTCTGGGCCGGCATCCTAGCCACCGGCTTCTACGAGGAAGTCCGCCGCCAGGACTTCGTGCGCAATTGGCAGTTGGTTGCTGCCGTACCGCTGTTCCAGAAGCTTGGTTCTGCCGCGCTCATCGAGATCGTGCGGGCGCTGCGGCCGCGCATCGTACCGGCCGGCGCCGTCATCTGCCGCAAGGGCGACACCGGCGACCAGATGTACTTCATCGTTGAAGGCCGCGTCACCGTTGCGACACCACACCCGGTAGAGCTAGGCTCCGGCAGCTTCTTCGGCGAGATGGCGCTGATCAGCGGCGAACCACGCTCCGCGACCGTCAGCGCTGCTACTGAAGTCTCACTCCTCTCGCTTTATTCGGCGGATTTCCAGATGCTGTCCAGCAGCAGCCCGGAGATCGCCGACATCATCCGCAAAACCGCACTCGAACGACGCGGCACGACGCCGAAGGCTTGACACAAGCGGCACTGCCAACAAACCAGTTGCAATTCCCTGCACCTACGCTATCCCCTTGAGAAAGGCATTCCCTTCAACGAGGCGCGACATCGTCATGGATTCGATCCTCTATTCCACACCAGACAATCCGGTGCCGGAAAACCGCACCGAAGGGTTCTTTGAGACATTTGACGGGCGCAGGCTGCGCTATGTCGTCTTCCGCTGCGAACAGCCAGTCGCCAAAGGCACCGTGGTACTGCTGCAGGGCCGCAATGAGTTCATCGAGAAATATTTCGAGACGATCCGCGACCTGACCGCCAAGGGATTGTGGGTCGCGACTTTCGATCTACGCGGCCAGGGCGGCTCCGAACGGCTGCTGAAGGATCCGCTGCGCGGACATGTCCGTCGCTTTTCCGATTATGAGCGCGACCTGACCGCCTTCCTCGACAAGATCGTGCTACCGGATACGCGCCTGCCGTTCTTCGTGCTGGCGCACTCGACCGGCGCGCTGATCGCGCTATCAGCGGCGCCGCGGCTTGCGAGCCGGATCGAGCGCATGGTGCTGTCGGCGCCCTTTGTCGGTCTCACCGGCCAAGGTGTCTCGCCCGGCCTCGTCCGCTTTATCTCCGGCACGGTCTGCGCGCTTGGTCTCGGCCGGATGCAATTCAGCAAAAGAATCAGGGAAAAGCCCTTCCCGGAAAACCCGCTAACCACGGACGAACGCCGTTATCGGCGCAATCTCGCCATCGCAACGGCCTATCCCCAGCTCACCCTCGGGCCGCCGACGGCCCGCTGGCTACTGGAAGCATTCCGCACCATCGATCGCGTCAATACGCCCGAGCATCTCTTTTCCATCGCCATCCCGACGGTGCTGATCGCGCCGACCCGCGACGGCGTCGTGCCCTATGCCGACCAGGAACGATTGTCTCGCTATTTCCGCGCAGCGCAGTTCGTGCCCGTCCACGGCGCGAAACATGAAATCCTGCAGGAGCGCGACGTCTACCGCAACGCCGCACTCGCCGCCATCAACGCCTTTATCCCCGGCAGCGACGCCGAGGCGAATACGGATATGGCGGGTGTCGGGATTTAGCGCGCGATCTCGAATCACGCGCAACGAGAATATCTGACGCTTTTCGGACGCTCGATCGGGTGGCTATCGCGACAGGATCGCCCTTGCCTGATCATAGACCGCGCGGCTGCCGGCAGCGATGATCGTGCCGCCCATTTCCGGCCGACCGCCGTCCCAGGTGGTGATGATACCGCCCGCCTGTTCGATGACCGGGATGATGCCGCCGACATCGTACGGCTTCAGCGAACTTTCGATGACGAGATCGACGTGACCGGCCGCGAGCAGCGCATAGGCATAGCAATCCGTGCCATAGCGGAACAACCGCACCTGGCTCTCGATCTCGCGGTACTTCACCAGCTCCTCGTCGACGAAGATATGCGGCGAGGTGGTGAAGAGAACAGCATTCGACAGGCTGCCGCAGTCGCGAACCTGCAGCCGCTTTTCGCCGTCCGGGCCTGAATAGGTCGAGCCGTTGCCATCGGCGAAATAGCGCTCGCCGGTAAACGGCTGATCGATCATGCCCATGATAGCGCGGCCGTTTTTCTGCAGGCCGATGAGCGTCCCCCAGACGGGAACGCCGGAAATGAAGGCGCGGGTGCCATCGATCGGATCGATCACCCAGACATGCTCTCGGTCGAGGCCGACATTGCCGTGCTCTTCGCCCAGGATGCCATGGTCGGGAAATTCCGTCTCGATCAAGGCGCGAATCGCCTCCTCTGCGGCGCGATCGCCTTCCGTAACAGGGTCGAAGCCCTGCGCCTCCTTGTTGACCACATCAACGCCGGCGCGAAAGCGCGGCAGGGTCTCAGCCTTGGCCGCCTCGGCCAGACGATAGAAAAAGGCGCGATCAGGAAGCATGGTGAATCCGGATAAATGACGGGGCGGGCGAAGTCATAGCGCATAAACTCGGCGAAGCAAACCAAATGCCGATGCGAGAGGCGGATTGCCCGGAGATGAGGCAGAAATCCGATAATTGCCTAAATATTTTGCACCGCAATAATCTGCTTGACATTTGTGCAATGCAATAGCAACATCTCCCTACAGTCTTCTGACTGTAAATACCCTCCTTGGGTGTTTCCTCCCTAGACTTAGCCGCGCCACAAGCGCGGTTCTTTTTTTGTCAGGGTTAGGGTGAGGGGCTAGGCACCAGGGCGCGGCAGCAGAAAACATGCCTGACCATAACCATAGCCAAACGTTTCCACAGGGCTTATTCGCCTGAAAGGTCCGAGATAGCCCCTCATCCGAGGCGTCGACATTTCGCCTTGCTCAATGTCCCCGCCCCACCTTCTCCCCGCCCCTTCGGCAAGCTCAGGACGGGGGCGAAGGGGCTTTGCCCTATTCCGCCGCCAAAGCGGGATCGCCGGCATAGGATTCCACATGCTCGGCCATACGCTTCATGAACAGGGTGATGGCGGCGGCGACAGCACCGAAATCCGACCGCTTCTCCAGCGTCGTTTCATCAACATAGAGCGAGCGGTTGACCTCAATCTGCAGGGCATGAAGCCCGCGGGAGGGGCGGCCGTAGTGCTCGGTGATGAAGCCGCCCGCATAGGGTTTATTGCGCACGGCGTTGAAGCCGAGTTCGTCGAGGATCTGCATGGCGGCGCGCGACAGGTCCGCCGAAGCGCTGGTCCCGTAGCGGTCGCCAAGGATGAAATCGGGTCGCATGTTGCTGCCGGCGATTCGGATATTGCCCGGCATGGAATGGCAGTCGACGAGGACGCCGAAGCCGAATTTGACATGGGTGCGGGCAATCAGCCGGCGCAGGGTCGCATGATAGGGCTTGTAGATCGTTTCGATACGATTGAGCGCATCCTCGACCGGCACGCGGCGGGCATAGATTTCCATGTTTTCGGCGACGATGCGCGGAATGGTGCCTAAGCCGCCGGCGACTCGCAGCGAATTGATATTGGCATAGGGCGGCAGCACGCCGTCGAACATGCGCGGATCGAGCTCATAGGGCTCACGGTTAACGTCGATATAGGCGCGCGGAAAATTGGCGAGCAGCAGCGGTGCACCGAGAACGCTTGCCGCTGAAAACAGTTCATCGACGTAATGATCTTCCGAGCGACGAATGGCGATGCCCTGCAGGCGGGACTGAGCGATGAAATCCGGTGGATAGATGCGACCGCTGTGAGGCGAGCTGTAGACAAAGGGAATTGTCTGAGAGACGGGCTCCGATACCTCGAAAATCTCGAAATTACGCATTTCTGCGGACATCAACGTCTTTACCATGTCAACAACTTGTCGCAGCATCCATGTTGCCAGTTGCTCGCCCGCAAGTCCATACTAACTTAAGCAAAATGGCCTTATACAAAGGGCCGCGACCGAAATGTCCGAAAGCACGATCCCGAGACATGCGAAGCGGCCTCGGGTGCGTTTGTGCTGCAACGGACGAACAGAACGGCTTTGTCCTGACCGATCATTCACCGCTTGTTTACGGCCAACGACTAAGTTGGACGCTGGACAAGTCCAACACGACAAAAGTTGATTAGCGAACAGATGATGACCCAGAAGATACTCCTTGCCGAAGATGACAACGACATGCGTCGCTTCCTTGTGAAGGCGCTGGAAAAGGCCGGCTACAAGGTCTTGTCCTTTGACAATGGAGCAAGCGCCTATGACCGGCTGCGCGAGGAGCCCTTTTCGCTGCTGCTGACCGACATCGTCATGCCTGAGATGGACGGCATCGAATTGGCGCGCCGCGCCACCGAGCTCGATCCCGACCTGAAGGTGATGTTCATCACCGGCTTCGCCGCCGTGGCGCTGAACCCTGATTCGAAGGCACCGAAGGATGCCAAGGTGCTTTCCAAGCCTTTCCACCTGCGCGAGCTGGTCGACGAAGTGAACAAACTCCTTGCCGCCTAAGGCTTCTGGCGGCAACGTCACAAAACCGAAAAAAAGCCTATTGACGGCCACCAAGGTTTTGTGATCTATGCGCCGCCATCGGATGGGCGTGTAGCTCAGCGGGAGAGCACTACGTTGACATCGTAGGGGTCACAAGTTCGATCCTTGTCACGCCCACCATCCAGTTTTGAAAAAGGCCTTTCGAGAAATCGAGAGGCCTTTTCTCATAATTCCCCTAGGCTCAGAAAACCTTCCCCCTATCCGACCTACAAACCAAGTTTTCGTGACCCGTGCGGCTTCCAGCGTTCCGTCTGGGAATTAAGAAAATGACTAAGAAATCTAGCCTTTTGTTCAGCGCCTTGTGCATGAGATCACAGGCGCCTGTTTGTCGAGCGAACGAAAAAGCCCCTATCCGGTTAGGGATAGGGGACAGTTACCATGAAGTGCTCGGTTTCAATCGTCGGAGGACGTCCGACCTGTTTGAATTAGAACATGATAGTGTCTTGAATGATATACGCCCTTCGGCTTGGCCAATACGGCCTGTTTGGCGATGATCCCTACTTCCTTATCGCTCTTTTCGGGAATTTCTCGTGTCATTCACCGTTTTGAAGATCGGCGGTGATCTGCGACTCTGCCGTTTATGACGGAACATCTCAAAGGCTTAAATTCACCTCAACTTGCTCGCCGAACCCACTCAGCTTGACTATGAGACGGTTGAAGACATTCCAAACGAGAAAAGCGCCCTTCCCGGCTGGGAAAAGGCGCTTCCTATGCAAAGATGCATGTGGGCGTTCAGCGATCCAGGAAGTGCTGGAATACCGCCGTCGTCGGATAAGCGTGGACGCCGCGGTCTACGAAGCTGTGCCGATACAAACATGCTCTCAATGCCAGGATGTACATGCTGCTGTTCGGATCGGGTGATCCCCGAGACCAGGAATAGGCTTCCGGTTCGCAATACTGCAGAGCCCTATCGTATCTCGCTAGAAGCACCGGATCGCTATCGGCGCGGATACCTTGGTATGACTGGTAGTTCGAGGGCGCTTCGCCTGCGGAGACGCAAGCGAAGCTTAAGATGGCCCCTAACGCTAACATCATTCTCATTTGTTTTGACCTCTCGCTCATGGCGTATCGAATTCTCGATCGCACGGGTTGAGAATAATGGTCTTTTCTTCGATATCCAATCACATGCTGATGTTCAGCGCTCGAATGCATCGCCGGCGGGCGAGATGAGCAAAACTTCGCCACAAGTCGCTTGACTTCCGATCGCTCTGTCACACTACTGTCATGCTAAAGCATTGATCGTACGGGAGGACGAGAATGGCCGTCGTGAAGAAGCAGTTCTACAAAAACCATAAGCCCAACGGCGACGAATATATGTTTCACCTCGCCCGAGACACCGACAGCGGCGAGGTCTTCGTCATTCGCCAATCCGATTATCTCGTCGATGGCGGCAGCGAAAAGAAGATGACGCTCTACGAATTCCTGGCCGGCGGCGGCAATCGGCAGAACGCTCTGCTGCAACTGATCGGCACCCTCGTACCGGAGTGACGGGCGCCGCCCACACCGGCGCGTCAGCAGTCGGGGATTGACTGCCACATTTCCATCGGCAAACCTGTGGAGGCTTTAAAAGGACTCCATTCATGCGATTCGCAGGCCTTGCTATTGGATTGACAGTGATGACCGCTACGACGGCTGCCGCCGCACAGAATTTTCCGGCGCCCGGCGCGGTAGTGGTTAGCGGAACATGTTCCAAGCTCGTCGTCGGCAAGCTCGATGCCTCGAAAGGCTGCAAGGGTGAGATCGCCAGCGTGACGGGACCGGACGGCTCGGTAACCTTCATCTTTTCATCGGGCGGCAAGATGCTTGGCTTCCAGGGCGATGGCCGTGGAATCAAGCCCGGCGAGAAAAAGGGCACCGCGCAATTGCCGATCGAGGTCATATCCACCGGTGCAGGCAACAAGATGACCGGCCAGGTCGGCGCCAAGGGCACCTGCACCTTCGCCAATCCTTATGCCGGCAAACCTGTCGCGATCGAATGCTCGGCGAAATCGACGGAGCTAAGCTTTACCGCCAGCTTCCTGTCGAATGGCAAACCGCCACGCGGCAAATAGGCAAAGCTTCGCCCGCTCCGGGCCTCTGACCCGGAACCTCGGAAAACCTTCGGCTTCCAACTTTTATTTTGAGCGGCCTTTATTTTTCCCGCCGTGATTGGCATCGCCTGGTGCCTCTCGCGACAGGTCCGCGCCGCTGACATGGGCCGGCACATGAACATCTTCATGGGTCGCAGGCTGCAGCGTCAGGTCGACATTGTGCGGCGGCAATACCTGCACCTGACGCACGACATTCGGGCGTGCCCGCTTCTGCCGAGCCATGTCCGGCTTCTGTTCTTTCGGTCTATGATGGATGGGATGGGGGCTCATGAGAGGTCCTCCTTGTCCGCTGCTCTCTATCCGACAATCAAACCCGCTCTGGGATCTGCCTTGCAACGGACATCGCCCTGCCCGCCTGAAGGCCAAACGCGCCTCTTTCCCGTTTGGTTCCGGAAATTTCTATCCTGGTGATGAGGGCAGCATCGAACCGTCGCGGCTCTTGACGGGCGCCACAATTTCACTAACTAATGGTGGCATCTCCGCGCCTTCTGACATCGGCTGCGGATTGAACTTTGGTGCCGGGCCCCTCTGGCGAGAGTTTTAACGGCGCTCTCGCGATGTCGGTACCGCCTGCAGATGAGCCGGCGGATTTCTTTTCATGAATACCCTGACCATGCCTCGCACGCATGCCGTCTCTGGCATGCGACTATGCCTCGCGTCCGGATACATTTTTTCCGCTTTTGAGGAGGTGCGCCCATGACGTCCTCTTCCTCCAAATCCATGCTCGGCTATTTCGGCTGGGCCTTCATCGTCACCATCGCAGGTCTCATCCTGGGCGGAGTGCTCGGCTGGAACATGACCGGCACTTTCGGCGGCTTGGCAACGGCCTTTTTCATCTGCCTGGTGCTGGCCGTGCTGGAAATATCGCTTTCGTTCGACAACGCCATCGTCAATGCCAACAAGCTGAAAGAGATGACGCCAGTCTGGCAGCATCGCTTTTTGACCTGGGGCATCGTCATCGCCGTCTTCGGCATGCGCATCGTCTTTCCGCTGGCGATCGTCGCGATTGCCGCCCACATCAATCCCTGGGAAGCGCTGAAGCTCGCAGCGGCCGAACCGGAGCAGTATGCCGCGATCATGCATGACGCACATCTGCCCATTGCCGCTTTCGGCGGGACCTTCCTGATGATGGTCGGCCTCACCTATTTCTTCAATCACGAGAAGGATGTGCACTGGATCGCCTTTATCGAAAAGGCGATGGCGCATTTCGCCACCGTCAAGGGCATCGAGATCGCCTTCGTGCTGATCCTCGTTCTGATCTTCACCTCCCTGCTCGATGGCGACGATGCGACCACATTCCTTTATGCCTCCGTCTATGGTCTGCTCACCTTCCTTCTGGTGGAGGTCCTCAGCGGCTTTCTGGATGCCTCGCAAAAATCGATGAGCGCTGCCGCGAGAGGCGGCCTCGGAGCCTTTCTCTATCTGGAAATCCTCGATGCGAGCTTCTCCTTCGACGGTGTCATCGGCGCTTTCGCACTCACCCAGAACCTCTTCATCATCGCCATCGGGCTCGGCATCGGCGCCATGTATGTGCGCTCGATGACGATCATGCTGGTGGAAAAAGGCACCCTCGCCCACTATCGCTACCTGGAACACGGCGCCTTCTACGCCATCCTGATTCTTTCGGGGATCATGTATGTCCAAACGCTCATACATATTCCGGAAGTTATCACCGGTCTCGGCGGCGCGGCTTTGATCGGTATCTCGCTCTGGTCTTCGATCCGTTACAACAAGCGCAACGGTGCCGAGCATGGCCCGGCCGATGAGGAGCCCCGCGATAGAGCCGAAGCCTGATCAATGATCCAAAGCAGGTCGCGCAAAGCTGTGCAGCGATCTGCGACAACGACAGCGAAAACCAAGGATCTAAAGCGTAAGGAGCGAATCCCAGAGATCGACATGCGCTTTAGGTCGTTGCCGCTACGTCTTTCGGTGGAAAATTCCCACAACACGGATTTGGTCCCTCAACCGAAGCATGACTGTGTCTATTAGAATTTCCCAACTAAGATCAGCGAATGTTCGCAATCGACGGCAATTCGCACTGGTGTTTTCCTGAAAAATATCGCAATGGCGAAGTTCAGTTGTTTAGGGGACGAACGTGGCGATCGCATATGTTGCAGATGCCCGCGAGCGGTCCCGAGTGAGTATCTAGGAGAGAGGCAGATATGGCAGCCAAAATCGTCCCAGTGATCATGGCCGGAGGCAAGGGAACACGGTTGTGGCCGCTGTCGCGCGCTTCTGCACCGAAGCAGTTCATCCAATTCATCGGCGACAAGACGCTCTTTCAGAACACGCTGGAGCGCGTGGCTGATCCTGAGCTTTACGAAGCGCCGATCGTCCTCACCAATGAAGAATTCCGCTTTCTCGTCGCCGAACAGGCCCGCGAGCTGGATTTGAAGCTTGCAGCCGTGCTGCTCGAGCCGGTCGCCCGCAATACCGCCGCCGCCGTTGCCGCCGCCGCTGCGCTCGTCACGGAGCTTTTCGGCAAGGACGCAATCATGCACGTCCTCGGCTCCGACTATGAGATCGACGCCAACAAGACCTATTATGATTGCGTGCGCGTGGCGCGCGATACCACCCTACAGGGCAAGCTTGTCACCTTCGGCATCACGCCGACCGAACCAGCGACTGGCTACGGCTATATCGAAAGCGGCAAGGCGCTTTCGACCGGCGCCCATGCCGTCAAGCGCTTCGTTGAGAAGCCTGTCTTGGAGAAGGCCCAGGAGATGGTTGCAAGCGGCAGCTTCTACTGGAACTCGGGCATGTTCATGTTCTCCGCCGCCCAGCTTCTGGACGAAATGAAGGAATATGCGCCCGACGTCGAAAAGGCGGCCGGCAAGGCCGTTTCTAAGGCAACCCGCGACCTCGACTTTACGCGCCTGGATAGTGACACCTTCTCCAAGAGCCCCGACATCTCCATCGACTACGCCCTGATGGAAAAGACCGCCAATGCGGCCGTCGTTCCCTCCCCCTTTACCTGGTCCGACCTCGGTAGCTGGGATGCAGTTTGGAAAGTCGGCAAGCGCGATGAAAGCGGCAACGTCTCGGCCGGCGCCACGACTCTGGTCAACACCAAGAATTCGCTTGTGATGACCCACGGCCTCCATGTTGCCGTCCAAGGGCTTGAGGATGTCGCCGTCATCGCCAGCGAAGACGCCGTCTATGTCGGCCATCTCAAGGACAGCCAGGAAGTCGGCAAGCTGGTCAAGCTGCTCGCCAGCCAGAAGACGACGGCCAAGCTCACCGAGACCCATCCGACGTCCTATCGCCCTTGGGGCGGCTACACCTCGGTTCTGAACGGCGAGCGTTTCCAGGTGAAGCGCATCTTCGTTCTGCCCGGCAAGAAGCTGTCGCTGCAGAAGCACCATCACCGTTCGGAACATTGGATCGTCGTCAAGGGCACGGCAGAGGTGACGGTAGGCGAACACGTACAGATGCTGCGTGAAAACGAGTCGGTCTATATCCCCCTCGGCGAAGTGCACCGTCTTTCCAACCCCGGCAAGATCCTGCTGGAGCTGATCGAAGTGCAGACGGGCTCCTATCTCGGCGAAGACGACATCATTCGCCTGGTCGATGAATTCGGCAGAAGCTGAGATCTTCGACAGTATCGATTTCAAAGCGGTGGGTGAAAGCCCGCCGCTTTTATTTTGCACCCTATGAATGGGCCTGATTGAGCGCCGAGACGCCTTGCATTCTTCCGCTGCATTGCACACACTGCCGGCGGGAACAGCAAATGCCGCACAACGATGCGAGCTAGGCAAAGAGAAAATATGGCGATCAAGGCAAGCATTTATCATCTCACCCATTATAAATACGACAATCCGGTCCGCCTCGGCCCTCAAATCATTCGCCTGAAACCTGCTTCACATTCCAAGACACGCGTCCTCAGCCATTCGCTGAAGGTGACGCCATCCAATCATTTCGTGAATCTACAACAGGATCCCTACGGCAACTATCTCGCCCGCTTCGTCTTTCCCGACCCGGTGACCGAGTTGAAGATCGAGGTCGATCTCGTTGCCGACATGACCGTCTACAATCCCTTCGACTTCTTCGTCGAAGAGGAGGCCACCAAGTGGCCCTTCGATTATCCCGAGACCATTCGCGACGATCTGTCGATCTATATGGAGCCGGAGGAGCCAGGGCCACGACTTGCGGCTTTCCTTTCAACCCTCGACCGCTCGGAGCAGCGCACCGTCGACATGGTCGTCGGCCTCAATGCACGACTGCAGCACGAGATCGGCTATGTCATTCGCCTGGAAACCGGTGTTCAAACGCCGGAAGAGACGCTGGAAAAGGCAAAGGGGTCCTGTCGCGACACGAGCTGGCTGCTCGTCCAGGTTCTCCGCCATCTCGGCCTCGCCGCCCGCTTCGTCTCCGGCTACCTTATCCAGCTCACACCGGACCTGAAGGCGCTGGACGGCCCCTCGGGCACGGACTACGACTTTACCGACCTGCATGCCTGGGCCGAGGTTTATCTTCCCGGTGCAGGCTGGGTTGGCCTTGATCCTACATCGGGTCTATTGACCGGCGAGAGCCATATTCCGCTCGCCGCCACACCACATTACCGTAATGCTGCGCCGATCTCCGGCGGCTATTTCGGCGAGGCCGAGACCGAATTCGATTTCGACATGAAGGTCACCCGCGTCGCCGAGCATCCGCGCATCACCAAGCCCTTCTCCGACGAAAGCTGGGATGCGCTGAACTCGCTTGGGGAAAAGGTGGATACCATCCTCAAGCAAGACGACGTGCGCCTGACCATGGGCGGAGAGCCGACGTTCGTTTCGATCGACGACTTCGAGTCCGACGAATGGAATACCGCCGCAGTCGGCCCGACTAAGCGCGAAAAGGCCGATACGCTGATCCGCCGCCTGCGCGAGCGCTTCGCGCCGAACGGCTTCCTGCATTATGGCCAGGGCAAATGGTATCCCGGCGAAAGCCTGCCGCGCTGGACCTTCTCCCTCTATTGGCGGCGCGACGGCCTGCCGATCTGGTCGAACCCAGACCTGATTGCCAATGAAGGTCGCAACTACAGCGTCAACGAGGATGATGCCGGCCGCCTGCTGACGGCTATTGCCGGCGAACTCGACATCGAACCGGACTATGTGGCGCCCGCCTTCGAAGATCCGGCCGAATGGTTGGTCAAGGAAGCGAACCTGCCTGACAATGTCGATCCGTCCAACTCGAAACTGAAGGACCCGGAGGAACGCTCGCGCATGGCCCGCGTCTTCGAGCGCGGACTGACGCGGCCGACGGGCTATATTCTCCCCATCCAGGCCTGGAATGCGCGCGCCAGCGGCCGCCGCTGGGTCAGCGAGAAGTGGCACACGCGCCGCGGCCGCATTTTCCTCATGCCCGGCGACAGCCCGGTCGGCTATCGCCTGCCACTGAACTCGCTCGGCTGGATACCGGCATCGCAATACCCGTACATTAACCCGATGGACCCAACGATCCCGCGCGAGGCGCTGCCGGATTACGGTGCGGACAAGGGTCGGCCATTGCAGACCGCTCACTTCCAGCCCTTCGCTGGCCAGCAGCCGATCATGCCGCAATCCATCGATGAGATAGGCGGCTATGTGCGCACTGCCATCAGCGTCGAGCCGCGCGACGGGCGCCTCTGCATCTTCATGCCGCCGACGGTCAGCGTCGAGGAATACCTCGACCTCGTCGCCTCCGCCGAGCGCGCCGCCGCAGCCCTGAACCTGCCTGTTCATATCGAAGGCTATGCGCCGCCGCAGGACGAGCGCATCAATGTCATCCGCGTCGCTCCCGACCCCGGCGTCATTGAGGTGAACATCCATCCGGCATCGAGCTGGAAGGAAACCGTCGATATCACCACGGCGATCTATGAGGAGGCGCGGGCCAGCCGGCTCGGCACCGACAAGTTCATGATCGACGGCCGCCACACCGGCACCGGCGGCGGCAACCACGTTGTCGTCGGCGGCCGCAACACCATGGACAGCCCTTTCCTGCGCCGTCCCGATCTGTTGAAGAGCCTAGTACTGCACTGGCAGCGCCATCCCTCGCTATCCTATCTTTTCTCCGGTATGTTCATCGGGCCAACCAGCCAGGCGCCGCGCATTGACGAAGCCCGTCACGATAGCCTCTACGAGCTGGAAATTGCGCTGGCCCAGGTACCGGCACCCGGCCGCGGGCTGCAACCACTCCCATGGCTGGTGGATCGCCTCTTCCGCAATCTCCTGACAGATGTCACCGGCAACACCCACCGCTCGGAAATCTGCATCGACAAACTGTTCTCGCCGGATGGACCGACGGGACGCCTCGGCCTCGTCGAATTCCGCGGCTTCGAAATGCCGCCGAACGCGCGCATGAGCCTCGCCCAGCAATTGCTGGTGCGCGCCCTCATCGCCCGCTTCTGGCGCAATCCGATCGACGGCCGGTTCGTGCGTTGGGGCACGACGCTGCACGACCGTTTCATGCTGCCGCATCATATCTGGCAGGATTTCCTCGATGTGCTCGCGGATCTGCGGGAAAACGGCTTCGACCTTCGTCCCGAATGGTTCCAGGCGCAGCTCGAATTCCGCTTCCCCTTCTGCGGGGAGGTCGAATACGAGGGCAGCAAGCTGGAACTGCGCCAGGCGCTGGAGCCCTGGCATGTCATGGGCGAAGAAGGCGCGATCGGCGGTACCGTCCGCTATGTCGATTCATCGGTGGAACGGCTGCAGGTACGGTTCGAAACCAACAATCCCTCGCGCTACACTGTCACCTGCAACGGCCGCGCCGTGCCGCTGACGCCGACGGGCATGTCGGGCGTCTCCGTTGCCGGCGTCCGTTACAAAGCCTGGCATCCGGCTTCGGGCCTGCATCCGGTTCTGCCGATCGACACGCCGCTGACCTTCGACATTTATGATACGTGGTCGAAGCGTTCGATCGGCGGCTGTATCTACCATGTTGCTCATCCGGGCGGCCGCAACTATGACACCTTCCCTGTCAACGGCAATGAGGCGGAAGCGCGACGTCTTGCGCGATTTGAACCTTGGGGGCATACCGCGGGCGGCTATAATCTGCGCACAGAATCAGTGTCGGCGGAATTTCCGCTGACGCTCGATCTGAGGCGGCCGATCGGAGTTTGAAACGGGCATACGCATGGGGAAGAAACCAGCGACGGAACGGCGTGACGAGGTAAGGGCTGGCATCGGCAACGATCCGGCCTTTGCCTATTCCGCTTTGCCCGGCGTCGCCGACGAAATGGTCGACAATACCGGGGCGGTCCGGCCGGTCTGGCAAAATCTGCTCGCCGCGCTCAGCCGCATGCCGGAAAAGGACCTTCTGGAGCGCTTCGCCCGCGCCGACCGCTATCTGCGCGACGCCGGCGTTTTCTACCGCGCCTATGGATCGACCGGCGTCAGCGAACGCAACTGGCCAATCTCCCATATTCCCGTTCTGATCGACGAGCGCGAATGGCAGACGCTCTCGGCCGGCCTGCGCCAGCGCGCCGACCTGCTCGAAGAGGTCATTGCCGATATCTACGGCGACAACAGGCTGATCAACGAAGGCTTGCTGCCGCCGGCGCTGATTGCCGCCAATCCGGAGTTCCTGCGGCCACTCGCCGGTATCAAGCCCGCGAACGGTCACTATCTCCACTTCCTCGCCTTCGAGATCGGCCGCGGTCCGGACGGCAATTGGTGGGTGCTGGCCGACCGCGCCCAGGCGCCGTCGGGCGCCGGTTTCGCGCTGGAGACCCGCGTTGCTACCACGCGCGCTTTCTCTGATATCTACGCAGAGACGAAAGTGCACCGTCTCGCATCCTTCTTCGGCGCCTTCCGCGATGCCTTGCAGGGCGTGAAGCGCGGCGCATCCGACCGCATCGCCGTCTTGACGCCGGGGCCGGCCAACGAGACCTATTACGAACACGCCTATATTGCCCGCTACCTCGGCTTCATGTTGCTGGAAGGCGAGGACATCACCGTCGTCAACGATCAACTGATGGTGCGCACCGTCGCAGGCCTGAAGCCCATCAGCGTGCTCTGGCGCCGCCTTGACGCATCCTATGCCGACCCGCTGGAGCTCAACCAGCAATCCCATATCGGCACGCCAGGCATGGTAGAGGCGCTGAGGGCGCAGACCGTCACCATCGTCAACGGGCTCGGTTCGGGCATTCTGGAAACTCGCGCGCTTCTCGCCTTTTTGCCGACCATCTGTCGGCATCTGCGTGGCGAGGACCTGAAGCTGCCGTCGATCGCCACCTGGTGGTGCGGACAGAAGGCCGAGCGGGAGCATGTCGCCGCCCATATCGAAAAAATGGTGATCGGCCCGGCCTATTCCTGCATGCCCTTCTTCGACGACAACGGCCAGTCGGTGCTGGGCTCGACGCTGCGCACCACTGCCAAGGAGTCGATTGCAGACTGGCTAACGACGGACGGCCACAAGCTGGTCGGCCAGGAGGTCGTGACGCTCTCGACTACTCCTGCCTGGGTAAACGGCAAGCTGCTGCCGCGGCCGATGAGTTTGCGTGTCTTCGCCGCCCGCACCGAAAACGGCTGGCAGATCATGCCGGGCGGCTTTGCCCGCATCGGCAGCGGCGACGATGTGGCCGCCATTGCCATGCAGTCCGGCGGTTCCGCGGCCGATGTCTGGATCGTCTCCGACAAGCCTGTCGAGCGCCACACGCTGCTACCGACCGAAGAGACCTTCACGCGCAACATGCCCGGCAGCCTGCCGAGCCGCGCCGCCGACAATCTCTTCTGGCTCGGCCGCTATATCGAGCGCGCCGAAGGGGCCTTGCGCATCCTGCGAGCCTGGCATGGGCGCTTTGCCGAAGCGGCCGATCCCACCCAGCCGCTGCTCGCCAATGTCAGCACCTATCTGGCAGCCGTCGATATCGACACCAGGGAACCCGTACCGGAAAGCCTGCTGCGCAATATCGACAGCGCCGTCTATTCCGCCAGCAACATCCGCGACCGCTTCTCGCCGGACGGCTGGCTGGCACTGAACGATCTCGCCAAGACTGCCCGGCGCTTCAAGGAAAAGATCAAAGCCGGCGACGACGCCAGCCACGCGATGACGATTCTCCTGCGCAAGCTCGCGGGCTTTGCCGGTCTCGTGCACGAAAACATGTACCGTTTCACCGGCTGGCGCTTCCTGTCGCTCGGCCGCTATATCGAGCGTGGACTGCATATGACGCGCCTGCTCGGTTATATGTCCGGCCCTGAGGCGCCCGACGGCGCGCTCGACATGCTGCTCGAAATCGGCGACAGCGTCATGACCCATCGCCGCCGCTACAACGTCAATACCGCCCGCCTGACAGTGACCGATCTGCTGGCGCTCGATCCGCTCAACCCGCGCTCGATTCTTTTCCAGATGAACGAGATCCATCGCGAGGTAGAGCAATTGCCGAACGCCTTCGTCAACGGCCAGATGTCGCCCTTCTACCGCGAAGCCATGCGGCTGCATTCGGGCCTTGCCGTCATGACGCCGGAGACGATGAACGACGAGGTCTACAAGCGGCTGGAACGGGAGCTAGAATCTCTCTCCGACCTCCTCGCCCAGACCTATCTCGGATGATGTGATGCTCTACGACCTGTCGCTGCACATGGGCTATATCTACGACGTACCGGCCAGCGGCGCTCGTCATATCGTGCGGGTGCTGCCGCTGTCTCTGACCAACCGCCAGCGCTTGATTGCCGGCTCGCTGAAGGTCACCCCGCATCCGGACGAGCAGTCGAACTTCACGGATTTTTTCCAGCATCCCGCGACCTCGATCCTGGTGCGCAATCCGCATGAAAAGCTCGATATCCGCATGCAGGCGCGGGTGCAGGTGGAGAGCCAGCCGGTTTCCGCCGACTTCTCGCCCGTACTCGCCAAACTGCCGGAAGAGTTAAGCGATTGCTGGTCGATCGAGCCATCCTCACCACATCATTTCATCGGCACAAGCCCGCGTCTGCCGGAGACGACCGAGATCACCGACTATGCCCGGCAATGGGCGACGACCGGTCTGACGGTAATGCAGATCGCCCACGCCGTCTGCGCCCAGATCCATAAGGATTTCGTCTACGACCCCAAGGCGACGACGGTCGACACCACGCCGAAAGAGGCGTTCCGCCTGAAGCGCGGCGTCTGTCAGGATTTCACGCATGTGATGATCATCGCATTGCGCAGCCTCGGCATCCCGGCCGGCTATGTCAGCGGCTTCCTGCGCACCATTCCGCCGCCGGGCAAGGAACGCCTGGAAGGGGCCGACGCCATGCATGCCTGGGTGCGCATCTGGTGCGGTGAAACGGCGGGCTGGATCGAGCTCGATCCGACCAACAATATCCCTGCCGGAACAGACCATATCGTCGTCGCCTACGGCCGCGACTATTCCGACGTCGCCCCTGTTATCGGCGTATTGAAGAGCTATGGAACTCAAAAGACGGTGCAAGCCGTCGACGTCATTCCATTAAAGCAGTAATTTCGAATACAACCCTAAATCGGAAATATTCGCGTCATTCGCTAAAAGTCGAATGATCATCTCAACGCCGCCCTTAGAGTTTTCGCCCACAGTCGCAGTCCTGGGGCTTATTCTTTTTGGGCGGACGTGATGATCACTTGTTCGGGCAAATTTCGTGGCATTCAACATCTTTTGCGTGATCGTGCTGGCAATTTCGGCATATTGACCGCACTCGCTATTCCCGTCCTCGCCGCCGCTGCAGGCGTCGCGGTCGATGTTTCCAACATGGCGGTTACCAACAGCCAGCTACAGGAGGCGACCGATGCTGCGGCGCTTGCTACGGCAACGGCGCTTGCCAATGGTAGTGCGACAACATCCAACGCTCAGCAACTGGCCGCTAACTTCGTGACCGGACAGATGTCGAACTATCTTGCCGGCGATACGAGTGCCGCCAGCGCGCTGAAGGCCGGCACCACCGCAACAGTGACGAAGACGACCGATTCTTCGGGCAATGCCAGCTATTCCGTCGTCGTGAACGCGTCTTATGCCATGCAGGTGAACGGCATGACACGCATGCTCGGCTTCACCACGATGAACGTCGGCGCGTCGAGCAGGTCCGCCAGCGGCAACGATCCAGCGCAAACTCAAAAGAGCCCGCTGTCCATGTATTTCGTTCTCGACCGTTCCGGCTCGATGGACGAACCAACCGACACCGTCAATGCGCAACAGCCGACGACGACCTACACATATGCCTGCACGACGACCAACTCGAAGGGCAAGACTGTCACCAGCACCTGCACAGGTACGCAGCCCAATTACTACACGAAGATCCAATCGCTGAAGATCGCGACCGCGAACCTGGCGACGCAATTGAACACCGCCGATCCGAACAGCATGTATGTTCGCACCGGTGCCGACTCCTATAACTCCAACGCCCAGACGCCGACGGCGCTTGCCTGGGGCACCAGCGGCGTCACCCAATATGTCAACAACCTGACGGCAAGCGGCACGACGAACTCGGCGCCCGCATTCACGGCTGCGGTGACCGCCCTCACAATGGCATCGACGACGCCTGGGCTCACGAACGAGCAGTTGCAGCATAAAAACAAGAACGGCCAGACAAACCCGTCCACATACATCGTCTTCATGACGGACGGCGATAACAACGTGGCAAGCGCCGACACGAACACCAAGGCTCAATGCGATATCGCACGCAACGCCGGCATCCACGTCTATACGATCGCCTTCATGGCGCCAGCAAACGGCCAAGCTCTGCTGAAGTATTGCGCAACATCAGCCGCCGATTACTTCACACCGCAGAATGCCGCAGACCTGTTCAACGCCTTCTCGTCAATTGCTACACAGGCGTCAAAGAAAATGACGCTTCTGACCAAATAACAACCGGTGCGCGAAGCACCGGAAGCCACAAATAGATCGTAAAAAACGAAAGCCGCCCAGAATAATTCGGGGCGGCTTTCGCTTGTTAACTAATCCGCGGATAAGAGCCGGAAAAACAATCGGAATCAAGTCTTTTTAGCGCTTTGAGGGCGTTTGCCCGGTATTTTCGCATCTGCCTAATTCACTTGTTGCAACGCCTTTACATCGGTGCATAAACTGCTAGGTAAAGGCGATGGCAATTTGATTTATGAGGCGTAACGCCCTGAATATAAATCACAAATGGCGAGACTTGATAGTATGAATAACTTGACCAAGGCCAATCTCCCCGTTCCGGCGCCCCGCAGTTCTCAGCCGGAAATCCTTGCGGAAGAAATCATCGAGCGCTTGACCTATCGCATCGGCAAGGATGCAAAAGTCGCCAAGCCGCACGATTGGCTGACGGCGACGATCCTCGTCATTCGCGACCGCGTCATCGACAAGTGGATGGATTCGACCCGCAAGGTGTATGAGACCGGTGCCAAGCGCGTCTACTATCTATCTCTCGAATTCCTCATCGGCCGCCTGATGCGCGATGCCGTTTCGAACCTCGGCCTGATGGAGGAGATCACCAATGCGCTCTCCTCACTCGGCGTCGACATCCGCGTCATCGCCGGCCTTGAGCCTGACGCAGCGCTCGGCAATGGCGGCCTTGGCCGCCTCGCCGCCTGCTTCATGGAATCCATGGCGACGGTGGATGTGCCGGCCTATGGCTACGGCATTCGTTATGTCCACGGCCTTTTCCGCCAGCAGATGGCCGACGGCTGGCAAGTTGAACTGCCAGAAACCTGGCTTGCCCACGGTAACCCTTGGGAATTCGAGCGTCAGGAAAGCGCCTACGAAATCGGCTTCGGCGGCGCCGTCGAATTCGTCAGCGGCCATGACGACCAGCCGCGCTATGTCTGGAAGCCGGCCGAGCGCGTCATCGCCGCCGCTTTCGATACGCCCGTCGTCGGCTGGCGCGCCAAGCGGGTCAACACGCTGCGCCTTTGGTCGGCACAGCCGATCGACCCGATCCTGCTCGACGCCTTCAACGCCGGCGACCATATCGGCGCACTCCGCGAAAGCAACAAGGCGGAAAGCCTGACCCGCGTTCTTTATCCGGCCGATGCGACGCCCGCCGGCCAGGAACTGCGTCTGCGCCAGGAATTCTTCTTCTCGTCCGCCTCGCTGCAAGACATCCTGCGCCGCCATCTGCAGCAATATGACGATCTGACCAATCTCGCCGACAAGGTCGCAATCCAACTGAACGATACCCATCCGGCCGTCTCCGTCGCCGAAATGATGCGCCTTCTGGTCGATGTTCACGGCCTCGAGTTCGACGCCGCCTGGGATATCACCCGCAACACCTTCGGCTACACCAACCACACGCTTCTCCCCGAAGCGCTGGAAAGCTGGCCGGTGCCGCTGTTCGAACGGCTGCTGCCCCGCCACATGCAGATCGTCTATGCGATCAATGCCAAGATCCTGGTCGAAGCCCGCAAGGCTCGCAATTTCAGCGACGCGGAAATCCGCTCGATCTCGCTGATCGATGAAAACGGCGACCGCCGCCTGCGCATGGGCAATCTCGCCTTCGTCGGCTCGCACTCGATCAACGGCGTCTCGGCGCTCCATACCGATCTGATGAAGGTCACTGTCTTCTCCGACCTTCACAAACTCTATCCTGATCGCATCAACAACAAGACCAACGGCATCACGCCGCGTCGCTGGCTGATGCAATGCAATCCCGGCCTGACCGGTCTCATTCGCGAAACCATCGGCGACGCGTTCCTCGACGATGCGGAGAAGCTGAAGCCGCTCGACCAGTTTGCCCGCGACAGCGCCTTCCAGGAGAAGTTCGCCGCCGTTAAACGCGCCAACAAGGTGCAGCTTTCCAATCTCGTCGCCAGCCGCATGGGCATCAAGCTCGATCCCGATGCAATGTTCGACATCCAGATCAAGCGCATCCACGAATACAAGCGCCAGCTTTTGAATATCATCGAAGCCATCGCGCTCTATGACCAGATTCGCTCGCACCCGGAACTGGACTGGCAGCCGCGCGTAAAGCTCTTCGCCGGGAAGGCGGCGCCGAGCTATCACAACGCCAAGCTGATCATCAAGCTGATCAACGATGTCGCCCGCGTCATCAATCACGACCCTTCGGTGCGCGGCCTGCTGAAGGTCGTCTTCGTGCCGAACTACAACGTTTCGCTTGCCGAGGTCATGGTTCCGGCCGCCGACCTCTCCGAGCAGATTTCGACCGCCGGCATGGAAGCATCCGGCACCGGCAACATGAAGTTCGGCCTCAATGGCGCCCTCACCATCGGCACGCTGGACGGCGCCAACGTCGAAATGCGCGACAATGTCGGCGAAGACAACATTGTCATCTTCGGTCTGAAGGCCGACGAGGTCGCCAATCTGCGCAGCGACGGCCACAATCCCCGCGCCGTCATCGAACGTTCGCGCGAATTGGCGCAGGCGCTTTCGGCCATCGCGTCGGGCGTCTTCTCTCCGGACGATCGCGGCCGTTATGCCGGCCTGATCGACGGCATCTACGCCCATGACTGGTTCATGGTCGCAGCCGATTTCGATGCCTACGCCGCGGCCCAGCGCGAGGTCGATGCCCTCTGGGCCAAGCCCTCCGAGTGGTATGCGAAAACAATCAACAACACCGCTCGGATGGGCTGGTTCTCTTCCGATCGGACGATTCGTCAATACGCCAAGGAAATCTGGAGAGCCGGATGAAAAAGCCGAAAAGACCCGCTGACGGCACCGCCTTGAGGGACATTTCGGCAGACGAGATTGCTGCAATTCTCGCAGGCACACATTCCGATCCATTCGCCGTCCTCGGCGTGCATCGGACGGATGACGGGTTCATCGCCCGTTGCTTCATTCTCGGCGCAGAAGCCGTCACAGCCACCGCGCTGGACGGCTCCGTCATCGGCGAGCTGGATTGTGTCGATCCAGCCGGGTTCTTTTCCGGCAATATCACGGTCACCAAACAACAGCCGGTACGCTATCGCGCCCGGCGCGGCGATGCCGAATGGGCGGTGACTGATCCCTATAGCTTCGGCCCGGTCCTCGGTCCGATGGACGATTACTTCGTCCGCGAGGGCACGCATCTACGCCTGTTCGACAAGTTGGGCGCCCACCCCTTGAAGCACGAGGGCGTGCAGGGCTTTCACTTTGCCGTCTGGGCGCCGAATGCGCAGCGCGTTTCGGTGGTCGGCGACTTCAACGGTTGGGACGGCCGCCGGCATGTCATGCGCTTCCGCTCCGACTCCGGCATCTGGGAAATCTTCGCGCCGGACGTTCCGGCCGGCGTCGCCTACAAGTTCGAAATCCGCGGCCATGACGGCGTGCTCTTGCCACTGAAGGCCGATCCCTTCGCCCGCCGCAGCGAACTCCGGCCGAAGACCGCCTCGGTCACCGCCAACGAAATGACCCAGGTCTGGGAAGACGCGGCACACCACGAACATTGGGCCAGTGTCGACAAGCGCCGCCAGCCGATCTCGATCTACGAGGTGCATGCCGGCTCCTGGCAGCGCCGCGATGATGGCACGATGCTCTCCTGGGACGAGCTTGCCTCGCGCCTCATTCCCTATTGCGTCGACATGGGCTTCACCCATATCGAATTCCTGCCGATCACCGAACACCCCTACGATCCGTCCTGGGGCTATCAGACCACCGGCCTCTACGCGCCGACGGCCCGCTTCGGCGAACCGGAAGGCTTGGCTCGTTTCGTCAACGGCTGTCACAAGGTCGGCATCGGCGTCATCCTCGATTGGGTTCCGGCGCATTTTCCGACCGACGAACACGGCCTGGGCTGGTTCGACGGCACCGCGCTTTACGAGCACGAAGATCCGCGCAAGGGCTTTCATCCAGACTGGAACACGGCGATCTACAATTTCGGCCGCACCGAAGTTCTCGCCTTCCTGCAGAACAACGCGCTCTATTGGGCCGAGAAATTTCATCTCGACGGCGTGCGCGTCGATGCCGTCGCCTCGATGCTCTATCTCGACTATTCCCGCAAGCACGGCGAATGGATTCCGAACGAATATGGCGGCAACGAGAACCTGGAGGCGGTTCGCTTCCTGCAATCGATGAACACCAGGCTCTATGGTTCGCACCCGGGCGTGATGACCATCGCGGAGGAATCGACCTCCTGGCCGAAAGTATCGCAGCCGGTCCACGAAGGCGGCCTCGGCTTCGGCTTCAAGTGGAATATGGGCTTCATGCACGACACGCTGAGCTATCTCGCCCGCGAGCCCGTGCACCGCAGATATCACCATAACGAGCTGACGTTCGGCCTGATCTACGCCTTCTCCGAAAATTTCGTGCTGCCGCTCTCCCATGACGAAGTGGTGCACGGCAAGGGTTCGCTGATCGCCAAGATGGCGGGTGACGACTGGCAGAAATTTGCCAACCTGCGCGCCTACTACGCCTTCATGTGGGGCTATCCCGGCAAGAAGCTGTTGTTCATGGGCCAGGAATTCGCGCAATGGAGCGAGTGGAGCGAAGCCCGTGCACTGGATTGGAATCTCCTGCAATACCGCATGCATGAAGGCATGCGACGCCTCGTGCGTGATCTCAACTTCACCTATCGCAGCAAACCGGCATTGCATGCCCGGGACTGCGAAGGCGAAGGTTTCGAATGGTTGATCGTCGATGACTTCGAGAATTCGGTCTTCGCCTGGCTGCGCAAGGCGCCCGGCGAGAAGCCGGTCGCGGTCATCACCAACTTCACGCCAGTTTATCGTGAGAATTACACCTTGCGCTTGCCAGCAGAGGGGCGGTGGCGCGAGATATTGAATACCGATGCCGACATTTACGGCGGCAGCGGCAAGGGTAATGGCGGGCGTGTACAGGCCGTCAGTGCGGGCGGGGGCATACAAGCGACGATAACGCTACCTCCACTGGCGACGATCATGCTTGAGCCGGAATTCTGAGATCATCACAGACAGGGAGGAATGAAATGGTAGAAAAACGTATCCAGCCATTGGCACGCGACGCCATGGCTTACGTTCTTGCCGGTGGCCGGGGCAGCCGCCTGAAAGAGCTGACCGACCGCCGCGCCAAACCTGCCGTCTATTTCGGTGGCAAGGCTCGTATCATTGATTTCGCGCTGTCCAACGCGCTGAACTCCGGTATCCGCCGCATCGGCGTCGCCACCCAATACAAGGCGCACTCCCTCATTCGCCACCTGCAACGCGGCTGGAACTTCCTGCGCCCGGAGCGTAACGAAAGCTTCGACATTCTGCCGGCCAGCCAGCGCGTTTCCGAAACGCAATGGTACGAAGGCACGGCCGACGCCGTCTATCAGAACATCGACATCATCGAGCCCTACGGTCCGGAATACATGGTCATCCTCGCCGGCGACCATATTTACAAGATGGACTATGAATGGATGCTGCAGCAGCACGTCGATTCCGGCGCGCAGGTCACCATCGGCTGCCTCGAAGTGCCGCGCATGGAGGCTGTCGGCTTCGGCGTCATGCATGTCGACGAAAAGGACCAGATCATCGATTTCGTCGAGAAGCCGGCGGACCCGCCGGGCATTCCCGGCAATCCCGATTTCGCGCTGGCGTCGATGGGCATCTACGTCTTCCACACGAAATTCCTGATCGAGTGCCTGCGCCGCGATGCCGCCGATCCGAATTCCAGTCGCGACTTCGGTAAGGATATCATCCCTTACATCGTCAAGAACGGCAAAGCCGTGGCCCATCGCTTCACGCAATCCTGCGTGCGTTCCGATTTCGAGCGCGAAGCCTACTGGCGCGATGTCGGTACGGTCGACGCCTACTGGCAAGCCAATATCGACCTGACCGCCGTGGTGCCGGAACTCGACATCTACGACAAGTCCTGGCCGATCTGGACCTATGCCGAAATCACGCCGCCAGCCAAATTCGTCCATGACGACGAGGACCGCCGCGGTTCGGCCGTCTCCTCCGTCGTTGCTGGCGACTGCATCATTTCCGGCGCCAGCCTGTCGAACAGCCTGCTGTTTACCGGCGTGCGCGCCAACTCCTATTCCAAGCTGGAAGGGGCCGTGGTGCTGCCGAGCGTCAAGATCGGCCGCCGCGCCCAGCTAAAGAACGTCGTCATCGACCATGGCGTCACCATTCCGGAAGGCCTGGTGGTCGGCGAGGATCCGGAACTGGACGGCAAACGCTTCCGTCGCACGGAAAGCGGTATCTGCCTGATCACCCAGGCGATGATCGACAAGCTGGATATCTGACATATGAAAGTTCTTTCGGTTTCGTCCGAAGTCTTCCCTTTGATCAAGACAGGGGGCTTGGCCGATGTGGCCGGCGCCCTGCCTATCGCACTCAAGCCCTATGGCGTTGAAACGAAGACCCTGATCCCGGGCTATCCCGCGGTCATGAAGGCCATTCGCAATCCGGTGGCCTGCCTCGAATTTTCCGACCTGCTCGGCGAGAAAGCCACGGTCTTCGAAGCCGAGCACGACGGGGTTTCCCTTCTCGTGCTCGACGCCCCGGCCTACTATAATCGCAGCGGCGGCCCCTATGTCGACGCCACCGGCAAGGACTATCCCGACAACTGGCAGCGCTTCGCTGCCTTGTCGCTTGCCGGCGCGGAAATCGCCGCCGGCCTGCTGCCCAATTGGCGGCCGGATCTGGTGCATGTGCATGACTGGCAATCGGCCATGGTGCCGGTCTACATGCGTTACTATCCGACCCCGGAACTGCCGAGCGTACTCACCGTTCACAATATCGCCTTCCAGGGTCAGTTCGGCTCGGATATCTTCCCCGGTCTGCGCCTGCCTCCGCACGCCTTTTCGATGGAAGGTATCGAGTACTATGGCGATGTCGGCTTCCTGAAGGGCGGGCTTCAGACCGCCCATGCGCTCACCACGGTCAGTCCCTCCTATGCGGAGGAAATCCTGACGCCAGAATTCGGCATGGGCCTTGAAGGCGTCATTGCCAGCCGCGCCAACAGCCTGCACGGAATTGTGAACGGCATCGACGACGGTATCTGGAACCCCGAAACCGATCCGATGATTGCGCAGACCTACGGAGCCACGACGCTGAAAGACCGCGCCGCGAACCGCAAGCTCGTGATCGAGCATTTTGGTCTCGACAACGACGACGGACCGATTTTCTGCGTCGTCAGCCGCCTGACCTGGCAGAAGGGCATGGACCTGCTTGCCCGCATTTCCAGCGATATCGTCCGAATGGGCGGCAAGCTCGCAATCCTCGGGGCGGGTGACGCCGCCCTTGAAGGCGCGCTTTTTTCCGCCGCCGGTCGTCATCGCGGCCGCGTCGGTGTTTCCGCCGGCTACAATGAACCGATGTCGCATCTGATGCAGGCTGGCTGCGACGCCATCATCATCCCATCCCGCTTCGAACCCTGTGGCCTCACGCAGCTTTATGGCTTACGTTATGGCTGCCTGCCGATCGTTGCGCGTACGGGTGGCCTCAACGACACCATCATAGATGCCAACCACGCCGCACTGCAGGCAAAAGTCGCGACCGGCATTCAGTTTTCGCCCATCACTGCCGATGGGCTGCTGCAAGCCGTACGCCGCGCCATGCACCTTTTCCAGGATCGAAAGGTCTGGACGCAGATGCAAAAGCAGGGCATGAAATCCGACGTATCCTGGGGCAAGAGCGCAGAACGCTATGCAGCCCTCTACTCCAGCCTTGTCTCGAGAGGCGCTTAATCAAATGATTAAAACCATTCCCACCAAACCCTATGCGGATCAGAAGCCTGGCACATCAGGCCTCCGGAAGAAAGTTCCCGTATTTCAACAGCCGAACTACGCTGAGAACTTCATCCAGTCGATTTTCGATTCGCTTGAAGGCTACCACGGCAAGTGCCTGGTCATCGGCGGCGATGGCCGTTTCTACAATCGCGAAGTCATTCAGAAGGCCATCAAGATGGCCGCCGCCAATGGCTTCGGCAAAGTGATGGTCGGCAAGGGCGGTATTCTTTCCACGCCTGCCGCCTCGAACATCATCCGCAAATACAAGGCATTCGGCGGCATCGTGCTGTCGGCCAGCCACAATCCCGGCGGCCCGACCGAAGATTTCGGCATCAAGTACAATATCGGCAATGGCGGCCCCGCGCCGGAAAAAATCACCGACGCGATCTATGAGCGCACCAAGGTCATCGAAAACTACAAAATCGCCGATTTCGCCGACATCAATCTCGATCGCATCGGCCGCGAAGACGTCGGCGGCATGATCGTTTCGGTCATCGACCCGGTCGAAGACTATGCCGCGCTGATGGAAGAGCTGTTCGATTTCGGCGCCATCCGCAACCTTATCAGCCTCGGCTTCCGCCTCTGCTTCGACGCGATGAGCGCGGTCACCGGCCCCTATGCCAAGGAAATCTTCGAAATCCGTCTCGGCGCGCCGGGCGGTTCGGTCCGCAATTTCCTGCCGCTGCCGGATTTCGGCGGCCATCACCCCGATCCGAATCTCGTCTATTGCAAAGAACTCTATGACGAGATGATGGGCGATGATGCGCCCGATTTCGGCGCTGCATCCGATGGCGACGGCGACCGCAACCTAATTATCGGCAAGGGCATCTACGTCACCCCGTCGGACAGCCTGGCGATCCTGGCCGCCAACGCCAATCTGGCGCCGGGCTATTCGCACGGCATCGCCGGCATCGCCCGCTCCATGCCGACCAGCGGCGCTGCCGACCGAGTCGCGGAAAAGCGCGGCATCGGCATCTACGAGACGCCGACCGGTTGGAAATTCTTCGGCAATCTGCTCGATGCCGGCATGGCAACGATCTGCGGCGAGGAAAGCTCCGGCACGGGTTCCAACCACGTCCGCGAAAAGGACGGTCTCTGGGCCGTGCTGCTCTGGCTCAACATCCTCGCTGTGCGTGGCGAAAGTGTTGTCGATATCGTCACCCAGCATTGGGCGACCTACGGCCGCAACTATTATTCGCGCCATGACTACGAAGGCGTCGATACCGATGCCGCCAACGGCCTGATCGACGCCCTGCGCGAAAAGCTGCCGACCCTGCCGGGCACGAAGTTCGGCGATCTCACCGTTTCCGCCGCCGACGACTTTGCCTATCACGATCCGATCGACAAATCGGTCAGCCAGCATCAGGGCATCCGCATCCTGTTCGAAGGCGGCTCCCGCGTCGTCTTCCGCCTGTCCGGCACCGGCACGACGGGCGCCACCCTGCGCGTCTACATCGAGCGCTACGAGCCGGATTCGACCCGCCATAACATCGAGACCCAGGAAGCGCTTGCCGACCTCATCGCCGCCGCCCAGGATATCGCCGATATCAAGGGCCGTACCGGCCGTGATGCACCGACGGTGATTACCTGAGTTTTAGGTTTAAGCCCCTTCGCCCCGCAAATGCGGGGAGAAGGTGGCCAGGAGTTGCCGAACGAAGTGAAGCGGCGACTGGTCGGATGAGGGGCCTTCTCGAAATTCACCGTGAATTTGCCGAACGCACCGCCCCTCACCCGAGCCCTCTCCCCGCCCTTCGATGAACTCAGGAGCGGGGAGAGGGGACGCTAGAGCGGTCAGCGCTCTATCCTATTGTTTCTACGCAATTCCGGACGGAAAACCGCTGCGCACTTTTCCTGGAATTGCTCTAGCTGTCCAGAAAGCCCGCGAGACATGTCCGAGCCGACAACCCGCCGCCTTGGTGCAACTCTCACCGACTGGGGCGTCGAATTTATTGTCGCGTCCAAACATGCCGAGCGCATAGAACTCTGCCTGTTCGACGGCGAGGGCCAAAAGGAAATCGCACGTCTGCCGCTCTCCCGCGACGGCGATACGCATCGTCTATTTGTGAAGGACGCCAAAGAGGGCACACGCTACGGCTTTCGCGCCCACGGTTCATACGATCCGGATCAGGGCCTGTGGTTCGATCCATCGAAGCTGCTTGTCGATCCCTATGCCAAGGAAATCGACCGGCCCTTTCATTACGATCCACGCCTGGGCGCGTTCGGCGAAGACACGCAGGATCTGATGCCGAAGGCGATCGTCTCGCGCGATATAGCGGTGAAGCCCGCCAAGCCATTGTTCAAGCCGGGCGGCCTGATCTACGAGATCGCCGTCAAGCCTTTCACCATGCTGCATCCGGACGTGCCGGCAGAACAGCGCGGCACACTGGCCGCCCTCGCCCATCCTGCCGTCATCGCCCATCTCAAGCGACTGCATGTCGACGCCGTCGAGCTGATGCCGATCACCGCATGGATCGACGAACGGCACCTGCCGCCGCTCGGCCTCACCAATGGCTGGGGCTACAATCCCGTCGCTTTCATGGCGCTCGACCCTCGTTTGGCGCCCGGCGGTGTCAGAGAATTGCGCGAGACGGTGGCAGCGCTGCACGCCGAGGGCATCGCCGTCATCCTCGATCTCGTCTTCAACCACACCGGCGAAAGCGACCGCCAAGGCTCGACGCTGTCATTGCGCGGCCTCGATAATCCGATCTATCTCCGCCATGACCCGAACCAGCCCGGTGTGCTGATCAACGACACCGGCACGGGCAATACGGTGGCTTGCGATCAGCCCGCGGTACGCCAGCTCATCATCGACAGCCTGCGTCATTTCGTGCTCCACGCCGGCATCGACGGCTTCCGTTTCGACCTTGCCACCGTCCTCGGCCGCACCGCCAAGGGTTTCGATCCCGAAAGCCTGACGCTGCGGTCCCTCTTCGCCGATGACGTCCTTCAGGATCGCGTCATGATTGCCGAACCCTGGGATATCGGCCCCGGCGGCTATCAGCTCGGCAATTTTCCAGCTCCCTTTCTCGAATGGAACGATCGCGCCCGTGACGATCTGCGCTGCTTCTGGCGCGGCGATCACAACAAGATCGGCGATATCGCCACCATCCTCGCCGGCTCGTCCTCCCTTTTCGGCCGCAACGGCCGCACCCAGACCCGCAGCGTCAACTTCCTCGCCGCCCATGACGGCTTTACGCTGATGGATATCGTCTCCTACGGACACAAGCACAATGAGGCGAACGGCGAAAACAATCGCGACGGCCACAACGAAAACTTCTCCTGGAACAATGGCGTCGAGGGCAAGACGGACGATCCCACCATCCTCGGCAAACGCCGCACCGACATCGAAGCGCTGCTGTCGACGCTGTTTGCCACACGCGGCACGGTCATGCTGACTGCTGGCGACGAGGGCGGGCGCACCCAGCGCGGCAACAACAATGCCTATTGCCAGGACAACGACATTACCTGGATGGACTGGGCGACACTGGACGAAGAGCTGATTGGCCATACCGCCTGGCTTGCGAGCCTCCGCCGCCGCTTTACCGCCTTCAGCGAGATGGAGTTTTTCAACGGCAAAGGTGATGTCCTCTGGTTTTCCGCGGGAGGCACGGCAATGACGGTGCCCGATTGGGAGACGCCGGATGCCCGCCTGCTCGGAATGGCAATCGGGACGCAAGATCGCGATAGCGGCAAGAAGACCCGTCTCGCCGTGCTGCTGAACCGCGCGAACGAAGAACAACACGTCAAGCTGCCAGCCTCAGGCAAAGCTGGCTGGTCGCTGCTGAACCCGAAGGAAACGGTGACGATCCAAGACGAGATCACCGTGCCGGCGCGTTCGGTCTGCTTCCTCATCGAAAACTGAGCCCGTTGACTTTCCGGTTTTATTCGCCAGAAAGATCGCAAGAAGCAGCAAAGCCCGACGAGGATGGAATGGCCGGCGATATTTCGCTTGTTGAGATCATGAAGCTGGTCGGAACCGAGATCGGCGTTTCCGACTGGCTCACGGTCGACCAGACGATGATCGACACTTTTGCCGACGCAACGCTCGATCATCAGTTCATCCATGTCGATCCCGAGCGCGCCAAGGCCGAAACGCCCTATGGCGGCACCATCGCCCACGGTTTCCTGACGCTCTCACTGCTTTCAGCAATGAACTACAGCGGCTTGCCTAAGATCCGCGAGCAGACCATGGGCATCAATTACGGCTTCGAGCAGATCCGCTTCATGTCGCCGGTCAAATGCGGCGCACGGGTGCGCGGCCGCTTCAAGCTCGCCGAAACGCGGCTGCGTGGTGCGAGCATGCTGATGCTGACCTATGACGTGACCGTGGAAACTGAAAATGAGCGCAAGCCAGCGCTCACAGCGACATGGACGACCATTTCGCAGTTCGATCCGAAGGATCGGCCGGAAGAGGCTTAGGGATTTTTTGAATCGCGAGACATTTTTCTGAAGAACAGAATGACAAACGCGACCACCGCGCATGAAATATAAAATATGTAGAAACCTAAATCCGGATTTATATACAGAAAGCTTAGAGAAAATTCCTCAGATATAATTTGTTGTATTATACGAAAAACTATCTGCCCCAAACTAAACCACAAACCGAGACGACACATATTGTCTATGCCGATGTACTCACTTTGCATCTGAGGTTGTGAGCCTTCCGGCTGCGCCCCTATTCCGGTCCACGACTTGGAATCGACTTCAAGGCTTTCCTTGTCAGAGCCCATGAACATGACCTTTTATCGCGCAGCGCGATATGCTGATTGAAGGCGAGTGTTGCGAACCAGCCAATACAACCAGTATGCGACAAAGATTGATGGCAAACAAGATCGATTGCCACCAACTATCGGCGTCACGCACCGAGCCTATCTTATGTCAGCTTCGCGCGCGAAGTCCTGTCAAACCTAAAGGGCTGCATCCTCAGCCGCCTCGGCCAACAGACCGAAGGCGTAGTCGGAGAAGGAGCGCCAAACTTCGACGCGGAACGTCTCGTCATCGAGGCGCAGCAGCACGACTTCCGCCTTGCCGAACAGCGTGCGCGAGCAGGCTCCGACTGGGAAAGCCTGCAGCGACAAATCCTGCGGGCACCCACCGGCAAGTGTTGCTTCGGCGCCGGGGCCGGAAACGATGACCGCCGTATTGCGATGGGAGACATCTGCCGCCGAATGCAGAACACCGGCGGAAGCGGCAACGCCGACAAGCTCGGTGCCGCTCTCGTCGATGACCAGCCATTCGTCCGGTCCCAGCCACAGAGCATAGCGACCATCGGAGCGGGCCGACGTCTTCGGCCGGCGCGGCAGGCTGAGGCCGAGCGCTGAAGACAGACCATCGAGCGATTCTGCCGGTGCACGCAGCGAAATACGGCTTGCGGGCGCAGCAGGCGTCAACCGAACTGTGGCGGAGCCGCCATGACGGCCGGCGAGCGGCAGTTTACGGGTTGCGATATCAGCCATTGATCCGGCCTCCTTCCTTGTCAAAGAACACCAGATCCGTCACTTCGACGGCAATCGTCTTATCGGGCATCGGCACGTAAAGCGTCTTGCCCATGCGCTCGCGACCACCGGCAACCAATGCGAAGGCGATCGAGCGGCCAAGATTTTCCGACCAATAGGCCGAAGTGACATGACCGAACATAGTCATCGGCTTCGGCTCATTCGGATCGGCGACGATCTGAGCACCCTCCTCCAGCACCACCTTCGGATCACGAGTGACGAGACCGACGAGCTGTTTGCGGCCTTCCTTCATGAGGTCGATCCGCTTCAGGCCGCGAATGCCGACAAAGTCCGCCTTCTTCTTCGAGACGGCCCAGGAAAGGCCGGCGTCATCGGGCGTCACCGTGCCGTCCGTATCCTGGCCGACGATGATGTAGCCCTTTTCGGCGCGCAGTACGTGCATGGTCTCAGTGCCGTAAGCGCATGCGCCCAACGGCTCTGCCCGCGCCCAGATGGCTTCCAGAACCGACTGTCCGTAATCCGCTGGCACGTTGATTTCGTAGCCGACTTCACCGGTGAAGGAGACGCGGAACAGCCGTGCCGGCACGCCGCAGACCTTGCACTCGGCCACGCTCATATGCGGGAAGGCTTCGTTGGAAAGATCCTGACCTTCGACCAGCGGCTCGACGATTTCACGCGCCTTCGGCCCCTGTATGGCAATAACGGCCCATTGCTCTGTCGTGGACGTCAGCCATACCTTCAGATGCGGGAATTCCGTCTGCAGATAGTCTTCCATGTGTTGCAGCACACGCGGCGCACCGCCGGTCGTGGTGGTCACATGGAACCGGTCCTCCGCCAAACGCCCGACGACGCCGTCGTCATAAACAAAACCGTCCTCGCGGGTCATGATGCCGTAGCGGCAGCGACCGGGCTTCAGCGTGTCCCAGGCATTGGTGTAGAGCAGGTTCAGGAACTGAGCCGCATCCGGCCCGACCACTTCGATCTTGCCGAGCGTCGAGGCGTCGAACACGCCGGCCACTTCACGCGCCGTTTTGCATTCGCGATCGACGGCCTGGTGCATCGTTTCACCGGCGCGCGGGTAGAACCAGGCGCGCTTCCAGTTGCCGACATCCTCGAAAATGGCGCCATGTGCCTCTTCCCAGGCATGCATCGGCGTCTTGCGCGCGGGGTCGAACAGCGATCCGCGCGAATGGCTGATCAACGTGCCGTAGGTCACCGGCGTATAGGGCGCGCGGAAGGTGGTGAGACCGACCTGCGGGATATCCTTGCCGAGCATTTCCGCGGCAATCGCCAGGCCATGCATGTTGGAGAGCTTGCCCTGATCGGACGCCATGCCATTGGTGGTGAAGCGCTTGATGTGCTCGATCGAGTGCATGCCCTCGCGCACGGCGAGGCGGATGTCCTTTGCACAGACATCGTGCTGGAAATCGACGAAAGCCTTGGCATTGGTGTCAGGCCCGGCACCTTCTGCCGCGCCGATCATGCCGCCGGTCCATTCGAAAGCCTGTTCGGCGTGCAGCAGGATCTTGTTCCCCTCGCCACCCGCGCCCGCAGCCCGCGCCATCAATTCGCCGGCAGCAAGCGATTCCTCGATCGCCGCCTGCAGTCCGTCCGTGCCATTGCAAGCACCGACGGAAAGACAATCCTGAACATAGGTGCCGGGCAGGAAACGCTGCTTCTCGGCATCGAATTTCAGCTTGCCGCGCGACTGCGAGAACAGATGCACGGAGGGCGTCCAACCGGCAGAAACGAGCAGCGCGTCGATCGCGATCTTGCGCGAACCCCTGCTGCCACTGCGCGCCACCGTCATCGAAGCGACGCGGAGCTTGCCGGAGGTGTCGATAACGGCATAGTCGGTCAGCACCTCGATGCCGAGCTGCTTTGCTTCCGCAAGCACGGCCTCGCCCGGACGCGCACGGCTGTCGACGATCGCAGCGACGGAGACGCCGGCGCGCTTCAGGTCGAAGGCAGCCTCGTAGGCCGAGTCATGCGCCGTGTAGACGCCGATCTTGGCGCCGACGGTAACACCGTAATGATTGAGATAGGTGCGCGCCGCCGATGCCAGCATGATGCCCGGACGGTCATTGTTCGGGAACACCATATGTCGCTCGATCGCACCCGTCGCCATGATGACGCGCTTGGCGCGGACCTGCCACAGACGCTCGCGCGGCAACTTGCGGCCAGGCTTTGCGAGATGATCGGTGACACGCTCGGCAAGACCGATGAAATTGTGGTTGTAATAGCCGAAAGCCGTCGTGCGGGTCAGCACTTCCACATTGTCCATCGACTGGAGCTTGGCGACGACATCCTGGGCCCAGACATAGCCCTCGACACCATCGATCTTGACGCTGGCGTCAAAGCGCAGCGAGCCGCCCGCTTCCGCCTGTTCGTCGCAGAGGATGACCTTGGCGCCTGTCTCTGCTGCCGCAAGTGCTGCCGAAAGACCGGCAATGCCGGCGCCGACCACCAGCACGTCGCAATGGGCATAGCGGCTGGCATAATGATCCGGATCTTCCTCCGTCGGCGCCACGCCGAGACCGGCCGCGCGGCGAATGAAGGGCTCGTAAATATGCTTCCAGGCCGCCTTCGGCCACATGAAGGTCTTGTAGTAGAAGCCCGCGGCGAAGAAGGGCGACATGAGATTGTTGACGCCGCCGATATCGAAGGCGAGAGACGGCCAACGATTCTGCGACTGCACCTTCATGCCGTCGAAGACTTCCTGGACGCTGGCGCGCACGTTGGGCTGGCGGCGGGCCGAATCGCGGGAGATGTCGAGCAACGCGTTGGGCTCTTCCGCGCCGGCCGACAGGATGCCGCGCGGACGGTGATACTTGAACGAGCGGCCAACGAGATGAATGCCGTTGGCAAGCAGCGCCGAGGCGACGGTATCGCCCTCGAGCGCCGTGTAGCTTTTGCCGTCAAAGGTGAAGCGAGCGGTTCTGGCCGGCGTCAGACGGCCCTTGCCCGCAATACGGTTGGCGCCGCTCATTTCGCGAATCCCTCTTCTTGTGGTGTTTGTTCTTGTACATTTTGGTCTTGCGCCACCGGCTCAGGGGCTGCGGGCAGCAGCGTCGAAATATCGGGCTTCGGCTCGCCCGCCTTGTAACTCCGGTAAAAGCGGTCGCTCACCGTGTCGCGCGCAGCGTTGAAGAAGCGGCCGCAGCCATGGATATGCCGCCAGCGCTCGAAGATCAGACCCTTCGGATTGTCGCGCAGGAAGAAATATTCCTCGAACTCCTCATCCGAGATCCCGGCAATATTGGCCGGCCGCACAATATGCGCATCGCCGGCGTTGCGGAATTCGAGTTCCGAACGCTCTTCCTCGCAATAGGGGCAGTAAATCAGCAACATCGTTTTCTACCTGTGTTAAAGCTCGGAGCCCGAAAGGCTTGTGCCGGGAGGCTGTGCGCAGAGCTGCCGTCCCATGGTGACGAAAGGTGTTATGCGCTTCAGCAGCGCGTCCAGCGATCCGTAGGGTTTCAGCACGTTGGTCATTCCCAGATTGACCAGGCTCATGCCCAGCAGATCCGTATCAAGCGCGAAAGCCCGCGTTGCCTCCGGTTTCTGCTCCGGCACGAAATAAACGGCCGGCTTGTTCAGCACCTTGGCACAGGCAAGCACGCCACTTTCAGCCATGAAGGGCCAATCGGCCTCATCCTTCGCCTTGTGGATCACCTGCATACGAAAATCCTTGGCCCCTGGAACGAGATCGTTGACTGCGGTCACAATCGTTCCTGCCGGCAGTGAAAGCCCTGCCGCAAGAAAAATCCCGACCGCCGTCGGCATCAGTGCGCCACGGCGGCGGCTGCCGCCTCGTCGATCAAACGACCGGTGCGGAAGCGTTCCAGATTCAGCCCAGCATTGAACTTGTGCGGCTCATCGCGGGCAATCAGGTGGGCGAAGAGATTGGCAGAGCCCGGCGTCGCCTTGAAGCCACCCGTACCCCAGCCGCAATTGACATAGAGCCCCGGCACCGGCGTCTTCGATTGGATCGCCGAACGGTCCGGCGTGTTGTCGACGATGCCGCCCCAGGAGCGCATCATCTTGACGCGGCGGAACATCGGGAACAGCTCGCAGATCGCATCCAGCGTGTGGGTGATGATCTGCAGGCCGCCGGTCTGGCTATAGGAATTGTACTGGTCCGTGCCCGCGCCGATGACGAGTTCGCCCTTGTCGGACTGCGAAATATAGGCATGCACCGTGTTCGACATGACGACGCAGGGGAAAATCGGTTTCAGCGGTTCGGAGACGAGCGCCTGCAGCGGGCTCGACTGCAGCGGCACGCGTACACCGGCCATCTGCATGACAACCGTGGTGTGGCCAGCCGCCGAAACGCCGATCTTCTTGGCGCCGATGAAGCCGCGCGTCGTGTCGACGCCGGTCACCCGGCCATCTGGCCCGCGCTGGATACCAGTCACTTCGCAATTCTGGATGATGTGCACGCCGCGATCCGAGGCCGCGCGGGCAAATCCCCAGGCAACCGCATCGTGACGGGCCGTACCGCCGCGGCGCTGCAGCGCAGCACCATTGATCGGGTAGCGCGCCGTCTTCGAAATATCGAGCGGCGGACAGTAAGCCTTGGCCTGCTCCGGCGTCAGCCATTCATTGTCGATGCCATAGAGCCGGTTGGCATTGATATGCCGCTTGAAGGACTGCTGGTCGTGGATATTGTGCGACAGCATCATCACGCCGCGCGGCGAATACATGACATTGTAATTGAGATCCTGAGAAAGCCCCTCCCAGAGCTTCATCGAATGCTCGTAAATGTGCATGCTCTCTTCGTAGAGATAGTTCGAGCGGATGATGGTCGTGTTACGACCGGTGTTGCCACCGCCAAGCCAACCCTTTTCAAGAACTGCAATATTGGTGATGCCATGTTCCTTGGCAAGGTAATAGGCCGCGCCCAGGCCATGACCGCCGGCGCCGATGATGATGACGTCATACTCCTTGCGCGGCTCCGGCGAACTCCACTGGGCCTCCCACCCCTTGTGAGCCCGCATTGCTTCCCGTGCCACGGCAAAGACCGAGTATTTACGCATTCGCCCTCAACTCCTTCAGGGATCAAGCCCTTTTAATGGGACATACAAATCGCAAATCAAAAACCGACGCAACGGCTCTTTTGCGACGCAATCAGGACCGCCTTTCGACACGGTTAAAAAGAATAGTGAAACAGGTCGCCGCATTCCATTTGATTCTTGGGTTGGCGCTCAGCCCGCTTGTGGTGCCAGGGAACAAACCACTATGATCCGGACATAAGCATGTCGGAGACGCCGCCGCCGGCTCAATTCACGCTCGACAACGGCTTTTTCCTCCGTAAACTCACGATCCGGCTAGACTTTGACAAACCGATCTGCTATCTCGCCTTACCAATCGCAAGGCTGCGGCCGCGCGAACGTTATTGTTTTGCCTCTTGGCGCTGCAGTTGCCGCTGGCATCAACCAAACCAAAGGAACGTGATTCTCGTGCAGGTACTTGTCCGCGATAACAATGTCGATCAGGCTCTCCGCGCTCTCAAGAAGAAGATGCAGCGCGAAGGTATTTTCCGCGAAATGAAGATGCGCGACTATTACGAAAAGCCGTCGCAGAAGCGTGCTCGCGAGAAGGCAGAAGCTGTTCGCCGTGTTCGCAAGCTGGCGCGCAAGCGTGCACAGCGCGAAGGTCTGGTCGCACGCTAATCGTCGTTTTTTCGACGTTTTCAGATGCATGTCTGGCGGGGGCGAGTCGTTTCGCCGCCGCCTTTTTGATTTATTGTCCGGGCAAACGGAATTAATCAAAACAGCCTGATATAACGCATGGGGAAAGCGAACCCGATAATGGCAATCACGACGTCCAAACAGTTCCGCTCTTCGAAACTGTCTTTTTTTGTTTCGAAGCGCGCCGCTGCTGTGCCCGCTTTGGCTCTTCTCGCTGCAATCGGCCTTTCCGGCTGCCAGACCGCCTCCACCGATACGGTGATCCGCATCGACAAGGCGCAGGGCTCTTCGGAAAACATTGCGTCGCTGACCTCGGTCATCAATGCCAATCCGCAGGATCCGGAAGGCTATAACGTCCGCGGCACGGCCTATGGCCGCGGCGGCGAATTCAGTCGAGCCCTGGCAGACTTCAACCAGGCTATCCAGATCAATCCGAAGTTCTATCAGGCCTATGCCAACCGCGCGCTCATCTATCGCAACATGGGCAAGCTACCGGAAGCAGTCGCTGATTATAATGCCGCGCTGCAGATCAATTCCAATTATGACGTCGCCTATATCGGCCGCGGCAATCTCTATCGTCAGTCCGGCCGCGACAACGACGCGTTCAACGATTACTCCAAGGCGATCAGCCTCGGCACGACGGATGGCCGCGCCTATAACGGCCGCGGCGTGATCTATCAGAAGCGTAATCAGCAGGATAAGGCGATCGACGACTTCTCCAAGGCAATCTCGCTCTCGCCGAATTCGCCCGAGCCCTATAACAGCCGCGGTATCTCCTATCTCGCGCAGAACGACGACGACAACGCCTTCGCCGATTTCAACCACGCGATCGACCTCAACAACAAGGTCGCCGAATCCTGGGCCAACCAGGCCTTCGTTTATGAGCGTCGTGGCGACAAGGCCAAGGCCCGCCGTTCCTATCAGCATGCCGTCAACCTCGATCCGAGCTACCAGCCGGCCAAAGATGGTCTGGCGCGCGTCGGGGCGGGCGCCTAAAATAGTTGCAGGAAAAGCGCATGGCGCTTTTTCTGCCACAACTGCCAGAGAACAACAGTGGGCCGCCGCGCGATCATCCGTCCGGCGGCTTTTCTTTGCGCTGTTGAACGCATAGTCTCCCTCCGACCTTATCGGACGAGAGACGCGCATGCCTCCTCCTCAGAAAATCATCGTCGTCGGCGCCGGCATCATCGGCGCTTCCATCGCCTGGCATTTGGCGCGCAAGGGCGCATCCGTCACGGTGATCGCGGCAAATGCCGGCGGCGAGGCGACGCCGCGTTCTTTCGCCTGGATCAATGCCAGTTGGGGCAATCCCGAATTCTATTTCCATTTCCGTCGCCGCTCGATGGCGGAATGGTCGCGGCTGGCGGCTGACGTTCCCGGCCTGCCGCTTTCCTGGTGCGGCGGGCTCTGCTGGGATCTGCCGGAAGCCGAATTGGAGGCCTATGCCACGCGGCAGGGCGGTTGGGGCTATGGTCTGCGGCGAGTCGATCGCGAAACAAGCGCCGCTCTCGAACCCAATCTCGCCAATCCGCCTGCGTTTGCGCTGCATGTCGCCGAAGAAGGCGCCGTCGAGCCGGTTGCCGCCGCCAATTTGCTGTTGGAGGATGCCGCCCGCCACGGTGCGACGCTGTCCTATGGCGCAGAGGTTAGGCGGCTCTTACGGGAGAACGGCAGGATCATCGGCGTTGAAACGGCCAATGGAGCGCTGCTTGCCGATCATGTCGTTCTTGCTGCCGGCGGCGGCACGGCAGCACTCGCTGCATCCGTCGGCATCGATGTGCCAGTCGAAACGCCGCCGGGCCTGATCGTTCATTCCCGTCCCGTTCCGCGATTGCTGAATGGCCTCGTCCTAGCGTCAGAGTTGCATATGCGCCAGACGATGGAAGGCCGGATCATTGCCGGCAGCGATTTCGGCGGTACCGATCCAGGCGACGAACCGCAAAAGGCCGCCGACGAACTTTTTGCCAAGGTCAAAGCCATGCTGCGCGGCGGCGACAAGCTCGAACTCGATTTTTATACGGTCGGCTATCGGCCGACCCCGAAAGACGGTTTCCCGATCATCGGCGGAGTCGATGCCGCGCCGGGCCTTTATCTCGCCGTCCTGCATTCCGGCGTGACGCTGGCGCCGCTTGTCGGCTCGCTTGCGGCGGCGGAGATTGTCGACGGGAATCTCAACCCTGAGCTTGCGCCATTCCGCCTGTCCCGATTTGCGGCGACAGGCTAATGACTCGTACATCCTAACCTCAAACCGATGCCGCTCACCTCCAAAGTGTCTGGTATCATTTACGATTTAACGACGGTGACTTTTCATATGTTGCAACGCAATTTACCGAGCCCTAACATGGCCCTTTCGAGAGCATGCTGCTCGGGTAAAAGCATGGGGGCGCTCGACATGGTGATCAAGACCAATATTCCCGCGTGGGTGGACGCTTTTTATTCCTATGGTGATCCGATCGGTTGATCGCACTATGAATAAGCCGCGTTTCCCGAAGGCTTCGATTGGGGCTTACCTGATCGCCATAGCACTGGCGATTGCTTTGCCGATTCTGGCTTTCGTGGCATTGCTGCTGGTCCAGCTCGAAAGCAACGAGCGCGATGTGCTGAAGCGCGATACGGTTCAGGACGCCCAGGCACTGGCGCGTACCATCGACCGGCAATTGCAGGACATGGCGACGACCCTGCGACTGCTCTCCTCCTCGCCGGAGCTGGAACGCAACGATATCGCCACCTTCTTCGACCGGACAGAGACGGTGCTGCGCACCGATTCGCTTTTCGTCCTGCTTCTGGACAAGGACGGTCAGATGCGGCTGAACACGCGCTGGCCGCTCAGCAAGCCGCTCGGCAAGACTGGCAATATGGCCGCCTTGCAATCGGCCCTCGATTCAGGCCGCATCGAGGCTTCGGACGTCTTTATCGGATCGGTCATCCATCGCTGGGTCTACAACGTCACCCTGCCGCTCTATCATTCTCCGGCCGGTGCGGCCCTGGCCATGACACAGGATGCCGATGAACTCGCCAAACTCGTGACGACCGATGCCCTCGCGCCGGGCTGGTCGGCTGCGGTCATCGACAGTTCCGGCCATATCGTTGCCGCCAGCGGCCCCGCCAATCATTCCCCTGGCGATCCATTCAACAAGGATATCCTGGCGAAACTAATTGCCTCAAGCGGCGTCTATCAGGATGAGAAAGTCCTGCCGCACTCGCTGCTCGGCTATGCACAAATTCCCGGCTGGTCGTGGAAGGCCGTTGTCTGGGGGCCGATTGCCCCGGCGCAGGCTTCGCTGATGAGCACCTGGCGCTTCCTGATCTATGGTGGCGTCACGCTTCTGTTGATCGCGCTGATTGCGGTCTATGCACTGGCCCGTCAAGTGCGCACCACCATCCAGGATATCGCCGATATGGCAGACCGCATGGGCCGGGGCGAGATCGTTTCGCCGATCGAAACCAGTGTCATCGAGGCCAATCAGATGGCCATCGCGCTTTCCAACGCATCCTTCGATCGCAGCGAAACCGAGGACCGGCTGCATTTCGTCATGCATGAACTTGTTCATCGCACCAAGAACCTGCTGGCACTCGCCCAGGCGATGACCCGTCAGCTCGCCCGGCAAACCGACAGCGTCGACACCTTTCAACGCGCGGTCGCCGACCGGCTGGAAGGGCTGGCGCGCTCGATCGAAGTCCTGACCAGCGAACAATGGTCCGGCGTGTCGCTACGGCGGGTGATCGACATTCATCTGGCCACCTTCCTCCAGGGGCCGCAACAACTCGATATCAAGGGCAGGGATTTCCTGCTCAAGCCGGAAGCCGTGCAGAATCTCGGCCTGATCCTGCACGAGCTGGCGACGAATTCGGTGAAATACGGCGCGCTCTCCGCTCCCGAAGGAAAAATCACCATCGAATGGACGACCGCAGACGGCGAGATCGGACAAATGATCCGGCTCACCTGGACGGAAAGCGGCGGCCCGATCGTCAAGACGCCGTCAATTACGGGCTTCGGCACGACCGTCACCAAGGCGCATGCGGCCGCTGCCTTCAGCGGCAGCGTCGAGATCGACTTCCGTTCGACAGGCCTCATCTGGGTGCTGAACGCACTGCGCAGCACCATGGAGCGCGAACGAGAGCGGGCATAGCCCACAGCCCCTTCCGGAACATTTCAACCACAGGAGCCGTTCCAGTTTCATCATTGGTCAATCCAAAGGAGAACGACCATGCTGAAACACATTATTCTAGCGTCCGCAGCGCTGTCCGCTGCCGTATGGGCTGCGCCTGCGGCCTCCGCAGACTATTCCACTCTCGGCACGCTCACCTGCACGTCGAAGGGATCGACGGGCATGATCATCATGTCCCAGAAAAACCTGATGTGTACGTTTGAACCGAGCGGCGGCGGACCGAATGCGCGTTATGCCGGCATGATCCAGAAATACGGTGTCGATCTCGGCGTTACCGGCCGCAGCGTCATGATATGGGCTGTGCTCGCCAAGACCGGCACACCATTCACCGATATCGCGCTGGCCGGCGAATATTACGGCGTTGGCGCCGATGCCAGCTTTGCCGCCGGTGGCGGCGCCAAGGTTATCGCCGGCGGCACCAACAGAGCCTTCATGCTGCAGCCCCTCAACGTCCAGGCCCAGGAAGGCGTCAACGTCGCCGTTGGCGTTGAGAAGATGACCCTGGCACCTGCGTCGATTTGAGAAGGTAAAGTAAGGGCGATTCTTGCAGATCGCCCACATGCAGCGCCTTCGTAGCCTCCCGTGCCCTGCATCTCCCTTGTTAGGGAGACGGGAGTCACCCATTCATCGCCTTGACGATCTCCTCGGTGACCTTTTTGGCGTCACCGAGCAGCATCATCGTGCCGTCCTTATAGAACAGCGTGTTGTCGATGCCGGCATAACCGGAGCCGAGAGAACGTTTGACGAAGAGGCAGGTCTTGGCTTTGTCGACATCAAGGATCGGCATGCCGTAGATCGGTGACGTCTTGTCGTCGCGTGCGGCCGGATTGGTGACGTCGTTGGCACCGATGACATAGGCGACATCGGCCTGGGCAAATTCCGAATTGATATCTTCCAGCTCGAAGACTTCGTCATAAGGAACATTGGCCTCGGCCAGCAGCACATTCATATGGCCCGGCATACGGCCGGCGACGGGATGAATGGCGTATTTCACGTCGACGCCGTTCGCCTTCAGCTTGTCGGCCATTTCGCGCAGCGCATGTTGGGCCTGCGCCACCGCCATGCCATACCCTGGCACGATGATGACTTTCGATGCATTGGCCATCAAGTAAGCAGCGTCCTCAGCCGAGCCGAGCTTCACCGTCTTGTCGCTGTTATCGGCGCCACTGGAAGCCGTCTCCCCGCCAAAGCCGCCGAGAATGACGGAGACGAAGGAGCGGTTCATGCCCTTGCACATGATATAGCTGAGGATCGCGCCCGACGAGCCAACCAAAGCACCGGTGATGATCAGTGCCAGATTGCCGAGTGTGAAGCCGATCCCGGCCGCCGCCCAGCCGGAATAGGAATTCAGCATCGATACGACGACGGGCATATCGGCGCCGCCGATCGGCACGATCAGCAATACGCCGAGCGCGAGAGCCAGGGCGACGATCGCCCAGAAATCGAAGTGGCTTTCGCTGACACCAAGGCCGACGATGAAGAACACAATTAGCGCCAGCAACACGGCGTTGATGATATGCCGGTTGGGCAACAGGATCGGCTTGCCGGACATGCGGCCGTCGAGCTTCAGGAAGGCGATGATAGAGCCGGTGAAGGTTAGCGCGCCGATCGCGACGCCAATCGCCATTTCGACGCGAGCCTCGTGATGGATCGAGCCGATCGCGCCTATGCCGAAGGATGACGGCGTATAGAGTGCCGCAGCGGCGACCAGAACGGCGGCCAGACCGACCAGCGAATGGAAACCGGCGACGAGCTGCGGCATCGAAGTCATCGGAATGACGCGGGCGATATAGGCCCCTGCCCCACCACCAATGGCGAGGCCGAGGATGATGAGCACGAAGCCGCCGAAGGAGGGTGTGGCGAGAACCAGCGTCGTGGCAATGGCGATACCCATGCCGGCCATGCCGTAGAGATTGCCGCGGCGGCTTGTGGCCGGATGCGACAGGCCGCGCAGCGCCAGGATGAAGAGCACGCCGGAAACGAGATAGAGGAAGGCAGCGATATTGCTCAGCATGCCGTCCTCACTTGTCTTTCTTCTTGTACATCGCCAGCATGCGCTGGGTAACAAGGAAGCCGCCGACAATATTGACCGAGACGAGCACCAGCGCCACGAAGCCGAAACCGGTGGCAAGCCCACTGGCGGAAATGCCGACCGCCAGAAGCGCACCGACGACGATGACCGAAGAAATGGCATTCGTCACAGCCATCAGCGGCGTATGCAGGGCGGGAGTGACCGACCACACCACGTAATAGCCGACGAAGATCGCCAATGCGAAGATCGCCAATTCGAATACGAAGGGATCGATCGCGCCGCCGGAGATGGCGCTGACGGATTCCGGCGCCTGCGCAGCCGCGGTCCTCACGGCGCTGATGGCGTCATTCAATTGCTGGAGCGCCTGATCCATTGCTTGGCTGGCCATCTAGAGATCTCCCTTGTTGACCGTCGGCTGATCCGGGTCGACGAAGTTCGGATGCACAACTTCGCCCGCATCCGTCAGCATCGTCGCCTTGATCAGCTCGTCGGCCCGGTTAAGCCCGAGGCTCTTGCTATTCTTGTCGACCATCGTTTCCAGGAAGGTGACGAGGTTCTTGGCATAGAGTGCAGACGCGCTCGCCGGAATGCGGCCCGCCAGATTGGGATATCCGATCACCTTGACGCCCTCGACATCGGACACGGTTCCGAATCCGACACCCTCGATATTGCCGCCACGTTCGACGGCGAGATCGACGGCGACTGCGCCGGGGCGCATCGCCTTCAGCATCTCGCGGCTGACGAGCCGTGGCGCCGGGCGGCCGGGAATCAAGGCCGTAGTGATGACGATATCCTGCTTGGAGATATGTTCGGCAACGAGGGCCGCCTGCTTGGCCTGATAGTCTTTCGACATCTCCTTGGCATAGCCGCCGGCCGTTTCCGCCGCCTTGAACTCTTCATCCTCGACGGCAACGAATTTCGCGCCGAGCGAGGCGACCTGCTCCTTGGCCGCAGGACGGACGTCGGTGGCCGATACCTGTGCACCCAATCGCCTCGCGGTGGCGATCGCCTGCAGGCCGGCGACGCCCGCACCCATGACGAAGACCTTCGCCGCCGGCACTGTTCCGGCCGCCGTCATCATCATCGGCAAAGCCCGATCATAAACCGCGGCGGCCTCGATCACGGCCTGATAACCGGCAAGATTGGCCTGCGATGACAGCACGTCCATCGACTGCGCACGGGTGATGCGCGGCATCAACTCCATGGCGAAGCTCGTCAGCCCGGCTCGCGCCATGTCGGCGAGCGCCGCTTCGTTGCCATAGGGATCCATGATGGCGATAACGATCGCGCCGCTCTTGTAACCGGCAATCTCCCCGCCGGTCGGCCGGCGCACCTTGAGAATGACATCAGCCTGGGCTGCATCGTGAACGGAGCCGATCCGCGCGCCGATGGCTTCGTATTCACCGTCCGGAATGCGCGACAAAGCGCCGGCACCCGCTTCGACCACAATGTCAAAGCCAAGGCCTCTCATTTTCTTCACCGTTTCGATGGACGCGGCAACACGCGTCTCATCCGCCACGGTCTCTTTGGCGACAAAAACCAGATTGCCCAACGATACCACCTCGCGTCAAACGACAGCGCCGCTGAATACAGCAGCGCAATAGCCTGCAGAACCAGGCTAGCATTCCGGGGAAGGCGCGGGCCGGACGGCCCTGCATCGATCAGCGCGCTGGAATATCAGCGCACGAGTATGGAGCCAATGAATGATAGAACGCCGAAAATAAGCAGACCGCCGAGGAAGCCGGCATGACCGAAGAAACCGGCCGCCATCGCTATCAAAAGCGCGGCGATGATCGCCGATCCGACCCTGGCGACGAAAAGAAACCCATGGTAGGTCTTGTCGTGCTCCCTGTAATCCATCGGAGCACCCGTCTCGACCGGTCCGGTATGATGTTCGGCCATTCAAAAATCTCCCCTCAATCCGCTCCCCCGACCTGCTTTTGCAATCGCCGGTCGACTGGAGTTCAGCCTCGAAAGCTGCGGTGAATCTCTACGAAACACCGCAGCCAAATTTCCTCAATCGAGGCGTTACACAAAGCGGCGAAAAATGCAATGCACGAGAACGCCGCAGAGGCTCAAGAAGGCTTAGCCGAATTGCTGCCGAGCGGCGGCACGGCCGCCTGCAGCCATTCGCGCCGTCGGCAGAACAGTGAGGGGATGCGTGCCACCTTCAGCATCGCGGGAGAACATCATCCGCCGCTCATAAGGTTCCGAATCGAAGAATGGGTATCGTTCCATCAACTTGCCGCGAATCTCCTTCGACCGCGAAGCAAGCAGCGTCAGTTCGAAACCATAGGTCTCCGTCATGCGTGGCGGCACGATAGTATCGGCATAGAAGACACGTTTGTAGAAGGCGGCATGCGCTGGGCGGATATGCTGCATGACGCGGTCGGTGTCAAAATAGATGGCGCCGACGATTGCCGGTCTGAGCGTCAGATAAGGCAGAGCCGGCATTTCAAGCTCGAACTCGGGATCGATGGCGAAACGCGCCGGATCGATCAGCGTCATGCCGGCATCGAGAAAGGCATGAATTTCATCGGGAAAAATGCCGGTCGACTGGCAAACGCGATGATCCGGCGTGACATGGTGTATTCGCACCGTGCTCACCAGCTCTTCGTAGTAGTAAACGCCGAAAACGTAGGCCTGCTCGTCGAAATCGATCTCGTCGATCATGGTCTTGGCCGCAACCGGCAAAACCTCACGCGCTTTGTAGGCCTTGTAACGCAGGCGGGCGACATCCTCCATGTCCTCGCTGCTCTCTATCCGGCGGTATTCAACGTGATCAAGCACCTCCATTAGCTTGCCGGCGAAGCTATTTTGCAAAGTACTCATATAAGACATGTTCGCTATCCGTAATTTTAACGGACCATTATTGGTATTAATCAAAAAATTGATCAATATTAGATTCAATTTTTATTAATTATTTGTTCGTTAAGGTTAATTTTTTGACTACAGATACCGGTATAGATTCGAATATTCACAAATTCTTATTTATTAATTATTGTAGATTCGCTGGCCACTCCTCCCATTTTGCTGGGAAGAGCCTATCGTTACGGTAGGCAAGGAAGTATCGGTCGCGGAAATGCCTGCGTACCACTGAGGCGGGTGGGGTTATGCTGGAAAGAATGAGTTCGGCGCGACGGCCGCGGCAAATACGAAGAACGTTCGCGATTGGCCGGCTTGGCGAGGCCTAAGCCACATTATCCTGCCGGATGGCCGGCTGGTGGCGGCCGATATTGTCCACCATTTCGACGATGCTATCCCGCGGCACAGGAACTGAAAACACGTAGCCCTGGACGATGTCGGCCAGATCATACTGTTCAATGAGCGATAGCTGCTCCGGCGTCTCCACGCCCTCGATAACGATTTCCAGGCTGAGAGCCCGTGAAAGATCGGCGATGCCGCACAGGAGCTTGAAACGGCGGCTGTCCGTGGTGATGTCGCGGACGAAAGAGCGGTCGATCTTGACGATATCCACCGGCAACGTATCGAGATAGCTGAGACTGGAGAAGCCGGTGCCGAAATCATCGATGGCGATGGTGATGCCCCTGGTACGCAGGTCGACGAGAATGGACCGCACGATCGCAATTTCATCCATCAAGCAGCTTTCGGTGACTTCCAGATGCAGCCGCGACGGGTCCAGCCCCGATGCATCGAGCGCTTCCATGACCATGGTGACGATGTCGTTGCTGCGTAGGTCCTGTGCCGAGAGATTGACCGAGACCGAGATCGACTCCGGCCAGGTGGCGCAGTCTCGGCAGGCCTGATTGAGCATGAAGCGGGTGATGCCAGTCACGATGCCCATTTCCTCGGCGATCTGCACGAAGACGTTCGGTGGAATCGAGCCTTTTTCCGGATGTACCCACCGCGACAGAGCTTCGCAGCAATCGATGCGGCTGCCATCCGGCGCGAACATCGGCTGATAGACGGCATGCAGCTTGCCGCCCTCGATGGCCTCGCGCAGATCCTCTTTCAGCTTCTGCCGCTCAACGTAGCGCGCATCCATTTCCTCCTCGAAGGCAGAGCATCCACCCTTCATTCGCGACTTGGTTTCGAACAGCGCCAGATCGGCCTTGATCCGCCACTCCTCCGGACGGAAATCGCGGCTCGACATGGTCACATAGCCACCGCTGAAGGAAACGCGGAAACTATTGCGGTCGACATCGTAGAGACCGGCCATGGCGGCGTGCAGCGCACGAATGCGGCTATCCAGATCCGGCTCGCCATCCTCATTCGGGAAAAACAAGACAAATTGATCCCCGACGAGGCGAGCGGAAAGCGCCATATCTCCCGCCCTTTCCTTCAGCCGCGCGGCTATGGCGACCAGCAGCCGATCACCGATAAAATGCCCCTTGGTATCATTGACGTGCTTAAAGTCGTCCACATCGAGAACCAGAAGACCAATCTGGCTCTCGCGGGTGCGAGCGGCCAGCTTTTCCTTTACGAGGTCAACGAAATATTCGCGGTTCGGCAGGCCGGTCAGTGGGTCGAAGCGCACCATATGCAGGATCTTGCGCTCGGCGCGAATGCGCGGCGTCACGTCCTCGAAAATCAGAATGACAATGCCGTCGGCGCGGCGGCTTGCCGAAAACTCCAGAAACAGATCCTCATTGAACTGAATGAGGGTGCGCGATATCGAGCCGCTGACGAGCTGCGCCATCTGCCGCTGGATCAGGCCGGGCAGCGAGCCGTCGATGAAGGCATGGCGGGCGCCATAGCGCAGCACGACGTCGAATTCGCAGTCCCGGAGCTGCTCCTGATGCGCCAGATTCAAAAGCTCGCAGGCTTTGCGGTTCACCACCAGGATGCGATTGTCGGCATCCAGCATGAACAAGCCGTGCGTCATATTGTTGAGCGCCGTGTCGAACCGGTCGGCAATCAACGATATCTCACGCGAAGCGATGACATTCTTATAGAGAAATTCGCGCACGCCATTGGCCATCGAACGCGTCGTCAACCCGAAGGGCACGAGCATGATGGAGACGATGGACTTGTAAAGCTGCTCCGACATCAGGCAAGCGATGATGATCGGCAGGCAGCAGGCCATGGTCTGCAGGTCGATCGCCTTCTGCGAACCATAATTGCGGCCGACGATCGACACCATCGATGCCATGGTCACAGCGATACAGATGAACTCCGCCAACGGATCCTGGACGATCAGGATCGCGTAGCCGCTACCGATGCCGAGAATACCTGCCGTCCCTGCGGCGCCGAGCACATAGCGCGTTTCCCAACGCGCGATATCGGCGCGCGAAAAGGCATGCTTATTGGCGGCGTCAAACTGCCAGAAGGAATACATGCGGAAAGCGAAAACGGCGATAAAGGCGAGACAGAGACCGAGATAGATGCTCGCATCCGTGCTCAAGAACACGATGACATACGTGAGGACGTGAACGAACACACCCGTAAACAACGTTTTACGGTTTCCGAAAAGCGAACTTACGAACGACAGATAAACATCTGTCGGTACCGTGTCCGGGCTTTGAGGCTTCATTCAGAGTTCCCCTGATGCGGCAGGCACTCTAGTTGAAACTTTTTAAAATTTGATTGCCCAAATAGTGGGTATCTGGACGGATTTTCTAATCATCTCGGTTACTTACACTAATTTTGAGTGATATTTTGCATCGTATTCGTGCAATCGGTTAAAACTGATTCTACTCAGACTATATTTCTTCAATCATCAATTGCTAAAACACAAATCACTGAAAATAGGGGCGCGACCGGTCAAAGTTTGCCCGCCCTCTGCTGGATCATCATGAAGGTATCGAAAGTGTATTCGGAAAGTTGCATCCAGAGATAGGCATCCTTCTTGTAAGCAACCTGATCATCATAGATCCGCTTGAAATAATTGTTCGATTTCGAGAGATCAGCATAGATTCCCATAGCCGCCTGGAAACACGCCTCGAGAATTTCCTGGCTGAACGGGCGCAACGTCACGCCCTGCTTGACGATCTCCTTCAACGCCTGCGGATTTTTCACATCGTATTTCGCCAGCATGTTGGTGTTGGCAAAGGAGCAAGCATCCGCGAGGATCGCCTGATAATTCTTCGGCAGCGCGTTCCATTTTTCCAGATTGAAGAAGGCGTGCACGACGGCACCCCCTTCCCACCATCCGGGATAGTAATAATATTTGGCGATCTTCTGGAAACCGAGTTTCAGATCGTCATAAGGGCCGACCCACTCCACCGCATCGATCGTACCTTTGTCGAGCGCGGCAAATACGTCATTGATCGGGATATCCTGTTGCGGCACGACGCCGATCTTTTCGATGACCTTTCCGGCCAGGCCAGCAATGCGCATCTTCTGGCCCTTGAGATCGTCCAGCGTATTGATTTCCTTGCGGAACCAACCGCCCATCTGCACGCCGGTATTGCCGGCCGGCAGGCCGAAAATGCCCTGCGTGGCGTAAAACTCGTTCATCAGCTTGTTGCCGTTGCCCTGGTAGAACCAAGCATTGGAGAGCCGGGCATTAAGGCCGAACGGCAGAGCCGTGCCGATGGCATAGGTCGGGTCCTTGGTCCAGAAATAATAGGAACAGGTGTGGGCGGCATCGACCGTCCCGGCGCTCACCGCGTCGGCCGCCTGCGCGCCGGGCACGATCTCGCCCGCTTCATAGGTCTGGATGACGAAATTGCCGCCCGTCGCTTCCGAAACATGCGTGGCGATGTCCTCCGCGCCGCCATAGATCGTATCCAGGCTCTTCGGAAAGGAAGAGGTCATCTTCCAGGTGATCTTCGGATATTCCTGAGCCACAGCGGGACTGGCGAGCGCCGAGGCGGCCGCGCCCGCGCCAACCGCTCCGGCCCGCCTGATGAACGAACGGCGATCCATCGAAACCTCCCGTACAGATGGCATTGCGGGAAACATGCTCTCCCGATATGGCGCAAGTGATGGAGCTAATCACGCCGTGGTTTGTCTTTCAAGGTTGCTTTTGCACTGCATTATGGCGATTCCTGTACATCGTCATGACGAACGGAAACAAAGCCTCTTCGCAACCAGTCCGCGTTGCTGAAGCGTCGCTCTTCGCTTAGATTTGACCCGCCCCGGCATTGACACCATATTCATGCCGGGGTCTCAACTAACCCCGATAGTTTTGCACTTCTCCGGAGCCTTGCATGCCCAGACCGATCGTCGCCATTCCTGCCGATATCCGCGAATTCGATGGCGTGACTTGGCATGCGGTGCAGCAGCAATACATCCGGGCAGCCGTCAAAGCTGCGGGCCTGATGGCACTGATCGTCCCGGCGATGGAAGACGGCAACGATATCGACGCCATTCTCGACCGAGTCGACGGCCTGCTCGTCTCCGGCTCCGCCAGCAACGTGCACCCCTCGCTCTACAGCATGGAAGCGCGCGAGAGCGACGGTCCTTTTGATCCGGCCCGCGACGCCACGTCGCTGCCACTCATTCGCCGTGCCATCGATCGTGCCATCCCGATGCTCGCCATCTGCCGCGGCATCCAGGAGCTGAACGTCGCGCTGGGCGGCACGCTCGCCAGCGAAATCCAGGAGCAGCCGGGCATCTGGGATCACCGCAAACCGCCGAATGTCGATCGCGACACGATGTATTCGATCCGCCAAAGCGTGTTCGTCAAGGAAGGTTCCTGCATCGCCCGCGTCGTCGGCCCCGGCGAAGTGCGCGTAAACTCGCTGCACCGTCAGGCGATCGCCGAAACGGCGCCGCGGCTGCAGGTGGAAGCCGTCGCCGAAGACGGCACGATCGAAGCCGTCTCGGTCATCGACGCCAAGGCCTTCGCCGTCGGCGTGCAGTGGCATCCGGAATATTGGGCGGAAACCGATTCGCCTTCACGCAAGCTGTTTGTCGCCTTCGGCGATGCCGTGCGCGATTATGCGGCGAGCAAGGAGCAGCCTTTGGCCGCCCCTCGCCACCAGCAAGCCATTTGATCAAGCCTTCGATTTCACCGGGGTCTCCGGTACCGGGGTCAGCGCGGCGCCCTTGCCGAACCATGCGATGATATTGTCCGCCACGAGATCTGCCATCGCGTTGCGCGTCGGCACCGAGGCGGATGCCACATGCGGTAGCAGCGAGATATTCGGCAGCGAGAGATAGGCAGCAGGGACGTATGGCTCATCGTAGAAAACATCAAGGCCGGCAGCGCCAAGCGTGCCGTTCCGCAGGGCTGCGATCAGCGCATCGTCATCCACCGACCAGCCGCGCCCGACATTGATGAACACGCCCTGCGGTCCGAGCGCCGACAGGATCTCGGCATTGATGACCTTGTGCGTTTCCGGCGTCTTCGGCACGATGGAGATCAGCGTATCCACCGATTGTGCCATCTCCTTCAGGGTCGGATAGTAGTCGTAAGGCAAGGAGTCGCGCGGCGAGCGCGTGTGATAGCCGATCTTCACCTTGAACGGCTCCAGCCGTCTGGCGATCTCCAGGCCGATCCGGCCGAGACCGTAGATGCCGACGCGACGCCCCTTCAGGGAGAAAGGCGAGAGCGGAAAAGGCCCTTCCTTCACCCAGCGACCCTCACGCAGCCAGGTTTCCGCTTGCGGAAACTGCCGCAGCGTGTTCAGCAGCAAGGCAATCGCCGTATCGGCCACCTCATCGTTGAGCACATCGGGCGTGTTGGTAACCACGATGCCCTTCGAAGCCGCATGGCGGACATCGATGCCGTCATAGCCGACGCCGAAATTGGCGATGACTTCGATATTGGGGAAGGCATCCATCCAGACGGCATCGAAGCCACCCGACACCGCTACGCCACGCACACGCGCCGCCGTTTCCGCATCGACCCTCGGGCTCTCGCTGCGATCGAGCGCGACGATATCGAAGCGGCCGTTGAGCGTTTCGAGAACACGCGGGTGTATCTTCCCCGGAACGAGGACGGCGACGCGATTATCGGACATGATCTTTCCTCTTGAAGATGCGGTTCGGCGCTATTGGCGCGCCTGGTAGGGAGATGTCGATTGACGGATGCGCATTTCGGGCTTGATGAGATGAATACCATCCGGCTCATGGCTGCCCGCCAACCTATCCAAAAGCGCGCGCGCCGCAAGCCTTCCGACCTCCGCCTGGCCGTTCCACACCGTCGTCAGCGCCGGCGTCGCGATCGCCGCCTCTTCCAGATCGTCATAGCCGGTAACCGAAATATCCTTGCCCGGCACGAGGCCAGCGCGGGAGATGCCGTTCATCAAACCAATGGCCACGAGATCGTTCCAGCAGACGGCTGCCGTCGGCTTCTGCGGCAATGACAGGAGATGGACCGCCGCCTCGAAACCGCCCTGCTTGGAGCGAGCGCCGGGAATACGCAGATTGGGATCGACCTCGATGCCTGCCTTGCGCAGAGCGTTCACATAGCCCTGATAGCGATCACGGCCGGTGGAGGTCTGGTCCGTGCCGCCGATCATCGCGATGGTGCGGTGACCGAGGCTGATCAGGTGATTCGTTGCGAGCGAAATGCCGTAGCTGTCGTCCCCGCGAAAGGTCGGCAGATCCAGCCCCTCCATCGAACGGGCGACAAGGATGGCCGGCATGCCGTTTTCCTCCGCCAGATCGAAATCTTCCGGCGGCGTGCCGATTGCCGGCGACATGATGATGCCATCGCCTCCGAGCTGCAGCAGGGTTTCGACGAAGGTCCGCTGCTTCTCGACCGAATCATAGTGATTGGAGAGAATGAACGTATGGCGGCTGCGGTCGAGTTCGCTCTCGATCGCCTTCAGAATCTCCCCGTAGAACGGGTTCATGATGTCGTGGACGACGACGCCGATGATCCCGGATCGCGATGTCCTGAGGCTCGCCGCGCGGCGGTTATAGATATAGCCGAGCGTGCGCGCCTGATCCTTGATCTTCTCACGCGTATTCACCGCCACCAGCGGGCTGTCGCGTAAGGCAAGAGATACCGTCGCCGTTGAAATACCCAGCGTTTCTGCAATGGTCGAAAGCTTTATCTTTTGCGCCATGCGCTCCCCTCCCCGTGAAACGCAGCCAAATATATGATCCCGGCGTCTCACGATTCCGGAATTTAAAAACTTTAATTAAAAGCTTAAATCGCGCCGCGCAACTCGAATCCTTTAGGATTCTTAGAATTCCCCATCATCTTCCTCATGGTCGCCGGCCTGAAGATTGCCATCGATCGCCTTCAACAGGCGCACGAGCGAACGGACATCCTTCTCCGAAAAACCGCGTGTGGCGAGTTCATCGCAAACCGCCGCCGAACTGGTGATCTCTGTCACGCTGTTGCGCCCGGCCTCTGTGAGATAGACCTTTGTCAACCGGGCGTCCGCGGCATCGGGCCGCCGCTCGACGAAGCCCTGCGCTTCCATGCGCCCGATCGTGCGGGTCATGGTCGGCGCCTTGACGCCGAGCTTCTGCGCGAGCGTCCCTGCCGGCAGGCCATCGCTCTCCGCCAGCGCGAGGATGACGCCATCCTGGCCCGCGTAAAGGCCGCTTGCCGTCAGGTTGCGCGTCAGAACCGTGCGCATGGACCGTGCCGCCTGCGTCAACGCGGGCGACAAATCGGCAAGCGTGTAGTCGCCGTGGTCCTTCTTCTTACCCGACTTACTTTTTTTCCCGTCTTTGTTCTTCTTACCCATCGTGATTCCGTTGATCTTTCCGCCGCTGCAGCATCACGATATGACATTGCGCAGCTTATTGACATAAACAAGAGGCACATCTGCAGATGGCACAGCCTATGGCGCGTTTCGATGACAATGATAGGACGCTGACGCCAGTGGACCGGGCAAACTGGATCGCCGTCCTGCCGCTTGGCGCCCATGAACAACACGGCCCCCACCTGCCTTTCGAGACCGACACCTTGATTGCGGCAGGCATCGTCGCCCGCCTGAAGACGGCGCTGCCAGCCGATTTGCCCGTCACTTTTTTGCCCGTGGAGCCAATCGGTTACTCCATCGAGCACATGGATATTACCGGCACCAAGACACTCGCCTTCGACGAAGCTGTCAACCGATGGCTTGGTATTGCCGAAAACATGCACCACCTCGGCATCCGCAAATTCGTCATGTTGAACGCCCATGGCGGCAACTCACCCCTGATGACCATCGTGGCGACGGAAGCGCGCCTGCGCTTCGGAATGCTGGCCGTCGCGACCAGTTGGACGCGCTTCGGCGTGCCGGAAGGGTTGATTGCGCCAGAGGACAAGGCCATCGATATCCACGGCGGCGATATCGAGACCTCGGTCATGCTCGCGCTCCACCCGGAGAAAGTCGACGTGACCAAAGCTGCGGATTTTCCTTCCCGGCAATCCGATTTCATCAAGCGCTTCAAACATCTGCGCGCCTATGGCCCCCATGCCTTCGGCTGGAGGATGTCGGATCTGAATGTGCAAGGCGTGGCCGGCAATGCGAGTGTTGCGACGGCCGAGAAAGGCGAACGGCTGATCGCCCATGCCGTGAAGGGCCTAGTGGAGTTGTTGAGGGATGTCGATCGGTTCGATGTGGAGCCGTGGAGATAGCCGATCACTTGTATCAAGTGGTACAATCCATCATCTTATTGATGAATTCCCTTTCTCCACCGGGAGGCGGACATGCGTATTTCCCTCGATGATGCTGAGGGCCAACTCAAAGAATTGGTCCGCCTTGCCAAGCAAGGCGAAGAAATCGTGCTGACGCAGGACGGCCTGCCGGCTGCGCGCATACAGCCGATGAAAAAGCCCATGACTTCTGAAGAAAAAGAAAATCTTATCAAGAGATTACAAGAGGAAGTCAGGAAAAAAGACCTCCCTCCAGGCCCCGATGCCGCCAGAAGCCAAGATTTCCTCTACGATGAATACGGCTTGCCCAAGTGATCGTTGTTGACACGTCAGCCCTTGTCGCAATGCTTGCAAATGAATTGCATGCCGCCGCTTGCGAGGTGGTATTTCAAAATGAGAATCGTATTCTCATCTCCGCTGGAACAATGCTCGAAGCGCTCATTGTAGCGACGCGGCGCGGCTTCGAGAAGCAAATGCGGGAGCTTTTGACATCTCCCGCCTTAGAGATCATCGAGGTTACGTCGGAACGTGCGGAGCGGGCCGCAGATGCATATTCACGTTGGGGCAAAGGCATCCATCCCGCTGGCCTTAACTACGGCGATTGCTTCGCCTACGCCACCGCCAAGGAATATGACTGCCCTCTTCTCTTCGTCGGAAATGATTTCTCTCAGACCGACATCGAACCAGCCGCCCCAAACCTAATGTGATCTTATAACATACAAAAGCCTTTGAACTGGCGCCGCCAACTCCTTATATGGAACCCGATCACTTTCCGCTCTCCGGGGCAAATTCCCGTATTTCGAGGCTCCCATGACCGAAACAGCCACGCAGAAGCCCATTCCTGTCACCGTCCTGACCGGCTATCTCGGCGCCGGCAAGACGACGCTGCTGAACCGTATCCTCTCCGAAAACCACGGCAAGAAATATGCCGTCATCGTCAATGAGTTCGGCGAGATCGGCATCGACAATGATCTGATCGTGGAATCCGACGAAGAAATCTACGAGATGAACAATGGCTGCGTCTGTTGCACGGTGCGTGGAGACCTGATCCGCGTCGTTGAGGGCTTGATGCGCCGTCCCGGCCGTTTCGACGGCATCATCGTTGAAACCACCGGCCTTGCTGATCCGGTTCCCGTCGCTCAGACCTTCTTCATGGATGACGATGTGCGCGCCAAGACCGAACTCGATGCCGTCGTTGCCCTTGTCGATGCCAAGCATCTGCCGTTGCGCCTGAAGGACAGCCGCGAGGCGGAAGACCAGATCGCCTTTGCCGATGTGGTCGTCATCAACAAGTCCGATCTCGTCTCTGCGGAAGAGCTGGCTCAGATCGAAGACATCGTCCGCGCCATCAACCCGGCCGCCCGCGTCTACAAGACCACTCGCTCCGGCGTCGATCTCGCCCGCGTTCTGAACCAGGGCGCCTTCAACCTCGAGCGCGCACTGGAAAACGATCCACATTTCCTCGAGCACGGCCATGACGATCATGTCTGCGGCCCGGATTGCGATCATCACGACCATGATCACCATCATCATGACCACGATCACGATCACGATCATCACCACCATGATCATGATCACGACCACCATCACCACGCCCCGTCGCCAATACACGACGTGACCGTACAGTCGGTCTCGTTGCGCGGCGGTGAGATGAACCCGGAGCGCTTCTTCCCCTGGATCCAGAAGGTCACGCAAACGGACGGCCCGAACATTCTGCGCCTCAAGGGCATTATCGCCTTCAAGGGAGATGCGGAGCGCTATGTTGTCCAGGGCGTGCACATGATCATCGAAGGTGATCACCAGCGCCCTTGGAAGGATGGCGAAAAGCATGAGAGCCGCCTGGTCTTCATCGGCCGCGAACTCGACCGGGAAAAGCTGGAAAACAGCTTCAAGGCCTGCGAGGCGGCCGCCTGATGCCGACTGTTGCTCCGCTTGATATCGACGGCCACGTTCTGGCCGTCGAATTTTTAGGTGATACCCCCTTCTTCGCCAGCGCCGCCGGCGCGATTCATCGCCTGGAAGGCGGCGAGAAGGTGACCGAAGCCCATCAGGGCATGCTCACCTGCATTCGCGATCCCCACAGCGACAGCCTGATTTCCGGCGGTGAGGACGGCAAGGTTCTCCGGATTGCCGCGGATGGTGGCGTTACCGTGCTTGCCGAAGCTCCGCGCAAATGGATCACCCAGGTCGCCGCCGGTCCGCAGGGCGCTGTTGCCTACGCCTACGGGAAAAGCAGCTTCGTGCGGCTGGCAGATGGCTCCATCAAGGAATTTACCGAGGAGCGCACCGTCGAAGGCATCGCCTTCGCGCCGAAGGGCCTGCGTATCGCTGTCGCGCGCTATAACGGCGTGTCGCTGCATTGGGTCGGCATGGCCGCGCAGCCGGTCAATCTGGAGTGGAAGGGCGCCCATACCGGCGTCACCTTCTCTCCCGACGGTCAATTCGTCGTCACCAGCATGCAGGAAAACGCCCTTCACGGCTGGAAGATGGACGCGAAGCCCGGCGCCGAAGCCCGGCACATGCGCATGACCGGCTATCCCGCCAAGGTGAAATCGCTCTCCTGGTCCAACAAGGGCAAGTGGCTCGCCTCCTCCGGCGCACCGGCGGCAATCGTCTGGCCGTTTCAGGGCAAAGATGGCCCGATGGGCAAGGCACCGCTGGAACTCGGCACCCGTGGCAACATCATGGCGACGTCGGTCAAGTTTCATCCGGTGGAAGACATCCTGGCGATCGGCTTCATTGACGGCATGATCCTTGCGGTGCGCATCGGCGACTCCAAGGAAGCGCTCTTGCGCCGCCCAGGCAAAGGTGCGATCACCTCCATGAGCTGGAGCAAATCCGGCAAGCTGCTCGCCTTTGCCTCCGAGGCCGGCGATTGCGGCGTGGTTGACGTTTCCGCTTGACGAGAAAGACATGGCCATGTCCCAGACAGGAACGGCAATCGCCGAACATCCCGCTGCCCTAGCCGGCAGCGTATGGGACGTGATCCGCCACGAGGCCGCCGATCTCGCCGGCCGCGAACCGACCCTGCGCCCGCTGCTCGCGGCGCAGATCATCGCAACGCAGTCGGATGCCGAAAGCCTCGCCAATGTGTTGGTCGCCCGGCTTTCCGTCGCCAAGATCGAAACCGACGATCTCTTCGCCTTGTTTCATGAGGTGCTGACGCGGCATATCGCGATCCTGCAGGCAACGGAGGCCGACCTCGTCGCCGTCCGTACCCGCGATCCCGCCTGCACGACCTATTTGCATGCGCTGTTGAACCTCAAGGGGTTCCACGCCCTGCAGACCCATCGCATCGCCCATGCGCTCTGGACGGAAGGCCGGCCGGAAATCGCCAGTTGGCTTTCCAACCTGGCCTCGCTGGTCTTCGGCCCGGATATTCATCCGGCGGCAAGGATCGGCTCGTCCATCATGCTCGATCACGGTTCCGGCATCGTCATCGGCGAGACTGCCGTCATCGAAGATGAAGTCTCCATTCTGCAGAATGTCACGCTCGGAGGCACCGGCAAGGAAACCGGCGACCGGCATCCGAAGATCCGCCACGGCGTCATGATCGGCGCCGGCGCAAAAATCCTCGGCAACATTGAAGTCGGCGCCTTCAGCAAGGTTGCGGCTGGTAGCGTCGTGGTGAAGCCGGTTCCGGCCCATTGCACCGTCGCCGGCGTACCAGCCACGGTCGTCCGCATCCACCGCGCCGACGAAATTCCGGCCGAGACGATGGATCAGAACATCTAGTTGAACGCGCCGCGGCCTCGTGGCCGACCCTCGTGGTTCGAGGCCCTGCCGCCATCGCTACGCTCCGGCGTCAGTGCACCTCACCATGAGGACGGAATGAGCGCCAGTATTTGAAAATCAAATGGCTTTCTCTGTCTCAAGCACTGAGCTGCTTGAGCGGCGGAGCGGGAGGAGGAGCCCTCATGGTGAGGAGGCCCATAGGGCCGTCTCGAACCACGAGGGCGGATGAAGGAGCTCACCTTTAGCCCGTGACATAAGGTAGCATCGCCGCGTTTCCCGACGGGCGCTCTCCGTTGGTCATTGGCCCTCGCTGCAGAATCAGCCTTTTGTCGCCCGCCGCCATGTTCGACAAAAGCGGAATCCCCTCGCCCTATCCTTCATGGAACTGTCATGCTCCGTTGATAGCTCGAAATGGTTCTTTCCGCCTCGGCGCGGCGCATTTTAAGCGTCGAGGCACGGACCCCCACTCGAGAGGATATGACAATGATCCGTCTTTCGCGTCGCGCCGCCCTTGCCGCCGGCAGCGCGCTTACCCTGATTTCGCTCTGTTCCACCGCCGGCGCTGCCGATAAGGCCCCGCCAACCAATACCGCGATGCCGATCAAGCATCTGGTCGTCGTCTTCCAGGAAAACGTTTCCTTCGACCATTATTTCGCGACCTACCCCAAGGCCGCAAACGTCGATGGTGAGCCGGCATTCAAGGCCGCGGATAACACGCCGACCGATATCAACACGCTCGCCAATGCCGGTCTTCTCGACAACAATCCAAACAAGACGAATGCGGCGAACGGCGCCGATGCTGCCGCTCCTTTCCGCCTCGATCGCACGCAGGCAGCAACCCAGTCGCAGAACCACGGCTATACCGCCGAGCAAGCCGCTTACAACAACTTCGCGATGGACCTGTTCCCGGCCAATACCGGCAGGGGCACCAAGGGTGCTGCCGGCGCTTTCGGCACCAAGGGCCAGGTCATGGGCTATTATGACGGCAACACCGTCACGGCGCTCTGGAACTACGCTCAGCACTATGCCCTGAACGACAATTCCTTCTCCACCAATTTCGGCCCGTCGACCCCCGGCGCGCTGAACCTCATCTCCGGCCAGACCAACGGCGCCATCCTGCCGCCCGGCTATACGCTGGAGAAGGACGGCACCTATTCCAAGGGCCGTATCGTGCCTGACGGCAATGGCGGCTGGACTGTCATCAGCGACTTCGATCCGACTGGCGACGTCTGCTCGGTCGGCCAGACGGGGCTGATGTACGGCAAGAACATCGGCGACATGCTGAACGAACACAACATCACCTGGGGCTTCTTCGAAGGCGGCTTCGATCTGACGGTGACCAATGCCGACGGCACGACGGGCTGCAAACGCGCAACGACCTCGACAGTCACCCAGGTCAACAGCGTTGACTATATCCCGCATCACCAGCCGTTCCAGTACTACGCCTCGACCGCAAACCCGACGCATGCGCGTCCGTCCTCGGTTGCTGCGATCGGCAGCACTGATGCGGCCAACCACCAGTACGACATGACGGACTTCTATGCGGCGCTGAAGAACGGCAACATGCCGACCGTCAGCTTCCTGAAGGCACCTGCCTATCAGGACGGTCATGCCGGCTATTCCGATCCGCTCGACGAGCAGGAATTCGTGACCCAGGTGGTCAATACCGTTCAGAATTCGCCGGATTGGAAGGACACTGCCATCATCGTGCTCTACGACGATTCCGACGGCTGGTATGACCACGCCCACGCTGTCGTCAATCCGTCGAAGATTGGCGTCAAGGGTTATGACGTGCTGAACGGCGACGGTTGCTCCACCGGTACGCCGCTGCCGGGCGTCAACGGACAGCCGGCCCAGGGCCGCTGCGGCTACGGCACGCGCCAGCCGCTGCTGGTGATCTCGCCCTACTCCAAGGTCAACTTCGTCGACCACACCTTGACCGACCAGACCTCCGTCATGCGCTTCATTGAAGACAACTGGATGGCCGGCGAACGCCTCGGTGGCGGCTCGTTCGATGCGATTTCCGGCTCGCTGAACAACATGTTCGATTGGTCGAAGGGCGATGCGCAGAAGTTGATCCTCGACACGAAGACCGGCAACAGCGCTTCCTAAGCCAAGAACGAGGGGATGGACGATGTCCTTGAAGAAGCACCATTTCCTTCCCCTGATCGCACTCGCGAGCGTCTCGCTCGCGGGGGCGACCATCGGCTTGGCGAGCGAACCCGCCGCCAATGCCGTCGCCGCAAATACCTATGACGATCCGGCTTCGCTGAGCGCCGTTGCTCAGCTCGGCAAGAAGCTGTTCTTCGATCCATCGCTCTCGAGGAGCGGCCAGATGTCGTGCGCGACCTGCCACGATCCCAACAACCACTATGCGCCGGCTAATGACCACGCCGTGCAGCTCGGCGGCCCGCATCTCGACCAGCCGGGCATCCGCACCGTACCGAGCCTCGCCTACAAAATGTTGACGCCTTCCTTCTCCGTCGGCGCGGAAAGTGCTGCCGACGAAGCAGCCGAAGCAGCACCAATGACTGAGGCCTCCGGCGTGGCGCTCGCCAATACCCCCGCCACCGTCGCGGGGCCGCTGACTGCGCAGGCCGTCGTCAAGGCCGATTCGAATGCGCCGGATATGGTGCCGCAGGGCGGCATGTTCTGGGACGGCCGGGTCGATTCGCTGCAAGAACAAGCGCTGCAGCCGATGATCTCGCCCTTCGAGATGGCCAATGCCGATGCTGCCACCGTCTATGCCAAGCTGAAACAGAGCTACGGCAAGGACATTGGCGCCCTCTTCGGCAACAATATCCTCAACGACCAGGATATGACGATCGCCGAAGTCGGTTTTGCGCTGGCGCGCTATCAGATCGAAGAGCCCTCCTTCCATCCGTTTTCGAGCAAATACGACTATTATCTGCGCGGCAAGGCGGTGCTCTCGGACGCTGAAATGCGCGGACTGAAGCTGTTCGACGATCCCAAGAAGGGCAATTGCGCCTCCTGCCATCTCGACAAGATGACGGGCGACGGCCAGATGCCGAACTTCACCGATTTCGAATTCGAGGCGCTTGGCACACCGCGCAATCCAGACATTCCGGCCAATGCCGACGCGCATTATTACGATACCGGCATCTGCGGCCCGCTGCGCAACGACACCTACTCGGCCCAGCCGCAGAATTGCGGGCTCTTCAAGACCCCGACGCTGCGCAATGTCGCCGCCCGCCACGTCTTCTTCCACAATGGCGTCTACCACTCGTTGGAGGATGTCACCCGCTTCTACGTCAAGCGCGATACCAATCCGGCCGAGATCTATCCAAAGGATGCGAGTGGCAAGATCCTGCAATACAACGACCTGCCGGCACAATATCAGGCCAATATCGACGTCATCGACGCGCCCATGAACCGCAAACTCGGCAATGCCCCGGCTCTGAACGATACGGAAATCGCCGATGTCGTCGCATTTCTGAAAACGCTGACGGACGGCTACGATCCGGCGAAGGACGGCGTGAAGGCGGCCAAATAAAAACGCCTCCGCTCAGGATGGGCGAAGGCGAATCGAGATTTTTGAGCAGTTCAGCGTCTCACGGGATCGCCAAACCGCTTTATTTGTTTGTCTTACGCAGCCTTGGCGATCGGCGGCTGAGCAAGCTTGCGGCCGCTGGCGACGATTATGCCGGCAGCGCTGTCGAGCCAGCCTTCCTTGAGCTCAAGAGCAAGGAAACGCTCGCGCTGGAACGGGCCGGGCATGATAAGATGGCGGGTCTTTGCGGCAAAGAAGCCGAAGCGCTCATAGTAGGGCGCATCGCCGACGAGCAGGATCGCACCATGGCCGCGCTTCTTGGCTTCCAGGATGGCTGCGCGCATCAGCGCCGAACCCATACCCTTGCCTTCATAGGCGGGATCGACCGCTAGCGGCCCGAGCAGCAGCGCATCGACCGGACGGGTCTCGCGATCGACACCGGCCTCGACGTTCCACAGGCGAACCGTGCCGACGACATGACCGGCGCGATCGCGGGCGACCAGTGCCAGGCCTTCGGCCGGAACGCGGCCCTGGCGCAACTTTTCGGACGACTTCTTGCGGCGCTCCGCGCCCATGGCGCGATCCAGCAGATTTTCGCGCGCAACGACATCGCCTGCGTTTTCCAGGTCGAGGGTGAAAGTGGAAGGCGCAAAGAATGCGCGTACAGAATCAAGAACAGCGGCCATCTCGGCCTCCCGTGCCCAATACCGTTATCAGCGGTGCTAAAGGGAATTGTGAGTTTGCCGCCCCGGCTGATTACGGGGCCGGCGATATCAGACCTCAGCTAAGCTGAGGTTTCTCTTTGGCATGATCTTATCCGAAAACCGCTTCGCACTTTTCGGGATGCATGCCTTAGATGATATAGGCCTTCAGCGGATCGAAGCCGTTGAACGCCACAGCCGAGTAGGTCGTGGTGTAGGCACCGGTGCCTTCGATCAGGACCTCGTCGCCAATGGTGAGCGTCACCGGCAGCGGATAGAGGTTCTTTTCATAGAGCACGTCGGCCGAATCACAGGTCGGGCCGGCAATGACGCAGGCTTCCATTTCGTCGGCGTCGCGCTCCGTGCGGATCGGGTAGCGGATCGCCTCGTCCATGGTTTCGGCGAGGCCGCCGAACTTGCCGATGTCGAGAAAGACCCAGCGAGCGGCATCGTTGTCCGACTTCTTCGAAATCAGGACGACTTCAGCCTTGATCACGCCGGCATTGCCGATCATGCCGCGGCCCGGCTCGATGATCGTGTGCGGGATCTGGTTGCCGAAATGAGCGCGCAGAGAAGCAAAGATCGCCTTGCCATAGGCTTCAGCCGACGGAACGTCGCGCAGATACTTGGTCGGGAAACCGCCGCCCATGTTGACCATCTGCAGGTGGATACCCTGCTTGGCGAGCGAGACGAAGACGCGCTTGGCATCGGCAAGAGCCGCATCCCAGGCATCGACCTTGGTCATCTGCGAGCCGACATGGAACGACACGCCGTAGGATTGCAGACCGAGCTGATGGGCGTAGACGAGAACGTCGACAGCCATCTGCGGGACGCAGCCGAACTTGCGGGAAAGCGGCCATTCGGCGCCTTCACCGTCGGTCAGGACGCGGCAGAACACACGGGCGCCGGGAGCGGCACGGGAAATCTTCTCGACTTCCTCATGGCTGTCGACGGCGAAGAGGTTGATACCGAGTGCATGCGCACGGGCGATATCGCGCTCCTTCTTGATCGTGTTGCCGAAGGAGATGCGGGCAGCCGTCGCACCAGCGTCGAGCGCCATTTCGATTTCAGCGACGGACGCGCAATCGAAGTTGGAGCCAAGGCTTGCGAGCAGGCGCAGCACTTCCGGAGCCGGGTTGGCCTTGACAGCATAGTAGATGGCGCTGTCGGGCATGGCATGACGGAAAGCGTGAAAATTGTCGCGAACGACATCGAGATCGACGATTAGGCAGGGACCGTCCGGACGTCGGGTAGCGAGAAAGTCGCGAATACGTTGCGTGGTCATGTCAAATCCCTTTCAATTCCAAAAGCTCCGGGAGAAAGACCCAGAGGACAAAGGGCGACGCTCATTCGCTCAGGTACCAGCCGGTGGAGACCCCGGAACCATGCAAATGCGCGAAGCGCGGATAATGAACCAGTGCCGCAAGCGGCGCTAATTCGCTTTGTCTGCCATGGATTGGAGGGATAATCCCAACCGCACTTCCGGCAATGAAGGTGTGCCTCTTCAGTAACCCCGGCTGATGGAAAGCCGGGAGAGAACAAAAAGGCCCGCACCGTCGTTGCTTCAGATGTCCTCGCATTTTCCGGTTGGCCGGAATAGCGACTGGAGGGGTTAATTCCAGGTACCTTACCGATTTTCTCACCACATCGAGGATCGGCGGACACCCACGGGCACGTGCGACTTTGGGCTGAAACCGAAATAGGAATATTCGCCGACATAATCAAGAATTTTTTTCGCCTATGCCCGAAAAAAATAATTGAACAAATCGGCGCATTTTGTTCAATAACTTGCGACAGTTAACGAGGGCTTCGCCATGGACACTTTGACCCGGATTCGCGCCTTCATCGACGTGGTCGAAGCCGAAGGTTTTTCCGCGGCCGCCAGGAAAACCGGACGCTCCAAGGCACTGCTTTCCAAATATGTCCGAGAGCTCGAGGACGAGCTTGGCGCTCTCCTGCTTAATCGCACGACGCGCCAATTCTCCATGACGGAAGCCGGCCATACCTATTATCGCACCGCTTCCGACATCCTTAAGGAGATTGACAATCTCGCCGATCTCGTGCGGGAGAGCAATCAGCAGCTCAAAGGCCGCCTGCGAGTCTCCGTGCCGCGCACCTTCGTCGATGCAGATGTCGGACAATCGCTAATCGACTTCGCCAAGGAAAACCCCGAGCTCGCGCTGGAAATCGCCGCCGACGATCGTTTCGTCGACCTGATCGAGGAAGGCTTTGACGTTGCCGTGCGCATCACCAAGCTCGAAGATTCCGGCATGATCGCCCGCAAGATCTCGGACTTCCGCGTCCATCTTTGCGCAACGCAGGATTTCCTCGACCGCCACCCCGCCTTGGAACGTCCAGCCGATCTCAGCCGCGTGCCTTTCATCATCGACACCAATACTCGCTCGCAAGGCAATATTCGTTTCGTCGATGCCGACAGCACCGCCTTCAACGTCGCCATCAACGGCACGCTCGAAGTTAATAGCCCGCATGCGACGCTGCGAGCAGCGCTTGCCGGCCTCGGCATCGCCGTCGTTCCGGATTTCATCGGCCGCAAGGCGATCGAAAGCGGGCAACTGCTGACGCTGTTCAACGATTATCTTCCGACCGACCGCGGCATCTACGCTGTCTATCCGCACCGCCGCTACCTGCCGGCCAAGGTGCGCATCTTTGTCGACTATCTGCATAACTGGTTCCGCAAGCACGGCTGAAGCGCCTCAGCCTGGCCGACCGGTCCCAATTCCGTCTCATTTCCTGACCAGTAAACGAAGTGAATCAGTGCTCACGAAACATATCGGACGCATGAGAAAATCCACGACCGCCTATGCTCTTGCCCTGACCGGCGGCCTGCTGCTTTTGCCGGTCGCAGCATCGGCGCATCCGCACATCTTCGTCGAAGCACGCCTGGAGGTGCTTGCCGGCTCCGATGGGGCCGTGCAGGAGCTGCGCAATGTCTGGCGCTTCGACGAGGTCTTCTCTTCCTCGGTGCTGATGGATTTCGACAAGAACACCAATCTGAAGCTCGATCCGGACGAGCTCAAGGAAGTCGGCAAAACAGTGCGCGATTCGCTGGCCGACTACGACTACTACACAAATCTGACGTTCAACGGCAAAGCCATCAAGGTGAACAAGCCCGACGTCATCAATGTCGACTACAAGGACGGCCAGCTCCTGATGTTCTTCGCCGTCAAGCCGTCCGAGCCGATGCCGCTGAAGGGCAACAAGCTCAGCTTCGGCATCTACGATCCAACACTTTACACCTCGATCGATTTCCCCAGCGACAATGAGCTGGTGACGGAAGGCGATGCCTTCAAAAGCTGCACGCAGAAGGTCGTGCGCCCCAATCCTGACGAGGTCATCGCCGAAAACAAGTCAACATTGACGGATGCCTTCTTCAACGATCTAACGGGAACGACGATGTCGAAGCTCTTCGCAACGCGGATGGACGTCCAATGCTGACGCGCCGGATAGCGCAGCTGCTTCCAACAGTGGCTCTCGCCTTTCTGGCAGTGGCAAGCCTTGCACACGCCACCGGATCGCCCCTCGGCATCGGCACTGCGGAACCGAGCTTCCAGCCCACGGGCGGGCCTCTGGCGCCGATCTTCCTCTATGTGAATTACGAACAGCAGGCCTTCTATCGGGCGCTTACCAAATCGATCGAGGCCATGCGCCAGGACCCCTGGCAGCTCTGGACGCTGATCGGCCTCTCCTTCGCTTACGGCATCTTCCATGCCGCCGGCCCGGGCCACGGCAAGGCCGTCATCTCGTCCTACATGGTGGCCAACGAGATTGAGCTGAAGCGCGGCATTGTGATTTCGTTCATCTCGGCCTTCATCCAGGGCCTCGTTGCCGTCCTCGTCGTCGGTGCCGCTTATTTCGTCCTGCGCGGCTCGGGCATCACCATGACGATGGCCACCAACGCGATGGAGATCACCAGCTTCGTCATGGTGATCATCTTCGGAAGCTGGCTACTGTTTCGAAAATTGCGCTCGATGATCCAGAGCCGGCCACAACGCCAGGAAGTGCAGCTCGCGACATCGGCCGGTCCGATCAGCATGTCGCTGCTCGAAGACGCCTCGAACGGCACGGCTCCCGCACAAAGACTCTCGCACTTTCGCGCCACGCCGCAGGCGGGCAACCGATATAATTGCGACGATCCGACCCATGATGCGGCCAATGGCATGGTCTGCGAGACCTGCGGCCATTCCCACCTGCCCGACCCCAAAATGCTGTCGAACGAGAAGTTCAGCGTCCGCGAAGCCTGGTCGGCGATCATTACCGTCGGCCTGCGCCCCTGCTCCGGCGCACTGCTGGTCATGACGTTCTCGATGCTGAACGGGCTCTATCTCGGCGGCTTATTGTCCGTCATCGCCATGTCGGTCGGGACGGCGCTGACCGTGTCGCTGCTCGCCATCATCGCCGTTTTCGCCAAGGGCACCGCCGTGCATTTCACCGGCCGCGGATCGCGGCTCTCGATGTGGGTCGGCAATGGCATAGAAATTCTGGGCGCGCTGTTGGTCATCTGCACTGGCATCGTGCTGCTCGGCGCGTCGCTGCAGACCTGACCGGTGGATTATCGGCTCTTGCGCCTCTGGTAGCGGGCTCTCAGCCAGAAGACCAGGAAAAAGGCCAGGATCACGAGCACGCCGAAGCCGGTGCCGAGCCACGGCGAAACATCGCCGAGCCGGACGATCACATCAGGCATCAAGTACAATAGCACCATGGCGGCCAGCAGGATGATGGCGGCGGCGATCGCCGAGGAGCGGGTTTCGCTGTTTTTATCCGTCAAAATTGCCAATCCTTCGCGCACCGCTACTCTTTGTCCGGCGAAGGCTTAGGCCAGCCGCCCGCGAAAGGCAACCGGCCCTTTCCTCGACGATGATCAGACCTTGGCGCTCGCGACCGTTGCCTCGATGTGGTCGACCAGCGCATCGGCGAGACCGAGCCGGCCGGCAAGAAGATCGAGATAGCCGCGTTCTGCGCGTGAGTCCGGTTCGATCGCCAGGCGCGAGGCGGTGTAGACCTGCACGCGTTGTTCTTCCGTTTTCGCCGATGCGACGATGGCGTCGAGATCGACGGGATTGGCAAGCTCGCGCTCGAAAAAGCTTTCCGCTTCCGCGCCGACACCCGCTTCCTGCACCTTGCCGAGAATATGCTGCCGCTCCGCATCATCGATATGCCCATCGGCGCGGGCCGCGGCGATCATGGCGCGCACGAGCGAAAGTGCAAAATCATTGCTGGTAATCGCCGGTGCCGTGCTGAAGCCGGAATTGGAAGGCGGCGGCAGAAATTGCGGCTCCGCCTGCTGAGCGGGTTGCTGCGCCGGCTGCGGTGCATTGCCAGCCTGATAGTTCTTGTAGGCCTGATAGCCGAGCCCGGCGATGGCGGCGAGACCACCGAGCGTCAGGACATTGCCGGTAATCTCGCGGCCTGTCTTCGTGCCCAGCAGAACGCCGGCAATGGCGCTGGTCGCCAACGGATTGTCCCTGGCGAGATTGATGGCCTCGCTCGCCTTGTCTCTCACGCTTCCCTGCATTCCCGGAACTTGCGATCCGAGGAATTGGTCCAGAAGCTTGCGGGCGTCGATCATGTGGATGGTCCTCCCTCCTTGGTGAAAGCATGATCCCAAAAACTACGCAGCGGTTTTTGGACGAACTCATGCGCAAACAAAATGCGAGAGGGAGATAGGAAGGTGGGACCGCAAATACAAATCCGCTGAAACGCAAAAGGGCGCGCATGAGGCCATGCGCGCCCTTTGATCGAGTTTTCGGAAGGCTCAGCCCTTCAGCGCGGCGGCTTCGGCGGCAAGCTTGGTGATGCCAGCCCAATCGCCAGCCGCGACCAGTTCCTTCGGTGCAACCCAGGAGCCGCCGACGCAGATGACGTTCGGCAGCGACAGGTAATCATGGGCATTCTTCAGCGAAATGCCGCCGGTCGGGCAGAACAGCGTGCCTGCCAGCGGCGAGGACAGTGCCTTCAGATAGGCAGCGCCGCCAGCCTGTTCGGCCGGGAAGAACTTCAGCACCTTGTAGCCTTCCTCGCGCAGCGCCATGACTTCGCTCGCCGTAGCCGCACCTGGCAGCAGCGGCACGTCGGAGGTGCGGGCGACATCCAGCAGCTCCTGCGTCGTGCCAGGGCTGACGATGAACTTGGAGCCGGCTTCGACGGCCGCTTCCCATTGCGCAACATTCAGGATCGTGCCGGCGCCGACTTCAGCGCCTTCGACTTCCTCGGCCACAGCCCGGACCGCATCGAGCGCGCCGGCGGTCCGCAGCGTGATCTCGATGGCCTTCAAGCCACCGGCGACAAGCGCACGGGCGAGCGGCACGGCCGACTTCGCGTCTTCGACGATGAGGACGGGGACGACGGGTTGCAATTTCAGGATGGAAAGAAGCTTTTCGGTTTTCTCGCCCATGGTCGGCGTGCTCCCTTAAAACGATTGAAATCCGGTTTCCGAATAGCCTTCCCGAGAGCCGTTGTCGAGACAAAAGCTGAGTTTGAACATGACGGGTAGGAAATGCAAAAAACTTCCGTTAGTCTATCTACATATGATGCTGGCGGAGCATGTCGAGCATATGGCAAAAGAGATCGAGCGCAAGTTTCTGGTCCGGGGGGATCATTGGCGCGACCTCGTTTCCGAGAAACTCACCTTACGGCAGGCCTATGTCGCCTCCATGGACGATCGTTCCGTTCGCGTTCGCTTGACGAACGACACGGTCGCGACCCTGACGATGAAGATCGGCAGGGCGATGACGCGGGATGAATTCGAATATGAAATCCCCGTCGCAGATGCCGAAGAGTTGCTCGGCAACGCCATCGGCCTGGTTATAGAAAAGATTCGCTACAAGGTCCCGTTCAAGGGCTTCGTCTGGGAAGTCGACGTTTTTCGCGGCGCGCATCGCGGCCTGGTGATCGCCGAGGTCGAGATGGAGGACGAAAGCGACGATCCGGAATTGCCGGACTGGGTCGGCCGCGAGGTGACTGGCGAATACCGCTACTCCAACCAGGCGCTCGCGACGCAATTCGAACAGGAATACGATGAGTTATCGCATTCGGCCTGACAGGGCCTTTGATGACGAGGTGCAGGCCGCCGCCGCACAACAGCTCGGCAAAGTGGTTGCGGCACTGACCGATCGGCCGGAGGGATTGCACGAGGCAGTGCATACGGCACGCAAGCATATCAAGCGCATACGCGCACTTTATCGGCTGATCGCCCGGCGGGCGCCGGAATTCCAGCAACAGCAAAACGACAGGCTGCGGGAGATGGCGCAAACCCTCTCCGGCGTTCGCGACGCCACCGCCCTAGTCGAGGCCGCCCGCTATCTGCACGAAACGGCGACATCCGAGGACGAGGCCCAGGCGCTTGCCCGGGTCATCGACGTGCTCACGACCCGGCGCGACCGGCTATCGGCGGAAGAAACCGATCTCGAAGAGAAGGCGGAAAAGGCAATCGCCACCTGCCGCGAAGCACTGGACGCGCTGAAAGCCACCTCCTTCGGCAGCGGCCGGCGCGCGACCGCACGCATCTTTCAAAAGAGCTGGCGCAAAACAGGGCGCAAGGCGACGGTGGCACTCTGCGAATGCCATGCCGAGGGCCATAGCGATCACTTTCACGAGCTGCGCAAACGCAGCCAGGATTGCTGGATGCATCATGCGCTGCTGCGCGACATCTGGCCGGCCGCCATGCACGCAAAACAGCTCGAAGCCAAGGAGCTGGTCGACATACTCGGCCGCTATCTCGACCTATCGATGCTATCCGAGGTGACCGATCGCGAGCCGCATCTCTTCAACGGCAGCGACGACCGCGCCCGCCTGCTGGAAGCAATCATCTCTCGCCAACAGGCGGCCCGCCAGGATGCGCTGACCAAGGCCCGCTGGGTTTTTGTGGACGAGCCGAAGCAGGAAGCCCGCACGATCAAACGGCTTTGGCTGGAAGCAGGGGATTGAGGAAACCAACCCCGTGCGCCAAGAACAGACAAGCAATGTCTCGCGCTCGATAGCGATTATCGCTGGTAGCTCCCAGTCGAAAGCCGTCCGACGCAACAGCGATAACGTCCCGTTAACAGTAACGTACTTGTTCCTTTTCAGCATCGTGCCAAGCTTTTGACCTCATCGGGTTGGGAGGGCACGACGATGTTGAGAATTGGAACACTATTTCTCGCCACATTGAGTTTAACCGCCATTTCTTTCGACCGAGCAGGCGCCCAGCAGATCACGGGCGAACCCGGCTCGCCCAGCGCAACGACGACGATCGACGGAAGATATCTTCCAAATCCGCCCGAAGCATTCCGCGGACAAATTGGCCTCGACGCCAAAAGCTCCAAGCCTTATTGGCCACCGCAGATCGTGCCTCCCAAGGGCGCACCGAATATCCTGCTCATCATGACAGATGACGCCGGCTACGGTGTTGCCGGCACATTCGGTGGCGTCATCCCGACGCCTGCGCTGGATCGCGTTGCGAAAGCCGGCCTGCGCTACACGCAGTTTCATTCGACAGCGCTCTGTTCTCCGACGAGGGCGGCACTGATCACCGGGCGAAACCATCATTCGTCGGGCTTCGGAGTCATTTCCGAACAGGCAACCGGTTACCCCGGCTACGATTCCATCATTGGCGTAAACAATGCCACGATCGGCGAGATTCTGAAGCAGAACGGCTTCGCAACGTCTTGGTTCGGCAAGGACCACAACACGCCCGCGTTCCAATACAGCAGCGCCGGGCCGTTCGACCAATGGCCTGTCGGAATGGGCTTCGAGTATTTCTACGGTTTTATGGGCGGAGACACCAACCAATGGACTCCTTATCTATTCCAGAACACAACGCAGGTTTTCCCCTGGATCGGCAAGCCTGCCTATAACCTCACCACGGATATGGCCGACAATGCTATCGACCACATCAGGCAATTGAATGCGGCAGCACCGCAAAAGCCGTTTTTCGTTTACTACGTGCCGGGCGGGACCCACGCTCCTCACCATCCGACCCAGGAATGGATCGATAAGTTCAAGGGCAAGTTCGACATGGGTTGGAACGAGCTGCGCGAACAGATTTTCGCCAATCAGAAGCGAATCGGGGTCATTCCGGCAAACACGCAATTGACACCCTGGCCGGATGACCTGCCGACGTGGGATAGCTTGGATGCCGACAGCAAGAAGCTGTTCGCGCGCCAGGCAGAGGTGTTCGCCGCCTATGTCGCCTATACCGATCACGAGATCGGAAGAGTGATCCAGGCAGTCGACGACCTGGGCAAGCTCGACAACACGCTCGTCATTTATATCGAGGGCGACAACGGCACGAGTGCCGAAGGCAGCACTCGTGGCACGCCCAACGAATTGATCACCATCGAGGGCATGCAGATCCCGGTCGCGGATCAGATGAAGTTCTATGACGTCTGGGGCTCCGACAAAACATACCCGCATATGTCCGTGGCGTGGTCATGGGCTTTTGACACACCATTCAAATGGACGAAGCAGGTCGCCTCGCATTTCGGCGGCACGCGGCAGGGCATGGCAATGGCCTGGCCGGCACGGATCAAGGACGCCGGCGGTATCCGCACTCAGTTCCATCATATGATCGATATCGTTCCCACCATTCTCGAGGCGACCGGAATTAGCGCTCCTGTCATGGTCAACGGCGTGGCGCAAAAACCGATTGAAGGCGTCAGCATGGCCTATAGCTGGGACAATGCCCAAGCTCCGTCGGCACGCACAACACAGTATTTCGAAATGTTCGGCAACCGCGCGATCTATAATGATGGCTGGATCGCCGCCACAACGCCGCCCGCAGCGCCTTGGCTGATGGGCACGACCAAAATGCCCGACGTCATCGACGGCTATAAATGGGAATTGTACAATCTCACGGAGGATTTTTCGGAGAATAACGATCTCGCCGCCAAGATGCCGGACAAGCTGCACCAAATGCAGGAATTGTTTCTCATGGAAGCGGCGAAATACAATGTCTTTCCGCTTGATAACTCTATCCTGGAGCGCCTCCTCACCCCGCGGCCGAGTGCCACGGCAGGGCGAAATGACTTCACCTATTCAGGTGTGATATCCGGTATTCCGCCCAGCAACGCTCCGAACATCGTGAACAGATCCTACACGATCACCGCGGAGGTGGAGATACCGCAGGATGGCGGCGAGGGTATGCTGGTCACCACAGGTGGACGCTTCGGCGGATACGGTTTCTATCTGCTCAAAGGCAAGCCGGTGTTTCTCTACAATTTTGTCGATATGGAGCGTTTTCGCTGGGAGGGTCACGATGCCTTGCCGGCCGGCAAGCACACCCTCGTGTTCGATTTCAAATCTGATGGCCCCGGTTTCGGCAAGGGCGGAACCGGCATCCTCAAAGTGGATGGTAACGAGGTCGCCAACGAGAAAATTCCGCACACAATTCCGGCGCTAATGCCGTGGGATGAAACCTTCGATGTCGGCGTCGATACGCGGACAGGCGTAGAGGACAACGACTATCAGGTGCCGTTCCCCTTTAACGGAAGTATCGGAAAGCTGGAGGTGGCGCTGCAGCCGTAGACGATGCGGGATAGAGGGGACATTGATATCGATGTCCCCTCTATCGAAGAAATTTCTCCATCCGGAAATTTTCGAGCGTCTGCCCGCGCTTTTCCACCGTCTGCGATCTCAAAATGCTAAAGCCTCGTCTTTCGAAGAAAGGTCTGGCGGTAAGGCTTGCCTCTGTGAAAATACGCCCGAGCCCTTGCCTTTTTGCCTCCATCTCGACCGTCGCGAGGAGCAAACTGGCTGCGCCCATACCCTGATAATCGGGATGGACAAACATCATATCCAGGAGCCCGTCGGGCACGAGATCCGCGAACCCGATTGACACATTCCCATACTGAGCGATCCAGGCCGGCCTGCTTGACCGTCGTTTCGCCCAGGCTTCCCTGTCTTCCACCTTGGCCCAGGCATCGACTTGAGCTTGAGTGTAGTCCTTCGACGCCACCTCCCGGATTGCTCTCAGGAATATGTCGATGGTCAAATCGGCGTCCGCCGGGAGATATGGTCTTACCGTCAGCATGTTGTCAGACACCTCAACCTCATCGCCGCGTACCGATCGCTTTTGCGCGTATTCTTATAGGGTAGCGCAGAATAGGGAACTCCCGGCTCGCGGGAGTGACCCGATGGCGCAGCCTCAAAATACGAATCCCGATTGCTTGCCGGCGCGCAAAATTGTATTTCCGCGGCATGACCGACATTCTTGCCACTCCACGCCATGAGGTAGGCGGCGCATTCCTCGTTGCCGCCCTCTATCATTTCGTTTCAGTCCCGCGCTTCGAAGCCCTGCGGGAGCCGCTGCTTGCGCTCTGTGAGGCAAACGGGATCAAGGGCACGCTGCTCCTCGCCCATGAGGGCATCAACGGCACCATCGCCGGCACGGATGCAGGCATCGGCGTGGTCCTCTCCTTCCTGCGCGCCCAGCCGGAATTTTCGGGGCTGGAACACAAGGAAAGCCGCGCGTCGAAAATGCCCTTCGTCCGCATGAAGGTGAAACTGAAGAAAGAGATCGTCACCATGGGCGTCGAGAATATCGACCCCAACAGGATCGTCGGCACCTATGTTGCGCCGAAGGACTGGAATGCGCTGATCTCCGACCCCGACACCATCGTCATCGACACGCGCAACGATTACGAGACGGCGATCGGTATCTTTCAGGGCGCGGTCGATCCGAAGACCAAGACGTTTCGTGAATTTCCGGAATGGGTGCGCCAGAACGAGGGCCTGCACAACAAGCCGAAGATTGCCATGTATTGCACCGGTGGCATCCGCTGCGAGAAGGCGACCGCCTTCATGAAAGAGCAGGGTTTCGACGAGGTTTACCACCTCAAGGGCGGCATCCTGAAATATCTTGAGGAAGTGCCCGCCGAGGAAAGCCTGTGGGAAGGCGCCTGCTTCGTCTTCGACGAACGCGTCTCCGTCGAGCATGGCCTGAAGGAAGGCAATCACAAGCTCTGCCATGCATGCCGCAACCCGATCACCGCGGAAGAGGTCACCTCGCCCTTCTATGAAGCCGGCGTCTCCTGTAGCCATTGCTATCACGACCGCACTGAAGAAGACCGCAAGCGCTTCCGCGAGCGCCAGCGCCAGGTGATGCTCGCCCGCAAGCGTGGCCAGGAGCATATTGGCGGCTGAATTTAGGCGGCAGCTTCCCGCTCAACGTCGAGTACGCGGGCCATCTGCGCCTTTAGCCGTTTGCTGATCTCGGCCTCCGGCAGCGGTTTACCGAAGAAATAGCCCTGCAGCACGTCGCAACCGAAGCGCTCCAGGGCGTTGCCCTGCTCTTCCGTCTCGATGCCTTCCGCCGTCACCGGAATGTCGAGTGAACGCGCCAAAGCCACCGTCGCCTGCAGCATCTCGCGGGCGCGGCTATCCTCCAGAACATCCATGGTCAGCGACCGGTCGATCTTGATGCGATCGAAGCCGAATTGGCGGAGATAGCCGATCGAGGAGAAGCCCGAGCCGAAGTCGTCCAGCGCCACCTTGACGCCGAGTTGTTTCAGCCGCTCGATCGACTGGCGGGTGCGCTCGGGATTCTGGATAATGTAGCCTTCGGTGATTTCCAGCGTGACGCGTTCGGCTTCGATCTCGGTATGTTTCAGGACATGCCGGACATAGTCGGCAAAGGCGGGGTTGCGGAATTGCCCCGGCGAGACGTTGACGGCAATCCGCAGGTCCGGCCATTGCCGCGCCGTCTCGCAGGCCTTGCGCAAGACGAACAGACCGAGCGCCTCGATCAAACCACTGGTTTCGGCAACGGGAATGAAGGCTTCAGGCGAAATCGGCCCGTGACCGGGCCTGTTCCAGCGCACCAACGCCTCGACGCCGGTGATCTCATGGCTCCTGGCATCGACCAGCGGCTGATAGGCGAGTGTCAGCTCTTCCTTTTCGATGGCATTGCGCAGATCAAGTTCCAGAGCGTTGCGCTCCTCGCGATCGGCATCCATCGCCGTCTCGTAGCAGGCCATACGAGCGCGCCCGGCTTCCTTGGCCTTATACATGGCGAGATCGGCGCGGCGCACCAACTCTTCGCGACCGATGCGGCCCTCCGGCGAGCTAGCAATGCCGATACTGGCACCGACGACCACCACGCGGCGACCGATCTCCAGCGGCTCGGTAAAGAAATCCAGCACCTGTTCGGCAAGTCTGAGCGCCGGTGCATCGTTCAGTTCCTTGGTCGGAAAGGCGACAGCGAATTCATCGCCGCCCAGCCGCGCAAGGATTGCCTTCGGCGGAATAAGCACATTCAGCCCGGCTGCGACGGCGCGGATCAACTGGTCGCCGGTGCCGTGGCCATAGGAATCATTGATTTCCTTGAAGCCGTCGAGATCGAGATAGAGCAAGAGGACATTGCTGCCATCGGCGCGGGCGCTCTCGACCAGCCGGTCTACATCGAGACGAAGGCCCTCGCGATTGAGAAGGCCGCTGAGCCGGTCCCTGAGCGAGCCCTGCCGCGCCAGCACCTCTTCCGCCCTGAGCCGCCGTCCTGCCAGCGACCCCAGCATCAGCAGCACCAGAAAGAACATGCCGACTAGGCCGAGAGCGCCGACCACCAGCGGACGGGCCTGCTGATAGCTGACGTCACCAGGACCGCGCGACGTCCAGACCAGCCGCCCGAGCGGCTTGCCGAGCGGATCGACGATCGAAACGGCATAGCGCGCGACCGTGTCTGGCGGCACCAGCCTGAGGCCGCTGATGACGTAGGTATTGGAAAGCATCTTGATCTTGGCCGCATCGAGATGCCGAACGAAGATCAGATAGCGGCGCTTGCCTTCCGGCACCGGGATACGGCCGGATTTTTCGCGGATTGTCCCCACGCCGACAGCGGCGATGCCCTTATTGGTCATCACATAGCCGCTCGCCTCCGGCACGCTGGTCACGCGCGTCTTGCGCACCTGATCCACCAAGGCCCAGAGCGAGGGACCGAAAACATCCTCGATCCTATCGGCCATCGGTTTGCCGTCCTGATAGGCAATGATCGGCTTGTTGTCATCGTCGACCACCAGCGCCATGTCGAACAGGGCGCCATCGGAGGACATCTCGCCGTAGTTGCCGGCGATCCAGTCCTGGTCGTTTTCATCATAGACATTTTTGACGGCGGTATTGCGCGCGGCATAGTCATGCAGCGTGGCATCGAGCAGGCCTTCGAAGGTCTTCAGCGCACCGGCAGTAGTTTCCCAGGAGCGCTCGTCGTCCAATTTGTTGGAATAGTCTGCGACCCGACCAATCGCCGTCAGCACCATCAGGGTAACCACGGTGACCACCAAAGCGAACGAAAACAAAACGGCCGTCACGATAGAATGACGACCGAATTGCGTATTCCGCCGGAATGACCCGAAAACTGCTCCCAACGCGCTTCTCCTTGGCTTGGGAAGTCTGCCGTCAGGTCTTCAAAAAACGGTTAAAGCGAACCTATGATTATTGCAGTAGAGGGTTGTATATTTGTGGAGGCGGCAAGCATTCATACGGATGCGCGGATCGCCTGCACAAAACGATCGAGGCCGGCTTGCAACGCGCCGGTCCGTTGCGCTTCCGCCAGGACCATCGCCTGCGCTTCATCGCTCTTGCCGGCAAGCGGCACGCGCAGAAAAGCTTCCGGCACGATGCGGAGTGACATTGTCCTCAATACTTCGGTCAGTTGTTCCAGAACAAGATCGCCGCGATGGGAGGCATGCGCAAACATCAGCGGCTTGAACGGCACTTCGTCGCGCGACACCAGCCAATCCAATGCGTTCTTGAACCCGCCGGGAATGCCGTGGGCATATTCCGGGCAGGAGACGATCAGTCCGTCCGCATCGCGGATCTTCGCCGCCAAGGTTTTGACGGTAGGCGGCGTCCTGTCACCTTCATGATCCGGATTGAAGATCGGCAGATTGCCGATCAAATCGCAGATTTCGATGGAGATTCCCTCGGGCGATACCAGCCGCAGGGCTTCCAGCAGCCGAAGACTGGTCGAAGCCTGCCTTTGGCTGCCGCAGAGCGCGTAGAGGGAGAGCGGGCGCTGGGTCATGCGCAAGACTTATCAGGTGCCGCCGATTCGAGCGACCTTCACCCTCTCCTTTTGGAAAGATCGGAAAGACGGCACAAATCAAGCCGTCTTGTGATTCCCCTTCGGGAACTGCCCGGCGAGTTCGCGGTACCATTTGCCGCTCTTCTTCACCGTGCGCACCTGCGTCTCGTAATCGACATGCACGAGCCCGAAGCGCATGCGGTAGCCTTCCGCCCATTCGAAATTGTCCATCAGGCTCCAGGCGAAATAGCCGCGCATCGGATAGCCGTCCTTGATCAGGTCGGCGACGACGCCGAGATGATCGATGTAGTAATCGAGGCGCGGCTGGTCGTCGACTTCACCCTTGACGACACCCATGTTGTAGCAGGCGCCGTTTTCGGTGATGTAGCATTCCGGCAGTTCGTAGCGCTTGTAGAGGTCTTGCACGACGTGCTTCAGGCCCGGCGCATAGATTTCCCAGCCGATATCGGTCTTGGCGGTGCTGACCGGAGGCGCTTCCTTCGTCCAGGGGAAATCGCCACTCTTGGACGCATCGTCGAAGACGCGCATCGGCATATAGTAGTTCAGCCCCCACCAGTCGAGCTTCTGATTGATGATCTTTTGATCGCCATCCTCGACAACAGGCATGCGGTCGCCGAGCGCGTCGACAAATTCCTTCGGGTACTCACCCTTGAAGATCGGATCGAAGAAGGCGCCGTTGTGGAACTGATGCGCGCGCTCGACAGCGGCCTGATCTTCGGCGCTATCGGAACCGGGAAGGATCGATGCAGCGTTGAGCACGATACCCACCGGCACCTTCGGCGCCACCGACCGTATTGCCTCGACGCCGAGGCCATGCGCGAGATTCATGGTGTGCATGGCATAAAGCGCGGCCTGCATGTTGCGTTCGCCGGGCGCATGGACGCCATAGAGGTGGCTAAGCCAGACAATGCACCAGGGCTCGTTGAAGGTTGCGACCGAATCCAGCCGATCGCCGAGGCGCGCCATCACCGTCTTCGCATAACGCTGATAGGCATAGGCCGTCGAACGCGCCGTCCAGCCGCCGTCGCCCGCAAGCGTCAGCGGCAGATCCCAGTGATAGAGCGTTGCGAAGGTCTTGATGCCGCGCGCCTTGCAGCCATCGACCAGACGATCGTAGAAATCGAGGCCGGCCTCGTTCACTGGACCGGTGCCATCGGGAATGATGCGCGGCCAGGCGATCGAGAAGCGATAGGCCTCAACGCCCATCTCCTTGATCAGATCGAGATCCTGCTCCAGCCGGTTATAGTGATCGCAGGCGACATCGCCGTTGTGGCGTTGATAAACGCGGCCCGGCATGTTGGCGAAGGCATCCCAGATCGACGGCTTGCGGCCATCCGCCTTGGTGGCGCCTTCGATCTGAAAAGCGGCAGTGGCGACGCCAAACGTGAAATCGCCCGGGAAACGGGCGGCGAACTTCTTTGGATCAATCATGACTAATCTCGTTTCTTTCAAACGGCGGGACGGCAAGATGCGATCGACCGCGCTCACGATATTGGGCCCGCGCGCGGTTTAAACCAGCGAAAACGTCCTTGTACAGCCCTGAAATGACAAAACTGCAACGTTGCAGTCAGAAGTCGAAAAGCATGGAGCGACAGACAACCCGCCGCCCCATGCGCAGAAATCAAAGCTTGATCCAGGCACCATTGCGCTTCGAGGAGGCAACGCAGGCCTCGACGAAAGCAACACCCTTCACGCCGTCATCGACGGTCGGATAGACCACGGCCGGATCGACTGCCACGCCCTTCTTGCGGGCATTGATGGCCCGCGCAGCCTCGGTGTAGATCGTGGCGAAGGCTTCAAGATAGCCTTCCGGATGACCCGACGGGATGCGCGAGACGCGGGCGGCAGCAGCACCAGTGCCTGCACCGTTGCGAGTGAGCAGGCGCTTCGGTTCGCCGAACGGCGTGTACCAGAGATAGTTCGGATCGGCCTGCGTCCACTCGATGCCGCCCTTGGTGCCGTAGACGCGGACCTTGAGACCGTTCTCATGACCCGGCGCCACCTGGCTGCACCACAGCATGCCCTTAGCCGGCTTTTCCTTGCCCTTTGCCTTGAAGCGCAGCAGCAGATGACCATTGTCGTCAAGACGGCGGCCTTCAACGAAGCTGTCGAGATCGGCGGCAAGGCTGTCGAGTTCCAGGCCAGAGACGAAGGAGGCGAGGTTATAGGCATGAGTGCCGATATCGCCGGTGGAACCACCGGCGCCGGACTGCGACGGATCGGTGCGCCATGCGGCCTGCTTCTGACCCGACTGCTCGATATTTTCCGTCAGCCAATCCTGCGGATATTCCGCCTGCACGATGCGGATATCGCCGAGCTCGCCGTTGGCGATCATCTCGCGCGCCTGGCGGACCATCGGATAGCCGGTATAGTTGTGCGTCAGGATAAACAGCGCGCCGCTTTCGTCAGCCACCTTCTTCAGCTTCTTGGCGTCGGCAAGATTGGAGGTCAGCGGCTTGTCGCAGATGACGTGGATGCCGCGCTTCAGGAATTCCTTGGCGGCATCATAGTGAACATGGTTCGGCGTCACGATCGCGACGGCTTCGATGCCGTTTTTCAGCTTGGCTTCCCGGATCGCCATGTCGCGATAGCTGGAGTAGGTGCGCGAGGGATCGAGGCCAAGATCGCGCCCCGAAGCCATCGCCTTGTCCGGCGAGGCCGACAGCGCGCCGGCGACGAGATCGAACTGGTCGTCAATACGCGCGGCGATACGGTGCACCGCACCGATAAAGGCGCCAGCGCCGCCGCCCACCATGCCAAGCCGAATGCGCGGCTCCCGCGTCTGTTCCGATGATCCTTCGATTGCCATATGGTCCTCCTGAAAATTGAATTGTGTGGATGCGACCGCTTGGCGCGATCGTTCCCTCTCCCCGCTTGCGGGGAGAGGGCTAGGGTGAGGGGCCGAACCCTCAGCAAGTTCTGAATTAGCGGAAAATATCGAGAAGGCCCCTCATCCGACCTGTCGCAATTTCGCTACGCTCAATCGCTCCAGCCCACCTTCTCCCCGCACTTGCCGGGCGAAGGGGCTTGATCAAAGCCCCAGCATGCGCCGGTTGGCCGCCTGGTCCGTGCCGCTGCCGGCGAAGTCGTCGAAGGCCTTTTCCGTCACGCGGATGATGTGCGCCTTGACGAATTCAGAGCCTTCGCGCGCACCGTCTTCGGGATGCTTCAGCGCGCACTCCCATTCGACCACGGCCCAGCCGTCGAAATTATTGGCGGTCATCTTCGAGAAGACGGCACCGAAATCGACCTGGCCATCGCCGAGCGAGCGGAAGCGGCCGGCGCGTTCGACCCAGCCCTGATAGCCGCCATAGACGCCCTGACGCCCGGTCGGATTGAACTCCGCATCCTTGACGTGGAACATCTTGATGCGGTCCTTGTAGATGTCGATGTTCTCGAGATAGTCGAGGCACTGCAGGACATAGTGCGAGGGATCGTAGAGCATGTTGGCGCGCGGATGGTTCTTCACGCGCTCCAGGAACATCTCGAAGGTGATGCCGTCATGCAGGTCTTCGCCCGGATGGATTTCGTAGCAGACGTCGACGCCGTTTTCGTCGGCATGATTGAGGATCGGCGTCCAGCGGCGAGCCAGTTCCTCGAAGGCGGTTTCGACGAGACCGGCCGGGCGCTGCGGCCAGGGATAGATGAAGGGCCAGGCAAGCGCGCCCGAGAAAGTCGCATGCGCCTTGATGCCCAGATGCTTCGAAGCTGTCAGGGCCATCTTCACCTGCTCGACGGCCCATTCCTGACGCGCCTTCGGATTGCCGCGCACTTCCGGCGCCGCAAAGCCGTCAAAGGCTTCGTCATAGGCAGGATGCACGGCGACGAGCTGCCCCTGAAGGTGGGTGGAAAGCTCCGTGACTTCGACGCCGTTGGCACGGGCAACCCCGGCGAATTCGTCGCAATAATCCTTGGAGGAGGCAGCCTTCTTCAGGTCGATGAGCTGGCTTGCCCAGGTCGGAACCTGCACACCGACATAGCCGGCATCGGCAGCCCATTTCGTGATCGAATCCCACGAGTTGAATGGTGCCGCGTCACCGGCGAACTGGCCAAGAAACAGGCCTGGACCCTTGATCGTCTTCATCAGTAATTCCTCCCTAATCGCGTTCTGTAAACGTTTCCGATGCCCTTCCAACCCATATCTAAGGCGGCCGGGATGCCGTAACCTCAAAAAATTATAGGGTCGTCGGGCTGAAAGTCGAATGCCTCATGACCTAATCACGGCCCGCCGCCGACGGCAAGAGGTACGTGCCGCAAAAATTGCCCGGGAGCGCGAAACGAAACGTCAGCCGCATGAAAAACGCCCACCGGAACCGGCGGGCGCATCCGTCTGGATCAACAGATCAGAACGGAGAATCGGCGAAGTAGAAGTCCTTGGCATTGTCCTTGGTGACCAAGGTCGCATCCAGGATATAATTGCCGCGAACCGGAACCTGGTCGTAGAAGTTGGCAGCCGTCAGCTCCATGGCCGTGCCGACCATCGCCGGCGGATAGAGCACATCGACCGGGATCAGCTTATCGCCGTCCATGACCTTTTTGACCATGTCCTTCGAGCCCGCGCCGGCGATGACATATTGGATGTCGGTGCGCTTGGCCTGGTCAATCGCCTGCAGCACGCCAACGGCCATATCGTCATCCTGGCACCATACGACGTCGATCTTCGGGAACTTCGTCAGATAGTCTTGCATGACCTTGAAAGCATCGTCGCGGTTCCAGTTGCCGTATTGCCGGTCGAGAACCTTGACGTTGGAGCCGGCGATACCCTTGTCGAAACCATCCTGACGCTGCTGGTCGATCGGGATCGGCAGACCGCGGATAACGACGACCTGAGCATTCGGGGTATGAGCCTTGATATATTCGCCTGCCGTCTGGCCGAGAGCAGGATTGTTGCCGGCAACATAGAGGTCGCGGACGGAATTGTCGTTGTTGCTCGGCGCGCGGTCGACGAGAGCGACGAACTTGCCCTTGTCCTTGACTTCCTTGATCGCATTGACCAGCGGATCAGGATCCGACGGCAGGATCACGAGAGCGTCGATGCCCTGGGTCTCAAGGTCCTGCACCGCATTTGCCTGACTTGCGGCATCGGGCGAGGTCTTGACGATGACATTCAGCCCGGGATGTTCCGCCATCAAGAGTTTGGCGACGCGTTCGGCGTGGAAGACGACGCCGGAGGTCCAGCCATGGTCCGCCGCCGGAATGGAAACACCGATGGTGACCTTCTTGTCCTCCGCATGGACCGTGCCGGCCAGAGCCGCCAGCACGACAGCCAGACCAATGAGTCTTTTACGCATATTTCATCCTCCCAGATAGAAACAGGGCATTGTCATAAAGACCGGGCGCCCCTTAGACCCGGTTATTCGCTATTTGCGAGCAAGCGAGCGCTGAACCAGCATGGCGACGATGATGATCGCGCCCTGGATGGCACTGAGCAGATATTCGCTGATGAAATTGGAAAGCAGCATGATGTTGCCGACCAGCTCGAGGATGAAGGCGCCGCAAATGGTCCCCCATACCCTGCCCGCTCCGCCCTTCAGCGCCGTACCGCCAACGACGACGGCCGTGATCGCCTGCAACTCCCACAAGCTACCCGTCGTTGCCGATGTCGAACCAAGCCGCGGCACGTAGAGAAGCACGGCGATCGACACACACAGGCCCTGGATGACGAAGGCGATGGTACGCACGCGATTGACCGCAACGCCGGAATAACGCGCAACGTCGCGATTGGAGCCGACGGCGATGACATGCCGGCCATAGCGGGTGCGATAAAGGATGAAGGCCGCAACTGCAGTGACCACGAGGATGACCGCGATCGGCACCGGCACGCCGAGCACGGAGCCATAATAGGCAGGCTTGTAAAGCGCCTGCAGATCCGCCGGGCGCAAGGTGATCGCGCCGCCCTGCGATAGCCAGGTCGTCAAGCCGCGATAGACGCCCATCGTGCCCAAAGTGGCGATGAACGGCTCGATCTTGCCCATGGTCGTGATCAGGCCATTGGCGAGGCCGCAGAGGAGACCGGCGACGATCGAGAACAACACGGCTGCAGCCAGCATCAGGGCCGGATCGGCTATGACGCCTGAATTCAGCAGGAGGATCATCAGGCTTGCGACGAAGGCGACCATGGCGCCAACCGACAAATCGAGATCGCCCGCCGAGATAACGAAGGTGGCTCCAACCGCGATGATCGCAATATAGGCGCATCTCGTCGCGACATTGGTGAGATTGGTCATGCCGATGAAGTTGGGGTTGACCAATGCGCCCACGATGAGAAGCAGAACCAAGGCCGCAAACGGCGCAACGGCCCTGAGATCGACATCCCGCCAGGACCGGCCTCGCCGGCCTGTCTTCCCGCTGCTGTCTTCGCCCACGCTCATATCCAAAACCAACCTCCCGTTCCCATCATGGCTGGGAATTCGCCTTGCTCTCTTGCAGCCGGGTTCAGGCCGCCGTCTTTTTCTTCAGGCCCGCCGCATAACGCATGATTTCCTGCTCGGAGATCTCATCCCCTTCAAGCACGCCGACGATCCGGCCTTCGCGCATCACGGCGATCCGCGTGCACAGTCCGATGACCTCGGGCATCTCCGACGAGACCACGATGATCGAATGGCCGTCTCGGGCCAGCGCCGAAATGAAATGGTAGATCTGCTGTTTCGTGCCGACATCGATGCCGCGGGTCGGCTCGTCGATGATGATGATTTGCGGTTCGGTCTCCATGACCTTCGCGAGAAGCAATTTCTGCTGATTGCCGCCGGACATGCGGCCAGCGATGATATTGCCGTCACGAACGCGGATGTCGAAACGGCGGCGTGCCCGCGCCAATGCGCTCGCTTCGCTCGAGGCGCTGAGATAGCCGAACTTGCCGTGCCGATCCAGGGACTGGAGGGTCAGGTTGACAGCCATGCCCGAACTCAGAAGCAGCCCCTTGGACTTGCGGTCCTTGGTCATATAGGCAAGGCCGGCATCGATGGCGGCATGCACATCATGCGGCGGCACGGAGTGGCCGTTGGCGACGACCTCACCGCCAGCACGCGAGCGCAGGCCGACGATCGCCTCCATCAGTTCGGTGCGGCCCGATCCGATCATGCCGGAAAAGCCCAATATTTCGCCCTTGCGCAGCTCGAAGCTCGCATCACGGACATAGCCCGTCGAAAGAGAACTGACGCTGAGCACGACCTTTTCGTCGACATCGGGCTCGTTCTTGGCGGGATAGAGGCTGGAGAGCTCCCGCCCAACCATCAACTGGGCAATCGATTCGCCGTCGAGCAGCGAGGTTTGCGATGTCTTCACCCATTGACCGTCGCGCAGCACCGTGACCCGGTCCGTCAGCTCCATGACCTCGTCGAGCTTGTGGGACACGAACACGAAGCTTGTTCCCTGGTCGCGCAGCTTGCGCACCTGTTTGAACAGGAAGTTGGTTTCCTCCCGCGACAGAACGGCGGTTGGCTCGTCCATGAAGACGATCCTGGCGTCCCGGCTGATCGCCTTGGCGATCTCCACCATCTGCTTGTCGGCGATGGAAAGCGTGCCGATCAGGGCGTTCACGTCGACATGCGATCCCAGGAGATCGAGGACACGCCGCGTTTCGGCGCGCATATATTTGCGGTCGAGCACGCCGAAACGCGTGACTTCACGGCCGAGAAACAGGCTCTCGGTAACGGTCAGATGTTCGGCGAGATTGAATTCCTGGTGGATGATGACAATGCCGAGCACTTCCGCGCCGCCGTTGGGCGGCAGCTTCACCACCTGGCCGTCGAGCAGGATCTCGCCTGAGCTTGGCTGCTCGAAACCGGAGAGAATTTTGACGAGCGTCGACTTGCCGGCGCCATTCTCGCCCATGAGCGCGTGGATCTCGCCGGCCCGAAGATCGAAATTGACGCTGAACAGCACCTGCACGCCGCTGAAGGACTTGGAAATTCGCCTCGCGGACAGCACTACCGCGCCGTCGACGGTCTCCGAACTCATTATTTCCTCCCTGTGGCCCCACACCACTTCCATGTTGTGTAAACCTTTACATAGTTTGTGTAAAGGTTTACATCATTGCATGTTGCACAATTTTACGCGGTCGCCTTTGATCTCCGCGGAAGTCTGTGTAGTGTCCGGTCCGAGACGAGACCCAAGGCAGAGCGCAGTGTCTAATTCCACGCCCGCAACTATCGAAGACGTCGCCCGCATTGCCAATGTTTCGATCGCAACGGTCTCGCGGGCAATCCATATGCCTGAGAAGGTCGCGAACTCGACGCGCCTGAAGGTCAACCAGGCAATCGCGGTCACGGGTTACACCACCAATGCCATGGCGCGCAGCCTGCGGCTTGGTCGGTCGAACATGATCCTCGTGGTCGCACCCGATATCGGTGACCCCAATTTCTCCAATATTCTCATCGGTTTGGAAAATGAGGCACGCTCGCACGGCTATGGCATCCTGATCGGCCACACGCAGAACGATGCTCAACGCGGGCTGGAATATCTGAAATTCCTGAACTCCAACCAGGCCGCTGGTTTGATCCTGTTCACCGGTATCCTGCCCTTCGGACATCAGACGATGACGGCCCGGCTTCCGCCGAGCGTCGGCGTCTTCGAGCCGGTCTTCAATGGGGGCATCCCCTATGTCGGCGTGGACGATATCGCCGGGGCGCGCAAGGCGATCGACCTCCTGATTGCCGAGGGTCATCGGAAAATTGCATTCATCGGCGATTCGCGCACCCGCCTCGCCTATAGCCGGCGGCGGATGGGCTATGACGCTGGGCTCGATGCCGCCGGTATCGGTACCGACCTCCGCATTGTGTTCGAGGGCGACGGCACTATCGAGAGCGGAAGGCTGGCCGTCGAGCAGCTTTTCATGCGTGACACGCTGCCGACAGCCTTCATGTGCGTCAACGATCAGACGGCCATCGGCGTGATGATCGGACTGAAGGCGCGCGGCTACGACATTCCGGGGGATTTCTCGGTGACCGGCTTCGACGATGTGCCGCAAGCCGTTTTCATGTCGCCCTCGCTGACGACGATCCGGCAGCCGCGCACAGCCATCGGCAAGCATGCGATGGCGCTCCTGCTCGAACTCCTGTCGGACGGCCAGCCGGCCGAGACGGAGATCCTGCTACGGCCCGATCTGGTGGTGCGCAACTCGGTCTCGACACCATCGCGCGCCCGGCGATAGGGACACGTCGCCATGCCGATCGGCAGACTCGTCCTCTACGCCCGCGATATGGAAGCGACGATCGGCTTTTACGAAAAACACTTCGGGTTCAGGCCGCTTCGACAGGACGGCGATCGAATTGTCGAGTTGCTGGCACCGGACGGCGGCGCCAATCTGATGATCCATCCCGCGGCAAAGACGCAGAAGATGGGTCAATCATTGGTGAAACTGGTCTTCGACGTCGAGCATGTCGAAGCTTTCCGCACCAAATGCGCCAGCGATGGGCTCGAATTCGGGCCTGTGCATCAGGCTGACGGCTACGTGTTCGCCAATGCCAAGGACCCCTGCGGGAATTCCATATCCATTTCGAGCCGCGCATTCAGGCGGTAGTGTGGGAGGCGGTGGATCACCGCCTCCCACATTTTGACGATCAAACGTAACGATTGACGATGTTTTCCAGGAGTTCCTGCTTGCCGGATTTCGGCTGCGGGTTGATGTCCTTGCTCTCGACCCACTGTGCGATCTGGTCGAGGGAGTATTCGCCGCGGAGCAGCTTCTGTCCTTCAGCGGAATCCCAGCCGGCATAGCGGTCGGCAAGCGGCTGCGACAGGGCCTTGTCCTCGATCATCTTGGCAGCAGCCTTGAGGCCGCGAGCACAGCAATCCATGCCGCCGATATGGCCGATCAACAGGTCTTCCGGATCGAGCGACTGACGGCGCAGCTTGGCGTCGAAGTTGGTGCCGCCGGTCTTGAAGCCACCGCCTGCCAGAACGTGGTAGTAAGCGAGCGACATTTCCGGAACATTGTTCGGGAACTGGTCGGTATCCCAGCCGGACTGATAGTCGTTGCGGTTCATGTCGATGGAGCCGAAGATGCCAAGGGCATTGGCAAGCGCCAGTTCATGCTCGAAGGAATGGCCGGCAAGGATCGCGTGACCCTGCTCGATGTTGACCTTCACTTCGTTTTCCAGGCCGTTCTTCTTCAAGAAGCCGTAGACGGTCGCGACGTCGTAATCATACTGATGCTTGGTCGGTTCCTGCGGCTTCGGCTCGATCAGGATCGTGCCCTTGAAACCGATCTTGTGCTTGTACTCGACCACGAGGTTGAGGAAGCGGCCCAACTGGTCCAGCTCACGCTTCAGGTCTGTGTTGAGCAGGGTTTCGTAGCCTTCGCGGCCGCCCCATAGAACGTAGTTTTCACCACCGAGCTTGTGCGTTGCGTCCATGCAGGTCTTCACGGTCGCGGCCGAGAAAGCGAAGACATCCGGATCCGGATTGGTCGCAGCACCCGACATGAAGCGGCGGTTGGAGAAGAGGTTCGCCGTACCCCAAAGCAGCTTGACGCCCGTTTCGGCCTGCTTCTGTGCGAAGTAGTCAACGATCTCGTTGAGGTTCTTAGTATTCTCGGCGAAATTCTTGCCTTCCGGGCGCACGTCGGCGTCGTGGAAGCAGTAGTAAGGCGCACCCAGCAGGTTGAAGAATTCGAAGGCAACATCGGCCTTCAGCTTGGCCGCTTCCATCGTGTCCTGGAACCATGGGCGGAGGAAAGTCTGGCCACCGAAGGGGTCGCCGCCCGGCCAGGTGAAGGTGTGCCAATAAGCAACGGCAAAACGCAGGTGGTCTTCCATGCGCTTGCCGAGAACCACTTCTTCCTTGTTGTAGTGACGGAAGGCCAGCGGATTGGTGCTCTCGGGGCCTTCGTATTTCACTTTCTTGATGTCACCAAAAAATCCGGTGCTCATGTCCTGTCTCCTTGGGTTTGGGATATTTGCTAGTGTTCTTCATTTGTCGGTAACGCCCCCTCATCCGACCCTTCGGGCCACCTTCTCCCTCGTGGGGAGAAGGTATGGGCGGCTACCGCAAGCTCCGTCGTTCCCTCTCCCTCCGGGGAGAGGGCTAGGGTGAGGGGGTCTCACCTCAAACTATGCTCAGCGCCTTGATCGCCGGATAAAGCGCCCGGTAGCGCTTGTAGGCGTCGGCATAGGCATCCGTCAGCGAAGCGACCGGATCGATCGTGCCGGCGGTTTTCGGCGGTGTGCAGACCTCGACCGGGTCGGCGCCGGTTGCCGCGATCAGGCCGAGACGGGCGGCACCGAAAGCGGCCCCGAAATCGCCGTCGGCCGGCAAATCGACGGGAACGCCGAGCGCGGTCGCGATCGAGGCCAGCCAGTAGCGTGAGCGCGAGCCGCCGCCAATGGCGGTGACGCGGGCGATATCGGTCCCTGCCGAGCGCAGCGCTTCCAGATTGTCACGAATGGCGAAGCTGACGCCTTCGAGCACCGCCTGCGTGAGCACGGCGCGGCTGCTCTCATGGCCGAGACCGATGAAAGCGCCACGGATGGTCGCATCATTATGCGGAGTGCGTTCGCCGGAAAGGTAGGGAAGGAAGGTGACGCCAGACGGTGCCTTCAGCGTATCCCCGACTTCACCGGTGAGTTCGGCGGCCGATTTGCCGGTGACACTCGAATGCCAGTTCAACGCATCCGTCGCCGACAGGATGACGCCCATCTGGTGCCAGGTGTTCGGCAGCGCGTGGCAGAAGGCATGAACGGCGCTTTCCGGCTTCGGCAGGTAAGAGCCGTTGGCGGCAAAGAGCACGCCGGATGTACCGAGCGACACAAAGGCGGCGCCATGGCTGACTGTACCCATGCCGCAGGCCGAAGCCGCGTTATCCCCTGCCCCGCCGGCCAAGACGACGTCGCCGGAAATACCCCAGCTCGAGGCCAGTTCGCCGCGCAGCTTGCCGGCGGCTTCCGTGCCTTCCACCAGCGTCGGCATCTGCTTTTCATCGAGATTGGTCGCGGCGAGCAGCTCGGAAGACCATTTGCGCTTGCCCGTATCCAGCCAGGAGGTACCGGCGGAATCGGACATTTCCGACATATGTTCGCCCGTCAGCCAAAGACGCAGATAGTCCTTCGGCAGCAGCACCCAACGCACCTTGGAAAAAATCTCCGGCTCATGCTTGGCGACCCAGGCAAGCTTCGGTGCGGTGAAGCCGGGGAACACGATGTTGCCGGTCAAGGCGCGGAAGCGCGGATCGGCGTCGAGAGCGGCAGCTTCCTGATAGCTGCGCGTGTCGTTCCAGAGAATGCAGGGACGCAGCACCTTGTCGTCGGCATCGAGCAGCGTCGCGCCGTGCATCTGGCCGGATAGGCCAATACCCCGCACCGCAGCCAATTCCTTCGGATGCGCCGCCTTCAGGCCGGCGACCGCTTCCTCGGTGGCGCGAATCCAGTGCGCCGGCTCCTGTTCCGACCAGCCCGGATGCGGACGCGACACGTCGAGCCCGCCATTGGCCGATCCGATGATCTTCTGGTTGCCGTCGATCAGCATCGCTTTGACGCCGGACGTTCCGAGATCAAGACCCAAATACATCAGATGTAACTCCCTATGCTCTGCCGCAGATTTCGATGGTCAGGGCAGATTGTCCTTCAAGAAAATGTCGAGGCGGATGCGCTCCTGGCCGGCAATCACATCCTGGCCGTCCGCCGTCGCCTTCATGACGCGTATGGCACTGCGCACCTCATGGCCGGCGTCCTGGTTGAGAACGGCATCGATGGTGCCGTCCAGCAACGCGATGCGGGTGTGTTCGGTCAGCTCGTGCACGACGACCGTCAGCTCGCGCCCCTGCCCGGTCTCCTTCAGTGCCCTAAGCAGACCGCGATTACCGGCGCCGAGGCTATAGATGCCGATGATACTGTTGCTGCCGGACAGCGCCTCGGAGACGAGCGTGTTGGCGATTTCCGGATCGTCACGGCCTTCGAGCACCGGCAGCAGGCGCAATTGCGGAAATTCCGCTGCCATGACGGAGGAAAATCCTTCCAGGCGCTCACGATGGTCGCGCACCAGCATGGACCCGGCGAGAACGGTGATGTCGCCCTTGCGCCCGCCGAGAAAACGGCCGAGCAGCCGGGCAGCCGTCCGGCCTGCGGCAATATTGTCGACGCCGGCATAGTGGTGCCGGGTGGAACCGGTGAGATCGGAAACGAGCGTGACGACGGGGATGCCTGACGCTACCAGCCGATCGACGGCGGCGCGCACCTCCGGCGCGTCGGTTGCTACCAGGGCCACGCCGGCGAGCTCCTGCCCCTGCAGCGCGTCAAGCTCGGCTACCAGCGCCGGCGGGTCGAAGGCCGGCACTTCCACGATGCGAATTTCAGTGCGATCGAAGGTCGAACGCGTCATCGCCTGGCGCACTTCGCCATAGAGGCCGTGCATAAAGGAATTGTCGCCGGTCGGCAGGATGAAGACGAGCGGATAGACACGGCCCTTGGCAAGATTGGCAGCTGCCACGTCACGGACATAGCCGATGTCACGGATCGCAGCTTCCACCTTCTCGCGCGTCACGAGACGCACGCCCGGGCGCCGGTTCAGTACACGATCCACAGTCGCAAGGCTAACGCCCGCGGCAGCGGCGATATCGTAAACGGTGGGTCTCATCAGCTCCTCCTGATGAAATCCTTACTGCGAATTCTGATGTACGTAAATCAAAAATTTTCGAAGCCTGAAGTTTCCTGTCGATCAGCACGAAAGGAAAAAGGCTTCTCGATCCGAGAAGCCTTTTAATTACAGATGGATAGTAGAAAAATGGTTAAGCCTAGTGGCCACCGCCGCCCGCGCCTTTCGGGGGCGCATTCGGTTTGCTGAGCATCAACACGCCAACGATCATCGCCAGGAACAATACCGTCAGCATCAGGAAGACGTCGCCGAAAGCCATGATGACCGCCTGTTGCTCCGCCATGTTGACCAACTGCTTTAATGCCGCCTGCGCACCGTCCAGGCCGTTGGCATCAAAATTGGCCGTCATATTGTGGATCTTGTCGATGGCGGCGGGGCTCCCCCAATGCACATGATCGCGCAGATGCATGTAGTGGGTGTCCTGGCGGGTACTAAGCACGGTATTGATGATGGCGAGCCCGACGGCACCGCCGAGGTTGCGGGTCAGGTTGAACAGGCCGGAAGCCCCGCGCATGCGGGCGGGAGGCGTGGTTCCGAGCGCAATGTTGTTGATCGGCACCATGCACAACATCAGCCCGAAGCCACGAAGAATCTGCGGAATGAAGAGCTCCCAGAAATCCCAGTCCGTCGTCAGGCCGGTCATGATCCACGTTCCGGCCGCGAAACTGCAGAAGCCGATGATCATCATGATCCGCAGATCCATCTTGCCGGCAAGAATACCGGCGAGAGGCGCGGTGAAGAACATTGCGAGGCCCGAGACGAACATCGTCTCGCCGATCATCAGCGAATCATATCCGCGAATCCGGCCGAGATAGACGGGATAAATATAGGTCAGACCATAAAGCCCGATGCCCATGACGAAAGAGAACATTGAACCGAACGCGAAGTTCTTGTTGCCGAAGGCCCTCAAATCGACGACGGGAAACTCGACGGTAAAGGCCCGGTAGAAGAAGACGAGCGCGGCAATCGCGGAGGCGATCGCTGCAATCACGATATAGTTGTCGTTGAACCAGTCGTTGGTGTTGCCCTCTTCAAGCACATATTCCAGCGCGCCGAGAAACAGCGCCATGGAAAACAATCCCCACCAGTCGAACTTCTTCATCAACGACAGCTCCGGCTTGTCGAAGTCGATGAAATTCCAGGTGACGAGGGTGACGACGATGCCAGGGCCGATATTGACGAGGAACAGCCAGTGCCAGGAAAATGCGTGGCTGAGATAGCCGCCGACCGTCGGGCCGATGGTCGGGGCAAGCGTTGCGATCAAACCGATGATCGGCGACACGACGTTGCGCTTCGATGGCGGAAAAATGGTGAAGGCAGCCGCGAAAACCGATGGAATCATGCCGCCGCCGATAAAGCCCTGCAGCGCACGATAGACGATCATCTGATCGATGTTGGTCGCCGTGGCGCAAAGGCCGCTGGCGATGGTGAAGCCGGCAGCGGAGATCGCGAAAAGATATCGTGTCGAGATGATGCGAGCCAATGTTCCCGAAAGCGGGATCATGATGACTTCAGCGATCAGATAGGCCGTTTGCACCCAAGGAATTTCATCCGAGCCGGCGCTGAGGCCAGCTTGGATTTCACTGAGAGAGGCGGAAACCACCTGGATGTCCAGGATCGACATGAACATGCCGAGCACCATCGCAAAGAAAGCGATGAGCTTACGGGGGTCCATGTGATCCGCCGCTGGCGCGACGGGACCGGCTGTCGAACCTACGGTCGCTGCTGTCGAGGCCATCGGCGCTCTCCGAATTTAGTTACTCGCCAACCCGACTCGATCGGGCGCAGTGCGGGTATCGACATCGACGACGACACTCAGACCGGCACGCAGACGACCGCTGTCGAGTGCATCCTGCGGCAACGCGATACGAACCGGCACGCGCTGGACCACCTTGGTGAAGTTGCCGGTCGCATTTTCAGGCGGCAGCAGCGAGAAGACCGAACCGGAAGCCGGCGAAATCGACTCTACCGTGCCGACGATCGGATGATCGCTGTAGGCATCGACATGCACGTTGACCTTGGAACCGGCAACCAGATGCTGGATCTGCGTTTCCTTGAAATTGGCGTCGATATAGAGCTGGCGGGTCGGAACGATCGCCATCAGCTTCTGGCCGGGCGAAACGAGATCGCCTTCCTGAACCGAACGGTTGCCGACAACGCCGTCATAAGGAGCCTTCAGCACGGTGAAGGAGAGATCGCGAGCAGCCTTGTCGCGAGCGGCCTCCAGGCCCTTGATCGTGCTTTCGGCCTGACGGCGCTGCGCCTGCAGCAGATTGATATTGGCCTGAGCCGACGCAATGGCGGCATCGCCGCCGACGAGATTGGCCTTGGCCTGATCGAGGGCGATATTGGCGCTGTCCAGCGACGCGGTGGTGCCGACGGACTTCGACTGAAGTTCGGCGGCGCGGGTCTGGGTGATCTGCGCACCGCGTACCGTCGCTTCCAACGCGACCTTCTGGGCCTGCGACTGGGCAAGCGCAGCCTGGCCGGCGGCAATCTGCGCGTCGATGGTGTGCAGCGACAATTGCTCGGTGTCGAGCGAAGCCTGGGCCTGCTCGAGCGCGAGCTTATAGTCGCCGTCGTCGAGCGTGGCGAGCACATCGCCCGCCTTGACCAACTGGTTGGCAACGACGTTCACCTTGGCGACATAGCCCGTCACCTTCGGCTGGATGGTCGCGATGTCACCTTCGATATAGGCGTCGTCGGTCGATACCAGGAAACGGCCGTTCGTCCACCAGTCATAGCCGTACCAGCCGCCGGCGACGAGCGCCACAACGGCAACGATCGGAAGCACCAGGCTGCGCCGCTTCTTCTCGGCCGGCGGTGGGGCCGCCTGAACCGGAGCAGCAGGCGCAGCCTGGGCGGGGGGTGGGCTGTTGGGCTTTTCCGCGGCAGGAGCCTCGGCGGATGCGCCGGTATCCGGAGCCTCCACTTCGACATCATCAACGATGCGCGCTATATTGTTACTATGACTTGATGACATTGCTCTACCACCGGACATCTGGGTAAAATAATCGAACCGAACGGTTCAGTTCAGTTCAGTTCAGTTGACATAGATCGTTTTTCATTCCATATCAAGTCTTATCGAACCACCCGGTTCGATTTAATTAACGAATCTGATTAAGATTCAGGAAAAGTGATCGAGCGAAGGAGACGATGAAGCACGAACCGCAAAATGTCGCCGTCTTGAACGCACCTGCTTCAGGGGGGCGTTGGGCCGCCGGAGAAGACCCCGTCAAACGCCAGCAGATTCTGGATGGTGCTACGCGTGTCTTCATGAAAATGGGGTTCGATGCCGCGAGCATGAACGACGTCACGCGCGAAGCAGGCGTCTCCAAGGGCACGCTCTACGTCTATTTCGCCAATAAGGAAGACTTGTTCTCCGCCATGATCGACAGTGAGCGGGCGCGTTTCGTCGAGACCGTACGCACCGCACTTGCCGATGACATCGATGTGGCAACCAGTCTTTATGAATTCGGCATGGTGTTCGTGACCCATGTCACATCGGACAAGACCATCAGCGCCATGCGCACCGTCATTGGTGTTCGCGAACGCATGCCAACCCTCTGTCAACGCTTCTTCACCGGCCCGGAAAATCTGCGCACCGTTTTGCGCGGCTTTCTCGAACGCCAGGTTGCGGTCGATCGCCTCCGCATCGAGGACTTCGATATGGCCGCCCGCCATTTCCTCGACATGGCCAGCGGCAGCTATTTCAAGCTGAGACTGTTCGGCGACATGGATTTCCCTCCCTCGAAAGATGAGATCGACTATGTCGTGCGCGGCGCCGTTCGCGTCTTCATGGCGGCTTATGGTAACAATCGGAAAGATCAGGCCTGACCGCCTTCCGATAGCCAGCGGATAGCCACCGCAATCCCGCAATCGCGATCAAACCCGGTAGCCGGTCGGCGCCTAACAATGGGCGCGCAACCAGGGAATCGAACATGAGCGCGATCGGAAGAGCAATATGGTTTATCGAAAGCCACTTCTCGTCTGATATCTCGCTGGACGAGATTGCCGATACGGCTGGCCTGTCGCGCTATCATCTGTCGCGCGTCTTCGGGCTCACCACCGGCCATTCGATCAGCGGCTACGTCAGGGGCCGGCGCCTTAGCGGGGCAGCTCTTGCGCTGATCAACAGCTCATCGACCATTCTCGAGGTTGCCCTCGATGCGGGCTATGGCTCGCATGAGGCTTTCACCCGTGCCTTCCGCGAGCAATTCGGCATGACGCCGGACAGTTTGCGCAAGCAGGGGCACGCCCGAAACCTTGTTTTGCTGGAGCCGATCAGAATGGACGACACCCGCCTCCCCAAACTCGATGCGCCACGTTTCGAGACCCGCCCCGCAATGCTGCTTGCCGGCCTTGCGGAAACCTATGCCTGTGAAGCCACACAGGGGATTCCCTCGCTATGGCAGAAATTCAATCAGCATTTCGGCCATATTTCCGGCCAAGTGGGCAATGTCGCCTATGGCGTCTGCACCCAGAATGAAGGCGACAGCGAAAGCTTCCGCTATATGTCTGCCGCCGAGGTCACTTCGGACGACGATCTGCCGGAAGGCTTTACGACCCTGAAACTGCCACAGCAGCGCTATGCCGTCTTTACCCATCGCGGCCATATTTCCGGCATCTCCGCCACCGTGCAGCAGATCTTCGGTGATTGGCTGCCGCAATCCGGTCACCAGCACGGCGGCGTGCCAGACATGATGGAGCGTTACGACGACCGTTTCGACCCGCGCACCGGCATGGGCGTAACGGAGATCTGGATTCCTCTGAAGGCATAGAAATATGCGCGCCGTCCGCGAAAATAATGGCGGCGCTTGCACCTGCGATTTCGCTCCTTACATAAACGATCGCTATCAAGGAGCCGGAGCTGGGGGTCAGCGTCGGCAGACGCTGACCAGAGGAAAAATTCATCGATGGATATTGTTGGTTTGGTGCAGGACCCGAGCGCATGGGTTGCGCTTGTCACCCTCGTCGTCATGGAGGTGGTTCTCGGTATCGACAACCTCATCTTCATCTCGATCCTGACCAACAAGCTGCCGCCCGAACACCGGGAAAAAGCCCGCCGGATCGGCATCGGTCTCGCCTTGGTCATGCGCCTTGCCCTGCTCGGCACTGTCGCCTGGATCGTGCAGCTCACCGAACCGGTCTTCGAAATCTTCGGCCAGGGCTTCTCCTGGAAGGACATGATCCTGATCAGCGGTGGCCTGTTCCTGGTCTGGAAGGCAACCAAGGAAATCCATCACAATGTCGACCCCGCCGAACAGGGCGAGGATTTCATCGCCAAATCGACCACGACCGGCTTTGCCTCGGCTATTGGCCAGATCTTGCTGCTCGATCTCGTCTTTTCAATCGACAGCATCATCACGGCCGTCGGCATGACGCCGCATCTGCCGATCATGTTCATCGCCGTCATCGCCGCTGTCACCGTCATGCTGGTAGCCGCCACGCCGCTCGCCAACTTCATCGAGAAGAACCCGACCATCGTCATGCTGGCGCTCGCCTTCCTGCTGATGATCGGCACGACACTAATCGCCGAAGGCATGGGCTTCCATGTTCCCAAGGGCTATGTCTACGCCGCAATGGCCTTCTCCGCCGTGGTCGAGGCGCTGAATATGCTGGCACGAAACCGGCGGAAAAAGCTATCCGGCGGCCATTGACGGGAAATATCCGCACCCAAAACGGGTGCGGCCATCAATCCTGGACGTGGACGTCGACCGACTCGCCGATATTACCGCGTCCGTAAATATCGACCTTGATCCAGACATTGCCGCGAGCGATCAGGTTGGCGGCATCACCGGCGATATTGCCGCTTGCCAGCATGGCTTCCAGCTTCTGGCGATTGGATGCCTCCGAAAAGAAGCTGTCGCCCTCGTCGCCGCGATCACGACGGCGATAGGCATAATAGTTGGCGCGATCCTGCCGGATAATCTGCCAAGGCAACGTCAGACGCTCTCCCTTGGAATTATAAAGATCGTCGTTGCCTATATAGGCACGATAGGACTCGATCAGATGTGTCGAGCTGTCACGCGTAATGGTCGATTGGGCCGCTGCTGCGTCGAACATGGCGGTCGCCAATATGAAGCTTAAAACTAGTTTCTTCATTGTTTTCCTCGCGGTGAACGATTGAAGACCTATGTCGTCACTGCCGCGAAAATTGCAAATAAAATTCGACAAGCGAGCCGCTTTTATCCCCCTGGTTTTATGAAGGGTAAAAATGCCTGGCGAAATTGAGAGATCGGCTCGAATCGATGCGACGCAAGGTCGGCACCTCTGCCCGGGCAATCCGGCGGCGCAGTTTCCCTTGACGTTACCCGTTGAATATGGCCTAAGGCCTGCCAAACGGAAAACGCGGGATTGAAGCGGCAAGACGCCCTTTTCCGGCCGGTTTCCTGATCCAGATAAACATCTCCAGCCGGGCAGCGCTTATCCCAAGCAGCGGCCTGGCTTTTTCTGACGGGCAAACAAGATGACAACATCAGGCGTTCGCGTCCGCATCGCACCCTCCCCCACCGGCGAGCCGCATGTCGGCACCGCTTACATCGCGCTGTTCAATTATCTCTTCGCCAAGAAGCATGGCGGCGAGTTCATCCTGCGTATAGAAGACACGGACGCGACACGCTCGACGCCGGAATTCGAAACCAAGGTGCTCGACGCGCTGAAATGGTGCGGCCTGAAATGGTCCGAAGGCCCCGATATCGGCGGTCCCTACGGTCCCTATCGCCAGAGCGACCGCAAGGACATCTACAAGCCCTTCGTCGAGAAGATCGTCGACGCCGGCCATGGCTTCCGCTGCTTCTGCACGCCCGAGCGCCTGGAAAAGATGCGCGAAGCCCAGCGCGCCGCCGGCCTGCCGCCGAAGTATGACGGACACTGTTTGAACCTGACGGCCGAGGAAGTCTCGACGCGCGTTGCCGCCGGCGAGCCGCATGTCGTGCGCATGAAGATCCCGACCGAAGGCTCCTGCAAATTCCATGACGGCGTCTATGGCGATGTCGAAATTCCGTGGGATGCAGTCGACATGCAGGTCCTGCTCAAGGCCGACGGCATGCCGACCTATCACATGGCCAACGTCGTCGACGACCATCTGATGAAGATCACCCATGTCGCGCGCGGCGAGGAATGGCTCGCTTCGGTGCCGAAGCACATTCTGATCTATCAGTATCTCGGCCTCGAACCGCCGCAGTTCATGCACCTGTCGCTGATGCGCAATGCCGACAAGTCGAAGCTGTCGAAGCGCAAGAACCCGACGTCGATCTCCTATTACACCGCGCTCGGCTATATTCCCGAGGCGCTGATGAACTTCCTCGGCCTGTTCTTCATCCAGATCGCCGAAGGTGAAGAACTTTTGACCATGGACGAGCTTGCCGAAAAGTTCGATCCGGAAAACCTCTCCAAGGCCGGCGCGATCTTCGATATCCAGAAGCTCGACTGGCTGAACGGCCGCTGGATCCGCGAAAAGCTCTCGGAAGAAGAGTTCCAGCATCGTGTGCTCACCTGGGCGATGGAAAACAGCCGGCTGCGGGAAGGCCTGAAGCTGTCGCAGTCGCGCATCTCCAAGCTCGGCGAACTGCCCGACCTGACCGGTTTCCTGTTCAAGTCCGACCTCAATCTCGATCCCTCGGCTTTTGCCAAGATCAAGTCGACGCCGGAAGAGCTGTTGGAAATCCTGAACACAGTGCAGCCGGACCTCGAAAAGATCCTCGAATGGAATGTCGAGACGATCGAAGCCGAGCTGCGCGCCATTGCCGACCGCATGGGCAAGAAGCTGAAGGTGGTGGTTGCTCCCCTCTTCGTGGCCGTCTCGGGCTCATCGCGCTCGCTGCCGCTGTTCGACAGCATGGCGATCCTCGGCCGCGCCGTCGTGCGCCAGCGGCTGAAACTTGCCGCCCAGACCGTTGCGACCCTCGTCGGCCCGAAGAACTGAACCGGACTTAGAACCATGAACGACAAGACCGAAACCGCCTCCCTCTCGTCCGATGCTACGGAAGTCCGCGCGCAGAAGCTGAAGCTGCTGCGCGAGCAGATCGGCGACGTCTATCCGGCCCACTTTCACCGGACACTGACCAACGCTGAACTGGCGGAGAAATACGAGGGCCTGGAGCCGGACACCGAGACCACGGATGTCGTCACCGTCGCCGGCCGCGTCTATTCCTCGCGCAATTCCGGCATGTTCATGGATATCCACGATGCGTCGGGCAAGATCCAGATCTTCAGCCACAAGGACGTAACCGGCGAAGAGGCCCGTGCCCTGCTGCCGATGATCGATATTGGCGACATCATCGGCGTGACAGGCGTCGTGCGCCGCACGAAGCGCGGCGAGCTGACGATCAATGCCCAGCAAATCACCATGCTGACGAAGTCGCTATTGCCGATGCCGGAAAAGTGGCACGGCCTGTCCGACATCGAGCTGCGCTATCGCAAGCGCCATCTCGACATCATGACCAATGAAGAATCGAAGCTCCGCTTCCAGCAGCGCAGCCGCATCGTCTCCGGCATCCGCCGCTTCATGGAGAATGACGGCTTCATGGAAGTCGAGACGCCGATGCTGCATTCGGTCTATGGCGGCGCCACCGCCGAGCCCTTCAAGACGCATCACAACACGCTGAAGCTCGACATGTACCTGCGCATCGCGCCGGAACTGTTCCTGAAGCGCACGCTGGTTTCCGGCCTCACCGACAAGGTCTTCGAAATCAACCGCAACTTCCGCAACGAAGGCGTCTCCACCCGGCACAATCCCGAATTCACGATGATGGAGTGCTACTGGGCCTATGCCGACTACGAGGACATCATGGACCTCGTCGAGCGGCTGTTTTCGACGCTCGCCATGGCGATCCATGGCAGCACCGAATTCGCCTTCGGCGACAAGCAGATCTCCTTCAAGGGTCCGTTCCGCCGCGTACCGATGCCCGATGCCGTCAAGGAAGCCACCGGGATCGACTTCCTGGCGATCAAGACCGACGAAGAAGCCCGCGCCGCTTCCAAGGCTGCCGGCTTCGCCGTCGAGAAGGACGCGACCTGGGGCGAATGCCTTGCCTTCATCTTCGAAGAGAAGGTCGAGGGTACGCTGATCCAGCCGGCACACGTCACGCATTTCCCGAAGGACATCTCGCCCTTCGCCAAGGAAGTGCCGGGCGAACCGCGCCTCGTCGAACGCTTCGAGACCTATTGCAACACCTGGGAACTCGGCAACGCCTTCTCGGAACTCAATGATCCGGAAGAGCAGCGCGCCCGCATGGTCGAGCAGCTCGAACAGGCCCATGCACGCGGCGAGAAGCAGAAGGCACTGGACGAGGAATTCCTCGACGCCATCGACCAGGGCATGCCCCCTGCCGGCGGCCTCGGCATCGGCGTCGACCGCCTCATCATGCTGCTGACCAATTCGCCGTCGATCCGCGACATCATCCTCTTCCCGGCGCGGCGCAGCAAAGCCGATTAAGACGATTTCGTACAGACGACAGGCCGCCCGGCTAAGCCATGGCGGCCTTTTTTCGTTGGGCCATTGCTTGCGGATTGCGTATAAGTCCCCCAACGCGCGGCGAATCCTCGCCATCCGGAAACAAGAGGCACGAAACATGACTGAGAACGAAAACCAGACCGCGGACGCCGATCATGAACGGCAGCGCCTCGCCGATCTCGCCGAAATCGGCGATGTCGATCTGGCGCAATTCGCGCCGGGCACGTTCGGTTGCCATGAGGCGATGCATACGACCTCGCTCATGCTCGACATGACCGACGACCATCTCTTGCAACACCCCGCCATCCTCGCCATTCCGGAATTCTACCGTCTCGCCGGTGACGTCCACGAAGCACTGTTCGCGCTTTATCAGGCGATCGGCGAGAAACATCTGGCGGATTGAGGGAATACCTTGGTCCCCGTAAGGCCAAGAATGCCTACCTTCAATTCGTGACCGGTGACCGCCGGCTGCTGGCGCCTGTCATGGTCGGATCCAGACCTGGCGATGGCGCCGCATCCGGTTGGGTCGCGTCGGCGCCAATGAAGCTGCCGGTATTGTTGCCCTCGGGCGGAAGACTGCTTTTTGACGCGGGAGGATTCTGTTCAGGAGGCGTCGCCGGCGTATCCTCTTTTTCCTCGCGGGCGACGGCTTTCTGTTCGGCGGCCTCGGCGGCTTTCTGTTTGTCCTTCTTGGCGCTGCCGCCGCCCTCGTTCTCGGCCGCCAGCGGATTGTCGCAGTCGCTGTGATCCTGCAGCGCCGCCAGCGCCTCATCGATATCCTTGGGCAGCATGTTGATCTGTTCGCCATAGAACAGACCTTGGGCGCTCGCACCGCCATTATAGTAGCGCGCCGTCACCGGCTCTTCGGCGGCGCCATCGGCGATCTTGTCGGGATGCGGCACATAGACGACGTCAGCCCCCAGCGCCCGACCGCGAATATCGGACCGTAATGTCGGGCCGTTCTGATCGAGAACGACGACCTGAACAAGATCCGGTTTTTGCTCGTCATAGACTGCTTTGGCAACGCGAAGCGCCGTTTTGACGCGCGTCAGACCATCGGTCGGATCAGTGCGGATATATTTGCGCACCCAGACCCGGTTTTCCTTGCGGATGGTAACGAGGTTGACGTCGCTGCATTTCAAGCCATTCGGGGAGGCCGAGGCAAGACCCAGAAGCTTGTCCTTGCCGATATAAAGCGCGAAGACGCCGGAGCAGCCTATCAGCAAGGCCACTCCGCCGATGATGAAAACAAGCTTCCGGGATGGCCGGAAAATGTGCAGTAAGGCGCTCACGCCAACTGCTCCACCATAGAGCACTCCAACGCGACAAGATGATCAACTCTCACGTTAGGGATATCGCGTTTCGGAATACTTAAAGAAGAGGTGAATCTTGCGCCGCTCGCATTTCCGTTACCAAAAAAGGTCCAAGCCTTTCAGACCGATGCCGGTTCTTGCCATACACGTTAAACCCATGCTCTAACCTATATATGGCCTTCACTTTGAGACAGCTTCAGTATTTCGTCGCCGTGGCGGAACAGGGCTCCATTACCCGTGCGGCACAGAACCTGTCGATCTCGCAATCCTCGGTCACCGAAGCCCTGAAAGAGCTGGAAAGCGATCTTGGCGTCGAGCTTTTCGACCGCCATCCGCGTGGTCTCTCTATCACCCACAACGGCCACCAGTTCCTGCGCCACGCCACAAAAATCCTCGCGACCGTTTCCGATGCGCGCACCAGTTTTTCCAGCCAGCAGAATGAGGCCGGCGGCACGTTGAACATCGGGGTCACCTCGCTCGTTGCCGGTTATGTGCTGTCCGATCTCCTGGCGCGTTACCGTCGTGCCTGCCCCGGCGTCGAAGTCAGCGCCATCGAAGACAATGGCGGTTATCTCGAACACCTGCTGGTCGGCGGCGAACTCGATGTCGCCGTCATGGTCATTTCCAACCTGCGCGACCGCATGGCGCTGCAGGCGGAAATCCTTGAGACATCCCCCTATCGCCTCTGGCTGCCCATAGGCCACCCCCTGGTTTCCGCCGATATCATCAGCGTCGCCGACATCACCCGCGAACCGCTGATCATGCTGACCATCGACGAGATCGAGGAGAATACCGGCAAGCTGCTGACGGCGCTCGGCGCCCGCCCGCATGTCGCCTTCCGTACCCGCTCCGTCGAGGCGGTCCGTAGCCTGGTGGCCACGGGCGCCGGCGTAGCGCTGCTACCGGACCTCGTCTACCGCCCCTGGTCGCTGGAAGGAGATCGGATCGAAAGCCGCGATGTCTCCGGCGCGCTGCCGGTCGTGCAAGTCGGCATGGTCTGGCGCAAGGGTTCCAGCCTGCCGCAGGCCGCCCGCGATTTCGTCGGCATTGCCGAGGCCATGCGTTCGGGCCGCCAAAGATAGCAGCTATCGGAAATTCCGATATCGACTTTCTGATAAATGAATTTGCGAATACGGCAAAATAGCGTCACCTTTTTCTCCGGGAACAAAACGCCAGAAACTGGCTCCGATACCAACTGGCTCAAGAACCGGGAGAGTTTGATGAAGCATCTGCTGAAACCATGCACGGCTGCGCTCGCATGTTTAAGTTTCGCCACGCAGGTCATCGCCGCTGAGCCGCTGAAGACGCTCGGCAAAGGCGAAGGTGCCGTCAGCATCGTTGCTTGGTCCGGCTATATCGAGCGCGGCGAGAGCGACAAGAATTACGATTGGGTCACCCAATTCGAAAAGGACACGGGCTGCAAGGTGAGCGTTAAGACCGCCGCCACCTCCGATGAAATGGTCGCGCTGATGAACGAAGGCGGCTTCGATCTTGTGACCGCCTCAGGCGACGCGTCGCTGCGCCTCGTTGCCGGCAAGCGTGTCCAGCCGATCAACACCGATCTGATTCCGAGCTGGAAAAATCTGGATGAACGTTTGAAAAATGCGCCATGGCATACCGTCAACGGTGTGCACTACGGCGTGCCCTATCTCTGGGGGCCGAACGTGCTGATGTACAATACCGACACCTTCAAGGATCAAGCACCCAAGAGCTGGAAAGTCGTCTTCGAGGAAATGACCCTGCCGGACGGCAAGTCCAACAAGGGCCGCGTTCAGGCCTATGACGGCCCGATCTATATCGCCGATGCTGCGCTTTATCTGATGGCCCACAAGCCGGAACTCGGCATCAAGGACCCCTACGAACTCAACGAAGACCAGTACAAGGCCGCCCTCGACCTTCTGCGCGGCCAGCGCAAGCTCGTCAGCCGTTATTGGCACGATGCGATGATCCAGACGGACGACTTCAAGAACGAAGGCGTCGTCGCTTCCGGCTCCTGGCCCTTCCAGGTGAACCTGCTGCAGGCGGACAAGCAGAAGATCGGCTCGACCTTCCCGGATGAAGGCACGACCGGATGGGCCGATACCACCATGCTGCATGCCGACAGCGAGCATCCGAACTGCGCCTATATGTGGATGGAACATTCGCTGCAGGCCAAGGTACAGGGCGATGCAGCCGCCTGGTTCGGTGCGGTGCCCTCGGTTCCCGCCGCCTGCAAGGGCGACGAGCTCCTGACCGACAGCGGCTGCGCCACCAACGGCTACGACCATTTCGACAAGATCAAGTTCTGGAAAACCCCGGTTGCCAAGTGCACGACGGAGAGCGAATGCGTACCCTACCATCGCTGGGTTTCAGACTATATCGGCGTGATTGGGGGCAGATAGTTCACGCCGATAATGGCGACCGCCTCTCCAGCCTAAGAGCGCGATCGCATCGGGACGATGAGGGGCCCGAATCTGACGCCCCTCATCGCCTCGTCGAGCCTCTTCCAAACGGAGAGGCGCGACGGAACAATATGCCCTTCACCTCCGCATACCCGGGAGCATCCCATGACCGCCGTTCGTTTCCAGCAGGTATCGCGCCATTTCGGCCAGGTCCGCGCCGTTGACCGCGTCGATCTGGAGATCGCGTCCGGCGAATTCTTTGCCATGCTCGGTCCCTCGGGCTCCGGCAAAACCACTTGCCTCAGGCTGATTGCCGGTTTCGAGCAACCGACCGGCGGCCATATCGAGATCTTCGGCGAAACCGCCGAGGGCGTGCCGCCCTATCGTCGCAACGTCAACACCGTCTTTCAGGACTACGCCCTCTTTCCGCATCTCAATATCCTCGACAACGTCGCCTATGGGCTGATGGTCAAGGGCATCGGCAAGACCGAAAGGCTGAGAGCCGCCGAACAGGCGCTCGAATTGGTGAAGCTGCCGGGTTATGGCAACCGCCGCCCCGGCCAGCTCTCCGGCGGCCAGCGCCAACGCGTGGCGCTCGCCCGCGCACTCGTCAACAAGCCGAAGGTGCTGCTGCTCGACGAACCGCTCGGCGCACTGGACCTGAAACTGCGCGAGCAGATGCAGGAGGAGCTGAAGAGCCTTCAGCGGGCGCTCGGCATCACCTTCGTCTTCGTCACCCACGATCAGGGCGAAGCTCTCTCCATGGCCGACCGCGTCGCCGTCTTCAACAATGGCAGGATCGTGCAGGAGGGCACGCCGCACGATATCTATCAGCGGCCGAAGACCCGGTTCGTCGCCGATTTCGTCGGTTCTTCCAATGTAATCGCCCCTGAGACGATGTCATCGCTCGGCGGCGAACGACGCTGGGCAAGCCTGCGGCCGGAAGCGATACGACTGACGCAGGATGCCGGCGTTCCGGCGACGGTGCAGGCGACGAGCTTCCTCGGCGCCGCCACCCGGCTTTCGGTGGAAGCGCAGGGCACGCGCATGCATGTCACCCTGCCCGCCGGCCAACCCATTCCCGACACCGGCGCCTCGGTGCGCATCGCCTGGCTGCCTGCCGATATTCATTACATGGACGACGCCGCATGACAGCCGCCGCCATCGCCGCACCCGCGGCCACCTCGATCCTGCCACGCCGGGGCGGTTTCTTCGGCCGCCTCTCCGATCTCTTCTGGCGCCACCCGAAGCTGCTGCTCTTCCTGATGTTGACGCCGCCGCTGCTCTGGCTCGGCATCATCTATATCGGCTCTCTGATCGCGCTGCTGCTGCAGAGCTTCTTCTCGATCGACGACTTCTCCGGGATGGTGAACTACGAATTCACGCTGGCGACCTATGCGCAGCTTTTGAATTCCGCCAATTTCGACATCATCATCCGCACGGTCATCATGGCGGCGCTGGTAACTATCGCCTCCTCCTTCGTCGCCTTCCCCATCGCCTATTATGCGGCGCGGTACGCCAAGGGAAAATGGAAGGCGCTGTTCTATCTCGGTGTCATGCTGCCGCTCTGGTCGAGCTATCTGGTCAAGGTCTATGCCTGGAAGCTGATCCTCGCCAAGGAAGGCATTTTGACCTGGCTTTTCGACAAGCTCTGTCTCGGCTGGCTGCTCGACGGCGTGCTCAACCTGCCCATCGTCGGCGGCAATTCGCTGTCGGTGAGTTATATCGGTACCTTCCTCGTCTTCGTCTATATCTGGCTGCCCTATATGATCCTGCCGACGCAGGCAGCCCTTGAGCGCGTGCCCACCAATCTCCTCGAAGCCTCGGCCGATCTCGGCGCCACGCCGAACCAGACCTTCCGCACGGTGCTGCTGCCACTGGCGCTGCCCGGCGTCGTCGCCGGCTCGATCTTCACCTTCTCGCTGACGCTTGGCGATTATATCATCCCGCAGATCATCGGCTCTTCGCGCCTCTTCATCGGCCAGGCCGTCTATGCGCAGCAGGGCACGGCCGGCAACGTGCCGCTCGCCGCCGCCTTTTCGGTCGTGCCGATCGTCATCATGGCCATCTATCTCTGGATCGCCAAGAAACAGGGGGCTTTCGATGCGCTCTGATCGCGGCCAACAGGCTTCCCTGCCCTTGAAGATCGGCGCCACCTGCGGGCTGCTCTTCCTGCATCTGCCGATCCTGCTGATCTTCGTCTATGCCTTCACGACCGAGGAAAAGAGCTACCAATGGCCGCCGCCGGGCCTCACCCTGCAATGGTTCGGCATTGCCTGGAACCGGCCGGATGTCTGGTCGTCCTTGGCGCTGTCGGTGCAGGTAGCGACCGTCGCAACCGCGATCGCTCTGGTGCTCGGGACGCTCTGTGCTGCCGCCGTCAGCCAGACAAAATTCTTCGGCCGCGAGGCAATCTCGCTGCTGGTGATCCTGCCGATCGCGCTTCCCGGCATCATCACCGGCATAGCGCTGCGCTCGGCCTTCAGCCTGTTCGATATTCCCTTCTCCGTCTGGACGATCGTTCTCGGCCACGCCACCTTCTGCGTCGTCGTGGTCTATAACAACGCCGTCGCCCGTTTCCGCCGCACCTCCGGCTCGCTGATCGAAGCCTCGATGGACCTCGGCGCCGACGGTTTCCAGACCTTCCGCCATATCATCCTGCCGAATATAGGCACGGCGCTACTCGCCGGCGGCATGCTCGCCTTCGCGCTGTCCTTCGACGAAGTCATCGTCACCACCTTCACCGGTGGCCAGCAGATGACCTTGCCGATCTGGATGCTGGAAGAGTTGATCCGTCCACGCCAGCGCCCCGTCACCAATGTCGTCGCCATGGTCGTGGTGCTCGTCACCTTCCTGCCGATCCTGGCAGCCTACTATCTTACCCGCGACGGCGACCAGATCGCCGGCGGCGGCAAATGAAAGGGAGATAATAATGGATACCCAAATGCTGATCGGCTCCCGCTTTGAGGCCGGCACGGAAACGGAAGAGCATATCCTCAACCCGAAGACCGGGGAGACGGTGCTCAACCTGCCGGAGGCCTCGCTCAGCCAGATCGACATTGCCGTCGACGCCGCCGAAAAGGCCTTCACGAGCTGGTCGCAGACGACACCCGCGCAGCGCTCCACCTATCTCCTGAAGATTGCCGATGCCATCGAGAAAGATGCCGAGGGCTTTGCAACGCTGGAAGCGCTGAACTGCGGCAAGCCGATCAATGCCGTCCTGAATGACGAAATCCCCGCCATCGTCGATTGCTACCGCTTCTTCGCCGGGGCGGTGCGCAACCTGCATGGCCCCGTTGCCGGCGAATATCTGCCCGGCCACACCTCGATGATCCGCCGCGATCCGATCGGCATCGTCGGCTCGATCGCGCCGTGGAACTACCCGTTGATGATGATGGCATGGAAACTGGCACCGGCCATTGCCGGCGGCAACACCGTCGTCTTCAAGCCCTCCGAACAAACGCCACTGACGGCACTGAAGATGGCGAAACTCTTGGCGGATATCCTGCCGGAAGGTGTCGTCAACGTCATTCTCGGTCGCGGCGAAAGCGTCGGCAATGCGTTGATCAACCACCCCAAGATCAGCATGGTCTCCATCACCGGCGATGTCGCCACCGGCAAGAAAGTGTTGCAGGCCGCGGCCAAAACGGTGAAGCGCACGCATCTCGAACTCGGCGGCAAGGCTCCGGTCATCGTCTTCGACGATGCCGATATCGATGCCGTCGTCGCTGGTATCAGAACCTTCGGCTATTACAATGCCGGCCAGGACTGCACCGCCGCCTGCCGCATCTATGCCGATGCCAAAGTCTATGACAATTTCGTCGCCGACCTCACTTCCGCTGTCTCCAGCATCAAGTTCAATCTGGGCGACGACACGGAAAACGAAATCGGTCCACTGATCTCCAAGCGCCAGCGCGACCGCGTCGAAAGCTTCGTCACCCGCGCCGCCGAACACAAGCACATGGAAATCACCACCGGCGGCAAGACCTCTGGTGATCGTGGCTTCTTCTATGCCCCGACCGTGGTTGCCGGCGCTACGCAGGATGACGAGATCGTCCGCCGCGAAGTCTTTGGTCCCGTCGTCTCGGTCACCCGCTTCACCAGCGCCGACGATGCCGTTGCCTGGGCCAACGACAGCGACTACGGCCTTGCCTCCTCCGTCTGGACCAAGGACGTCAGCCGCGGCATGCAAACCGCCGCCCGCCTGCAATACGGCTGCACTTGGATCAACACCCACTTCATGCTGGTCAACGAAATGCCGCATGGTGGCCTGAAGCAATCCGGCTATGGCAAGGACATGTCGGTCTACGCGATCGAAGACTACACCGCCGTCCGCCACGTCATGATCAATCACGGATGAGGGTGAGGCGCGGTTCGGTGTAACCGAAGCAATCGGCCCAATGGGTCGATTGCTGCGCCGAACGCCCAGAGCATGCGGCAGGGCCAAGGGTCATTCCAACCCCCGACGATCGAAACGGCATCGGAACAATTTCCCCTTTTCTGCGTCTTCATTAGGCGCAACGCAGAGGAGATTTCCTAATGCTGAAATGGGCCCTCATATTCTTCGTGATTTCCCTGATCGCCGGCTTTTTCGGCTTTTCCGGTGTCTCGGCCGCAACGGCGACGATCGCCCGCGTGCTTTTCGCGCTCTTCCTGATCGTCTTCCTGGTCTTCCTGATCATGGCGGTGATGGCCGGCAACGCCGTGCTCTAAACAGACGATGACTCACCTATGCTTTGGAGGGCGGCGAGCTACACCAGGCTCGCCCCGACATTGATAGCAAGGGCCAGGATCGTCGTGTTGAACAGGAACGACAGAATGGCATGCAGCAGCACCAGCTTGCGCATGCTGACGGTGGATACGCCGATATCGGCGGTTTGGGCGGCAACGCCGATGGTGAAGGAGAAATAGAGGAAATCCCAATAGATGGGCTCCTCCACCGGCTCGGCGAATTTCAACCCCTGCCCCTTGCCCGGACCGCGATAGAATCGGTGCGCATAGTGGACAGTGAACAGCATGTGCAGGAACACCCAGGAAATCAGGATCGTCACGATCGCCATTGCCGCGCGGAAAAACGCCACCTCCGGCGGCGCTTCCTTGACGCCGAGGAGTTCCAGAGCGATGCCGCCGATACTGGCAATTGCGGCAGCGATCGATAGGAACAGCAGAACTGCGTCCGAAAAATCGAGATCGGCCGAACGCTTGCGAATGCGATGCACATCGGATGTCAGCATCCGGTACAGGCTGTACGCGATGTAGACGATGGCGGTGGCATTCCAGCCGATGAGAATGTTGCCCGCATTGAATGCACGCGAGGTCAGAAGCAGGAAGAACACGATGCCGGCTGCGACGCTGACCAGAATTACCTGATGCTTGTGCAACAGCATGGCGGCCCCGAAACGATGGTGCGGTTCGTCCATGCGCATGCCGATCTCCCATTCGCTGAATATGTATCAGATATAGATTCACTGACGAAGGTGGCAAACAAAAAGAGGCCCCGCAATGCGAGGCCTCCGCTTCCGGAAAAGATGCTGATTCAAGCTGTCCAGCCACCGTCGATGACATGGATCTGACCGGTGGTGAAGCCCGCTTCGTCGCCGGCCAGATAGGTCACCAGCGCTGCGATCTCGTTGGCGTCGGCGATGCGGCCCATCGGCTGGCGGGCGATGAAGTCGGTCATGGCCTTCTCATAATCGCCGGTGGCGCGCAGGCGCTCATGCAGCGACGGGCTATCGACCGTGCCGGGGCAAATGGCATTGGCGCGGATACCCTTGGCGACGAAATCGGCGGCGATCGACTTGGTGAGACCGATCACGGCTGCCTTGGAGGCGCAATAGGCGAAGCGATTCGGCACGCCCTTCACGCTGGAGGCGACCGAGGACATGTTGACGATCGAGCCTTTGCCCTTCTCGAGCATACCCGACAGGAAGGTGCGGCAGGTCGTGTACATCGCCTTGGCATTGAGATTGAAGGAGAAATCCCAATCCTTCTCTTCGCAGTCGAGAATGGTGCCGGCATGCACGAAGCCGGCGCAATTGAAGAGCACGTCGATCGGGCCGAGTTCGTCGGCGTAAGCCTTGACCGCAGCACTGTCGAGGACGTTCAGCACATGCTTGCTGGCGCCTTCCAGCGTCGAAAGCGTCTGCTCGTTGATGTCGGTGGCGTAGACATGCGCACCGAGCGAAATGAAGCGCTCCGCCGTGGCGCGGCCAATGCCCTGTCCCGCCGCCGTGATGACGACCTTCTTGCCTTCCAATCCGTGACTCATAATCCTAATCCTTTCCTCCAGGGCATGATCCCGGGACCGAAAGGCCACGAAACGAAAACGCGTGGTTGCTTGCGGATAAGATCATGCGAAAACAAACAGCTAAAGCCGCCTTGCCCTAGCTTTCGAACGATTGCGCGAAGAGCTGGTTGAGCTTGTCGATGAGGACTGTATGCCGCGCGGCGGTACGCAGTCCATTGTTAATAATATCAGAAGCTTCGCTCTGGAAAGCCATGTAGCCGTCATGACGTGGCCGGACATAGGCGCCCTCCAGCGTAGCGCGCGTATTGCGGTAGAAATCGAGCGTCGGCGCGTTGACGGCATCGCTCACCCAGGCATCGGCGTGGCCCGGTTGGCCATTGCCGCTGGCATAGGCGCCTGCCTGCACCGGCCCGCTGGCGATCCAACGTGCAAAGGCCTTGGCTTCCTCCGGCATCTGCGTCCGGGCCGAAACGGCAATACCGGTGCCGCCGAGCGCCGAGCCGTTGGGCGCACGACCGTCGATCACCGGCATGTCGGCAAAGGCCAAGCGCGCCGGTCGGAATCCGGCGAAGGAATAGCTGACGTAGCCGTAGACGAAGGGAACGACGTCATAGGGGCAATCCGGCTGGCTCATGAGATCGAAGACAGCGATCGGGTCCATATCGTAACATTTCGCATCCATGCCGCCGACGATCCGTGCCATCCAATCGAGCACGGCTTCCCCATCCGCCTTGGCGATGCACTCCGGCCCTTCGACGCTGCACGGCGTGCCGAGATGCGCCGCAAGCGTGAAGAAGGTCATCAGCACATGCGGCGACCGCATCGGCAGGATCGCCTTGGCCTTGGCCGCCAGCGAGACGATTTCGGCAAGATCGGTGACCGGGCCGCTCAACCGATCAGGCCGGTAAGCCTGAACCTGCGTTGCCGCATCGAGCGGGAATGCCCACTGCCGGCCCTGCCAGTTGTAGCTCGGATAGGAGCGCCCGACCGTGCCTGCGGCGATTGCAGCAAGCTCTTCGGCATGCGCAGCATCTTCAAGCGGCAGCAGGCAGTCCTCGCGGGTGATCTGGCCGACATGCGGATGATCGATGACGATGAGGTCGTAGGCAGCAGCCAGCTCTTCGACCGGAAAAGTTTCGAAATCCTGCAGCGAGCGCTTCTCCCAGACGACCTCGACGCCGGTCTTTTCCTTCCAGATGGCCGAGCAAGCCACCATCGGATCGTAGCCGCGCGGATGCGACCAGGTCATTCCCTTGAGTTGCGCCATCATTCTCTCTCAGTTTGCCGCTTTGCGCTCGACGATCAGGATATGGTCTGCGGCAAGCACCACCTCGCCGCGCTGGTTCAGCACTTCGCAGCGTTCGACGACCCGGCCGGACGCCGGACGTTTCGGATCGTCCTCTTTCGCCGATATCGTCACCCGCGTGCGGATCGTATCGCCGATATGGACTGGGCGGATGAACCGCAGCCGGTCGTAGCCATAGGAAAAGGCGACGGGATTGATGAGTGATGCCGTCAGCCCGACGCCGATCGAAAAGATCATCGTGCCATGGGCAATGCGCTGACCGCCCGGCAAGGTCTTGGCGAATTCCGCATCCATATGATGCGGAAAGAAATCGCCGGTGTGCCCGGCATGGACGACGAAATCGGTCTCGGTGATCGTCCGTCCTGTCGTCGTGCGAACGTGGCCAAGCTCATAGTCTTCGAAGTAGATCATCTGTTCAGCCATCGCTTACACCTTTGGAAGTGCGGCAATCGGCGTTGCCGGCGCAGCGCTCGATTGATAGGCGGCCTCGACCAGCGCCATGGTCTGCCAGGCATCCTCAACCGAACCGATCAGCTCCTGATCTTCACCCGAGGCAAAACGCTGCAGATTGGCCATGCGGTTGACGAAGGCATCCGGGAACCAGGCGCCTTCGAGCTTCACCTCGACCCAATCGCTGCCGCCAGCGGGGCGAATCCACAGGTCGTCCGGCTCGCCGTGCGGATAGTCGAGATTGACGCCGAGCTTGATATAGGCCGCACCCTTCGTCCCGGAGATGCGGAATTCGCAAGCCTGGAATTTGCGACCGAAATCATGGTCGTGGTTGACGGAGAGCACACAGCGCACCTTGTCGCCATAGTCGAGGATCGCGGCCGTACGCGTCTGCGCCACCTGATGGCTTGGATGGCCGATGGTCTTGGCATGCACGCCCTGGGGATTGCCGAGCAGCCCGCGAATGAAGTCGAGATAGTGGATCGAGTGCATGGCAATCTCGATGCGCGGCAGGCCCTTGAGAAACGGCCAGAGGCCCCAGGGCGTCGAGAGCGCCAGCCAAGCATCGAAATCGACGACCTCGCCAAGGTAGCCTTTGTCCACTGCATCATAGAGCGCCAGCATCATCGGCGCGAACCGAAGCTGGAAATTGACCGCCGCCTTGATGTCGCGCTCGCGGCACACCCGGAGAATTTCCGTCGCCGCGGCCAGATCACCGCCCATAGGCTTCTGAATCAGCGCGAAAGAGCCGCGTGGCAGCTTTGAAAGAATAGAGGCATGCGCAGCGGGCGGGGTCGCCAGATCGAAGATCGCACCTTCGACGGCAAACGCCTCCGCCTCAGACGCGAAGGCGCGAATGCCCCATTGGTCCGCCAAAGCCTTTGCCTTTTCGCCGTTCGGATCATAGAGGCCGGCAACCGGGAAACCTGCCTTGTTGTAGGCCGGCAGGTGCGCGTCACCGACGATACTGCCGGCGCCGAAGATGACGATCGGGCGCGGCTTGGTGGGTTTAGGCCACCATTGGCGGAGGGATTTGGGATCGAAGGTCATTATACCCTCCCCTTGAGGGGGAGGGTCGGACCGAAGGTCCGGGGTGGGGTGATCCCTCCTCGTGCAAGCAAGATGGACATGCGCATCTCGAGCGTCACCCCCGCCCGCGCGTTCCGCGCGACCTCCCCCCTCAAGGGGGAGGTGGCCGCTTCGCGGCGCTTTCCATTCGAATCCCTAGCCATGATGAAACACCTCTTCCATCATAGCCCACCACTCGCCTTCCCTACGGGTATCGAGCGGCTTCTGGCAGGGTATGCAGACGGACCACCATTCCTGGTTTTTCGGGCTTGCGGCCATCTTGGCCATATCAGCCTCGAAATCGGTGCCGACATATTCCCAATAGCCGAAGAGCAGATTTTCCGGCTCCTTCAGGAAGATGGAATAATTGGTGATGTTGCACTCGGAAATCAGTGCCAGGATCTCGGGCCAAACGGCCGCATGCAGGCGCTTGTATTCCTCGATCTTCGACGGCTCCAGACCGATCACCATCCCCATCCGCTGCATGGCCCTATCCTCCTTCAGCCGTGAATCTCTTTCGTGAATTCACCGATCGAGCGCGCCTTCACCGCTTCCCAATCCCAGGCGATGCCGATGCCGGGTTCGGAGGGCGCGATAGCCTTGCCGTCAACGATCTCCATGCCCTTGGTGGTGAGATCGTCGAGCTGCGGGATATATTCGACATACCTGCCATTCGGCACGGCGCAGACCAGGCTGACATGCAGCTCCATCAGGAAGTGCGGGCAGACCGGAATATCGAAGGCCTCAGCCGCATGCGCCACCTTCAGCCAGGGCGTGATGCCGCCAATGCGGGCGACATCGACCTGGACGATTGAGCAGGCACCCTTCTGCATATATTCGCGGAAATGCCGGATGGAATAGATGGATTCGCCGACCGCGATCGGCGTCGGCGTCGAGCGCGTCAGGCGGATATGGCCGTCAAGATCGTCCGCCGGCAACGGCTCCTCGATCCAGGCGAGATCCAGCTCCTTCAACCTTGCAGCACGACGGATGACCTCATCGACCGTGAAGCCCTGATTGCAGTCCGTCATGATCTCGAAGCCGGAGCCAAGCGCCAGGCGCATCGCCGAAAGCCGATCGTAATCCTCCGATCCGTGCGGCTTGCCGATCTTCACTTTCGAGCCGGAGAAGCCCTTGGCCTTTGCCTGCAAGGCATCCTCGACCAGCGCTTCCTTCTCGATGTGCAGCCAGCCGCCTTCGGTCGTGTAGAGCGGGCAGCGATCCTTGGCGCCGCCGGCGAGCTTCCAGAGCGGCAGCTTCTGTTTCTTGGCGCGCAGATCCCAGAGCGCCGTATCGACGGCGGCAAGCGCCAGGGCGGTGATGGCGCCGATGGTCGTCGCGTGCGTCGCGAATTCTAGTCTGTGCCAGATCGCCTCGATGCAATCGGCATCCTCGCCGATCAGCAGCGGCACGAGATGGTCCGATAGCAGCCGCATGACCGAGGAACCGCCGGTGCCGATCGTATAGCTGTAGCCGGTACCGACGGCACCGTCAGAATCGGTGATGGTAACGATCGGCGTCTCCTGGCTGACGAAGCTCTGGATCGCATCCGTCCGCTTCACCTTCGGCGGCAGGTCGACCATGCGCAGTTCAATTTTCTCGATGCGGGCCATGTGCCGTCTCCCTCGCTCAGACCGCCAGGCTCTTGCCCGTCTCGGCCGAAAAGAGATGTGCCTGACTGAGATCGAAGCTCATTTTCAGTTGTTCGCCGCTCTTCAATCCGCGCGGATTGAGCATGCGCGACACCCATTCGCGGCCGGCAAATTCGACGAAGACCAGAGTTTCGTTGCCAAGAGGCTCGGTAATGGCAACGGGCAACGTCACCTCATGCACCGCTGCTTCGGCGCCCGAATGCAAGCCGTGCCCGCTCGGGAAAATATCGTCCGGGCGCAGGCCGAAGGCAACCTTTTCGCCCTCCTGGACCCGGTCTGCAAATTGCCCCGGCAACGGCAGCTTGTCGCCGTTCCTGAACACCAGCGCACCGGCCGAAACCGTCGCTTCCTCGATATTCATCGGCGGCGAGCCGATGAAGCCGGCGACGAAGCGTGTGGCAGGCCGCTTGAACACTTCATCCGGCGTGCCGACCTGCTCGATATAGCCGTCGCGCATGATGACGATGCGGTCGGCAAGCGTCATCGCTTCCACCTGGTCGTGGGTGACGTAGATCACCGTCGACTGCACCTTGGCATGCAGCTTCTTGATCTCGGTGCGCATCTGCGTGCGGAGTTTCGCGTCAAGGTTCGATAATGGCTCGTCGAAGAGGAAGACTTCCGGCTGGCGAACGATGGCACGCCCCATGGCGACGCGCTGGCGCTGGCCGCCGGAAAGCTGCGCCGGTCGGCGATCCATCAGCGCTTCCAGGCTGAGGATCGCGGCGGCTTCGTTGACACGCTGGTCGATTTCCGCTGGCGGCTGCTTGGCGATCTTCAGCGAGAAGCCCATGTTTTCGCGCACGGTCATATGCGGATAGAGCGCATAGGACTGGAACACCATGGAGATGTTGCGATCGCGCGGCGGCAGGTTGTTGACGATGATATCGCCGATCATGATGGCGCCGTCGGAGATGTCCTCGAGGCCGGCGATCATGCGCAGCGTCGTCGACTTACCGCAGCCGGAAGGCCCGACCAAGGCGATGAATTCCTTGTCCCTGATATCGAGATCGATCCCGTGGACGATTTCCAGGGCGCCGTAGCGCTTGACGAGTTTTTTGAGAGAAACCTGAGCCATGGGGTTCAACCTTTGACCGCACCGAATGTCAAACCGGACACCAGGTGCTTCTGAATGATGAAGGTGAGAGCGAGCGCCGGAACGATCATCACCACCGCGAGAGCGCACATGCCGCGCCAATCGATGGTGAATTCGGCCGTATAGTCGAGAAGGCCGACCGGCAGCGTCTTGGAATCGACCGAGCGCGTGAGCTGCGAGGCCAATGCATATTCGTTCCAGCAGGTGAGGAAGGCGAAGATGCCGGCAGAGGCGATGCCGGGACCGGCGAGCGGAAATTCCACCTGCCAAAAGGCCTGCCAGCGCGTGCAGCCGTCGATCTGCGCCGCCTCGGCGAGATCCTTCGGCACCTGCCGGAAGAAGCCGTCGATCAGCCAGATGGTGAAGGGCACGTTCAGCGCGACATAGGTGATGATCAGGCCGAAATGCGTGTCGATGATGCCGAGCCGGGCATAGACCATGAACAGCGGCAGCGACAGCGCCACGCCCGGCACGGATCGCGTCAGCATTAGGCCGAGGAACACCGCCGATTTGCCGGCGAAGCGAAAGCGGGCGAAGGCATAGCCGCCGGACATGCCGATGACGAGCGCAATGACGGTAGAGGTGACGGAGATGATGAGGGAATTGCGGAAATAATCCCAGACGGGAATGCCGCCCTGCCCCGCGCCACCGAACATGGCGCGATAGGCTTCGAGCGAAAGCTCCTGCGGGATCCAGACCGGCGGCTTCGCCATGATCTCGACCGTCGGGCGCAGCGAGCTAAGGATGATCCAGAAGCCCGGTAGGCAGATGATGAGCATCGCAATGAAAAGGCCGATGAGATAGGCGACTTTTCCGATGCGCCGACGCATGTGTTGTTTGGCGTTGCGATCCATGATTACCACTCCGCTCCGATCTGGGTGCGGGCAAGCGCCAGCTTACGGAAGAAATAGACTGTGAAGGCGATCGACAGGATGATCGAGACATAGGCCATGGCGTTGGCGAGCCCCATCTGCGCATCGGCATAGGCGGTTCGCCCGACGAGCGTCCAAATCAGCTCCGTGCGCCGCGCTGGGCCGCCATCCGTCATGATCTTGACGATGTCATAGGCGCGGGCAACGTCGAGCGAACGGATGGTCATGGCGATGAAGGCGAACGGCATCAGGAATGGCCAGGTGACATAACGAAAGGTCTGCCAGCTCGTGCAGCCATCCACTTTCGCGGCCTCCACCGGCTCCTGCGGCATGGCAAGCAGGCCGGCGAGGATGAGAATGGCGAAGACCGATGTCGACGACCAGACTTCGGCGATGACGATGGACAGCAGCGCCAGATTGCCGTCGATCAGCCACGGGATGGCATTGTTGGTGATGCCCAGGGATTGCAGGGCATTGTTGATGATGCCGACATTGTCGTTGAACATGAATTTGAACTGGAAGCCGACGAGCACCGGCGAAAACATCATTGGGAACATCATCAGCGTGCGCAGGATGCGTTTGCCGTAAGTCGCCTTGTTGACCAGCAACGCCAGGCCGAGACCGAGCAGCATTTCCAGATTGAGCGCGATGGTCAGCAGCACGACGGTGCGCACGAAGGCCGCCAGGAAGACCGGATCGGTGAGAATGCGGGTGTAGTTCCGAAGGCCGATAAAGGTGAAGAGCGTCGCCGGCCGCGTCAGGCGGAACGGCGTGAAGCTGGAATAGAAAGACAGAAGCAACGGAAACAGCACCACCGCCGCAAGCACGATGATTGCCGGAAGAAGCAGCAGGACCGGTGGAGATATTTTCTTATACATGGTTTGCACCTGTCGGCATTCCTCAGCAGCGTGGCTCGGACTGCGCGGAATACGATTGCATGGGGCCGAGGGGCCGGCATCACACCGGCCGGACAGACCGGCCCCTAAAGGCGCAGGTCATAAGTATTATTCAAAGAAGTCCCGCATCCGGCAGAGGGTGCGGGACTTTTATTGCAGCGATCAGAGAGCGCCGGCGTCCTTCAGAACGTCGGTTGCCTTCTGTGCAGCCGTGTCGAGCGCTTCCTTGGACGTCTTGTCGCCGAGGATGGCAGCCTGAAGTTCCGGATAGACCACGTTGGAAATCTCGATCCATTGCGGCGTGCGCGGAACCGGGAAGGCGTACTTCATCGATTCCTGGAAAGTGCTCAGCACTTCCTTCTTATAGGGATCGGATGCAGCCTGCTGGATGTCCCAGTCCCAGACGGCCTTGCGGGTCGGTAGCGTGCCGTTGGCAGCTTCAAGCTTCTGCGAATCGTCGTTGGTCAGGAACCAGACGAGCGAGGCAGCAGCATCCTTGTTCTTGCACGCTTCCGTCACCGAGAAGCCATGATGGCCGGACCAGCCGGTGTGCTTGCCGGCCGAACCGACGGGCTGCACGACGACGCCGACATTGCCGGCAATCTTCGAAGACTTCGGATCGTTGAAATAGGTCGCCCAGCCCGGCCAATCGAGATCGAGCGCGACGGTGCCCGATGCGAAGCCAGCGCCGAGATCGTCCCAGAGATAGTTGGTCGTGCCAGCCGGAACGGCCTTTGCCTTGTACATGTTCACGAACCAGTCGAGCGCGCGCACGCCGGCTTCGGAATTGAAGGCCGGCTTGCCGTCCTTGCCGAGATATTCGCCGCCCTCGGCGACCAGCATTTCATAGAAGCGGCCGTTGATCGCCTCTTCCTTGCCGGGGAACTGCGTGCCGAAGAAGTTCGGCGGATTGGCGAAGAACGTCGCCTGATCGGACACTTCCTTCCAGGTCTTCGGCGGTGCCAGATCGTAGCCGTACTTGGTCTTGAATGCCGTCTTCTTGGCCTCATCATTGTAGAGGCTCTTCTGGTAGTAGAGAGCCGAAACGTCGAACTGGGCACGCGGCAGCATGATCAGCCGGCCGTCGATGGTCGATGCCTCGATCGTCGAATCGACGAACTTGGCGATTTCTTCCTTCGGCAGCAGCTTGCCAAGATCGGTGTAGAGGTCGGGATACTGGGGGGCGAAGGACGAGTGGTTCGAGCCGACGCACCAGGAAATATCGCCCGACGCCATGTCCGACTTGATTTCCTTGTCGAGCTCGAAGTGGTTCTTCTTGGAGAGGATGTTGACCTTAGCGCCAGTCTCCTTCTCCCACTCGGAAATGCGCGCATAAAGCGGCTCGTATTGCTGGCCGCCGATCAGCTTGGCGTCGATCGTCACGCCCGGGAACTTGCCGGGCAGGTCGGCAGCAGAGATCGCGGAGCTCGCGAACAATGCCAATACGCCGGCGGCGAGACCGGCCTTCAAATTCCTCATTGAATTTCCTCCCTAAAGGACCGAACACTCCGCCCGATCGCCCTCACGATCCAAATATGGATCAATGATTTATATGTAAACACCTTATTCACTGACCGTCAAGCCGGCATCGCGGGCGCTTGCAAATCGCTTTCATTCATATATGAATGATGAATCATATTTCCCTAGTGAGGCCTCTATGAGTGTAGAAGACGACAGCGATCGATACCGCGCACCGGCGCTGGACAAAGGCCTCGATATCCTCGAACTGCTGGCGCGCATCGACGGAGGGCTGACCCAGGCGGAAATCGCCAAGGCGCTCGGCAAGAGCCCCAACGAGTTCTACCGCATGCTCGATCGCCTGGTCCGGCGTGGTTATGTGCAGCGGCAGGATGGCGACCGCTTCTATCTGACCCTGAAGCTTTTCGGCCTGGCGCATTACCACGCACCGGTGCGCCGCCTCGTTTCCTTCGCCACGCCGCTGATGCGCGAATTCTCCAATCGCGCCGAGCAAGCCTGCCATCTGGCGATTTTCGACCGCGGCTCGGTCATCGTCATTGCTCAGCAGGATTCGCCGACCTATTGGGGCATCTCGATCCGCGTCGGCGCCCAGATCAACCTGTTCAACACCGGCTCTGGCCACGTCCTGCTGGCCTTCCGCGACGAGAAACATCGCAAGATGATGATCAACGAGCAGCAGCGGCAACAAGACGATGATGTGCCGATGCCATCAGATCTCGATAAACGCCTCCAGGTGATCAAGGAGCAGGGTTTCGAGACGATGGACAGTCTGCAGACCAATGGGGTGCGCAACATCTCGGCACCTGTGCTGGCACTGGATGGTTATGCGCTGGCCGCGCTCACCTGCCCCTATATCCAGCCGGTCAACCCGAATGCGCCGAGCTATGAGCAGGTCATCCAATATGTCCGCGAAGCAGCCAAGGACGTATCGGAGACCGTCGCCGGGACATTGGACAACGCCGAGATATAATTTTTATTTGAATAAACTATTCTTCTGTGAGTATATATTGATCAGCATGATGGGAGGATCGCCATGCTTTTCGACAGCCACCTGCACATCGTCGATCGCGCGAAACTTGGATATCCCTGGCTGGAAGGGGCCGGCGCGCTGAACCGCGACAGCCTCTATGCGGACTATGCACGCGAAGCCCATCGCCTGGGGATTACCGACACACTGCATATGGAGGTGGATGTCGCCGAGAGCGATATCGAGCGGGAAACGGAATACGTCAAGGATTTGAGCCGGCAGCCCGGCAACCTGATCCGCGGTGCCATCGCTGCCTGCCGTCCGGAAGATGCCGGCTTCCCCGCCTATCTCGAACGCGTGCTCGCCGATCCCTTCGTCAAGGGTTTCCGTCGTGTGCTGCATGTCGTACCGGACGATGTTTCCGAGGGCGCACTTTTCCGCGAAAATCTGAAGCGGCTCGGCGGCACCCGCCTCACCTTCGATTTCTGCGTGCTGCCGCATCAGATCGTCAAGGCGATCGCGCTGGTCGACCTCAACCCCAATGTTCAGTTCATTCTCGATCATTGCGGCGTGCCCGCGGTCAAGGATAGTTTCAGCGCGGTCTGGACCGCCGGAATCACCGAGATGGCCAGGCGGCCGAACGTCGTCGTCAAGATTTCCGGCGTCGTCGCCTATGCCGACCCCGATAGCTGGACCGTCGATACGCTGCGCCCTTTCGTCGAGCATTCGATAGCAAGCTTCGGCTGGGATCGCGTCATCTGGGGCAGCGATTGGCCGGTCTGCACGCTGGGCGGCGGTCTCTCCACTTGGGTCGGCGCCACGCATGCACTGACCAAAGGAGCAAGCGCCGACGAACGCAACAGCCTCTATCGGCTCAACGCCAAGCGCCTCTGGTCACTTTGAGCGCTCCACGATTTTCTCGAAAGCCAATACAATGACCGCCACCGTCGGCATTTCCAGCACTCATCCCAAGACCATGCCGGCGGATCATGCCGATATTCCCGTCTGGAACTCGGAAAACTGGTTCTACGAAGATTTCGAAATCGGCCACAAGATCCGCTCGCTGCGGCGGACGATCTCCGAAGGTGAATCCCAGCAGTTCAACGCCCTCGTGCTCGATATGCATCCCTATGTCAGCGACCAGATCTTTGCGGAGACGGAGGGTCTGTTCGGCAAGCGCCTCGTCGCCGGCGCCTTCGTCTTTTCCGCGGGCCTCGGCCTCGTCGCCACCAACTGCATCAATGCGTTCTCGTATGGCTACGACAAGCTGCGCTTCATCAAGCCCACATTCATTGGCGATACGATCTACACCATCCGCACCAACCTCGATAAACAGCCGAAATACAAGGATCTCGGCCTGATCCGCTCTTCCTACGAGGTCTTCAAGGGCGAAGGCGAGCTGGTACTCTATTGCGAGCATATCCAGACGGTACGCTACAAGAACGGCCGGCCAGCAGACGCTCCGGAATTGAAGAGCTGAAATGACCAAAGGAAGCAATGACGGCCTGCTCGCCGGCATCACGGTGCTCGATATGAGCCAGTTCCTCGCCGGACCGATGGCCGCCCTCCGGCTTGGCGATCTCGGCGCGCGGGTGATCAAGGTCGAGCGTCCCGATGGCGGCGATCTCTGCCGCCGGCTCTATCTCAGCGACACCGAAATCGGCAGCGACTCGACGCTGTTCCATGCAATCAACCGCGGCAAGGAAAGCTTCGCCATCAACATGAAGGACGAAGGCGACCTGCGGGACCTTCGCGTCCTGATCGCAAAGGCTGACGTCATCATCCAGAATTTCCGTCCTGGGGTCATCGATCGCCTGGGTCTCGACTACGCCTCGGTCGCCAAGATCAATCCCCGCATCGTCTATGGCAGCATCACCGGCTACGGGCCGGATAACGAGTGGCGGCATTTTCCTGGTCAGGACCTGCTCGCCCAGGCCCGCTCCGGCGCCATGTGGCTGAACGGCGAAGCCGATGATGGCCCCGTGCCCTTCGGCCTTGCGGTTGCCGACATGCTCGCCGGCAACCTCATCGTCCAGGGCATCCTCGCCGGCCTCGTGCGGCGCGGCGTTACCGGCCAGGGCGTCCATGTGGAAACCAGCCTGCTGGAAGCGATGATTGATTTCCAATTCGAGGTACTGACGACCCATCTGAACGATGGCGGCCGCCTGCCGAAGAAATCCTCCGTGCGCAATGCCCACGCCTATCTTTCGGCTCCCTACGGCGTCTATCATTGCGCCGATGGCTGGCTGGCGCTTGCCATGATGCCGCTGCCAAAGCTGGCGCCTCTCTTCGAGCTTCCGGCGCTTGCCGAGTTTACACCGGACGAGGCCTTCACCCGCCGCGACCAGATCAAGAGCCTGATCGCCAGCCGCCTGCATCAGAAGACGGTGAAGGAATGGCTGGCCATTTTGGAGCCCGCCGATATTTGGGCCGCCGAAGTGCTGGACTGGCCGAAGCTGCTGAAAACCGCCGCCTTCCGCCAGCTCGATATGCTGCAGACGGTAACCCGCGGCGACGGCGTTTCCGTTCACACGACGGCAAGCCCAATCCGTGTCGACGGTGTCAGACACAAGAACGACCTCGCCGCCCCGACGATCGGCAGCGATTCCGAGAAGCTCAGGGCGGAATTCTTCGCCTGACACCCCCGCACGCTGGGCTGAAGAAGCGTCACGCCACCGGTTGCACCGAAGCGACCTTGCCGGTGTTGTCGATGATGCAATTGAATCTGCGACCCGTCGCATTCAACTCGACTCGGTAGGTGGTCGCATCCAATTGCTGCGAATTCGTCGGAAGCACCTTGTTCTGCGTAAGGCCGGCGGATTTTGCTGCGGCGTCAGCGCATAGGAGTTGTAGATCGGCGGGTGCCGTCTGTAGTTTCGTTCGAGCCATCTGGTCGGGCGGCGGCGAGGATACGCATGCCGTCACTGGCGCAAGGAGCACAAGCGGGAAAAGCAATCGTGCCGCGGACCAGCCATTCCATTTCGTCATGTTCCATCCCCTATTTTGCGGTCATACGCCCTTGTAAAGGGCTGCGCCCTGCATGAGCACGATCACCTTTGCACCGATCTTCACGCGAGAGTGCAGGTCGATGATATCGTCATTGTTCATGCGTATGCATCCGGAGGAGACATCGAGGCCGATACTCCATGACTCCGGCGTGCCGTGAATGCGGTAGATAGTGTCATTGTTGCCTTCATACAGGTAGAGCGCTCTCGCCCCGAGTGGGTTGTCGGGTCCGCCCGGCATGCCGTTCGCCCATTTCACCGCATTCGGATCACGGGCGACCATTTCGGCGGGCGGTGTCCAGGTCGGCCACTCCGCCGTGCACCCGACGCGCACGATGCCGGCCCAGCCGAAACCTTCCCGCCCAACGCCTATGCCATAGCGGATCGCCTGGCCGCCGGGCTGAACCAGATAGAGAAAATGCTGGTTGCCGTCGATGATGATCGTTCCCGGCTCTTCTGCCGTGCGGAAGGGAACGACCTGCCTGCGAAAAGCATCCGGCACCTGTTTGTTGCGGGCGTAATATTGACGCGCCTTCTTCGCGTCGTAGTCGACCCAGGTTCGGGTCCGCGGATCGAAGATCTGCGTCTGCGCCGCAAGCGCAACGAGGGGGCCAAGACCTGTGACTGCTGCCAGGAGTATGACGGCTGTCGTGCGCCTCCAGCCTCGCTCCGATCTTGCCTCCACCTTTGTCATGGTCTCGGCGTTCTTTGTCGGGTCGGTTCTCATGGCTTTGCCCATCCGTCGACGCGAGAGGCATGGCTGTCTACCCACTGCTTCGCAAATTCCAGAGGCAGCTGACGCTCCACCTGCAAGGCGTAGGTCATATGCGTAATTTCCTCTGGGGTGAAATCGACCTTCTCGAGAAAGCTCGCAACATCGGTGTGCTTCTTTGCGAAGGCGGCGGCATAGGCAATGTGAAAACTCGTGGCCGGCCAGGCGACCGGTGCGCTCGAATCGCTGATCCAGGTCGGATCGCTCGCGGGCATGATCTTCCATTTGGAGACATCATAGGGTGGCTCTGTCAGCCGCACGATCTTGTGCAACTCGAAGACGTGATGTGGCGCGTAGCAGGCAAACACCATCGGCCGTCCGGTCGCGACGGCGGCATCGACCGCAGCCATACCGACCTCTTCCTCCGCTTCGACCAGGGTCAGATTTTTCGCATAGCCATAGCTGTTGGCGCGTACTCTCTCGATGCCCGTCGACAACCATGTGGCCGCCCCGATCCACAGTTCTCCGCGTCCGTCGCCGTCAGTATCCAGAAGTGCCGTCTTGGCGGGATCGCTCAAATCCGCGATGTCCTTTATACCGGCAGCGACCGCATCTGGCGTGGCGCAAAGGCCTTCCCAGGCATCGACACCGCGCGCCGCCACCTCGACGACGTGCTTTTCGTTGACGTATTTCTCGATCAGACTGTCGAGGTTCGGCCGCCAGACTTCGGGATTGATATCGACCTCGCCGCTTTCGAGACCGTTGAAGGCGGTAAGAGTTCCAAGCTCCCGGACCTCTGCATCGAGCCGATACTCCTTAGCAATCGCGACCTTCAGAATATTCGCCGCCGCCTGGCCGGAAGGCCAATTCGGCATCGCGATGACCAGATCGGCCGCATCGGCACTGACGGTTCCGACAGACGCAAGGGCAGCGGCAAAGGCCACTGACGCGGAAATAAGACTGTTCTTCATGCCCCCTCCAGCTTTCGGCAACAACTACTATCCGGTCGCGGCTGTGGCGAACCCGAACCAGATAGCGAAGGGAAGTATCCGCAGGTAAGTACGTTACAGTAACATGATCGAAATTTACGCCACTGGTACGCGCAACCAGCCGGCGACGGGACGTGGATGTCGGGCGTGGATGGGCCTCAACAAAAAAGGGCGCCACTCGCGATGTGACGCCCTTCGATCTAGTTTGTGCGCGGCCTTCACCCCGTTGGACAGAAGGCTCTCACCATCAGCTTAGGCGGCAGCGAGCTGCAGTTCCTTGCCGACCATGGTGCGCAGGGCGATCAGGTCCTTGGCGAATGCGCGAATGCCTTCGGCGAGCTTTTCGGTCGCCATCGCATCTTCGTTCATCATCCAGCGGAAGGTCTTTTCGTCGACGGCGATCTTGGCGACGGAAGTCTTGCTTTCCGGCGAGAGCTTGCGCTCCAGCTTGCCTTCATCCTTGGCAAGTTCGTCAAGCAGGTTCGGGCTGATCGTCAGGCGATCGCAGCCGGCCAGCGCTTCGATTTCGCCGGCGCTGCGGAAGGAAGCGCCCATGACGATCGTCTTGATGTCATTGGCCTTGTAGTAGTTGTAGATTTCGCGAACGGAAATAACGCCCGGATCTTCTTCCGGAGTGTACTCCTTGCCGGTCGACTTCTTGTACCAGTCGAGAATGCGGCCGACGAAGGGCGAGATCAGGAAAACCTTGGCGTCGGCGCAGGCAACGGCCTGGGCCTTGCTGAAGAGCAGCGTCAGGTTGCAGTCGATGCCTTCCTTTTGCAGCACTTCGGCGGCGCGGATGCCTTCCCAGGTGGAAGCGAGCTTGATCAGGATGCGGTCATGACCGATGCCGCGTTCCTTGTAGGCGGCAATAATGGAGCGGGCCTTGGCGATCGAACCTTCGGTGTTGAAGGACAGATCGGCATCGACTTCGGTCGAAACACGACCGGGAACGAGGCCGGAGAGAGCGGCGCCGACGGAGATTGCCAGACGATCGGCGACAGCAGCGGCAACAGCATCCGGCGTACCACCCTGCTTCTTGCCCCAAGCGACGGCTTCCTTGATCGCATCGGCGAACATCGGGGTGCCGAGCGCCTTCAGGACGATGGTCGGATTGGTCGTGCAATCGACCGGCTTCAGGCGAGCAACCGCCTCGATATCGCCGGTGTCGGCCACGACCGTCGTCATAGCGCGAAGTTGGTCAAGCTTGGATGTCATGATACGTATCCTTGTTGAATTGGCCCATTGTGGGGATGATGGACCGGCGCGAAATCCCGTCCGGTTCGATAGACGACACGAAACTGCAGGCGGATTGCACCTTTTCTCCCTTCCCTATGTAACGGGAGAAAAAGCGCGAAAGTTCCATTTCCGGCGAGTGGTCAAAGCTGCGAAGAAACAACCTTACCGGACAAGGCTTTTCACCGAAAGCGAGCGCACTATATCGCTCCCTGTCCGGTGAAATACGTCCACGGCTGCGCACCCGCACATTGTCCTCCTCGACTGGACAAAGACCGACTTCCTCACGGCGACTATCATCAATCTCGCAGCGAAAAGTCAAGGACATTTGTGCATTTCAATTGACATAAGTTTCAGGCCATAGAATATCGGTGGATAGAAGAGCTGATCTTGCCGCCCCTGTCCTGTGCGATCGCCGCAACCTTTGTCGTTTGCGATCATTAAAACAAAAGGGCGTGCAAAAATCTTGCCGGAGGACCTGTGGCCAAACTCAGACGTGGGACACACACCGCCTATTCGGAGACGGCGTCTCTGAGGCTGCGCGCTGCGTGGCTCTATTACAATCAGGGCCTGACGCAGAAGGATGTCGCCGAACAGCTCGGCATCAGCCGGACCACGGTCATCCGCCTGCTGGACGAGGCGATGCGTCGCAGCGAAGTGCAGATCTGGATCAATGAAGGCATCGACGATTGCGTCGAACTGGCGATCAAGCTGGAGCGCGCCTATGGGCTGGACGAGGCGATCGTCGTTCCGTCGCCCGCAGGCGGAGACGTCGACGCTCAGGCGAAAAGCGTCGGCCTGGCGCTCGGCCAATTCCTGACCGAAGCGATTCCCGACAATTATACGATCGGCGTCGGCTGGGGCCGGACGATGACGGCCTCGCTCGGAAGCTTCCGCCCGCCACGCCGCGACAATTGCAAAGTCGTCTCGCTGCTTGGTGGCATCGTCGCCGTCCAGCAGACCAACCCCATCGACTATACGTGGCGTCTGGCGAGCCAACTCGGCGCGGAATGCTACATGTTCCTGGCGCCGCTCCTGGTCGATTCCATCGAGACCAAGCGCAATCTGATCGAAAAATGCGGTCTGGAGGCGATCTATCGCCTGGCCGAAAGCCTCGATCTCGCCATTGTGAGCTGTGGCGATATCGGACCCCGCTCCACCTCGCTGTCGGAAGGCTTTATATCGAAGCAGGAGCTGGATCAGTTGATCGAGGCGGGCTGCGTCTGTGACACCATGTTCAATTTCCTCGACGCCGAGGGCAATTCCGTCGATCATCCGATCAACAAGCGCGTCATGTCGGTCGATCTCGACACGTTGAAGAAGGCCAAGCACATCGTGCTGTCTTCCGGCGGCGCCCACCGCGCCCTTGCAATCCGCGCCACCATCAAGCGCATCGGCTGCAATACGCTGATAACAGACGAAAGCGCGGCAAAGGCGCTGCTGCAGATGGCTATGGCGAAGGCGGCTTGAGAATATTTACCTTCCCCCCCCGCGGGGAGAAGGTAGAACCCCTCAAGCTTTCCCCGCTTCCCAGCCCAGCATCGCCCGCTTGCGCGTCAGGCCCCAGTGATAGCCGGTGAGGTCGCCATTCTTGCCGAGCGCGCGGTGACAGGGGACGACGAAGGAGATGGGGTTGCGGCCGACCGCGGCACCAACCGCGCGCATCGCCGTCGGCTGGCCGATGTCTTTGGCAATATCGGAATAGGTCACGGCCCGGCCCATCGGGATCTTCAACAGGCTTTCCCAGACCCGCACCTGGAAATCCGTGCCGATCAGCACCACGCGCAGCGGCTGATCGCTCGACCATTTCGACGGCTCGAAAATCCGCGCCGCATAAGGCATGGTCGCCTGCAGATCCTCGACATATTGCGCATTCGGCCAACGGCAGGTCATGTCTTCGAGGCAGGCCTTCTCGTCGCCGGAATCGCTGAAGGCAAGACCAGCAAGGCCACGATCGGTGACCATGATCAGCGCCAGTCCGAAAGGCGAGATGTGGAACCCGTAGCGGATGACCAGCCCGCCGCCCTTCGCCTTCCATTCGCCGGGCGACATCGCCTCATGCGTCACGAAAAGATCGTGCAGCCGGCTTGGACCGGAAAGGCCCACTTCGAACGAGGTTTCCAGCAAGGGCAGATCTTCCTCGCGCAGCAGCCGCTTCGCATGGTCGAGCGTTACGGCTTGCAGGAAACCCTTGGGCGACAATCCCGCCCAACGGGTAAAGGTCTTCTGCAATTGAGTCGGCGATTGTCCGAGCCGCTCGGCGATCGTCTCCAATGACGGCTGATCGCGATAGTCCTCGGTGATGAGTTCGATCACCCGGCGGACGGTATCGTAGTCCGGTCCTTCCGGTGTGATGTCTGTCTTCAACTGTGCGATAGCATTCATAATCTTTCTCCTTAGAAAGGAGAACACCACGAAGGGACGGGTAAAACCACCCGTTTCTTGCATAATGGCGTGATCCCGAACCGAAGGACCGCGTCAGTGAAAAGTGTGAAGCGGTTTGGGACAAGATCACGCCCATCAAGCGATCTATATCCGTTGCGTCACCGTTGCCAAAGCCCGCTTGAAGGCTTTGGCAAAGCTCTCCCGATCCTCCGGATTGAGAAAGGAACCGACATCCGTGTCATGGCTCCTGTCGCGGACATGCATCGAAACGACCCCGATTTCACTGTGCCGGCGGACGAGAAATCGCGTCCAGAAAGGGTTGAAACGATGCTCGATCATGCGGCCCGAGGGCGAGAATTTGCGGATCGAGACATTGGTGCGCGTGACCGTCACCTCCTCGCGCACCCGGCCCGAGCGATAATTCATCCAGAAGGCGCCGTAGAGCAGCGTGAAATCCGCGCCGAAGAAGACACCGATCGGCCATGCGCCGCGAATGACGAATACGATGCCGTAGATCAGGCAGAACGCCCCGGTCAGCATCAGCATCACCTTGAATCCCCTTCGCCCCAATGAGCGATGAGGGAACAATTCGGCGGCAAAGACCGGCCTGTTGCCATCGATGTCAGTATCGGCGTTGCGTTCGGTCATAGGACTTGAGTATAGGTCGTTCATGGCAAACCCCAAGATCAAATCCAGCGCGCAAAACGCGAAAAAGTCAAATGCGACGGCAGGCCGCAAACCGGCTTTCAAGAGCCCCTATTCCAAGGCGGATCTGGAAGAGATCTTTCGCCGTTTCTCCATTCAGCGGCCTGAGCCGAAGGGAGAGCTGGAGCATGTCAATCCCTTCACGCTTGTCGTCGCCGTGGCCCTATCGGCGCAGGCAACCGACGTCGGCGTCAACAAGGCGACCCGCGCTCTCTTTGCCGTTGCCGATACGCCGCAGAAGATGCTCGATCTCGGCGAAGAGCGTATCCGCGACTACATCAAGACGATCGGCCTTTACCGCAACAAGGCGAAGAACGTCGTCGCACTCTCTGAGAAATTGATCCGGGATTTCGACGGCGAGGTGCCGCAGACGCGCGAGGAGCTGATGACGCTGCCGGGCGTTGGCCGCAAGACCGCCAATGTCGTGCTCTCCATGGCCTTCGGCCAGGCAACGCTCGCCGTCGACACCCATATTTTCCGCATCGCCAATCGCCTGCTGCTCGCCCCTGGCAAGACACCGGACGAAGTCGAACAGCGGCTGATGAAGGTGATCCCGGACCAATATCTCTACCACGCGCATCACTGGTTCATCCTGCACGGACGTTATGTCTGCAAGGCGCGCAAGCCGGAATGCGAGCGCTGTGTCATCGCCGACCTCTGTCGCTCGCCGGAAAAGACCTGGGATATCCCATCCCCATTGGTCGAGCTGCCGCCTCAACCGATCGGCGCCGCCGATTGAAGCACTTCCAGGAAAAGTGCGAAGCGGTTTTCCGTCCGGAATGCGTAAAAACAACGGGATAGAGCTGCCCACCGGCAACCCTCAGCCGCGACGTGCTGCTTCCTTCTGGGAAATCAGCTTGTGCAGGTGGACCATCATCCCCGCCGCAAACAGCGGCGTCAAAAGGTTGACCAAGGGAATGGCGAGGAAGGCGGCGATCACCAGGCCGGCAAGGAAGACGGTGAAGGCATGTTTGCTGCGAAACCGCCGTGCTTCTTCCGGCGGACGAAAACGCATGGCGGCGAATTCGAAGAATTCCCGGCCGAGCAGGTAGCCGTTGACCAGGAAGAAGGCGACGAGATTGACCCCCGGAATGAAAAGCAGAAGCAGGGCGATGATGTTGCCTGCGAGGACAACGCCGAGGAATTTCAGCGAACTTTTCATAGCCGGCACGAACGGCATGGCTTTTCCCGGCGCATCGGCCGGATAGTCCCTCTTCTCCACGACATCAGCGACATCATCGAGAAAGAGCCCTGCGATCAACGCCGTTACCGGTGAGATCAGCAGCGCCAGGGCCAGCGCCAAGCCGAGGCCTGCCAGAACCGCGAGAAGAAAGGTAAGCCAGCTCGTCCAATCCGGTGCGGGCGGCATGAAGCTTTGTAACCACGGCAATACGAAAGCGATGAAGGTGCCGCGTAACACAAACCAGAGGGCGACAAGCGCCAGCAATGTCAGCCCGAGGACTTTCCAAAAAACCTTACGCGTCTCGGCTGCAAAGAGGTTGGCGATGGAAAGACGCGCGGCATGGGTGATCATTCGTCCGATATCCCGTTAATCGTGGCTGGATATGTAAGTAACAATTGCAGATATATCAATATATTCGCGCCGGCCGCGTAATAACCCTCACCCATTTGAATTGTTGTAATCAAGTCCACACTAATATATGGTGTGTTACATATGAAAAACAACAACCTAAACATGATCAACGGTCATCAAAAATCTGCAAGCACTCCGATTGTTTCGGCATTCGGCGCGATCACACTTCGGATAGACCGTCAGCGAGGCGATACATTTGGAAGACCTGGGCCAGAAACTTAGACAATATATCAAAACAGGCACTCCCGCCGAGCGTCGAATCGCCAAGTATTTCTCCGAACACTTGAACGAGCTGCCCTTTGAAACTGCCTCTTCCGTCGCCGACAGGCTGGAATTGAGCCCGATGACCGTCGGGCGTTTTCTGCGATCGCTCGGCTATCAGGGCTTGGACGGCATCAAAGTGCACCTGCGGGAAAATGTGACGCCGGTGACGCTGCAACTGCCGAACGTTCTGGAGCAGTTGCAGAAGGATGCCAACGAGGGACGTCCGATTGCCGGCCAGATCGCCGAGCAGGTCGAGATGCTGCAGCATATCTACAATCTCACCAGCCAGCCGCAATGGTTGGATGCGGTCGCGGCGATACTGTCGTCCAGCGAAGTTTTCGTCACGTCACATCTCAGTCTCGCGAGCCTCGGGCGCCATCTCTGCAACCGCCTCGCATTCGCCCGCGACCACGTGCAATTCCTCGACGGCGCCAATGGCAGCTATATTGAGCTCCTCGGCCATCAGTCGAACGATGCATTGGTGGTGATCGTTGATTCGCCTCGCTTCGTCGCCTCGCGGCTGCTGGCGCGTTCCGCCCGCCGCTCCGGCTACAAGGTGCTGCTGATCACCAGCCAATATACGGAATGGGCGCATGAATTCGCCAATATGACGCTGTCGCTGCCGCCGCTTCGCGCCGGCAACCAGGAAAACCTGTCTGCAATGATGGCGCTGCTGGAATTCCTGGCCGTTGCTGTCATTCACACGGCCGGCGAGGAGGCGGAAAGCCGCATCCACAGGATCGAAGAACTGGAAGGCATGTTCGCCCACATGCCGCTTCGATAGTGCTCAACAAATGATGGTTTGGACGCCGGAAAGCCCTTCCGGCGTTTTTTATTCCATGGATTCCAGCTCGGCGCGATGGCGGTACATCGCGAGAAAACGCCGGTAATCGCGGTCATAAAGCGTCTTCTTGCTTATATCCGGCAGGCGCTCATGCCCCCCGGGATACATGGCGGAGCCTGCCGCAGCGAGACTGTCGTAAAGGCCGCAGGAGACGGAAGCCGCAATCGCCGTTCCCAAGAGCACCGCCTCGTTCATCTTCGGCACGACCACCTTGCAGCCGGTAATGTCGGAATAGAGCTCCATCAGCACGGCATTCTTCACATGACCGCCGGCGACATGCAGCGTATCCGGCACGTAGCCGTAGTCATGCATCCTCTCGAGAATATGGCGGATACCGAGCGCGACGCCGACGCTGGTGCGCCAATAAAGACGGCAGAGACCGTCGAAGGATGCATCCAGCGTCAGGCCGCTGACGACGCCGACCGCATGGGGATCGGCAAGCGGCGATCGGTTGCCATGAAAATCCGGAAGAACATGGATGCGCTCGGCAAAGGCATCGCCTTCGACGGCGCGAAGTTCGGCGATGCGCTTTACGATGCGGTCGTGCAATGCCGCCGTCGGCTCACCGCCGGCCGCATGCATGCCCACCATATAGTCGAGCAGCGCACCCGTCGCCGATTGCCCGGCTTCGACCAGCCAGGTGTCCGGAAATACGGCTTCATAATAGGGTCCCCACATGCCGGTGCTGCGCTTGCGTTCGCGCGAGAAGGAGACGATGCAGCTCGACGTTCCGGCAATCAGCGCCAATTGATGCTCCAGCGCGTTGAGATCACCGGCATGTCCGCCGAGCGTGCCGAGCGCGCCCGCATAGGCGTCGATCATACCGGCGCCAACATGGCACTCGCGGTCGAGCCCCAAGGCTTCCGCTGCCTGCGCCGTCAGCGTGCCGACGCTTTCCCCGACCGGCGTCGTCTCTTCCGGCAGGTTACCGCGCTCGCGCAGATCGCCAAGACCGATCACATTGAGGAAATCCGTCTGCCAGCCGGGCTGGCGATGGGCAAGATAATTCCATTTCGCCGTCAGCGTGCAGCGCGAGCGTGCAAGCGAACCCGTGGCCTTCCAGGTCATGAAATCGGCAAGATCGAAGAAATAACCGGCCTTTGCCCAGCTCTGCGGCAGATTTTTCTTCAGCCACATCAGCTTCGGCATCTCCATTTCCGGCGACATGAAGTGACCGGAGTGTTCGAGGACCTGATGCTTGGTCGCCGTGCAGAAATCCGCTTCGGCAAGTGCCCGGTGATCGAGCCAGACGATGGTGTCGAACCGGTCTTCGCCACCGGTCGAAACCGTGAGCGGCTTGCCCTCCGTGTCGCGTACCACCAGTGAACAGGTGGCGTCGAAGCCGATGGCGCCTATGACGGATACGTCGACGCTGGAGGCGGTGACGGCGGCGCGCACGGCCGTACAGACCGCGGCCCAGATGTTTTCGGAATCGTGCTCGGCGTGGTTCTCACGCGGGCGGTTCATGATGATCGGGTGTTCGCCCTTGCCCAGCAGGGCGCCGCGTGATGTGAACACGCCAGCCCGCGCGCTGCCAGTGCCGATATCGACCGCAACCACATGATCACGCATACAGCAGAGGCCCCATCCACTTACGTCTTGTTGCGGACAAGGTGTATCAAATCCGACATTGCGTCAAACACGACTTCGGGGCAAAGCCGCTCCAATTCCGCCCGATAACTCGGCGAATGGGCATGCGATCCACCAGTGAAAGCGAAAACCGTCATGCCGGCCGCCCTCGCCGCCGTGATCCCGGCCGGGCTGTCTTCGACGACGATACAGTCCTCTGGAGCGACCTGCATCTGCTTGGCGGCATAAAGGAAAAGATCGGGTGCCGGTTTGCCGCGCTTGACCATACTGGCGCTGAAAATATTCGGCTCCAGCCGCGGCAAGAGGCCGGTAACGCCCAACGACAAACGGATGCGCTCCATCTGGCTGGAGGAAGCGACGCAACGCCGAATGGTCAGCGCGTCCAGCGTTTCGGCAACACCATCGATCGGCTTCAATTCATGCCGGAAGCGGTCATAAAGGTCATTGCGGATGCGATCGAGAAAATCCTGATCGATGAAGACGTCGAACTCCGTCTCCAGCGTATCGACAAGCGTCGCAAGGCTTTTGCCCAGGAAGCGACTGTAGATGTCCTCCTCGCTCATATCCACGCCGACGTCGTGCATGGCCTGGATGAGCACGCTGACGGACAGCGGTTCGCTGTCGACGAGCACGCCGTCGCAGTCGAAGATTACGAGTCCCTTCTCCGCATCACTCATCGCAGATCCAACCCGAACCCTGTTTTGAGCCGCGTCTCTTGCAACGCAGGCATGGCCATAAAAATTCGGCCGGGACTTGGGCACCCGGCCGATGGACAGTTATTCCGTAAGTTTATTATCGAGGTATAGCTGCAGGGTGACGCGAGTGCCCTTTTCCCACAGCGTTTTTAATGCATGGGCAAAGCGCTTGCGGAAAAGATCCGATTTGGCGACGTCGCCGAAGATGTCGTCGAAGACGAGAAAGGCATTCGGATCGTCCTTGGCCTTCAGCGCCGCGGCGTGCAGCCGGTCGGCACTGGCATCGTTGAAGACGATATCCTTGCCGCTGTCGGTGGTGCCGGCGAAGTAGCGGCACCACAGCGCCGACACCAGCGCCAGGCCCACGACATCCTCCTTGCGGCGGAGCCGGTCGGCCGTCGACGGCAGAATGAACTTCGGCTGCCGATTCGAGCCGTCCTGCGCCAGGCGCGGAATGGTGTCGGCAATCTTCGGATTGGAAAAGCGGCGCTCGATCAGCTTGAAATAGTCGGCAAGCACCGTGTTCGGCACCGGCGGGATCACGGGGATGATCTCTTCGTTCTCAAGCTTGGCGAGATAGGCGCGGATCAAAGGCTCTTCCATGGCCTCGTGCACGAAATGCACGTCCATCAACGCCGCCGGATAGGCGATTGCCGCATGGCCGCCATTGAGGATGCGGATCTTCATGTGCTCGTAAGGCGTAACATCGGGAACAAAGGTGACGCCGACCTTTTCCAGCGCCGGACGGCCGGCCGGGAAATTGTCCTCCAGCACCCACTGCTTGAACTCTTCGCAATAGACCGGCCAGTTATCCTCGATGTCGAAGGCTTCCTTCAGCAGATCGATCTCGCGTGCGCCCGTCGCCGGCGTAATGCGGTCGACCATGCCGTTCGGGAAGGCGACGTTGGCGGCTATCCAGTCGGCAAAGGCCGGATCCGAAAGCTTCGCTGTGCCGACGACGGCAGCTTTGGTGACGCCGCCATTATGGGGAATGTTATCGCAGGACATGACGGTGAAGGGCTGAAGGCCGGCGGCGCTTCGGGCCTTGAGGCCAGCGACGATCAGGCCGAACACCGTCTTCGGCGTATCCGCGTTCTGACCGTCGGCAACGATGGCCGGATGGTTGGGATTGAACTTGCCGGAGGCATCAATGAAATAACCGCCTTCAGTGATCGTCATCGAAACGATGCGGATCGAAGGGTCGGCAAGCTTGGCGATGATGGCTTTGGCGTCACCGACCGGCAGAATATCGATCATCGGCGCCGTGACGCGAGCGGCGGTGCGGTTGTTATCCTGCTCGACCACCGTCGTCAGGAAATTCTGAGCCGCGAGTTTCTCCCGCATGGCAGCGTCCGAAGGGAGCACGCCCGCGCCGATGATCGCCCAATTATGATCCTCGCCGGCATTGAAGAGGTCATCGAGATAGATTGCCTGGTGAGCGCGATGGAAATTGCCGACGCCGAAATGAACGATGCCCGCCGACAGCGACTTTGGATCATAGGTCGGGATGGCAGCCGTTGCAGCCGCCTCCTGAAGGGTTGCGAGCGATAATTTGCACGTCATGTCTCAAGTCCTTCTGAAAGGTCTTCTGCTCCGGATGGATTGGGAATGTCTTATCCGGTTAGGATGGCCTGGGCCTACCTGATGTGGCCCAGGTCTAAATGGTATCCGCCATGCCGCGTGAGGCCGGGCATGGTGAGGGCGTTCGATTTAGATCGACAGCCCCCTGTCGTTGAACCGGTGGATGCGGGATTTGTCGGGTGTCAGATAGACGGTATCGCCGGCGCGCGCCGGGAAGTCGCCGGTTCCGCGGGCGGTGATCGTGCCGATACCATCGGCATCGATATGCAGGAACGTGTCGGAGCCGAGATGTTCGGCAACATTCACCCTACCCTGCCAGTCACCCTCGGTGGTCGACAGCAGCACATGTTCCGGACGGACGCCGATCGTGTGGGCGCCGAGGTTCTGAGCATAGGCGCCCGTAACGAAGTTCATCTTCGGCGAGCCGATGAAGCCGGCAACGAAGAGGTTCTGCGGGCTGCGATAAAGCTCAAGCGGCGAACCGACCTGCTCGATATTGCCGCGGTTCAGGACCACGATCTTATCCGCCATGGTCATGGCTTCGACCTGATCGTGCGTCACGTAGATCATCGTCGTCTTGAGCTGCTGGTGCAGTTCGCTGATTTCGAGACGCATGTTGACACGCAGCGCGGCATCGAGGTTCGACAAGGGCTCGTCGAACAGGAAGGCCGCGGGCTGGCGCACGATGGCCCGGCCGATGGCGACGCGCTGGCGCTGCCCGCCGGAAAGCTGGCGCGGTTTGCGTTCCAGGTAATCCGTCAGGTTCAGAACACGGGCCGCATCCGCCACCTTCTTGTCGATCTCCGCCTGCGGCATGTTCGCCATCTTGAGCGGGAAGGCGATGTTCTTGCGAACACTCATATGTGGATAGAGCGCGTAGGACTGGAACACCATGGCGAGGCCGCGCTGTGCCGGCGCCAGATTGGTGCCGTCCTTGCCGTCGATCATGATCTGGCCGCTGGAGACATCTTCAAGGCCGGCGATCAGGCGCAGCAGCGTGGACTTGCCGCAACCGGAAGGGCCGACGAACACGACGAACTCACCGTTATTGATTTCGAGGTCGATGGAAGGGATGACCTTGGCTTCGCCGAAGACCTTAGAAACCTTCTTAAGGACAATGCTACCCATGTTTCTCTTCCTTACTTAACCGCGCCGAAGGTGAGGCCGCGAACGAGTTGTTTTTGCGAAAACCAGCCGAGGATCAAGATCGGGGCGATCGCCATGGTCGATGCCGCCGAAAGCTTGGCGTAGAACAAGCCTTCCGGGCTGGAATAGGAGGCGATGAAGGTGCTGAGCGGCGCCGCGTCGACGGCGGAGAGGTTCAGCGTCCAGAAGGCCTCGTTCCATGCGAGGATGATGTTGAGAAGCATCGTAGAGGCTAGGCCCGGGATCGCCATCGGCGTCAGCACATAGATGATCTCCTTGGCCAGCGACGCACCGTCCATGCGGGCCGCTTCGAGGATCTCGCCGGGGATTTCCTTGAAGTAGGTATAAAGCATCCACACGATGATCGGCAGGTTGATCAGCATCAGCACGACGACCATGCCAAGGCGGCTGGCAAACTGATTGTTGAGCAGGCCGAAAGCCTGGAACAGCAGGTAGATCGGGATGAAGGCGCCGACCGGCGGCATCATCTTGGTGGACAGCATCCACATCAGCACGTCCTTGGTGCGCTTTGTCGGCGAAAAGGCCATGGCCCAGGCGGCCGGAACGGCGACGATCAAACCGAGGATCGTCGAGCCGAAGGCGATGAGCACCGAGTTGCCGAAGTGGAGGAAATAGTTCGAGCGCGATTGCACCTCGAAATAATTCTCCAGCGTCCAATGGAAGAAGAGGAATTGCGGAGGCGAGGCGATGGCGTCGCCTTCCGTCTTGAAGCTCGTCAGGAACGTCCAGAGGATCGGGAAGAAGATCAGGATCGCGACCACCCAGGCAGCGACGGATACGACCACCTTGTGTTTGGTTGAGACAGTACGAGCCATCTTAAGCCTCCAGATTCTTGCCGACTGCACGCATCAGGAAGATCGCGACGATATTGGCGAGGATGACGGCGATGATGCCGCCCGCCGATGCGCCGCCGACGTCCTGCTGCAGAACGAGCTGCGAATAGACCAGGTAAGTGAGGTTGGTCGTTGCCGTGCCCGGACCGCCATTGGTGGTGACCAGGATTTCGGCGAACGCCGAGAGCAGGAAGATCGTCTCGATGAGAATGACGACCGTGATCGCGCGCGCCAGATGCGGCAGGATGATATAAATGAACTTCGATACCGCGCCGGCGCCGTCCATTTCGGCGGCTTCCTTCTGCTCTTCGTCGAGCGACTGCAAAGCGGTCAGCAGGATGAGCGTTGCGAAGGGCAGCCACTGCCAGGCGACGATGATGATGATCGAAAATAGCGGAATCGTCTCCAGCCAGGTCAGCGGATCGAGCCCGAAAAGCTTGAAAAGATATGCCAGAAGCCCGTTCACCGGGTTCATGAACATGTGTTTCCAAATGAGGGCGGCGACCGTCGGCATGACGAAGAAGGGCGCAAGCACCAGCATGCGCACGATGCCTTGGCCGAAGATCGGCTGATCGAGAAGGAGCGCGAGAGCAATACCGCCAACCACCGTGATGATGAGCGCGCCGACCACGAGCAGAATAGTGACGACGAGCGAATTCCAGAAGGCCGGGTCGGTGACGAAATATTCGTAGTTCAAGAACCCGATGAAGTCATGCGCACCGGGGGACATGAGATTGTAGTTCAGCGTCGAAAAATAGATCGTCATGACCAGCGGGACGATCATCCACGCGAACAGAAGCAAAACCGAGGGCGCCATCATGACGCGTGCGGTAGAACGGGTGTGTAGCGTTGCCATGGCAAGTACCGACCTATCTTTTAGCAGGGAGAGTGGCCGCGGACCGGCTGAAATAAAAGAGGCCGCCGAAGAGAGTTCGGACACTCGGCGACCTTAAGGAAGGGGAGCGCTGCGAGACGCGCCCCTTCATACCTTGGGAGGTTTCTTATTTCGGATAGCCAGCCTTGGTCATTTCACGGCTGGTCAGTTGCTGTGCCGACTTGAGGGCGGTATCGACGGGGACCTGGCCGGCAAGGGCAGCAGAGAACTGCTGGCCGACAGCGGTGCCGATACCCTGGAACTCAGGGATAGCGACAAACTGCACGCCGACATACGGGACCGGCTTGACGGTCGGGTGGGTCGGATCGGCCGAGTTGATCGAGTCGAGCGTCATCTTCGCGAAAGGTGCTGCCTTCTGGTAGTCCGCATTCGCATAGAGCGAAGCGCGGGTGCCGGGAGGTGCATTCAGCCAGCCCTCCTTCTGAGCAACAAGGTTGATGTAGTCCTTTCCGGTTGCCCAGGAGATGAACTTCTCAGCAGCTTCGGTCTTCTTCGAAGATGCCGGGATCGCCAGGCTCCAAGCCCAGAGCCAGTTGCCGCGCTTGCCGAGGCCCTTGTCCGGCGCCAAAGCGAAGCCAACCTTATCGGCAACCTTCGATTCCTTCGGGTTGGAAACGAAGGAGGCTGCGACCGTTGCATCGATCCACATCCCGCACTTGCCGGACTGGAACAGAGCCAGGTTTTCGTTGAAGCCGTTGGACGAAGCGCCCGGAGGGCCGGCGTCCTTCATCAGCTTGACGTAGAAGTCGAGCGTGTCCTTCCATTCCGGCTGATCGAACTGTGCCTTCCACTTTTCGTCGAACCAGCGCGCGCCGAACGAGTTCGACATCGCCGTCAGGAATGCCATGTTTTCGCCCCAGCCGGCCTTGCCGCGAAGGCAGATGCCGTAGATCTCATGGTCCTTGTCGGTGATCTTGCGGGCAGCATCGGCGATGAAGTCCCAGGTCGGCGCATCCGGCATCTTCAAGCCGGCCTTCTCGAACAGGTCCTTGCGGTACATCACCATCGAGCTTTCGCCGTAGAACGGAGCGGCATAGAGCTTGCCGTCCACCGTCAGACCGCTGCGGATAGCCGGGAGAAGGTCATCCACATCGTAGCTCTTGTCGGCAGCAAGCTTGTCGAGCGGCGCGAGCCAGCCGAGCTTACTCCAGATCGGCACTTCGTAGGTGCCGATCGTCAGCACGTCGTATTGGCCGCCCTTGGTAGCGATGTCTGTCGTAACCTTCTGGCGCAATACGTTTTCCTCGAGCGTGACCCACTGAAGGTCAATGTCGGGGTTTTTGGCTTTGAAATCGTCCGTAAGCTTCTGCATACGAACCATGTCGCCGTTGTTCACGGTGGCAATCGTGAGGGTTTCGGCGGACGCCATTCCAGCAAACATCAGTGCGGAGCACGCGCCCAGCAGGAAAGTTTTCAATTTCATATCTTCCTCCCAGAAGATCAGCTAGCTATGAGCATTCGCTTTGCTCGTGAGCAATTACTCACCTCTTGCGACAAAATGTCAATGCGAATTCATTGCTGCAGCGCCGAACACGCAGCTCATCTCTTTGTTTTTATGAAGTTATTTTTTGCTCAGTCTTTGAGCAGAAATTCAGCAGCCGCTTCGTCGGTGATCAAACCATTGATTTGATGGCCGGTAACGGCCGCTTTGATCGCCTCGAATTTGCGTTTGCCCTTGGCTATTCCGATGACGGAAGAGGCTTCGCGTGGCGGCAGCGGCGCGCTCGCGACTCGGTCGTTGATAGCGTCCGACATCAGCTTGCCGTCGCCGTCGAAAACCCAGCCGCAGATTTCGCCGGCCGCTCCCCGCTTCATCAGCGCCAGCATCTCGTCCTTCTCGAGAAAGCCATCGAGACAGAGCGGCGCCTCGATGCCCATCTCGCCGACGCCGACGAACGTCACGTTGGCCTGCGCGCTGATATCGAGCGTCGAGCGTACCAGTGCCTGCGCATGCAGAAGTTCCCGCTCCTCGGCCGAGGAGACGAGCACCGGCAGCGGCATGGGATAGTGCCGCGCCTTGATCGCGTCGGCCATGCTGAAGATGACGTTGTAATAGGCGGCAGAGCCGTCCGGCCCAATATTGCCGGTCAGCGACACGACCCGGTGCTGCGGACATTCGATGACCGGCAGTTGATCGACCGCCGCCTTCAGCGTGCGGCCCGTGCCGATCGCCAGCACGATCGGATCGCTGCGCTTCAGCCAGCGCTCGATCTCGGCGGCTCCCGCTTCGGCGATACCGACCGTGGACGATGTCCCGTCCGGATCGCTCGGCACCACTTCCACATGCCTCAGCTTGAATTTTTCCCGCAGCGCCGCCGCATATTCGAGGCAGGCGGCGATCGGATGGTCCAGCCGCACCTTGATCAGCCTCTCGGCAACCGCGAGCGATACCAGCCGCTGTGCCGATTGCCGGGAGATTCCCATAGCTGCGGCGATTTCGTCCTGCGTCCGCCCTGCAACGTAATACAGCCAGCCGGCTCGCGCCGCATCGTCAAGCCGCCCCTGGGAATCCAACTTCCTGACCATCACATTCCTCTGCGAAAGCAACACCCTCTAACCGGATGCGGCACCAGCGTGGCTCGCTACTCAGTTTCCGGCGGGATGACGCCTTTGGTCAAGGTGAAACAACCGTAGAAGCGGCGCTCGCCGGTCTGGATCACGCAATAGGCGGCTTTTGCCCGTTCATAGAAAGCGAAACGCTCGACCGGCGTCAGAGGCCAGTGCTTGCCTTCGGCGCGATCGATCGCCGCCTGCACTTCCTTCTGAACCTGCGGCACCTCATCGGCCGCGCCGACCACTTCCATCCGCCCCGCCGCATCGGTGATGAACGTATCGAGCGGCATCAGCGACAGCACCGCCGCGACAGCCTCGGCCGCCGATACATTGTCGATCCGCAGGAGGTGGCCCAACCTAGTTTGGCGTGCAATCGCATCGGCCGGAAAATTCGTGTCGACGATCGCCAGCATGTCGCCATGCCCCATCGATTTCAACGCATGCAGCACGTCCGCATTCAATAGCGGCGAAATTCCCTTCAGCATAAACGACTCTCCTCCAGCTCTTCCATCAGCGGCGATTCCGACAGCCGCGCTCCTTATTGGGAGCAAAGAAGTAATCGCGGCTCCGATCTCTGTCCATAGCCGTTGTGAACGTTGTCAGCCGGAGAACCCAAGGATAAGAACTGTGCTTCTCTTTGTGGCTTATTTCGGCCTTTATTGACCAGATAGGTTCGTCGGCATTAACTGATGCACCGGCGATGTTGCGAGGGACAGGTGAGGATTCTTCTGGTCGAGGACGACGATATGATCGGCGGCGCGGTTCGCGACCATATCGCTGCGACTCCGCATGCCATCGACTGGGTGAAAAACCTCGCCGATGCCGCAGAGGTGACCAGTGCCGTGCACTACGGCCTCATCCTGCTTGACCTTCAGCTTCCCGACGGCATCGGCATCGATTTCCTCAAGAAGTTGCGCCGCAAGCCGGACGAGACGCCCGTCATCATTCTGACCGCCCGCGACCAGATCTCCGACCGTATCGAGGGCCTGAACAGCGGCGCCGACGATTATCTGGTCAAGCCTTTCAATCTCGGCGAGCTTACGGCCCGCATCATGGCGGTGGCCCGCCGTTACAGCGGCAGCCCGCAGCCAACAGTTCGTTTTGCCGATCTCGAAATCGACCTGCCGCAACGGCGCATTACGCTTTCCGGCAAGGATATCGTGTTGACCGGGCGGGAATGGGCCGTCCTCGATTTGCTCGTCGCACGGCCGGGCGCCATCGTCTCGAAGGACCAGATCGAAGAAGCGCTTTATGCTTTCGGTTCGGAAATCGAAAGCAACACCGTGGAGGTCTATGTCAGTCGCCTGCGCAAGAAAATCGGCAAGGAGCGCATCCGCACGGCCCGCGGGGTCGGCTATTGCCTGGGTGAACGATGACGCGCAAAGGCCTCAATCGCACCAGCATCACCCGCCGACTGATCGCGGCGCTGACCGGAACGGTCGTCCTGTTCTGGCTGATCGCTGTCGGCATCGGCGTCTATGTGGTCAACAAGGAGCTCTCCGAGACCTTCGATGGCGCATTGCAGGAAACCGCCCAGCGGCTGATGCCGCTGGTGGTCGACGATCTTGCCGATCGCGATCCCTCTGCCGATCCACAGACCCTCGAGAACATGGAAAGGGGACTGAACAAGGAATACCTGACCTACCAGGTGCTCGACGCGACAGGCAAGCTCATCCTGCACTCCCATGATGCCCCGAAGACGCCCTACGACGTGCCTCTGAAGATCGGTTTTCACAACACGCCGAAATACCGAATCTACACCGAATCCTCTTCTAACGGCTCGCTCTTCCTGCATGTCGCCGACGCCTTCAAGAACCGCCGGGAAGCGTCGCGCGAGAGCGGCGTCGCCCTGCTCTGGCCGCTGCTTGCCCTCATCCCGGGCAGTATCGTCGCCATCTGGTTCATCGTCGGCCGCTCTCTTCGGCCGATCGACCGGCTGCGATCGGAAATCGCCACCAAGGACGGCGGCAATATGGCCCCGTTGGACAGCGACACGCTGCCGCGCGAACTCCAGCCGATAGGCCGTTCCGTCAATCTGCTGCTCGGTCGCCTGCGCTCCGCTCTCGAGGCCGAGCGCGAATTCACCGCCAACAGCGCCCATGAACTGCGCACGCCGATCGCCGGAGCGCTCGCGCAGACGCAGCGCCTGATCGCCGAACTGCCGAAAGGGCCGCTCACCGAACGCGCCGGACGGATCGAGACTTCACTGTCCAATCTCGGCCGTCTCGCGGAAAAGCTGCTGCAGCTCTCCCGCGCCCAGGCAGGCATCGGCGCCGGCGACAAGCCCGCCGATCTGATCACCGTCATCGAAACCGTCATCGGCGATTACGACCGGGATACGGGTACGGCGGGCCGCATTCTCCTGGAGAACGAGGCAGACGGAAAGCTGATCCGCAACGTCGATATCGACGCCTTCGCCATCGTTATGCGCAACCTGCTCGAGAACGCCTTGATTCACGGTCCGACCGATGACGAAGTGACCGTCAGGATCGACCGAACAGGAACGATCCATATCCTGAATGGCGGCCATGTGCTGTCGCAGGAGGAACTGGCCGATTTGAAAAAGCGCTTCTGGCGCGGCAACACGAAAGCCTCCGGCTCGGGCCTCGGCCTTGCGATCGCCGAACGCATCGTCGCGCAGATCGGCGGCCGCCTCGATCTCCTGTCCCCCGCAACCGGTCAGGTGGACGGATTTGAGGCCAGGATCACCCCGCCCGAAGCTTGAGCAAGGCGACCGGAAGCAACGCGGATTGACCTTGCAAAGACCGGCAAAGGGTGCGAGCAACGCGAGACGTTTCCTGCAGGCTAATATTCATGATCGTTTCTTTCGACATCGGGGGCTCCGCCATCAAGGGTGGCATCGCCCATTCCATGACGGATATCACGCCGCTCGCCCGCCGCCCGACGCCGAAACATGATTTCGGCGCATTTGTCGCGGCCTTGCGCGCTGTCATCGCCGAGACCGGCGAGAAGCCGGATTGCATTTCCTTTTCCATTGCCGGCGTCGTGGACCCCGATACGCAAGCGCTCATCTGCGCCAACATTCCTTGCATCCACGGCCGACGCCTTGCCGCCGAACTGGAAGCGGAACTCGGCTTTCCCGTCCTGATCGCCAATGATGCCGATTGCTTCGCCATGGCGGAGGCCATGTCCGGCGCGGGCCGCGGCCACCGCATTGTCTTCGGCGCAATTCTCGGCACCGGCGTCGGCGGCGGCCTGGTGGCGGATGGCCGCTTGGTCAACGCCGCCGGCGGCTTTGCCGGCGAGTGGGGCCACGGCCCGATCATCGCCTCCTTCGCCGGCCATCCGCCGGCTGTCGTCCCCGCCTATCCCTGCGGCTGCGGCCAGAAGGGTTGCGTCGATACAGTCGGCGGTGCCCGCGGCGTCGAGCGCCTGCACAAGACGCTGCATGGGTTGGAATTTTCCAGCGAGGAGATCATCGGGCAATGGCTTGAAGGCGACGCGAAGGCGGAGCGTACGATCGATGTCCTGGTCGATCTCGTCGCCTCGCCTCTGGCGCTGACCATCAACATCACCGGCGCGACCATCGTCCCGGTCGGTGGCGGCCTTTCCAATGTCGAGCCTCTGCTGGCGCGGCTGGATGCTGCAGTGCGCTCCCGCATCCTGCGCAAGTTCGACCGCCCGCTCGTCGTGCCGAGCGAATGCAAGGTTGAGCCCGGCTTGATCGGTGCGGCCTTGCTGGGACTGAAATTTGTCGAAGAGCGAATCCATGCTGCTTGAGGTCTGCGTCGAGGATATTGCGGGCCTCAATGCCGCCATCGCGGGCGGCGCAGATCGCATCGAGCTTTGCAGCGCCCTTGCCGTTGGCGGCCTGACGCCGAGCGCCGGCCTGATGCAGGCAGCGGCGCGCGCCCCCATCCCTGCCTATGCCATGATCCGCCCCCGCGCCGGCAGCTTCGTCTACTCAGCCGATGAACTGGACGTCATGAAGAACGACATCGATGCTGCCCACCACGCCGGCCTGCCGGGCGTCGTGCTCGGCGCTTCCCTGCCGGACGGCCGTCTGGACAGCGATACGCTCCGCGCGCTCGTCGCCCATGCGGGAAGCCTCGGCAAGACATTGCATCGCGCCTTCGATCTCGTTTCCGATATCGAGGAGGCAGTGGAACTCGCCATCTCGCTCGGCTTCGAGCGCATCCTGACCTCGGGCCGCGAGAAGACGGCCGCGGAAGGCGTCGCCGCATTGGAACAGGCGATCGCCGTTGCCGCCGGCCGCATCGCCATTATGCCGGGCTCTGGCGTCAACATCGGGACGGTCGGCAAGCTCTGGCCGCGACTGGCGATCAACGAAATTCATGCGTCCTGCTCCGTCGCCGACCGAGAGATGGATGAACGCCTGCTCGCCTTCGGATTTTCGACACCGACGGTGCGCCGCACCGATGCTGCGACCATCAGGACGCTCAAGGCGCATTTCGCCTGACAAAGCACAGCGATTTGACAAGAATTGGTAGAGTGATCAATCGTTCATAAACGCATATTCTGTAGCTATGGATCGGCTGCGGAATGCCAACCCATTGCAGTTAAGCAGGTTTCCTCTGGAGTAGCTGTAGATCTGAACCATGTCGGTCGCGCCACCTCGCAAGAAAAGCAGGGCTGTCTTCTGGATTGCGACGATCATCATCGGCTCGATCATTTTGGCCACGGCATTGCTTGCCAACGATATGCGCAATCTCAGAGCGCTCGATGCTCGCTATCATCTCGGTCTGCTCAGCGGATCGGCGCGGCAGCCCTCGCCCCCCGCAGTGACAAAAGCCGCCCTCAGCCAAACTGCCAATTCGAAGCCAGCCGAAATCGCCGGCGCGAAGAGTGCACCGGCCAATCCGGGAATGACAGCAGCCGCACCACCGCGAAAGCAGGCAACACCTGCCAAAAGTCCGGCAGCGGCGAAACCGCAGTCGACCCGGCGCTCCCACATATTCGATCTGCCCGTCGATCCCCTGCGCGGCGCATTCGTGCGAAGCTGGCGGATAACGGGTCAGGCGCTCTGTGACGATCTTTCGAAATCGGGCTTGGCCGTTGGCCAATGGAGCCAGAGCGCGCTTGGCGCCGGCACCTTCGAATGCAGCTACGAGATCCAGAAAGGCGGCAACGGTGATCCCAGTGCCGCCTCCTTCTTCATCATCGTTCGCGGTACGCCAACCGGGGAGCTCGATAATATCCGCATCAAGGTGATCATGCCCGACAATGCCGACGGCCGCGCCATTGGCGAGACATTCGTCGACGCCGTCGTCCTGCTGCTGACCGAAACCCGCTGGCTCGACTTTCAGGCGGCGCTCGATGCGATCGGGAAACTGCAGGACGTGACGCTGCAAGCTTTCGGCGCAAAGCTCAGCTTCTTCCGGGAATTCCGCAACGACCGAAGCTTCAATCTTCAGCTCGGGCTGGAAAGAAAATCGCCGGAACAGATCCGCACCGCCATCGTCTTCGACAAGGCACGATGGACGCTCCCCTCGCCGCCACTTGCCAAATAGCAAACCGCTCGCGAAAATTTTACGTCGCCTTTGCGGCGAAGGGACCTGATTCATTTGCTTTTTGTTGCACCGCGCTATCGATAGTGGTGAAATAAAGCCGATCTCGATGGCCGGTGAATCGCTGGCCGCTCCCAAACTGCATGATCCCCAAAGTGCGAAGCGGTTCTTGGATAAGATCATGCGCCAGCATTGACGCGCCGGTCCTCCCATCCGGCCGTGGAAAGCAATTGCATTCCGATGGATTCGACAGATACCGCCCTGGAAGGCCAGACCTTCGCGATCGACCGTGACCCTCGCCTGCGCTACATCATTCCCGCCGTGGTCGCCGTCGCATTCCTGATGGAACAGCTTGATGCGACCATCCTCGTCACCGCCGTTCCCGATATCGCCAGAAGCCTCATCACCACACCGGTGCGGATGAACCTCGCGGTCACGACCTATATTCTGACGCTCGCCATGTTCATCCCGGTCAGCGGCTGGTTCGCCGACCGCTTTGGCGCTCGACGCATCTTTGCGCTGTCGCTCTTCATCTTCACCCTTGGCTCCATCCTGTGCGGCCTGACGACGAGCCTGCCGATGCTGATCGCGACCCGTGCCCTGCAGGGCTTCGGCGGCGCGATGATGACGCCGGTCGGCCGCCTCATCCTCATCCGCAGCTTTCCCCGCAGTCAGTTGGTCACGGCGATGACCTACATGACGTTACCCGCCGTCATCGGCCCGGTGATCGGCCCCGTGCTCGGCGGCTTCCTCACGACCTATCTCTCCTGGCGATGGATCTTCTGGGTCAACCTGCCTTTCGGCATCATCGGCATGGTGATGGCGCTGCGCTATGTCCAGGACACGGCGCGCGACACCACGATCAAATTCGATTTACCGGGCTTCATCATGGTCGGCGTCGGCTGCGTGTTGCTGCAATATGGCATCGAGAATGTCGGTCGGCCGACCATTCCCGTCTGGGCCATCGTCGTCGTTCTTGCCGCTGCCGGCCTGCTTCTCTTCGGCTTCATCCGCTATGCGAAGACGGCGGAATCGCCGGCCGTCGACTTGACGCTGTTCAAACTGCGCACGTTCCGCGTCGGCACATTGGCCGGCGGCATCTGTCGCGTCGGCCTCAACGGCACGCCCTTCCTGTTGCCGCTGATGCTGCAGGTCGGCTTCGGCTTGAGCCCAATCGTCTCGGGCACGCTGACCTTCGTCAGCGCATTAAGCGCTCTCGCCGTCCGCCCGGTGTCATCGGTGCTGCTACGTCGTTACGGCTTCGACCGCGTGCTGATCTGGAGCGCCATCTTCGGCGCCGCCATCGTTGCCGGCTTCGCCCTGATCGGACCGGAGACGCCGCATTGGTTCATCATCACCTATGTCTTCGTCTTCGGCCTTGCGCGCGCGGCGCAATTCATGACGTCGAACACTCTCTCCTATTCCGAAACGCCCGCCGCCCAGCTCAGCCGCGCCACCAGCCTCGGCGGCGTGCTGCAACAGTTGAGCGTCAGCTTCGGCGTCTCCATCGCCGCCATGCTGCTCGGCCTGGTCACATTGGATGGATCGGCGCTGACCCCGGAAAAATTCCACCTGGCATTCCTGCTAATGGCCGTGATCCCGCTCCTGGGCCTGCCCGGCTTCCTCATGCTGCGGCCGGAAGACGGCCGACAGGTCAGCGGCCATTATCGCCAGCCGAAGGAAGCAGCCTGAAATCTCGCGCCGTCAGGCGGCAATGGCCGATGGGCGCGGATGGACGAGGTGGTCGCGAAGTACGGCGCCGGAGCGGTCGACCTCCTGCAGCAGCACGTCGTAGCTCCAGAGGTCGGCAAGGTGCTGCAGCACGCGTTTGGCATCCATATCCTCCAGCAGGCCGCCATTCAGCACCGTATGCTTCAGCATAAGCCGCCGGTCGCCGGCAAGATCGACATCGACGATCTCGATATGCGGATCGATCCAGCCGACATCATATTGCCGTGCCAGCTCGCGTCGTATGCGTTTGTAGCCGCGCTCGTCGTGGATTGCGGCCACCAGCAATCCCTCCTCCTCTTCCGGATCGTCCGTGAGGTGGAACATGCGCATCTTGCGCATCAGATGCGGGCTGAGGAATTGCGACACGAAGCTCTCGTCACGGTAATTAGCCCAGAGGTCGCGCAGCACCGCCATGGCATCGCCAGTCCCGGCGATATCCGGAAACCATTGCCGGTCCTCTTCCTTCGGCTTCGTGACGATCCGCTCGATATCCTGCATCATGGCGAAACCGAGCGCGTAAGGGTTGAAGCCGGAAAAGCGCGGATCGTTGAAGGAAGGCTGGAAGACGACATTGGTGTGCGACTTCAGGAATTCGAGGAAATCGCCGTCGCCAATGCCGCCAAGCTCGTGCAGCCGCGTCATGATGCGGTAATGCACATAGGTCGCGGTGCCTTCGTTCATGACCTTGGTCTGGCTTTGCGGGTAAAAATATTGCGCCACATGCCGGACGATGCGCAGGATCTCCCGCTGCCAAGGCTTCATCCGCGGCGCCATCTTCTCCAGGAAATAGAGGATATTTTCCTGCGGCAGGCCGGTGAGCGAGCGCCGGTGTTCCAAATCGAGATCGGGCGCCTTCTTGCCCTTTACGACAGGAACCGTCCGCCAGAGATCGTTGAAAATCCGCTCATCATATTCGCGCCGCTCGCGCTCGCGCCTTTCCTCGTCGCGCAGATCGAGCGTCTTCTTGCCCGCATAGCGATGGACGCCGTGCGACATCAGCGCATGCGCCGCATCCAGCGTCCGCTCCACCGCGGAATGGCCATAGCGCTCCTCGCAACGGGCGATATAGCCCTTGGCGAAGTTGAGGTAATCGAGAATACCCTCGGCGTCCGTCCAGAGCTTGAACAGGTAGTTGTTCTTGAAAAAATGATTGTGCCCAAAGGCAGCGTGGGCAACGACCAGCGCCTGCATCGTCGCCGTATTCTCCTCCATCAGATAGGAAATACAGGGCGAACTGTTGATGACGATCTCATAGGCAAGCCCGCGCAGACCTTTGCGATAAAAAGCCTCGTGATGAGCGAAATGCTTGCCGAAGGACCAATGCTTGTAGAACAGCGGCATGCCGATTGAGGAATAGACGTCGAGCATCTGTTCGGCGGTGATGATCTCGATCTGGTTGGGATAGACATTGAGGCCGAGCTCGTCGATGGCGATCCGCTCGCAGGCATTGTGGATCCGCTGAATGGTGGCGAAATCCCAGTCCGCACCCTCAAAAAGCCGCTCCATCGATGCCTTTGCCATTATCCGCTCCTGGTTTCCGCCGCCCGGCGCTGAAAGAGATCATGGAAGACGGGGTAGATCTGGCTGCGATCGCTGACGCGGCGCATCGACAGCATGGGCCACCCCACTTGAATGCGCTCATAGAGCGACCAGAGCGCCGAACCGGAAGAGATCGCGACGCTGCGCGCCTCCCCCACCTCCAGATAGGCGAAATATTGGCTGACCGGCAGGATGGCGTTGGTGAGCAGCGCCGCCGCCGTCGCATTGTCCGAATAGGCATTGTCGCCATCAGAAGCCTGCGCCGCATAGATGTTCCAGTCCGACGGCGGGAAACGATCGTGAACGATCCGCCGCATGGCTTCGAGAGCGCTCGACACCTGCGTGCCGCCGGTCGCCGGGCTGCGGAAGAACGTTTCCTCATCCACCTCTTCGGCCACGTCCGTATGACGGATGAAGACGATCTCCACACGGCGATACTGCCGCGTCAGGAAGATGTAGAGCAGCATGTAGAAGCGCTTGGCGAGATCCTTCATATGCTCCGACATCGAACCGGACACATCCATCAGGCAGAACATGACGGCCTGCGCCACCGGCTTTGGCTCATTCTCGAAGCGGCGGTAGCGGATGTCGATCGGATCGATATAGGGAATGCGCCGGACCTTCGATTCCAGCACCTTGATCTCGGCCTCGAGCGCGGCGCGGCGTTCTTCATCCGTGCATTCGGCCGCCTCCGCAATAAGCTCGGCGACCGTCTCGGGCTTCGGACGGTGCAGCGCCACGCGCCGCATCATCGCGAGCCGCATGGTACGGTTGATAGCAAGATTGGCCGGCGATCCCGTCACCGAATAGCCTGACCGTACCGGATTGGGCTGATCGGTCGTCGTCAGCCGCCTCTTGGCAAGATCGGGAAGTTCAAGGTCGTCGAGGAAAAGATCGAGGAATTCTTCGCGGGTCAGGATGAAGCGGAAGGCGTCTTCGCCGCTGCCCTCGCCGCCGGCCCGCCCTCTGCCGCCGCCGCTCTCCGGCCGCGGCAGAATATCGCCTTCTAGGAAGTCCTTATTGCCGGGAAGTATGTGCTCATGCAGGCCCTCTGGGCCGCGATGGAACCGGGGTTCCTCGGTTCCATCGAGGGGAATGCTGATCTCGCCGCCCTTCAGAATGTCCTGAATGTCGCGATTTTGAGAGGATTCATAGACCGCTCTCTGCACCAGCGCTTTTGCTCTTCGCAAAAACCGTTGACGATTTTCTAGACTTTTGCCGCCTGGATTCAGGCGCCGGTCAACAATGTGCATTCCTTCTTCCTTGGTGGCTCATCCTGCCTGTTTCACACGCATGTACCATTCCACAAGCCGCCGAACCTGACGCTCGGTATAGCCGCGCGCCATCATGCGTTCGACGAATTCGCCATGTTTCTTTTCCGTCTCGCCATCCTTCTTGGATCCGAACGAGATCACCGGCAGGAGGTCCTCGACCTGGGAGAACATTCGCTTTTCGATGACTTCGCGAATCTTCTCGTAACTGGTCCAGGACGGATTCTTACCGCCGTGGCTTGCCCGCGCCCGCAGGCAGAATTTCACAATCTCGTTGCGGAAGTCCTTGGGATTGGCGATACCCGCCGGCTTTTCGATCTTGGTCAGTTCCTGGTTGAGAAGCTCTCGGTCCAGAAGCTGGCCGGTATCCGGGTCCTTGAAATCGACATCCTCGATCCAGGCATCGGCGTAATCGACATAACGGTCAAAGAGATTCTGGCCGTAATCCGCATAGGATTCCAGATAGGCCTTTTGAATCTCATGTCCAATAAATTCCGCGTAGCGCGGTCCAAGCTCGCTCTTGATGAACTCGATGTAGAGCTTCTCGGTTTCGAGCGGCAGTTGCTCGCGGCGGATCGCCTGCTCCAGCATATACATCAGATGCACCGGATCGGCGCCGATCTCAGTCGTATCGTAGTTGAAGGTTGCCGCCAGCACCTTGAAGGCGAAGCGGGTCGAAGCCCCATCCATGCCTTCGTCGACACCGGCCGCATCGCGATACTCCTGCACGCTGCGCGCCCTCGGATCGGTCTCCTTCAGGCTCTCGCCGTCATAGACCCGAAGCTTGGAGAAGGCCGTCGAGTTCTCGTGCTTGGCAAGCCTTGTGAGAACCGTGAAGCGGGCAAGCGTCTCCAGCGTCGACGGCGCGCAGGGTGCGTCGCTGAGCTCGGATTCCTCGATCAGCTTGTCGTAGATCTTCTGCTCTTCGGTGACCCGCAGGCAATAAGGCACCTTCACGACGCAGATGCGGTCGATGAAGGCCTCATTGTTTTTGTTAGCCTTGAAGGTCTGCCATTCCGACTCGTTCGAGTGGGCCAGAATGATGCCCGAGAAGGGAATGGCGCCGATATTCTCAGTGCCGATATAATTGCTCTCCTGCGTCGCCGTCAGCAGCGGATGCAGCATCTTGATCGGCGCCTTGAACATCTCGACGAATTCGAGAATACCCTGGTTGGCACGATTGAGTGCACCGGAATAGCTGTAGGCGTCGGGATCGTTCTGCGCGAGACTTTCGAGCTTGCGGATATCGACCTTGCCGACCAGCGAGGAAATATCCTGGTTGTTTTCATCACCCGGCTCGGTCTTGGCGACGGCGATTTGTCGCAGCCTGGACGGCTGTATCCTGACCACTCGGAAACGGGAAATGTCGCCCTCGAACTCTTCCAGCCGCTTCAGACACCACGGGCTCATCAGCCCGGTCAGACGCCGGCGCGGAATGCCGTAGCGCTCTTCGACCATCGGTCCCATGGACACGGGATCAAAAACGCTGAGCGGGCTTTCGAACACCGGACTGAGCTCGTTGCCGGCCTTCAGCACATAGATGGGGTGGACTTCCATCAGCGACTTCAGCCGCTCGGCAAGCGAGGATTTACCTCCGCCGACAGGGCCGAGCAGATAGAGGATCTGCTTGCGCTCTTCCAGCCCTTGCGCTGCATGGCGGAAGAAGGCGACGATGCGTTCGATTGTCTCTTCCATACCGAAGAAGCCCGAAAAAGCCGGATAGGTCCGGATGGTTCGGTTCATAAAGATACGCCCGAGGCGGGTATCCTTGGCCGTATCGATCAGCAGTGGTTCACCCATTGCGGCCAGCAGGCGCTCAGACGCATTGGCGTACATGAGCGGATCGTCCCGGCACGCATCCAGGTATTCAGAGAATGACATCTCGACTTCGCGCCGTGCTTCGAAAGAACGGGCGAACGTGTTGAATAGCACATCGTTGTTTAACATGGCGCCTCGATAGCTTGCTATTGCAATAAACGCCGGACTTAACGGGATCACTTCCCGCTAGTATCTAAGGTGCGGTAATACTCGCTTCGAATCAATAGGTGACCCTTCAATAATTCGTACGCTTCATTGCATTGGCCATCAATATCTTGAAAGGTTCTTTCACCGGAATTAATAATGAATACCTCTAAAGTTGCGGCGTTTTCCGAAATCTCCACCATTAGACGCGATTGACAGCCCCCGCAAAAGCGCGAGCCAGGCTCGCCCTTTCTGATGGCCCGAAGCCGCGATATTCCGCTTGAAACGGAATGAAAATTCAGAATGGGAAACTGAAGTACAAGCTCGGCCGCGTCGCCGGCCACTTGCCAGACGGAAATGCGTCAGGGATTGCCGCTGCCCATGAGCGGCGCGCGTTATAGCCGCTAGGGCATCCGCAAACTACGATGATCTCAAGAGGAAGTAAGAATGGTGCCCAGGACCGGAATCGAACCAGTGACACGCGGATTTTCAATCCGCTGCTCTACCAACTGAGCTACCTGGGCATCCTTGCTTCACGCTGATCGAAAGGTCTTGGAAGACCCTGGGCGGTTGGTTCGCCCCGGAAGCGAGCGGGGTTATAGCATCTTGTTCGCCCATGTCCAGCCGCAAATGACTCTTTTTTGACAGGAAATGGATTTTTGACAATTCGCAAATGAAATGAATGGCTTCGACGAAATGGCGAAGCGCCTATTCCTCGTCGGAGGCCTTGGTCTCGTCTTCGGCAACGGGAATGGCATAGGCGCCGTTCAGCCACCGCGACAGATCGAGCGAGCGGCAACGATCCGAACAGAAGGGATAATGCTCGCGCACCGAGGGTCGCCCGCATTCGGCGCAGGCCCGCGTCTTGCGCAGCGGCTCGATCTTTGCCCCTACCTTGATCCTGTCATCGTCCGCCATGACGATTATCCTTCCTGCCATTCCGCGTAGACGTCGAATCCTTCGCCCGCGAGAAGCAGCATGGTTTCATAAAGTGGCAATCCAACGACATTCGTATAGGAGCCGATCAGCTTCTGCACGAAGGAGCCCGCAAGCCCCTGTATGCCGTAAGCGCCGGCCTTGCCTCGCCACTGGCCAGAGGCGAGGTACATGTCGATATCCTTGCCGGACAGCCGCTTGAAGCGGACCTTGGTCTCGACCACCTTCTGGCGCAGCTTGCGGTCCGGCGTGATAAGGCAGATGCCGGTATAGACGACATGGCTGCGGCCGGAGAGCAGATGCAGCGCCGAAGACGCCTCGTCGACGAATTCCGCTTTCGGCAGAATCCGCCGGCCGACGGCGACGACCGTATCGGCGGCAAGGATATAGCTTCCCTGCCAGGCGACATCGCCCTTCACCGCCGCGAACGCCGCCTCGCTTTTTTCCGCCGAAAGCCGGCGCGCCAGCGAGCGCGGGTGTTCCGACTTCTTCGGAGCCTCGTCGATATCCATGGGCATCAGGCGCACCGGTTCGATCCCCGCCTGATGCAGGAGGTCGACGCGGCGCGGCGATCCGGAGGCCAGTATCAGCTTGTGTTTCAGCGCCATAAAACCTCGACCGTGACAGGCGGCAAACGGAGGGCAGGCTCGGATGCGAGCTGCGGACTACTTGAAACGATAGGTGATGCGGCCCTTGGTCAGGTCGTAAGGGGTCATTTCCACGAGCACCTTGTCGCCGGCGAGAACGCGGATACGGTTCTTGCGCATGCGGCCGGCGGTGTGAGCGATGATCTCATGCTCATTTTCCAGCTTCACGCGGAAGGTTGCATTCGGCAGCAATTCGGTGACGACACCGGGAAATTCAAGGACTTCTTCTTTCGGCATTAAAGCTTCTTTTCCTGTGGGGTTGATGCCGGCGTCCATGACAAAAAGTAAGGCCGCCGGAAATTTGCGCGGAAACTACACAATCGCCACGGTTTTGTGAACCTCGTTGATAAGGCTTTCTGCATTTGTTTAACGCGATACTCTAAAGAGAGCCGCGACGCTCGACCAATCGGCTTTCGATCAGGCCGAGAAGATGGTCTCTCACCTCCCGATAGGCATTGAGGATCTGCTCGCGCGTGCCGCCGGCGACCGAGGGATCGATGGTCGGCCAATAGATGACGTCGATGGCATTCGCGCGCGTCAGTTCCAGGGCGGCATGATGCGCTTCGGGAGAAAGCGTGATGATGACATCGAAGAAATCATCCTCCAGCTCCTCCAGCGTCTGCGGCTGCCGCCGCCCGAGCGACAGACCGATTTCGCCGAGGACGACATCGACGAAGGGATTGCGCTCACCGGCGCGAACGCCCGCCGAGGCAACATAGGTGCCCTGCGGCAGCATTCCGCGCGCGATCGCCTCGGCCATCGGCGAGCGGATGGTGTTGAGCCCGCACATGAAGAGAATGGCGCCCGGCGGCTTTCCATGGTGTTCGATGGCTTTCGGCTGTTCCATCGCCGTCACCCGCGCCAGTAGAGCACGCAGACGAGTGTGAAGAGCCGGCGGGCCGTATCGAAATCCACGATGATCTTGCCCTTCAGCCGCTCCATCAGCGTCCTCGAGCCCTCATTGTGAATGCCGCGGCGGCCCATGTCGATCGCCTCGATGCGGCTGGGGGTGGCCGAGCGAATAGCCTCGTAATAGCTTTCGCAGATCATGAAGTAGTCCTTCACGATCCGGCGGAACGGCGTCAGCGACAGGATATGGGTGGCAACGACGCCCCCCGCTTCCGTGCGGATATCGAAGACCAGCTTCTGATCGACCAGGGACAGGTTGAGCCGGTAAGGCCCGCCGCCATGGCCGACGGGTTCGAAACTGTTTTCCTCGATCAGGTCGAAAATCGCGACGGCACGCTCATGCTCGACATCGGGCGTCGAACGGCCGATCGTGTCGTCCAGGACCACATCGCTCAGCCGGAAGACGCTGTCAGTCATGCCCTACCCTTCGAGATTGAGGCGGATCGCAACGGATCGCGCATGGGCATCGAGCCCTTCGGAATTGGCGAGCGCGATGGCCGCCGGTCCAAGCGTGCGCAACTGCTCGGGACCGAGCCTCAGGATCGAGGTGCGCTTGACGAAATCAAGCACCGAGAGCCCGGACGAGAAGCGCGCGGAACGGGCGGTCGGCAGAACGTGATTGGAGCCGCCGACATAATCGCCGATCACTTCCGGCGTATGACGGCCGACGAAGATCGCACCGGCATTGCGAATGCCGGCAAGCAGCGCATCCGGATCGTCGATGGCAAGCTCGACATGCTCGGCCGCGATGCGGTTGGCGAGCGGGATGGCCTGCTTCAGGTCCGAAACCAAGATGATTGCGCCGAAATCCCGCCAGCTTGCGGCCGCCGTCTGCGATCGGCTGAGTTGCTTGAGCTGGCGCTCGACGGCGCCTTCCACGGCCTTGCCAAATGCCGCATCGTCCGTAATCAGGATCGACTGCGCGCCCTCGTCATGCTCCGCCTGCGCCAGGAGATCGGCGGCCAGCCAATCCGGATCATTGTGCTTGTCGGCAATGACGAGCACTTCCGAGGGGCCGGCGATCATGTCGATGCCGACGGTGCCGAAAACCTGCCGCTTGGCGGCGGCGACGTAAGCATTGCCGGGGCCGGTGATCTTGGCGACCGGGGCAATCGTCTCGGTGCCGTAGGCAAGCGCTGCAATCGCCTGCGCCCCGCCGACGCGGTAAATCTCTTCCACGCCAGCCATGCGGGCCGCGGCCAGCACAGCCGGGTTGACCGCACCCTTCATGGTCGGCACGGCAATGACAATGCGATCGACGCCGGCGACCTTGGCCGGCACGGCATTCATCAGCACCGAGCTCGGATAGCTCGCCGTGCCGCCGGGCACATAAAGGCCGACGGCTTCGATCGCCGTCCAGCGCGAGCCGAGGCCGACGCCGAGATCGTCCTCATAGATATCGTCCTTCGGCAATTGCCGGCGATGATGCGATTCGATGCGGGTGGCGGCGACTTTGAGCGCGCCCAGCACTTCGGCGGGGACGGCGGCGATCGCCGCATCGATCTCCGCTTCGCTGACGCGCATCGGGGTCGTCGCGAAATCGATGCCTTCGAATTTCTTGGAATAATCGGCGAGAGCCGCGTCGCCCCGCGCCCGCACATCATCAATGATGGCGCGTACGACGGCGTTCACGTCCTCGGACACTTCCCGCTTGGTCGTCAGAAAAGCGGCAAACTGCTGCTCGAAACCTTCCGATGCCTGATCCAGCCAGATAGCCAACGCTGATAATCCTCTTACATCGAGGCCGCCATGAGCGACCGAAACTCGTTTCTCGTCCGGCTACTAGGCTTCGTCCGGATGACTGGGCTTGTTAGCCGTTTCCCATGCGCCGCCAATATCTGCAAGCTGAACTTCGATACATTCGACATCGAGCGCAATCGTCGCGTTGCCGGCGAGCGTCAGCTCGATCGTGCCATCCGGCCCCTCGCCCTTCGGATCGAAGCGGATGACGAGCAGCGACAGCACCTCGTCGCGCTGGCGCCGATCGACGCCGCTGGAGCGCACCGCCAGCACCCGCTTGAACACCAGCGCCGAGCGATGGCGCTCGAACGCCTTGTCCTTCTGATCCGACAGTTCCCAGACGAAACGGTTGGCGGCAACGGAAAACTGCCCGAGCCGCGGCGCATAGGACATGTCGGAAACCTTGAAGACGCTGTCCTGCATATGCGCGGAGATCACGCCCAGGTCTTCGTTATCAAGTGCCATAAGCTTGAGATTGGTCATTCGCCTGATATCCCCGATCGCCACGGAAATGCCGATACCGGCATTCCCCCGTGATGGAAATAGGATGCGGGCGCTGAAGACGCAACCGGAGAAAGCGGGCTTCTCCCGTCTCTTCTCATGAACGACCGGAATTAGTCGCTGATGCGCTCGACGACAGCGCCGCAGCGCGTCAGCTTGTCTTCCAGCCGCTCGAAGCCGCGATCGAGATGATAGATGCGCGAGACCAGCGTTTCACCCTCGGCGGCAAGGCCGGCGATGACCAGGGAGACGGATGCGCGCAGGTCCGTCGCCATGACCGGCGCACCCTTCAGTCGCTCGACGCCTTCGATCTTGGCGGTCTGGCCGGAGAGCGAGATCTTCGCGCCGAGGCGCGCGAGCTCCTGCACATGCATGAAGCGATTTTCGAAGATCGTCTCGGTGATATGCGACGTGCCCGTCGAGCGGGTCATCAGCGCCATGAACTGCGCCTGTAGGTCGGTCGGGAAGCCCGGGAAGGGATCGGTGACGATATCGACCGGCTTGATGCCGCCGCCGTTGCGCCGGACGCGGATGCCGTTGTTGGTCGCCGAAATGTCGGCGCCGGCGCGGCGCAGGCTTTCCAGCGCCGTGTCGAGCAGCGCCATGTCTGTATTTTCGAGCGTGACGTCGCCGCCAGCCATGGCGACGGCCATGGCATAGGTGCCGGTCTCGATACGATCCGGCAAGACGCGGTGGCGCGCGCCGGAGAGCGAGGTGACGCCTTCGATGGTGATCGTGCTGGTGCCGGCGCCGGAAATCTTGGCGCCCATGGCGATGAGGCAATTGGCAAGATCGACGACTTCCGGCTCGCGGGCCGCATTGCCGATGACCGTCGTGCCGCGGGCGAGCGTTGCCGCCATCATCATCACATGCGTCGCGCCGACCGAAACCTTCGGGAAGACATAACGCGCGCCGATCAAGCCGCCCTTCGGCGCGGTGGCATTGATATAGCCACCGTCGATTTCCATGGTGGCGCCAAGCGCCGTCAGGCCATCGATGAAGAGATCGACCGGGCGCGTGCCGATGGCGCAACCGCCCGGCAGCGAAACGCGCGCCTGGCCTTCGCGGGCAAGCAGCGGCCCGATGACCCAGAAGCTGGCGCGCATCTTGGCGACCAGCTCATAAGGCGCGGTGGTGTCGGCGATGGTGCGGCAGGTGAAATGGATGGTGCGGGAATAGCCGTCTTCCTGGCGTTCGCGCCGGCCGTTGACGGCGACATCGACGCCGTGATTGCCGAGAATGCGCATCAGAAGCTCCACATCGGCGAGATGCGGCACGTTTTCGAGCGTCAGCGTATCGCTGGTGAGCAGCGAGGCGATCATCAGAGGCAGAGCTGCATTCTTGGCGCCGGAGATCGGAATGATACCGTTGAGCTCGTTGCCGCCGACAATCCTGATACGATCCATATATGACTACGGGCGAGGCCCGCCTTTCCTGAAGTTCCGTGCGCCAAATTCCACGCATATGGGGAAAAAGCGCTGTTTAGACGAAATAGTTTAAGGCTTCAATTCGTTTGATGGCTGTTTGATGATGGCCGACATGAATCATTACGATTCGTCCATTTTTGCGGCGGCATCCTTCGCATCGGACGAATTTGCAGCGGGAAGCCCATCCGTCTCGTCCGCCTGGCCCGCGCGGCGCGCCCGAACCTGCTGTTTGCGGCGGGCAAGATTTTCCCGCAGCTTCTGAGCCGCCCGCTCGCGACGGCGCTCCGCCTCGATATTCAGCTTCGCGCCCGCGCCTTCGCCCGCCTCGCCGACCGTCAAACCGCCCTGCAAGCGCTGTTCATCACCACTTTTCGTCTTATCCGCACACATCCCCTTCCCATAGCTGAAATCCCCAGCCTTCAAAAGACCGACATAATTTTTCCATCGATCTTTCACCGAACTTGAAATTTGCGGCTTGCACTTACCTCTCAGCTATGGCAATAGCCGCCTCGCCCAATACGGCGCACCCAACGCGCCACGGTTTGCTGCTATAGCTCAGGGGTAGAGCACTCCCTTGGTAAGGGAGAGGCCGAGAGTTCAAATCTCTCTAGCAGCACCAGTTTTCCTTATCTCGAATTTACGGGTTATGTTCTCTTTACGTCGATGCATGCTTACAACAAGCTATGGCGCGCACATCAACTTGTTCCACAATAGCTGATGAGTTTTCGCCCGATGTTAGCCGTCGATTGAGCCGGAAAGTAAGCCGCAAACCAATATGAGGTTTCACTCAGACACCGTTTGAACCGTTAATGCTCTCAAGCTCAACGATTGCCACTCCTGCTTTGTTTTCGATGCCTAGAATGGCCTTGGCAAGCCTATCGAGTTCCGCTCTGGACTTAGATGGAAGCCGCTCCCAGAAATCGTCAGCCGCAACCAAAGCGATCAACGCTTCCAAATCTTTTGCTCTGTAACCATCGGGCAAATAGTCCTCCAGTGCGCCAAACTTGAGAATGAAGACATTCTCTGTTTCCTTTTCCGCAACAAACTTCTCCAGTGTATGCCGATCAGTTTCGGAAAGATCGGGGGGAAGACGTACCCGCCGTGACTTAATGTAATCCCATATTTCCTGAGCATGATTCCAGTTTCCTGATACCAAAGCTTCCTCAATACTCTTAACGATGCTCGCTCCGTCACAGCTTTTCACATTATCTACTACATCCTTTTTAATTTCGTCGGCATTTAGAACAAATAATTTCTTTACCACTTCGTTACCAACCTGCTCAATATAGTCACGATCGGCAATCACAGCCCAAGAGACCCGACACGCATCCAGAAGCTTCCGATAGGCTGAAAAGAGGCCTTTACCTCCGACGCTCACGACTTCAAGCGACGGAATTCCATTTACCCCATTTTCTCTGGCAACGATCTCCAACACTCTCTCAAAAACAATGCGGTCAGACACGCCTTCGACTAGCAACACTTTTTCCGTAAAAAATACTCGCTCGTTATTTTGGCTATTGACCACATTAAAAAGGTGTTTCGAATTCGGCAGGGCAGTTGAATTTAGCCGGACGATGTCGCTCCTCTGATTGTCGGAGAAAACGCGCGAAACGTATTGGATGGAGGCAGGGGATATAAATGTTGGGGAGTGGGTCGCTAGAACGAATTGGTTACCCGTGGTTTTAGCAAGTTTTTCGAAAAGGCCGAGCAATGCCGTCTGCCAACGAGGATGTAAATGCAGCTCCGGCTCGTCAACAACGATTAGAGCGTTTCGAACGTTCAGAGCATGAATCGCAAAGAGATATGTAAGAAGCTCTCGCTCACCTGACGAAGCCGCACTAACTAAGAACGACGATCCCTGCTTCGTCAGCCGGATATCATATATGTTACTTAAAGGATCTATTGTAACAAGATCCCAACTGTAGTTCAAATCTCGAAGATCATTAGTTAAGTCGATCAAATTTTGATCTTTGTAGAAAATATCCTTAGCATCAATATTGGATTCTTCCTGCAGTAAACGATATTTACTTGCAATGCGCGAGATTGCCAGTGGAATTAGATTCGACCCCGTTCTCGAAGACGACGCATCTGTAGCACGTTTCTGATCAAAGTCATTGTAACCAGCTAAACCTACCGATGAATTGAAGCCGCCCGCAGCGCGGTTTACTGGAAGATACACCATTGGTAGCTTGAGTCTCTCCTTCTTTAATTCAGAACGAAAATAATTATCCGTCTCAAATAAGTGGAGGTAGTGGAGATAATCGCTTGAAGATGCATCGTGCTGCGGAAGCACATTACCATTTATACACGAAACAACGACCCTCGTGCCCGCTACAACCTCATCAACATTCCACTTCTCCACACCACTCCAAGGATTTATTCTGAATTTGCGTTTGGAAGTGGCGTGCACGTCGGGCCATTGAGCTTTTATAGCGCGCATATTGTCGATGTCGTCAGGCGTTATTTCCAGTTCAAGCTCGACAGTTTGATCCCTATTGCGGCCTTGGCTGTTCTTGTCAAAAACCAGACCGTTGAGATGATCGTTGTAAGTTTCCTCCCAAAGATTTGGTTCGTCAGCGGTGGGTGAGTGACGATAATATGGAGTATTGAGAACATAGCGGCGCAGCATGATCACAAGCGTATCAAGCAAATTTGTCTTACCGCCACCGTTGGGGCCGATAAAAATCGAAATGGGTCCATCGAAAAGGATTTCGCGCCTATCCAAAAAGCTTCTGACATTCTCAATGATGAGCTTTCGAATCAACACGCGGCACTCTCCCCTTGGCAACCGGAAGAAGAGTAATCGGTTCGGCAATTCTATTCAACGGCTGCTCGGATTTGCTTTTACGCTAGGGCTCTGAGCTTGCAGTGAGACTTCCACCTGAAAGCGAATGGCGCTTTCATATCTCAGCATTTCCTATCCGGCACTCGTGACAAACTGATCGAGCATGGACTTGCGACGGGGTGCGGCGAGCCTAAACGATAAAGGCATAGGTACGGGCGCCGGCCGTTCCATCCCCAATCAAACCTTCTCCGTCTTCCTAACCTTCTTCCCCTTCTCCACCGGCGCATCCGGTGTCGGCGCCAGCAGCTTTCTGAGCGAGGCTATCTTGTCCTCCACCAGCGGGCGGAAGCGGGTGGCGCGGTAGGGCATGTCGGCGGCGCCGTAGCCTTCGGGGCCGTCGTCGTTGCCGCGGTGGATTTCTTCGAGCTTCACGCCGATGAAGGTGCCGTCGACATAATGCGTGTATTCGCCGACCCAGCGGATCGTGTAGATCGTTCCCTTGCGGATCAATTGGTCGATGCTGACATGCTTGAACGTGTCATTGATGCAAACGACCTTCTGGCCCACATGGAAATCGTAGCTCACTCTGTTCTCCTTGAGGCGATGGGAACGACCCTGCCCGGTCGTTGAGCGCAAGCATAGCCGCACATGCGCAGCCAAGTAAACGCGGCTGATGTCGCGGCCCGGATCAATGATACGGTGACAAAGCAACCCGTTGACAAGCCCTGGTGGAAGGCTGAAGACTGCAAGCCGTCCGAGCAGCCGCAAGGCCTGGCTTCCATGTCCATATCCGATACCCGCAAGGCCCTCTGAAGGCATCTTAAGTTCATGCCCACCCTCCGCCTCATCGCTGATGATCTGACCGGCGCGCTCGACACGGCGGTTGAATTCGTCGGCGTCTATGGGCCGATCGAGGTGCAGCGGGAAGATGCGCTTCCGGCAAGCCTGCCGGATTGCCTTGCGATCGATAGCGGCACCCGCGAAAAATCGGCGACCGAAGCGGCTGACATCGTCGGCAGTGTCGCGCCGGTGTTGGAGGGGGCCGATCTTGCCTTCAAGAAGGTGGATAGCCTGTTTCGCGGGCCTTGGGCGGCGGAACTTGCGGCCTGCTTTCGGCTCGGCCACTGGCGGCATTGCATTCTGGCGCCGGCCTTTCCGCATCACGGCCGGCACACGCGGGGCGGCCGGCAGGTGCTGTTTGCCGGGAAGGATGCCTGGCGCGATATCAGCGGCGATCTCGTCACTCAACTGAGAGCGGAGGGCCTGCCGGCCTTCAACACAGCGCTCAGTCACCACCATGTCGATGCCGGAACACCCATTGCGGACGGCATCCATGTTTTCGACGCCCATTCGGATGAGGATTTGGACGCCGTCATCGCATGGGTCTCATCTGCGCTACAGGGACCTGTCCTTTGGAGCGGCACCGGCGGGCTGGCGCGAGCCCTGGCGCGCAATATCGATTTGGCGACGCATCATCGCCCTCACTCCGGAAAAGACGCGGGCGAAGGGCGGTCTTCTCGCCCCGCGCCCGCTGTTCCCGTCTCGCGCAGGCTGCAAAGACCGGTGCTTGGCCTGTTCGGCTCGGATCAGCCGATCACGCTGGCGCAGCTCCAGGCCTGTGGCCCCAATTGGCTGAAGCTTTCGGAAGGCGCGGATGCCGATGCCGTCGACAGACAAATCCAGCAAAGCGGCGTCGCCATGGTGAGCCTCGATCTGCCGACAGGGCTCGAACGCGACGATGCGGCAAAGCGGATCGCGGCGACCTTCGGCCGTATCGCCAAAGCTCTGCCGGCGCCGGGCACATTGATTGTCGCCGGCGGCGAAACCTTGCGAAATCTTTGCGCGGCGCTCGATGTTGCAGCCCTCAGCCTCACCGGCCAGGCCGCACCGGGCTTGCCCCGCTCCACCATCGTCGGCGGCCCGTGGCAAGGCACCACGGTGATCTCCAAATCAGGCGCATTCGGCGGCCCTACCCTGTGGCGCGATCTCTTGAGTGAAAACGCGCTCATCGCCGGAGGAGAAGAACCATGACACGGCACCTGGCGATCACCATGGGCGATCCCGCCGGCATCGGCCCGGAAATCATCGTCAAGGCCGCCGCCCGGTTGAAGAACAAGTTTGATGAAGGTAAGCTAAAACTTACAATAATTGGCAGCGGCCCGGCCCTGCGGCTCGCGGAACAGCAACTCGGCCTCGATATCGAAATTCCCGAAGCGCAGATAGACGGCGACTGGCCGAACCTCTGCTTCATTCAGGCCGATGCGGAGGGTGAGCCGATCCAGCCGGGCCGGCTTTCCGCCGATGGCGGCCGCATGGCTTTCAAGGCAATCGAGAAGGGCGTTCAGCTCGCCATGGCCGGAAAGGTCGGCGGCATCGTCACTGCACCGCTCAACAAGGAAGCGCTGAACAAGGCCGGCTTCCACTATGCCGGCCATACCGAATTGCTTGCGGAACTCACCGGCGCCCGCGGCTCGGTGATGATGCTCGCCCATGGCAACATGCGCGTCAGCCACGTCACCACCCATGTCGCACTGGAAGATGTGCCGAAGCGCCTGACGCCTGAGCGGCTACGCCTCGTCATCGACTTGACCGACAAGGCACTCCGCAGCCTCGGCATCGCCAGACCGAAGATTGCGGTCGCAGCGCTCAATCCGCATGCCGGCGAAGGCGGCCTCTTCGGCCGGCAGGATATCGACATTTCCGCGCCGACCATCGCCAAGGCGGTCGAAGACGGTCTCGATATCATCGGCCCTGTCTCCGGCGACACCGTCTTCGTCAAGCTGCGCGCCGGCCAATATGACGCCGTCGTCGCCATGTATCACGATCAGGGGCATATCCCCGTCAAGCTGCTTGGTTTCGAAATTGACCCGGCGACGGGAAAATGGATGGACCTCTCCGGCGTCAACATCACCCTCGGCCTGCCAATCGTCCGCACCTCCGTCGACCACGGCACCGCCTTCGACATCGCTGGCAAGGGCATTGCCAATGAGCGGAGCCTGATCGAGGCGATCGAGTTTGCGGAGCGGTTGGCAGCCGATCGATGAGATTGTCAGGCACGCATGTCGATGCCGTAACTTCGTGCCTGGCCCCTCACCCTAGCCCTCTCCCCGCAAGCGGGGAGAGGGGACGACAACCAACTTGCCTCTTGCTTGAGATTGAAGCCGCATATAGCGCGATCAGCTCCCTCTCCCCGCATGAGCGGGGAGAGGGTTGGGGTGAGGGGCCAGGCACAAAGTTGCGGCGATGGCAGATATGCCTGACTCCTTGTTTTCATTAACCTAACGCAAGTCGCCACTTCCAGCGTACCTTGCGCCCGGCCCGCTACTGAACTACCGTTTCGTCACTGCCCTAAAAAGGCGGGATTCTTAGAATATTTTCAAAAGATTATGCCGTTGTACAGGCGGTATGCGGATGTCCATGAACGGACTCATTGATCAACTTTTCGGCAGGAGAGCGGCGAAGCCAATGGAGCCGCGACCCCGTATCGATCTGACAGCGGAAGGCTATACAGCCATCTATGCGCTGAGCGACATCCATGGCTGCTACGACGCTCTGATCGAAGCGGAAAGGTGCGTCATTGCAGATGCCCGCACGATTCCCGGCCGCAAGCTCCTGCTGTTTCTCGGCGACTATGTCGATCGCGGTCCGCGATCGAACGAGGTGCTGCAGCATCTGTGCGAGCCGCCGCCCGCGGGTTTCGACCGCTACATCCTTTGCGGCAATCACGACGATGTCTTCCTGAAATTCCTGAAGGATCCGCGCGCCAACAGCCATTGGCTGGAGTTCGGCGCCTTCCAGACACTCGCCTCCTATGGCGTCGACGCGGAATATCTGCTGTTCCAGGAAGGCCGGAGCATCGAAGAACTCGGCGAAGCCGTTCTCCAGGCCATCCCGCCGGCACATGTCGAATTGCTGCGCTCCCTGCCGATCGCCATCACCTTCGGGCCGCTGCTCTTCGTCCATGCCGGCATCCGGCCTGCCATACCGCTCGCAGAGCAGACCGACGAAGACCTGATCTGGATCCGCGACCCCTTCCTCTCCGAAGGCCCGCAATTGCCGATGCTGGTGGTCCATGGCCATACGCCGGTCTCGCGGCCCGTCTTTGGTAATCAGCGCATCGGCATCGACACCGCCGCCGCCATGGGTGGGAGCCTGACGGTCCTCAAGATCGCAGGCGGCGAGTACACGATCCTGACGCAGGCCTTCGAGCGACCCCGCTGAAAATAAAAAGGGCCCCGGCACAGGCCGGGACCCCTTTCACGCTTTGCCCGCGCTTTTTATTCCGCTTTATTCCGCTGCCATAGCCGGTGGCAGGTGATGCACGACGTCGTTGTTCTGCTGTTCCTCGACCGGCGGCTCTCCTTTCTTTTTCGGCTCGCGGCCGAAGAAGAGCGCGTAGCCTGCCGGCAGCACGAAGATGGTCAGCACTGTGGCAACCAGGATGCCGCCCATCATGGCGTAGGCGAGCGGACCCCAGAAGACGCCGCGCGAGATCGGGATCAGCGCCAGCACCGCCGTCAACGCCGTCAGCATGATCGGCCGGAAACGGCGGACGGCCGAGCCGATGATCGCCTCCTTCCGGTCCATGCCCGCCGCGATATCCTGGTCGATCTGGTCGACGAGGATGATCGAATTGCGGATGATGATGCCGAGCAGCGCGATGACGCCGAGGATCGCCACGAAGCCGAAGGGCGCGCCGCTGATCAAGAGGGCACCGGCCGCACCGATGATGCCGAGCGGACCGGTGGCGAGCACCAGCATCGCCTTGCCGAAGTGCTGGAGCTGCGCCATCAAGAGCACGACGATGATGACCAGCATGATCGGTGCCTTGGCGGCGATCGAGGCCTGGCTTTCAGCGCTGTCTTCGGCACCGCCCTGGATCTCGATCTTATAGCCTGCCGGCAGGCTGTTCCTAAGATCGGCCATGTCGTTGTAGAGCTTGGCCGTCACGTCGTTCGACTGCACATTGTCGGGAAGCGTCGCCCTGACCGTGATCGTCGGCAGGCGGTCGCGGCGCCACTCGATGCTCTGCTCCATGACTGGCTCGACCTTCGCCACCTGCGACAGCGGCACGAAACCACCGGTGTCGGTCGGAATATAGATGGAGTTGACCGAGGTCAGCAGGTGGCGGCTCGCCTCCGGCTCCCGTGCGACGATGCCCACGGTCTCCTCGCCCTCACGATAGTTGTCGAGGGTAGCGCCGGACATCGAGGCCTGCAGCATCTGGCGGATACGCTGCGAGGTGACGCCGAGTGCGCGGGCGCGGTCCTGATCGATCACCAGCTTCATGGCCGGCACCGGCTCCAGCCAGTCGTCATGGATGGCGCCGAGCAGCGGGTTCTGCGCAAAGCGTTGTTTTACCTGATCGGCGATATGGCGAACCTCCTGCCGGTCCGGACCCATGACGCGCAACTGCACCGGCCAGCCGGTCGGCGGGCCCAGGAACAGGCGGTCGACCTTGGCGCGGACCGAGGGGAAGTCGGTGGCAAGCATGCTGCGCAGCTTGACGATCAGCCGCTCGCGCGCCGGCTCGTCCTTGGCCATGATCAGCAACTGGGCATAGTTCGGGTTGGTGAGCTGCTGATCGAGCGGCAGGAAGAAGCGCGGAGCGCCCTCGCCCACATAGGTCGCGATGAACCGCTTATCGGGATCATCGGCCATACGGGCCTGCAAAGTCTGCGCCTGGCGTTCGACTTCCTTGATGCTGGTGCCTTCCGGCAGCCAGAGATCGACCAGAATTTCCGGACGCGAAGACTGCGGGAAGAAATTCTGCGGAATGAACTGGAAGGACCACAAGCTGCCGACGAAGGCGGCGAGCGTCAGAAGCAGCACGATGACACGATGGCGAACGGCCCAGCTCACCGACGAGCGCAGGCGACGGTAGAAACGCGTGTCGAAGACGTCGTGGTGCTCACCGGCATGATGGCGCTGCCTCAGGATCATATAGCCGAGCCAGGGCGTGAAGTAGACCGCCACGAACCAGGAAATCACTAGAGCGATACCGACGACATAGAAGAGCGTGCGGACATATTCACCGGCTGTCGATGCCGCGAAGCCGACCGGGATGAAGCCCGCCGTCGTGATCAACGTACCGGTCAACATCGGAAAGGCGGTCGAGGAATAGGCGAAGCTCGCCGCATCAAGCTTGACCAGCCCCTCCTCCAGCTTGCGCTCCATCAACTCGACCACGATCATCGCATCGTCGACAAGGAGGCCGAGCGCAATGATGAGGGCGCCGAGCGAGATACGCTGCAGGTCGATGCCGAGCTCGTACATGATGGCGAAAGTCGCCGCCAGCACCAGCGGAATGGCGATGGCGATCACCAGGCCGGAACGCCAGCCGATCGACAGGAAGGAAACGATCAGCACGATCACCAGTGCCTCGCCGAGCGCATGCATGAACTCGCTGATCGCGTCGGTCACCACTTCCGGCTGGTTGGAGATCTGATCGACCTGCACGCCGACCGGCAGCGAAGCCTCGAAACGCTTGTAGGTTTCTTCGACAGCCTTGCCGACGTCGGTCACCTTGTTGCCGTTGGCCATGACGACGCCGAGTTGGACGCTCTCGTGACCGTTATAGAGGAACTTGGCCGTGTAAGGGTCCTGCAGCCCGGCACTCACCGTTGCGATGTCGCCGAGACGCGTCACCTGGCCGCCGGCCGTCAGCCGGAGGTTCTTGATATCCTCGATCTTGTTGACGTCGCCCTCGACCGAGATGCGCACGGAGCGCGTGCTGGTGTCGACGGAGCCGGCCGGATCGACCTTGTTCTGGCCGACGATCGCGTTCTGCAGGGCCGTCAGCGTCAGGCCGCGCTCGGCCAGCACCTTGGAGGAGACATCGATATAGATCTGCTCGGGCTGGTCGCCGATGATCACAGCCTTTTCGACGCCAGGCGTCGAAAGCAGCATGTCGCGGGCCTGGATCGCAAATTTCTTCAACTCGGGATAGCTGTAGCCGTCGCCGCTGATCGAATGCAGGGTGATGAAAGTATCGCCGAATTCATCGTTGAAATAGGGTCCCTGCAGGCCGTCCGGCAGCGTATTGGCGATGTCGCCGACCTTCTTGCGCACCTGATAGAAGGCGTCCTTCACCTGTTCGGTATTGGTGTCGCCCTTGATCTGAACGGTGGTGATGGCAAAGCCGGCGCGGGTGTAGGATTTGACCCAATCGAGATGCGGCGTTTCCTGCAGCTTGCGCTCGATCTTGTTGACCACCTGGTCTTCCATGTCCTGCAGCGAGGCGCCGGGCCAAATGGTCTGCACCACCATGACGCGGAAGGTGAAATCCGGATCTTCCTTCTGGCCCATATGTGTGAGCCCAAGCGCGCCGGCGATGATGATCAGCGCAAACAGGAAGCGCGCAATGCTCGGATGGGCGATCGCCCATCGCGACAGATTGAAACGCTTCTTCTCGTCGGAGGTGCTGTTCATAGTCATTGTCCCGCCCCTCGATCGGTTTAGCGTACGACTTCGGCAGCCGCCGCGGCGCTGCCGCTGGTCTCTGCCGATGCTTGCTGCGCAGTCGGCACCTTGACCTTCATATTCTCGGTCATGAATTGCGTGCCGGCGGCAACGACGACATCGCCGGCCTTGAGGCCATCGGCGACGCGCACGCCGTCATCGGCAAAATCGGCAACCTTGACGCTATGGGCATGCACGGTGCCGGCACTGCGATCGACCAGCCAGACGATCTGCTGACCGTCCTTCTGGGCAAGCGCGCTCAGCGGGATAGCGACATAGGGCTGGGTATTGTCGGCCTGCGCCTCGATCGTCGCTGTCATGCCGAGCAGCACGCGCTGATCGTTCGGCAGGCTGACGCGGACCGCAAAGGTGCGCGACTGCGCGTCGGCACTTCCGGACACCTCACGCACCTTGCCGTCCATCACCAGCGCATCGTCGGACCAGAAGCGCGCCTTGACGTCCTTGCCGACCTTGAATTGCGCAATGTCCATTTCCGGAACGGCGATCTGCACTTCTTTTTCGCCATCGACGGCAACGGTGATGACAGACGTGCCGGAGCCGACCACCTGGCCGACATCGGCATTGATGGTCGTGACGATGCCGTTCATGTCCGAGGTCAGATCGGTATAGGCGACCTGGTTCTTCGCTTCCGCCAGCGCCGACACGGCGGAATCCCGCGTCGATACGGCCTGATCATAGGAAAGCTCGGCCTGTTCGAGCTGCGATTTCGGCGCAACGTTCTTGTCGAAGAGCTGCTGGGCGCGATTGCGGGCAAGCTCCGTGGTCTGCACCTGCTTCTCGGCCGCATCGAGATCGGCCTGCGAGCGGCGCACAGCCAAAACGTAATCGGTGGAATCGATGCGGGCGAGCACGTCGCCAGGCTTGACCTTCTCGCCGATATCCACCTTGCGTTCGACGATCTTGCCGTTGACCCGGAAGCCGAGGTTCATATCCGTCCGCGCCCTGACCGAGCCGGAATAATCGAGCTTGCGCGTCGTATCCGCCTGAGCGATCTCGACCACCTTCACCGGCCGGATCACCTCCGCCGTTTCCTCTTTCTTCTCGTTGCAGCCCGAAAGCGTGAGCGCTATGGCGGCAAAAGCTGCAGCGCCGGCAACGGATCGTATGGTGGTGGTCATCAGCGAAACCATGTCGCTCTCCTTGATGAAACGGCTTTAGTCAAACGCAATGCAAAGGCGCGTGGATCATCCTACACGCGAACTACTATTTCTTTAGCGCTCTGATAGCGAATTCTATGAGTTCGTCGGGCTCGGCCCGGTTGGTCTTGGCAAGACATTGCGCGACCATTTGTGGGTGGCACAAAATGATCGTCGCCGCGCCGAAGCATTTCGAGGCCGCGATCGGATCCTGTTCGGCAAATTCGCCGGCGGCGATGCCTTCGGCGATGATTTCAGCCATGAGGTCATGGATCCGATCGAGGTGTTTTTCGATGACATGCCAATCGCGCTCGATGGCAACGATCACCATCTCATGCACCTTCTGTTCGTCGAGCATCGTCTCGAGCGTCATCTTGTGCTGGGCATGGGTATAGGCGCGCAGCCGCTCGGAAGCGCTGATCGGCTGGTGGCGGATGTCGTAGGCCATCTTGTAGCTCTGCGCGAGCATGCGGCCGCAGATAGCCTGGTGGATTTCCGTCTTGGACGCGAAGAACCGGTAAATGTTCGCGGTCGACATGCCGAGATCGCGGGCGATGTCGGCGACCGTCGTCTTGCTGTAGCCGTAGTGACGGAACAGCTTTTCGGCGGAATCGAGAATCCGCGTTACGTTTTCCTGACGTGCAGGATCAGCGTTGACCGCAGAAAGATCGAACATTGGGTACTTCCGATTTACGAGTGACGATTTTCAATTTTCGTCACTCGTAAATCATCAAGGCGCAAATGTCAAGAAACCGCCCCGCGAAGCAAGGCGGCTGAAAGCTTGTCGTGGATTCAGAATACGATGATCAGATCCGCAGAAGCGACGGCCGGAAGCGGCGGACGCTGAGGAAGCCGACAATCAGGAAGGCAACCAGCAACACGGTCTGGACGGCCAAGATCGGCGGCTCGTTCCCTGTGGGTGCCAATGCATTGAGGAATGGAATTTTCTGGAAGGACTGAACGATCAGCACGACACAGTTGAGATAAAGCATCAGCAGGCTGCCGACGATGAAGACGAGCCGCCAGACGCCGGCCATCCGCTGCTTGTAGCGCGCGATCGCCGTCGGAATGAAAAGCAGGACGGTGATGATGCCGAATAGGATGCCGGGCGTAACGCCGTTGAAGGGAAAGAGGAAGCCAGTCAGGCTCGTGAGCAGAATGGTGACCATATAGACAAGCGTCGAGCGCTCATGGCGCTTCACCGAAATCAAACCCTCCGCGACGATGACGCCGGCAACGATGGCGATCAGGCTGATAATGACGTGGATCAACATAAGTCCGGACATGCGGCAATCCCCTTTGCGCAATCTATTTTCCGCGAGAGGATAGTCCGGAGGCCTCAATGGGGGATTGTACATTTACGGCGGAATATGCGCGAATTGGCCGGCTTGTGCGGCGGCGCCAAAGCGCAGAACTGCAAACGAAAAGCGCCGCACCATGGGCACGGCGCCCTTATCGAAAAGGCCGCTTAGGCGGCGTGCACTTCCAGAGTGATCGGAACGGAAGCAAGCGCCTTGGAGACCGGGCAACCAGCCTTGGCCTTGTTGGCGAGTTCGGTAAACTTGGCTTCGTCGGCGCCGGGAACCTTGCCGGTCAGCGTCAGATGGATAGCGCTGATGGCAAAACCGCCTTCGACGCTTTCGAGTGTGACCTTGGCGGTCGTTTCCATGCTTTCGGCGGTGAAACCGGCCTCATTGAGGATCAGCGACAGAGCCATGGTGAAGCAGCCTGCATGGGCCGCACCGATCAGCTCTTCCGGATTTGTGCCGGGAACGCCTTCGAAGCGGCTGGCGAAACCGTAGGGATAGTGATTGAGCGCACCGCTCTGGGTCGAGATCTGACCTTTGCCGTCCTTCAAACCGCCGGACCACTGGGCCGAACCTGTACGATTGATCTGCATGCCGTCCTCCTTGTCGTTGATTGAACGTCGGGAGAGAGCCCTTGCCCTTCCCGCAGTGGCCGATAAGAAGCAGCGCCGGAGCGCGTCTCGCGTTCATCCGAACACAGCGTCGCTTGAAAGCGGGATGCTCCAGAACTGCCTCGAGCGGCAATATAACGCTCTATCCCCGGAAGACGACACCACCGTAACAATTAACGTGCGGGCCTGACCAATCCCTTTGCTTATCCCCTGCTGCGCCCAGCCGCAGCCGAGCGGATATTGTCCAGCGTCACCGCGATCAGCAGGATCGAGCCGAGGACGAGATACTGATAAAAGGCTGGAATATTGAGGAGATTCATCACGTTCTGGGCAATGCCCATGATCAGCACACCGACGATGACGCCGCTCATCGAGGCCCGGCCACCCGCAAGCGATACGCCACCGAGCACGCAGGCGGAAATGACCAGCAGTTCCAGCCCGATCGCCGCGTTCGGCTGCCCGGAGGTGATGCGCGACGACAGTAGGATGCCGGCGATGGCGCAGATGAAACCCTGCAGCGTGAAGATCCAGATCCGCATCCTGGCGACGTTGACGCCCGCCAGCCGCGAAGCCTCGGGATTGCCGCCGATCGCCAGTGTGTTCTTGCCGAAGGTAGTACGGTTCAGCACGAAGCCGAACAGGATGAACAGGATCGCCATGATCCAGATCGGTGTCGGAATGCCGAGAAAAGTCGAAAGCGCCAGTTGATAGAAATTCGGGTCGTTAATGCCGACCGCCCGGCCGTCCGAGGCGATCAGCGCCAGGCCACGGACGATCTGCATGGTGGCGAGCGTCGCGATCAGCGCATTGATGCGCAGCTTGGCGATGAGCGCGCCGTTGACGAGGCCGACGATTCCGCCGCAGACGAGTGCGGCCAGCAGCCCGAGAATGATGGAGCCGGTAACATTCGAGGCCATGACCGCGATCATGCCGCAGAAGGCAACGGTCGAGCCGACGGAAAGATCGAAATCGCGCGAGGCCAGGCAAAACATCATAGTGCAGGCGACGATGCCGATCGTGACCACGGATTGCAGCAGGCCGATCATATTGCGCTCGGTCAGGAAATTCGGAACCGTCAACGACACGATGACGAAGGCCACCGCGAAGATGACGACGAGGCCCTGTTCGCCGAGGAGGATTTTTTTCAAGGAGGACTTGAAGGAAGACATCGTCGCGATTTCCCTAGTCAGAATGCGCTTGCGGCGTTTTTGTCCGGCAGTGCGGCGGTCAGAATCTGGTGTTCGTTGAAATTCGCCCGCGCCACATCGGCGGCGACCTTGCCACCACACATCACCATGATGCGGTCGGAAATGCCCATGACCTCCGGCAACTCGCTGGAGATGACAACAATCGCCATGCCGCCGGCCGCAAGCTCATAGAGGATTTCATAGATTTCCGATTTCGCTCCGACATCGATACCGCGCGTCGGCTCGTCGATGACTAGCACCTTGACGCCCTGTTCGGACAGCCAGCGGCCGAGAATGACCTTCTGCTGATTGCCGCCGGAAAGATTGATGATGTCCTGCTTGCGCGATGGCGTGCGCACGCGCAGCCTGGCGATGAATTGATCGGCAAGGGCCGCCTCCTTGCGAGGGCTCAATATGCCGAACGGTGAGAAATGCCGCCGCGAGGAGATGGCGATATTCTCCTGGATCGAGCGCCCCTGGATGATCCCATCGAGCTTGCGGTCTTCCGGGCAGAGCACCATGCCGGCATGGATCGCCGCCTTGGGATTGTTCGGAGCAACCGTGACCCCATCGATGGCGACCGTACCCTGATGGCGATGATCCGCGCCGAACAACAGCCGCGCCATCTCGCTGCGGCCGGCGCCGATCAGGCCGAAGAAGCCGAGGATTTCGCCCCTGCAGACGGAGAAATTGATCGGCGTCGGAAGTCTCGATCCTGAAAGGCCCCTAACCTCCAGCCGGACAGGTCCGAGCGGCCGCTCGCGCCAGCCCCAGATATTGCTGATCTCGCGGCCGACCATTTCGGCAATGATCTGCTCGCGCGTTACTTGCTTGATGTCGGGATGGTGTGCCGCGAGCTTGCCGTCGCGCAGCACCGTCAGGCTGTCGCAGAGCCGGAAAATCTCGTCCAGCCGATGCGAGACGTAGAGAATGACGGTGCCGTTCGATTTCAGCCGCTCGATCAGCGAAAATAGGATTTCGCTCTCTCGAGAAGAGAGCGACGACGTCGGCTCGTCGAGCGCAATCACACGGGCATCGACCATGACGGCCTTGGCGATTTCCACCATCTGCCGCGCGCCGATCGACAGCGACGACACCTTGGCCGCAGGATCGACATCGATGCCGATCTCCCTGAGCTTGGCGCGCACGGTGTCGATGAGCGTCTTGCCGTTGATGATACCGGCTTTGGCCGGAAAGCGGCCGAGCCACAGGTTTTCGGCGACCGTCAGTTCCGGCACCAATTGCAGTTCCTGGTGGATGACGGTGACACCGGCGTGAAAGGCATCCCGCACCGAATGATAATGCTGTTCCTGACCGTCGATGGTGATCGTGCCCGCATCCGCCGCCTGATCGCCAGAAAGGATGCGGATCAGCGTCGACTTGCCGGCGCCGTTTTCACCCATCAGCCCATGCACCGCGCCTTTGACGACCGGGAAAGTGATGTTCGACAGCGCCTGAACGCCGGGATAGCTCTTGGAAATACCGTTGAATTCGAGAAAGGCCATGTTTCTCTCGCTGGTAAAAGGACCCGGCGGCAAGGTTGCCACCGGGCCGTGATCATACCGGGAGGATGATCATTCGATGCCGAGATCTTTGCGGACCTTCTGATAATCGCCGCGCAGCGCCAGCGAACCGGAGGTCAGCGTCAGCTTCGGCGGCTCCTTGCTGTTGGCGATCCAGTCGTACATGTTGATCGCGGTTTCGTAGCCGTGACGCTTCGGCGAGATGATAACCGTGCCGAAGAAGCCCGTCGGCTGCGGCTTCTTGAACTCGTTGATCGCCGAGTCCGCGCCGCCGATGCCGACACCGATGACGTTGGCGGCGGGAATGCCAACAGATTCCGTTGCCCGGACAGCGCCGAGCACGGCTTCGTCGTTGAGGCCGAAGGCGATCCAATATTTCACGTCGGCATGCTTGTTGAGCACGGTCGTCGCAGCATTCAGCGCTGCTTCCGTGTCGGTCTTGGCCTGCGGCGCGTCATAGATGTTCGCGGCTGGGAAACCGGCGCCCTTCAGCACCGAGATGGCGCCTTCGACGCGATCGACGGCGGTCGGGAGCTGGTCGTAGGAAACGCGGATGGCGCCGACATTCTTCATGTCCCAGCCGCGCTTCTTGATTTCATCGACAATCGCCTGGCCGACGCTCTCGCCGATCTTGGTGGCGGAAATGCCCATATGCGGCACATCTTCCAGCGGCTTGCCGTCGGCGCTGACCAGACGGTCGTCGACGGTCATCAGCTTGAGCTGGTTGGCAGCCGCCTTGGCAACGATGCCGGGGCCGAGCTTGACATCGGGCGTGCAGATGATGAAGCCCTGCGCACCCTGGGCGCCGAGATTGTCGATCGCGGCCTGAACCTTTTCGCCATCCTGCGCGCCGATCTTAACGAGCGTGAAGCCCTTCTCCTTGGCGGCGATGTCGGCGAACTTCCATTCGTCCTGGAACCAGGGTTCTTCCGGTTGCTTGACCACGAAACCGATTTTCACATCTGCGGCGAAGGCGGAGGTGGCGGCGATGACCGCAACCGTGCCAGCCAAAATGGCTGCTTTGAAAAAGCGCATGTCTCTCTCCCAAAAATCCGAAACGAAGAAACTGCCCTCCCTGGCAGTGCTCTTGAATTATGATAAATCATCATACCAGTCAATTGCCAATGTATGATGATTATAATAGTGTGACTTTTGGAAAGGATGACTCGCCAAACGCGCCGTCGCTTATCGCCATGCGGAATAAATTCCGCTAAGCAGAGGCTAGGCCGCGTGGGGAGAGCGACGGCGGAGAAGGCAATTGGATTCGTTTGAACAGCAAGAGCACAGGCTGAACGAGGCACCGGAACGCCGTCCGCGCGTGCGCAAGAACGTTACCGCCGCGATCGCCCAGGATATCTGTTCTGAACGCTACCCTTCCGGCTCGCCTCTACCGCGCGAAAACGATCTCTGCGACATTTACGGCGTCAGCCGCACCGTCATTCGCGAATCCCTGAAGATCCTGGAATCGAAGGGGCTCGTGCGTGGCAAGCCGCGCATCGGCACCACCGTCTGCGACAAGGACGACTGGAATATCCTCGATCAGGACGTGCTGGAATGGATGGGGCCCTATATCGTCGAATTCGATATTCTCGGCTGCATCCTCGAGGCGCGGCGCACCATTGAGCCGGTCGCCGCCGAATATGCCGCCGAGCGCGCCACCGCCCAGGAGATTGCCGATCTCGAAAAGGCCTGGCGGCAGATGCGCGACTCAGGCGACGATCCCGAACGCTTCACCGAAGCCGACGTCATGTTCCATACAGTGCTCTTGAACGCCAGCCACAACCAGGTGTTCCGCCGCCTGTCGAGCGCCATTCATGCCGGCCTGAAATACGCATTGCACGCCTCGAATGTCGCCGTCGACAGCCGCGACGAGGCAATCGCTGTCCATGGCGACCTGGTGGAAGCGCTGCGCCTGCGCAACCGCACTGCCGCGCGCGACTGCGCCCATCGCATGCTCGACCTTGCCGCCCGCGACCTTGGCGCCGCCGAAAAGGCGAGCGGGCGAGCGGAGAAAAACAAGACCTGAAACCCCGAAATCCGCGGCCTGGCGCCGCTGATATGATCCAAAAGCCGAAACGGAAGCTTCCCATGAAAATCACCAAATTGACGACCTATATCGTGCCGCCGCGCTGGATGTTCCTGAAGATCGAGACCGACGAGGGCATCACGGGCTGGGGCGAACCAGTGGTCGAAGGCCGGGCCCTGACCGTCCAGGCCGCTGTGCACGAGCTGGAAGACTATCTGATCGGCAAGGACCCATTCCTGATCGAGGATCACTGGAACGTCATGTACCGCGCCGGCTTCTATCGCGGCGGCGCCGTCCATATGTCGGCCCTTGCCGGCATCGACCAGGCACTGTGGGATATCAAGGGCAAGGCGCTGGGTCAGCCGATCCATTCGCTCTTGGGCGGCCAGGTCCGCGACAAGATCAAGGTCTATTCCTGGATCGGCGGCGACCGCCCTTCCGACGTCGCCAACAACGCCAAGGACGTGGTCGCCCGAGGCTTCAAGGCGATCAAGCTCAACGGCTGCGAAGAAATGCAGATCGTCGATACCTATGACAAGGTGGAGAAGGCCGTCGAAACGATCGCCACCATCCGCGACGCGATCGGCCCCTATATCGGCATCGGCGTCGATTTCCACGGCCGCGTCCATCGTCCGATGGCCAAGGTTCTTGCCAAGGAACTCGAGCCCTACAAGCTGCTCTTCATCGAAGAGCCGGTGCTCTCCGAAAATCGCGAAGCGCTGAAGGAAATCGCCAATCATTGCTCGACGCCGATCGCGCTCGGCGAGCGGCTCTATTCGCGCTGGGACTTCAAGTCGGTTCTGTCTGACGGCTATGTCGACATCCTGCAGCCCGACCTCAGCCATGCCGGCGGCATCACCGAATGCCGCAAGATCGCGGCGATGGCGGAAGCCTATGACGTGGCACTGGCACCGCATTGCCCGCTCGGCCCCATCGCGCTTGCCGCCTGCCTACAGGTCGACGCCGTCAGCTACAACGCCTTCATCCAGGAACAGAGCCTCGGCATCCACTACAACAAGGGCAACGATATCCTCGACTACATCTCCAACAAGGAGGTCTTCAAATATGCCGACGGTTTCGTCAGCATCCCACAAGGCCCCGGCCTCGGCGTGGAAGTGGACGAAGCCTACGTCATCGAACGCGCCAAGGAAGGCCATCGCTGGCGCAACCCGGTCTGGCGCCATGAAGATGGCAGCGTAGCCGAGTGGTAAGCAACTGCTAGCCTTCCAGAGAAGGGGGGCGGAGGAAGCGAATTTTGAATATGCCGCACCTCTGATATCCCCCTTTGTCCCTTTCGGGACATCTCCCCCACAAGGGGGGGGAGATTGGTAACTCGCAGTATCTCTTCGCCTCAAACGAACACAGAACCTGCAGCAACTGAGGTTTGTTGTTTTAACGAGGGAGAGCCAAATTCTCCCAACGATCCCCCCCCTTGTGGGGGAGATGTCCCGAAAGGGACAGAGGGGGGTACCGCACTCCCGCGCAAACTCTAAACTCTGCCAGTAGCGCTCTGTCAGCGCACATCCGCCCGCGCTCGCGGCCGCGTATCATTCCTTTCCCAGGAGAAAATCGCCGGCGGTAACGGATCGCGGTTGCGGATGATATCCGCGCCCTTCTCGCCAACCATGATCGTCGGGCCGTTGGTGTTGCAGGAAGGCACGCGCGGCATAACGGAACTGTCGCACACCCGCAGACCTTCCAACCCCCGCACCTTCAGCTCGAGATCGACGACCGCCATGGCGTCCGTGCCCATCTTGCAGGTGCCGACAGGATGATGGTCGGTCTTGGCGTTGGCGCAGCCATAGTCGAATAATTGTTCTTCCGTCTTCAGTTTGCCGCCCGGCAGCCGCTCCGCCAGCACGAAGGGTTTCAGCGCATCCTGGCTCATGATTTCGCGAGCGATCCGCAACCCTTCCAGTGACATCTTCACGTCATGCGGATCGCTCCAATAGTTCGGATCAATCAGCGGCGCGGCCGCTGGATCGGACGAGGAGAGCCGCACCGTGCCACGCGAGCGTGGGTGCAAATAGGCGGAATTCAATGTCACCCCGGCATTCTTCAGCCGCGCGACACCGGCCTCGATGCCGGAGCCGAGGCCAAGATGGAACTGGATATCCGGCGAACGGGCATCGGGATCTGCATACCAGAAGCCGCCGGTCTCGAAGAGTGACGAGGCGACGGGACCGGAGCGGAAGAGCAGATATTGCAGACCGGCCCAGAGCGTACGATGCAGCTTGGCGACATTGTCATAGGTATGGTCGCCGGTGCATTCCGAAATGACGAAAAGATCGAGGTGGTCCTGCAGATTGCCGCCGACGCCGCGAAGATCATGCGCCACTGGCACACCGACCGAGGTTAGATGATCAGCCGGGCCGATGCCTGACTGCAGCAGCAGTTTTGGCGAGCCGATGGCGCCGGAGGAAACCAGCACTTCCCGCTCGGCACTGATAATCTCGACGCCCTTATCCGTCGTCACTTCGACGCCGACAGCCCGGCGGCCTTCGAGCACGATCCGCGTCACCCGCGCACCGGTGCGGATCGTCAGGTTCTTCCGATCCTTGATCGGTGACAGATAGGCCAGCGAGGCCGACGAGCGGCGACGATTGCGCTGCGTCAACTGATAAAAGCCGACGCCCGCCTGCTGTCTGCCGTTGAAATCGTGGTTATAGGGGATGCCGAGTTCCTGGCCGGCGCGGATATAGGCGTCGCAGATCGGCAGCGCCGACACCGGCATGGAAACGCCAAGCGGCCCGCCATAGGAATGATAGTCATCGGCAAAACGCTGATTGTCCTCGGCCCGTTTGAAGTAAGGTAATACGCTGCGATAGTCCCAGCCCTCGCAGCCATCCTCGCGTGCCCAGAGATCGTAGTCGGCGGCATTGCCGCGCGTATAAAGCTGCGCATTGATCGAGGAACCGCCACCGATCACCTTGGCCTGCGTATAGCGCAGCACGCGGCCTTTCATATGCTTTTGCGGAACCGTCTCCCACCCCCAGCTCGCCACGCCCTTGGTCATCTTGGCAAAGCCGGCCGGCATATGGAACAAGGGATTCCAGTCACCGCCGCCGGCTTCCAGCAACAGGACTTTCACCGAAGGGTCCTCGCTTAGGCGATTGGCGAGCACGCAACCCGCGGGTCCGGCGCCGGTGATGATGTAGTCGTAGGTCATTTCCAGTCCTCAAATTTATGATGGACCGCGGCTCACAACCGCCCGATCCCCAGCCCACCATCCGCGGGGATTACCGACCCCGTGGCAAAGCCAAAACCGCCTTTGGCAAGCGCTGCGACGATGCTGCCGACATCGCCCGTCTCGCCCCAGCGTCTCATCGGCACGAGACCCCCGTCGATCAATGCGTCATATTTCTCCGACACCTGCGCCGTCATGTCGGTGCGGATGATGCCGGGGCGAACTTCGAAGACGGCAATGCCGGTCTTCGCCAGCCGCAGCGCCAACCCCTGCGAAAAGGCCGAAAGGCCGGCCTTGCTGATGCAGTAATCCAGCCGCTCCGGCGAGCTCAGCGCTGCCGAGACCGAGGTGATGTTGATCACCGAACGCGGCGTCGGCGATGTCTTCGCCACCAGCATCGAACGAACGACGGCCTGGGTGAAAAACACCGTACCGCGCAGATTGACGTCGATGATCCGGTCGAAATTTTCCGGCGCCAAATCCAGGAAATCGCCGCGCACGACGGGGCCGATGCCGGCATTGTTGACCAGGCAATCGATCTCGCCCAAAGCCGCCCGGATCGCCTCGACGGTTGCTGCGTGTCCCGAGAGCTCGGCAAGATCGGACCGTAGATAGATCGCCCGCCCGCCGCTTGCCTTCAATTCCACGAGCTCCGCCAGCGGCGGCTCGGTCTCGATACCGGTGATCGCCAGATCGAAACCACACCCGGCCAGTGCCTGCGCGATACCGAAACCGATCCCCTTGCGGCCGCCGGTAACGACGGCGACCGGGCGCCTTGCCTTCATGACCGAAGCTCCTCCCGCACGATATGGTCCGCGACGCGCAGCGCTTGAGCAGCCACCGTCAACGCCGGATTCACCGCCGCAGACGTCGGCAGGAAGCTGGCGTCGACAACGAAAAGATTGGGGTGATCGAAGGCGCGGCAATAGACATCGAGCGGCGCGCTTGAGCCGTCAGTGCCGATCTTGACCGTGCCGCATTGATGCGACGGCGTGCGCTTGTCGAACGGACGGGATAGAACGATCGGGAAACCGGCCTTGCGCAGCACACCCTTCAGCTTCTTCACCAGATCGAGATGCGCCTGCCAATTGGTGCGCACCCATTGCAGCACGATACGGTCGCCTTCGACCATGATCCGGCTTTCCGGCGACGGCAGATCCTCGCTCATGGCGTAGAAATCGATGGCATGCGCGGAAAGCCTGTTCAGCAGCCATTCCGGCACGGTCGGCATATTAGCCTTGAGGATCGTGCCGGAAACACGCCCCAAAAGCTGCACATTGCCAAGCGGCGGCCCGCCTTCACCATCCGAGAGATAGAAATCGTTGAAGCCGAAGGTCTTCTGATAGATGGAATCGTTGCGATACCAGGGCGAAATCGCCAGCAAGGCCGAGGAATTGTGGTTCATGAAGTTGCGGCCGACCTGATCCGAGCGATTGGCAAGCCCGCGCGGATTGGCATCATCAGCCGATCTCAGCAGTAGCACCGCCGACTGCACAGCCCCGGCCGCAAGGATCACCAGCTTCGGCCGCACGACATGCGCCTCCCCATAGGCGGAATAATGCACGGCGGCGATCATCCGGCCATCAGCGGCGGCCTGAAGCCGCGTGACGCGCGCGCCGGTCTTCAGCTTGACGTTCGGATATTGCAGAGCCTTGGCAAGCGCCACCGTCTCGGCATCCATCTTGCCATCGGCGCTATGGGGATGCGCATCCCAGGGCGTACGGCCCTTGGCAAGCCATTTATCGATATCGACGCCGAGCGGGAGCGGATGCGGATGCATGCCGTTTTGCTTCAGCCGCTTGCGGACACTGGCGATCGCCGGCTCATCGGGAACGGGTGGAAACGGATAGGGGCGCGAATGCGGTGGTTCCCACGGGTCGTCGCCGAGGCTGCCGCGCACCTGGTAGAGCTGTTCCGCCTCGCTATACCAGGGTTCCAGCTCCTCATAGGGAAAGGGCCAGGCCGGTGATACGCCATCCAGATGCCGCATCTCCTCGAAATCCTCGCGCCGGTAACGGATCAGCACTGCGCCATAGAATTTCGAATTGCCGCCGACATTGTAGTAGTTGCCGGGATTGAACCCCTTGCCGCCCTTCTCGTACCACGTCTCCTTCGGGCGGAAATGGCCGCGCACAAAGATCGCCCGCTGGTCGCGGTTTTCCGGCCGATCCTCCAGTCTCTCGCCGGCCTCGAGGATCAATATATTGGCGCCCGAGGCGCCAAGGCCGGAAGCAATGGTCGAGCCGCCAATTCCCGAGCCGATGATGACGATATCCGGTTCTTCCATGCGGCCGCTCATCCAATCCGAATTTGGCTCTGCGGATCGAAGAACACCGCCTTGTCGAGATTGAAGGCAAGCCGCGTCGTCTGGCCGGCAGCGATACGGGCGTCGGCGCGCAGCCGCGCCACCACGGATTTGCCGCCGAGGCGGACGATCGCGAAAGTATCCGAACCCGCTGGCTCGACCACCTCGATCAGGCAATCACCCTCGGCGAGCGAATGGGCATTGCGGTCTGCACCGTCAAGGTCGGTCAGCGCCTCCGGCCGGATGCCGAAGATCACATCCTTGCCGGCATGGGCGCCGAGAGCAGCGCCGCTCCCGTTGACGGGCAACTTCAAGGGCGCGGCACCGTTCGGCCGATCTAGCGACACCTGCAATCCCGTCGGCCCGCTCTCGACCGTCGCAGTCAGCAGGTTCATGGCGGGCGAGCCCATGAAGTCCGCGACGAACATATTGGCAGGATGATTGTAGATTTCCGCCGGCGTGCCGAATTGCTGCAGGACGCCATCCTTCAGCACAGCGATTTTCGTCGCTAGCGTCATCGCCTCGATCTGGTCATGCGTAACGTAGACGATCGTCGTCTTCATGCGCTGGTGCAGGCGCTTGATCTCGGTGCGCATGTCGACGCGCAGCTTGGCGTCGAGGTTGGAGAGCGGCTCGTCGAACAGAAAGACCTGCGGATCGCGCACCAGCGCCCGGCCCATGGCGACACGCTGGCGCTGGCCGCCGGAAAGCTGGCTCGGCTTGCGGTCGAGCAGGTGGCCGATCTGCAGCATGTCGGCCACTTGCTTGATCGCCTTCTCGCGCTCCTCCTTTGGAACTTTGCGGATTTCCATGCCGAAGGCGATGTTGCCGGCAACCGTCATGTTCGGATAGAGCGCATAGGATTGGAACACCATGGCAATGTCGCGCTGAGACGGCGGCAGGCCGTTGACCGAACGGCCGGCAATGGCGATGTCGCCCGAGGTGATCGGCTCCAGCCCGGCAATGGTGTTGAGCAGGGTGGACTTGCCGCAGCCGGATGGGCCGACGAGCACAAGAAACCCGCCCTTTTCGATCTCGATATTGATGTCCTTCAGGATTTCGAGCGATCCATAGGACTTGCGCAGATTGGTGATTTTCAGGAAGGACATGGTCTTATCCCTTGACGGCGCCGGACATCAGTCCACGGACGAAAAACCGGCCGGAGACGATGTAGACGATGAGGGTTGGCAGGGCGGCGAGGATCGCGCCGGCGAAGTGGACATTGTATTCCTTGACCCCTGTCGACGACGAAACGAGGTTGTTGAGCGCAACCGTCATAGGCGTCGAATAGGGTCCGGAGAACGAAGCGCCAAACAGGAAGTCATTCCAGATATTGGTGAACTGCCAGATGACGGAGACGACGATGATCGGCCCGGAGGACGGCAGCAGGATACGCCGGAAAATCTGGAAGAAGCTCGCCCCGTCGATCTGCGCAGCGCGCACCAGCTCGGTGGGAAACGCCTCGTAATAATTGCGGAAATAAAGCGTGGTGAAGCCGAGGCCATAGACGATATGGACGAGGATCAGTCCCCAGATGGTTCCGGCGATGCCGAAGAAACCGAGAATGCGCGCCATCGGGATCAGCACGATCTGGAACGGGATGAAGCAGGAAAGCAGCAGCATGCCGAAGAAGATTTCAGCGCCGCGGAAGCGCCACTTCGTCAGCACATAGCCATTCAGCGCTCCGACCATGGTGGAGATCGCAACGGCGGGCACGACCATCAGGATCGAGTTGATGAAAAAGGGCCTGAGCCCCGTCGGCTGCACGCCGATCTGTGCCGTCGACCAAGCCGAAATCCATGGCTCGACCGTCCAGGTCTTCGGCAGGTTCAGCATCCCGCCCTGGCGGATCTCTTCGAGCGGCTTGAAGGAATTGACCAACATCACATAGAGCGGCAGCAGGTAATAGACGGCAAAAAGGATCAGTGCCGCATAGATCAGCCCGCGGGTCAGCTTGCCGTGCGAGATGGCGTTTTGCGGATTGGGGCTGCTCATGTGCGTTTCCCTCCGCCGATTTCCGAATAGAGATAGGGAATGATGATGGCAAAGATCATCGCCAGCATGATGATCGCCGACGAGGCGCCGATGCCCATCAGGTTGCGGGTAAAGGTGTAGGAATACATGAAGGTGGCCGGCAGTTCGGTCGCCTGCCCCGGCCCGCCGCCGGTCAGCGCCACGATCAGGTCGTAGGCCTTGATGGCGAGATGGGCGAGCACGACGAAGGCCGAAAGGAACACCGGCCGCATCAGCGGAATGATGATACGGCGGTAGGTGGTAATGGCAGACGCGCCGTCGATCTGCGCCGCCTTGATGATCTCATTGTCGACGCCGCGAAGTCCGGCGAGGAACATCGCCATGACAAAGCCCGAGGACTGCCAGACGGCGGCGATGACGACGCAATAGATCGCCATCTTCGAATCCTTGATCCAGGTGAAGGAAAAACTCTCCCAGCCCCAGAGATGCATGGTGTTCTCAAGCCCGATGCCGGGATCGAGGAACCATTTCCACGCCGTCCCCGTGACGATGAAGGACAGCGCCATCGGATAGAGATAGATCGGCCTCAACAGCCCTTCGGCGCGGATTTTCTGATCGAGCAGGATCGCCAAAGCGACGCCGAGGACCGAGCAGATGATGATATAGAACGAGGCGAAGATGCCGAGATTGGTGATCGCCCGCCACCAATGCGGCAGCGCCCAGAGCTTGCTGTAGTTGGCAAAGCCGACGAGGTTATAGGACGGCAGCATCTTGCTGTCGGTTAGCGACAGATAGCCGGTATAGGCGATGAAGCCATATACGAAGATTAGAATGACAACGAAGCTCGGGGCCAGCACCAGCTTGGGCAACAGCTCCTGCATTCGGCTGCGACTGTTCATGGGTCGAACACCAGTTTTAACGCGTCCCGAATGGACGCGGGTTCCAAACATGCGAACTGCGAACGGAACGCCCCCTCACCCTAGCCCTCTCCCCGAGGGGAGAGGGGACGACCTCGATCGCCGCATCCTCTCGATTCCAAAGAAGCCGAGAGACCGTCGAGGGCGCCCTATTCCCTTCTCCCCTCGGGGAGAAGGTGCCCGAAGGGCGGATGAGGGGGGGGGCTCGCTCCGAATACCTTACTTCGCAGCCGCAACCGCCGAGACGAGTTCCTTGACCGCATCGTCAGACGACAGATCGCCGTTGAATTCGCGGGTTACGACGTCGTAGATCGCATTCTTGACGGCGGCCGGATTGGCATGGCCATGGGCCATGGAACCAAACAGCGTGCCGTTCTTGTTGGCTTCGGCCAGATCCTTGATCGCCTTCTTGCCGCAATCGTCAAAGGCGGTATCCGGCACGTCGGTGCGGGCCGGGACCGAGCCCTTGACGACGTTGAAGGCCGACTGGAACGTCGGGCTTTCGATCGAGGACGCCATCTGCATCTGGGCCGGGACCTTGTCGGCGGACACCTTGAACATCGCGAACTGGTCAGAGTTGAAGGTTACCGAGCCCTGCGTTCCCGGGAAGCGGATGCAAACGAAATCCTTGCCCGGCACCTTCTTTGCCTTCAGGAACTCGCCCTTGGCCCAGTCGCCCATGAACTGCAGGCCGGCCTTGCCTTCGATGACCATGCCGGAAGCAAGGTTCCAGTCGCGGCCGGAGAAGTTGTCGTCGACATAGGAGCGCAGCTTCGTCATGCGGTCGAAAGCTTCCTTCATCTTCGGGCTGCCGAGCGTATCGGGATCGAGATCGATGAAGGCCTTCTTGTAGAAGTCGTTGCCAAACGAGAGCACGACGGCATCGAAGATCGTCGCATCCTGCCACGGCTGGCCACCATGGGCGATCGGCGTGATGCCCTGTTTCTTAAAGTTGTCGAGCAGCGCGATCAGCTCGTCCCAATTCGCAGGCACCTTGCCGCCGGCCTTGTCCAGCGCTTCCTTGTTGATCCACACCCAGTTGGTGGAGTGGACGTTCACAGGCGCGGCGATCCAGTGGCCGTCATATTTGGAAAACTTCTGCAGGGCGGTCGGGACGACCTTGTCCCAGCCTTCCTTGTTGGCGACTGCATCGAGATTGCCGAGCGAGCCTTCCTTGGCCCAGTCGAGAATGTCGAAGCCGAGCATCTGCACGGCGGTCGGCGGGTTGCCGCCGGTGACGCGGGCGCGCAGCACGGTCATGGCCTCGCTACCGCCACCGCCTGCGACCGGCATATCGACCCAGCTTATGCCCTTCGATTCCAGGTCCTTCTTCAGCACTTCCAGTGCCGTCGCCTCGCCGCCCGAGGTCCACCAATGCAGGACTTCGACGCTTTCGCCAGCATGCGCCATGGTCACCGCGCCCGTCATCAAAAGGGCAGCAGCAGCCACTGATGTCATCAATTTACGCATATTTTCCTCCCGGTTTTCGTTAGATGAGCAGCAAGACCTCCTCCCGCCGCCCCTGCCCTTCACTCCCCGTAAAGAACAAAACTCGTCATGGCCTTTCAGGGTCAGACGCTCAATTTAAAACGTTATAAATGAGCTATGTCAAGCATCCAATTCAACTGTCGATCTATGCAGAAATCGCTTTAAAACTAGCGTATTACGCTACTTCTCCTGGGAACTTCGAGGCGAAGCGTAAATTTAAAACGTTTTCATTCGTTGGATTGTGTACTGCCGATACTCGCGGTAGATTGCCAGGACCGAGCCATGACAGGACCGTGAGTTTGACCGACCTACCCTCCTCTCCAACTAAGCCTGGAAGTGCCAAACCGACTTTGCGGACGATTGCGGAATTGACCGGTCTCGCTGTGACCACGGTATCGCGAGCGCTGAGTGATGCGCCGCAGATCTCGCTGGAGACGCGGCAGCGGGTGCATCAAGTCGCTCGTGACATCGGCTATATGCCTGACCGCGCCGCCCAGCGTTTGAAAACGGGGCGCACCAATGTGATCAGCATCCTTCTCGACCCCCACGAGGAGGTCGTCGGCTTCGGCACCTCGATCATGTACGGCATCACTAAGGCCCTGCAGAAGACCTCCTACCACCTGATCGTCATGCCCAACTCCCTGGCGACCAGCAACATCGATGCGGTCGACTATATCCTGCGCAACAATCTCGCCGACGGGCTGATCTTCTCGCGAACCGAGCCGCTCGACCCGCGTGTGCGCCGGCTGCTGGAACACGGCTTTCCCTTCGTGTGCCATGGACGCACGGAATTCTCGACACCGCATCCCTTCGTCGACTACGACAATTTCGCCTTTGCCTACGAGGCCACACGCCGCCTGATCGCCAAGGGTCGGCGCAAGGTGACGATCGTGCTGCCGCCAAAGCGCCTCACCTTCCACCAGCACATGCTGCACGGTTTCATGACGGCCGTCCGCCAGGCCGGCATCGCCTATGAGATCCCCGAGAATATCAACCTCGATTCGCCGGCCGATATGGTGCGCGATCACTTCCGTCGTCGCGCCGAGGCATCGGATGCCCCGGATGGTTTCATCTGTCCCGGCGAAGTTTCCGCACTCGCCGCCATCAGTGCCCTGAGCGATCTCGGGCACACCCTGAGCGTGAATTACGATATCGTTGCCAAGCAGACCTCGCGGCTGCTCAGCCAGATTCAGCCGAAGGTCGATACGATTTATGAAGACCTGACGGCGGCGGGCGAACAGCTCGGCCGTATCCTGCTGAAGCGCATCGCCAACCCGGAAGCCGACGACCTGCAATTGTTGCAGCCGCCGCAAATCGGCTTTCCCACGACGACGACGACCGGCTGATGCCGCTATCGCGTCGCTGTTTTGTCGGGTTGTTCGCGCCCAAACCGCCATCGATCCGATCCTACCTCGGCATCCACCAGCCGGTGCGTCGGCCGATATGCATGTTGAGCGTTTTTGTCTCGGTATAGTCCTCCACCGCATGCCGGCCGAGCTCACGCCCCAGCCCTGATTGGCGATAGCCGCCGAAGGGCAGTTCCGCCGCGCCATCCATGAAGGTATTCATCCAGATCGTGCCGGCCCGCACCCGCCGCCCGATCGTCATGCACGTATCGAAATCGCGGCTCCAGACGCCGGCGGAAAGGCCGTAGTCGACAGAATTGGCGATGCGGATCGCATCTTCGGTCGTGTCGAACGTCAGCACGGAAAGGACGGGCCCGAACACCTCCTCCTTCGCCACCGCCATCTCTGGCTTGACGTCCGAAAGGATGGTCGGCGCCATGTATTGGCCGAAGCCGAAGTCGATCTGGCTGCCGCCATGCGCCACGGTTGCGCCGCTCTTTGCCGCGCCGGAGATATAACCTTGAATCTTCTGCAAATGCTGCGGCGTGATGATTGCCCCGACCTGCGTTGAGGGGTCGAGCGGGTCGCCGACCTTCACTTTCTCCGACAGGCTGGCGATACGCGCCGTAACGTCCTCAGCGATATCCCGATGGACGATCAGCCGCGAACCGGCATTGCAGCACTCGCCGGCGTTGAAATAAGCGCCGAACACCGCGGCATCGACGAACTCGTCGAGATTGGCATCCGGAAAGACGATCTGCGGGTTCTTGCCGCCGAGTTCGAGCGAGACCTTCTTCAGCGTCTGCGCCGCATTCGCCATGGTCAGTCGCCCAACGCCGGTCGAACCGGTGAAGGAGATCATATCGACATCCGGATGGCTGGTCATCGGCGCACCGACATCGGCACCCGTGCCGACAAGGATATTGACGACGCCGGCCGGCACGCCGGCCTCCATCAGGATCTCACCGAGCACCAGTGTCGAACCTGACGTCAACTCGGATGGCTTGACCACTGCCGTGCAGCCCGCCGCAAGCGCGAATGGTAATTTCTGGCTTACGATCAAGAATGGGAAATTCCAGGGTGTGATGATCGAGACGACCCCGATCGCTTCGCGCAGCACCACGCCCATCGTGCCGTCGCCGAGCGTATTGTAGCTCTCGCCATGCAGGTCTCGGGCAAGGGCGGCCGCATAGCGCCAGATATCGGCCGAACCGCTGATCTCGGCGCGCACCTGGGTGATTGGCTTGCCCGCTTCGATCGCATCGAGGTAGGCGAGCTCTTCGGCTCGTGCCGAGATCATGTCGGCGACTTTCAATAGGATGTTAGAGCGTTCCGCCGCCGTCATGCGCGGCCAGGGACCGTGGTCGAACGCCTTGCGCGCAGCGGCAATCGCCTTATGCACATCGTCCTTGGTCGCGGATTTATACCGACTGACGGTGACGCCATGGCTCGGCGCCACACGCTCGATCGTACCGGTCTCGACGCCTTCGACCCATTTGCCGTCGATCAGCATCTTGAAGTCACGCACTTTGACATCTGGAAGCGCTTGGGGCTTCACAAGGACCGTCATCACCATTCTCCCTTGAATTCGGCAGTGCGTTTGCCGGCAAAGGCCGCAACGCCCTCCTTGAGGTCGCCGGTCTTGGCGACCAAGATCGATCCCAACGCCTCGACAGCCGAGCCATTATCCTCGCCATTGGCCGAAGCGATCATCAGCTTCGCAATCTCCAACGCCGCCGGTCCGCGCGCAGCAATACGTGCTGCATACTCCCTCGCCGCGGCAAGCACCGTTCCGGTTTCGACGACGGCGTCCACGAGACCGTAGCCGCGTGCCTCCTCGGCGGAAAACATCTCCCCGCCCAACACCATGCGGCGCACGATCTGGGCGCCAAACCGCTTGGTAAGCCGCTGCGTACCAGACCAGCCGGGCACCATGCCGAGGCTTGTCTCCGGCAGGCCGATCCTGATCTGGCTTTCCGCAATGCGGATATCTGCCGCCGCCGCCAGCTCCAGCCCACCGCCGAGCGCGTGACCGTTCAATGCCGCGATCACCGGCATGCGCAGCGTCGCCAGCCGATCGAAGACACGATGGCCGAAGCGCACCCAGGCATGACCGAACTCATTGGCCGCCATATCGCTCCAGGCCTTGACATCACCCCCGGCTGAAAAGGCCTTGCCTTCGCCTGTGAGGATCGCGACCCGCACAGCACCATTCGCCTCCACGTCGTCACAGGCAGCCGCCAGCGCCTTCAGCATGTCGATATCGAAGGCGTTAAGCTTCTCCGGCCGCGAGACCATGATGGTCGCGATGAAACCCTCAACGGAAACCTTGATCTCACCCATGGCGTGCTCCTTCCAGAACACGGCTCGCCTTCGCAGGCAGCGTCAGACCGATCGGCGTCTCATGGAACAGAGCTGCATCCATCACCTTCAGCCGGTCGGAGACGAGCAGCGGAAATTCCGACTGATCGAGAATATGCGCCTCCAAATCGACGCCGGGCGCAATCTCCGTCAGCAACAAACCATCCGGCGTCAGCTTCATCACGCAGCGCTCGGTGACATAGGTGATATCCTGCCCCTGCGCGACGCCGCGTGGGCCGGAGAAGGTGACGTGTTCGACGGCGTTCACCAGCTTTTTGAGCTTGCCTTCCTTCTCGATGATGAGCCGTCCATCCTCGACACCGAGCTTGGCACCCGCATTGAACATGCCGGAGAAGACGATCTTCTTCGCCCGCGCCGTGATATCGACAAAGCCGCCGGCGCCCGCCGTCACATGCGGGCGGAAGCTAAGCCGGGAGACATTGACCGATCCGTCGCGGTCGATCTCCAGGAAAGAGAGAAGCGAGGCGTCGAAGCCACCACCCTGGAAATAGGTGAACTGATAGGGCGACGGCATGAAGGCATCTGCGTTGGAGGCACAGCCGAAGGCAAAATCAAGCAGCGGCACGCCGCCGACTGCTCCTTGCTCGATCACCCAGGTGACCGCGCCATGCAACCCCTCTTCCATCAGGATACGCGGCACATTGGCCGAAATGCCGAAGCCGAGATTGACGGCGCTGCCGGATTGCAGCTCCTGCGCCACCCGCCGGGCAATGACCTTCTGAATATTGAATTCCGGCACACGGAAGCTGTCGAGCGGCCGAAAGATTTCCCCCGAGATCGCCGGATCGTAAAGCGTCTGCGTCGTCTGTTTCTGATCCTGATCGACGACGATATAGTCGATGAGAACACCGGGAACGCGCACGTCATGCGGTTTCAGCGAGCCTTCCTTGGCAAGGCGCTTGACCTGAGCGATCACGATGCCACCATTGTTGCGGGCGGCGAGTGCCTGATCGAGCCCGCCGAGATAGGCACCTTCATGTTCATAAGTGAGATTGCCACGCTCATCGGCGGTCGTGGCCCGGATGATCGCCACCTGCGGCGCGATCGCCTTGAAGTAGAGCCAGTCTTCACCCTCGAAACGGGTTCGCTTCACCACCGGCTCAGCCTCGGCTGCCGCATTCATGGCGCAGCCCTCGCGCTCCGGGTCCACGAATGTATCGAGGCCGACCTTGGTCAACACGCCAGGACGCTTGGCCGCTGCTTCGCGATGCATGTCGAAGAGAATGCCGGAGGGAATATTATAGGCCGCCACATCGTTGCTGCCGATCATCTGCCAGATCAGCGGCGGCTCGGAACTGGACGGCCCGGACGGATAGGAGCCCCCGATGATCTTCTTCAGCAGGCCTTTCTTGGCGATATGATCGACGCCCTTGATGCCGCTCATATCGCCCGCGGCGATCGGATGCAGCGTCGTCAGGTCACGCGGATGGCCGGTCGCGTCGAAACGCGCGCCGATCGCCTTCAGCATCAGGTCCGGGCAGCCGAGACCGCTGGAGGATGAGACGGAAACGATGGCGCCATCCGGGATCAGGGCAGCCGCCTCGGCGGGGGGGATGTGCTTGTTCATCGTGACGCTCAAAGTCCTGGAACGATCTTGGCGGCTTCGCCGGTCGCAGCCGATTTGACGACGGCAAGCCCCGTTGCCAGCGACCACACGCCATCCTCGCCGGTAGCCGACGGTTTTCCCCGGCCCTCGATCGCGGCATGAAAGGCGGCAAGCGCCGTCTCGTAGAGATTGTGGTGATGGAGCGGCAGCTCCGTCTCACCATCCCTGTTGCGCAGGAAGACATGACCGATAGGCTGCTGCGTCATGACATTGCGGCCGATCAGCGATCCATCTGTGCCGTGCACCTCGAAGCCGGTCTCCGCATATTTCGTGGTAAAGCCGTCGTGGAACTGGGCGATGACGCCGGATTTGAAACGCAAAGCGCCCATCACGGCGTCCTCAAGCCCGGCCTTGCTCATGCCGCCGCTCTGGCCGAGCGCGATCGCTTCCACCGGATCATCGTTCAGCACGAAGCGCAGCGTGTCGGCGTCATGAACGGTGATGTCGAGAATGACGCCGCCGCCCGCCTGTGGCTTGTCCAGCCGCCAACCCTGCAAATGCGCCGGCAGATAGACGGCGTGGAAAACGCGGGCGCTCAGCGGCTTGCCGATCCGGCCGGCGGCGATTGCCTCCCGCATCGCGTGGTGGCTGGCTGCGTTGCGCAGATGATGGTTGGTGCCCATGACCACACCGGCTCCCTTCGCAGCCTGCACCATGAGCCGCGCATCTTCCACCGTCAGCGCCAGCGGCTTTTCGCAGAGCACATGCTTGCCGGCCTTGACCACCGCCAAGGTCTGGTCTCGATGCAATTCGTTGGTCGTCGAAATATAGACGGCATCGACATCGGGATCGCTCACGAGGTCGGCGACATCCGTCACCGATTGGGCAATGCCATTCTCTGCCGCATAGGCACGGCCGCGCTCCGCATCCGTGCTCATCACGGAGACGACGTCGCCGCCGGTCGCGCGAATTGCGCCGATCATCCATTCACGGGCGATCGTGCTTGCGCCGATCAAGCCCCATTTCACACCTCCGCTCATGACACGACCCTCCTAGCCGTTGTATCCAGCCCGGCTCCGCAGCTCTGGCGCACCACCAGCCGCACGGCGCTGACGATCGCCTCTGCCTCCACCTTGCCGGAATTGATCTGCTTCAGGAGCAACTGTGCTGCCCGCCGGCCCATGCCCTGCGGATCCACGGAAACCGTCGTCAGTGCAGGCACCGCACTTTCGGCCTCGATCACATCGTCGAAACCAACCACTGCAAAATCGACGCCCGGCTCCAGCCGCCGCGCCCTCAGTCCATCGCAGACGCCGAAGGCGACCGCATCGTTGAAACACACGGCCGCAGTCGGCTTATTGGCGAGCAACATGGCACGGCCGACCGCTTCCACGCCGCCGGCACGCGACGGCGCGGTGGCAACGACGAGATCATCGTCGAAAGCTATTCCCGCCTTGGCCAGCGCATCGCGATAGCCGCCGAGCCGTTCGGCAAAAACGGCGGTATTGGCAAAGCCGCCCATGAAGGCGATGCGGCGGTGACCGAGACCGGCCAGATGCTCCACCGCCGCCGATGCGCCGGCAAAATTGTCCGACACCAGCGACGAGACCTTCGCCCCGGGAATATTGCGCACGACGATCACCACCGGAATGCCGGCATTGGTCAGCGACTTGAAGTCCGCCGCTTCCGTGCCGCGCGCCGGCGAGACGATCAGGCCGGAAATACCGTGCTCGCGCATGGAGGCAACGACCTCGCGCTGCCGGTCTATGCTCTCGCCGGTATTGGACAGGAACTGCACATAGCCTGCCGACTGCACAACCATATCGACGCCGACGGCCAGCTCGGCAAAGAAGCTGTTGGTGAGATCGTTGACGACGATACCCACGATCTTCGACTTCGCCTGCCGCAGATTGGCGGCGCCGCGATTGTAGACGTATCCAAGCTCGCGGATCACCGCATTCACCTTGGCTCGCGTCGCCTCATTGACGAGCGAGCTGCCCTGCAGAACGAGCGACACGGTCGATTTCGACACGCCGGCGGCATGCGCAATATCGATGACCGTGACACGTCCCTTGTTCATCCGTCTCCCCGCGAGATTCAAATTCTTTTGTTGCGGTGATTATTTGGAACGTTCCAAATTTTGTCAATGAAGAAATACGAAGATGAACGAGCGCGCTCGCGAACCGCATGGAAAATATAGGATTTAATTTGCCTTCAATGCCCGAAAGGCATTATCTGCTCGGCAGTCAATTTTTCGAAATATTGCATCAAAATTTGGAACGATCTAAATCGCCAAGCTTTCCGGCCAGATCGCATCGATAGAAACGCGCCGAATATGCTGCTCCCCTGGAGCATGCTGCGCGACCGGATGGACGAACGCGCCGTTTCCTGATCCCCCAAAAAAGTTGCGCCTGCGGTATCGGCGCAGATACCGCAGGCGCGTCATGCGTCCCTTTGAACCCCCAGGACGCAATCTTTGTCGGTGTTACTCCCGCTCGCCCGTGAAGTTCAGGAGAAGCTGGAAGATGTTGACGAAGTTCAGGTAGAGCGACAGCGCACCGAAGACGGCCAGCTTCTGCGACGACTCCTGATCGTAGTTTTCGGCATACTGTTCCTTGATGTTCTGCGTATCCCAGGCGGTCAGGCCGACGAAGACGACGATACCGATGACCGAGATCGCGAACTGCAGCGCGCTCGAACCCAGGAAGATATTGACGACGCTGGCGATGACCACGCCGAACAGGCCCATCATCAGGAACGAGCCGATGTTGGAAAGATCACGCTTGGTCGTGTAGCCGTAAAGGCTCGTCGCGCCGAACATCGTTGCGGCAATGAAGAAGGTTCGCGCGATGCTGGTGCCGGTGAATACCAGGAAGATCGAAGCGAGCGACAGGCCCATGACCGCACAGAAGGCCCAGAACATTGTCTGCGCCGTGCTTGCCGACATCGATTGGATGCGGAACGAGAAGAACAGCACGAAGGCGAGCGGCGCCAGCATGACGACCCACTTCAGTGGCGTCTGGAAGATCGGCACATAGAGCGCCGGCGTCGTGCCGACGATCAGCGCGACGATACCGGTCACCACAAGGCCGATGCCCATGTAATTGTAGACGCGCAGCATATGCTTGCGCAGACCTTCGTCGAAGAGCGCCTGCGAGCCAGCGGCGGCTCCATAGCCGTATCGCGGATTGGTCGGGTTCATGGTCGTTCTCCTTTGATTCAAAACTAGTACAGACTGCGGGCGAGCTTTTCGGCCTCGCCATCGAGTTCGGCCGCCTTGCCGTCGCCGATCAGCGCGTAAGCGACCTCGCCGATCTGCCAATAGGCAGCCTGGACATCGTCACGCTTGACATGGCTGACCTTCTGGACACCGAAACTGCCCGGACGGACGGCAAACAGCGACAATTGACCGCCTTTGCCGGCATCAATCGTCATTTCAACGCTCGGGCCGAAACCGGACGGATAGATCTGCGCATCGGTGACACGCCAGCCCTGCGGCAGTTCCGGCAGGACGATCGCCGTCGATGCGCGGATTTCATCCGGATTAAAGGCAGCCTGCGCCGGCTGCGACTTCATCGTTTCGCGCAAGGCTGTCGCCCGGTAAGCTTGTACCGCATCATCGACGAAAGCCGGCACCGGAACGGACGCGTTGACTTCGCTCGCGGTGAAAGCGCCAAAGGACGTATGCGCGACCCAGCCGGCGGCCATCAGCATGGCAACGGCGGCAACCCGCTGGAACGAGCTCAGCACCCGGCCATAAGCCAGCCCGCGTTCCAGCCGCCGCGCGGCCTCGCGGGTTTCCGCCTTCGCCGCCAGTCCTCCGCCGGCCAGTGCCATGCGCAGCTCGCCACGGATACTCATATCGGCCATCACCTTGGCGGCGATCGCAGGATGTTCCGAGAGGTAGGATTCCACCTCGACGCGGCGCGCGACGGTCAGCTCACCATCGACATAGGCGTCGAGATCGGCGTCGATGACGGGATCAATTGTTTTCATTGCCGCCTCCGATCAGTCGAAGATGCGAAACCGTGGGTGATGTGTTCTCGAAATCTCTCAAGCTGGCGCGGGCGCGGGCGATGCGCGACATCAACGTACCGACGGGAATACCGAGTGCAGATGCCGCTTCCTGATAGGAAAGGTCTTCGATCGCCACGAGATGCAGCGCTTCGCGTTGCTCCTCCGGCAGGTTGAAGAAAGCGTCTCGCACCTGCTTCAGGCGCACGGCATGATCCTGCGAAGCCGGCAGGGCCTGGTCGAATTCGGCAGCCGCCTCTTCATGGCGGCGATTGAGCGAACGCGTCTGGCGCAGCCGGTCGATATGGGCATTGTGCAGGATCGAAAGCAGCCAGGTGCGCAGGTTCGCGCCGCGCCGGAAAGAGGATTTTCGCTCATAGGCCTTGACCAGCGCATCGTGCACCAGGTCTTCCGCTTCATCCGCATTATGGACGAGCGAACGGGCATAGCGTCTCAGCGAACCGAGCTGCCCCAAAACATCGAATGTTCGTCCTTTGCGTTCCATACCCCAATATACGGAAGCCGAGCCGATCCTATTCCATCGCCCGGCAAATATTTTTTGAACGCTACATCAGCACGAAATCCTTCGGCTGCGGCATTGGAGGAAGATCGGCTTCGCCGAGCGCTTCGCGAAGGTTGATTTCGACCGTATCGGCCAGCGCGCCGATCGCCAGCGCATTCGGGCGATTGCTGAAAGGATCTTCAAGCTCATCACCGAGGGCATCCAGACCGAAGAAGGTATAGGCCACCAAAGCGGCCACGAAGGGTGAACCCCAGCCGAGCGTGTCTACGAAACCGAAGGGCAGCAGGAAGCAAAAGAGATAGGCCGTGCGGTGCAAGAGCAGCGTATAGCCGAAGGGAAGCGGCGTGTTGCGGATGCGCTCACAAGCCGCCTGCACCACTCCCATCTGACCGACGCTGGCATCGAGCATCTGATATTGGATGTCCGAAATGTCACCCGCAGCCTTGAGTCGTGCAAGGTCCGTCGACATGAGGCGCAGCAAGAGATCGGGCCGATTTTGAGCCATATGATAGAAATCGGCTTCGCTGGGCGACAGGTGGTTCAACACTTTGTTCTCGTTGCCGCCGGGCCGCAAATGGCAGACCAGCGCCTGCGTGAAAGCCATCGTCAGCCGCAACAAATTCCTGCGCGCCTGGCGACCATTCTCTCCCGCCGATTCCAGAATGAGCGTCTGCCGCGCAAAACCGCGGGCAACATAAACGAGCTGACCCCAAACGCGCCGGCCCTCCCACCAGCGGTCGTAGCAGGCATTGTTGCGAAAGCCGAGGAAGATCGAAAGCGCGATGCCGAGCAGGGCAAAAGGCGATCCATTGAACGAGAGGATTACATTCGGACGCTCTTCATGCCCCCAGACGATCAACGCCGACAACAGGAAAATCACCACGATCTGCGGCAGTATCCGGCGAATGACCGAACCGCGGACGATGAAAAAAGCTGAAAAAGACTCGGCCTGTCTCGGACGATCATTGTGGCAAGAACTCTCGGCTAGGATTTGATTTGCCGAGCAATACATCAGACAAGCAGGAAACAATCCACTCTTCCGCAATTGGTAGCGACTGTCACCAGCCATCATAGTTGGATATATCGACGAGGGGGCACGGAAACGACAGAGGACGACTTGATGAAGAGCATCCGTATTGCAGCCGCCTTGATCCTGCGGGGCAACGGCGACACCTTACTGGTCCGCAAGCGGGGAACGTCAGCCTTCATGCAGCCGGGCGGCAAGATCGAAGCCGGAGAAACCGCCGCGGCCGCACTGATCCGCGAACTGAGTGAGGAAATCGGCCTGCGCTTTGCCGAGACACAGTTAAGTCCTATCGGCCGTTTCGAAGCCGAGGCCGCCAACGAGCCGGATCATCAAGTGATTGCCGAGGTGTTCCGCCTCGATATCGGCGACGATGTCATTCAGCCCGCCGCCGAGATCGAAGAAATACGGTGGATATCTCCGACCAATCCCGGCGATATCCCTTTAGCACCCCTGACGGAACACCAGATCCTGCCCACTCACCGGCAGCAGCTCGCCGCCGGCGTGAAATAGAACTCAGTCAATTCGCCGAGGCATTCGCTTCGACCAAAACTGGATCGGCGCGATAGTCTTTCGGGAAAATGCGCTGCAGGTTTTTGATCTTCGGCAGATCGTTGATGACGATGTAGGGATAATTGGGATGTGTCGTCAGGAAGTCCTGATGATAGTCCTCGGCAGCATAGAATTGCCGTGCCGGCTCGATCTTGGTGACGACAGCCGCGTCGAAAACCTTGGCGTGATTGAGCTGGTCGATATAGGCCTTGGCGACATTGGCCTGTTCGGCATTGGTCGGGAAGATTGCCGAGCGATATTGCGTGCCGCTGTCCGGCCCCTGATAGTTGAGCTCCGTCGGATCATGGGCGACCGAGAAGTAGATTTGCAACAGATGCCCGTAGCTGATCTTGTGCGGATCGAAAACGATGCGCACGGATTCGGCATGGCCGGTATCGCCGGTGCTCACCATCTCATAATGCGCCGCATCCTTGTTGCCGCCGGTATAGCCCGACGTGGCACTGATGACGCCGTTGACATGCTGGAACACGCCCTGCACGCCCCAGAAGCAACCGCCAGCGAGCACGGTGGTCTCCGTACCGCCGGAACCCGGCTTTTCATCGACCGTCGGCGCCGGAATGACACGCGCGTCTTCGGCCGAGGCGCTGGTAACGAACTGGAACGCCACGCCGGCAAGCAAGATTGCACCGGCTGCGAAAGCCGCTGGACGGGCAAGACGCGGCAGGCGTTTGCGGATCGTATCTTTCGATGCACGGTTCATGATGATCTCCTTTCAGCGGAGATTATAAAATCTCTCGTCACCAGGGGATACGGGAGGACCGGGCATTTTGTTACACACGGGCGCGTGAAACACCGAAACGTGATGGTACGCCACAGCCGGAAGCGCGGGCCGTCGATCTGATTGCGCCGACAAAGCCGCTCAGTAATGCGGCGGCTTCGTGATGGCCGGAGCGTCCAGGCTCTGTTCTTCCAGCGTCAGGAAGCGTTCGGTCAGCCGGTCGAGCTTCTGCCGCGTCTGCTCGATCACTTTCCACTGCTCCGCCACCTGATCGGACAGTTCCTCGATCGTCTTTGCCTGATAGGCCACCAATTCTTCGAGTGCGGTGATACGACTTTGTTCGTCTGACATCTCTGTTTCCCTTCGGCAGCGATCTATAGCACCCCGACAGCAGACGTATAGTGACTCAATCAAGCATATGACGGGCGCCGGCGCCATTTGACGGTGATGTGACAAAACTGAAAAACATATGAAAAGACCCGTTACCTAACTGACATCAGGGCCTTCTAAAGAGAGCGCAGAGACGCGCCAGTTTGAAGGCAATCCCTTTGCAGGCGCACCCTTTCTGAAGACCTCGGAGACGCGCCTTGAAGATCATCCAGATCACCGACACGCATTTGAGCCCCAACAAGCCGCATTTCAACGGCAACTGGGAGCCGCTGGCGAAATGGATCGAGGCGACTGGCGCCGATCTCGTCGTTCACACCGGCGATCTCAGCGTCGACGGCGCCGACAAGGACGAAGATCTCCTCTTTTCCATGGACATGATGCGGCAGGTCTCCGCGCCGATGCTCATCGTGCCCGGAAACCACGATGTCGGCCACCTGCCCGGCTCGTATCAGCCCGTCAATCCGGAGCGGCTGGAACGCTGGCGTCGTCTCGTCGGTCCCGACTATTGGGCGAAGGACGTCGACAATTGGCGGCTGATCGGCCTCAACAGCCTGCTGATGGGCTTCGAGGATGCCGAGGAACAGAAGCAGTTCGATTGGCTGCAGGATATGCTCGAAAGCCGTGGCGACCGCCGCGTTGCCCTTTTCGCCCACAAGCCGCTCTTCGTCGATGCGCCGGATGAGGGCGATACCGGCTACTGGAGCGTGCGCCCGGTGCAGCGCGGCCGGCTCTATGATCTAATCGCGGCCCATGACGTGGCCCTGTTCGGCAGCGGCCATTTGCATTGGACCTGGGAAGGCGGCTTCAACGACACGAAGCTGGTATGGGCACCGCCCGGCGCCTTCATCCTCGACAAGATGGAACGTGAAATGCCCGGCGAACGGCTGATCGGCGCCGCTATCCATGAGCTTGGCGAGACCGTATCGACCGAGCTCGTCGCCGTGCCCGGCATGACGGCTTACTTCCTCGATGACGTTGTCATGGAAGTCTATCCGCAGGCCGCACCCAAGGCACAGAAGGAGCCGACCGAATGAGCGCGCTTTCGCTTCGCGGCATCGCCAAGTCCTTCGGCGGCAACGCCATCCTCAAGGGCGTCAGCCTCGAGGTCGAGCAGGGCGAGTTCATTGCCCTCGTTGGGCCGTCCGGCTGCGGTAAGAGCACGCTGCTGCGCATTCTCGCGGGGCTCGATCACGCCGACAGCGGTGAAATCATCCTTGGCGGCAGCGACGTCTCCGGCGTTGCTGCGGCCGACCGCAACATCGCCATGGTCTTCCAGTCCTACGCGCTCTATCCGCATCTGACGGCGTCGGAAAACATCGCCGTGCCGCTCGCCATGCGCCGCCTGACGCGCGTACAGCGCCTGCCCTTCATCGGCGCCCTGCTGCCGGGTCAAAAGAACATCCGCTCCGGCATCATCCGCGATGTCCGCGAGATGGCGGTTTCGCTGAAGATCGACCATCTGCTCGACCGCAAGCCCGGCCAGATGTCCGGCGGCCAGCGTCAGCGCGTGGCGCTCGCTCGCGCCATGGTGCGCCAGCCGAGCGTCTTCTTGATGGACGAGCCGCTCTCCAATCTCGATGCCAATTTGCGCGTCCATGCCCGCGGCGAGATCGTCGACCTGCATCGCCGCGCCGGCGTTCCCACCGTTTACGTCACCCATGATCAGGCCGAAGCGCTTTCCATGGCCGATCGCGTCGCCGTCATGATCGGTGGGCAGTTGCTGCAGCTCGCCTCTCCGCAGACGATCTATGACGATCCGGCCCATATCGAAGTCGCCCGCTTCGTCGGCCAGCCGCGTATCAACCTCCTGCCGGCCCTGGCCGAAAACGGCATCGTCGCCTTCGGCGGCATCAGGCTGGCGCTCGCAGAAACCAGCTTTGCAGGCACTGCGGTCACGCTCGGCATCCGTCCGGAATTCGTCCGCTTGGCCGACAGTCGCCAGGATGCACTCGCCGCCCATATCGAACGGATGGAATTCCTCGGCTCCGAAGTCATCCTGCACGCCCGGCTCGATGGCATCGGCGAAAGCATGATCGCCAAGCTCACCCCCGCCGATGCGAATGGCCTATCCGCGGGCATGCCCGTCGCCCTGACGCTGGCGCCGGAACAGGCCATGGTCTTTGCCGAAGATGGCCGCCGTCTGCGCGCCGTGCCTGTTGCGGCCGATGCCGCCAGGGAGAAAGCCCATGGCTAGCATGGCCGCCACGTCGATGCCGATGCAGTCGGTGGCGGCGCGCGAGCGCAGCGAAGCCCGCACGGCCCTGCTGCTGGCGCTGCCCGCCATCGTCCTGATCGTGATTTTCATTTTGCTGCCGATCGTCGCCGTCGTCTTCCTCGGCTTCACCGATTTCCAGCTCGGCGACAAAAGCTTCCGCTTCGTCGCCTTCGAGAATTTCGCACACCTGCTTCGGGACCGGACGTTCCAGAAATCCCTGTGGAACACGACGGTCTATACCGCCATCGTCGCGCCCGTCTCGATCGTACTCGGCCTCGGCGTGGCGCTGCTGATCGAGAGTGAAGGCATCGGCCGCAGCTTCTTCCGCACGGCCTACTTCCTGCCCGTCGCCTCGTTGATCGTCGCCATGGCGACCGTCTGGCAATATCTCTTCCATCCGACCATCGGCCCGATCAACGCGCTTCTGGCCGAGATTGGTGTACGCGGCCCGAACTGGCTCGGCTCCTCGGCGACCGCGCTCTACAGCCTGTCGATCATCGGCGTCTGGCAGTCGGTCGGCTTCAACATGGTGCTGTTCCTCGCCGGCCTCACCGCCATCCCGCGCGAACTCTACGCCGCCGCCGAAGTGGATGGTGCGAAATCGGCGCTCGACCGCTTCTGGCTGGTCACCTGGCCGATGCTCGGACCGACGACGCTCTTCGTCACCACGATCAGCATCATCAACGCCGTCAAGGTCTTCGATACCGTCAAGACGCTGACCGACGGCGGCCCGAACCATGCCTCGGAAGTGCTGCTCTTCACCATCTACCAGGAAGGCTTCGTCTATCTCCGGGTCGGCTACGCCTCGGCGATGACGACCGTGTTTCTCGCCATCCTAGTGGTGCTGACCTTCCTGCAATATCGCGTTCAAGACCGGCAGGTGCATTACACATGACCTCGACAGGCTTCACTCCCGGCCGCATCCTGCGCCTCTCAGCGCTGATCTTGGGCTCGCTCGTCTTCCTGGCGCCCTACATCTTTATGATCTCGACCGCCGGCAAGGCGCAGGACGATATCTTCACCTCCGCCCTGAAGCTGATCCCGACGCATTTCTTCTACATCGAGAACATCACCCATGCGTTGAGCAAGGTGCCGATGGGCACGCTGCTGCTCAACGGCGTCCTCGTCTGCGGCCTGATCTTCTTCTTCCAAGTGCTGATCGCCATCCCTTGCGCCTACGCTATGGCGAAGCTGAAATTTCCAGCCGCACGCATGATGATGGTGCTGGTCATGCTCGGTCTGCTGATTCCGATCCATGCAACGGCTCTGCCGCTCTATGTCGGCTTCAACAGCCTATCGCTGCTGAACAGCTATACGGCCCTCGTCGCGCCCTTCTCGATCTCGGTCTTCGCGATCTTCATGTTCCTGCAGTTCTTCCGCGCCATGCCCGACGATCTGATCCACGCTGCCCGCCTCGACGGCATGTCGGAACTCGGCATCGTCGCTCGTGTGATCGTGCCGAATGCCTGGCCCGCAGTTACGGCCTTCGCGATCTTCTCGGTCGTCGCGCATTGGAACGACCTCTACTGGCCGCTGATTGTCATCAGCAAGCAGGACTACGCCACCCCGCCGCTGGGCCTCATGTATTTCCGCGCCGCCGAAGCCGGCGACGACTACGGCGCCCTCATGGCGGCAACCCTGATCATCACCCTTCCCCTCGTCGCGGCGTTCCTTCTCGCACAGAAGCGTTTCGTCGAGGGCATCACCATGACCGGTCTCAAAGGCTGACTGGTTCCCTAGAGCGGATGATTTTAGATCGTATCGATCTAAAATCTGAATCCGCTCTAGAATCAAAGAAGTAGAGCATGATGTCGTCCGAAAACCGCATGCATTTTTCGGCATCATGCTCGACAGGAGAACGAGCGATGAAGCATATCACCCAGATTCTCGCCGCCGCGGCCATTTCGATGGTCGTGACGGTCCCGGCCTACGCCGAAACGACCCTGACTGTTCACTATCCCATGCCCGGCTTCTTCAAGAACGTGATGGACACGATCTCGAAGAAGTTCATGGAAGAAAACCCCGACATCAAGATCCAGTTCGCCGCTCCTTCGGCCACCTATGAGGAAGGCATCCAGACCATCCTGCGCCAGGCCGGCACGAGCGAAATGCCCGATGTCACCTTCATCGGCCTCAACCGCCTGCGCATGATGGACGAGCGCAATGTCGCCGTCGATCTCGGCCCCCTCGTCAAAAAAGAGGGCAACATGGCCGACCAGGGCTTCTCGGACACGATCCTGAAGCTCGCCCAGGTCAAGGGCAAGCAGGTCGGCCTCGCCTTCGCGACGTCGAACCCGATCATGTATTACAATGCCGACCTGGTGAAGGCTGCCGGTGGCAATCCGGACAACCCGCCGAAGACCTGGGATGAAGTCATCGCGCTCGCCGGCAAAATCAAGGCGCTCGGCAACGGCGTCGACGGCATGGACTTCCGCTGGCAGGGCGACGACTGGATGTTCTCCGCTCTCCTCTTCGGCGCCGGCGGCAAGATGCTGAGCGACGACGAGACGAAAGTTGCCTTCAACGGTCCTGAGGGACAGAAGGCCGTCGATCTGATCGAGCGCTTCGTCAAGGAAGGCGGCATGCCGGTCTTCACCAAGCCTGCCGGCGAGCAAGCCTTCGCTGCCGGCAAGGTCGGCTTCGAATTCCAGACCACCGGTGCACTCGTCAACACCATCAAGAATGTCGGCGCCAAGTTCGACCTGCGCACCGCCAAGATCCCGCTGATCGACCCGGTCAACGGCCGCCTGCCGACCGGCGGCAACGCCGTCGTCATCCTGACCCATGACCCGGTCAAGGAAGAAGCTGCCTGGAAGTTCGCCAAGTTCGCCGCCGGCCCCTATGGCGCCTCGGTCGTCGTTCCCGGCACCGGCTATGTTCCGAACAACGAACTCGCCGCCAAATCTCCTGAATATCTCGGCGACTTCTACAAGAAGAACCCACTGTTCCAGGCAGGCCTCAGCCAGATGTCGGTCATGATCCCCTGGTACGCCTTCCCGGGCGCCAACGGAGTCAAGGTCACGCAGACCATCGTCGACAACCTATCGCGCATCGTCGACGGCTCGGCCAAGCCGAAGGAAGCACTTGATGACGCTGCTTCCGATGTCGAAGGCATGTTGCCGCGTAGCTGATATCTGATCGCAAAATCCGCGCCGCTTCTCCTCGGAGAGGCGGCGTTTTCAATTGCGGCGATGCATCAACACGGAATGGTGAGATTGCGTACTGTTCCACCCGAGCGCAGCCGATAGGGCACGGTCAGATGACGCGGCGGGGCGGCATTTTCCGCCATGTCGAGCAGCAGCGAGGCAGCCGCGGCCCCGATAGTCCCGTCCGGTATTTCCACCGTCGTCAACGAAACTTCCGCCAACAGGCCGAGGGAAAGCCCGTCGAAGCCCGCGACGGAAATATCGCGCGGGATCGATAGCCCCTGGCGCCGAAGCGCACCCATGACACCGAGCGCGAGAAGATCGTTGGAAGCAATGATCGCCGTCGGGCTTAGCCTCGAAACCGCATCCGAAAGATCGAGCTGTTCCAGGCTGCTCACGAAGGAAATCTCAAGGGCATCGAGAGGCTGCTGTCCCGCCGCTTCCATCGCTTTGACATAGCCGAGATAGCGCAGTTTCGCCCGATCCGATGCCGCAAAATGGCCGGAGATGAACAGGATGCGGCGATGCCCCTTGTGCAGGAGATGACCCGTCAAATCCCGGCCCGCACCGAAATTGTCGGTCGCGACGGCTGCGGTGAAGCGAGCGGTCGGCAGATTGCCGAGCAATACGGTCGGCGGCAGGGCAGACGGCAAAACCAGGCTGCGTTCGGGATCGCAGAGCGTGAGGATCAGTCCGGTCGGCTGCTGCTGGAGAAGCGAGGCGACGGCATCGGCCTCTTGGGCCGGATCATAATTCGATTGTGCGATCAGTACGCTATGCCCGGCATGCAACGCCCTGTTCTGGATGCTCGAAAGCGATGCCGCAAAAACAGGATTGGTGATGCTGGGAATGAGCACGCCAATGGCCGGCCGGCCGTTACCGCTGCGGCTGCCCGCCCGATAGCCGATCTCGGCTGCGGCGCGACGCACGCGGCGCACCATTTCGTCGCTGACCGGGCCGTTGCGATTCAGCACCCGGCTGGCCGTCGCAACCGAGCAGCCGGCACGAAAGGCGACCTGCTGGAGCGTCGACATGATCTCATGCACCTCCGGCTTCAGGTCCGGCAGCAACGAGATAATATCGAGCTACTGGAGTGGCCGGCTATTTATCCGAGGTCCGTGACAGTTATTTGAAGGATTTTTGTCCCTCTCAGCTCATCCATTTCCGATGTTCCGCAAAACGCTCCGCGACGAGATCGATGAAGATCCGGGTTTTCGTCGGCAGATAGGTGCGGTTGGGATAGATGGCGTTGATCGAGAATTCCGCCGGCTTGTAGTCCGGCAGCATCCGCACCAACGCGCCGGAGGCCAGATCGTCCATGATGAGAAAGCTGGGCGCCAGGAAGACACCCTGCCCGTTCTGCGCCATATAGCGCAAGGTCTCGGCACTCGTCGTGACGATATTGCCGCCGACCTTCACATCAATCTGTTTCTCGGTCTCGGTGAAAAAACGCCAGTCGTCGCCATAGGGGTAATAGGAGTAACGCAGGCAATTGTGGCTCGCGAGATCGGCAGGCTCCGTCACGGCGGGATGCGTCCGGAGATAGTCCGGCGAGCAGACGAGTACATGCCGCCAGGGCGTCAATCGCCGTGCTACCAAGCTGGAATCGGGCGGCATCGTCGTGCGGATGGCGAGATCATAGCCTTCTTCGATCAGGTCGATCATCCGTTCGCCGATGCTCAAATCGACCGTCACGGAAGGATAGAGGCTCAGATACTCGCTGATGACGGGCGACAGGAAGCGGGTGATATGCGTGCTGGTGTAGAATTTCAGTGTGCCGCGCGGCGTCGAGGTCGCAGCGCCCGCGGCGCTGTCGGCTTCCTCCAGATCGGCGAGAATCTGGCTGGAACGCTCGTAATAGAGCTTGCCGGTTTCGGTGAGGCTGACCTTGCGCGTGGTGCGGTTCAGCAGTCGCACGCCGAGGCGATCCTCCAATGATTGTATATGGTTGCCGACCATGGTGACCGACATGTTGAGACGCCGGGCCGCTGCCGAAAACCCGCCGCATTCCACCACGCGCCCAAACACCTGGAGGCTCGTCAGCCTGTCCATATTGACCCTCGATTATCCGCTCTGAGTTGATGATCCTTCCCGATTTAAGCACATTATCACGCGACGCGTCAGGGAGCATTCTCCAGGCAACGAAACACCGGCCTCCGCCCAGAGGTCGAGACCATGGAGAGAGACAATGGTTGAGTTGCCGCGCAAGGAACAGTTCGTTCTGGAAGCAGATGTCAAAACCCCCGCCGTCGCCGAGGCTCCGGTTACTGGAACCCCCGCCGCCGAAACCCCGAAGAACAAGTCGGGCAGCAAAATCGTCAAGCGCTCCATCATTGCCGTCGCATTGCTGGCCGGCGCCGCCTTCGCCGGCAACTATGGCTATCATTACTGGACGACCGGCCGCTTCATCGAATCGACCGACGATGCCTATGTGAAGGCTGACTACACCACCATTGCTCCGAAGATTTCCGGCTACATCGCCGAGGTGCTGGTCAACGACAACGATCACGTCAAGGCCGGCCAGGTGCTCGCCCATGTCGACGACCGCGACTATCGCTCAGCGCTGACCCAGGCCCAGGCCGACGTCAAGGCAGCCGGGGCGGCCGTTACCAATCTCGATGCGCAGATCGCCCTGCAGCAATCCGTCATCGACCAGGCCAAGGCCACCATCGTCGCCTCGCAGGCGTCATTGACCTTCGCCGAGGCCGATGCCCAACGCTCGCAGAACCTTATCCGCAACGGCGCGGGCACAACGCAGCGCGCCGAGCAGAGCCAGTCTGCCCGTGATCAAGCCGCAGCCAATCTCCAGCGCGATCAAGCCGCTCTCGTTGCCGAACAGAAGAAGATCGCGGTCCTTCAAACCCAGCATGACCAGGCCGTTGCCCAGCGCGACCGCAGCGCCGCCGCCGCCCATCAGGCCGAGCTCAATCTTTCCTATACCGAAATCGTCGCCCCCGTAGGCGGCACAGTCGGCGCCCGCACGCTGCGGATCGGCCAGTTCGTCACGGCAGGTACGCAGTTGATGGCCGTCGTTCCGCTCAACGCGGTCTATGTCGTCGCCAACTTCAAGGAAACGCAGTTGACCTATGTCCGCCCCGGCCAGCCGGTCGAAATCAAGGTCGACAGCTTCCCTGATGCCGCCATCAAAGGCCGTGTGGACAGTGTATCGCCGGCAAGCGGCCTGGAATTCTCTCTGCTGCCTCCGGACAACGCCACCGGCAACTTCACCAAGATCGTCCAGCGCATCCCGGTGAAGATCACGCTCGACGATGCAAGCCTTGCCGGCCTGCTCCGCTCCGGCATGTCGGTCGAACCCGAGATCGACACCAAGGCCGCAGTTCAAGGCGGACACTGAGACGAGGGATTATCCAGCCAGACTGGATGATCCTTCCCTTCCTTCCTCGATTATCACTTGGACCTCCCCGTGAGACTGTCTCTCCCAGAGAGCCAGAGGAGAAACGTCATGGCTACGCTTCAGATCGCCACAAATAGCAATTCCTCCGCAAAACCCGTGCCCTTCGCCGGTGGCGCGGCAACCATGAGCCCATTGAAGATGTGGACCGCCGTCATCGGCTCCACCCTCGGCGCCTTCATGGCGGTCCTGAATATCCAGATCGTCAACGCCTCGCTCGCCGACATACAGGGCGCGATCGGCGCCGGCACGGATGACGGCGGCTGGATTTCGACCTCCTACCTGATCGCCGAGATCGTCGTCATTCCTCTGACCGGCTGGCTCGTCCGCGTGTTCTCGGTGCGCACCTATCTCCTGGTCAACGCCATCCTCTTCCTCATCTTCTCGGTCGCCTGCGCCTTCGCCGCCAACCTCCAGCAGATGATCATCCTGCGCGCCATTCAGGGCTTTTCCGGCGGCGTGCTGATCCCGATGGCCTTTACCATCATCATCACGCTGCTGCCCAAGGCCAAGCAGCCCATCGGCCTTGCCCTCTTTGCGCTGTCGGCCACCTTCGCGCCGGCCATCGGCCCGACGATCGGTGGCTATCTCACCGAGAACTGGGGTTGGGAATATATCTTCTACGTCAACCTGGTTCCCGGCGCGATCATGGTCGGCATGCTCTGGGCTTCGCTCGACCGCGCGCCGATGAACCTTGGCCTACTCGCCAAGGGCGACTGGCCCGGCATCGTCACCATGGCGATCGGCCTCGCCGCGCTGCAGACCGTCTTGGAAGAAGGCAACAAGGACGATTGGTTCGGCTCGCCCTTCATCGTCCGCCTGTCGGTCATCGCCGCCGTCTCGCTGACCCTCTTCCTGATCATCGAGCTGCGCGCCTCCCATCCGCTCTTGAACCTGCGCCTGCTGTTGCGCCGCAACTTCGGCTTCGGCATCGTCGCCAACTTCCTGCTCGGCATCGCGCTCTATGGCTCAGTCTTCATCCTGCCGATCTACCTGACCCGCATTCAGGGCTATAATTCCGAGCAGATCGGCATGGTGCTCGCCTGGACCGGCATCCCGCAGCTCCTGTTGATCCCGCTGGTTCCGCGCCTCATGAAGCGTATCGACCTGCGCATCATGATCGTCGTCGGCTTCGCCCTCTTCGCTACCTCGAACTTCATGAACATCTACATGACCGCCGACTATGCCAGTGACCAACTGTTCTGGCCGAACATCGTCCGCGCCATCGGCCAAGCTCTCGTCTTTACCCCGCTGTCGGCCATCGCTACTTCGGGCATTGAAAAAGAAAATGCCGGTTCCGCCTCGTCGCTCTTCAACATGATGCGCAATCTCGGCGGCGCGGTCGGCATCGCCATGCTGCAGACCTTCGCCCAGAAGCGTGAACAGTTCCATTCGAACATTCTGACGGACTCGGTCACGGTCTTCGACGAAGCCACCCGCGCCCGCATCGCACGACTGACTGCCTATTTCATGAACCAGGGCGTCTCGGACGTTGCGACCGCCCAGCACAAGGCCATCGTCGCCGTCGCGCTGCGCCTGCGGGAACAGGCCAATATCATGGCCTACAGCGACACCTTCTACTTACTCGGCATCGCGCTGGTCGCCGCGCTTATCGCCAGCCTGTTACTCAAGAAACCCGGCCATATCGAAGGCGGCGGCGCTCACTAAGCGCCGCGCCCCCGCCCCCAAGGAGATACGATCATGACCACCGTCAAAACCCGCCAGGCAGCAGCTTCATTGTCTGATCTTCTCGATATCGAAAATCCTGTCTCCGAGCGGGGCGCCATCAGCCCGGCCGCCATCCTCGCCCTCATCGAATGGCTCTCGGGCGACGAGGCCCACGCGCTGGATGAGGCCGGCCTGACCTTCGGCCTCGGTCGTCGCCTAAGGAGCCTCGGCCTTCCCCTCGACCGGCTGAGCTTGCATCTCATGACCCTACATCCGGAAATCCTCGGCCGCTCCATCGCCTGGTCACCGAACGAGCCTGTACAGATCCGCGACCGCGAGCATGGGGCCATTACCGAGACGTTCCTGCACAGCGCATTATGGAAGGCCATGAACACCCGCGACATCGTCATTGCTGGCCGGGGCGACGATGGCGACCGGTGGGAACAGCTCGACACATTTGCCGGCCGTGGTCTGGTGGAACTGATGATCGTGCCGCTCTGCAATGCCGACGGTCCCGTCAGTGCTGCCTCTTTCGCCACCAAACGTCCCGGCGGCTTCACGGCATCGGAACGGCAACTGATCGAGCGCATCATGCCGTCGCTGCGCAATGCCTGCGAACTGCGGACGCTGCGCCAGGTCGAGCTCAGCCTGCTCGATATCTACATCGGTCCGATGACGGCGCAGCGCATCCTCGCCGGCCATATCCGCAAGGGCGAGATCGAGACCATGGAGGCCGCGCTCATGCTCTGCGACCTCCGCGGCTTTACCGAACTTTCCAACCGCCTGCCCGGCGAGCGGGTGCTGGAGCTGCTGAACGTCTATTTCGACGCTGTCGTGCCGGCAATCGCCCGCGAAGGCGGCGAAGTCCTGAAATTCATGGGCGATGCCGTTCTCGCGGTTTTCCCCGGCTACGATGCAACCCGCTCCAGCGATGCCGCGCTCGCCGCCGCCAATACCATCCTCGCCCGCCTCGAAACGCTGCATTTCCCCGATGCCCGCCTGCAGGCCGGCATCGCCCTGCACTATGGCGAAGTCAGCTACGGCAATATCGGCTCAGGCCGCCGCCTGGATTTCACCGTCATCGGCCCCGACGTCAATCTCGTCAGCCGGATACAGGGCGTGTGCAGCGATAGCGGCGAGCCGCTGCTGATGTCAGAGGATTTTGCCAAGAAGCTCGGCTATCAACCGAGCATCTCGATCGGCAGCCGACCGCTCAAGGGATTTGACGAAGAAATCGAGCTGTTTGTGCCACCCATCCGATGACGTCTATCCTGCCTCAGAGCGAGGATATCCCCATCGATTGCGGCAGTGAGACTGCTGACGCGGATGACATATTAGCGATAGGACATTTATATCACACCTGGACTCAATTTGCTGCTTTCGCGCCACTCTATCTAGGATAGTGGTCCGAAAATTGGTAATCGTCACTGGCATCGGTCTGAGAAGGGGCCGGTTGTTGTGAGGCTGGGGCGTAGCAACAATGCATCATGGTGCGGGGTCGGAAGACTATTTCAGGCTGAGCACGCCAGCGTCTGCGCTGGAAGCTGTCCTATGCAAAAACGGAATTGCCCTGGACTGTCCCGAGACGGCTGGGGGCCGTGCCGGTGAAGCCGGTTTCGTGCTTGGCCTGCAGCGTCAGGAGCCGGCGCTGGACCGGATAAAGCTCGGCGAATACTTCGTTCCCGTCATTCCCTTTCCGCAAGGCACGATAGGGCTTGCCAGCCTCATCCTCGACCCGCCGGGCAAGATGCGCCGCGAGGAAACGACCAATATCTATCTGTCGCGCCGGACCTTCGACCAGATCGCCGACACGCTTGGCACTGAGCGTATCATCGAACTTCCCCTCGCGCCCGGCATCGCCAGCGGCGACACCGTCATCGAAAACCTGTTTTCCTGCCTGACCCCGGCCCTCGAACAACCGGATCGCGTCAGCGCATTGTTCATCGATCATGTCGGCAAGGCCTTCAATGCCCATATCGCCCAGCGCTACGGCCGCATGCAGATGACGCGATCCACCGTGGTCGGCGGCCTGACGCCTTGGCAGTTGCGCCGCGCCCGCGACACGATCAATGCCCGATTGGATCAGGATGTGTCCCTGGCGCAGCTTGCCAGCGACTGCGGCCTCTCCACCAGCCATTTCGCCCGCGCCTTCGCGCGCAGCACCGGTATCCCGCCGCATCGCTGGGTGATGCAACGCCGCGTCGATCGCGCCAAGGAGCTGATGCGGGCAGGAATGCCGCTTGCCGAAATCGCGCTGATGTGCGGTTTTTCGGATCAAAGCCACCTGACCCGCGTCTTTTCGCATTCCGTCGGCCTCACGCCGGGGCGATGGCGGGAATCGCAGATATCGGCCACTTTCGATATGGCACCGATTACGGTTGTTTGAGAGCCTCCTTCTCCCCTCGGGGAGAAGATGCCCGTCCTTCGACAGACTCAGGATGGCGGATGAGGGCGCGGCGCAAAAGCGCCGCACCATTATCTGTCAGATTGCCTTTAACGCCCGCTCACCCCGCGCTACCCATAACGGGGTTGAGCCATGGGTCTCAACCGTCCTTCGGACTCCCGATGGGGCGAGGGTAGGTCGAGATGGCGCCCTCAGTTGCCGCCGCGCACGCCATCCAGCAGATGCGGCAGCGACTTGACGCCGTCATCGCGAAGCTCGACCGGCAACAGCCCCTCCGGCAGGTCCTGGTAGGATACCGGGCGCAGGAAGCGGCGGATAGCGAGCGTGCCGACCGAGGTCGTGCGGCTGTCCGATGTCGCAGGGAACGGGCCGCCATGCACCATGGCATGGCTGACTTCGACGCCGGTTGGCCAGCCATTGGCGAGAATGCGGCCGACTTTGCGCTCCAGCACCGGCAGCAGCTTGGCGGCAACGGCATGGTCATCCGCTTCGATCTGCAGCGTCGCAGTGAGCTGACCCTCGAGCTTTTCCGCGACCGCGATCATCTGTTCGATGTCCTTGCACCGCACCAGAAGGCTTGCCGCGCCGAAAACTTCGTGGCCCAGGCGCTCATCAGCCAAGAAAGGCTCGACATCCGTCTCGAAGAAAATGCCGGGGCTGCGATTGACGCCTTCGGCCGGTGCGCCGTGAGCCACGGTCTTGACCGCGTCATGCTCTGCCAGTGCGGCAACGCCCTTGTCGAAGGCAGCGTGAATGCCCGGCGTCAGCATCGGTGCCGGCGCGCGGCCGGTAAGGGCATCGCTGGCAGCCTGCACAAAACGGTCGAGATCGGGGCTTTCGATCGCAAAAAGCAGGCCCGGATTGGTGCAGAACTGGCCCGCGCCGAGCGTCAGGGAGTCGATGAAGCCCGTGCCGATCGCTTCCGCGCGAGCCGCAAGCGCTGCCGGGAACAGGAAGACAGGGTTGACGCTGCTCATTTCCGCATAGACCGGGATAGGCTCCGGCCGGGCTGCGGCGATTGCACCAAGCGCCACACCGCCAGCGCGCGAGCCGGTGAAGCCAACCGCCTTGATATGCGGATTGCGCACCAGCGCGGCACCGGTCTCATTGGCGCCGGTCAGGAGCGAGAAGGTGCCTTCCGGCAGGCCGCAGGCAACGACGGCGGCGCGGATGGCGCGGCCGACCAGTTCGCCAGTGCCCGGATGAGCAAGATGGCCCTTGACGACAACAGGGCAGCCAGCGGCCAGCGCCGAAGCGGTATCACCACCGGCAACCGAGAAGGCGAGCGGGAAGTTGCTGGCGCCGAAGACGGCGACAGGGCCGAGCGGGATCTGGCGCAGGCGCAGGTCCGAACGCGGCAGCGGCTTACGCTCCGGCAACGCCGGATCGACACGCAGGTCGAGCCATTCGCCCGAACGAACCACCTGCGCGAACAGCCGGAGCTGACCGACGGTACGGGCGCGCTCGCCCTGAAGGCGAGCGACCGGCAGGCCGGTTTCTTCGGTGGCGCGCTCGATCAGCGCATCGCCGATCTCCATGATATTGGTCGCGATCGTCTCCAGGAACGTCGCGCGTGCCTCGGGGCTGGTGGCGCGATAGATATCGAACGCCTTGCCCGCCAGCTCGCAGGCGCGGGCGACCTCCGCCTCGCTAGCGATTGCGAAGGCTGGTTCCAGATTCGCGCCGGTCGCCGGGTTGATGGCGCGCACGGATTTGTTGTCGCCGGTCGAATCCGCGCCGATCAGCAGATCGCCGCTAATCACAAAAGACTGTGTCATGGGTATTCCTTGATGATGCCAGGGCGCCGGGAGTTGCGCCCCTCAGAAGCAGATAGCAAGATGAAATGACAGATGTAAGATGATAACCGTCATCTAAATATCAAGCCTTATCCGGGGAGATAAAGCGGCTGCGACCTTATGCACTGCAGCGTTTCGAAATCAAGGATGCTGCTGCACGCTTAAACCGCCATCGACGGTCAGGCAGGTGGCATTCATGAAGGGGCATTCGTCGGAAATCATGAAAACGGCGGCGAGCGCGATCTCCTCCGGTGTCGCGATGCGTCCGCCCGGATGCAGCCGCATCGTTTCCGCCCTGGCGGCTTCAGGGTCGGGAAAGCTGTTCCAATAGTCGATGACCTTCTGCGTCGCGACATAGCCCGGCGCCAGCGCGTTCACCCTGACACCCCTAGCCGCATATTCGAGCCCCAGCGATTTTGTCATGCCGAGCAGGGCATGCTTGGCAAGCGGATAGGGAAAGGTTTGCGGGATGATGGTGAAAGCATGCGTGGAGGCAATGTTGAGGATCGCACCACCGCCCCCTGCAATGATGCCGGGCAGCACTGCCTTGCAGCAATTCCAAGCCCCCTTGAGATTGATGTCGAAACAGCGCTGCCACTCCTCATCGGTCGTCGCCAGCGGTTCGGAGAAAACATTCACGCCGGCATTGTTGATCAGTGCATTGAGTTGACCAATCTCCCTGCCCGCCTGCGCCACCACAGCCTCGATCTTTGCGGCGTCAGTTATGTCAGCCGCCGCATAGCCGAGCACAGCACCCGCCGCCTTCAACGCTTCCGCCTCGCGCGTCAACAATGCGTCGTCCATATCGATCAGGAATAGGGCCGCACCTTCCGCAGCACAGGCCTTGGCAATCGCAAGGCCGATACCCTGCGCCGCGCCGGTGATCAGGATACGCTTGCCCGAAAGGCGGTTGCTCATGGGGGTCCCTTTCTTGAACTGAAAACCGCTAGGCGATCGTTTCCGGGCGCAATTGCAGGCCAGCCGTCATCGCCTCGCCCGGCTCCAGCACGGTGAGATCGCCGAGGTCCGGCAGGTTCTGGCCGTTTGCGAGATGCGACATCGGTTCGAAACAGAAATAGTCGCGCTGGAAACCCGGATCGAAGCCGGCATCCGAAATGAAAATGAAATAGTGCTTGAGCCGCCGGTCCGCCGTCAGATGCAGCCGCGCATCATGCTCGGGCCAGGCGATCTCCGCGACACCGTTCCATCCTTCGAAACCGTTATTGACCCAGCGATGCGGCAATCCGCGCGCTGTTGCGAAATCGAGGTCGCCGGGAATATCCGCCGCCTCTCCCGGCAACCAGCCCTCCACTTCCGTCCAGAACCGCCGCGCCGGCGCCTTGAGGGTCGTGGCAGGTGTCATTGGGAAGTAGGGATGCCAACCCAGGCCGAAAGGAAGCGCCTCCGCTCCAAGATTTCTGACGTGAAGATGCATGTCGAAGCGATCGTCACGAATGGCGAAGCGTTGCCGCACCTCATAGACGTAGGGCGTGCCATCACCTTCATGCGAAAAGCCGAATTCTACCTCGCTGCCGCTTCGGCTGAGAACAGCCCATTCGGATTGCCAGCCTTCGCCATGCAGATAGTGAGAATCCCAGTCCGTATTGGGCTTGAGGACATAGTCCTTGCCGCGGAAAGTGAAGCGATTGCCCATCACCCTGTTGCCGAAGGGAACGAGCGGATAGCAAGCGGAGGAGAGCGCATCTGCGTCATCGGATCGCGCTTCACGCAGCAATGGCAGACGCATGCCGTTTCTCTCCCACCAGAGGCCCAGCACGATGCCGCCGCGTGTGGAAAGCCGTGCGGTCAAGCTGCTGCCCGTGAGCTCCACCACCGTCATCTCCAGCCCTTGTCCTCCATGTGCATGGGTGAACTCGGCAGGGACGGTAGTTTTCATCATATTTATTGTCAACATAGGTAGTATTTATATAGAGTCCGCGTTGGGATCGCCGTGCTTGGTGATCGCGTAGGGAACAACCGGAGAGGCGGCGTGAGCGGCGGCAAAACAAGGGGAAAATTGACTGCGGCAATGCCCGGGCTTTCGGAGGGCGGCAAGCGCAGCGTGCGCGAAGCGCTGCTGCAGCGCTTCATCGACAAGATCATCTCTGGCGAAATGGCGGAAGGATCGACGCTGCCGAACGAGACGGAGCTGACCGAGCAATTCGGTGTCAGCCGCACGAGCCTGCGCGAAGCCATGCAATATCTGGCGGCCCTCGGCATGATCCGCTCGCGTACCCGCGCCGGCACCACCGTGCTGCCGCGGGAAAACTGGAACTATCTCGATCCGCTCGTGCTCGACGCCACCCTGCGGCTCGGCAATGACGAGCGTTTTCACGCCTCGCTGATCGAGGCCCGTCAATTGCTGGAACCCGCCGCCGCTGCCCAAGCCGCCGCCAACGCCGATGCTCACCACCTATTCCGCATATCGAAAGCCTTCGAGGAGATGGTGGAGGCCAATGCCCGCGACAGCGAGGCCTGGAGCCGGGCCGATCTCGAATTTCACACCGCGATCATCCGCGCCAGCGGCAATTGGGTCTATCTGCAATTCGCCACCGCCATCCGCGCAGCACTGCTCGCCAGCTTCCGCCTGACCAACCGTGCCAGCCCGTCGCATGAACAGGCGATCGCCATGCATCAGGACGTATTGGAAGCCATCCGCATGCGCCGCCCGGACGAGGCCCGCAGCGCCATGGAGCGCCTGATCGGCGTTGCCCGCGAGGAGATTTCGTATGCGTTAAGGAAAGCCCGGAGTTAGCCGTATGGTATTGCGGCCAAGTTCATGCCAATTTACCGGCCACCCGAAAGACTGAACGCGGCCAAGTCCTCATGTCCATTGCGCTTCTCGCCGATCCGATCGTCCAGTTCTGCATCTTGGTGGTCATCGGCACATTCATCAGCCGCTACCTGCTCCGCCACCGGCGCGCCGGACGGTTGATCGGACAGATTGCATTTTTCATCAGCCTGACCGCGCTTCTGCTCTATCATGGCATCATTCCCTACGAGCCGACCCCGCCGCAGCCGCAGGACACGGTGACGTTGCGGGTCTTCACGGGCTTTGCCAAGATCGTCTGGTGGATCAACGGCGCCTGGGTGCTGGTCGCCTTCGTGCGCCTGTTCCTGATCTTTGAGCGCAAGCCACGCGAAGCAAGGCTGCTGCAGGATCTGGTCGTTGGCGTGATCTATCTCGGCGCGGCACTCTCCGTGGTCGCCGATGTCTTCAGCGTACCGGTGGGAACGCTGATCGCGACCTCGGGCGTCTTCGCCATCATTCTCGGTCTTGCGCTGCAGAGCACCCTTAGCGACGTCTTCTCCGGCATCGCGCTCAATCTCGGCAGGCCCTATTCCGTGGGCGATTGGGTGGTGCTCGACAATGACGTCCAGGGCCGCGTCGTCGAGACCAACTGGCGGGCCACGCATCTGCTGAGCGGCACCAACGACCTCGTCGTCATCCCGAACAGCGCCCTTGCCAAAAGCCGGATCACCAATCTCTCAAGCCCGGACGAAAGCCACGGCGTCACCATCACCGTCCGCCTCCAGCCGACCACGCAGCCGAAGGTCATCGCCGATGTCATGCGCAACGTGCTGATCAGTTGCAACACGATCCAGAAGACGCCCGAGCCCAGCGTGATGATCAATTCGATCGACGGGCAGGCTGTCGAATTGCAGCTCAATTTCCGCATCCGTGACATATCGCAGATGACGGCCGCCAAGAATGAGATCAACGACCTCATCTATCGTCATTCCAAAGCAGGCGGGTTGAAGCTCGCGGGCCCACCCGACGCGATCACCATGCCGTCGGAATCTCAGGCCGAGGCGGCCAATGCCGCCCAGCATCCCGGGACGCCGTGGCGGCTGCTCAACAATATTCCGCTGTTCTCCTCGCTCACCGAGGATGAGAAGGAGCATCTGGCGTCGCGTATGCAGCGCCGCACCTATCACAAGGATTCCGTCATCGCCGAACAGGATTCGCTGCTGCGCGCGCTGACCATCGTGCGTTCGGGCGTTGTCAGCGTCACCCGCCGAGAGGCGCAGCGGCAGATCGAATTGACGCGGCTCGCTCCCGGCGACTATTTCGGCGAAGGCGGCCTGCTGATGGGGTCCGGCGAAGTCGGCACGATCCGCGCGCTGACCTTCGTGGTGACCTACGAGATCGGCGAGGATTGCCTATCGCCTCTGCTGCACGACCGTCCTTCCATCGCCGAAGAGCTAGGGACGATCATGTCGAAGCGCATCGAAGCCGAACGCCATCTCTTCAGCAGCAGCGACATGTTGGTCAACGGCGCACCGATCGGTACGCTGACCTCGCGCATCAAGCATCTGTTTCAGCTACAACACGATTAGTTAGTTGGACTGCGTCGGAGGTATCGTCACAGGCGGCGCCGTGAAGAATGTTCTGGCGTCTGCGGTGAATTGTTCGCGCGATGTCGGCCGCGTGTAGAACATGTGCCCGCCGCGATAGAGCTTCAACGCCACGCGGTCGGCAAAGGCCGGCGGCATATGATCGAGCACATATTTGTTGACGCTGAAGGGTGTGATGAGGTCGCTATAGCCCTGCGCCACCAGCAGCCGGAAAGACGGAACGAGGGTCAGCATCTCCTTGATGTCATCCGTCGCGCTTGCATGGAGGCGCGAACCGCCGTTACGGCCGCCCCAGTTCCAATGCTCGTTCACCGAACTCGACAGCAGATTGTAGGTCATGTCGGTATGAAAGCCGAGTTCGTCACGCGCATAGCTCGAAAAGGCACCGCCATAGGCCCGAACGAAGCCGTCGAGGACGGGATCATCACTGCGGCCGGCTTCCGATTCCGGATAAGGGTCCGGCGCCAGGAACGAAGCGTCGTAGGAGCTGACGATATCGGCGCCGTCACCATCGGAATGTTTCTGATACACCCCGCTGAGAAAGCCCTGGTTCTTGGCCACGATATCTTCGGGAATGCCGGTCAGCTTGGCAACGTGATCGTAAAAAGTGCGCCCCGCATCGCCGGTCGGGGGCGGACCTGCGAGCGTTGGAAGATATTCGTGCAGAGCAAATTTCTGGGCGTCTTCGACCGCCTGCTCGCTGAAGGCATTTTTCCGCTCCAGTTCGGCGGCCGCAAGCGACGGCAGTTCGAGCGCCGCGCCAAGCGCTAAGTCGTTCGCTCCGAAGACGAGCCGCCCTTCAATCAGCGGCGACAGCATGACGATACCGGAAATCAGGATGCCCTGATCCTGCCGCAGGCTGGTGGCGACTTTCGCCGCGCGCAGCCCGCCATAACTTTCACCGAGAATATATTTCGGCGAGGCGGCGCGTCCGTTGTGGGCGATATAAAGCGCGATCGCCTTCGCAAGGCTCTCGGCATCTCCGCGCATATTGTAGAACTCATTGGCATCATCCTGCTTGACCGTTCGGCTCCAGCCGGTGCCGACCGGATCAATCAGGACAAGGTCGGTGAAATTCAGCCAGCTATGGGGATTGTCGACCAGTTTGGCATTGGCACCGTCGCGCCCGCTGGGGCCGAAATCGAGAATGCGCGGTCCGACCAATCCAAGACTGAGAAAGGCCGAGGCGGCGCCCGGGCCGCCATTGAAGACGAAGGTGATCGGCCTGCCGGCATCCCGATTCTTGGCGACATAGGCGGTATAGAAGATTGCTGCCGTGCGTTCGCCATCCTGGCCGAAGAGATCCAGCGTTCCCGCCGTCGCCGTATAGGGAATGCTTTTACCATCGGCATTCAGCACATGATCGCTAACCGCATCCGATGGCAACAAGGAGAGAACGCCGCCACCACCTCCTCCGCCGGAGTGCCCCTGTTCCGGCGGCGCGGCAAGGGCGAGCGTCGAGACGAGAGAAAAGACCAGCGCAAGGCTCGGAACGAACTGGCGAAAAGACATGGGAACGCATCCTCCATCGGCCCCGCGTATCGACGCCGTCGCTTCGGATACTATTCCACCGACAGCGAAGGCGGAAACTCAAGAGATGTTGATCGTCGATCCGCCTGCCGCATCCCTTTGAAAGCAAAAGGCCATTGAGCGCCATCAGGCCATTTGCCAAAGTGCCGCCTCGGGGAAACGAACATTCAAACCAGACCGCAAGGAATTTGATGATGAAACACGATATTGAAATCAACGCCGCCGATGGTGTGGCGAAAGCCGCCATCTTCCGCCCCGACAACGGCGCCTCCGCCGAGCGCGGCATCATCTTCTATATGGATGCCATGGGTCCGCGCCCAGCGCTCTACGACATGGCGCAGCGGCTGGCCGATGGCGGCTATATCGTGCTGCTGCCCGATCTGTTCTATCGCTTCGGCGCCTATGGCCCGTTCGACGGTACGGCCTTCGGTGATCCGGCCTCCCGCGAAGTGATCATGGCGATGCTGCGCGGCACGTCGCAGGAGATGACCAAGCGCGACAGTGCCGCCTTCCTCGACGCGCTGACAGCAGCCGGCGCCACCGGACCGGTCGGCACCGTCGGCTATTGCATGGGCGGCGCCCGCGCACTGACGGCAGCCGCCGCCTATTCCGACCGCATCGCCGCCGCCGCTACCTTCCACGGCGGCAATCTTGCCAGCGACGCGGCAGATAGCCCGCATCGCCTGGCCGCCGATATCAAGGGCCGCGTCTATATCGGCGTTGCCGGCGTCGACAACAGCTTCCCGCCAGAGCAATCCGCTCGCCTCGCCGAAGCGCTCCGCACAGGCGGTGTGGACCATCTGATCGAGAACTATGTCGGCATGGCCCATGGCTGGACCGTTCCCGACCACGGCGTCTATGACAAGACCGGCGCCGAACGGCACTGGAAGCGCCTGTTGAATCACTTCCAAGAGACGCTGGCTTGATGTCAGCTCCCTTTTCCCAAGAGAGGAAGGCGGCTGTCAGAACTTGATCATGTCGATCTTGGTCAGCGTCGTCTTCTGTGAAACGCCTGGCGCATTGACCATGTGCCAGGCGACATATTGCTCGCCGTAGAGCTCGGTGGACGACATACCGTCGACGGGAAGGATGATGTTCATCCCGTTCAGCGCCGCATCGGTTGCCGTATCAAGAACTGCGCCTTCGGACGCCGTGCCGGTGACGATCACGGTCTTGATGCCCTTATCGGCGAGTATGTTGCGGAGATTGGTGCCGATGAACTTGTCGGGACCAGACTTGACGATCGGATCGCTTGCCAGCGGCGCAAGATCCGTGGCGATGTCCTGGGGTTCGCCCGCACCGGCGAGGCTATAGACCACGAGCACGTCCTTGCTACGGGCCTCATCGAGCAGCGTCTTGACCTTCGGCACGGAGGCGAGGCAACGCGGTTTGGTGTTCTTGTTGCACGGCCCCTTGGCCGGGTTCTGCGCGCCGTTAAAATCGAGGATCAGCAACGCCGTCGTCTTGGGATCGACTGTCACCGGCTTCAATTCCGGCGCCGCCGGCGGCTTCACCTTCTGCCAATCGTCGATGATGGTCTGGGCGGAAGCCGGCGTTGTGCCGAAGGGGCCGATGGCCACGCTCAAAGCAATGAAGCCAATGCCGAAAGCGAAGGCTGCCTTTTGCACCATACTACCGATATGTCTCATGAAATCGCTCTTCTGAACTCCATAGGTTCCGTTGGCCCGACGCTGCAACCTAGATAGGTCAAACCTCGGAGATTGATAACGAAACTCTTCGTGATCCCGGCGTTGTCGGACGGAACATCCGAAGGCGGGAACTTGATGCGGACGACCGACTTAGGAGCCGGCCTGTTCCCCATGTTCTCCAGGCCCGATCGTGGTGTCGCCGCGCTGCAGCTTGCCGAGCAATCTTTGTAAAGCATTCTTGATCTGTTCGATCTCTTCCGAGCCGGCAATTTCCGCCCAGCGTTCGTCAACCAGACGACCGGTCGCCATGGCGATCGGCCGCACGCCCTTACCGCGTTCGGTGAGGAACACCAGCCGCCCGCGTCGGTCGTTGGGGTCTGGGCGGCGCTCGACATAGCCCAACCGTTCGAGTTCCTCGACCGCCTGCGTCATCGTCTGCTTGCGCACATGGGCGAGCTTGGTGAGTTCGCTGACCTGAATGCCCTCTGGGCGGGCAAAGGTAAAGACGTTGGCATGCGATGGACGAATATCGCCGAACCCGGCTTCTTCCAGCGCCGCTTCGACAGCCTGTGTCCAATGCTGATGCATGAGGCGCAGTAATAAGCCGAGGGGCGGATGAGAGGGAGCGCATTTTTCCATGATGTAGACAGGCTCCTGACTATTATGATAGATAGACAGGCACCTTACCATTTCCGCTGAAGAGAGGATACCCCATATGCCCTCCATCAATGTGCTGGATTCAACGATCTTCTGTGAGGATGCAGGGACTGGAACACCCTTCGTCTTTCTCCACGGCAATCCCACCTCCTCCCATCTCTGGCGACATGTCTCTCCGAACATCGGGGCACCCGCACGCCGTCTCGCGCCCGATCTCATTGGCATGGGCCGCTCGGGCAAACCGGATATCCCCTACCGCTTCGCCGATCACGCCCGCTATCTCGACGCCTGGTTCGACGTACTTGAACTTACCGGCGTCGTGCTGGTTGGCCACGACTGGGGTGGCGCGTTGGCCTTCGACTGGGCAGCCCGCAATCCCCACCGGGTGCGCGGCATCGCGTTCATGGAAACCATCATGCGACCGCTGACCTGGGACAACCTGCCGAACGCGCGACCGCGTTATGAGGCGCTGCGCTCGCCGGCCACCGGCGAGGCCAAGGTTCTTGACGAGAATTTCTTCATCGAGCAGGCGCTGCCGGCTACCGTCCTCAATGGATTGAGCGACGAGGATCATGCTATCTATCGCGCCCCCTACCCAACCCGCGAAAGCCGGCGACCGCTATTGGAATGGCCGCGCGCAATGCCGATCGAAGGCGAACCCGCCGATGTGGTCACCCGGATCGAAGCCTATGACGCCTGGCTGGCGGCGAGCGCGGATGTCCCGAAACTGCTTCTAACCTTCGACGGCCCGGCAGAAACCCTATTGATTGGGGAGAAGATGACGGCCTGGTGCCAAGCGAACGTCGCCAATCTGGATATCGAAAATTGCGGCCCGGCCCGCCATGTCGCGCCAGAGGATCAACCCCAGGCAATTGCCACCGCCATTTCCCGATGGGTGGATCGCCACCAACTACGCTAGGAGATCCGCTCTCGCTTGCGGCGAAACTTTTCAAAAACAATCCATCGTTGACAAATGACACCCAGACCATAATCTCCGCCTAAGCGCTTGTGATCCCACATTCTTTCGGAGATGAAGATCATGCTGGCGAAATGCATGAGACGACCGGTTCTGGCAGGCCTCATCCTTTGCGTCTCGGCATACATAGCCGCCGCTGCGCAAGCGCTCGACCTTATCGCTCAGAAGGGAGCCGTGAGGATCGGTTATATTGCCGACGAGGCACCGTTCTCTTTCCAGAAAAAGGACGGCAGCCCCACGGGATACGCCATCGATCTCTGCGGCAAGATCGCCGATGAAATCGGCCGCAATGTTCCCGACGCCAAGCGGGAATATGTCGAAACCACACTTGCCGACGGCTTCAACGCGGTGAAAAACGGCCAGATCGACCTTCTCTGCGGCGCCACTACAATCAATCTCGCTAGGCGCGAAAGCGTCGATTTCTCCCAGCCGATCTTCCTGACTGGTGCGAGCGCGCTGCTGCGCAAGGATTCGCCCGAATATTTGCAGATACTCTTCCTCGACAAGCGCCCCGTTCGTGCGGTCGACGCGCGATCCCCCTCAGCGAGCACCATCGGCGTCCGCTCCGACACGACCACCGGCGCGACGCTACGAGAAGCGCTCGGTCCCGATGTACCGAAGACCCGGGTCGCCGATTTCGCGACGCATCAGGACGGGCTCAAAGCCCTCGAAGACCATCGGATCGACGCCTATTTCGCCGACCGGATCCTTCTGATCAGCCTCGCCGCTCATGCGCGCAATCCTTCGGCCCTCGCGATCGGCAACCGCCTGTTCACGCATGAACCCTATGGCATCGCATTACGGCGCGACGATTCCGCTTTCCGCCTTCTCGTCGACCAGGCGCTCACCGCATTCTATCAATCCGATGATTTTCCGAAATTGCTGAAGACCTATTTCGGAGACGAGGCGCCTATTCTGCGTAGCGAAATATTGATGCAGTCCGTTCCGCAATAGGGCCAGCCGTCGTCTGAACGGCAAGCACCTCCATGGTGCTCACCTACAGCGTGGCCACCGGTCCATTCGCTTTTTTCCAGGCGGCGATGCCGCCCTCGATGTGGCAGGCGGTTGTCAGGCCAGCGTCCTGGGCCGCTTGTACGGCCATCGCCGAGCGCTCGCCGAAGGCGCAATAGAACACGATCCGCTTGCCAGTGGCCGCTGCCAACTCATGCAGCATGCCGCCGTCGCTGAGGTTTTCCAGCAAATCCGGATAGGGTGCGTGCAGCGAGCCTGGGATCGTTCCGTGCTTTTCGCGCTCGCCCCTCTCCCGCAGATCGACGATCGCGATATCCGGACGGCCGCGCAACGCCAGTGCCTCGGCCGCCGAGACGGCCCAGCCTTTGCGCGCGATCTCATCCTGATGAAAGCCGACATGCACATTGGCCGGCACAGCCACATCCATCATCTTCGGGTTGGGAAGTTTCAGATTGTTCATGAGGTCGGCATACTCGTCGGCCGACCGAACCTTGAGGCGTGGATTGAACATCTTCTCCTCGCCGATGGTTGAAACGGTATCGCCTTTATAGTCATGGGCCGGATAGACCAGCGTCTCGTCCGGCAATTTCAGAAGCTTGTTGAAGATCGAATCGTACTGCTGAAGCGGATTGCCGTTCTGGAAATCGGTGCGGCCGGTGCCGCGAATGAGGAGCGTATCGCCCGTGAACACACGGCCGCCCATCAGGAAGGAATAGGAATCGTCGGTGTGGCCCGGCGTATAGAGCACGTCGAGGCTCAAACCTTCGATAGAGACCCGATCGCCTTCCGCCACGCGCATGGAAACGACATCGGCAAGGGTCTGCTCACCCATCACTGTTATGCAATGGGTGCGGTCGCGCAGCGCACCCAATCCGGTGATATGGTCGGCATGCAAATGCGTATCCACGGCCTTGACCAGCTTGAGGTCAAGCTCATGCACGAGCTGCAGATAGCGATCGACTTTCTCGAGCACGGGATCGATGATGAGCGCCTCGCCGCCCCGCCGGCTGGCGATGAGGTAAGTGTAGGTGCCGGATACACTGTCGAAGAGCTGGCGAAAGATCATCTGCGGCTCCCTTGCGCAAGTCTTGCCCAGGATCAAATCTTTTCCTTGGTATAGTTATTGTCCGTTTTAGTAATTTAGGCAACGACAAACGATGACGGAAATCTTCCCGGAGAAAGCGTTGCACTGATGCTTGGATTTTCTCTTGCAGGAACGCGCTTAACTTAAGGGAAGCCGAGCAGGACTTTGAATGAGGTGGCAAAAACAGTCGTCATCGAATCTGCCGGCATGACCGAATTGCAACGATCGGCAAAGAAAACCCCGCCACTTTGGCGGGGATAGAGAGGTGCTTCAAGAATTATCATGATAATATCATAATACTTTCGCGCGCCCATAAAACAAAAAAGCGCCCACCTGCTAAGCGGTGACAGGCGGGCGTCAAATATCCAACGAATTGAAGTTAAACGATAATCAAATATCGTCAATAGCTAAATAAATTTACCTAAATTTATCGCCTATGTGACAGCATAGAGCGATATTACACTATCATCTGACATGTAGATGAAAGCATTGTGTGCCGCCCAATGAAAAAGCCCCGCCAATCGGATGAGGCGGGGCAAGGGGGGAAAGCTCCCTCAGATATGAGAAGGGAGCGGCGGTAATAAATCAGGACTATTCGAACCGCACGAGGTCAGTTCCGACCAATGCGGTACGGTGCGCATGAAAAAGCTGTGGCAATCCTCGAGTCCTACGGGCGGGACATCACGCCGCTCTTCGCCCTTTTTGCGGAGAAGACAACCGCCACATCAAGGGGCATGATCTACCGCGATGCAGTTGCCGGCACGCGCCTTGATCGGCGGATCAATGGCCGATCTCGCAGAAAGCGGCAAAGACGTGTAGAATTTTGAACTCAGGCGATACGCTTCACGCTGTTTGTAGGCATCCGGCAACGTGGGTTGGGGGGACATGATGGCATCGACTATCGCTTCGCAGCTACAATTTTCCGCAGAGCCGTCATTCCGATGACGGACAGTCTGGCATTCCGTCCGCGCGGGCTGACCCGTATTTTCCGCGAGGAATGGTTTCTGGCGATCAGCATTCTGACCTGCCTGGTGATCATCAGCTCCGAAGATGACCTGTTTCGGCAATTGTCGGACCCGGTTTGGCTCGCAATAACTTTCTTCGGGCTTTTTGCCGCCGTGCTTGGTTCCGCGCTTTCGGTTGTCCGCCATGCCGACCACCTCGCGGAACGACTTGGGGAGCCTTACGGCACATTGATCCTGACGCTCGCTATTACTTCGATCGAAGTGATGGCCATTTCCGCCGTCATGATCCACGGCGAGAACAATCCTACCCTTGCCCGCGATACGCTTTTTGCGGTGATCATGATCATCCTCAACGGCATGGTGGGATTATCGCTGCTGTTCGGCGGCTGGCGCCGACCGGAGCAGTCCCACAATCTGCAGGGCGCCAACGCCTATCTCGGCCTTATCGTGCCTCTGGCGACGCTAAGCCTGATCTTGCCAAGTTTTCTATACGGCACCGGAGGCCCGCATCCTTCCACGCCGAGACAGGTGGTGCTCGGAATCATGTCAGTCGGCCTCTACAGCATATTCCTGATGCTTCAGGCGGGCCGTCATCACCATTTTTTTGCCGAGGAGGGCGAAGCACCCGTCAAACGAGCCGTCCGTCCCGGCCGCAAGGCGATATGGTATCATACCGTTATGCTGTTCGCTTATATGGGGCCGGTGGTCTTCCTGGTCGAAGAACTCGCCAAGCCGATCGATTACGTGATTGAAACCTTGCGCGCCCCTGTCGCCTTCGGAGGTGTCGTCATGGCCGTGCTGGTCGCCACACCGGAAGCCATCAGCGCCGTGCGCGCCGCCGCCGCCAACCACTTGCAGCGTTCGATCAATATCTTCCTGGGTTCGGTCCTCTCGACGATCGGGATAACCGTCCCAGCCATGCTCGCCGTCAGTCATCTCTATGCGCATCCCGTGACATTGGGACTTGAAGGCGGCGATCTCGTTATGCTCATCCTGACGCTTGCCGTCAGCATCATCACCTTCTCCAGCGGCCGGACCCATGTCATGCAGGGTGCCGTTCACCTCGTCCTTTTCCTGTCTTACGTGCTGCTCATCTTTCAGCAGTAAGGTTGACATCATCCTGGTCCAGGGCCACCCACATGACCATCGAGCTTCTGATCGCAAGATATGGCCTGCTGGCAATTTTCCTGGGAGCCGCCATCGAAGGGGAGACCATGGTGATCCTGGGCGGTGTGTTTTCGCATCGCCACCTCATGACCTATTGGGACGCTGCCGGGGCCGCCTGCGCCGGTTCCTTTATCGCGGACCAGACGCTCTTCTTCATCGGCCGCTATGCCCGGCACTATCCGCGCGTCCAGAAAATCATCGCGAAACCGGCATTCGCACGCGTCACGCATCTTCTGGAGCGCCATCCCACCGGCTTCATCTTTTCCTTCCGGTTCATCTATGGTTTGAGAGCGATCAGTCCCATCGCCATCGGAATGTCCGGCGTTTCAGCGATAAAATTCGTCATGATCAACGCCGTCGCAGCCTTGGTGTGGGCATCGCTCTTCACTGGAATAGGCTATCTCTTCGGACAGGGCATCGAGCAGACGTTCGGCCATCTGCCGCTTCACCACCACGTCCTGATTGCCGCCGGGATCATTGTCGTCCTGCTTCTTATCATGATGACATTCCGAAAGAGCCGCCGGCCTGCATAATCAGCGTCGGCCTTCACCGGTGAAGCTCATACGAATTGCAGATCAAGGGGCTATTGCAATTTTCAGCAATGCCGCTTCATAGTGTCACATACCTTGATCCATCGGCGCCTTTTGGCCGCCGGCGAGGTGCGCATGAAGACTGGAACTCGCAAGTATGGGGGGTGTCAGGAATGCGTGGAGGATTTTCTCAAGGTCTACAATTTTGCGTCGTGCTTCTCAGCACGATTTCCCTTCAAGCATGCGACGGCAGTAACAATACATATGTTGCCCCGCCGCCGCCGAAGGTGCGCGTAGCGCTTCCATTGCAGCAGACCGTCACCCGATATTTCGAACTGACGGGCAATACCGCGGCAATCAATTCCGTCGATATCGAAGCGCGCGTCCAGGGCTTCGTCGAGTCGATCGACTATCGGGATGGCATGCCGGTGACAAAGGATACCCAGCTCTTCGGCCTTCAGCGCAATACCTACCAAGCCCAGGTCGATCAGGCGCAAGCAACCCTTGCCTCTGCCCAGGCCTCGCAGGTCGGTGCCAATCAGGAATACCAGCGGCAGCTCAATCTCAGCAAGCAGAGCGTCACGACGCAGACGGCCCTCGACAGCGCCAAGGCGACGCTTGATCAGGCAAACGCAACCATCCTCAATGCCCAGGCGAGTCTCGATCTTGCGGTGATCAATCTCGGATATACGAAGGTGCTGGCACCCTTTGATGGCATCGTAACCGCCCATCTCGTCGATGTCGGCGCGCTCGTCGGCGTGTCCGGCCCGACCAAGCTCGCGACCATCGTCCAAACCGACCCGCTCTACGTGAACTTCAACGTCAGCGAGCCGCAGGTGCTGATGATCAAGCAGGCCATGGCAAAAGAAGGTCACACCTTCAGGCAAACCGACCTTCCGACCATTCCCTTTGAAATCGGCCTGCAGAGTGAGACCGGTTATCCCTTCAAGGGTCACCTCGATTATGCCGCGCCGCAGGTCGATTCCTCCACCGGCACTCTGTCCGTGAGAGGCATCGTCGACAACAAGGAACGCGCCCTTCTCCCGGGTCTTTTCGTACGTGTGCGCGTTCCCGTCGGGCACGACGACAAGGCGCTGCTGGTGCGGGACGATGCAATCGGCACCAACCAGCAGGGCAGCTACGTGCTGGTCGTCGGAAAAGATGACGCCGTCGAGCAGAAGCTGGTGAAGACCGGCCAGCGCGAAGGGCCTCTGTGCGTCATCGAATCCGGGCTTGACGCCGGTGATTGGGTGGTGACGGAAGGCATTCAACAGGCCATCCCCGGCAACAAGGTCGCACCGGAGAAAGTCGCACTGGACGCGGTCGCAGCAGCAAGCACGTCGAACAATGGCGCGCTCGCAATCGATGTGCCCAAGCCCGATGCGCAGAAGGCCGACACAACCCAATCTGACGCAACAAAGTCTGATACGGCCAAGTCCGACACGCCATGAACTCGCTTTCGTTCTCACGCCAATATCCGAGGAGGACAGCATGATTTCGCGCTTCTTCATCGAGCGGCCGGTGCTCGCGAACGTTCTGGCGCTTGTCTTCGTCCTCATCGGCGCGGTCGCGCTCTTCCAATTGCCGGTCGCGCAATATCCAAATGTCGTCCCGCCGACGGTACAGGTGACAACGCGTTATCCCGGCGCGAGCGCGAAGACCCTCATCGATACGGTGGCACTGCCGATCGAACAACAGGTCAACGGCGTGCAGAATATGCTGTACATGCAGTCGACGAGCGCCAGCGACGGCACCTATTCCCTGATAGTGACCTTCGCAATCGGCACGAACGCCGACCAGGCGCAGGTCCTCGTGCAGAACCGTGTCGCCATAGCCATGCCTTCGCTGCCGCAAGCCGTTCAGCTACAGGGCGTCACGACACAGAAGAAATCGACGTCCATTCTCGAATTCGTCAGCCTCACCTCGCCGGACAGCCGGTATGACAGCCTTTTCCTGTCCAACTACGCCGTGATCAACCTGCAGAACGAGCTGGCCCGCCTGCCCGGCGTCGGCAATGTCTCGGTGTTTGGCGCCGGCCAATATGCCATGCGCATCTGGATGAACCCGGACCTCCTGCAAGCGCGCGGCCTGACGCCGCAGGACATCATCAACGTCGTGCAACAACAGAGCCAGGAAGTGACGGCCGGTCAGGTGGGCATACCGCCCGTGCCGCCCGGCCAGGATTTCCAATATACGCTCAACGTCAGCGGGCGCCTGAACGACGCCATCGATTATGAGAATATCATCGTCAAGGTCGACCAGCAGAATGGCGGACGCATCACGCGCATTCGCGACATCGGTCGCGTCGAGCTCGGCGCCCAGACTTACAGCCAGTCCTTCATGCAGAACGGGCACCCTGCAGCCGGCATCGGCATTTTCCAATTACCGGAAGCAAACGCCATTGCCGTCGCGAAAAGCGTCGCCGCCAAGATGGCAGAGCTCTCGAAGAGCTTCCCGCCAGGCCTTACCTATCAAGTTCCGTTCGACACGACCAAGTTCGTGACGGCCTCGATCGACGAAGTTTACATAACGCTGGTGGAAGCCGGCATCCTAGTGCTCGTCGTCATCCTCGTCTTTCTTCAGGATTGGCGCGCAATGCTCGTGCCGGCGACAACCGTTCCGGTGACGATCATCGGCGCCTTTGCGGCAATGGCGGCGCTCGGCTTCACCGTCAACCTCTCGACGCTGTTTGCCATTGTTCTTGTCATCGGCATCGTCGTCGACGACGCCATCGTCATCGTGGAGGGTGTCACCCGCCATATCGAGGGAGGAATGCCGGGCAGACTGGCCGCCGAAAAAGCGATGGACGAGCTGTTCGGCCCCGTTATCGGCATCACACTCGTCCTGATGGCGGTGTTCATTCCAGCCGCCTTCCTCCCCGGTCTGACGGGCCAGCTTTACAAGCAATTCGCACTCGTCATTGCCGCGACCGCTTTCATCAGCGCCATCAATGCAATGACGCTCAAGCCGACGCAATGCGCACTCTGGCTGCGCCCGCCTGTGCCGCCCGAGAGGCGCAACTTTTTCTACCGCGGCTTCAACAGGGTCTACGATCGGGCAGAACATGCCTATGCCAGGCTAATCAGCGGCATGGTTCATCATAGCGGCATTGCCGTCCTCGTTGCCTTGGCGCTGATTGGCGTTGCCGTGTGGGGGCTCACGCGCCTGCCGACCGCCTTCCTGCCGGTCGAGGATCAAGGCTACGTGCTGATCAACGCCCAGCTTCCCGACGGCGCCTCGAAGGAGCGCACCGATGCAGTCATGGAACAGGTCGGCAAGATTGCGCAACAGACGCCCGGCGTCGACCAGGTGCTGACCATCAGCGGCATTTCCATTCTCGACAACAGCGCGAGCCTGCCGAATGCCGGCGTCGCCTATGTCATCCTCAAGGATTGGGGTATCCGCGGCAAGGAAAAGGGACAGGACCTGCTGTCGATCTACGAACATCTGAACGGCGCCCTGCAGAATATATTGACGGCAAAGACGCTGGTGGTCGTGCCCCCGCCGATCCAGGGCATCGGCAATGCCAATGGCTTCACCATGCAAGTCGAGATCCGGAACGGCAATTTCGACTTTCCACTGCTGCAGGGTCTGGCCGATACCATCGTCAAGAACGGCAATGCGCAGTCGGCGCTGCAGCGGCTGAGCACATCCTTCCGGGCTGATGTTCCACAGCTCTCCGTTACCGTCGATCGCATCAAGGCGGAGACGCTCGGCGTGACCGTCGGACAAGTCTTCTCAGCGCTTTCGGGTTACGTGGGATCAAGCTACGTGACGCAATTCAACAAATTCGGGCGCACCTTCCAGGTCTATGTGCAGGCATCTCCCGATTTTCGTGTTCGCCCCGACGATATCCGCAACCTGAAGGTCAGGGCCGGCGACGGCACCATGGTGCCGCTCGGCACGGTGATAGATGTCACCAGCATGCAAGGCCCATCCCTCATCAGCCTCTATAACCTCTATCCGACCGCCACGATCGTCGGCGGAGCCGCCAAAGGCTTCAGTTCCGGACAGGCGCTCGATGTCATGGAACAGATCGCCGACCGCACGCTGTCGCCCGGATCTGGCTTCGAATGGACTGCCCTGTCCTATCAGGAAAAGGCTGTCGGCGGTCAGATCTATTTCATCTTCGCCCTTGCCATGCTTCTCGTCTATTTCGTGCTCGCCGGCCAATATGAAAGCTGGATCCTGCCATTGGCGGTGCTGCTGGCGGTGCCGCTCGCCCTGCTTGGGACGGTGGCAGCTTTGAGCGCTGCCGGCGTCGCCAATAACCTCTACACGCAGATCGGCCTCATCCTGCTGATCGCACTTGCCTCGAAAAACGCTATTCTCATCGTCGAATATGCGCGGGAGAAACGCGAACAAGGCATGGAAATTCTGGATGCGGCGGTCGAGGCGGCACGCTTGCGCTTCCGGCCGATCCTGATGACATCCTTCGCTTTTATCCTCGGTGTCGTGCCGCTGGTACTTGCGACAGGCGCCGGCGCATCCGCCCGCAAGTCGATCGGCATATCCGTCTTCAGCGGCATGATCGCCTCGACCTGTCTTGCCGTGCTTTTCGTTCCCTCGTTTTATGTCGTGTTGCAGCGTATCGAAGAACATAGGAAACGCCGAACAGTCACGCAGCCGGTTTCGCAAGCCGCGGACTGAGGGCAGATGCTGTCTGGATGCGGATGTAACTATCCGATCAGCCAGCGCTATGCGCCACGCTCTACGGCACGACCACTCGAACATAGGCGCCGCCGCTCTTGGCATAATAGCCAGATCCGCAACGGTAGTAATAGCCGCCATAATAGGCTCCATAAACGCAGCCCGGCGGCAATACCGCAATGACGGTGGTCGACGGCGTTCCCACGATAACGCGGCGCGTCGTTCTGCGGGCGACACCGGCATAGGAAAGCGGGGTCAAGGGCCGGCCGATGACGGCGCCGGCGGGTGTGGCGAAATCTAACGACAGCGGCATCAATGCGCCCGGCTCGACATTGACATCGGCGAAAAGGAAAGCGCCCGCCAAGCCCGCAGTGAGCAATAATCTTGGAAATCTCATTTGCTTTCTCCCGCATCGGCAGGCGCAGGAAGCTCATCGAGCGACTGGAGTTCGCTGAGATCGACCTTCTTCGCGCTGGTCGGAATATCGATGTTGTAGGAAACGGCAGCCACATCGGAGCCGCTCTTGAAGTCGCTGATCTCCAACGTGTATTGCGGTGCTTGGGCGACGTGCTTGCTGGTGATGACGTAGCGCCGCGGTATCGGTATTTCTCCGGTTTGTATCCAGATCTGCCAGTCGATTTCAGGCGTCCGGAAGGTGAGATATTCACACTCGACACCGTCGACGAAGGCGCTGGAAATATGTTTGGCGACGGTCACATCCGACATCAGCAGACCGTAGACATCCGTTGACAGCAAGTCCGCGCCCGGCGCCTCGACACCGGCACCCACCAGCCGGTCAAGCAGGTCGTCCACCGACCCCTTGGCATCGATCTTGGCATAAGCATCGAGATTCTTGCCATGCACAGTCAGTGTCGAACCATCGAAGCTTACATCCACATCGGCAAACCCGCCGGTCCTCGTGATCCTGAGCTTGTCGGGACGCGTCAGGCTGGCAGTGCCGGAACTGACGAACTGCAGCTTCTCAAAATCCGGCGTCACTGCCTCGAGCGAGGATTGATAATGAAATGACATCGTCCTCTGCGCCGCCAGATAGTCGGACATGGCTTTCAGAAGATCCTTGGCGTCATCCGCCCATGCCGCCGTGGGCAAGGCGCAGCAGAGGCCGAAAGAACTTAAAATCAGCAGTCGTTTGAATTTCTGAAGGTACGAAATCGATGACATGGCAACACCTTTCGTTTGGGTCATCGTTGATCCATCGAATGTGCAGGCTGCCAGTCTCGGCAGGCCCGTATCGCTCAAGTTCCCATGAAATGTCGGTCTGCGATTTCTGAAGACCGTGGACCGCGACGTTGGAGCTACACGCGTTCCTTTGAACGCACAAAAATCCTATCCGCTTGAAGGTGAATTCGCCTGAAGCGGGACACTCGGAGAGAAGCGACACTCTATAACCCGCTGGTCAACACCCTCTGGCATACGGGAGACAGCCGCTGCATATTGTTCCGCAGGCAGGCAATACCCCTGCCCCCGCCGAGCGGCACGGAGCGGCAAAAAGCGCGGAAGTCCGGCCCGCACGTCCGATGCAGGACGATTAATTCTTCGCGCGGTGAGAAAGATGGCATCCCTGCACGCGCACCGGGCATCGCCGCCGCGCCACCCCCTGCCGGCGCCTGTGCAGCACCCGCGGGCGCCGAAGCGCCTCCCAGAGCCGCAACTGCCTGCTGACAAGATGGGGAAAGAGTTGCACTGTGCTGCTGTAGGCAGGCAAGCGCCTGGGAACCGCCCGGCGTCACACCCGAGCACTGCGCCATGAAATCAGACCGGCAGGCCGATTTCACCGCATTGCGCTGCGCCTGTGTCGGCTGGGCCGCTGGCGTACCAGCGGCGGCCGCACTGGATTGCGCCGGCGCCGTTGCCGGCGTTTCGGCGGGCGTAGCAGCACTGGACTTCTTTTTGGTCCCGTCCAAAGCCGATACGGCGCTACGGCAGGCGGGAGAAAGCGTCGCGCTATGCTGTTGCAGGCAGGTCAGCGCTTCCTTGCCGCCCGGCGTCACGCCTGAACATTGTGCTATGAAATCGGAACGGCATGCCGATTTGATAGCACTGCGCTGCGCATCGGTCGGTTGTTGCGCATGAGCGACGCCGGCAGAAAGGCAGAACACCCATAGCAAGGCGCAAAGCATCGTATATGCCGACAGAGCGTATTGCCGTCCACACGGGGCGGCCGCCAGAAAAGACGCAGATTTCCCCATTGTCTCCCCCACAAAAGAAAAACTTTCGCGCTTATCGCAAAACCTGTCAGCCGAAGTAACGAGATCGAAAAAAGGATGAAATGGAAGCTACGTGCGGCCGATATGCAGAGGCATCGCGACTACTCCTGAGTTACCATACCAGAGATATTCGCGAAGAGGTAGTCTAGCAACGTATAGTCCTTTGGCGGTAATCACTCACTCAATGGGAATTTCAAAATCTATAGCATTCTCCCTGCCTGCGCCTGCACCAACAAATTTGATAGGCAATCCATATAGCGCGGCCAGATGTGTCTGCCTCGGGGACTAGCTCAGACGTTACTGTGAACAGCGACCAGCGTGTGGAGATGCAGCGACCGTAAACAAGGGCTCGTCTTTCCATAAGGCGTCCGACAACATTTCCCGTGTGCCGAGATCGAACACTGAACGCATATAGGGTTCGTTGAACGGATCGGTCATATCGTAGGGAAGCTGGCAATCTATCGACGCCACATGGAGGTTGGCTTCAGTCCGACGAGTATAGCCGTACAGGGCCATTAGAGAATCTCGTTCCTGCGCCTTGACCAAGGTGGAATATGCCCTTGCCATCACATTCAAGGTGCTGCCGTTCGTATTCGAAAATTCGGGGATCAGAGCGTTATTGACGATGACATATAGGTTGAATTGATCTCGCTTCTGCCGAGGCGGATGGTTTGCCGACGCAAGGACCGCGTACGGCAATGTAAGAATCTGCGACGAGGAGCCTCCGTCCGAATGGAGCTCCTGGAAGTCGTGACCATTTGCATGCACTTTTATCAAGACGGCCGGATAGACGCCTGGAATGCTTGCCGATGCGATGAGCACATCTTGGAAGAGCTGGAGCGCACCCGGCTGATGGCTGGCCGCAATGGCGCCCATATTCCAGATCACTGCGCGCTGGGAATCCAAATTCGAGGTCAGCACAAATAGCCGCCTGCCCTTCATATGTTCCTTCGCAACCTGCTGCAGGATATCCGCTGTAACGTAGCGTCGTATCATGTTGCGAAGCACCTCTCCTCTGAGAAGGCTTTCGCTGAGCATTTTGTTTGGAAACAATCTCCGGTCGACAAGGCTCTTGGCCACGCCGCTGGTGTACAGGTCTTTCAGCAGGTCGTCATAGGATGAGCCGAGATATGCGAAGGGCGCAATAAGCGCACCTGTGCTGACGCCGCTGACGACATCGAATTCCGGTCGCGATCCCTTTTTCGTCCAGGCCGATAGCACACCAGCGCTGAAAGCCCCCGCAGCGCCACCGCCGGAAATCATCAGATAGTTTCGCTGCGCCGCAGCCGGCTGCAGATCAAACGCATCCTCAAGCGACTTGGTATCCTGATCAAGATAGGACCTGACGTTCGGGAATCCCGGTATCTCGGCAAGGGTCGATTGCACCTGGTCATATTGCGGGCGCGTGGTTGCAACACAGCTCGATAAGAACAGGGACGCCATCATCACCGAAAGGAATATGTTACGACAATTTCCTTTGAGGACGGGCAACTCCGGTTCTCCGAGTTAATTTGCAGGATCGTTCGACAGCCCGGATTGATGGCTGCAGAGGCGGCCCTACCGCAGCGACAGAGCAGTGGTTCAGTCGTTCGTAAAATGACGAGATCAGGCGATCTAACTGTTTTGGCAGTTCAATTTCATGAGACGAAGCGTCTTTGGCGTTCTTGGAAGCGGTTGATTACCGCCACCAGTCTTCCCGCCTTCGCCGTGTCAAATCGCTCTTGTGACTTTTGCCCGCCGCTTTCCTGTCACCCTTCAGGTGATCCATGTAGCCACCCAGGACGCTGTTGATGAAAACATGAGATTTTGCGCGGTTCGAACCCAGCAGCTTAAACCTTGCTTCCTTGTCCTGCTCCATTTGCTGGGCGATCTTCCAGAAGACAAAGCTGTCGTGGCTTTCTTTCATCGCCAGAAAATAGCCGGACGAGTAGATGCGTTCGAAACGGTCCGCGAAGGTCAATATTTCCCGATGGTGCAAATTGTACCCCACCCATCCGCATTCGGGGTAAATCCGACGATTAAGGTAGGCGGCAAGCTGCTCCCCTCTCGGCGCAATTCTGTCGACTAGGCTTCGCGGAACGTCCCTATGGGTGACCGTATCGGCATCCAGCCATATCAACTGATCAACCGTCTTCCGGTATCGCCGGATCGCATCGGTGACGGCGAAGACCTTGTTGGAAAAGCGGACGGCATCCCACCGATAATCACGTTGCAGACTGGACCCGGATAAACAAATTCCGTTGGCTAGCGGATTGTCGGCAAACGCCTGGCGGAATTCGAGCAGCCGCGGGAGAGCTTCACTATGATCCAAGATCTGAAGCCTGCAATCCTTCTCTTCGACATCAACATCCTCAGCATAGACCAAGAGCGTAATGTCCTCGGGCCAATGCTTGAGAAAGGTCTCAATGCATCTTTTCCCATAGTCGCGATAACCCTTTTCGTGAAAGGTCGTCACGACAACATGCCTTAGCTGTTCTCGCCGCCACAGATTTGGGAAAAACATCGGCAATCAGGCTCCGCAATAAATGTTTTTGTCCGTCAGAATTGACTAAAGCGATTGAGCGGTCCCCGCTCTGAATGGAGCCTCGATGTTTAGATGATTGCCGGCAGTCGAGAATGTCTGAATGTTTCCTCGCAATGACATTTGTGAGAAATGTTGTTGCTAGATCTGTGTGTCGGACGATGGTTCGGCTGGATGCGGTAACGCCGGGCTGCGGCGCTGACCGTTACTTGTGCCTGTTCGGAGCGGCGCCATTGGACGCTGGGTGTCTGTGCTGCGGGCGCGTCTTTATGTTGGCGAGGGCCATTTGATATCGTCGCCGCGACGGCATCCTAAAAACGCAGAAAGCCCCGTGTGGGGCTTTGTGTGTGATCTTTGGCGGCTTTGTTGTGTGGAAGGAAGCTGGATTGGTTGCGGGGGCAGGATTTGAACCTGCGGCCTTCAGGTTATGAGCCTGACGAGCTACCGGGCTGCTCCACCCCGCGCCATCCGAGCAAACCGCTTGCGGTTTGTCCGCCCTCGAGCGAACTGCTTTGCAGTTCGTCTCGACGCAGCAAGCCTTACGGCTTGCGTCATCCGAGCAAATCCGGAGGATTTGTCCGTGTTAGGTGGGCACCTTTTGGAGCACACCTGTTTTCGAGACAACTGTATTTGGGTCTCGAAGTCGTATTTCCAGAAGCGACAAAGGCCGCTTGTTAGCGGCCTATTGTAACACGGCTAGGCCGTTTGTTGATCAGAGAAGATTGTAATCGGACAAACCCTATTGGGTTTGCTCGGAAGTTGCGATTGGCAGACCTGGCAGCGACCTACTCTCCCGCGTCTTAAGACGAAGTACCATGGGCGCAGGGGCGTTTCACGGCCGTGTTCGGAAAGGGAACGGGTGCAGCCACCCCGCCATAACCACCAGGTCGGCAAAGCGCAACTTTGAATGAGAAGCTGGATTTTTTAAACACGTCGTTGGATGCGTTTTCGGACAAAGTCCGCAAGCGCAGAGCGCGTCGCCGGCAGTCCGGCGCGCCGTCCGCAGCATAGGGTCGAAGACCCGTACATGCGTGAGGACAAAACTCATTGCAGATGAACGTTTACGTTCGTCTGATGAGCATGAGCAATGGGAACGATCAAGCCAATCGAGCTATTAGTACCGGTAAGCTTCATGCGTTGCCGCACTTCCACACCCGGCCTATCAACGTGGTCGTCTACCACGGCTCTGATAGGGAACACTCGTTTTCAGGTTGGTTTCCCGCTTAGATGCCTTCAGCGGTTATCCATTCCATATATAGCTACCCTGCTATGCCCTTGGCAGGACAACAGGTCCACCAGAGATATGTCCATCCCGGTCCTCTCGTACTAGGGACAGATCCTGTCAATATTCCTACACCCACGGCAGATAGGGACCGAACTGTCTCACGACGTTCTGAACCCAGCTCACGTACCGCTTTAATTGGCGAACAGCCAAACCCTTGGGACCTGCTCCAGCCCCAGGATGCGATGAGCCGACATCGAGGTGCCAAACAACCCCGTCGATATGGACTCTTGGGGGTCATCAGCCTGTTATCCCCGGCGTACCTTTTATCCGTTGAGCGATGGCCCTTCCACGCGGGACCACCGGATCACTATGACCGACTTTCGTCTCTGCTCGACTTGTCAGTCTCGCAGTCAGGCGGGCTTATGCCATTGCACTCGACGACCGATTTCCGACCGGTCTGAGCCCACCATCGCGCGCCTCCGTTACTCTTTCGGAGGCGACCGCCCCAGTCAAACTACCCACCATACACTGTCCCGGATCCGGATGACGGACCGCGGTTAGACATCCATGACGATAAGGGTGGTATTTCAAGGATGGCTCCACAAGAACTGGCGTCCCTGCTTCAAAGCCTACCACCTATCCTACACATGCCGACACGAATGCCAGTGTAAAGCTATAGTAAAGGTGCACGGGGTCTTTCCGTCTGACCGCAGGAACCCCGCATCTTCACGGGGAATTCAATTTCACTGAGTCTATGTTGGAGACAGCGGGGAAGTCGTTACGCCATTCGTGCAGGTCGGAACTTACCCGACAAGGAATTTCGCTACCTTAGGACCGTTATAGTTACGGCCGCCGTTTACTGGGGCTTCGATTCAGAGCTTGCACCCCTCCTCTTAACCTTCCAGCACCGGGCAGGCGTCAGACCCTATACGTCGTCTTGCGACTTCGCAGAGCCCTGTGTTTTTGGTAAACAGTCGCTACCCCCTGGTCTGTGCCACCCTCACATGCTTGCGCACATAAGGGTCACGCTTCTTCCGAAGTTACGCGTGCAATTTGCCGAGTTCCTTCAACATAGTTCTCTCAAGCGCCTTGGTATACTCTACCTGACCACCTGTGTCGGTTTCGGGTACGGTCTATACGGTGGAGCTATTTCCTGGAACCGCGTCCCTGCAAGATCAATCCAATAAGACCTTACAAGTTGAGCAATCCGTCACTACCACCAGGCCCACGAATATTAACGTGGTTCCCATCGACTACGCGTGTCCGCCTCGTCTTAGGGGCCGGCTAACCCTGCTCAGATTAACTTTAAGCAGGAACCCTTGGTCTTTCGGCGAGAGGGTCTCTCACCCTCTTTATCGTTACTCATGTCAACATTCGCACTTCCGATACCTCCAGGATGCCTCACGGCTGTCCCTTCACTGGCTTACGGAACGCTCCGCTACCACTCCTCAAAGAGGAATCCTCAGCTTCGGTGCATGGCTTTAGCCCCGTTACATTTTCGGCGCAAAGACCCTTGACTAGACCAGTGAGCTGTTACGCTTTCTTTAAATGATGGCTGCTTCTAAGCCAACATCCTGGTTGTTTTGGGATCCTCACATCCTTTCCCACTTAGCCATGACTTGGGGACCTTAGCTGGAGGTTAGGGTTGTTGCCCTTTTCACGACGGACGTTAGCACCCGCCGTGTGTCTGCCGAGTAGTACTTCCCGGTATTCGGAGTTTGGTTAGGATCAGTAAGACGGTGAGTCCCCATAGCCCATCCAGTGCTCTACCCCCGGGAGTATTCGCTCGACGCTCTACCTAAATAGATTTCGCGGAGAACCAGCTATTTCCGAGTTTGATTGGCCTTTCACCCCTAGCCACAAGTCATCCCAATCTATTGCAACAGATGCGGGTTCGGTCCTCCAGTTGGTGTTACCCAACCTTCAACCTGCTCATGGCTAGATCACTCGGTTTCGGGTCTAATGCAACAAACTATATCGCCCTATTCAGACTCGCTTTCGCTTCGCCTACACCTACCGGCTTAAGCTTGCTTGTTACACTAAGTCGTTGACCCATTATACAAAAGGTACGCCGTCACCCTTGCGGGCTCCGACTGTTTGTAGGTATCCAGTTTCAGGTACTATTTCACTCCCCTTGTCGGGGTGCTTTTCACCTTTCCCTCACGGTACTGGTTCACTATCGGTCATGCACGAGTACTTAGGCTTGGAGAGTGGTCTCCCCATGTTCAGACAGGATTTCTCGTGTCCCGCCCTACTCTAGGACAATAAAGCTATCTACGCGTACGGGGCTGTCACCCTCTACGGCAAACCTTTCCAGGTTCTTCCACTTTAAACTTCATTGCCACTGGCCTGGTCCGCGTTCGCTCGCCACTACTTGCGGAGTCTCGGTTGATGTCCTTTCCTGCAGGTACTTAGATGTTTCAGTTCCCTGCGTTCGCTTCTTACACCCTATTTTATTCAGGTGAAGATACCTCATAACAATGCTTAGAAACCTGAAGTGTTTCTCCAGCCACCAGACCGTTGAACCTACGCCGCATCAGCGGCGACGGCCCTTGGCCTTGCGAAGCCCAAACGGCTTCGATCCCCGTCCCTCGAAAGCTCGAAGGAAGAGATCAACCAGTCAACAATTCAGATTTTCTAAGCATTTAAGGTGGGTTGCCCCATTCGGAGATCCATGGATCAAAGCTTATTCGCAGCTCCCCACGGCTTTTCGCAGCGTATCACGTCCTTCATCGCCTGTGCATGCCTAGGCATCCACTAAATACCCTTACGACACTTGATCGTTCTCATTGCCAATGCTCATCATCTCGTTGTCGTTTCCATCAGGAAACGGCAACAGACCGGGTTACCTTTTACAACCCAGCCTATCAACAATGCCATCGACGTGTTCGATAGATCTGCTTTATTGGAGCTACGCCGAGCAGCTCGCTTGCAGTCTATCTTAAGACCAGCTTCTCGAGATTTGATCCGATACCGCGCGGTCAGGCAACGGTAATCCAGTCGTCCGTCAGAGGCCTTCGAAGAAGGCCAACAACAACGACCCAGAGCGACAAGCTTCCTTCCTACCTCCGGTCTCTCCACCATATCCGG
>NZ_PYJN01000019.1:655000-701215 GCF_003025035.1 Rhizobium sp. SEMIA4064
AGTCAACAGGCGATTTGGAAAAAAATCAAAAAACATACAAGTGATTGATTCTTATGAGAGTTTTGTGAAGGTCGCCAAAAATCGGCCAGATCGGGCATCAAAATCTCCCGACATCGCCATTCCCGCGTGCTGGTGGAGCCGAGTTACACGCATTAGGTCGTAAAATATGACAGGGTCGGCTCTTGAACCCAGGTCCGCCGATACCAGATATCGCCAACCGCGGCTGCAAACAGGGCACTTACAGCAGTCAAACACTCCACAAGCGAGATGCGCCGGATTTGACTCGCCCGTCATAAATATGCACATCTTCGCCCCCAGCCATACGGCTCGCATAAAGGAACCGGATCTCGATTGGCATGATGACGGACAAAATAATGCTCCGATCGCTCGGCAACGAGCCGCCAATCCTGGCCGACGGCAGGCGAGCGCCGGATCGGCGCGAAGTTTCCATCCGTTGGCTCTCAGGCACGTTCCTCACCGGTATTACCTCAAGCATATTGATGGGCGTCGCACTGTTTGCGGCCCTCGACGGCCGCCAGCAGCTCGCCATCCCCGCTGAAGCCTATGCAACGACCGACAGCGGCAACCACGACGCAGAGGATCAGGTGACCCGTGGCGGCCGTCTTGTGCCCACCGCGATCGCAGCAAAGCCTTCCGACCGGAATATCCTCGAGGTCTCAACGGTCGTGCGCGACGGCGACAAGGAAGTGGTGCGTCGCCAACCCTTCGCACATGTGAAGATCGCGCTCGCCACCAAGCGTGTCGCCACCGAGAGTTATCCCGCCTTTGACCCGCTGGCGATCTTTTCCACTGATGAGAACGTCCAGCCGGCGGCCAACCGCACCGGTGCGATCTATGGGTCCGACGTCGAATCCGAAGTCAGCCTGAAAACCATACCGTTTCCGGCCAAGGATGTACCCTTCGCCCTTGCCGGTTCGATGTCGCTCGATGAAGTCGAAGCGAATGTTCGTTCCAACGGTTCCGTGCTGATTGACGGCAACACGCAGCTTTCCGCGCTCTACTATGTCGATCCGCGCCGGTTTGCGACGGATGACGCTGATGTCGATCTGACAGCCGGGCTTGCCGCCCGCATCGTCGAAGAGAACATGTCGGTATCCGCTCCCGAAGCGGTCACGCCGCAGACACAGGAATTTGCCGACGACATCATTCCGGTGCGCGAAGATACGCCCATTGAGACGGCGCTCACCAATGCCGGCTACCTCAAAACGGATGCCAGCGACATCGCGGCCAAGATCGAGCCACTGTTCGGCTCGTCCGATCTTTCCGCCGGCGACGTGCTGCGCATCGGCATCCTACAAAAGGGCGAGCAGGCAAAGATCATCCGTGCGAGCATCTATCGCGGCACCAAGCATGTCTTGACCGTCGCCGAGAACGATCATGGCGATTTCGTTGCCGGTAGCGAGCCTCCGATGCTTGACGCCATCGCCACCGCCTTTGACAACGACGCGCCCGTGGCCACGGCCGGCCGAGACCTGCCGAGCGTCTATGACGGCATATATCGTGCTGCCCTTTCCTATGGCATGACCAGGGAGATGGTGGCGCAGATCGTCAAACTGCTCGCCAGCAACGTCGATTTCCAGGCGCAGCTAAAGCCGACGGATTCACTGGAGGCCTTCTTCTCCGTCACCGACGAAAACGGCCAGGCGACAGCCGATTCCGAACTGCTCTACGTCAACGCCAAATTCGGCGACACCGTCACCCGTTTCTATCGTTTCGAAGATCCGGACGATCACTCGATCGATTACTTCGACGAAAACGGCAAGAGCATCCGCCAATTCCTGCTGCGCAATCCTGTCCCGACCGGCATCTTCAAATCCGGCTTCGGCATGCGCCGCCACCCCATCCTCGGATTTGCGCGCATGCATACCGGCGCCGATTGGGCTGCACCACGCGGCACACCGATCATCGCTGCCGGCAACGGCATCGTCGAAAAGGCTGGCTGGGATTCCGGCGGCTTCGGCAACCAGACATTGATCCGCCACGCCAACGGCTACGTCTCCTCCTACAACCATCAAAGCGCCATAGCCAAGGGCATCGTACCAGGCGCGAAGGTGGTACAGGGCCAGGTCATCGGCTTCATCGGCTCGACCGGTCTCGCAACCGGGCCGCACCTGCATTACGAGCTGATCGTCAACGGCACCAAGGTTGATCCCTTGCGTGTCCGCCTGCCCGGCGGCAAGTCCTTGGACGGCGACACGCTCGCCAAATTCCAGGACGAGCGCAAGCGTATCGACACGCTCCTGAGCGACGACAAGTCCAAACAGGTTGCGAGCAAGGATTGACATCCCTGTCGGGATTTTCCAGAGCACTTCCAGGAAAAGTGCGAAGCGGTTTTCCGTCCGGAATGCGTAAAGACAGAGGGATAGAGCGGGAAAGCGCTTCCGTGAAACGCTGAACCGCTCTACGCGAGATCGCGCCTCAGTAGGGCGACCAGCTCGGTAGCGGCATCATCCGCACGTTTGTAGGCGGTATCGACGACGATCTGTCGTCCGCTCCAATCGTCATAGGTTCGGTTGACGATCTCATCCCATGACGGTTTTACGAGGCCTTCGACATCGGTCGCGCGGGTTTCGGCGCGCCGGCGATGCTCGGCCTTGTCGGAACAGACGACTTCCACTTCGATGGCGCGCCTACCGGCCCGTTTTGCGACCTGCAGCCAGGCATCCCGCGTTACTTGGATGGGATTGACCGAATCCGCGATCACCGTTCTTCCCAGACGGAGATTGTCTTCGGCGACCCCATAGGCCGCGATATAGCCGGCAGGGCCGACTTCGGCCTTCAACATGCCCGAATCTCTCAATGCCTGCTCGATCGTATCCACCCGAACATGCACAGCTTGCAGCCGCTCCGCCAGCAAGAGCGCGATCGTGGTTTTTCCGCTGCCCGGCAAACCGCCGAAGATAACAAGCATGATCCCGTCTCCGAACATCCTCCAAAGTCCACGGCAACATCACAGAAGCGGATTGCCGCGGCAAGACGACGATTACGAACAGGTCGGAAAAACGAAATGGCGGCCCGAAAGCCGCCATTTCATGGTTGATGCAGCCACTTATGCCGCTGCGCTGACCGGCTGGCGCGGGCGGAACAGCAGCCTGTCCGTCCCGCTGGTGACCTTGACCGCCGATCCATCCGGCACCTGACCGGAGAGGATCTGCTCGGCGAGCGGGTCCTGGACATATTTCTGAATGACCCGCTTCAGCGGCCTTGCGCCATAGACCGGATCGTAACCCTTGTTGGCGAGCCAGGTGCGGGCGTCGTCGTCGAGTTCGAGCGTGATCTTGCGTTCGGACAACAAGGTCAAAAGCCGCTGCAGTTGGATGTTGACGATCGTCCCCATTTCTTCGCGCTTCAGACGATGGAACAGGATGATCTCGTCGACGCGGTTCAGGAACTCCGGCCGGAAATGCGCCCGCACCACATCCATCACCTGCTCGCGCACTAGATCGCTGTCATCCCCTTCCTTCAATTGGGTCAGGTATTCGGCGCCGAGGTTCGAGGTCATGATGATCATGGTATTGCGGAAATCGACCGTGCGGCCCTGACCGTCCGTCAAGCGCCCGTCGTCCAGAACCTGGAGCAGGACGTTGAAGACATCGGGATGGGCCTTCTCGATCTCGTCGAACAGCACGACCTGATAGGGCCGGCGGCGGACGGATTCGGTCAGCGCGCCGCCTTCCTCGTAGCCGACATAGCCGGGAGGGGCACCGATCAGCCGGGCAACGGAGTGCTTCTCCATGTACTCGGACATATCCATGCGCACCATCGCCGTCTCGTCGTCGAAGAGGAAGCGGGCAAGCGCCTTGGTCAGTTCGGTCTTGCCGACGCCGGTCGGGCCGAGGAAGATGAACGAACCGATCGGCCGGTTCGGATCTTGCAGACCGGCGCGCGAACGGCGAACGGCGCGCGATACCGCCTGGACGGCATCACCCTGGCCGACGACCCACTTCGCCAGTTCGTCTTCCATCCGGAGCAGCTTGTCGCGCTCGCCTTCCAGCATCTTGTCGACGGGAATCCCGGTCCAGCGGGAGACGACATGGGCGATGTTGTCGGCAGTGACGACTTCCTGCACCATGGAATCGCGACCGCCATCCTGCTCTTCGGCAGCCTGGAGATCCTTCTCCAGATTGGGGATCACCCCATAAGCAAGCTCGCCGGCACGTTGGAATTCACCCTTGCGCTGGGCGATCGCCAGCTCGTTACGGGCCTCGTCGAGCTTTTTCTTCAGATCGGCGGCGAGGCCCAGCTTCTGCTTCTCGGCCTGCCAACGCGCGGTCAGCGCATCGGCTTCCTCTTCCAGTGCGGTAAGGTCGGTCTCCAACCGCTTCAGCCGGTCGGCCGAGGACTGGTCGGTCTCCTTCTTCAGCGCCTCGCGCTCGATCTTGAGCTGGATGATGCGGCGATCGAGTTCATCGAGCTCTTCCGGCTTCGAATCCACCTGCATGCGCAGGCGCGCGGCGGCTTCGTCCATGAGGTCGATGGCCTTGTCCGGCAGGAAGCGGTCGGTGATGTAGCGGTTCGATAAGGTCGCGGCGGCCACCAGGGCCGCATCGGCGATGCGGACCTTGTGATGCTGCTCGTATTTTTCCTTCAAGCCGCGCAGGATCGAGATCGTGTCCTCGACCGTCGGCTCCTCAACCATGACCGGCTGGAAACGACGGGCAAGCGCCGGATCCTTCTCGACGTGCTTGCGGTATTCATCAAGCGTGGTCGCGCCGACGCAATGCAGCTCACCGCGGGCAAGCGCTGGCTTCAAGAGGTTCGAGGCATCCATGGCGCCATCGGCCTTGCCGGCGCCGACCAAGGTATGCATCTCGTCGATGAAGAGGATGATCTCGCCGTTTTCCGACTGCACTTCGTTGAGCACGGCCTTCAGCCGCTCCTCGAACTCGCCGCGGAATTTCGCGCCGGCAATCAGGGCACCCATGTCGAGCGCCATCAGCTTCTTGTCCTTCAGCGATTCCGGCACGTCGCCATTGACGATGCGCAACGCCAAACCTTCGACGATTGCCGTCTTGCCGACGCCGGGTTCGCCGATCAGAACCGGATTGTTCTTCGTGCGCCGGGACAGGACCTGGATGGTGCGTCGGATTTCGTCGTCGCGACCAATCACCGGATCGAGCTTGCCCTCACGAGCCTCGGCGGTAAGGTCGCGGGCATATTTCTTCAAGGAATCGAAGCCCTGTTCCGCATTGGCGGAATCAGCGGTGCGGCCCTTGCGAATGTCGTTGATGACCTGATTGAGCCCTACCGGCGTAACGCCTGCATTCTTCAGAGTGGTTGACGTCGAAGCCGAGGGCTCCATCGCCAGGGCCTGCAACAGGCGTTCGACGGTAACGAAACTGTCTCCGGCCTTTTTGGCGGCGTCTTCAGCCGCGGTAAACACCTTGGCAAGCGGCTGTGCAAGATAGACCTGGCCGTCGCCACCGGACACTTTCGGCAATTTGGCCAGCGCGGCATCGTTGGCAAGACGTGCGGCCTTGGCGTCGCCGCCGGCGCGCTCGATCAACGACGCGGCCATGCCCTGATCGTCGTCCAGAAGCACCTTCAGCACATGTTCGGGAGTGAATTGCTGGTGACCCTGCGCCAGCGCATTGGTCTGCGCGGATTGCAAAAAGCCACGCACCCGCTCGGAGTATTTTTCAATATTCATATCGGACCTCCATGGATCGCCCTGCCCTTATTGGCGCAGACCGATGACTGAGATTGAGCCCCCTGAAAAGGCAGACCCCGCCCGCCACTTATTGAGATTTGCGGCGAAGCAACTGCGAAGAATATGGGAGGAGTTTTGAAAAGTTTAAAGGGCAACGGAAATGAAAAACCCCGGCTTCACACCGGGGTTTTGCAGAATTGGAATCGGTGCTCCGCGATTGCTGGGACCACCTGTTCACTCGAAGCCGTTCTTATTCCGATGCGGCGTCGGCCAAAGCCGGAGCTTCGGTCGCAGCAGCTTCGCCCTTGCCTTCGCCATCGGCGTTGCGGCGCGGCTGGCGGCGGGGACGATTGCCGGCGTTGCGGCGACGCGGCTGGCGCTCGGTCGCAGCGGCGGGCGTCTCTTCTTCGATCGCCACCTCGGCCGGGATACCCTCGATCACCGGCTGCGGGCCAGTGCCATCGATAACTTCCGGCTCGGGAGCGGGGGCTGCGGCAACGGCGGGAGCAGGCTGCTGACGTGCCGGAGGCGGAGCCATCTGCGGCTGGTCGTCCATCTCGTTCGTATCGATATCATCGATGTCGCGGTCGGCATTGTCGCGATCATTGTAGTTATGATGCTCGTCGCGCTGATAGCGTTCCTGCATCTGCGCCTGAGCGCTGGCAATGATCCTGTTATAGTGTTCAGCGTGTTGGAGATAGTTTTCCGCCATGACGCGGTCGCCGGAGCTTTGCGCGTCGCGAGCGAGAGCCGAATACTTCTCGGCGATATGCTGCGCGGTTCCGCGAATTTTCACGTCCGGACCAGAGCTGTCATAAGTCCTGGTCAGTGGGTTCGAGCCCTTGCGGTTGAAATTATTATTATTGTTATTTCCGCCGCCGCCGCCGTTGTTGTTACCACGCCCCCGACCGCGCTTGTTCTGCTGTCCTGGCCTCATAGATCCTTCACCTGAATTCTCTTAGTTGGGATGAAATTATGCACGGCACCTGCCGCCGTGGCCGGAACCTTCCAAGCCAGGGCCTGCGTGCCGCAAGCAAACTGCGCCTTAAGCGCCCGTCTGCCGCTCGACTACGTCAGATTAACTGATCACGCATTGGGTTATCTTCAACCTTTGTCACTCTTATCAGAGAGTGGTTCCCCGAGGCTGTCCAAGACAGGCGAATCGTCTCGCCTATTCCCAGCCGCCCAACGCGTGAGCGCAACCTATATTGCTTCCTCAGGAAATCCAAGCCTTTTCTTTGCGATAACAACAAGGTCCCATGAACCTGCAGCAAATTGTCGCGTCAATCATGATGTTTAAACACGAGAACTCGGTCATTGTGACCGTAGTCCCGAACTGCATCAATGAGAAAAAATCCTGCTCCTTCAAAAACCGAAGTCACTGTTTTGCGCTGATTATGGCCGATTTCCACTCCGACGATACCATCTCGGTATAGAAACCGCGCCGCATCTCTTGCGATCGCTCTATATGCATCCAGCCCATCAACGCCACCGTCGAGAGCTGCCGGAGGATCGAAATTCTTTACTTCTGGAGCGAGAGTGGAAATGACACTGGACTCAATATAGGGCGGATTTGAGACAATCACATGAAATCGACCGTGGATGGCTTCAAACCAGCTTCCTTGCACAGTATCAAACCGTGCCGCCAAGCCATTGCGCGCTGCATTCGCCCGCGCCGTTTCCAAAGCTTCGCTGGAAATATCGGAACCAATACCTGTCGCCTGCGGACATTCGTGGAGCAAAGCGAGGCAGATGGCCCCGGTTCCCGTTCCGATGTCGAGTATATGGATATTCCCATGCTCTAATACAAGACGTCGCGCATGCGGAAGTACCGTATCGACCAAGATTTCCGTATCCGGCCGCGGCTCCAGCGTCGCCGGCGAGAGCTTCAACGGCAGGCCATAAAATTCCCGTTCGCCCAGGATACGATGCACCGGCTCGTGATTGAGCCGTCGCGCCACCGCCGCACGGGCCGTTTCGACGCGCTCCTGTGCCACCCTATCGGAGCCGCAGGTAACGAGTTCCGTCGATGAAAGATCGAGAAGACCGCCGACGAGGATGCGCGCCTCGGTGGCCGGATCATCGAGATCCGCCTCGATGAAGCGGGCACGTATCTCCTGGAAAAGCTCCGCGACGGTCGGTCCCTGCCCGCTGCTCATGCCTGTTCGCCGAGCTGGGCGAGCTGGCTCGCCTGGTAATCCGCCAAAAGCGCATCGACCACCTCGTCAATCTCGCCTTCCATCATCCGGTCGAGCTTATAGAGCGTCAGGTTGATGCGATGATCGGTAATCCGGCCCTGCGGGAAATTATAGGTGCGAATACGCTCGGAGCGGTCGCCGGAACCAACCTGGCTCTTGCGATCAGCGGACCGTTCGCTGTCGGCGCGCTGACGCTCCATGTCGAAGAGGCGCGACCGCAGCACCTGCATTGCCTTGGCGCGGTTTTGATGCTGCGATTTTTCCGAACTCGTCACCACGATCCCCGAGGGAAGATGGGTGATGCGTACCGCCGAGTCCGTCGTGTTGACGTGCTGACCACCGGCACCGGAGGAGCGCATGGTATCGATGCGGATATCCTCGGGGCGGATTTCGATGTCGATTTCCTCGGCTTCCGGCAGCACGGCCACGGTCGCCGCCGAGGTGTGGATACGCCCGCCCGCCTCGGTTTCCGGCACGCGCTGCACGCGATGCACGCCGGATTCGAATTTCAGCCGCGAGAACACGCCCTTGCCGCTAATGGTCGCGATGATTTCCTTGTAGCCGCCTGCTTCACCGTCGCTGGCAGAGAGAATTTCGACCTTCCAGCCGTTATTGGCCGAGAAGCGCTCATACATCCGGAAAAGATCGCCCGCGAAAAGTGCTGCTTCGGAACCGCCGGTGCCGGCGCGTATTTCCAGGATCGCACTCTTCTCGTCGGCGGCATCCTTTGGCAGCAGCAGGATCTGGATGTCTTTCTCCAGTGTCTCGATCCGCTCCTTGACCTCCGGCAACTCCATCTCGGCGAGATCGCGCATCTCGCGGTCGACCGACTTGTCGGTCAGCATGGTTTCGAGATCGGAAGCCTCGGCGATCGCCTTCTCATAGTCGCGGATCTTGGTGACGACCGGCTGCAATTCGGAATATTCGGAAGCAAGCTTCACATAGACGTCCGCCGACGGACCAGCCGACATGCGCGCTTCGATCTCACCGAAACGGCGCTCCAATTCGCGCATTTTTTCAATGGGAAGATTCGCCACCCCACACTCCGATTCTTCTTATTCGTTCTGGTCTACAATGGAATATTGTGGCTCTCGGCGAAGCGGACAAGGATCTCGCGCATCGAGGTCTTCGGATGCGTGTCGTTCAGCGCTTCTTCCATGACCGCGGTCAATGCCTGGAGATCGAGACCCAGCAGCATCGCCTTGACCGGACCGATGGATGCCGGCGACATCGACACCGAGCGGAAACCGACACCCAGCAGCGCCATGGCCGAAATCGTCTTGCCGGCGAGTTCGCCGCAAAGCGTTACCGGCGTCTTGTTGCGCTCGCCGGCGCGCACGATGTCGCGCAGAATGCGCAGGAACGGGCGTCCGAGCGGATCGAAACGGTCGGAGACGCGTGCATTACCGCGATCGACCGCCATCGAAAACTGGAAGAGATCGTTGGAGCCGACCGATACGAAGTCGACCGCCGCCATCAGCTCGTCCAACTGCCACAACAGCGCCGGCACCTCCAGCATCGCGCCGAACTGGAACTTGCGCGGCAGGCTATGGCCGAAGCGCGACAGATGCTGCACTTCCTTCTGCACGAGTTCGCGCACCGCTTCAATCTCGGAGACTTCCGTGACCATCGGCACCATCATCTTCAATTCGCCATCTGCCGCCGCCTTCAGCATGGCGCGCAACTGTGTGCGCAGCAGGCCGGGCCGATCGAGCGACAGGCGAATGGCGCGCCAACCGAGCGCCGGATTTTCTTCCTCATGGGCGCGGAAATAGGGCACGACCTTGTCGCCGCCGATATCGAGCGTCCTGAAGGTGACGACGTGACCACCGGCCTGCTTCATGACATTGCGGTAGAAGGCTTCCTGCTCCTCCGCCTTCGGCATGGTCGAGGCGATCATGAACTGCAGTTCCGTGCGGAACAGGCCGATGCCTTCCGCGCCGGATTCGGCAAGCTGCGGGAGATCGACCAGCAGACCGGCATTCATCATGAGCGAAATGCGCTGCCCGTCCTTGGTGACCGGTTCGACCGCACGCAGCGCCCGGAACTGTTCCTGCCGGCGGGCGCGAAAGCGCACCTTTTCCTCGTAGGAGCGCTGATGATCGGCCATCGGCCGCAGGTGGACATGGCCGCCATCGCCATCGATGATCACAGGATCGCCATTTTCGGCGAGCGCCACCACCCCCGCCGCCTGGCCGACGACCGGAATGCCCATGGCGCGGGCGACGATGACGACATGGCTGGTGACCGCGCCCTCTTCCAGCACCAGACCACGAATATTGGCGCGGGGATAGTCGAGCAGCTCGGCAGCACCCATGGCGCGCGCAAAGATGATCGCATCGTTCGGGAAACCCTCGGCCACGGTGCGGCCGGAATAGCCGATCAACTGCCTGAGCAGCCGGTTCGCCAGATCCTCGAAGTCATGCATACGCTCGCGCAGATAAGGATCGGTCAGGCGCATCATCCGCGCCTTGGTGTCGCTCTGCACCTTCTCGACCGCGGCTTCCGCGGTCAGGCCGTTGCGGACAGCCTCCTCCAGCTTGCGTACCCAGCCCTGGTCGTGGGCGAACATGCGGTAGGTCTCCAGGACCTCGCGGTGCTCGCCTTCCATTGAAACGTCACGGCGCGACAGCATGTCGTCGATCGAGATGCGCAGGGAACCGAGCGCGTCCGCCAGGCGGCGGATTTCCTTTTCGGTATCCTCGTTCAGAAGATTGGTAACGACGATGCGCGGCTCATGCAGCACGACATAGCCGAGGCCGATGCCTTCATTGTAGGTGTCGCCATCAATGGTGACCGAGCGGGTAAGATCGAGTTCGAGGCCCGGCTTGGTGATCTTTTTCAGCTCGCCGGTGGCGATCATCTCGGCCAGTACCATCGCCGTCGTTTCGAGCGCTTCCAGCTCCTCTTCGCGATAGTTGCGGCTCGCCTTGTTCTGTACAACGAGAACGCCGAGCGAGCGGCCCGTGCGCAGGATCGGCACGCCGAGGAAGGAGTGGTAGACCTCTTCACCGGTTTCCGGCAGGTAGCGGAAGGCGGGATGCGATTGCGCGTCGGAGAGATTGAGCGGCTGGGCGGAAGCGGCGATCGTGCCGACCAGGCCCTGGCCCATCTTCAATTGCGACAGGTGGACGGCTTCTTTTTTCAGACCTTCGGTGGCGTAAAGCTCGAGCACACCATCGGCGCGCAACACGTAGACCGAGCAAACTTCCGCGACCATGTTGCTGGCGATCTGGCGGACGATCCGGTCAAGACGCTCTTGCGGCTCCAGCGGCTCCGCCATGAGTTCGCGCAGCCGCTTGAGCAGAACGCGTGGACCGCCGGAAAGGTCTCTCATTGCGTCTCTAGCTCCCGAAATCAAGATGTCATGCCTGACTTGCCCACGTCAGGGCCGGCCGAAACTCACCTCCGTCGCGGTCCGTCGTCAGCAGTCCTGAATCAACTCTTATCCAGACCGTAGCAGGAATGCAAAGTCCTGACTGCCAGTTCTGCATAAGGACCGTCGATCAGGATGGAAATCTTGATTTCCGACGTCGTAATAGCCTTGATGTTGATGCCTTTTTCGGCAAGTGCACGGAAAGCGGTCGCTGCAACGCCAGCATGCGAACGCATGCCGATGCCGATGACGGAGACTTTGACGAGACCTGATTCGTTTTGGATGACGTCGTAGCCGATCTTGTCCTTGTTTTCGCCAAGAACGCGCAGCGCCTTTTCGACATCGCCCGAAGGAACCGTGAAGGTCATATCGGTCTTGGAACCGTCCTCGGAGATGTTCTGGACGATCATGTCGACGTTGATGTGGCTTTCGGCCAACGGCCCGAAGATCGCAGCGGAGACGCCCGGCCGGTCGGCGAGACGGCGCAGCGAGATCTGGGCTTCATCCTTGGCATAGGCAATGCCGGTGACTACTTCCTGTTCCACGATTTCTTCCTCGTCACAAATCAGCGTTCCGGGCGGGTTCAACAGATCGCCCATGCCCGGAGCATCGGGATCCTCGAAAGAGGAGCGCACGAAGGTGCGAACCTTAAAGACCATGGCCAGCTCGACCGAGCGCACCTGCAGCACCTTTGCGCCAAGCGAGGCCATTTCCAGCATTTCTTCGAAGGCGATCTTCTTCAGACGCCGCGCCTTCGGTTCGATGCGCGGATCGGTCGTGTAGACGCCGTCGACGTCGGTATAGATATCGCAGCGATCAGCCTTCACGGCCGCGGCGATCGCCACTGCCGAGGTATCGGAACCACCGCGGCCGAGCGTCGAGACGCGGTTGTCGGGGCCAAGACCCTGGAAGCCGGCGACGACGGCCACTTGGCCCTCTTGCATGCGGCGGACCATTTCGCCGCCGTCGATTTCGAGAATGCGCGCCGCGCCGTGAGCGTTGTCGGTCCTGATCGGAATCTGCCAGCCCTGCCAGGAGCGGGCGTTGATGCCCATCGCCTGCAGTGCGATCGCCAGCAACCCGGAGGTCACCTGCTCGCCGGAAGCGACGACGGCATCATATTCGCGGGCATCGTAAATCGAGTGATCGGCGCCGGCGACCTTAGGCGTGTTCTGCACCCAGCCAACCAGCTCGTTGGTCTTGCCAGACATGGCGGAGACGACGACTGCCACTTCATGGCCCGCGTCGACCTCACGTTTCACATGGCGGGCGACATTCTTGATACGGTCCAGATCCGCGACGGATGTCCCGCCGAATTTCATCACGATACGTGCCATGTGCCTCTACCAGTACCAGCGCCGGGCGGCCGATACGCTACGAGCCCGGCATGCAAAATCGCCCTTCCAGTCCATTAGCCGGAAAAGCCTGATCTCAATGGGGGCGTCTCTTAACGAGTTTGGCGGGCGGGTGCAATAGCGCGGCTCAGTCGGCTTTCGCGCCTCCACTTCAATAGCCCACTTTTAAGCACGACTGGATTGTTGAGGAACGCGCCTTCGTTAACAGCGCAGTATAGCCGATCGACTTGCCATTTTAGAGCGTATGCTCTATATCCCGTTTTAGAGCAGACGCTCCATAATAAATCGCCTTTGAACAGGTTGCGAGAATTTCCCGATGGCAAGACCCCGGCAATTCGATGAGGACAGCGTTCTAGAGGCGGCGGGCGAGATATTCTGGTCGAAGGGTTACGAAGCAACCTCGACCCGCGATCTGACCGACCGCATGGGGCTGACGCATGCAAGCCTCTACAATGCTTTCGGAGACAAGCGCGGCCTCTATCTGAAGGCGCTGAAGCATTATCTCGATCGGAACCTCCATGCCCGCATCACACGGATGGAGGCAATTTACTCGCCGGGGCTTCGCATTGTCGGCTACTTCCAGGAAGTCGTCGAGCGTTCCCTGGCCGATACCGAGCATCGCGGCTGCATGCTGGTCAACACCACCCTGGAGGCACGTTCCGACGATCTGGAAATGCGGCGTGTCGTCGCCGACGAGACGGCCGAGATCGAAGCCTTTTTTCTTCGGTCGGTCGTCGCCGCTCAGGCAAGCGGTGAAATTCCCGTAGACCTGCCGCCGGAGGACCTCGCCAAATTGCTGCTCTCGGTGCAGTTCGGTTTGCGCGCGCTTGTCCGTGTCCGGCCAGAGCGCGAATTGCTGAATGGTATCCTGCGGCCGGCAATGGCCATGCTGACCTTGCCCTGGCCGCTGCCCGAAAGCAGGCCGGACGGATAAGCCTCCGCCATAGAACCCTCTCTTCACGAAACACCGAACCGGACGCGGCAAGCTCGCTCCGAACAGAAAAGCTTTGTGCCATGTCTGCCCCCTTACGCCGTTCGAACGTCTCTCCCTCCGTCACGGAACCTGCGCCTCTCACCGCTGCCGCCTGGTATGCCACCATCGCCGGCCTCTGCGGGAGCCTCGTTGCGATCGGTCTCGCCCGCTTCGCCTATACGCCGCTGATCCCGCCGCTCATCAGCGCACATTGGTTTTCGGCCGGCGATACGGTGACGCTGGGTGCGGCCAATTTTGCCGGATACCTCGCCGGTGCCTTGCTCGGCCGGCCCCTGGCTGCCGGTCTCGGCAATCGTCTGGCGCTGCGGCTGCTGATGGTCGCCGCGACCGCGGCCTTCTTCGCCTGCGCCTTTCCGGTCTCCGTCACCTGGTTTTTTGTCTGGCGCTTCCTCTCCGGTCTTGCCGGCGGCGCCATCATGGTGCTCGTCGCGACCACCATCCTGCCGCACATCCCGGTCCCCCGACGCGGCTTCGTCAGCGGCATGATTTTCCTCGGCCTCGGTCTCGGCATCGCCGCCTCGGGAACCCTGGTGCCCGCACTGCTGCGCATCGGTCTTCGCGAAACCTGGATCGGCTTAGGGGTCCTGTCACTCATCCTGACCGCCGTCAGTTGGTTCGGCTGGCCTGCGACCAATCCGCCGGCACCGGCGGCGCACGCCGCGGCCCACCATCCCACAGCAAAGGCCGAATGGTCGCTGCGTATCCTCTATGGCCAATATGCCGCCAATGCCCTCGGCCTCGTGCCCGTCATGGTGCTGTTGGTCGACTACGTCGCCCGTGGTCTCGGCCGTGGTGCCGACATCGGAGCGGCCTGCTGGGTGCTCTATGGCGTTGCTGCCATCACCGGCCCGGTACTAACTGGCTATGCCGCAGACCGCATCGGCTTTGCCCCAGCCTATCGCGGCGCTCTGCTGCTACAGGCTGTCGGCGCCGCCACGCTGGCCACATCCGGCAATCCCTGGCTGGTCGGCTTTGCCACGGTGCTGCTTGGCATCTTCACGCCAGGCATCGTGCCGCTGGTGCTCGGCCGCATCCAGGAAATCCTGCCGCATAGCCACGTCGCCCAACGCGCCGCCTGGAGCCGGGCAACGACGGCTTTCGCTCTTTTCCAGGCGCTTGGCGGCTATGGCTATTCCTATCTCTTCATCCACACCGGCGAAAACTACGGCATCATCTTCCTTTGCGGTGCGGTGGCACTTGTCCTCGCGTTGCTGGCCGATGTCTTGAACAGCGTGAAGCGTCGGAAACACCGAGCCTCATGAAAATTGAAGCGGGCAAAGCCTGCTTCAGGCCCATGTCAGATACGGAAAGGATAGTCCGCGCACGTCAACTTCAGAGAGCAACCCTCATGACTTCAAATCGCGCCCTTGGCTATTCCACCACCCAGATCTCATTGCATTGGATCATTGCAGCGCTGGTCCTGTTTCAGCTCCTGTTCGGGGAGAGCATGACTACGGTGGTCGACGCGCAGGTAAGGGGAAACACCGTTTCGCCGGCGGATATGTCTTTGGGCACGGCGCATTATTGGGTGGGTGTCGCAGTCCTGTTGCTCGTCCTTTTGCGCCTTGCCTTGCGCGTCGCGTTCGGAACACCCAAGCCCGCCGGCGCTTCCGCGCTGCTGGTAAAACTTGCCGCCGCGGCACATTGGCTGTTCTACGCGCTTCTGCTGCTCGTTCCCCTGACCGGCCTGCTGGCCTATTATTTCTCCGATCCCTTTGGCGATATTCACGGCCTGGGCAAGCCCGCATTCATCATCCTCATCGGCCTGCATGCCGCCGGCGCCCTCTACCATCAGTTCCTCTTGAAAGACGGAACGCTGCGCCGGATGCTCGTTCCGGCGCGCTGAGCATAGCGGCCCATAGCCGTTGAGGCAGCCGGACCCTTGACATCGGCTTCCGATCGTCCGACTTCACATCTACCAGGGCGTCACCTGCTCAATTGGCAGGCGGGTGACGCGGCGTAGACCAAGGAGCAAGACCATGACCGAAGCGGCGAAAAGCACGATCGACCAGAGCGAAGTGGACCGCTTTTCAGCGATGGCGGCGGAATGGTGGAGCCCGACCGGCAAGTTCAAGCCGCTGCATAAGTTCAATCCGGTGCGGCTCGCCTATATCCGCGACCATGCCTGCGAGAATTTCGGCCGCGATCCGAAGAGCGCACGGCCACTGGAGGGCCTGCGCGTACTCGATATCGGCTGTGGCGGCGGATTGCTGTCGGAGCCGGTGGCGCGCATGGGGGCCTCGGTCGTCGGCGCCGACCCTTCCGAAAAGAACATCGGCATTGCCTCGACCCATGCGAAAGCCTCCGGCGTTCCCGTCGACTACCGCGCCGTCACAGCCGAGCAACTGGCTGAGGCCGGCGAGACATTCGATATCGTGCTGAACATGGAAGTGGTGGAGCACGTTGCCGACGTCGAATTTTTCCTTTCGACCTGCGCCAAGATGGTGCGCCCCGGCGGCCTGATGTTCGTCGCCACCATCAATCGGACGATGAAAGCAGCGGCATTGGCCATCTTCGCCGCCGAAAACGTCCTGCGCTGGCTGCCGCGCGGCACGCATCAATATGAGAAGCTTGTCCGCCCGGAAGAGATAGAGAAGCCGCTCGGCGCAAACGGCCTCGACATCATCGCCCGCACCGGCGTCTTCTATTCGCCGCTGCAGGACCGATGGAACCTGTCGAAGGACATGGACGTGAACTACATGCTGCTGGCAAAGCGGGCGGGGTGAAATCTTCTTCGCCGGTGACCGGGGGTGTCCGCTAAGCTTTCAGCGCCAGGACATGCGCCAGCAAATCGCTCTGGCCCATCGCATTTTTTGCTGCAATTTCCTTCACCCTGCTACGATCGATCGTCGCCGGATGGCCAGTGGCAGCATAGGGCTGCTTGAATGAAAACGCCGCCGCGCTCGGCCCTTCGTCGTGAAGCCGCTCCAGACGCTCGGCACCGTCTTTCCATTCCGGAATGACATCGGCATCCACCCACCACAGAACCAGCGCCGGCCAACGTTGTTTCACGTTCCAGTGCCGCGCGTGCTTCAGTGCATCGGCGTGAACGCCGTCATAGCTGAAAGCCATCAGTGATTCGATATCGGTCCAAAGAGACAGGGAAGACGGCGCTGTCGCAAAGCCGCTGCCTTCGATGAAGCGCGGGAAAACCTGCTTACCCCAACATGCCGGTCCCGGGTCTCCATCGTAACCGGAGCGGCCGATGAAGCCATGGGCGCGGGCGGCTGCCTCGAAATTTGCCGCTTCCCGCAGGCGAAATCCTTCGACTGCGGGGCTGCTATAGGGCGCAACATGCAGCCCGAAATTATACATGGCGAGATGCTTGCCGCTGGGCATCAGTTGATGTCGTCCGGCAATACCGGGATAGCGGCGATCTCGATACCCTCTTCGACCAGCGCCTGCGCCTCATCCGGCGTCGCCTTGCCGATGATGCCCCTGGCGTCCGCCTCGCCATAGTGGATCTTGCGGGCCTCTTCGGGGAATTTCGTGCCGACGTCCTCGGCATTGGCCTTGATGGCGTCGACGGCCTCCTTGAGCTTGTTCAAGGCCTCCTTGCGCGCAGTATCCATGGCAAGCGTCTGCAACTCCTCCTTCTTGCGCCCGGTGGAAACCGACGGCGCCATCAGGAGTTTGGAGATCACACCCGAATTGCAGACGGGGCAGGTCAGGAAACCGCTTGCGACCTGCCGGTCGAAATCGGCGCTTTCCGAAAACCAGCCCTCGAACTCATGGGCACTGTCACATCTCAGCGAATAGCGGATCAAGCAGCGACGCCTCCAGCCGCCGGCGTCGCGATCTTTTCCAGCGAAAACTCGCGCGCATTCTTCAGATTGGGGATCTTGTCGTGAGCAGCTTTGACAGCCGCGACGTCGATCTCGGCGATAACGACCGCCTCGCCCGTGCCGCCGGCCGATGCCAGCACCTTGCCCCAGGGATCGATGATCATCGAATGGCCGAAGGTCTCGCGGCCATCCTCATGCGTACCTGCCTGAGCGGCGGCGATGACGAACATGCCGTTTTCGATGGCGCGCGCCCGAAGCAGGATTTCCCAATGCGCCTCGCCCGTCTGCCTGGTGAAGGCGGCAGGCACCGTCATCACCTGAGCACCGGCGACAGCCTGGGCGCGGAAGAGCTGCGGAAAGCGCACGTCGTAGCAAATGGAGAAGCCGAGCTCGGCAAAGGGCAGCGACACGATGCGCGCCTCGGAGCCGGGACGATAGACCGCGCTTTCGCGCCAGCTCTCGCCATTATCGAGATCGACGTCGAACATGTGGATCTTGTCGTAGCGGCTGAGCAGCCTACCATCAGGGCCGAAGAGGAAGCCACGATTGGCGATCTTGCCGTCGTCGAGCGCGATCGCGGTCGAGCCGACATGCAGGTGAATGCCGAGTTCCTGAGCCAGCTCAGCGGCCGTCTTGACGATGATATCATTGGCTTCGTCGCGCAGCACCGCGCGCAGACCCGGCCGATCCTTCTGCACCGCCCCGGTCATTTCCGGCGTCTGCACGTAAACGGCGCCTTTAGCCGCCGCCTCGCGAACCAGCCGCGCCATATCGGCAGCGTTCTTCACCGGATCGACACCGGAGCACATCTGAATGGCGGCAGCCTTGAAGGTCATTGTTCTCTCCCCGTTTTGTCCGGTTCAGGCGGCAAGCAGCGTATCGAGCTTGCCGGCCCGGTCGAGCGCATGAATATCATCACATCCGCCGACATGCTCGCCATTGATGAAAATCTGCGGGAAGGTCGAACGACCCTTCGCCTTCGAAATCATCTCCTGGCGCAGCTCGGGCGAATAAGTGGCGTTGTGTTCGACATAATCGACGCCCTTGGAGTCGAGCAGCGCTTTTGCCCGGGCGCAATAGCCACAGAATTCACGCGTATAAATAACGACGGATGCCATGATCCACTCCGAAAAAGACAGGTTTACTGTCATATAAGATCGCCGACAGCCCTTGCAAAGGTTAAAACCGTTACGTCAGCCGCGCCGGCTTTTTTCAGCATTTTCGTCGCCGCTGCAACGGTCGCGCCGGTCGTATAGACATCATCTACCAGCACGATGCGGCGGCCAAAGACATCGCCGGCCCGGCCTTCGGGAATGGCGAAAGCGCCCCGCACATTGTCCTGACGCGCCCTCGCCCCGAGGCCGACCTGCTGCGTCGTCCGCTTGACGCGCAACAATGTCGCTGCCAGCAGCGGTTTGTCCGAAAGCCGCGCCAGGTGGCAAGCAAGTTCCGCCGCCTGATTGTATTTGCGCGAGAACAGCCGCGCCCGATGCAGCGGCACCGGAATGATGGCATCGCAGGCGGCAACGGTGCCGTCACTGGCGCGCAGCATCCAGCCGGCCATCATTGGCGCCAGATCGGTGCGGTCGCGATACTTCAATCCCAGCACGAGATCGCGCACCACCCCGTCGTGAATGGCAGCCGAGCGCAGCCGATCGAACACAGGCGGATCGGCGATCGCCTCGGCGCTCAAAATCCCCGTGCCGAGATCGTGGAAAAACGGACTGCCCAGCACCTCACAATAGGGCCGCTCGATGAAGCGGATGCCGGACCAGCAGGCGGGGCAAAGGCTGCGATGCGCCCCCGTCGACGTGCCGCAGCCGGCGCAAGCCGGCGGATAGATGAGATCGGCCAGCGCCGACCACGGCTTTATCAAGCCGGCCCGCAGCATCGATACCGTGATTTCGCGTCCCATCATCCCCATATGGTTGACACTAGCTTTTTCCCGGCGCCTTTGCGAAGGAAAACGCGCGTGGCCGCTCGGCCCCATCAATGAAATAGTGATCGCAGGAAACCGTCATGGAAATCGTCTTCGACCAATCGCTGCTCGCCGCCCGCAGGCACCGTGCGCTTGCCCAGGGAGACCACAGGGCGGCTTTCCTGCTGGAGATCGCCGCCCGCGAACTGGCCGAACGGCTTGCCGTCATCGAGCGACATTTTGACGAGGCGGTCGAACTGCACGGCGCAACCGGGATTGCCGCTCGTGAGGCCTTCGCGACCGGCAAGATCGGCCATATCAAGCGTATCGAAAGCGAGACCGGCTTTGCCGTGAGCGGCGAGGATCTGATCAAAGCTCCGTTGGAAGAGCTGCCGCTGGAAGCGGAATCCGTCAACCTGGTGCTGTCGCCGCTCAGCCTGCACCTTACCAACGATACGCCGGGTGTCTTCATCCAGATCCGCCGCGCGCTGAAGGCCGATGGCCTGTTTCTGGCTGCGATCCCCGGCTCCGGTACACTGCAGGAACTGCGCGACGTGCTGCTCGCGACGGAGATCGAGCTGACCGGTGGCGCCAGCCCACGCGTCATTCCTTTTGCCGATGTTCGCGATGTCGGCGGCTTGCTGCAGCGTGCGGGCTTCACTTTGCCGGTGATCGACGCCGAGACATATACGGTGCGCTACGACAATCTCTTTGCGCTGATGCGGGACCTGCGTGCCATGGGCATGACCAATCCGCTGGCCGACCGCAGCCGCAAGCCGCTGACGCGCGCTTTCTTCCTGCGCGCAGCCGAACTCTATGCCGAGCGCTATTCCGATCCCGATGGGAGAATAAGGGCGACTTTCTCGATCATCTACGCGTCCGGCTGGACGCCGCATGAAAGCCAGCAGAAGCCGCTGCAACCCGGCTCAGCCAAGGCACGGCTTGCCGATGCGCTGAAAGTCGAAGAGCACAAGCTGAAACAGTGAATGGATCGGACCCGGTTCGCTGACCTGGGCGAACCCGTCAATTAGCCGGCGAATTAGCGACCGTGTTGGAGATGTAATTGAACATCGCCGACAGGCTGGTGCCGAAGGCGCCGACGCCACTGATGATCGCCACCGACATCAGCGCGACGATCAGGCCATATTCGACGACCGTGGCACCGGTCTCGTCACGAAAAAAACGCCGTACGGAACGCATACGCTTCAAACCCCCAACATCTGAAAACGAGCGTATCCGGCGCCTTCATGGACCCGATAGGCTTTACCAATATAACAGTCAGCAGCCGCTGTCGGCGCCATAGCCTTGAACGATGCAGACCGAACCGGGCTCCTGCTGCAGCACGCTACGGCGGATCGTGTAACGCTTGCCGTTTTCAGTCTGCGGGATAGAGCCGGTCGTAATATTGTCGAAATCGGGCGCGCTGGCGAGCACGCTGGACTTGGATTTGTCGGAAAGCATTGGCGTCAGGATAAGCGAAAGCGCGACCGCCGCCGTTCCAAACAGCAAGGCGATATTCAACGCGCCCGTCTTGCGCGACGAGGAATATGACTGTTCTTTTTCCTGAACAGCTTTCCAGAAATCGTCGTCCATAATGTCAAGCCTTCTCTAACGCACACCCAACCGCTTGATTGAGATCATTCAATGCCAGAAGGTCATAAACGATCCCTTAATATCCACATGTAAATTAGATATGCGTTGAGTCGCGGGGCAAAGCCTGAAAAGAACTAAGCAATTGATATCGAAGACTTAATTGCAGTTAACCATGTTTAGCTGGTTGTAATTTCGGAAACAGCAACCGCGGTAACGATACCGTTATGGACGAGACGCTGCACAACTTCGCATGAAATGCCTGAAAATATCTGCAAGTGGCGCGCCGATCAAAAGATGCCGAAGTCGATGCAGACCCAGCTTCGAAGACAGGTTTATAGAATGGCGCGGTAGGCGCGCCATCGCTCAGGATGCTTTACAGAAGATCTTGCAAGAAGGGGATCAGCGGCTCGTCGGCCGGCGGCATTGGATAGTCGCGCAGCGCCTGCGGCCGCACCCACTTGATCGCCTGGCCCTCGCGGCCGTGCGGGAACCCCTCGTAACGCCGGCAGATGTAAAGAGGCATCAGCAGGTGGAAGGTTTCGTAGGTATGGCTAGCAAAGGTCAGCGGCGCCAAGCACGCGATCTTCGTCTGGATGCCGAGTTCTTCCTGAAGTTCGCGCACCAAGGTCTCTTCCGGCGTCTCGCCGGGCTCGACCTTGCCGCCTGGAAATTCCCAAAGACCGGCCAGCGATTTGCCTTCCGGCCGCTGCGCCAGAAGAATGCGGCCATCGGTGTCGATGAGCGCGCAGGCAGCGACCAGAATGATCTTACGACCGGCCTCGCTCATGCTTCACCCGCAGGGCGCCAGTAGCAATAACGATAGGCCTCGCGAAAACCGAAACGGGCATAGAGCGCCAATGCCGGTTCGTTGGAGGCGCCGACCTGAAGCCAAGCGGTCCGGGCGCTGCGCATGCGCGCCCACCGCAGCGCCGACGTCAGGATCTCGATCGCCAATCCCTTGCGCCGGTGCTCAGCCGCCACCGACACCGACATGATGCCGGCGAGGTCGTTATCCTGCACGCAAAGTGTCGTCGCCACCGGTCCGGCCTCGTCATTCTCGATGACGAAAAGGCCCGACGGCGGCTTGATCCCGCTCACCACCTCGGCCAGGGCAGGCTTGAGAATAGGATCGGCTTTATCCACCAAGAGGCTCGCGTCGACATACCGGCCGACATCATGGCTCGGCAGATGATCCAGCGTATCGGGAAGCTCGAGATCGATCAGATCGGCGGTCATGACGATGGTTTCTTCAAACCGCGTCCAGCCATGGCGCTGCAACAGCTCGATCAGCATTGGCGAGGCCAGCGGCGTCTCGCGCACCACCATTGGCCGGCCATAGGCTTCGAACTTGCGCTGCGCCTTCGTCAGCCGGATATCGAGATCGCGGCTGTCAGAGGGATCGAGCGGCACGACGCAGTTCAGCCGTTTCGACGGATGGCCCGCCGTCAACCGCACCTGCCAACTGCCATCATACTGCACGGACGAGGCAGGCCATGCCCGGAAACCAACGGCTTCGAGCCTGCGCACCAAAGGCAGCTTGTTCATCGTAGACTGCGCATGCATCGGAAGGATATCAGCTCCGGTAGTCGCCATTGATGGCAACATATTCCTTGGTGAGGTCGCAGGTCCAGACCGTCGCCCGGCCATTGCCGAGCCCAAGGTCGACTTTCACAGGAATATCCTGCTGCTTCATCACGTTGGAAGCTGCTTCCTCGGAATAGGAGGCATCGCGTTCGCCATTGACGGCGACGCGGACGTCACCGAACCAGATGGCGAGCCTGTCGCGGTCGGCCATTTCGCCGGCCTTGCCGACGGCCATGACGACGCGGCCCCAATTGGCGTCTTCGCCGGCAGCAGCGGTCTTGACCAGCGGCGAATTGGCGATCGAGAGCGCAATACGCTTGGCAGCCGCGTCATTCTCGGCGCCGGTCACGGTAATCTCGAGCATCTTGGTGGCGCCTTCGCCGTCGCGAACCACCTGGATGGCGAGATCCTTCAGGAGCTCGTTCAGCGCCGTGCGGAAAGCAACAAGCTTGGGATCATCGGCGCGTTCGATATGCGCCTGACCGTCAGCGGCGGCAGCACCGGTGGCGAACAACATCAGCGTATCCGACGTCGACGTATCGCTGTCGACCGTCATCGAATTGAAACTTGGGTCGACGCCTTCCGACAGAAGGGTCTGCAAGGCAGCGGAAGAGATGTCGGCATCGGTGACGACGAAGGACAGCATGGTCGCCATATCGGGCGCGATCATGCCGGCACCCTTGGCGATGCCGTTGATGGTGACTTTGACGCCGCCGATCTCGGCGCTGCGGGTGGCAACCTTCGGATAGGTATCCGTCGTCATGATCGCCTTGGCGGCTTCGAACCAGAAATCGCTGGTCGCATCCTTGGCCATGGTGTCGAGCACGCCGGCGAACTTGGTCGCATCCAGCGGCTCGCCGATCACGCCTGTCGAGGCGAGGTAGACTTCATTTTCGTCGCAGCCGACGGCAGCGGCCGCCGACTTGGCGGTGAGCTCGGTCGCCTGGCGGCCCTTGAGGCCGGTGAAAGCATTGGCATTGCCGGAATTGACGACGACGGCCCGGGCGCTGCCGTGCGGCAGGTTCGACCGGCAGAAATCGACGGGAGCCGACGGGCACCTCGAGCGGGTAAAGACACCCGCGACGGCCGCCGGCCTGTCGAAAACCATGAGCAGGACGTCGGTCCGGTTCTTGTATTTGATACCGGCGGATGCCGTGGTCATGCGCACGCCGCGCAAAGCCGGCATGGAAACGAAGGATTTGGGAGCGAGCGGGGAGACAGAACCGGACATGAGGCCACCTGAACGAGCATGATGCCGAAGAAAATCATCCGGCTCCAGTGAAGGGCCCGGAAAAAACCGGGCCCTGATGGTTTGACTGCTGCGACTTACTGCTGCGGCTGAGCGTCAGGGGCAACCACGTCGTCTGCCGGCGCCTGATCCTGCTGCTTCTGCGCATCATCATAGGCCTTGCTTAGCGCCGGGTCATTGATGACGACCTTCGATTCCTGCTTAGCCTTGTTCAGGAGTTCAAGATACTTGTCGCGCATGACGAGCTGACGAACCTGATCCTTCACCTGGTCGAACGGCGGCGGCGGAGCGACGCGCTTGTCTTCGACCTTGATGACGTGCCAGCCGAAGTCGGACTTCACAGGGGTCTTGGTGTAGGTGCCGACCGGCAGCGCGAAGGCTGCGTCTTCGAATTCCTTGACCATGCGGCCGCGGGCGAAATAGCCGAGATCGCCGCCGTCGCCCTTGTTCGGGTCGGTCGACTTTTCCTTGGCGAGTTCGGCAAAATCCTTGCCGGCGTCGAGTTCCTTGATGATTGCCTTGGCTTCATCCTCGGTCTTCACCAGGATGTGGCGTGCGTGGACCTCTTCCTGCTTCGGCAGGGCGGCGACTTCCTTGTCGTAGCGGGCCTTGACCTCATCGTCCTTGATCGCGTCGGCGACATGCGCCTTGAAATAGGCGTTGTGCAGCTCGCGATCGCGCAGATAGGCCATGTGCGACTGGAAGTCCGGCGTCTGGTCGAGCTTTTCGGCAGCCGCGTCCTTGGCGAGCAGCTTAACGTCGATCGAAGCCGAAAGTGCCGCGACCTTCTTCTGTTCGTCGGGAAGCTGGCCAAGCTGCGGGTCGAGGTTGGCGATCGCGAGATCGAGCTCGGACTGATGGATTTCAACATCGCCGACCTTGGCGACAACGGGATCTTTGGCGTCAGCGGCAAACACCGGCGCCTGCAAGGTGACGAATGTTGCGAATGCAACCGCAGCAAGTTTGTTGTAGCTCAACATAAAATAACCTTTCGGTGGTCTCGACCGGCTCCAAGTAATGAATCCGGTAGGAAAAGCCTTCAGCAGGAGAATGTGGCCTTTCTGTATCGGCCAATTCCCGTTGACATCAATCGACCCCCCTCTTATCTGTCACGCAACCTCGCGTCCAGAACAGTTTCCGGGCGTTTTGTGCTATACTCCCGATTTTTTCAGTGGCGGATGAAGCAGAAAACGACAGGATGAAATCTCAGAAAGGACCAGTCATATGGTCAGCCTAGGTGGAATTGCCCGCAAGTTGTTTGGCTCGTCCAACGACCGTCGCGTCAAGTCATTCCAGCCGAATGTCGTTGCGATCAACGCGCTCGAAGAACAGATGCGCGCTTTGTCTGACGAAGCCTTGGCCGCGAAGACGGTCGAGTTCCGCCAGCAGCTTGCCGACGGCAAGACGCTCGACGACCTTCTCGTCCCCGCTTTTGCCGTGGTGCGCGAGGCCTCGCGGCGCGTTCTCGGCATGCGACCTTTTGACGTACAGCTCATCGGCGGCATGATCCTGCATTCGAATGCGATCTCCGAAATGAAGACGGGTGAAGGCAAGACACTGGTCGCGACCCTGCCCGTCTACCTGAACGCGCTTGCCGGCAAGGGCGTTCACGTCGTCACCGTCAACGACTACCTGGCGCAGCGCGACAGTGGCCACATGGGCCGCATTTACGGCTTCCTCGGCCTGAGCACCGGCGTCATCATACACGGCCTGTCGGATGAAGAACGACGCGACGCCTATGCCTGCGACATCACTTACGCCACCAACAACGAACTCGGCTTCGACTATCTGCGCGACAATATGAAATACGACCGCGGCCAGATGGTGCAGCGCGGTCACAATTTTGCGATCGTCGACGAAGTGGACTCGATCCTCGTCGACGAGGCGCGCACGCCGCTCATCATTTCCGGCCCGCTCGACGACCGTTCCGATCTCTATACCACGATCGACGCCTTCATTCCGCGCCTGTCGAAGGACGATTACGAGATCGACGAGAAGCAGCGCTCGGCCAACTTCTCCGAAGACGGCACCGAAAAGCTGGAAAACATGCTGCGTGACGCTGGCTTGCTGAAGGCTGAATCGCTCTACGACGTCGAAAACGTTGCGATCGTCCACCACGTCAACAACGCCCTGAAGGCCCACAAGCTCTTCCAGCGCGACAAGGACTATATCGTCCGCAACGACGAAGTCGTCATTATCGACGAATTCACCGGCCGCATGATGCCGGGCCGCCGCTATTCGGACGGCCAGCACCAGGCGCTGGAGGCCAAGGAACGGGTGCAGATCCAGCCTGAAAACCAGACGCTGGCCCAGATCACCTTCCAGAATTACTTCCGCATGTACGGCAAGCTGGCCGGCATGACCGGTACGGCGTCGACGGAAGCGGAAGAATTCGGCAACATCTACGGCCTCGACGTGGTCGAAGTGCCGACCAACTTGCCGATCCAGCGTATCGACGAGGACGACGAAGTCTACCGTACGCACGACGAGAAGTATAAGGCGATCATCACCGAAATTCTGGACGCCCATAAGCGCGGCCAGCCGGTGCTCGTCGGCACCACCTCGATCGAAAAGTCCGAGCTTCTTGCCGACCTCATGCGCAAGCAGGGCTTCAGCAACTTCCAGGTTCTGAACGCCCGCTACCACGAGCAGGAAGCCTATATCGTTGCACAGGCCGGTGTTCCCGGCGCGGTCACGATCGCCACCAACATGGCTGGCCGCGGTACCGACATCCAGCTCGGCGGCAACCTCGATATGCGCGTCGAGCGCGATTTGGACGGGATGGAGCCCGGTCCGGAGCGCGATGCGGCAATCGCCAAGATCGCCGAAGAGATCAAGGAGCTCAAGCAGCAGGCGCTCACCGCCGGCGGTCTCTACGTTATCGCCAGCGAGCGCCATGAAAGCCGCCGCATCGACAATCAGTTGCGCGGCCGTTCCGGCCGTCAGGGCGACCCCGGCCGCTCGAAATTCTACCTGTCGCTCCAGGATGACCTGATGCGCATCTTCGGCTCCGATCGTATGGACGGCATGCTGCAGAAGCTCGGCCTCAAGGAAGGCGAAGCCATCGTCCATCCCTGGATCAACAAGGCGCTGGAACGCGCCCAGAAGAAGGTCGAAGCCCGCAACTTCGATATCCGCAAGAACGTCCTGAAGTATGACGACGTGCTGAACGATCAGCGCAAGGTCATCTTCGAGCAGCGCGTCGAGCTGATGGATGCGACGGATCTCTCCGAAACCGTCGGCGACATGCGCCACGAGGTCATCGAAGATCTGGTTTCCAAGTATATCCCCGAGCGCGCTTATGCCGAGCAGTGGGATGCCGATGGCCTGAAGACCGCGGTCGCCAACTTCTTCGATCTCGATATGCCGGTGCATGACTGGGTCAAGGAAGAAGGTATCGCCGAAGACGATATCCGCACCCGCCTGACGGAAGCAGCAGACAAGGCCGCCACGGAAAAGGCCGAGCGCTTCGGCCCTGAGATCATGACCTATGTCGAGCGCTCCATCGTGCTGCAGACGCTAGACAATCTCTGGCGTGAGCACATCGTCAACCTCGACCATCTGCGCTCCGTCATCGGCTTCCGCGGCTACGCCCAGCGCGATCCGCTGCAGGAATACAAGGCCGAGGCTTTCGAACTCTTCCAGTCGCTTCTGAACAACCTGCGCCAGGCCGTCACGGGTCAGTTGTCGCGCGTTGAACTGGTGCAGCAGCCGGCCGAGCCGCAGACGCTGCCCATGCAGGCGCGCCATATCGATGCCACGACCGGTGAAGACGAATTTGCGCCGCTGAGCCTCGTCAACGAAAACGTCGTTGCCCCGGAAAACCGCGATCCGCAGAATCCGGCGACCTGGGGCCGCATCGGCCGCAACGAGACCTGCCCCTGCGGCTCCGGCAAAAAGTATAAGCACTGCCACGGGGCTTTTGAAAGCAACGAAGTGGTTTGAGATTTCGCAATCTCTGCAATGATCAAAATGCCGCCTTCGGGCGGCATTTTTTATGCGCGATTTTGTCGGATGCCGCGGCGATAACTACTCAGCATGTGCGCCAAAACGCTTCAGCAAGAAATCGATCATGCTGCGCAGCTTCGCCGTCGGCCGACGGTCTACGGCGTATAACAGGTACATCGGTGAGGCGACGGGTGTCCATTCCGGCAGCACCTGCACGAGGCGACCTCTGGCAAGATCATCGGCAAGCATGACTTCCGGCTGAAGGACGATACCAGCGCCATTCAAGGCCGCAACGCGCAGCGCATCGCCATTGTCGGCAGACAATCGCCCGCTCACATCCGGCCGCCATTCGCCATCCGGGCCGAACAAATACCACTGGTCGCGGCGACGCCAATAAGAAAGGCCGAGGCAGTCATGCACGGACAAATCTCTGGGATGCGCGGGCGTACCCCGCCGCTCCAGATAGGCCGCTGACGCGGCCATTATCCTTCGATACGGCTGCAAAGGGCGCGCCACCAAATCGACCTGGGCGACCTCGCCTATCCGAATTGCGAGTTCGCACCCCTCTCGCGACAGGTCCGGCACCCCGTTGTCCAGCATGACGTCCACGCTCACGGCGGGATACATGGCGAGATAATCGGCAAGTGCCGGCATCAGGCGGTGACTTCCGAACGTGACGGGGGAGACGATACGCAGCAGGCCGCGAGGCTCGGATTGCAATTCGCTCGCACTGGCGTCAGCCAGTTGCACATCGGCCAGCACTTGCTTGCAGCGCTCGTAATATAGTCGGCCGATTTCGGTCAGTTGCTGACGCCGGGTGGTTCGATGCAGCAGGCGAGCTCCCAGGCGCGCTTCTATCGCCCGCACCTGCTTACCCGCCATGGTGGGAGACACGCCGGCAGCGTCGGCCGCGGCGCTGAAGCTGCCGTGCTCAACCACCCGCACGAACATCGTCATAGCGGACAACTTATCCATATTATAAACCCAATGGTTCTAAATGAATGAACATAGAGCATGTTTATTCCGGAGAAGCCAGCGGCCATAGTTCCTTTGCCTCAGCCATTCTCAAGTCGAGACGGCAGCCAAACAGGAGCTTTCCAATGCCAACAATTCACCTCGAAATGCATCCAGGCCGAACCCTCGAACAAAAGCGTGATTTCGTCCGCAAGGTCACTCAGGTCACCGCTGAGACGCTTGCTTGCCCGACGGACAGCGTGGACGTGTTGATCAGCGAGGTCCCTCGCGAACACTGGGCCAAGGGCGGTCAGCTCGTAGCGGACAAGGATGCGCCTCAGAAAATCGCAAAATGACACGGTGACGGTCCGAAGCAGACCTTTACCGACTCCGTCAACACGGCGTAGGACCTGTTTAAGCCTTCGCATCCTATCGATCCATAAGTGTCGCCTTCGGGCGGCATTTTGTTGATACGCCGGCACCGTCTTCGCACGCTTTTCGTGTATTCGAGGAACCGAATCTTAACCCCCCTCTGCGAAAACTGTCGTTAGGTTAAATCATGTTTTAAGTATTGCGTATCGACATGGCGGTCTTTCAAACAGCAGAGAAAATGCTGCCGTCCGGGCTGCGGACTGTGCTGTCGCCGTATCTGCGCAAACTCGCGCCCCTTTTCACCGGCAATGACGAAAAGGTCGTCTCGCAGCGCATGGCGCTGGTCGCTTTCGCGATCCGCATTGCCGGTGCCGCCCTTGCCTTCGTCTCACAGATCGTCCTTGCCCGAATGATGGGCCGTTTCGAATATGGCGTCTTCGTCTTCGTCTGGGTTCTGATGATCCTATTCGGCAATCTTGCCTGCCTCGGCTTCCCGACCGCCATCATTCGTTTCCTGCCGCAATATGATGCGAGCGGCGATCACGATGCCATCCGCGGTGTGACCGCCACCGCCCGCCGCTTCGTCCTGGCGGTTGCCGGCGGGCTGGCGCTGATCGGCATGGCGGCGCTCTATGCTTTCAGCGGCATGGTCGAAAACTATTACGTCACACCGATCTTTCTCGGCCTGATCGCCGTACCGATGATCGCGCTCGGCGATGTGCTGGACGGGACGGCGCGCGCCAATCACTGGCCGGTCATGGCGCTGAGCCCGACCTTCCTCATCCGCCCGACGCTGATCCTGCTGTTCATGCTGACGGCCATTCTTTCCGGCGCGGCCCATAGTGCTGTGACGGCGATGGCGGCTGCCCTTGCCGCCGCTTTCGTCACCGTCTGCTGCCAGTATCTCGCCGTCACCTTTCGCCTGCGCCGCCACTATCCCGACGGCCCGAAAACGATCGAATTCAGTGCCTGGTTTGCCGTCGCTTTCCCGGTCTTTCTGGTCGAGGGCGTCGGTTATCTCCTGACGAATTCCGATGTCGTCGTGGTCGGCATCTACCTCGATCCCGCAGAGGTCGCCGTCTATTTCGCCGCTGCCAAGATCATGGCGCTGGTGCATTTCATCTATTTCGCCGTCAAGGCCGCCATCGGCCCGCGCTTTGCCGCCATCATGGCCGAGAACGATCGGGAAAAACTAGCAGCCTTCGCCACGGAAGCCGCGCGCTGGACCTTCTTCCCGGCTCTTGCCGTCGGTCTTGTCGTGTTCGCGGCCGGGCAATTCCTGCTCTCGCTTTTCGGCGCGGCCTTTACCGAAGGCCAGGTGGTCATCGCGATCCTGCTTGCCGGCGTTCTCGCCAAGGCGCTCGTCGGTCCAGCCGAGGTGCTGCTGCTGATGGCAGACCGGCAGATGCTTTGCGTCTATCTCTATGCCGCGGCGCTGATCGCTAATATCGGCCTCAACGTCGCTCTCATTCCGCATTTCGGCATCGAAGGCGCGGCCATTGCTGCGGCCAGCGCCATGATGGTCGAGGCCGTGTTGCTGCATATCGCCGTGCGCCGCGCGTTCGGCATCGTGCTCTTCGCCCTTAGCCGCCGGCCGACGGCGCCAGCAACGAACGGGGCACTCTGACCATGGCGCGCCCTCCCTTTACCGAAAGCACAGACAGCCAAGTCAACGCTCTGACGCACACGCTCGCGGCGCTGCATTTCGAACGACCCAAGGCGGAGGCCCGCGTCGAGGTCGGACGCGCCGGCCGTGAACTCTGCCTCTATCCCGGCAAGCTCGGCTATGAGCTGCAGGACGAACTGGATTTTCTCTCCAATCGTGCCATGGAGCCGAACGTCTTCTTTTCCGGTCGCTTCCTGGCGCCTGCCATGCCGCGCCTGGAGGATCGGCAGATCCGCCTCGCTTTGATGCGCGATGAAAATGGCAGCCGGAGCCGCATGCGCTTCCTGATGCCCTTTACCGTCGACAAGCCGGGTTTTGCGATCGGTCCTTCGATTATCCGCGTCTGGTCGAATTCCTTCGGCCCGGTCGGCACGCCGCTGGTGGATGCCGAAGAGGCCGGCGAGACGCTCGACAATCTCTTCGAGGCGCTGACCCGACGTGAACTGGGCCTGCCGACCACGCTGGTACTGCCGGATATCCGGTTGAACGGCCGTTTCGCCCAGATGGCAAAAGCGGTCGCCATCGGCCGCAACCTGCCCCTCACGGTTGCCAATCCCTATCAACGGCCGATGCTCGACAGCAGCGAGGACGCGCTCGCCTATCTCAAGCGAACGATTTCGAACGCGCATCTGCGTGAAATGCGCCGCCAGTGGCGCCTCCTGGAAAATCATGGTGAGGTCGTCTACAGCGTCGCCCGCCAGCCCCGCGACATTCACCTGCGCATGGAAGAATTCATGGCGTTGGAGGCGAGCGGCTGGAAGGGCAAGAAGCGCAGCGCCTTGGTCACGGACCGCCACCATGCGGCCTTCGCCCGCGAAGCCGTCTCCAACCTCGCCGCCGTCGATGCCGTACGCATTCACACCATCGACCTCAACGGCAAGGCAATCGCCTCGATGATCGTGCTGATGATGGGCGGCGAAGCCTATACCTGGAAAACAGCCTATAACGAGGATTATGCCCGCTATTCGCCGGGCAAGCTGCTGATGGGCGAACTGACTGAATGGCATCTCGACGACGCCAACATCGTCCGTTCCGACTCCTGCGCCGTGCCGGATCATCCGATCATGAGCCGCTTCTGGCAGGAGCGCGAAGACATGGGCACGCTGATCATCGGCCTGACACAGAACGGCGACCGCGACGTCCGCCAAGTGGCAACGCAACTGCACATGTACCGCAGCACCCGCAACATGGCGAAGCTGCTGCGCGAGAAGATATTGTCGCTTACGAAGCGCTAGACATCCGGTTTGCTTCCAGAGCCTCGGCCACTGCACGATCGCGCAGCAGGCGGCGGATGACCTTGCCCGATGTCGTCAGCGGCAGGGCATCGACAAACTCGATCTCGCGCGGATATTCATGCATGGAAAGCCGCGTTTTCACCCAGTCGCGGATCTCGGCGGCCAGCACCTCGCTCGGCTCGAAGCCGGGCGCGAGAACCACATAGGCCTTGACGATTTCCGTGCGCACCGCATCCGGCTTGCCGACGGCGGCGGCCAGTTGCACGGCCGGATGACCGCCGAGACAGTCCTCGATCTCGCTAGGACCGATACGATAGCCCGACGAAGTGATGACATCGTCGTCGCGGCCGATAAAGGAAATGTAGCCGTCCGCATCCTGCCGGCCGAGATCGCCGGTCAACAGCCAGTCACCGACGAATTTCGCCTCCGTCGCCTTCTCGTCCTGCCAATAGCCGAGGAACATCACCGGATCGGGCCGCTGAATGGCGATCTGCCCGCTCTCGCCAACCGGCATCTCCCTGCCATCAACGTCGACGATCGCAACGCGATGACCGGGCACCTGCTTGCCGGTCGCCCCGCCACGGCTGACGCCGAAGGCCGCGCTGGAGGACAGAACGAAATTGCACTCCGTCTGGCCGAAAAACTCGTTGACGGTGACCCCGAGGGCGGAACGCGCCCATTCATAGGTCTCGCGCCCGAGCGCCTCACCGGCCGAACCGACGGTGCGCAATTTAAGATCGTAAAGCGCCCGGGGATTGCTGACCGACTTCAGCAGCCGCAAGGCGGTCGGCGGAATGAAGGCATTGCGCACGCCCATCTCGGCCATGATGCGAAAGGCCATATGCGCATCGAATTTCTGCGCCGGCGAGGAGACGACGGGCACGCCGAGCATGAGGCTCGGCAGCAGCGCGTTCAGCAGCCCACCCGCCCAGGCCCAATCCGACGGCGTCCAGAGCCTGTCGCCTCCTTGAGGAAAACCTTCATGGGCGAACTGCATGCCCGGAATATGCCCCGGCAAAACGCGATGGCCATGCAAGGCACCCTTCGGCGGTCCCGTGGTACCCGAGGTGAAAATCATCAGCGCCGGGGCGTCCGGCCCGGTTTCCGCCACGTCGAAAAGCGGCGGATGAGCGGCGACCAACTCTGCAAAGCCGGCGACACCCTCCCCGGCGCCGTCGATACTGATCACATGCGCCAGGTCCGGCAAGCGATCCCGGATCGGCCGCAGCCGCGACAGGCCGAACTGGTTGGTGACGATCGCCGAGGTTCCCGAAATCGCCAGCCGGTATTCCAACGCCTCGGCGCCGAAAAGCAGCGCCAGCGGCAGTGCGATCGCTCCCATCTTGTAGATGGCGACATGCGCGATGACGGTCTCGAAACTCTGCGGCAAAAGCAGCGCCACCCGATCGCCCGGCCGCACGCCGAGCGCCGTCAACGCATTGGCAAAAGCGGCGGAACGGTCCCGCAGCTCGCCATAGGTCATCGTCCGATGACTGCCGTCCGGGTTGAAATGCTCAAGGCAGACCCGGTCCGGCTCCCGCTCAGCCCAGTCATCGCAAACCGCGCGCCCGATATTGAATTTCGCCGGAATGTCCCAACGAAAATCGCGATAAAGGGCATCATAGGTGTTGCTTGGGGGCAGTTTCATACCAAAGTCCAGAAAAATGCTGCGGTGCAGCTAACACCTGTTGCGCCGCAGGTTCAAGGAAAACAATTGCGATTGTTGCCTTAGCGTCCGCGGAAATCGCCGTCTTTATTTAGCACTGCTTCAAAGCCTATTGCGAATTATTGAGCTAATCGGCGAAGCTGCGCTCCGCTAGTCTGCCTTCGATGACACATCCACTCTGCCTCCGGTCCGGCGGCGGAGCGTTTCCGTATCGGACCCTAAAACAGGATGGAGACTACCGATGGAATACGTGAAGCTTGGCAAAACCGGCCTTGAAGTGTCCCGCATCTGCCTGGGCTGCATGACCTATGGCGATCCCGGCAAGGGCACGCATGCCTGGTCGCTGAAGGAGGAGGACAGCCGCCCCCTGCTCAAGCAGGCGATCGAGGCAGGCATCAACTTCCTCGACACGGCGAACACCTATTCCAACGGCTCGTCGGAGGAAATCGTCGGCCGCGCCATCAAGGCTTTCGCGCGCCGCGAGGATATCGTTCTCGCAACGAAGGTGTTCAACCGCATGCGCCCCGGCCCGAACGGCGCCGGCCTGTCGCGCAAGGCGATTTTCGATGAGATCGACAACAGCCTGCGCCGCCTCGGTACCGACTATGTCGATCTCTACCAGATCCATCGCTGGGACTATTCGACGCCGATCGAGGAAACGCTGGAAGCGCTGCACGATGTCGTCAAGGCCGGCAAGGCCCGCTATATCGGCGCCTCCTCGATGTATTCCTGGCAATTCGCCAAGGCGATCTACACCTCGCGCCTCAATGGCTGGACCGAATTCGTCAGCATGCAGAACCACCTGAACCTGCTCTATCGCGAGGAAGAGCGCGAAATGCTGCCCTTCTGCGAAGACCAGAAGATCGCCGTCATCCCCTGGAGCCCGCTTGCCCGCGGCCGCCTCACCCGCGACTGGGACGAGGCGACGGCGCGCTCGCAAACCGACGAATTCGGCAAGACACTTTACACACAGGCGGTCGAGGCCGACCGTAAGGTCGTCGAAGCCGTCGGCGCCATCGCCAAAGCCCGTGGCGTCGCCCGCGCCCAGGTCGCCACCGCCTGGCTCCTGCAGAAGAGCGCCGTCACCGCCCCAATCATCGGCGCCTCAAAGCCCGGCCACATCGCCGACGCCGTCGCCTCGCTGTCGGTGAAACTGACGCCGCAGGAAATCGAGGCACTGGAATCACCCTATATCCCGCATGGGGTTGCCGGGTTTAAGTGACCGGAGATTTTGGAGCTGGTCAGGTTGGGCCAATGATGTTGCACGTACCTGCCTGAGCGGCCCCTCACCTCAACCCTCTCCCCGCCCATGCAGGGAGAGGGGGTTATCGCATTCCATTAGCACCTTCTGAATAAATGGACAGAGCGACAGATACGGAGCAGTCCCCTCGCCCCGCTTGCGGGGAGAGGGCTAGGGTAAGGGGCAATCCCACCCTCTGAAGCCAATTGAGCTGCAATGGCCTTCCACCGCAGACAATGACGATGCCTTGAGCCCACCGCAAATCGCGCAAAAGTTACTTCACGAGAAGGTCACGGTGAGGCTTAACAGGTCAAGATTCCCCCACCCCGAGGATGGCAATCCATGATCACAGCTCCCTTCGAAGCGCGGCGCTTTCAGTCGACCGCGGCCTATTACCTGCGCTATCGCATCCCCTATCCGGACAGCCTGATCGCCCGTGTCGCCGAGCGAAGCGGCCTGAAGGCCGGCGGCCATGTGCTGGACCTTGGTTGCGGCCCCGGCCAGCTTGGCATCGCCTTTGCGCGCCTCCAGGGCGCCGCCGTCACCGCCATGGACCCGGAGCCGGAAATGCTCGCCGCGGCCGAAGCCGGCGCGAAGGACGCTGGCGTCGAGATCACCCTGCGTCAGGGTTCTTCCTATGATCTCGGGCCGGATATCGGCAGGCTGCATCTCTGCGTCATGGGCCGCTCCTTCCACTGGATGGATCGCCCGGCGACGCTTACGGCTCTCGACACGCTGATCGAGCCCGGCGGCGCCGTCGTACTGTTCGGCGACAGACACATAGAGGCGAGCCCGGATTGGCGCACCATCGTTGATAAACTGACGGAAACTTTTTCGCCGGAACGCCATGAGCAGCGCCTGTTGCGCAAGAGCAAGGCCTGGGCGCCGCATGAGGCCATGCTACTCGCCTCGCCCTTCAACAACCTTGAGCGCATCGGCATTGTCAGCGAATATCAAAAAGATATCGAGGATATCGTCGGCCGCGTTTTCTCGATGTCCTCCACCTCGCCGCAGGCGCTGGGCGACAAGCTTGCGGATTTCGAGGCGGCGTTGCGCGCCGAGCTGCTGGACACGGCCCCTGACGGGAAAATCACGGAGATCGTCGAATCGAACGGTCTGCTCGCCTTCCGCGGCTGATCGAATCAGTCTTTAGCGCGAGGCAAGCTCCTGCCGGGTTGCGGCCAGAAGCTCCTCGGAAAGCGCGGGCGTATCCATGGCGCGGGCAAGAATGACCGCGCCGACCATGGTGGAGAGATCGGCAAGCGCCTTGCGCCGCCGCTCCTCCTGGGTTTCTCCGGGCGTGATCTCTTCCAGGATCGCCGCCATTCCCATCAGGCCGTTGGTGAAGGTGGACTGCATTTCGGGGCCGTAACGGCTGACCTCCTGCGTCAGCGCCGCAAAGACGCAGCCGGTGCCATGCTCGACGACGTTGCGATGCGAGAGATAATGCGTGAGTAATGCATCGCGCGGCGCCTCCGGCGCTCCCTCGACCACCTGCTGCCAGCGCTCCTGCGAGCGCGCCACCAGCGCCTTGCTGGCTTCGCAAGCCAGCTCGTCCTTCGATTCGAAATGGCCGTAGAAGCCGCCATGCGTCAGCCCGGCCGCCTTCATGATGTCGGCGACGCCGATGCCGTCGAAACCCTTCTCGCGAAAGAGCTCGCCTGCGACAGCAAGGATCTTCTCGCGATTCTCAGCGAATTTTTCCCGGCTCACTCTCATCAAAAAACTCCATCAGAGCATCAATAAATCTGTATTGACAATTTATATGATGACCATCATCAATATGCAACAAATATGACAGCAATCATGTAAATGCCTTTACACAAACGTTCAAGCCGGGAGAACGGCATGGCGCTAGAAGCGGACACGGCCACTCCTGGGCGTCTGCGATCCAGCGCTTTCGCCACCCTTCTGATCCAGACGTCAAGACACACAACTTTATCGGAACGCACCTCATGGTTTCCACAGTCCTTGCTTCGACGCTTGCCCGGCGCAACATCCACTATGGATGGGTCGTCGTCGGCGCCACCTTCTTGACCATGCTGGTCACCGCCGGTGCCATGGGCGCGCCTGGCGTGCTCATCAAGCCGCTGGAAGATGAGTTCGGCTGGAGCACATCCTCCATCTCCTCCGCGCTTGCCGTTCGCCTGCTGCTCTTCGGCCTGATGGGGCCGTTCGCCGCTGCCTTCATGAACCATTTCGGTGTCCGCAAGGTCATCGTCTTCGCGCTGATCACCATCTGCGCCGGCTTCATCGGCTCGCTGTTCATGACGCAGGTCTGGCAGTTGCTGCTCTGCTGGGGCATCGTCATCGGCTTCGGCACCGGCCTCACCGCCATGGTGCTGGCCGCCACGGTGTCGACGCGGTGGTTCATCAAGCATCGCGGCCTCGTCGTCGGCATGCTCTCGGCGAGTTCGGCCACCGGCCAACTCGTTTTCCTACCGCTGATGGCGGAGCTGACGGAACGCTATGGCTGGCGTACCACCGTGCTCTTCGTTTGCGGCATGATCGTCGTTGCCGCTCTGGTCGTGCTGCTGCTGATGCGCGACCGTCCCGCCGACGTCAATCTGCCGCTCGTCGGTGAAATCCATGTCTCGCCAACACCGCCCGCCACCAAGAATCTCAAGGCGGCCTTGGCCTCGCCCCTCGTCATCCTGAAAGAAGCGTCCGCGAGTTCCACCTTCTGGATCCTCGCCGCCACCTTCTTCATCTGCGGCCTTTCCACCAATGGCCTGATCCAGACGCATTTCGTCACACTCTGCGGCGATTTCGGCATCGTGCCGGTGGCCGCCGCCAGTGTTCTGGCCGTCATGGGCATCTTCGATTTCTTCGGCACGATCGGCTCCGGCTGGCTGTCCGACCGCTTCGACAATCGCTGGCTGCTCTTCTGGTATTACGGCCTGCGCGGCCTGTCGCTGATCTACCTGCCCTTCAGCAATTTCACCTTCTATGGCCTGTCGATCTTCGCCGTCTTCTACGGCCTCGACTGGATCGCCACCGTACCGCCGACCGTCAAGATCGCCGCCGACCGCTTCGGCCGCGAAAAAGCCGGCCTCGTCTTTGGCTGGGTCTTCGCCGCCCACCAGCTCGGCGCCGCCACAGCGGCTTATGGTGCAGGCCTGTCGCGCACCGAACTCAGCACCTACCTGCCCGCCTTCTTCATCGCCGGCGCCTTCTGCGTGCTCGCCGCCATCCTGGCACTGACGATCAGCCGCTCCGGCTCGACGGACAAGGCCCCGGCAATGGCCCACTGAGGCCAGCGCCTCGAGAGACAAAACGGCCCATGGCGTCCGCTGCCGCCATGGGCCGAATTGCAAGTCCCGGAAAACAAGACGCATTCCTTCGCAACCCGTCTTGCGCGTCCGGCCAATCACATGTTAGACACCCGCCTCGTTGCGATCCGTTGCCCCATTGGCGGAATTGGTAGACGCGCTCGACTCAAAATCGAGTTTCGAAAGAAGTGCTGGTTCGACTCCGGCATGGGGCACCATCTTACAGACTGAGAACCCTATATCATTGGAAATAACGCGCTAATTCGTCCTGCCGGTACTGAAGGCGGATGGAGTGCGAAAGAATTACCGTGAAATGCGTGATAAAGACCGGCAGCCTCGAACACAGGCGGCAGGTGCCGCGCCTATTTTGACGCCGTTCTACCGAACCCGCTAGTGGCTTACAGGAGTTATGCGGTTCACGGGCTGATGTCGCGATTTATTCGAAGACGCTCACGGCTAAAACTTCCGGAGGATATATGCAGCCTTTTGGCGATTATATTCCACCAATACACGCAGCTTGCGCTTCAACCTACTCTGGCGCACTATCAAGGTGGGTCAGGTCGCATGGCGTGGGGGGCGTATTATGTTCCGGCGGTATTGGTGGAGATGGGCGCCCGGCGCATTAATGGCGCTTATGCTAGGATGTGGAACCGCGCAGGCGAGCCTCTCTTATGTTCCCGGACAAACCGCGGAGGCTGGAAACTTCCTGTTGGTTGCTGGCGAGATTGACGCAAACGAAGACTTGTCAAAGTTCGTGACGGCCGTCCAAGCAAACAATACGCGCGTGATCCTTTTCAAGTCACCGGGCGGCAATGTCCTGAAAGCCATGGAGCTTGGTAGATTGATCCGCTCGCTACGGCTAGCGACCGTTCAAGTGAGGGCCGGAGAGTGCGAGTCCGCGTGTGCGCTTGCCTTCATGGGCGGTGTCATTCGCTTTGCAGACCCCGGCTCGATTGGCGTGCACAAGTCGTCATTTGCCGACACTAGTGGGATGAATGTCTCTGACGCAGTTTCCGCAGTCCAGCAACTCACCGCCGACGTCATGACCTACATGACTGAGATGGGCATTGACCCCGCGCTGATGCAGCTCGCTTTGAAGTACGACAGCGACGACATCCGCTATTTGTCTGGTAGCGAGATGGAACAGTATCGCGTTGCCCTAAATGGGGCGAAACCACTGCCCAACGCCTCTGCACAGGTCAATCCGTCAGGTACTCCTGCAGTTCCGTCGACATCCTGGCCGAACGCACAGACTGCCCCGGCAGTAGCAAGCCTTCCACCGGTCCTCGCACCGACCCTGGACCTGTCAATCCCCGCAGCGCGATCAGGGAAGGTGCAGACTTACAAGGGGATGGCACCTCTTAAGGCGACCCCTACGATGGCGTCGCCAACTGTTGAGAATTTCGCCAACGGTTCGCCTGCCACTATCCTTGGCGACACCGGCAAGTGGTACCGTGTAAGGGTGGGCTCAAGAGTTGGGTATATGTTCCGCGATTGGGTCTGGGTGGACCAATTCGACGCAGCACCTTTTGGCAGGCAATTCGTGCAGGTGAAGAGCTTTGACAATCTGGCTCAGACTGAGCAGTACGTCCGTTCCTCTGGTCTGCCCCTTGTTGCATACATATCGAGAAACGGATGGTTCGCCATCGCGCTGGACAGAACGTTTGAGCCCAATGAAGCGAAGACCCTCCTGGAAACGATGAAGGCAAATGGCTCTATCCCGGACGACTCCATTGCGACTTACGGAAATGCCTATGCTAAAAAGGTATGCTGTTCAGCCAAATAGCGGAACACCGCTGCGCTCGACCAGTTTAGCAACCATCCAAAGCTTTGATGCGCGAAATGAGCGTCTTTCCGTAAACAAAGACAGTCTGAACGACTGCGCGACCATGGCAAGTTCTCCCCGCATTCGTTACATAGTCGTAGGCGACACGAACCTCATCGTTTGACCTAGTGACGCTGCGCAGAGTTAACGGCATCGACATGTCACCAAAATAATCCTGTATCGACCGTTCGTTGAAGGGGCCTTTACCGCGCTTTTCAGGCACGACCAGCGCTGACGCCCTTTCTCCATCGGCCGCCGACAGAGCAGAATAGAAGGCACTTACCGTGGTCATGGGGTCAAAGACACTCTCCGACTCCGACCGCGGTGCACGTGCTGCAGTCTCCGGTTCTATTGGCTGATACGCTATGCCAACCCGCGTGGCTTTCTCTGGCGTCAACCATTCAATCCCCTCGGGTGGGGCCGTCGTCACATATATGATTGCCGCTTCTGGAAGCCCGATCTGATCAAGGTAGGCACCTACCAGAGCATTGCCGACCCCGCTTTCACTCGCCTTTCCATCGGCCAAGCGAAAAGCAGCATGGAAGCCAATCTTCGATGCCCGATCGAGAAAGCGCGGAGAGCCGGCCAGCCATATGAGGGCACAGGCAGAAGCACATAATGTCTGCTGCGCGACCACCGTTGCAAAACCACGCAAGCGGATAGCGCGGCCTATCTCAATCCCCGCGCTGAGCGCGCCTCCCTCGCTGTTCAGCACGACGAGGGCCTTATCAGATGCCGTCGCCAACCTGCGGAACACCGCGTCATCACCAACGTTGATCACGCCCTTCACAGTAATTAGGTCAATCCCGCTCACACCCGGCTCGCTGGTTATTTGGGCTGCGTGACCGACCGCGAGAGAAGAAAACAAAAATAACGCCGCAAAGAGTAAGTGACGCATCGATGCCCCCCTTGGATACACCGAGTATTGAGCATTCAATGCGCTGCACTTCAAGGGTGTTGGATTTTGGTTTGGGCACTGACGACCGGGCAAAGTCTCAGCGCCGAACACCCACCATCACGAAAATTTTTGATTTTGTGCCCTTTCCGTCATCCCCCGACCATTTACAGCCATAATCCTCCCCCCTAAAGGTGTGCAACGCAGCAAAAGGGGGCAGAATGCTTCGTAGACTTTACGACTGGACCATGTCGCTGGCCCGCCGCAAATCGGCGGAAGTTTGGTTGGCCATTATCGCCTTCGTTGAAAGCTCGATCTTCCTCGTGCCCGCCGACGTCCTGTTCCTGCCGATGTCTCTCGCAAAGCCCGAGCGCGCCTGGCGCTATGCGCTGACGGCGACGGTCGCTTCCGTGCTCGGCGGCATTGCGGGCTGGGCGCTCGGCTATTACGCCTTCGAGGCGATCGCCAAGCCTATCCTTATCTTCTACGGCAAGCTCGACGCCTTCAACCAGATGAGCGCCGGCGTCACCTACGGATGGGTCGTTCTGCTGCTCGTCACGTCGGGCCTGGCGCATCTGCCGCCGATCAAGGTGGTCACCATCCTTTCCGGCGTCGCCCATATCGATCTCGGCCTGTTCATCATCTCGGCCATCGTCGCCCGCGGCGCCCGCTTCTTCTTCCTGGCCTTTTTGCTGCGCCGCTATGGCGAATCGATCCGGCATTTCATCGAGAAGCGCCTGGGCCAGATCACCATGGCGGCCGCCGTCGTCCTCATTCTTCTCTATATCCTCTTCCATTATGTGCTGGCGCACTGAGCACGGAGCCCTTGCATGTCTAAGACCTTGACCTCTCGCGCCGGCCTCACCTATTCCGCGCTGCTTGCCGTCGGCATGATCATCGTCATCGGCTCGGCGCTCGGCTTCCAATATATCGGCGGCTATATTCCCTGCGCGCTCTGCCTTGAGCAGCGCCAGCCCTATTATTACGGCATTCCCGTCGCGATCGTTGCCGCTCTGACGGCGGTGGCCGGCTTGCCCTCGTGGATCACCCGCGCGCTGCTCGCCATTGCCGGCATCCTGATGGTGGTCGGCGGCGGCATCGGCGTCTATCACGCCGGCGTCGAATGGCACTTCTGGGCCGGCCCGACGACCTGCTCCACGACTGCCAGCAGCATGACGCAGAATGCCGGCGACCTGCTGAACGAACTCAGCACCATCAAGGGCCCGTCCTGCACGGAAGCCGCACTCCGCGTCCTCGGCTTGTCGATGGCCGGCTGGAACGTGATCGCCAGCGTCATTCTGGCGGCGATTGCGTTTATGGGTGTGAAGAAGGCGGGTTGATTGAACTGAGCTCGTCAGGCGAGCGAGCGGCTGTTGCAGCTACGTGCCTGGCCCCTCACCCCAGCCCTCTCCCCGCCTATGCGGGGCGAGGGAGCTCTACAATGCCCGACGCCGCCTATGTTCATATGGTGAGGCCAATTATTTTGCGCTGTCGTCCCCTCGCCCCGCTTGCGGGGAGAGGGCTAGGGTGAGGGGCCATGCAAATAAGCGCGGCAAAGCGGAACTCGCCCGACCTTCCAAGACAATCAACCTTACGGCTGCAGTTCCGTATCCCAGTAGAGATAGTCGAGCCAGCTATCGTGCAGATAGTTCGGCGGGAACAGGCGGCCGTTGTTGTGCAGGTCCTGCACGGTCGGCTGGTAGGGCTTCTGCGCCGGGAACATGCCGGCCTGCTTTGGCAGCTTGCTGCCCTTGCGCAGGTTGCATGGGGAACAGGCCGCGACGACATTTTCCCAAGTCGTCTCGCCGCCATGGGCGCGCGGGATGACGTGGTCGAAGGTCAGATCGTCATGATTACCGCAATACTGGCATTCAAACCGGTCGCGCAGGAAGACGTTGAACCGGGTAAAGGCAGGGTTGCGGGAGGGCTGGACGTAAGTCTTGAGGCAGACGACGCTTGGCAGCCGCATCGAGAAGCTGGGCGACGATACGGACTGATCGTATTCAGCAATGATATTCACACGGTCAAGGAAAACCGCCTTGATCGCGTCCTGCCAGGACCAGAGCGACAAGGGGTAATAGCTTAGCGGTCTATAGTCAGCGTTCAACACGAGCGCTGGCAAGGACTGCGGCGAGACTGCAATCGTCAAGGAACCCTCCTGATCGATTCGGCATCTGTATCTGTATATTAGGCCGGTTGTTACAGGATTGTGAAGTCCAATAAATTCAGTGCATAGCGTCGAATCGACGAGAGCGTCCGATCAGTCGATAGGCAGCGCGTCACGCCGGGTTTTGACGGCATAATAGGCCCAGAAGAGCCGGGCCGCGACCGAGCGCCAGGGCATCCAAGCCGTCGCTTCCCGGGCCAAAGCCTTGGGCAAGGGCCTGACCTCATGCCCAAATGCCATGCCGACAGCCGCCTGCAAGGCGACGTCGCCGACCGGGAACACATCTGCGTGACCGCCGCAGAACATCAGATAGACCTCCGCCGTCCAGGGGCCGATTCCCTTGATGGCAGTCAGCCCGGAAAGCGCCTTTTCCGGGCTTTCGGCACTCAGCGACTGAAGATCGAGGCCGCCGCTGACTACGGCGTCGGCAACGCGCTCCAGCGTATCCGCCTTGATTCGCGACAGGCCGAAACCACGCCAGGCATCCGGCTCCAGCCCGGCATAGGCTTCGGCGGTCACCCGCCCGGTCCTCGCCGTCATCCGCCCCCAGATCGCATCGGCGCTCGCCCGCGACACGACCTGCGACACGATGATATGGGCAAGCCCTTCGAAGCCCGGCTCGCGCAGGCGCAGCGGCACAGGCCCCGCCTCGGAGACAATCTGCCGCAGGCGCGGATCGAGCTCGACCAGCGCCGCCAGCCCCTCCCTGATATCGTCTTCGCCGCGGATGATGTGCATGGCTTCTCGTAGTGCGGGATTAAAATTCGTGGCAGAAGAAAGCATGAACGCGATTCCCCGTCAAAAGCCGATTTTCCGTTTCGCGCCGAGCCCGAATGGCCCGCTGCATCTCGGCCACGCCTTGTCGGCGATCCTCAATCACGACATGGCGGAGCAGGCCGGCGGCCGTTTCCTCCTGCGCATCGAAGACATAGATCAGGCCCGCTGCACACCCGAATTCGAAGCGGGCATATTTGCCGATCTCGCCTGGCTGGGCCTCTCCTGGGAAAAACCGGTGCGCCGGCAGTCCGAACACCTCCCGGCCTATCAAGCCGCCCTGCAGTCGCTCATCGCGCGCGACCTCGTCTACCCCGCCTTTCTGACGCGCGGGGAAGTGAAGGCACGGGTCGCGGCAGGCCTTGCCAGCGGCAGCCCGTGGCCGCGTGATCCGGACGGCACGCCGCTCTATCCGCCCGACGATCGCCTGCGTAGCACCACGGAGCGAAAGCGCTTGCTCGACGCCGGCCTCAAACACGCCTGGCGGCTCGACATGGAAAAAGCCATCACCGAGGTCGGGGGGGCGCTGCATTGGCAGGAAAACGGCGATGGCGAGAGGGGCGATATTCTTGCCAATCCCTCTGCCTGGGGCGATGTCGTGCTGTCGCGCTCCGATGCGCCGTCAAGCTATCATCTCTCCGTGGTCGTCGACGATGCGGCACAGGGCGTGACCCATGTCATTCGCGGTCTCGACCTCTTTCACGCCACCGCGGTCCACCGCCTGCTGCAGGCCCTGCTCGACCTGCCACAGCCGCTCTACCATCATCATCGGCTGATTCTCGGCGAAGACGGCAAGAAGCTCTCGAAGAGCCAGGGCGATACCGGCATTGCCGAATGGCGCCGGCAGGGCTGGTCACCGGCGGAGCTTCGCCGCCGCCTCGGCCTGTGATTGGTTTTCCAATCGTTGTTTATCCGCCTCGGGACCGCCCTTGCCGAAGAGCATGCGCCGCACCTTGAACTTCATCAACGCCGCATTGAACTCCGCGCCCAGAATGAAGATCACCGCGAGCATGTAGAGGAAAACCAGCACGATCATGACCGAGGCAAGACCGGCATAGGTGGCCGTGTAATTGGCGAAGGTCGCGAGGTAATAGGCAAAGATCAATGCGCCGAGCGACCAGAAGAGCAATGTCAGGAACACGCCGGGGATGACATCCAACAGCCGCCGCCGGCCGGCTGCCAGCCACAGATGCAGGATCAGCAGCCCGGCAAGCAGCAGGAAGACAGTGCCATAGATGCGCCAACTGAAGACGACCTCCAGAATATCGGCAAGCCGCGGCACCCACTCCCGCGTATAATTCAGCACCAGCGGCACGGCGACGAGCATGATGCTGAGGAGGGCAAAGATCAAAACCGCGATCAGCACATAGCCGAGGCTCGCAAGACGATTGAAATACCAGGGCCGGTTTTCCGGCACGCGGTAGGCGCGGTTGAGCGAGATGCGCAACGCCTCCACACCGTTGGAAGCGAAATAGGCCGCGGCCAGCACGGAGATGGTGAGCAGCCCGCCGCGCGGAATGGTCAGCACCTGCACCACCTGATCCGCCAACGGCTTGGCGATCGCCTCCGGCCAGGTATCGAAAATCAGATGCACCGCCGTCGAGGAAAACTGGCTGGCTCCGAGGAAACTCGCAAGCGCCGTGCCGAAGATCAGAAACGGAAAAACAGCGAGTAGCGTCGAGAGCGCCACATGGCTTGCCATCGCGAAACCGTCGTCCTCGACGAAATGAAACACCGCGTCGTAGACGACCCTATAGAGCGTACGAACGAATATCGGCATTCCATCTCCGCTTGAGCCCGGTTCTCGTCTGCCGGTTGTCGATTGTGTCGGGTCCTTGAATATGGGAAACGACTCTTCGTTTGTACAGGAATCATTCCATGGCAGATCAACGCACCATCATCGTCACGGGTTGTTCTTCCGGCATCGGCGCTTTCTGCGCCCGCGCGTTGAAGGCGGACGGCTGGCGGGTTTTCGCAACCGTGCGCAAGAAGGCCGACCGTGCTTCCCTCGAAGCCGATGGGATCGAAACGCTGCTGATGGACTATACCCTGCCGGAAACGATCTCGGCGCTGGTCGCAACCGTGCGCGAACGGACCGGCGACCGTATCGACGCCCTGTTCAACAACGGCGCCTATGGCCAGCCGGGCGCGGTCGAGGATCTTTCCACGGATGTGCTCCGCGAACAGTTCGAGACGAATTTCTTCGGCTGGCATGAGCTGACGCGGCAGGTGATCCCGCTGATGCGCAGGCAGGGCCGAGGCCGCATCGTCAATGTTTCCTCCATTCTTGGCCTGGTTCCCTATCGCTTCCGCGGCGCTTACACGGCTTCGAAATTCGCGCTGGAGGGCCTGACGATCACCCTCCGGATGGAGCTGCAGGATAGCGGCATCCATGTCAGCCTGATCGAGCCCGGCCCGATCACCTCGCGCTTTACCGCCAATGCGCTCGCCAAGATCAAGGAGCATATCGACCTCGAA
>NZ_PYJN01000002.1 GCF_003025035.1 Rhizobium sp. SEMIA4064
CAGCCTTGATCGGCCAGATAATTCGCTATCGCCGCAACGATCCCCCGCGTCGATGTGCAGGATACCCGTAGAACATAGCTCTTCATGTCTCTTCCCTCGTAAGGCGGCTCATCACTCGCCGCTCGCTTATAGCAATCGAAAAGCGCGGGAAAGCGTCCCGCCCATTCCTCGCGACAGAGCTTATGATAGGTGGCGGAAAATTCCGTTCCTATTGCGCCTTCCAGACGCGTATCCCCGTCGTTGTGAAGGAAAGCCGCGACAGATCGACGGGAAACGGCTCAGGCGATGGCCGTCTGCTTCCTTTTCCACTTCCCCCAACGGCTGGGTGTCGTCAGCTCATGGACGATCGCGCCGCCGATCGCCGAGCCTACCATACAGAAACTGACGAAGACCGGGCCATGCGCCATGATATCGATCTTCAGCACGCCGCAGATGACACGCAGAAATGCCAGCGTGAAAGCATGAGTGATGTAGATGCTGTAGGAGGCGTCGCCGAGATAGCTCAGCCAGCCGATGACGGGCAGCTTGGAGAAATCGATCGAGACGGCGGAGTAGAGAATGACGACGGCCGGAATGCCCCACATAAAGGCGCGCATGCTGGCATCGCAGAGCGTCTCGTTGATCAGCAGGAAGGCGAATCCGACCACGAGGGCGGGCCAGGCGACGGCCTGCGGCAGCAGTATTTTTTCGAGATAGAGTTTGGCGAGAACGACGCCCGCCAGGAATTCGTAGATGATCGGGTCGCCATAGACCGTGGTGGCCGTCGTTTCCACCGGAAACAAGCGGCAGGCGAGGATGATCGCCGTCATCGTGCCGAAGAGGGCATAGAGCCGCCATTTTTCGCGCACCAGCAGCAACAGGCCGAAGACGAAATAGAAGAACATCTCATAATTCAGCGTCCAGCCAGGCACGACCACAGGAGCGATGAGGCCGGGGTCGGCGGCATTACGCCAGGGCAGGAACAGAAGCGAAGCCGCAAGATGCGGAATGTCAAACACCGTCGATTTCAGGATCGATGGTGCGACGAGAGCGACGGCGGCCGAAAACAGCGTCGCCAGCCAGTAAAGCGGCACGATGCGCTGGATGCGGCGGCGATAGAAATCGAGCGGGCGCACTTCGCGCCCCGCCGTGGTCAGCCACATGACGAAGCCGCTGAGCACGAAGAAGATATCGACGCCGGTTTCACCGAAGAGATGGAACTGCCAGTCGAAGCCGGAATTGACCTTCGGCACCTGCAGCACCGAATGGAAATAGACGACCATCAGCGCAGCAATGGCGCGCAGATACTGCAACTGTACAAGCATCTCGATCCTCATGCGGCCTCGGCCGACACAAGGCAAGGTCAGCCCGGCACTCTGCTGCCATCCACATTTGCCGGCTGTATCCGGGCAGTGCGCGGCTTTTCAGAAACGCGCATGTAACCGATCAGCAGCCAGAGCAGGCCGGCGATCTTGATGGAAAAGATCGCCGTGCCGCCGATCATCATATTCAGAAAAATGAAAAGAGAGAGTGAATGAGCGCACCGTCTTTGCGCCGCCGTTTCGCCGGCGGGGAAAAGGCAGACGAACAGCCAGAACATGATCAGGCCAAAAATCGTCGAACCATAGATAAGGTAGACATAACCACTGTCGGCGAATTCGCCGATGCGGGTGATATCCAGGCCGATAATTGCCTGGAAATCGAGATCCAACATCTTCTTGACCGTGACGCCGATACGGCCGGTGAAATTGTCGCCCACTTCCTCCGGCTTCATGAAATGCACAAAGAAGCCGATCAGGATGATCAGCGGCATCAGGATGAGATCGAAGGCCTTCGGGATCTTCGGGAAGGCGAAATAGCCGATGATACTGATGAAGGAGAAGATCAGCATCGTGCGCGTATCGTTGGTGAGCAGGATCAGCATCACAGTCGAAACGAATAGTGCCTTCTCGATCCTGCCGAGCTTCGGCCAGAACGAGAGCAGATAAATGACGATGACGCCGCAGAAATTGGCGAGCGACACCTGCTCCAGGAAGATCGACGAGGAACGATGGTCGATGAGACCGAAGGAGAAGCGGCCCTGAAAACCGAGCGCATTGGCGAACAGGCCGGTGTTGTTGAAGCTTGCCTGCTTGATGCCGCGGGTATTCTCGAAATATTGGCCGGGATGGAACAGGCTGACATAGAAGGGCGTGCTGACGATCTCGCAGACCAAAAACAGCAGCACGAAGAAGCAGCCGATGCGGAAAGCAAGCTTTACGGTACGTTCGCTCGCCCAACTGCCGATGCCGGCGAAGGCGACGATGATCAGCACGTTGCGGAACTGATCGATGAAGGGCACGCGGTTCATCACGGTGATGTAGATCGTGATGATCAGCGTGAATATCAGAAAGAGGAAGATCGGTAGATCTTCCTCGTAAATACCCTTTTTCAGCAGGTAAGCGACACTGGAGAGCATCATCATGCCTTCACAGAGCACGACATGCGAGACGGCAAGCGGTGTGATGTTGTGGTTGATATAGGCGAGGATGCAATTGTAGAGGACCGAAAACAGCGTGATCGCCAGGATCGGGTAATCGATGCGCTGCTTGTCCGTGAGGCTTTTCATGAAATGTCCAGGGCTGCCGCGTCCATCGGCCGGCGCAACCATAGCAGCGCCGTGATTCGGCACAAAGTGCTATACGCCCGTTCGTCTCCGCCGATCAGCCGGCTGGCTTGACGCTGGCGCAGGCCGGCGCAACCGGCGTCTTCTTGCCGGCGGCAGCGGCGACCACCTTCATCTGCGGCCGGTCCTTGCCACTACGCGGCTGCACGTTCAACGGCTCCTGTGATGGCCACCAGTCGCCGGCGGCCCAATAGGTCCAGCCGAGCCAGACGTCGCTGTTATCGGCCATGCCGTCGAAGACCTGCTTCAGCCCGTCGAGGCAGGGCTGGTTTGCCGCCACGCCGATTTCGCCGAGGAAACCGCGCTTGCCATTCTGGCGCAGCCAGGCGGTGACGTCGGTCAGTCCCTGCTTGGCCCGGTCGCTGCCGTCGCAGACGGGATGCGTGCCGGAACTGTCGGCGTCGAGATATTGATGAAACTCGAACGCGTAGAAATCGAGAGGGTCTCTGACACCGAGCATGACCGTGCCGTTCGCGCCGCCGCCGAGCACATCGGCCGCCCAGCTATGAGCACCGGTCCAGTTCGTGCCTGGCACGAGGATGAGATTGCGGGCGCCGACCGCGCGGATGCCGCTGATGGCGGTATTGGCCGCCTCCAGCCAATCGGGAGCCTTGATATCGTGCGGCTCGTTCATCAGGCCAAAGAACACGCCCTTTTGATTGGCGAACTCGACGGCGAGGCGCGCCCAGAAATCACCGAAGGCGAGATCGGTCGCAGGCGCCTGCGTGAGTTGGTCCTTGTCGTAATAGCCGAAATTATGCGGGTCCAGGACGACGGCCATGCCGTGCTCCTGGATGAGATCGACGGCATCCTTGAGCCGCTGCAGCTCCGTATCGTCGAGGGGCTGGCCGAGCACCGGCTGCAGCCGCTCCCAGCGGAAGGGCAGGCGGACGACATTCATGCCCTTGTTGGCGAAGTAGCGCACCGTATCTTCAGACGGATAAGTATAGTTGGTTCCGAGCACGCCGCTGCGGTCGCCGTATTCGGCCCCGGAAAGATTGATACCCCGGTAGCAGAGCTGTGATGCGGCAAAGCTGACATCAGCCTCTGCGGCGGAGGCGAGCAGAACCGCTGCGGCGAGCGATTGGCACAGCAGCCTCTTTGCCAGTCCGGTCATTGCAAGCTCCTGTTCTTCCTCGTGGCCGGTGTGCCCGTTTCATATGAACCTTCCGGTTGAATATTGATGAAGAGGTAGGCTTGGCAGGCTCTGTTCGGCGTCTCGCCATGGGACTTCCTGGGAACGTCCTTAATGTTCCGTTAGCCAAACATTTCTAAACTCAAGGCATCTGCTTGGCAGGACATGCGGGCAGAGCCCATGAAAGTCTGACATGAGCTCATTGGAACGAAGCAAGCGATCGAGCCAGCCTCCGGGTTGGCGCAGCACCGAGCCGTCCGAAGGACGGCGCGAAGGCTTGCGCTCGCGCAGCCCTGTGCTGCGGCCGAGGGACTTCGTCCATGAGGTTCAATCTGTCGCCGTCGAAAAACCGGCCGATCCGGTGGTGCCGGCAATCTCCGCCCCGGCAATCTCTGCACAGGATAAAATACTTCGCGAATTCGAGCGCAAATCGGAAGCCGCGCCGCAGCCGATCGCGGAGCCGGTCGTTGTCGCGGCCCCTTCGATCGCCGAGCCCGCTGTCGTTGTCGCGCCGCAAGCGGTTTCGCCTGCACCGATGCCCGCAGCCGATACGCCGCTTCTCGACCTGCGCTCGGCTGTCCGGTCGATCTGGGCGAAAAAGCTCTTGGTTCTTGCGTTCGCCGGGGCCGGGGCCGTGCTCGGCGCTGGTATCATTCCGCTGCTGCCGCAGAAATTCACGGCCGAAACCAGCCTCTATTTCGATCCTCGCCAGGTGGGAGGCGCTGATTCATCCCAGGCCGCGCCCACGGCGCCGGAACTGATCCTGACGATGATCGACAGCCAGACCCAGATCCTTTCCTCCGGCAAGGTGCTGGGCCGGGTCGTCGATGCGTTGAAGCTCGATCAGGACCCGCAATTCGACGGCGGCGCCACCGGCGATGCTGCAAAATATGTGGCGACGGCGGCGCTGACGAAGGCGGTGCAGATCGCCCGCGAGGCCAGCACCTATGTCGTATCCCTGAAGGTCACGACGCGCGATCCGCAGAAGTCAGCCAAAATCGCCAACCAGCTTGTCGCCTCCTTCATGGAGGAAGAGAACAAGGCGGCGGCGAATAGCTACCGCACCAGCAGCACCGCGCTGGATGGTCGGCTCGAAGATTTGCGCCAGCAGGTGCTTGCCGCCGAAAAGGCGGTCGAGGTCTACCGCGCCGACAACGATATGGTCGCCGTCGAAGGCAATCTGATTTCCGACAAGCGCCTGACCGCGCTGAACGACATGCTGGTGACCGCGCAGCAAAAGACGATCGAGGCCAAGGCGCGCGCCGAAGCGGCCAATAAACTGAGCTTCGAGGATGTCGTTTCCAACGGCTCTTCGGCGAATGCGACGGCAACGTCGTCATCGCTCAGTAGCCTGCGCCAGCAATATGCGACGCTCGCCGCCAATGTCGGCAGCCTGCAAAGCCAGCTCGGCGCCCGCCATCCGCGCCTGCTCGCCGCCAAATCCTCGCTGGACAGCCTGGCGGCGGAGATTCGCAGCGAGTTGCAGCGGCAGACGACCTCGGCCCGTGCCGATTACGAGCAGGCGCAGAAGGCCGAGCAGGGTATCGCCAAGGAACTGGCGGTGCAGAAGGCATCGCAGGTCAATACATCGGGCAAGCTGGTCGGGCTCAACGAGTTGCAGCGCAAGGCCGCTGCTGCGCGCGAGGTTTACGAGGCACTGCTGAAGCGTTCCGGCCAGACGAGCGATGCGCAGGACCTGTCGCAGAACAATATCCGCGTCATCTCCGAGGCCGAGCCGCCACTGACGGCGGATGGGCCGAGCCGAAAGGTGATGATGGTGGCCGGATTGATCGCCGGCGCCGTGTTTGGCATGAGCCTCGCCGCGGCCTTTGCCATCCTCGCCGGCTTCTTCCGGCATCCGGTTGTCCGCGGCTATCTCGGGAAGTGATCTCGGGGGCTGCCGCCGCTGCAAATGGCTCTTTCAAGATCGGGGATGCAATTGCGCGTCCGCTGTTCTAAAAGTGAAATGACGCAGAGAGTGATTGCATTTTGCTAATGAAGGCATAAAGACAATCAGGCTGTGCCGTGCGATACATGGTGGGACAATTTATGCGAGAGAAGCGGTCTGCTGTTCCGTTGACCGGCGCCTGGGGAAACTGACCCATGGTGCCCGCGGATAAGCTTGTTCTGCCGTTCCTGGCGCTGCCGCGCTCGACCAAACGCGCGCTGGCGCTGATTGTCGATGCCAGCCTCTGCGTGCTGACCGTCTGGTTCGCCTATTGTCTCCGCTTGGATGACTGGGTGATTCTGGAGGGTGTAGAGTGGCTGCCGGCGATCGTTTCGCTCCTCGTGGCCATCCCGATCTTCATCGTCCTTGGCCTCTATCGCGCCATCTTCCGCTATGCGGGCATGTCGGCCTTCATGACCGTCGTCAAGGCGGTGTCGATCTATGCGCTCGCCTTCATGACCATTTTTACGGCGATCAGTGTGCCCGGCGTGCCTCGCACGGTCGGCATCCTGCAGCCGCTGCTGCTGTTGATCGCCATCGGCCTGTCGCGCATGTGGACGCGCTATTGGCTCGGCAACGCCTATCAGCGGCTGTTGAACCGCAATCAGCTTGCCAAGGTACTGATCTACGGGGCCGGCTCATCCGGCCGGCAGCTCGCCGGCGCGCTCGCCAACAGCGCCGAGCTGAATGTCGTCGGCTATCTCGACGACGACAAGCATCTGCAGGGCAGCATCATGGGCGGCCTGCCCATCTATGATCCCACCGACCTGCCTGCCTTGAGCGTTTCGAGCGAGATTAGCGACGTGCTGCTTGCGCTGCCGAACGCGCCGCGCCAGCGCCGCAACGAAATTCTGGAAAGCATGCGTAAGGCGCGCGTCACCGTTCGTACCATGCCCGATCTGACGGCTCTCGCCCAAGGGCGCGTCGCGGTCTCCGACCTGCGCGAACTCGATATCGAAGACCTGCTCGGCCGCAACGTGATCGCGCCCGACCGAGCGCTGATCGAGAAGAATATCCGCGGCAAGGTGGTCATGGTCACCGGCGCCGGCGGCTCGATCGGCAGCGAACTCTGCCGCCAGATCCTGAAGAACGGCCCCTCCTGCCTGCTGCTGGTGGAGCAGAATGAATTCGGGCTCTATGCCATTCATGGCGAGCTGGAGAAAGCGGCGGCGACGGCTGACGACGGCGATATTCGCATCATCCCTTTCCTGGCGTCCATCCGCGATGGCCGGCGGTTGAGACAGATCATGGAGGCTTGGCGGCCGAAAACCGTCTATCACGCCGCCGCCTACAAGCATGTGCCTCTCGTCGAGTACAATCCCGTCGAAGGCATTCGCAACAATGTGCTGGGAACGCTGACGACTGCCGAAGTGGCGCGCGATTGCGGCGTCGAGGATTTCGTCTTGATCAGCACCGACAAGGCCGTGCGTCCGACCAACATCATGGGCGCCAGCAAGCGATTGGCAGAGATGGTGCTGCAGGCCATGGACGCGGACCGCAAGCCTGGTACTGACGGCACGAATTTCGCCATGGTTCGTTTCGGCAACGTGCTGGGTTCATCGGGTTCGGTCGTGCCGCTCTTTCGCCAGCAGATCCGCGATGGCGGTCCGATTACGCTGACGCATCCCGACATTACCCGCTATTTCATGACGATCCCCGAGGCGTCGCAGCTCGTCATCCAGGCCGGCGCCATGTCCGGCGGCGGCGACGTTTTCCTGCTCGATATGGGCGAACCGGTGCGCATCGCCGATCTTGCCCGCCGCATGGTGGAACTGTCCGGCCTGACCGTCAGGGATGAGGATGAGCCGGAGGGCGACATCGAGCTGGAAATCACCGGCCTGAGGCCGGGCGAAAAACTCTATGAAGAGCTGCTGATCGGCGACAATCCGCAGGCGACGACCCATCCGCGCATCATGCGGGCCAAGGAGGATTTCCTACCCTGGTCGGAGCTATCGAAGAGGCTCGCGGCCCTTGAGGCGGCGCTGGATGAAAACGACATCCCGCAGGCAAGGAACCTGCTGCAGAAACTGGTATCCGGCTATTCGCCCAGCGGCGAGGTCGTGGATCTCGTTTTCCGCGAGCGCGAGGTGGATCTAACCATCGGTCAACCGAATTTCGGCAGCGTCGCGGGGCTGTAGCCTTCGAGCGATTCTGAGACAGCACAGCGGGCACGGCGAAAGACGCAGCGGTTCTACAGTTTCCTGAAAAACGGAACCGCGTCAGCGTTGTTCGGTGTTCCCGATCATCGATTGAGGCTTGGCCTTCACGGTATAGATCCAGCGACGGAGCTGATCGCAGGCGCGGAACCAATGCGCTGTTGCGCGCAGTAGAAAATGCCGCTTCACGGCGCGATAGTGTACGCGCTTGCCGATCGTCGTATCGGCACGGAATGGACTGAAATCCGCCAGGTTTTCAAGAGTGGTGAAGGTTTCGACGCCTGTCGACCAGCCGCGCTCGAGCGCGACGTCGTAAGGAAGAAACATCGGCTTCAGCGTGATCAGCAGCTTCTTCGCGGCCTGCCGGTTGACGATGTAGCATGCGGCCGATCCCTGTGGCCCATGCAGACAGCGGCCGACAATATCGCATTCGGCGGTTTCGGATATCGGCTTGAAGCCGACCAGACGATGGTTGACGAGCTTCACCAGGCGGGCGCCGCAAACGCTGTCCATGGCGGCGAGTGCACGCGGAATCAATCGCTGGTTGAGTTCGACATCATCCTCCATGATGATGGCCATCTTGTCGCCGCTTGCGACAAATTGCTGCAGGGCAAGCAGATGGCTGCGATAACAGCCATACTCGCCAGCCAGCAATTTACGCCCGTTGTGATAGATGAATTGCCGCGGGTGGAAATCGATGCGGTCGCGTTCCGGGATCGTGCTGCCGTCGATAGCCGCAATTCGCGTGACGCTCAGCCCGTATTGGGCGGCCTGTTCACGCAGTCTTTCCCAGCGTTCGGGCGAACGATCGAGATTGATGACGTATATGCGAGCTTGTGGTGCCAGACTGTCGAGGCTGGCTACTTCCGCACTTGCGATGATTCGATTGCTCCGCTCGAGAATCACCCTTACTCCCACAAATAGAAATCCCGACGACGATGGACTTGAGCGGCCCCTGCTTCACTATATAGCAGGCTTCTCACTTTTCGCAAACCTAGATTGCACGCTTATGGTGTAGGCTCAAGTAAAAGCGTTTCCGTCAACGTAATTTGCTGTGAACGAATGTGCGGTTGCAAAGTTGCCCGTGTCGTCGGTTCATTTTCAGGCGCCATCTGTTGGCGCGCCGTGTGGGCATCATTATATCTACAACAGAGGGGTATTGTTGTTGCGCTCGCGTGGCGGAAGGATCCTAGAAACCCATGTGGACCAGACCGAAAATCGTCATTGCCGCATTGCTTCTCGCCAGCCTCGCGCCCGTGCCGAGCTTTGCCGACAATCCGCTGCTCCCCAAGCCCTATGTCCGCCCGGTCTACCCCTATAAGGACCTCCCGGGAGTGACCGAACCGAAGATGGCGGCCGACGAAAAATTCGAGTGCCGTACGACCACGGTGCGTCTACGCGGTTTTCACGAGGGCATCTTCTACCACAACCTGCCACGCCTCGGTTACATCTGCGAACAAAACGGCGTCCTCTCCGAGGGCACCAGCAAGCCGAACTATCAGTATTGGCAATATAACGGCCCGAACAGATAGACTCGGCCATCCCTTAAAAATAACCGGGAAAGAGATCGGTCCGACGCAACTCCGCTTCGAAGCAGCGCGTATTTCTGCGCGCCGGCGTGAAAATGAATTTCATCATATCGAGTATTTTACCGAAGCTCGTTGACGGATGCGAAAATTTCGCTCAAGCTGACGAAAATAAATTACGCAGCGGGAACGATACCAGTATGCGAGTGGGGATCATTGGACTCGGATTCCGTCTGGGATATCTGGGCTATGTTTTCAAAGCGATCGATGAGAGCTTCGAGATCGCGGGCTATGTGGATCCCGAGCCGGCTGGCCTGCAGGGCCTCACCGAAAAGGGCATTCCGGCCGGCAAGGCATATGCTTCCCCTGAAGAACTGATCGCGGGTGAAAAGCTTGATCTGCTGATGATCGGCTCGCCGAACCACATGCATCTCGATCATATTCGTCTCGGGCTTGAGGCCGGCCTGAAGATCTTCTGCGAAAAACCGATCGTCTCCACCATCGAGCAGAGCATCGAGCTGGCGCATCTGATGGCGAAATACGGTCACGAACGGCTGATGGTCGGTCTCGTGCTGCGCTATTCGCCGCTTTATCGCGACCTGCGTGCGGTTCAGGCCGCCGGAACGCTCGGTCAGATCGTCTCCATCGAGGCGGCCGAGCATATCCAGCCTTACCACGGCGCTTTCTTCATGCGCGATTGGCGGCGCTATGAACGCTATTCCGGCAGTTTCATGCTGGAAAAATGCTGCCACGACCTCGATCTCTATAACGGCGTCGTCGGTTCCCGGCCGGAACGGGTCGCAAGCTTCGGCGGCCGCAAGAGTTTCATCCCCGCCAACGATCCCGCCCGCGAGGGGATCAACGATCTCGAAATCTTCCATCGCAAGCCGAGCGGATGGATGGGTTCCGACCGCGTTTTCGACAGCGACGGTGACATCATCGACTACCAGGTGGCGATCATCGAATATGCCAACGGTGTCGGCATGAATTTTCACACCAATCTCAACGTGCCGGACCAGTTTCGTCGCTTCGCCGTCATGGGCTCGCGCGGCATGGCCGAGGGTGATTTCATTCGCGGCTATCTCGATGTGCACGAGATGCTGACCGGTAAGAAGGTCATCGAAAACAAATATGCCGCGACCGAGCTGTCGCAGCACTACGGCGCCGACGAGCAGATGGCTGCCGATATCATAGCGCATGTGAAGATGGGCGCGGCCCTGCCTGTCTCGACGCTCAATGCCCTGGAGGCTGGAATTCTCGCCTTGTCGATGGACGAGGCTCGCATGAAAAGGACCGTCGTCGATCTCAGGCCCATATGGGACAAGTTCGACGAAGCGCTGCATTCGCGAGCCGCTTAGAGGGAGGCGCAAGATGGGTGTTCAACGCAGCACAGTCATCTTCGCCTGGCTCCTGCTTCTTCCGGCTGTTCTCTATGTCGTCGTTGTCGTCGCCTATCCGCTGGTCGACACTGTGATCCTGTCCTTCACCGACGCCTCGCTGAAGAAGGTGACGAACTGGGTCGGCTTCGAAAATTATACGAAGATCTTCAACGACACCTTCGCCGCGGTGATTGTCCGCACCTTCATCTGGACGTTTTTCTCCGTGACGATCAAGATGATCATCGGGACCTTCGGGGCGATGATGCTGAATTCGGCCGTCCCCGGCCGCTCGCTTTTTCGGGTGCTGACCATGCCGCCCTGGATCGTGCCAATGGCGATCGGCATCTTCATGTGGGGCTGGATGTATAACGGCCAGTTCGGCATGATTTCCGGCCTGCTGCAGCGCTTTGGTCTCGTCGATGGCCCGGTTGCCTTCTTGGCCTATGGCAGCACGGCCTTCTGGGCGACGATTGTAACGGACGTCTGGATCGGCGTGCCGATGGTGACACTTTATATGCTGGCGGCCATGCAGTCGATTCCGCAGGATCTCTATGAGGCCGCCTGGACGGACGGCGCCGGACGGGCTTACCGCTTTCGCCGCATCACGCTGCCGCTCCTAGTGCCATCCCTGGTCACCATGTCGATGCTGTCGCTGATTTCGACGTTCAACTCCTTCGACATCATCTGGATCCTGACCCGCGGCGGTCCGAACGGGGAAACGACGACGATGATCATCGATACCTACAAGACGGCGATCGGGTCCTACAAATATGGCGAGGGTGCTGCCCGTGCAGTGTTGATCTGCATCTTCCTGTCGCTCTTCTGCCTTGCCTATTTCCGCCTCACCAGCCGCTTTGCCACGGGGGAAAAGCGATGAGCCATCCGTCGATGATCAACCGCTATCGGTGGTATGAGCTGGTCGGCATCTATGCCGGGATCCTTGTGTTTCTCGCCTTTGTTCTGGCGCCCTTCATCGAGGGGTTCCTTGTCTCGCTGAAGCCCCTCAGTCAGCTTTTTTCCTCGCCCTACCGCTTCATTCCCGAAAACGGGTCGTTCGAAGCCTATCGGACGATGTGGACCAGCGTGCCGGGCTTTGGTTGGTATATCTACAATTCGTTCCTGATTTCCGGCTCGATCACCATTATCGTCCTGATACTGGTGGTGCCTGCCGCCTATGCGTTTGCCCGTTTCGAGTTCAAGGGCTCCGGACTGCTGCTCGGCGCCTTTCTTGCCGTGAAGATGTTCTCCGGCGCTGTCCTCCTGATCCCGCTGTTCCGGCTCATGCGTTCCTTCGGCGTGCTCAACACCTATTTCGCCATGATCGTGCCGGGCGTGGCCTTCATCATCCCGACCGGAATCTGGTTGCTGCACACCTATATGAGGCGCATCCCCCGCGAGCTTGACGAGGCTGCCTATGTCGACGGCGCCAGCCAGCTCTATACGCTGCGCCGCGTCATCCTGCCGATCGCGATGCCAGGCATTGTGGTGGTTGCGATTTCCTCCTTCATCGAAGCCTATGCGCAGCAATTCATCTATGCGCTCACCTTCAATTCGAAGTCCGAATACATGCCGCTGCCGGTTGGGTTGTTCGCTTATTTCGGCCGGCAAGAGGTTGTCTGGAACGAACTCATGGCTGCAAGCTTCGTCGGCATCGCGCCGGCGCTGGTCGTGATTTTCTTCTTGCAACGTTATCTCGTCAGCGGTCTGACCGCCGGCGCGGTGAAGCAATAAATCATTCAAAATCACCAGAGAACGGGAGCTTAAACGTGACATTCCATTTCAAAACAGGGCTGCTTGCCTTTGCTTTGCTCGGCTCCACCGCGCTTGGCGCCGTCAATGCGCAAGCCGCCGACAAGGAAATTAGCTGGATCTATTGCGGCGACAGCATCGATCCGATCCATGTGAAATATATCAAGGCCTGGGAAGACAAGAATCCGGGCTGGGCAGTCAAGCCCGAGGTCGTCGGCTGGGAACAGTGCCAGGATAAGGCGACGACGCTCGCTGCAGCCGGCACGCCGGTCGCCATGGCTTATGTCGGTTCGCGCACGCTCAAGCAATTCGCCGAGAACGATCTGATCGTTCCCATCCCGATGACGGATGATGAGAAGAAGAGCTACTATCCGAATATTGTCGATACCGTCACCTCCGGCGGACAGCAGTGGGGCGTGCCGATCGCCTTCTCGACCAAGGCGCTTTATTGGAACAAGGACCTCTTCAAGCAGGCGGGTCTCGATCCGGAAAAGCCGCCGACCAACTGGGCCGAGGAAATCGCTGACGCCAAGGCGATCAAGGAGAAGACCGGTATCCCCGGCTATGGCTTGCCGGCCAAGACCTTCGACAACACGATGCACCAGTTCCTGCACTGGGTTTACACGAACAACGGCAAGGTGATCGACGGCGACAAGATCGTTCTCGACAGCCCGGAAGTGCTGGCCGCCCTTCAGGCCTATAAGGACATCACGCCTTATTCCGTCGAAGGACCGACCGCTTACGAACAGAACGAAGTGCGCGCCATCTTCCTGGATGGCAAGGTCGGCATGATCCAGGCGGGCTCGGGCGCTGCCTATCGCCTGAAGGACACCAAAATCAACTGGGGCGTCGCACCGCTGCCGCTCGGTCCTGCAGCCAAGGGCCAGGGCACGCTGCTCATCACCGACAGTCTTGCGGTTTTCAAGGGTACAGGCGTTGAGGATAAGGCGATCGAATTCGCGAAGTTCATCACCTCTCCCGGTCCGCAGGGCGAATATGAACTGCAGGGCGGCGCCGGCCTCACGCCTCTGCGCCCGTCGGCCCAGGTCGACGAGTTCGAGAAGAAGGATCCCTTCTGGAAGCCGTTCATCGACGGCATCAGCTATGGCGGTCCCGAGCCGCTGTTCAAGGACTATAAGGGCTTCCAGAACGTCATGATCGAGATGGTCCAGTCGGTGGTGACCGGCAAGGCCCAGCCGGCGGATGCCTTGAAGAAGGCGGCTGGCGATCTTGAGCAGTATAAATAAAGCTCGCAGCAACTGGGCCGCGCGCATCGTGCGCGCGGCCGCTTTTTTTGAGAGCCATGCCTCCCCTATAATGGCGTCGCGCGGAGACAGAGTTTGGGCAAGCTGCATCTTAACCAGGTCAAGAAATTCTACGGCCACTTCGAAGTCATCAAGGGCGTCGAGCTTGATGTGACGGACGGCGAGTTCGTCGTTTTCGTCGGCCCCTCCGGTTGCGGCAAGTCGACCCTGCTTCGGATGATCGCTGGCCTCGACGGCGTCACCAGCGGCGACATCATCATCGACGGCGTGCGCGTCAACGACCTGCCTCCGGTCAAGCGCGGCATCGCTATGGTGTTCCAGTCCTACGCCCTCTATCCGCATATGACGGTGTTCGAGAACATCGCCTTTCCGCTGCGCGTCGAGAAAATGGCGGAAGATAAGCTCAAGGCCAGGGTGGAGCACGCCGCCCGCATATTGCATCTCGATCAGCGCCTGCAGCAAAAGCCGGGCATGCTGTCGGGCGGCCAGCGCCAGCGCGTCGCCATTGGCCGGGCGATCGTCCGCGAGCCGAAGATATTCTTGTTCGACGAGCCATTGTCGAACCTCGACGCGGCCCTGCGCGCCGACATGCGCATCGAGCTTGCCAAGCTGCACCAACAATTGCAGGCGACGATGATCTATGTGACCCATGATCAGGTCGAGGCCATGACCATGGCTGACCGGATTGTCGTCCTCAACGTGGGCGAGATCGCCCAGATCGGCGAACCGCTGGAGCTTTATCATAAGCCGGAAAATAAATTCGTCGCGAGCTTCATCGGCAATCCTAAAATGAATTTCCTGCCGGTAACCTGCAAGGGCGTCACCGAGGCGGGCGTCGAGGTGGAATACAAGGGACAGACGGCGCTACTGCCGGTGACCCCACGCGACGGCGTTGTCGGTAAGGAGCTGACGCTCGGCATCCGCCCGGAGCATGTACAGCTCGGCGGCGGCGACATATCCCTGACAGTCATGCCGACCGTGATCGAACGGCTGGGCGCGCAGACGGTCGCCTATGCGGCGCTGGAACGTTATAGCGGCGAGAATTTCTGCGCCACGCTGCCCGGGAGCATCGCCATCCGCACGGATGTGCCGCTGGTCACCGGCATCCGCCTGGCTGACTGCCATCTTTTCGATGAGAATGGCCTGGCCTTCGAGCGCAAGGTGGAGTTGACGAATATCGATATGGAGCTGTTGAGTTCGCCTTCGCACCGACAGGAAGAAGGCCTCGCGTAGTGCGGATTTGAGGGCGCTAAGGCGCTGCCCCTCATCCGCCCTTCGGGCACCTTCTCCCCGAGGGGAGAAGGGTTGTTGCCACCTACCAGACCAGCCCGCGTGCAGCGACATCCTCGACGCGGGTCACGATGCCGTCTCGGTGAAACACCATGCGGTCGTACAGGTTGGAGACGACGCAGGTGTGGTTGGGGATGATACGGATTTTCTCGCCAATCGCCGGGCGAGGCCCGCTGCATTTCGAAAGATCGACCACCCCATGCTCTTCCGAGAGATTCGTGATGATGGCTTCGGGGTAGCCGACTACCGTGCCGTAGTCCGAAAAGCCGAGGAGATCGGAGGTCAGCGCCTTGGAACCGGCGTCGATGACCGCGCGGTCCGGCGTCGGGCGCGAGACCACGGTGGCGAGGATATGCATGGCGCAATCCTCCTCACTGCAATGACCCGCGCGCACCATCGCACGGTCGTTGTAGATGTAGGTGCCGGCACGGTGCTCCGTGGCCGCCGTCACCAGATGTGCCTCATAGAGGCTCGGCGTGCCGCCGCTGCTGACGATGGGGCATTCGATGCCGTCGCGCTTCAGGAGCGAGATGGTCGCGGCCAGAAAGGCCTGTATGGCCGCAGCGCTGTTCGGCCTCGGATAGGTCATCAACCCGCCAAAGATCAGGCCGGGCTTGCCGGCGATCTGTCTGGCAAGAGCCGCCGCCTCTTCAGGTGACTGCACCCCGCAACGTCCGCCGCCGGTATCGCATTCCACAAGTACCGTCAGTGGCGTCTGCGTCGCGAAATGCGCGGACAGGCCATCGACCGTAACCGTGTTGTCGGCGACCACTTTCAGCCCGGCGACACGATCGTTTAGCGTCGAGAGGCGGGCAAGCTTTTCAGGCCCGATGATGTTGAAGGTGATGAGGATATCCTCGAAGCCGGCATCGGCGAACACTTCGGCTTCGGTGATCTTCTGGCAATTGATCCCCTTGGCGCCGGCTGCTACCTGGGCGCCGGCCAACGCTGGAATCTTATGGGTCTTGATATGCGGCCGGAAGTTCAGCCCGTGCGCGTCCATATAGGATTGCACCCGGGCGATATTCGCCGCCATGCGGTCTTCGTCGATAATCGGCCGTGGC
>NZ_PYJN01000020.1 GCF_003025035.1 Rhizobium sp. SEMIA4064
TTGTCTTCGTCGATATCCATTGCGAGAGCTTATCACGTGCAAATACGAAATTAATGCGGTACTCGCCGAATGCGTACCAAGGTCCAGAGGTCCAGAGGTTCTTTGATCACAAGACCCAAGGACCTTGTCCTCCTGAAAAAGAGCGGGACGTTTGCATCACAAGTTGAACTTATAAAACATGCGTTGCATTGCAGGAGAGAGTTCGCTATGCATTCTAACTATCAGAAGTACCGATGTCGCTGAAAGGAGCAGACTGAGGCTTGTCCCAGCCACAAACACAGGGAATTACAAATGGTCTAGCTTCAGACGAGAGTAACTGCCGCATCGCAACCGCGCTTGTTGTTTCCTCAACTAAAGATGGAGACTCGCAGTTCGAGAATCGGACAGGATCGTTGTGGACACTGCACCGAGTGAGTGCAATAAACTGCGGAAATTAGTCGACCGGCGAACCGACACGCAGAACACAGAAAAGGCTCTTTCTCATCCAGCATTCGAGCCGAGTTCGCCCGGACGCATTTAGGCGTATGCCGTTGCGCCCGACGCCTCCACCATCACAGAAAGCATCGTTCAATGACTACTACTGAAGCGACTCCAAAGGTTCAACCGTTTAAGTTTACGGCTTTCGAGCAGAAAGACTACAACTATCGCGTTCAGCGCGTGCGCGAGAAAATGGCGCAAGCTGAGATTGACGTGCTGCTCGTTACCGACCTTTCCAATATCTGCTATCTAACAGGTTTTCAAACATTGGTATCGGACTGGTATTCCTGCTTGATCCTTCCTGCGCAGGGAAACCTAGTTCTCCATGTTTGCGATCTGGAGGTCGATCTTGGCCGCGTCCATACTAATGTCGAGCGCATCGAGTCGATAATGTGGAGTCGCATGGATGAGGCTGGTACGGAACTAGCCTTAATCATAGACAGTTTAAATTCAACGCCGAAAAAAATTGGCTTGGAGAGTCGGCAAAAGGGACTAACTCCGTATGCCTACTCGAAACTGTGCTCTGCATTTCCTAATGCAATAGTGGCCGATGCGTCCGGTTTGGTCACTCGCATTCGTGCCGTAAAGTCCCCAACAGAGATTACCTATATGCGCAAGGCCGGGCTTTATTCGGTAGCTGGTCTGACGGCAGCAGAAGCGATCATCCAGGAGGGCATCACCGACAATGACATTGCCGCGGCGGCGTCTGCAGGTATGATCCGCGCAGGCAGTGAATATTTCTCCATTGATCCCATCATCCGTACCGGAGATTGGCATGCTATAGTGCATTCTTCGTTTCGTAGGAACAAGATCAAGCGGGGCGACCCCATCATCATGGAGATGAGTGGGGTCCATGAGCGCTATAACGCGCCGCTTTATTCCACGGCGATAGCAGGGCGTGCGTCAGATAGTACACGCCTTCTGTCAGATGTCGCGCTCCATTGTCTTGAGACACTTTATAGCAATCTGAAGCCCCGCCGAACTATGCGAGACGTTCTGACTAGCACGAAGTGCGAACTGATGAGTTTGGACGCGCGAACTCGCCTTGGAACCCGAATAGTAGGCTCCACTTTGGCTGACTACCTGACTGAGAAATTCAGGTCGTGGAAGGCCTATCCCGTCGGCCTGGCCTTTCCTCCGTCCTGGCCTGAAAACTCGATCTGGCTGGCAGAGTCTGACCAGATTCTCGTGCCGGGGATGTGCTTCCACGCGTGCTACTCGTTCAGAGTGTTTGGGGAGGTCGCCGCCGGGTTCGGTGATTCCATTGCAATTACAGAGGAAGGTTTCGAAATCCTAACACCACGTACGAAGCGTCTTCTCGAGGTGTTCTGAGATTGAAACGCCGATACCGTTGCAACACCGCTTGCGACACGCATTTAAATTGGAGGACCAATGAAGACCGATCTCCTTTCCGTCATTGACTGCGCTGGGTCGCCCCGTCAACGAGGACGCACTCATGGAGAAGCGCTGCGCACCGCTATCGCTGAAAAGATAATGCGCTGGCATGACGCCATCGCGGAAGCCTACGGCGTCACCGCCAAGACGTTCATTCCGCGCTTCTTGGCGGCAACACGGTTCGGCGATGCGGTGAAGCGATACACACCCCACCTCGCCGAAGAGGTTGCAGGAATAGCGGAAGGATCCAACATCGCCCACGAAACCGCATTTGCGCTCCAGCTACTGGATGAGGAGTGGTGGTTCGGCCGCTCCACTGGAGACGGACATTGCTCCAGCCTTGCAATCGCCCCCTGCGGGCCTATCCCGACAATAATTGCTCAAACAATGGACTTGCCACGATGGCACGACGGGGCGCAGGTTTTGCTGAAAACGCAGGACTCGGAAGCCGGTGAGACCATGGTCTTCACATCTGCAGGTCTGATTGGCCTGATGGGCGTGTCCGAGCGCGGGGTCGGCGTCTGTGTGAACACCTTATCACAACTGGCTGTCAGCCCGACAGGGTTGCCAGTGGCTTTCGTGATGCGAGGCGCCCTCGCCTGCTCGAGCGTGTCGGACGCCATTAGGTTCCTGCATGACGTTCCGCACGCCTCGGGACAGAACTATCAATTGGGAGACCGTCAGAACATCGCGACTGTCGAATGCTCCGCGGGCAAAGTATTGCCGCTCGCTACTAAGTCTAGATGTTCGCTGCATACCAATCATCCGCTTGCGAGCGACGACAGGCGTTCGGCGACAATACCCCTCGCAGGAAGCGATAGTTCGCGCGGTCGCCTCCAAAGCTTGCATCTCGATCTTGATGACGTGCGGGTAACCACGGATGATGTCAAGGCGGCACTGGCGGCATGCCGGGCCGGCGGTGAGGTTTCGCTAGTTGCCCCGCAACTGGCGACGGAACCGATGACCGTTGGCGCGGTCGTCTATGAGATCGGCGAGCGTACTAAAATATCAGTCTGCGCTGGACCACCGAGCGTCGAGGCATGGCGGGATATTGGGTTAGGGACGTGAACTTGCGTCTGATTTAGATTGATGCACGCGTGGTGGCCTCGATATAAACTATAATCGACAAAGGATCAGCGGAACGAATGGCGGAACGCTATAGCGCGGCGATCTGGGAGGAACTTCCACCTTGATCGTCGCGCGGCAGAACGCGAAGCTTCGCGCGAATACGCGACAAACCGGCAAAGGGCGCGCGCCTGCAAGCGTTGAGCCAGTCATCCACGCGAAGGCGGTTTGGTTGGCTTACGAAACGCGAGATCGCCAGAGGTGCCCCCTCTACGCAGGCGACCGAACATTCCGCCCCTCCACACATCCGATCATCCGATCAACGATCCTGGATCGTCAACAAGAGGTTCGGCAGACTTCCATCCGTAACAAGGTTGCCGTCGCTCGCCACGTTCAAAGAGAGGCGATATTCGCGCCGATAGCTCAGTACGCCTAGCTTCGAAATGAGGACGGCCCGGAATTGCCGACTCAACTCGGACCAGCGTCATCCGGAGGCACTACCCATGCGCTGTTTCACGTTTCCCGATCGTGTCTCAGCCTAAGGGATTGGTGTAGCTTCCGGCAGGTAGCCGTGTTTTCCGGCGAGCGCCGGAGTGGGATTTCAGCGCGTGACTGCAGGCAGGCTGATTTCCGGATCATCGCTCATTGATGCCATTGTCTCAAGTGTCATGTACCTGGCACGTTGGACGGCCCAGTCATCGTTTTGCTCGGGCAGCAGTGCGCCGACGAGACGGACGATGGCTTCGTCGTTGGGAAAGATGCCAACGACCTCGGTGCGTCGCTTGATTTGCCATTGAGATGTTCGATCGGATTTGTTGAATGCAATTGACCCGGTGCTCTTTCGGGAAGGTCATGCAGGCGAGCACATCCTCTTCGGCATCATTCATGATGGCGGCGAGCTTCTGCACTTTCGGCCGGATCTGGACGGCGACGTTGCGCCACTGGGTGCTCGCCGCCTCCGATGTGTCCTGAGCAAAAGCAGTGGCGATGAAGGCGGATACGACGCGTCTGCCGCTCTTTCCGGCGTGCGCCAGCACGTTCCTCATGAAGTGAACCCGGCATCTTTGCCATGTGGCACTGAGAACCTTGGTGACGGCGGCCTTGAGGCCCTCATGAGCATCGGAGACGACGAGCTTCACACCGCGCAGACCTCGGCGGGCGAGCCTACGCAGGGACTCCGTCCAGATCGGCTCGGCTTCGGGAGTGCCAACTTCCATGCCCAGAGCCTCGCGCCTGCCATCGGTATTGACGCCGACGGCGATGATAACGGCAACGGAAACAATGCGGCCACCGCGCCGGACCTTCAGATAGGTGGGCATCGATCCAGAGATAGGGCCAGCCCGTCGATGGGTCTTTCGAGGAAAACCTTGACCTTGACATCGATCTCCTCGCACAGAGGGCTCACCTGGCTCTTGGAGATGCCGCTCATACCCATCGCCTTGACGAGATCGTCGACGGAACGCGTTGAGATGCCTTGGATGTAAGCTTCCTGGATAACAGCCGTCAGAGCCTTTTCCGCCATGCGACGTGTCCCAGTCTCGGTCGCGGTAGCCGTTGCGTTGGGCCAGCCGCATCGCGTTCTTCTCGCCGTAGCCAGCACCGGTCGCACTGCCGACCTCCAGCTCCATCAGCCGTTCGGCGGCAACGCCGATCATCTCCCGTAGCAAATCGGCATCGGCACTCTTCTCAACAAGCGAGCGCACGTTCATCATATCGTCGGTCATCGGTGTCTTTCCATCAGGTTGGTCTTGAACAGCCCGACCCTGCCGGAAAAAAACTGATGGCCATCTAATCCTCAGGACCTACACTACCCGGCGGGACACGATCCGTTGCCCGAAATGAGGGACACATCATGCATGCCCACAAGCTCGGGCCGACTATAATGTGGCGATGATGACTGTCACGAAAACGACACAGCCGCTTCCCGTCTTGCTGCTAAGACTCACGAGGTTCCCGAGACCTTTTCTTTGGCCAGCCAGGCGCGGAAAGCTTCGAGCGGCGGGTAATTGGTCCGCGATTGCGGCCAGACGAGCCAGTAGGACCCCGAGCCCGGCACCGATCTCTTCAGGACCGGTACCAGGCGCCCTTCGATTATTTCAGTGTCAGCGAGATAGGCCGGAAGAAGAGCCACGCCGAGCCCGGAGATCGCCGACTGCGTCATCGTCGCGAACTGGTCGAAAAGCATCCCCGTCACGTTCGCCGGTCGCGCTCCCTGAGCGGCAAACCAGATCCTCCAGCCGGTCGGCCTGGTTTCCAGTTGCAGAAGTGGCAACCTCGCCATGTCCGCGATGTCGTCAATCGGATGTTCAGCGAGGAGCGCTGGCGAAATGCACGCCGTCAGGCGCTCCTCGAAGAGTTTCATATGGTCGGCATCCCGCCAATCGTCTGCTCCAAAATGAATGGCTGCGTCAAAACTCTCGGCGGCAAAGTTAAAGCGCTTGAGCCGCGTCGCGAGGTTGATCGTGATACCTGGATGTTTGACCAGGAATGCGCCCAACCGCGGCGCCAGCCATCGCGTACCGAAAGCCGGCAGGATAGCCAGCGACAGGGTGCCGCCGCCTGGGTTGGCGGCGAATTCCATGCTGCCCCGCTGGATGAGATCGAGCGCGCGGCTCACGTTCCGCCCGTAGGCATGGGCTGCTTCCGTCGGAATGAGCTTCTGCCTGTGTCGCTCGAAGAGCGGCCGGCCAAGCTGCTGCTCCAGATTCTGCACGAGGCGGCTCACAGTGCTCTGTGTCAAATCAAGCTCACGCGCCGCCGCCGCCGTTGAGCCGGTGCGCAAGACGGCTTCGAACGCAGAGAGGAGGCTCATGGAGGGAAGGAACCGACGCGGGCGCATCAAACCTATGCATTTTATGAATTAGATCACATCTAAATAGGGTTATTTCTCGCGAAACACAATCGGTAAATGCATGAGCAAGCAGCTTCGATATCCGAGGTCGCATTTCATTCGAGGGAAATCCGTGACGACAAATTCCGCCACAGCCATGTCTTCCGCACAGACGAGCGCGTTTGCGTGGGACGATCCCTTCCTCTTGGAGGAGCAGCTCTCTGAAGAGGAACGCATGATCCGCGATGCTGCCAAGGCCTTTGCAGAGGCCGAATTGCTGCCGCACGTGGGGGATGCCTATCTTGAGGAGAAGACTGATCCCGGTCTCTTCCGGCTGATGGGCAGGGCCGGGCTTCTCGGCGTAACGTTGCCGGAAAAATATGGGGCGGCTGGCGCCAACTTCGTCTCTTACGGCCTGGTTGCGCGCGAGGTCGAACGCGTCGATTCAGGCTATCGGTCGATGATGAGCGTCCAGTCGTCGCTGGTGATCTATCCGATCTATGCCTATGGCTCGGAAGAACAGCGAGACAAGTATCTACCGGGCCTCGTATCCGGGGAATTGATCGGCTGCTTCGGTCTGACCGAGCCGGATGCCGGCTCCGATCCCGGCGACATGAAGACCCGCGCCGAGAAAATCGACGGCGGGTACCGCCTGCGCGGCTCAAAGATGTGGATCTCCAATGCGCCGATCGCCGATGTCTTCGTTGTCTGGGCGAAGTCGGAAGCTCATAACCGCCAGATCCGCGGTTTCATCCTCGAAAAGGGCATGAAAGGCCTGTCGGCGCCGAAGATCGGCGGCAAGCTGTCGCTGCGTGCCTCGATCACCGGCGAGATCGTGATGGACGGCGTCGAGATCGGCGAGGACGCCCTGCTGCCGAATGTTTCGGGTCTCAAGGGGCCGTTCGGCTGCCTGAACCGCGCCCGTTATGGCATTTCCTGGGGCGTGCTCGGCGCTGCCGAGGATTGCTGGTTGCGTTCGCGGCAATATGGACTGGACCGCGTTCAATTTGGCAAACCGCTGGCTGGCGCTCAACTCTTCCAGAGGAGGCTGGCGGACATGCAGACGGAGATTGCACTGGGGCTGCAGGCTTCACTCCGCGTAGGGCGCCTGATGGACGAGCACAAGTTCGCGCCGGAAATGATTTCTATCGTCAAGCGCAACAACTGCGGCAAGGCGCTCGATATCGCCAGGCAAGCCCGTGACATGCACGGCGGCAACGGCATCCAGATCGAATACCACGTCATGCGCCATTCCCAGAACCTTGAAACGGTCAACACCTATGAGGGCACGCATGATGTCCACGCACTGATCCTCGGCCGCGCCCAGACCGGTATTCAGGCGTTCTTCTGATGGGCGGTCCGAACAGTGCACCGCTTGCCGGCCTGAAAGTCGTCGAACTTGCCCGCATCCTTGCCGGTCCCTGGATCGGCCAGACACTCGCCGATCTCGGCGCCGAGGTTATCAAGGTGGAAAGCCCGCAGGGCGACGACACCCGCAGTTGGGGGCCACCCTTTATCGAACGCCCGGACGGTAAGGGCGGCGCTGAGAAGGTGGCGGCGTATTTTCATGCGGCAAACCGAGGCAAGTCGTCGGTCATTTGTGACTTCGGCGATCCCGAGGGTCTTGAGCGCGTCAAAGCATTGATCGCAGAAGCTGACGTTGTGATTGAGAACTTCAAAGTTGCCGGGCTGCAAAAATTCGGTCTCGATTATGAAAGCATCGCCGCGATCAATCCGCGGATCGTCTACGCTTCGGTGACCGGTTTCGGTCAGACAGGCCCGCGCGCCCGTCAGCCAGGATACGATTTCCTCATACAGGGTATGTGCGGAATTATGGACCTGACCGGTGAGCCAGACGGTGAACCGCAGAAAGTCGGCGTCGCCTGGATCGACGTCTTTACCGGACTTTACGGCGTCATCGGCATTCAGGCAGCGCTTGCCGAGCGCGACCGCTCCGGCGTTGGCCAGCATGTCGATCTGGCGCTCTTCGACGTCGGAGTTTCCGTCCTTGCCAACCAGGCCATGAATTATCTCGCAACCGGCAACGTGCCTCACCGTATGGGAAACGCTCATCCGAATATCGTGCCCTATCAGGTTTTCCCGGCCTTCGACGGTCATCTCATTATCGCTTGTGGCAACGATCGGCAGTTCGCATCCCTTTGCGACCTGCTGGATCTCGCTGCGCTCGCCGGAGACCCGGCCTACGCCACCAATCCCGCACGAGTGGAAAACCGCGAGAAGCTTTGCGCGATAATTGCGGAAAAGACGCGACTTCGGCCGAAAGCAGAACTGATCGCCGCACTTGAAGGGGCGGGTGTTCCGGGAGGACCGATCAATAGCGTCGCCGAGGCGATCGACGATCCGCAGATCAAGGCGCGCCGGCTTAAGATCGCTCCGGAAGGCTTGTCCGGCCTGAGAACGCCGATCGGCTTGTCGCGCAGCCTCCTCACGCTCGACAGTGCCTCGCCGCTTTTGGGTGCTGGACGCTGGAGCTTTTCTTCCGAAGAGTCGAGGGTAGACACGAAATGACGATCGAAACCATCGGAGTGCTCGGCGCCGGGCAGATGGGCAGCGGTATCGCTCATGTGCTTGCAATTGCGGGATTCGAGGTCTCGCTGATGGACGTCGACGCGGATCGGCTCGTCGCCGCGGTCGCCAAAATTAGCGAGGATATGGACCGGCAGGTGGCACGGGGAACGATCGCGGCCGAGGCAATGTTGAGCGCCGTTGGACGCCTCAGGACGACCGTAAACCTGCCCGAACTTGGCACGCTCGATCTGATCATCGAGACGGCGGCGGAGAGCGAGCCGGTCAAGCTGAAATTATTCGACGATCTCCGACCTCACCTGAAGCCGGAAGCGATCCTCACCTCAAACACGTCTTCGCTCTCGATCACCCGTCTAGCCGGACGGACTCGAAAGCCCGAGCAGTTTATGGGCCTCCACTTCATGAATCCGGTTCCGGTCATGCAGCTCGTCGAGCTCATTCGTGGAATCGTGACCAGCAACGAGACTTTCGAGGCTGTCCGCGCCGTCGTACAACGACTCGGCAAAACCGCAGTCGTTGCGGAGGATTACCCCGCCTTTATCGTGAACCGGATTCTGGTCCCGATGATCAACGAAGCCGTTTATACGCTTTACGAGGGTGTCGGTTCGGTTTTCGACATCGATCAGAGCATGAAGCTTGGCGCGAATCATCCGATGGGACCGCTGGAACTGGCTGATTTCATCGGCCTCGATACCTGCCTCGCCATCATGAACGTTCTGCATGAAGGCCTGGCGGACAGCAAGTACCGCCCATGTCCACTGTTGGTGAAATATGTCGAAGCGGGATGGCTAGGACGCAAAGTCGCCAGAGGCTTTTATGATTATTGCGGCGATACGCCGGTTCCGAGCCGCTGATCAGGAGTGCTGCACATGAAGATTCTCGTTCCCGTGAAGCGGGTAGTTGATTACAACGTGAAGATCCGGGTGAAGCCGGATGGTTCGGGCGTCGAGCTTGCGAATGTGAAGATGTCGATGAACCCGTTCGACGAGATTTCGGTCGAAGAAGCGCTGCGGCTGAAGGAGGCCGGCAAGGCCGAGGAAGTGGTGGTGGTGTCGATCGGACCGGCCAAGGCCGAGGAGACATTGCGCACCGCCCTTGCCATGGGCGCGGATCGCGCCATCCTGGTCGAGACCGAAGATCAGGTCGAGCCGCTGGCCGTCGCCAAGATCCTCAAAGGTGTTGCCGATGCCGAACAGCCGGGCCTGATCATCGTCGGCAAGCAGGCGATCGATGATGACTCGAACCAGACCGGCCAGATGCTGGCGGCCCTCTTGGGTTCGGCGCAGGCGACCTTCGCCTCGAAGATCGAGATCGGCGAGGGAAAAGCCAAGGTGACCCGCGAGGTCGATGGCGGCCTGCAGACGATCGAGGTCAAGCTGCCGGCGGTGGTGACCACGGATCTTCGCCTCAACGAGCCGCGTTACGCCTCGCTGCCGAACATCATGAAGGCGAAGAAGAAGCCGCTCGACAAGAAGGCGCCTGCCGATTTCGGCGTCGATACGACACCGCGGCTGAAGGTGCTGAAGACCGAAGAGCCGTCCGGCCGCAAGGCAGGCGTCAAGGTCAAGTCGGTCGCCGAACTGGTCGAGAAGCTGAAGACCGAAGCCGGCGTGCTCTGAGGATAGAAAGGGAGAACTTCACCATGGCCATTCTTCTTCTGGCTGACCACGACAATGCCCATCTTTCCGACCAGACCGCCAAGGCGCTGACGGCGGCCACTCAGATCGGCGGCGATATCCATGTGCTGGTGGCCGGCAAAGCCGCCAAGGCTGCGGCCGATGCCGCCGCCAAGCTTGCCGGCGTCTCCAAGGTGCTGCTGGCCGAAAGCGACGAGCTTGCCAACAATCTCGCCGAACCGCTTGCCGATCTCATCGTCTCGCTGGCGGCAGGTTATGACACCATCCTGACGGCTGCTACCTCGGTCGGCAAGAACGTCATGCCGCGTGTCGCAGCTCTCCTCGATGTCGCCCAGGTCTCGGAAATCATCGAGGTGGTTTCGTCCAACACCTTCAAGCGGCCGATCTATGCCGGCAATGCCATCCAGACGGTGCAGGCAAGCGATGCCAAGAAGGTGATCACCGTGCGCACCGCCTCGTTCGCTTCCGCCGCAGAAGACGGTTCGGCCACTGTCGAGGCAATCCCGGCGGTCGCCAATCCCGGTCTTTCGAGCTTCGTCGCCGATGCGCTGTCGACCTCCGATCGTCCGGAACTGACCTCGGCCAAGATCATCATCTCGGGCGGACGCGCACTCGGTTCGGCGGAGAAGTTCAAGGAAGTCATTCTGCCGGTTGCCGACAAGCTCGGGGCGGCCGTTGGCGCCTCCCGCGCTGCCGTCGATGCCGGCTACGCGCCGAACGACTGGCAGGTCGGCCAGACCGGCAAGGTGGTGGCACCGCAGCTTTACATCGCCTGCGGCATATCAGGCGCCATCCAGCATCTCGCCGGCATGAAGGACTCGAAGGTCATCGTCGCCATCAACAAGGACGAGGAGGCACCGATCTTCCAGATCGCCGACTACGGCCTCGTCGCCGATCTCTTCGAGGCACTGCCGGAACTCGAAGAGGCGCTGTGAAGATTGATATCTGTTTCCGATCTAGCATGCCCGTTGTGAGGGCGCGCTCAAACGACGAAGCCAGATGCCGCAATGGGGCGGCGCTCCGCATAGCCAAGAAGATGACTGTGCCTCAGAGCGACGATGGTGAAGCGGGTCCGATGATTTCGGCCCCAAGCATCAAGCGGGGGACAAGCGGGGACTATGTTGTGGGAATTGATGCGTCGCTGGCACGGCTCTGAACTCGGGTTAACGTTTCTTCCCTGAACGGTTTGGGTGTGATTCAAGAGTGTCGGTGATTTGGAGG
>NZ_PYJN01000021.1 GCF_003025035.1 Rhizobium sp. SEMIA4064
GGGAACGCGAGTCTGGGTGCCAGACAGATTGCCGCCGTTACCGTTGCCGCCTATGTCGCCAGGACCGAGGAGACCGATCAGATTAAGCGGCGTGCGGGCATTCGCGGCCTGGCTGTCGGTGAACTGGTGGCCGGAATCCGTGCTATTGCCGGCGTGAACCGAACCGTCGGGACCCTCAGCGACGTTGATGCCCTGCTGCTGTAGTGCAGCGACAACGGCCTGCTGCGGCAGCGTGACTTCGCCGATCAGGAAGGTCGGGACGTGCAGCGCGCCGTTGATGATGACGATGCGCGTGCCGTCAGCCTGGATGAGAACAAGGTTGCGACCCTCGACATGGATATCGTCGATCGAGGTGTTCGCCGGCAGGTGGACGATGTTGCCATTGTCCGGCACGATTTGGATCGGCTGATGGCTGTCGGCGTTTTGCGGCTCGTTGGCGGCGACGCGCGCCGTCTTGCCGTTTGCCTGCTGCTCGGCGGCCTGCGCCACTTCGAACGCGGCAACATCAGCATTTTGCGACAACGGCAACCGCTGATCCACACCGATATCGGCTGCAAGGCCCCCGTTCCGGTCGCCCGATGCGAAATCGTTCGAAACCGCTTCGTGGTCTACCGTCGAAATGCGCGAATCTTCCATAAGTCTAACTCCCGGTGTCTCGTAATGTGGCGCCAATCAATTACGAGAGCGGGATGATTGCAATACTTCATTAACCTCACCGATATAGCCGGTTATGCACGACCGCAGATATATTTACCCATGGTTAACTCAACAACCGAACAACTCCTTAAGTATACCGCTTGACTTTCCGCCGGCCGCCGTGTGCAAATGCGCCACCATAGGCTGTCGCAGCCTGCGTTCGAGAATTGGGGAGTGAGTGGTGCCGTTCGCGATCAGCCTTTCGTCGAGCTTTTTGACCAATTGGCTGCGGCGCAGACAGCGTCGACGGCCTGCAGGCGGTGCCGTTCTCATTCTCTGCGCCAGTCTCGCCGGATGCCAGATGAACGGTGCCGGCTTGAGCAGCAACAGCAAGAACGACGACATAAAAATGCCGTCCACGGCCATCGAGGAAACCTACGGCGGCGAAAACGGCACGGAAATCACGCTGTTGCTGCGCAAGGGCGCGGCAGGCCTCTACGAAGGTCCGGCTCGCGACGTGCGTGATGGGGCAGTGCTTGGCGTCGGCGAGCTTGGCAACAATCAGATTCGGCTGCGCGTAAAAGATGTCGGCCCCGGTCTTGCGGGAATCGCGGCGCAGGTCGCTGCGGCCAAGGGCCGAAATGCCGCGCTGATCGTCAGCTATCTGCCGCCGGCCGAGACCGCTGCCATCGCCGCCATTCCCCCCGCTCAACGCCCGCCATTGCTTAACCTTGCGAGCGCTATGGCCTCGACGGGCGGCGATGTCTTCAACCTCGCTTCGGAAGAAATCGACAGCGCGGCCGAGGGCGTCAAGGCGGCCGGTCCCAGCGGTCACAAGAAGGTGTCGGCGCTCGTGCCTGCTGATTTTTCTCAAACCGATAGCACCCGATTGAGCAACGCCATCTGGAACAGCGGCAACACTTTCATGGGCCTCGGCCGTTACAACACAAGCGATCAGGCCGCGGATATCCTGACCAAGAACCGGCCGCTCATCCAATCGGCCGAAGTCGTGGTCATTCTCGGCGGCACGCCGGAAATCGGTATGGTGGCGGGCGCCGTGCGCAGTGCCGCCATTCCCGGCCAGGCACTCGTGGGCACCAACAGGTGGCCACAATCGGTCTATACGACGCCGGCTGTGACGGGGGCATTTGTCGCGACGGACGATACGCAAAGCAGCGGGCTCATTGCCGAGCGTTACCAACGCCACTTCAACCACCCGCTGACAACCTCGGGTGCCTATGGCTACGACGCCATGGCGATCGCCTCCGGCCTCATCCGCTCCCAGGGGCCGCAAGCCATCACCGCCGCCAACCTCATGAACAAGGTCGGCTTCCGCGGCACGACAGGCCTCTTCCGCTTCAATGCCGCCGGCATGGTGGAGCGCAAAATGGTGATCAATACGATCGACGGCGGCAAGCTGAAAGTCGCCGCGCAGCCCTCACAATCGTTTTGAAGCAGACCGGTAGGCATCCAGCACCAGCGCGCGTTGGAGTGCGCTGGTGCTGTTGCGTCATCGATTCCCGCACCATGCCAGATCATTTAGATGCGCCCGGTGACATCATCCTTAATGCTTTCACACCAAACCCAGTGGAATTTTATACTTATTTGATCGCTCAATTTATACTTAGATTATCTACGCTTCCGAACGCCATATTCAGAGGTATCGCGCATTATTCTCTCAACCAGGGAGAAATAAGCGCCAATGGAACGCAAGAAAAATAAAATTATACTTGCAGCACTTGCTGCGACTTCCCTTGCCTTTGGTCTGTCGTCATCAACCATTTGCCTGGCGGCAACCGGTGATACTGTCCGTCCGGTAGTCAACCTGCTTGCCGATCCGCGGGTCGCTACAGTGATCGATCTCTTTGCGCCGGCCGCAGCAAACGCAGCAAAGGCGATAAGAGGCGTCGACCTTGCCGCGCTGAGCCAGAGCCTTGCCGCCGAGCCGGCCGGCCTTCCGAGTAACGATACGGCCACTCTCCAGCCGGTACATCCCGCACAGCCGACCAATACCCCGATGGGCGACTCGGTGTTCGGAACCGTCGCCATTCCCTTCAAGCATCTTGCGGCGCTCGACAAGTTCGCTGGCCCGCTCGCCGAGATCCGGTCGGGCAAAGCGCTCGATTGCGCCGCGAGCGGATGCGACGCAGCCGCAGCCGCCGTCGCGGCCGCCGAGACAAAGACTGCCGGCGCCTCGATCCGCGACAAGATCAACACGATCAATTTCACCGTCAACCATGCCATCCGCTACGCCAGCGACAAGGATACCTATCATGTGGCGGATTACTGGGCGAAGCCGAGTGAGGCCCTATCGCACCAGCAGGGCGATTGCGAGGACTATGCCATATTAAAGATGGCCGCCCTCTACAAGGCAGGCGTCGACCTCGACCATATGACGCTGGTCGTCCTCTTCGATCAGCAGCGGCATTTCTACCACGCCGTCCTGTCGGTCTCTGTCAACGGCAACAACCTTATCCTAGACAACATGCGCGATGAGGTTTTGCCCGACAAGCGTATTGCCGAATATCTGCCGCTCTATTCGATCGTCGCCGGCCGCGGCTATCTGCACGGCTCCCGCGATCCTCATGCGCAAGCGGTTGTCGCCGCAATGCCGATCGCCAAGGTGGCTCCCGGCGAAGGCGAGATCCACTGATCGGACTGACCTTTTCGACCGTCCAGGACGAAGGCCGCGCATAACGAAAGTTGCGACGTTTTCAATAAACGGAAATATAACCGATCAGCATCGGCGCTTCATGCGTCGGCGCCAACGCCAGATTGATCTGGCCCGTTAGCGATTGCGAACCGAGGCCGATCTTGAAGCCGGTGTTCAGCGTCTTGCCGCGATTGGCCGATAGGACAGAGAGCACTTCCTCGACCTGGGTATCGATGGAAAAGCGCAGGGTGCGCGCCGTCTGCTGGACGTCATCAATCAGCGGCAGGCGATGGCGCAGCATCTTCAGGAAGGCATCGTTGAAGAGCTTGATCCCACGCTCCTGCGTCAACACCACCGCCGGCGTCGGCGACGCCTGAAGGACAGCATTCAGATTGGTCAGCGACGCGACATCCTCGATGGCATCCAGACGGTTCAGCGCCCATTTGAAGCTCAGCACGCGCAGCAAAGAGGCGAGATTGCCGGTTTCCGGCATGTCGGCGGCCGTGTGGTAAACGAGGTCGCCGATGCTAATGCCGCCAGCTTCGGACATTCGTCCGAGGCCGTCCCAATAGATCCGCTCCAGGCGAATGCCGCGACGCTCGCCGCCTCCGGTCACGGCGCGGAAACGAGGTTCCAGTTCGTCGCCATCGACAGACGGCAAGGCTTCGCTGCGGGCCATCGTCGTGACTTCGTCCTTTCCGGCTATTTTGCGCATGACCGCCCTCACCGCTCCGTCAGCGCTTCGGAGCGCGCCTTGTTGATCGGCTTCATCAGATAGGCGAGGATCGCTTTGCGGCCCGTCATAATCTCGGCCGAAGCCACCATGCCGGGGATGATCGGATAGTGCTTGCCGTCGCGCTCCAGGTCCGACTTGTCGGTCTTGATGCGCACGAGGTAATAGGTCTCGTTCTTGTCCTTATCGACGAGGCTGTCGGCAGAGACGTTGACGACCGTACCGTCCAGCGCGCCGAAGATCGAGAAATCGTAGGCCGAGATCTTGATGACCGCCGGCTGGCCGACGCGCACGAAGGCAACGTCGCGCGGTGAAATCTTCGCCTCGATCAGCAGATTGTCGGCTGTCGGCACGACGCCGGCGATGACCTTGCCGGCGTCGACATAGGCGCCGATCGTATTGACCTCCAGCGTATTGACGATGCCGTCGACCGGGGAACGAATATCTGTATGCTTGACCCGGTCGGATGCCCCGCGGATCGTCTCGTCGACGACGGACAGCTCCGACAGTGCCTGCCCCTTGTCGGTCAATGCCTGCTGGCGCAACTGCAGCCCGAGGTCGGTGACCTGTAGAGTCGCCTCCTTGACGGCCGCCTGCAGGCGATCCAGGCTTTCGACATAGACTTTGAGCTGACCTTGCAGGTCGACCAGGTCTCGCTGGACCTTCAGCACTTCGGTTTGGGCGACGAGCTTCTTCTCGCCGAGGGGCTTCAGCAGATCATACTGCTTCTGGGCACCGGCGATATTCTGCGTCAGCCGGTCTATATTGGCGTGCGCCTCGTCCAACTCGTTCTGATGCTGCTTCAAACGCTGATCGAGAACATCAAGCTTGTTCTGATAGGCGGCACGATCCGCCTCGAAGAGCTTTTCCTCGTTGTCGCAGACGTTCTTCGCCATGGCCAGAATATCGGCCGGGCAGACGAATTGTGCGTCGTAGTTGCCCGCCTCCTCCAAGGCAAGACGCTCGACCTTGGCACCGAGAGCACGGGCCTTGGCCACGGACTCGCCGAGCGTCGATTGCGTCGTGGTATTGTCGAGCTGGACCAGAAGATCGCCCTTATGGACGACCTGGCCGAGATTGACATTGATCTGCTGGACGATGCCGGGCTCGGACGACTGTACGATCTGCGTCTTCGATACCGGTATCACCTTCCCCTCGCCCCGTGCGATCTCGTCGATGTCGGCCAAGGCCGCCCAGGCGATGAAAGCGGCGATCATCAAGGCGCAGATACCGAGGATCAACCGGGCGAAAAGCGGAGGATTGTCGTGGATGTTGCGACGATGAGCAAGCATTATGACACCGCCTTGCGCTGCATCGCCTCGATGACGGCGTGCTTCGGTCCATCGGCAATGATGCGACCCTTGTCGATGACGATCAGCCGGTCGACGAGTTCCAACATACTGTGGCGATGGGTCGCCACCATCAGCGTTGTTTGCGGACCGAAGGCATTCGTCAGCTTGTTGATCAGGTGCCGTTCGCTCGCCAGATCCATCGCCCCCGAGGGCTCATCGAGGAAGACGATCTTCGGCCGGGTCAGGAGCAAGCGAGCGATGGTCAATGCCTGCTTCTGACCATTTGAGAGGTTCGCGCCGCGCTCGCCGACCGGCATGTCGAAACCGCGCGGGTGCACGGCGACGAATTCCTCGACACCGGTCATACGTGAGACGGCCAGCAGCTCCTCGTCGCTGGCATCGGCACGGCCGAGCAGCAGGTTTTCCTTCACTGTGCCGGAGAACAGGTCCGACGACTGACCAGCGACAGCCACGGCGGCGCGCACCTCGGCCATGTGATACTGGCGGATATCGACGCCATCGATGAGCACGCGGCCGCTGGCCGGCTGGAAAAGCCCGTCGAGCAGCCGGCCGATCGTCGTCTTGCCCGAACCGATACGGCCGATAACCCCGATCTTCTCGCCGGGCGTGACCGTGAAGGATAGCTGATTGATGACCGACTGGTCAGAACCCGGATATTGGAAAGAGACGTTCTGGAAGCTGAATGCGCCGCTGCGGATCTGCCGGTTGACAAAGCCAACAGTCGACGGCCGATCATCCGGCTGTTCCATGATCTTATCGAGGATGCGCAGCGACATAGTGGCCTGGCGGAAGCGCGCCAGTGTCATGGCGATCTGCCCGAAAGGCGCGCCGGCACGGCTCGCCAGCATGACGGTCGCGACGATCGCCCCCATGGCAATTTTTCCATCGGCGAATTCATAGGTGCCCGCCACGACGATGAACACGCTAACCATCTGCTGCAACAGCATCGTCAAGTTAATGGCGTTCGACGAGATGTGCTTGATGTCCTCGCTGGTGCGGCTCGAATATTTCGTCAGCTCCTGCCAGCGGCGCAGCATGGTCGCCTCGGCTCGAAGGCTCTTCAATGTCTCGATCGTCGAAATCGTCTCGACCAGCATCGACTGGCGACGCGATGCTTCATTCGTCGCAGTCGCCATGCGTTTGCCAATCTGCGCCTGGGCCACGAGGCCAATCACGACAGACAGAACGAAGGCAACGGCCGGAATAATCACCAGCCAGTCGGCGATCATGTAGATGACGATCAGGAAAATGATGACGAAGAGGCTGTCGATCAGCACGCCGATCGTGTTCGAGGTGAAGAATTCGCGCACGAATTCATATTGCGTCACGCGGTTGGCATATTCGCCTGTCGACATCGGACGGGAGGCCAGCGTCGAATTCAGGATCTTGTCGAAGATCAGTTGCGACAGGCGCAGATCCGCCTTGCGGCCAGCATAGTCGATCAGCGCTGCGCGGGCCGTCTTCAGCAGGAAATCGAAGAGATAGGCCAGGGAAATGCCGATCGTCAGCACCCAGAGCGTTGGGAACGCCTTGTTCGGCAGCACCCGGTCATAGACATTCATGGTGAAAAGCGGTGAGGCCAGCGCGATGACGTTGATAAACAGCGCCGCCAGCATGACGCGAGCATAGGTGCGCCAATAGGGCACCAGCGTCGTCGCGAGCCAGTGGCGCTTCTCGATCTCCATCGCATGACCGACGCGCGCTTCCTCCGAAGCATTCTGATAAAAGAGCGTGAAGGCAAAGGCCGCCTGCGGATTGAGCGCAGCAAGCTCATCCCGCGTCAAGCGGAGCGGCGCTCCGGTTGACGCGATGTCGATGACATAGGAGCCGTTTTCGGTCATTTCGAGCAATGGCAGCACACCGCCACCGGCAAAGGTGACGATGGCGGGACAGTCGAAATTGCCCAGCCGGCAATCGCGCTCCTTGTGCTTCAGCACCTGCAGGCCGACGCGTTCTGACAGCCGCTCGACATCGTCCTGCTCCATGGCTTCCAGAACCTCGTCCGGAACCCCTGAATAAAGCACTGTATCGGAGCTCGGGCGACCATAAAACGCGGCGACCGATTTAAATGCCGATTTAAAAGTCTGCAGCGGTACGCTCGCAGACACCTCAGGTGCCACGTTCAACATGGAGCACTATCCAATCCGGATCGCGACGATTAGCGAATCGGCTCGAGCAGATCCATCGGCAGGCCGGGCTTCTGATGCGAGTCGTATTTGGTATAGCCAGGATCAGCCGTGTTCGACGAAACAGCGAACTGATCACGGGCATAAGGCGTTGCCTGATCGACCGGCTTCAGCTTCATCGTCGACAACAGACTGCCCGATGCGGCGAGGATCTTGTATTCGGCAAAGAGCGAGGCGACATCCGCCGTCTTGGCCAAAACCTCGGTGTTGAAGCGAGTGTTCTGGGCATCCAACAGATCGAGCAGGGAGCGCTGACCGACCTTGAACTGCTCGCGATAGGACGTCACGAGCTGGGCGTTGGTCTTTTCCTGCCCGTCCAGGATATGCGCGAGCTGGGCCTGATTGGTACGCTCGCTCCAAGCGGAACGAACAGACTGATCGACCTCGCGATACGTCTCACTCAGCGCATAACGCTGTTCGGCGGCGCGACGGACCAGTTCCTGCTGATGGGCGGTATCGATGCCGCCGTGATAGAGGTTCCATTTGGCGACGACACCGACCTGGACGTCGTTGGTGTTACCCTTGTTACCGTCAACATCGTCACCCATACGGGCGCTGCCGACAAGGTCCAGCTTCGGCAGGAAGGCAGACTTGGAACCGCGGACATCGGCGTCAGCGGCATTCACGTCGGCCTTGCCCGAGGAAATCTGCGGATTGTTCTTTTGGGCAATGAAGACAGCGTCATCCAGCGTCTTCGGCAGGTAATGCGCCACGGAGGCCGGGCGCTGCGCATTGCTGATCGGCTCGCCGACGACCTGAAGGTAGCGGATCTTCGTCGCATCCAGCTCCTGCTTGGCTTCCTGAAGGCGGGCATTGGCCGCCTGCAGGCGCTCGCGGCCCTGATAGCGATCGGCATCGGTAAGGGCGCCGCCCTTGATGCTATCCTCGATGTTGCCGACCATCTGCTTGTGGAAGGCGACGTTCTTTTCCGCCGCCGCGACGATTTCCGTCTGCAGCATATATTCGAGATAGTCCTGCGTCACTTCAAGCGCTAGTGCTTCCGAGCGCTGCTGGACGCGAAAGGATGCGCTGTCGACACGAGCCGCCTGCTTGTCCTTCTGTGCCTTGCGGTCGCCCCCGTCATATAACGTCTGCGTAATCGTCAAGCTGACGTCGGCCGGATTCAGGTAATCCGTGCTACGCGACAAGGCTCCCGACGTGACGTCCGAAAGTCTACGGCGACCATAACCCGACTCCAGATCGACTGAAGGCAGATAAAGCCCCCTCGCCTGGCGCAGTTGGAACTCGGTTGCCTCCCGATTCTGGGCAGCCTCCATGATCTGCGGGTTGGTCTTCATTGTCTTGTCAATTGCCTGCTGCAGGGTCGTAGCGTATGCAGCGCCGCTCAATAAAGAACTAATGGCTACCGAAATCCCGATCGCCCCAATCAATCGCTTTCTACAAACCAAAATATTACCCTTCCCTATAGCAATACTTTGCTAATATACTGTCTAATAGCTTGTTCAACTATTAGGTAGACGAAATCACGCCCACTTGCAAAGTAGATTCCCATTCATTTTTCTGAAAGCAGTTAATATCCCGCCGCGCAAGCCTTATGGGCGAACAATTCGTCGACCATTTTTGGTCTATTCACAGCCGCAGCAAGATTGTTGCATAATTGCAAGAAGTCTTTGTCGGCGGTTTGATCGATGATGTCCCGTTAGGTTACGTACGGGGCCACACGGGATGTCGCTCAAAACCTAGAGAATGTCTGGCCTCGTGAGCACCTGCTCTTCGGGCATCAGTCAAACCGCGCAGACCTGGTTCGCTCCGGGACAGTGACAAAATTGCGCGAATACCTATCAACCGGTTTACTTTCTTCAATCTCTGTGGTTGCAGGAATGGGGATCGTTTGGGGCCGCTCAGAAAAAGCCTAAGAATAGCGGCATGGCCATCGTCATCACAAAACAATCCGCCTGACTCTGGATTTTCTTTTCCAGCCAGGCCGCCAACTCCATTTTTGATTGCACTAATTTCGTTGGTCCGTATTTTTGGAAACGCGAAAGCAAGTAATTTATGCCATCCTGTGTTGGACATGGTGATTTGGGACATCTTAATGAAGCCGGCAAACATCGTCGTGCGGTTGGCGGGGGCTTTTCATGCCTAGCCATCTAGGTGAAATACCGGAGCCGCACGCGATAGGCTCCCAGGAATTCATGCATTTGAAGGAGCTGTTTGATCGCTCGTTCAAGGCCGCTCAGATAGGTGTATGGGAGTGCAGCCTGCCGGATCAGACGCTAAGCTGGACGAACACGGTTTATGAATTCTTCGACCTTGTTCCGCAGACGCCATTGGCACGCGATGAAATCGTCAAACTCTATACGCCAGAAACCCGTAAACGTCTTAACGAGGTCCGCGAAAGGGCAATCCGTACAGGCGAAGGCTTCACCTTGGACGCCCAGATAGTTACCGCAAAAGGTAATAGCCGATGGATTAGAATAACTGCTTGCGTGGAGTTTACGAACGGCACGGCCGCAAGAATATTCGGAGTTAAACAGGACGTTACCGCCGAGAAGACAATGGTCGAGCAGCTACGCCGTCTGGCGGAACGCGACACCCTCACCGAACTTGCTTCTCGGACAAGGTTTGAAGCTTTCTTCAACGAGATATGCGCAGCCGACAATCAAAGCCCGCGGGCTCTCCTCTTGGCGGATCTCGATGGTTTTAAGGCTGTCAATGATACACTGGGACATCAGGCCGGGGACGACTGTCTCAAAGTTGCCGGCCGCAAACTCTCGCAGGCCGTCCCTGACGCCGACATGATCGCTCGCATTGGCGGCGACGAATTCGCCGTCATCCATCCATGTTCATCGGCTGAAGATCTCGCAAAGATTGCCACTCACATCGTAGAGGGCATGAATTGGATGATCCCTACGCCGACCAAGAACATTCAGATTACAACATCCGTTGGCGCTGCCATCATCGTTGCTGGCCAGTCGCCCAAAGATATATTTGCAAAAGCGGACCATGTCTTATACGGGGCAAAATCGGCGGGCAGGAACGGCTTCCGAATAGCGTCACCTTCGCGCTCTGCACTGGAAATCGCTCAGGCAACCCTGCACAAAGAGGGGAATAGCGTCTCATCAGGGAGATTCTAACGTCCTGAGATTTTTTGCCCCTGAGTCCGATGTGGCCGAGGTTCGGATTACCTCGGCCAACGATTGGCATTCGGAGGGACCGCTATCGACCGGCTTCAACGGCCGTAGGTGACTTCAACGGACGCCTTGCCGAGCGTATTAGCCCTGACATAGAAGCCGACCATGGCAGCAGGCGCTGTCTCCGGCAGGGGAAGCTTTTCCACGGACAGCGCGTAGACGGTGAATTGATAGTGGTGCGGCGCATCACCTGCCGGCGGGCATGCGCCGCCATATCCCGATGTGCCGAAGTCGGTGTGGCCTTCCACGGCACCGCCGGGAAGCTTCTTGTCACCGCTTGCGCCGGTGGCGATCTTCGAGACATTTGCCGGAATGTTGAACACCGACCAATGCCACCAGCCCGAGCCGGTCGGAGCGTCGGGATCGTACGCCATGATGGCGAAACTTTTGGTACCCTCGGGAGCGCCGGACCAGACGAGTTCCGGCGAGATGTTCTTACCCGAGCAGCCGAAGCTGTTGAAGACCTGTTCATTGGCCATGGGTTTGCCCACGGTCAAATCCGTCGAAGTGAGCTTCATTTCGGCGTGCACGGTGGTGGCACCGATCAAGGATGTGGCGAGAAGTGCTGTTATGAAACGCATTTTGCTTTCCTGCGGTTGATCATGCCGCACAGCTATCGTCACCGGGAAAGCACGTCTGCCCCGCTACGCTCAACTTCTGTCCCGATCCGCTCAACCGGCTCGGATCCGTTGCGCACATGGCGAGGACTGACGCCGAACCGCTCCTTGAATCGCGCCGCGAACTGAGAAGGTGAATGATAGCCGACTTCGAGCGCAACCTGCGCCATGGAAAGGGCCGTCGTCTGAACGAGGCCCAGGGCTCTGTTCATCCGGGTATCGCTCAGGATCTCACTGAAGCTCGTATTCTCGGCGGCCAGCTTACGCCTGAGCGTCGCTTCGCTCATGTTGAACGCATGCGCTGCGTGCCGCAGCGTCCAGTCAAAGGCCGGATCGGTTTCAATCATCTGTCTTAGCCGATCTTCGAGCCGAGGGCTCGAGCTTTGGCCCAATACTGCTCCGCATAGCGCAAACCAGGTAATGAGTTCCATTAAGCGCGCTCTGGCGATGGCGCTGGGAAGTCTGGTCAGATTGCCGGGCTGACAGCAATATTCGAACAATGCAGCCGCTTCATCAGGCATATTGGATGAACGTGCGGGAAGAGGCATCGATGGGACAGCAACCGAACCCATGCGGGCATAGGCATCCTCGAACAATTGCCGGGGAACGGAAAGCGCGATGGTCTGATACTGCTGCGGAGCCTTTGGAATGTTTTCCATCGTCAGCGGTTGGTAATCGGGCAACAGGCCATATGCGCCGGCGTCAAGCCGTAGGGGCTTGTCATTCGCCGTGACGATCTTCGTTCCCGATTGCACCTGTATCAGCAACGGGTTCGTATTGACCAGGCGATAGAAACAGGCTCGCCCACCCTGTCGTATCAGGGCTCCGGTCGGAATGGGAAAATCCTGGTGCTCCATGCACTCTCCAGCGATGCGGCGACGGCGGCTCATAAGCTCCGTCTGCCAGATCGTGAGACCGAAGCCAAGATGCCGAACACCACAAGAGCGATTCCGGCGACGGCAAGAGCCGACATGAAAACGCCCGCCTCACCGCCGCTTGCCCTTGAGGATGTCCTTCAGGAAATGGTGGCCTGGAAAAATCCCTAAGATTACGTGATATCGGTCATCGCAACGCTCTTTGTTGAGAGCGTTGCGATGACCTGCATATAGCTCCGCGCAACAATATGTTTCTGGAGATCAGCTCGGATCGTTCCGGTGAACGTCGTGCACGGTCATGCCGATCGATTCCGGCGGCTTTTCCAACCAGCGGCGATGCTTTAGGGTCTTGCGGGTGTCTTGATAGCCAGAATCCCAGTGCTCGCGCATCGAGGTGCCCGAGAATTCGTAGTCCTTGGCGTCGCTCTCGTAGATCTTCTGCTGGTAGATAAGATGGACGATGTTGATCCGCGGCACATCCTCCATAGCGATCAGGAATCGCCGATCATCGTGCGTCAGCGCCTCCGGAGGCACGCGCAGCAGCGCCTGGCGCAGCTTCAGCCGCAGATTGTGCATGCGGCGGAACGTATCCGTATTGTTACGCATAGGGCTGGAATACATGATGTCCTTATGGCGAGCGAGCACATCAGCCATGTCGCGGGGCAGGATGCCGCGTGCGCTGAAGAGATCGACCTGGAAGACCAGCGTGTCGCGCACTTCTTCCTGCTCCAGGAGATATTGCAGAGGCGTATTCGAGACGATGCCGCCGTCCCAGTAATATTCGTTCTCGATGCGGACGGAGGGGAAGGCCGGGGCAGCGCACCGGAGGCCATGACATGCTCCGCGCTCAGCACCTCGAAATGGCTGTCGAAATAGCGGTAGTTGCCAGTGCGCACATTGACGGCACCGACGCTAAGCCTCTGTCGGCGATCGTTCAGCACGTTCCAGTCGATCAGGCGGTTGAGCGTCTTCTTCAGCTCCGAGGTATCATAGAAGCTCGTCGCGCCCATAGCACCCGGAAGCTGGAACCAGGGATTGATCTGATTGGGCGTGAAGAAGCCGGGCAGGCCCGACATCATCGTCAGCATCGAACTCGTCTGGTTGCGCATCTTGCGGAACACCTCGCCTTCCAGCGTGAAATGCCAGATCTTGCGATGGGAGATCGTCTCCCAGAAATCACGCAGCCGGTCGAGCCGGTTACCACGCGTATTCCCGGCGATGATCGCGGCGTTAACCGCACCGATCGAGACGCCGGAAAGCCACTTCGGTTGGCAAGGGCTTTCGGCTGGATCGCATCGCTCATCGGGTTCTCCATTGTCGCTTTGGCGAAGGGCATCTTCACCTAGCTTTGGATCACGCCGACATGTCGCTGATATGACGAGACAGCACGCAAAAGTCGCTGAAATTGGACACGAATGAAAAGTCTGGATTGCGTACTGCGTGTTGTTTTGGACCTGCCCTAGCCGCGCGTCTGGAGCAGCAATCAGGCGGAAGGCCAGATCAACCGCCTAAAGACCGCGTCGCACCTCTGCGACACTTTCGTGCGGTCAATGCAGATCCAGCTTCCTCATCTTGCGATGAAGGGTGGCACGGTTCATACCGAGCGCGAGTGCTGCCTGCGTCACATTGCCATTGGCGCGCGAAAGCGCTCTCAAAAGAGCAGCACGTTCGGCCTCTTGAAGAGCTTCTTCATCGCCCGGATGGCTTTCCCGCAGGGCATCGGCGGCTGGAACGCCGGCGGAAATTCTGTTGTCGTCGAGCTTTAACGCCACGCGTGCGGCTCTCGTCGCGCCAAGCAGCATGTCGTTCCGATCGACCGCAAGAAGCGCCGAGGTCGAACCGCTATCGGTCGGAACCATAACGAAGCGAGCCCCGGCAAACGCGCTCCGGAAAAGACCGAGTTCGATGCGCATGGCCGCCTCGCGAACCGTCTGGTAGATGATAGCCAGCGTCACGTCGTTAACGTCCTCGCGGCACGTCGAAACGTCAAGCGCGCCCGCCATCAGACCGCGATGATCGCGGATCGGCGCCGTAGTGCAGCTCAAATTGATATTGGAGCAGAAAAAATGCTGATCACGGACGATCGTCACCGCCCGATCGTCGGCAAGCGCCGTGCCGATGCCATTCGTGCCGATGCTCGCCTCAGTCCAGACGGAACCGGTCCAAAGGCCGAGATTCTGGAACTCTTGATCGTCGCCCGCCGTACCGCGCCGTTCCAGCGCAATGCCGTCACGATCGGTCAGAAGCAGGCAGCAGCCCGCTCTACCGACCGTCGAGAAAAGCCGGCCGAGTTCATCAGCCGCTTCCACCACCAGCCTTTCCGACTGTTGGCGTGCCAGTCGAAATTCCTGGTCGCTCAGACGAACAGGCAACCGCTTCTCCTCCGGCGCCAGTCGATGCATCGTCATGCAGCGCCGCCAGGAGGCGACGATCGTCGAACTTGCAGCAACAGACTGCGCGGATGCATAGACTGCATCCGCATGCGCAGATTGCTCATACATTAGGTTCCTCCCACCGAATGTTAGATCAATTCTTGCTAAAAAAGTGCCCGATGGCAATCTCTGGGCGGACCGCCACCCGATGTGTTTCGTGGAAAGGCCAATCGCCACCCCCCTTCCCTTGGGTAACGTTGATGCTTCAGAACGATAGCCGCGCGGCGAGATTGGACATCAGGCCGCGTCCTGTTCGCAATATGAGCCATCGGTCTGGAACTGCAATTCGGCCAAGCGCGTGTAGAGCCCTCCCTGACGAAGGAGAGTGGCATGAGTCCCCTCCTCTACAATCCTGCCTTTGTCCATCACCAGTATTCGGTCGGCCTTGAGCACCGTCGCCAAACGGTGAGCGATGACGATTGTCGACCGGTTGTCCATCAGCTCTTCCAGGCCGCGTTGAACCAGGAATTCGTTCTCGGCATCCAGCGACGCCGTTGCCTCGTCCAGGAGCAGAATGGGAGTGTCCTTAAGGATTGCGCGGGCGATCGCGAGGCGTTGCCGTTGCCCGCCGGAAAGCGTGAGGCCCCGTTCGCCAACCACGGTGTCATAGCCACTTGGCAAATTGACCACGAAATCATGAGCCTGTGCCTTGACTGCGGCGGCCATCACTTCCTCCCGCGTGGCACCAGGGCGTCCGAAAGCAATGTTTTCGAAAATCGACGTCGCAAAGATTGTGACATCCTGCGGCACGATCGAAACATTGCGTCTGAGGTCTTCTTGCGAAAGCAGCCGCAGATCGGCGCCATCGACCGAAATGGCACCGGCCTGGACATCATAGAATCCCAGGAGCATGGAGAATACCGTGCTTTTTCCAGAGCCCGACGGTCCGACCAGCGCGACCGTCTCGCCCGGCTCGACTCTCATCGACAGCCCCTGCAGAATTTCCTGTGTCGGAGCGCCGGGGTAGGAGAAGTGCACATCCGCAATGTCGATGGCCCCTCGAACCGGATTGGCCATCGGGACGCATTCGCGCGGATCGCGTTGGTAGGTCGGCTCCTGCATGAGTTCGAACAGCCTTCCGGCGGCACCCGTGGCCTGCGCGAGTTCACCCCATACCTCGGATAGCGATCCGAGCGATCCGGCGGCGATGACCGAGTAGATCAGAAACTGGCTGAGGCTTCCCGCCGACAAGGTTCCTGTGAGGACGCTATGCGCCCCGATCCAGAGCACCCCCACAACGCTTCCGAATATCAGCGTGATCGCGACGCCGGTGAGACATGCCCTGGCGCGGGCGGCCGCAATTGCCTTGCGGTATGAGAATTCTACGTCTCCAGCATATTTCTGGTGGGCGGCATCTTCGCCGTTGAACGACTGCAGCGTACGATTTGCCGCAATGATTTCAGCGGCGTAAGCCGAGGCACTCGCAAGCGAATCCTGCGCGGCGCGCGACTTCTTCCGGACTGATCGCCCGAAGACTATCAACGGTGCGATGATGAGCGGGATTGCGCCGATAGCGATAGCGGAAAGACCCGGACTGGTGACAAACATCATGCTGAGAGCACCGAGGCAGAGGATCGAATTTCTCAATGCTACGGATGCGGTCAGGCTCACCGCCGACTTCACCTGAGCAGCGTCGGCGGTAAGGCGCGAAGCGATCTCTCCAGACCTGTTGCAGTCAAAGAACGTCGCCGGCAGCCGAGCTATATGGCCGAACACCGCCGAGCGCAGGTCGGTGACGATCCGTTCTCCCAGCGCGGTCACATAGTAGTAGCGGAGCGCACTGGCTATTGCCAAAGCGATTGCCAGCACCATCACCATAAGAAAATAGCGATTTATGAAAGCGCCATCTGCCTGGGTGAAGCCATTGTCGATCATACGACGAACAGCCATCGGAAGGGCGAGGGAAATCAGCGCCGCGGCCGTCAGGGCCAAAAGAGCAGAGGCTGAAAGAAAACCATGGCGGCGCAAGAAAGGAAGGAGGCGTACGAGGCGCGTGGCAGTCTGTTTTCTTGATGACGGATGTTGTTTGCCTTCATCGTCTTCACGTGCAGGGCCGTGGGATAGTTGTGCAGGCTGTCGGTCGTGCTGAGCTATCATCAACGCCGTGGTCTCCTAAGATTTACATGATGCTCTTGTCCGTCGGATTGCCGATGGCGTCGTTGATTATTGTCAATTACGAGCCGCGTTTCGGGGCTTGGTACACATTCGCCCCTAAGCGGCGACTCGGGCCAGCGCACAGCGCGACCAGAGGGCATGCAGCGCGCCGACGAGATGGTCGATATCGGCATCCGAATGCAGCGGCGTCGGCGTGATGCGCAGGCGTTCGGTCTTCTTCGGCACGGTCGGATAGTTGATCGGCTGCACGTAGACGCCCATGTCGAGCAGCAGGTCCGAGATCCATTTGCACTTGGCGGCATCGCCGACCAAAACCGGCACGACATGGCTCGGGTTCGGCATATGCGGAATGCCGGAGGCATCGAGCTGGGCGCGCAGCCGGCGCACCCGGTCCTGATGGCGGGCACGTTCGAACTGGCTGGCCTTCAGATGCCGGATCGAGGCGACAGCCCCCGCCGCCAAGGCCGGCGGCAGCGACGTCGTGAAGATGAAGCCGGAGGCAAAGGAGCGGATGAAATCGCAAAGTGCGGTCGACGCAGCAATATAGCCGCCCATGACGCCGAAGGCCTTGCCGAGCGTGCCCTCGATCACCGTCAGCCGGTCCATCAGCCCTTCGCGCTCGGCAATGCCGCCGCCGCGCGGGCCGTACATGCCAACGGCATGCACTTCGTCGAGATAGGTCATCGCGCCATATTGGTCGGCGAGATCGCAGATCTCCTTGATCGGCGCGATGTCTCCATCCATCGAATAGACGCTTTCGAAAGCGATCAGCTTCGGCGCCTTCGGATCGGCGGCCTTCAGCTTGGCTTCGAGATCATGCAAGTCGTTGTGCTTCCAGATGACCTTGTCGCACTTGGCATAACGGATGCCCTCGATCATCGAGGCATGGTTCAGCGCATCCGAGAAGATGATCAGGCCGGGGATCTTCGCACCGAGCGTGCCGAGCGTCGCCCAGTTGGAGATATAGCCGGAGGTGAAGATCAGCGCGGATTCCTTGCCGTGCAGATC
>NZ_PYJN01000022.1 GCF_003025035.1 Rhizobium sp. SEMIA4064
ACCATCCTGACGGCCGCCACCTCGGTCGGCAAGAACGTCATGCCGCGGGTTGCAGCCCTGCTTGACGTCGCCCAGGTTTCGGAAATCATCGAAGTCGTGTCGTCCGACACCTTCAAGCGGCCAATCTATGCCGGCAATGCCATCCAGACGGTGCAGGCAAGCGATGCCAGACGAGTGATCACCGTGCGCACCGCCTCGTTTGCTTCCGCCACAGAGGGTGGTTCGGCCACCGTCGAGGCGATCGCGGCGGTCGCCAATCCCGGTCTGTCGACCTTCGTTGCCGACGCACTGTCGACCTCGGATCGTCCGGAACTGACGTCTGCAAAGATCATCATCTCCGGTGGTCGCGCCCTCGGTTCGGCGGAAAAGTTCAAGGAAGTCATCCTGCCGGTTGCCGACAAGCTCGGTGCTGCCGTCGGCGCAAGCCGTGCTGCCGTCGATGCCGGTTATGCGCCGAACGACTGGCAGGTCGGCCAGACCGGCAAGGTGGTGGCGCCGCAGCTCTATATCGCCTGCGGCATATCCGGCGCCATCCAGCATCTCGCCGGCATGAAGGACAGCAAGGTCATCGTCGCCATCAACAAGGACGAAGAGGCCCCGATCTTCCAGATCGCCGACTATGGCCTCGTCGCGGACTTGTTCGAGGCGCTGCCCGAACTCGAAAAGGCGCTGTGATCGCACCGATCACTCTCTTTCGCAGTTGCGAAAGACTGGAAAATTGTCCTTTATAGAGCTATCAATCTTGCCGGGCTAGAAATAGTCCGGCAAATTTATGATGCAAAGCATGGCGCGCCTTCAAGAACGCGCCGCCGGGGAGTTGGCAATGAGTTCGCTGAAGACGATTGGTATTATCGGCGCGGGCCAGATGGGCTGCGGTATTGCCCACGTGTCCGCCTTGGCCGGCTACAAGGTTCACATCTACGATCTGTCGCAGGATCGCATCGAAAGCGGCCTTGCCACCATCAACGGCAACCTTGCCCGGCACGTCGCTTCCGGCAAGATGAGCGACGAGGACCGCAAGGCGGCGTTGTCGCACATCACCGGCTCCTCCGATCTCAACGACCTTGCCCACGTCGATCTCGCAATCGAGGCCGCGACTGAGGACGAAAGCGTCAAGCGCAAGATCTACGCTCAGGTCTGTCCGATCCTGAAGCCCGAGGCGATCCTCGCCACCAACACCTCATCGCTGTCGATCACGCGGCTCGCATCCGCGACCGACCGGCCGGAACGCTTCATGGGCATCCATTTCATGAACCCGGTGCCGGTGATGAAGCTGGTCGAGCTAGTGCGCGGCATCGCCACCGAGGAATCGACCTTCTCCGCCGCCAAAGACTACGTCACCTCGCTGGAAAAGACGATCACCGTGGCCGAAGACTTCCCGGCCTTCATCGTCAACCGCATCCTGCTGCCGATGATCAACGAGGCGATCTATACGCTTTATGAAGGCGTCGGCACCGTCGATGCCATCGACACCGCCATGCGGCTCGGCGCCAACCACCCGATGGGCCCGCTGCAGCTCGCCGATTTCATTGGCCTCGACACCTGCCTGTCGATCATGCAGGTGCTGCATGACGGGCTCGCCGACTCCAAGTATCGCCCCTGCCCGCTGCTGGTGAAATATGTCGAAGCCGGCTGGCTCGGACGCAAATCCGGCCGTGGCTTCTACGACTATCGCGGCGAAGTGCCGGTTCCGACACGGTAGAATACCTCGCCCCCAATGGGGGTCTGAAGGACGGGTTGAGACCTGTGGCTCAACCCCGGCAAAGGTCGCGCGAAAGCGCGTGGTGAGGGGACGTTACCGGGAAGCCAAAACCGATGCGCGGTACTCGTTGGCGCGCCGCTCCAGAAGCAGCTCAAACGATCGTTTGATTCTATTCACATGCGGCGTCTTATACTCAAAGCGCTCATTGTGAATGTGGATCAGCATCGAGGCGTTGACCTCGAAAATCACCACCCTGCCCTGGGAATCGAGCGAACAATCGATACCAAAATAATCGAGACCGATCTGACGGCGGATGGCATCGAGGGCCGCCATGCCTTCTAGCCCGAAGACGCTGCCGGGATCGTTCAGAAAGGCCTCTTCCTCTTTGCGCATCCACTCGACGTCGGACATGCGCGTCGTGACATGATGCACCTTCCAGCCATCACCGATGGCCAGGTGATAGGGAAGTATCTCATCTCCGACGAAGACGAAGCGGTACTTGCGGAAAAGCCTGTCGGGTGAACTGTAGTTGACGAAATCCGTCAGATAGAGGGTCTGCTCTCCGGCGTCCTCGGCAAAGCTCAGCAGGGCGCCGGCATCCGCCACCAGTTCCATCATATCGCCGCCATGCTTGCCGGTATGACGCACGATCACCGGAAAGGCGCCGGTGTCGCCGTCACGCACCCGCCGGCACAGATCTTTGGCCTCGATACGAATGGTCGTCGGCATGACCGCGTTCGCAACGCTGCTCAGGCGTCGCGAGATGGATTCGCGATCCGTCGCCAACATCAGCCGCGGGTGATTGACGACCGGCCTTTCCAGGGAATCGGCAACATCGATGGCAGACGCCATCACATCGAGCCCAAAATCAGTGTCCGAAACGAGATTGACGATGACATCAACCCGATCGCTGCGGACTTGCGGGTCATTGCGATAACCACGCAAGATAAAGATCACCTCCGTGTCGAAGTAACTGTCTCTGATCAGATCCTCATAGGGCGTGTTGCCAGCTTCGGGTGAGAAGAGCAGCAGCACTCGAAACTTTGCTGGCCTTTTCGCCGCCGGATAGTTGCGGACGACGCCCATCTCGGCGACCGCCAGAAAACAAACATGCGCCGCCGCCGGATTTCCAAGCTTGAGCTCAAACTTTCCGCAAAGCATCAATGCTTCGCGATCGGTCGGCTCGACACGCAGCGCCCGTTGCGCCGTAGCTAGGCCCTCGCGCCAGCGACCGGTCGCCTCCAGCGCCTGCGCCTTGTTGCAGAGGCAGCGAAAATCCTCGGGAAAGCGCGACAATCCTTTGTCATAGGCTGCTATCGCCCTGTCGAAATCGCCGGATTTCTGGAGAATATCGCCAAGCCGCGACCACGATGTTGGGTCTTCGGGCGACTGATGGCAGTTGCGCAAGGCTTCTTGTATGGCTTCCGGCACATTGCGCAGCGACTCTACGACCTGGCTGCGCTTGGAAAAAGCCAGGCTGTAATCGCTCTTGAGAGCGATTGCCCGCTCGAGACTCGAAAGCGCTTCGACCGAGCGCCCCACCTCCTCAAGCACGACACCATGGTTGTACCAGGATGCCGCGTCATCCGGCTGCGCGGCAACCACTCTCTCATAGCACTGCAGCGCCCGCGCAAGATCGCCGGTGTTTTGACATGCCATGCCAAGACCTGACATCGCATGTATGTAATCGGGTTTGAGGCGGAGCGCTGTTTCGAACCAAACGATGGCATCCTGCGGCCTGTCGACGTTCAGCAGCAAGAAACCCAGCGTATTGGACGCGATCGGTTCACGGCTGACAAGCTCGCCAGCCGATAGAAACAGATTGATAGCATCCTCGTAGCTGCCAGCACCCATCAAGGTCGCAGCCTGGATCAGGATGGAGGGAAGCGCTGATGCATCGGGCAGAGTATGGGCCGGAGACTGATTCATCTGGATCGATTTTCAAACAGAGAACGGGTTGGGCGATTGCCCTAGTCTCTCATCCGGGCCTTACCCGAGGATGACCCCGTATTCGATCAGATCCAAATCTCGTGTCTCACGATGCGCGCAAACGGCCTCACAGCGCTATCGCAGCCTTCACCAGGCTCTTTGCGTCCTCGCTGTCCCATGCCGCCGGCCCGTTCATGGCCGAGACGAGGCAGCCCTTGCCGTCGATCAGCAGCGTCACCGGCAGGCCGAAAGCAAGGCCCTGCTTCTTCAGCGCATTGAAGACGCCCATGGTGCTGTCACGATAATAGCCGAGCTTGTCGATGCCGTAATCCGTGCGGAACGTCTTCGGCTTTTCGTCGTCGCCCGTATCGATATTGACGGCGACGACCTCGAACTTGTCATTGCCCAAGCTTTTCTGCAACGCGTTCAGCGCCGGCATTTCTTCGCGGCACGGCACGCACCATGTCGCCCAGACATTGAGAAGCAAGGTCTTGCCGGAGAAACTGCCGACCGACAGCGGCTGGCCGTCCGGCCCCTTGAAGGCAACATTCTGCAGCGAGATCGGCGTCTGCGGCGCAGCCATGGCAGCGACCTGACCCTTGGTAAAGGGCGTCAAAGCTGCGGCGCGATCCTTTGCCGTATCGCATTGCCCGGATGAGGCCGTTTCACCAACGCCATTGCCATACCCCGCCTCCTTCACGTATACCGCTGCCGCGCCCGCAATAACCCCAGCGACGGCGGCAAGCAGAACGAGTTTCATAGACGGCAGACCGAACGGCTTCTTTGCTGTCATTACATTCTCCAGGTAGGCATCTCATGGCTGACGGCACGGACACCAAATCCTCCAACCAGATGTGGGGCGGACGTTTCGCCTCCGGCCCCGCGGCGATCATGGAGGAGATAAATGCATCGATCGGTTTCGACAAGAAGCTGTTTGCACAGGATATCCGCGGCTCCATCGCCCATGCCGGCATGCTCGCTCATCAAGGCATCATTTCCACCGAGGATAAAGACAAGATCGTTCACGGCCTGAACACGATCCTGTCAGAGATCGAGAGCGGCAATTTCGAATTTTCCCGCCGCCTCGAAGACATCCACATGAATGTCGAAGCACGGCTCGCGACGCTGATCGGCCCGGCCGCCGGAAGGCTGCACACCGCCCGTTCGCGGAACGACCAAGTGGCGCTCGATTTCCGCCTCTGGGTCAAGGAAGAGCTGCAGAAATGCGAACAGGCGCTGACTGATCTCATCGCCGCCTTCCTCGACCGCGCCGAAGAACATGCCGAGAGTGTCATGCCCGGCTTCACCCATCTACAGACGGCACAGCCCGTCACCTTCGGCCATCATTGCATGGCCTATGTCGAAATGTTCGGCCGCGACCGCTCGCGCGTGCGCCACGCCATCGAGCACATGGACGAATCCCCGATCGGCGCGGCAGCCCTTGCCGGCACCGGCTTCCCGATCGATCGCCACATGACCGCAAAGGCGCTCGGCTTCCGTGAGCCGACGCGCAATTCGATCGACACCGTTTCCGACCGCGATTTCGCCATCGAATTCCTGTCGATCGCCGCCATCGCCGGCATGCACCTATCGCGGCTCGCCGAGGAAATCGTCATCTGGTCGACGCCGCAGTTCGGCTTCGTGCGCCTCTCCGACGCCTTCTCCACCGGCTCCTCCATCATGCCGCAGAAGAAGAACCCGGATGCCGCCGAGCTCGTGCGCGCCAAGACCGGCCGTATCAACGGCTCGCTGGTAGCGCTCCTGACCATCATGAAGGGCCTGCCGCTCGCCTATTCCAAGGACATGCAGGAAGACAAGGAACAGGTGTTCGACGCCGCCGAAAGCCTGGAACTGGCGATTGCCGCCATGACCGGCATGGTGCGCGACATGACAATCAACACCGCCCGCATGAAGGCGGCAGCCGGCTCCGGCTATTCGACCGCCACCGATCTTGCCGACTGGCTGGTGCGCGAAGCGGGCTTGCCTTTCCGTGACGCCCATCACGTCACCGGTCGCGCCGTTGCACTCGCCGAGAGCAAGTCCTGCGATCTTGCCCAACTATCGCTCGAAGAACTGCAGGCGATCCACCCGGCGATTACGGCCAACATCTTCGACGTTCTGACCGTCGAGGCCTCGGTCGCCAGCCGCAAGAGCTACGGTGGCACGGCGCCGTCGGAGGTACGCAAGCAGATCGCCTTCTGGCGTGCTCGCAACTGAGAAAATCGCCGAAAATCACAATCAACAATCAGGGTGCACAAGGCCCGGAAACTTCGCTATGAAGGACTGCTTCCGCGTTTGCCGCCCAAGAGGATTTCGATGCAGATCAACATGCCGCATATCATCCGCCTGGCCGTCGTGCTTTCGGTCATCGGCCTTGCCGTCGTCGGATGTGGCCGCAAGGGCGATCTTGATCCGCCAAGTGCAGCGGCAACCAAGGGCGGTGACGTCTCCAAGCCGACGAAACAGCCGGGCACCGAGGACAAGAAGTTCCTCCTCGATCCGCTTCTCTAAACAGGCCTCGACCGTGAACCATTTTCAATATCGCGACGGCATTCTCTACGCCGAGGACGTTCCCGTTCCGGAAATCGCCAAGGCGGTCGGCACGCCATTCTACGTCTATTCGACGGCAACCCTCGAGCGTCACTACCGCGTCTTCTCCGAAGCCTTCGGCGATGTCGACGCCATGGTCTGCTATGCGATGAAGGCCAATTCCAACCAGGCGGTGCTGAAGACCCTCGGCCGGCTCGGCGCCGGCGTCGACGTCGTGTCCGTCGGCGAACTGCATCGTGCTCTGGCCGCCGGCATCCCGGCAAGCCGCATCATGTTCTCCGGCGTCGGCAAGACTGCTGAGGAGATGGATGTGGCGCTTGAAGCCGGCATTTACTGCTTCAACGTCGAATCCGAGCCGGAACTGGAAGTGCTGAACCAGCGCGCCGTCCGCGCCGGTAAGGTCGCTCCCGTTTCCTTCCGCATCAATCCCGACGTCGATGCCCGCACGCATGCGAAGATTTCGACCGGCAAGAAGGAAAACAAGTTCGGCATCTCGTGGGAGCGTGCCCGCGCCGTCTACGGCCGCGCCGCCAATTTGCCGGGCATCAAGGTCACCGGCATCGACATGCATATCGGCAGCCAGATCACCGAGCTGCAACCCTTCGAGGACGCCTTCAAGCTGCTGCGCGATCTCGTCGAGACGCTGCGCGGCGACGGCCACGATATCCACCATGTCGATATCGGCGGCGGCCTCGGCATTCCCTACCGCGACGACAACGATCCGCCGCCGGCGCCGGAAGCCTATGCCCACATCGTCAAGAATCAGTTGAGCGGCCTGAGCTGCAAGATCGTCACCGAGCCCGGCCGCCTGATCGTCGGCAATGCCGGCATCCTGGTGACCGAGGTGATCTACGTGAAGGATGGCGGCCACAAGACTTTCGTCATTGTTGACGGCGCCATGAACGACCTGATCCGCCCGACGCTTTACGAGGCCTATCACGAAATTCGTGCCGTCGAGATCACCGCCGCCAATGCCCCGCGCATCAAGGCCGACGTCGTCGGCCCGGTCTGCGAGACCGGCGACTATTTGGCGCTCGACCGTGAAATGGCGATGCCGAAGCCCGGCGATCTGCTGGCCGTCAGCTCCGGCGGCGCTTATGGCGCGGTGCAGGCCGGCACCTATAACAGCCGGCTTCTGGTGCCCGAAGTGTTGGTCAAGGGCAGCAAATTCCATGTCATTCGGCCGCGCAAGACCTATGACGAGCTGATTGGCCTCGATTCGATCCCGCCCTGGTTCGACGTGTGAGTTCGGAAATCCGAGCCGATTTTCGATGAAATTCACGCGCTATGCCCGACCAAAGAGCTTGATCACGTTTCGGCGAAATCCGATGAAAAAGCGGCCTTCACCACCGCTTGCCCTCGTCTTCGCCACAAAGAATGTTATCTTCCTGTGAAAGGCGTCTCGCCGGGCGCCATGATTGCGGGCCGATGCGACGCCCCAGCGTCTCCAACAGAGAGATAGCCATCAACGTCAGATCGGGGAGAAAACCGGACCGATGACCAGCCCCAGCAACCTCAAGAAGGGCGCGCTCGCCACCCGTCCGGCGCTGGCGCGGCTGGTTGCGGTCAAGCGTCTCTTTGCGCGGCTGGTCCTGACATCCGAACAAATCTTGCCCCTGCTGCTGGTGCCGCTTTCGATCCTGGCTCTTTTCCTGTCTGCAGCCTGGTTCGGTATTTTCCGCATCGCCCCGGATGTTCTGCGCCTCGGCCTGCTTGCCGTTTTCGCCATCGCCTTCGCCGTCTCCATTTTCCCCTTCCGCCGCCTGCGCTGGCCGACGGTCGCCGAAGCCGACCGGATGCTGGAGGAGCGTAACGGCCTCGCCCATCAGCCGGTCACCGTGCAGGAGGACGAGCCAGCCTTCGACACGCCCTTTGCCCGGGCGCTGTGGCGGGAGCATCAGGTGCGCATGGCGGCGCGGATCGCCGCTCTGGACGCCGGCCTGCCACGTCCTGACATCGCCCGCTACGACCGCTTCGCACTTCGCACCATTCCTGCGCTGCTGCTGGTGACGGCATTCAGCTTTTCCATGTCCAACGGCGGCGGCTCGCTGACCGATGCCTTCACCGCTCCGGCCGTGACGTCCGTCAATCCGGATCTGCGCGTCGATGCCTGGGTGACGCCGCCCTATTATACCGGTGGGGCGCCCGTCTACCTGACGGGCAGTGCCGCCAATACCGGTGACAGCGTCAACGTACCGCAATTCTCCGAACTGACCGTGCGCGTCACCGGCGCTACAACGGACGAGAAGGTACTGTTTCAGGCCGCCGGCAGCGACAATGACGCCGAGATTCCCGAGCAGGCCGCGGATGCGAGCAAGCAGCCGGCAAACGGCAATGCCGCCACGCCTCCGACCGTACAACCGGTGTCGAATAACGCCGCCGCCCCGGCCGGCACCGACGCCATGGTCGCCCGCACCCATGTGCTGAAGCTCGAAAAGGGCGGCAAGCTCACCGTCAACGGGAAATCCTGGTCTTTCAAAGTCGTCGCCGACAAGCCGCCAGAAATCGCCTTCGACGGCATTCCGCACGCAACCGCCAACGGCGCGCTCGAAATCGGCTTCAAAGTCAAGGATGACTACGGCGTCGAAGAGGCCCATGCCGAAATCGTGCCTGTCGAGACCGATCCCCAGGCGACGCCCCTCTATGGCCTGCCGGAATACAGGCTGGAGATTTCGCGCCGCGACCGCCGCAACGGCAAGGGGCTGGCAAACCACGACCTGACGCAGGACCCGCTTGCCGGCAAGCAGGTGCGTATCACCCTCGTCGCGCGTGACGGCGCTGGTCAGACCGGCCGCAGCGCGCCCTATGAAATGACCCTCCCCTCGCGCAATTTCAGCGAGCCACTCGCCGCCGCCGTTGCCGAGGAACGCCAGATTTTTGCGCTGGATACCCGCAAGATGCCCGAGGCGATTGAACTCAATCAATCGCTGACGATCCGCCCGAACGAGACGATCCCCGATCTCGGCAATTACCTGCTGCTCAAATCGGCGCTGACACGCATGAAGCTCGCTCACGGCGATATCGCGCTGAAGGATACCGCCGACTACCTGTGGCAGATCGCGCTCGGCATGGAAGACGCGCAACTGACCGATGCGGAGAAGGCCCTTCGCGACGCGCAGCAGAAGCTATCCGAGGCTCTGCAGCGCAATGCCTCCGACGCCGAGATCAAGAAGCTGACGGACGAACTGCGCAAGGCGATGAACGACTATATGAAGGAGCTCGCCGAGCGCATGAAGAACATGCCGGCGCAGCCGAACCAGAAGTCGGCCAACATTCTGCGCCAGCAGGATCTGCAGCGGATGATGGACCAGATTGAAAATCTCGCCCGCTCCGGCAATCGTGAAGCGGCGCAGCAGATGCTTTCCGAACTGCAGCAGATGATGAACAACCTGCAGGCAGGCAGGCCGCAGCGCGGCCAGAACCAGCAGCAGGGCGAAGCCAACGACAAGATGCGCCAGCAGATGGACAAGCTCGGCCGCATCCTGCGCGACCAGCAGAAGCTGATGGAGCAGACCTTCAAGCTCGACCAGGCCATGCGCGACCGCATGCAGCGCGGCGATCCCAACGAGGATGGCGACGATGCGCTGAACCAGCCTATGCCGGATCTGAATGATCCGACGCAGCAGGACCAAGGGCAGCAGGATCAGGGCCAACGGGATCGGCAGCAAGGCCAGAACCAGCAGGGCCAAAATCAGCAAGGCCAACAACAGGGCCAAAAGCAGCAGGACGGCAATCAGACGGACAACATGACCGCCGATCAACTGCGCGATGCCCTGAAGCAATTGCGCAAGCAGCAGGATGAACTCGGCAAGCAGCTCGGCGAACTGCAAAAGGACCTGGGCTCCATGGGCATGAAGCCGAACCAGAATTACGGCAAGGCCCAACAGGAAATGAAGGGCGCCTCCGGAGACCTCGCCCAGGGCAACGGCGAAGCCGCCGTACAGGGCCAGGGCCGCGCCCTCGACGCACTGCGCAAGGGTACACGCGACATGATGAATCAGCTTATGGCGCAGATGCAACAGCAGCAGGGTCAGGGCCAGGGGCAGCAGCAAGGTCAGGCCGGCCAGGGTAATCAGAACGGCCGCGATCCGCTTGGCCGTCTGCGCAATGGCGACCCCTTCGGCGACGACGCCAATGAGAATAAGGTGCCCGATCGCATCGATCCACAGCGCGCCCGCGAAATCCTGGATGCGATCCGCGAGCGGCTGAGCAACAATCCGTCATTGTCGGAAGAACGGCGTTATCTCGAACGCCTACTCAATTTGGGCCAATAAGGGGTCACCCCCGCTTCGCCGCTATCGGCGAAGCCTATTCCGATGATCTTGCCGCTTAGGCAGCAAGCGCGCGGGCAACCGCCTTGCGGATATCCGGCAAAGCGAAGGGCTTGGAAACGACATCGACGATCTTTTCCATGAGATCGTCGGCGCGTTCGCGCTGTTCCGCATAGCCGGTCATCAAGAGGATCTTCATGCCAGGGCAAGTCGAGGCAGCCTGATGCGCCAATTCGATGCCGTCCATCACCGGCATGCGGATATCGGAGAGCAGCAGGTCGTAAGCGCCCTGCTTCAGTTTTTCCAAACCTTCGGCGCCATCGGCCGCCTCTTCGGTCTCGTGGCCGTCCAAGCGCAGGGCTCGGGCGACAAAGGTGCGAAGAGAATCTTCGTCTTCCGTGATCAGAATTTTTGCCATGGTCTATGCTCCGTGGTCCGTCATGTTCCGCGACCGAAATCACCAGAATTCCGTTTGCGATAGGTAAACGACGGTGGTGCGATGCGGCTCCGTGGTTAATGAGTCGTCATCGCTGGAGCGTATTGGGACAGATTGCGAGAGCATCGGATTGTCCCAAAACCGGTAGCCATTTCTGGCTCCGAAATCTCAGGCGTCCCCGGTTACCACGCCAACAAAGGGCAGTTCGCGGAAAGCATAGGCGACGTCCATGCCGTAGCCGACGACGAAATAGTCGGGGCATTCGAAACCGACATAGTCGGCCTCCAGCTCTTCCTGGCGCTTGACGCTCTTGTCGAGTAGCACCGCGAGCGTGACGTGGCGGGCGCCGCGCTCGTAGAGCAATTCCTTGGCGAATCGCAGCGTGCGGCCGGATTCCAAGATGTCGTCGATCAGCAGCACATCGCGATCCCTGACATCGCTGTCGATGTCCTTGACGATGCGCACGCCCTGGGAGACCGTGCCCGCGCCGTAGCTCGAGAGCGTGATGAACTCGACTTCCGGCGCCAACCCCGTCTCATGCAGCGCACGCAGCAGATCGGCGGCAAAAATGAACGAGCCCTTGAGAATGGCGATGACGAGGAGATCCTTCGTCGGGCCGCTGGCGATTTCCTGCGCCATGGCGTGGTTGCGCTCGGCGATCTGTTCGGCGGTGAAAAGCGGCTCGATATTCTTCCCGCGTACGACAGGCATTGATTGGCATGCTCCATGGCTGTTGCGGCGCTTCTCCGCCGATCAAGCTCTAGGCCCTAGCACAATCCAGGGGGCCGACACACCCCCTAGGGCATAAAGGAAAGGCGAACATCCGGCATTTTTCCACCGGGATGCTGTAATCGCGTAGAAAATCCGCGGCTTTCGTGCGGTCCGATGCGATTGACCGGCGGGTTCACCACGACGCTTGTCAGCAACTGACCGCCGGAAAAGATATCGGCGCGGACGGACGGCACCGAGAACGTGGCGCCGGTCTCATTCTCGATGATGCCGTTGACGGTGACCACCCGCATGCCGTTCTCGTCATGCGGCGTCAGCGTCACATGCGAGAACTGCAGCGGCTCCGACGTCGCCTGTGCCGGCGTGCCTGATAGCCCTGAGAAACCACCGGCAAGTCCGAAGACCAGGATGGCCAGAGCAACGATGAGCGCCACGAAACTGCGGCGCGACGCCTGCTGCAGCCAACCCTCGGCAAGGCGCAGGCTCGTGAATGCATGACGGAGAGTGCCCTTAGCAGCCGGCCGCGACGATTGCCCGGGACGGGAAGCCCTGTCGCGGGTGTTGCTGGTCGACGCGGTCCTGATGCGGCTGGGGATGACCGTCACGAACTCGGCGTCGACGACATCTTCCTTCGGCCCGAAGCGGCGCGATAGTCCCGAACCCAGTGCGCGTTCGGGCGGCAGCAGGTCATAGATCAATCCCGCCTGTTGCTGGCGGTGGCGAAAAGTGCCCATGGCGACCTCCCTTTCCGGTGATCCACATGGTTTCCACGCCCATCTGAATTCTGGGCATTGAAACGAATCCTGCCCAGTCGTAAATTTTAATGGTTAATGCTTCGCAAAGATCGCCATGAATCGGGCGCCTTTCCAGCAAAATTTACCGGCTGTTAACGGCCTTGGTTAACAAGTCGCCTGATTGAACACTGCGGAAGAGTGGACTGCCCGTTGATTCATTTTGAGAACGTCGGTTTGCGCTATGGTATGGGCCCGGAAATCCTCCGCGACCTGACCTTCGACATTCCGAAAAAATCGTTCCAGTTCCTGACGGGACCTTCTGGCGCCGGCAAGACGACGTTGCTTCGGCTTCTCTTCATGTCGCTGCAGCCGACCCGCGGACTGATCCGCATGTTCGATCGTGAGATTTCCTCGATCCCGCGCAACGAACTGCCGCTCCTGCGCCGCCGCGTCGGCATCGTCTTCCAGGATTTCCGGCTGCTGGAACATCTGACGACCTACGAAAACGTCGCCCTCCCCCTGCGCGTGCGCGGCAAGGAGGAAAGCTCCTATCGTACCGACGTATTGGAGCTGTTGAAATGGGTCGGCCTCGGCGAACGCATCAATGTATTGCCGCCGGTGCTGTCAGGCGGCGAGAAGCAGCGCGCCGCCATTGCCCGCGCCCTGATCGATCGCCCGGAAATCCTGCTTGCCGACGAGCCGACCGGCAATGTCGATCCGCCCATGGCGCGGCGGCTGCTCAACCTGTTCCTCGAACTCAACCGCCTCGGCACGGCGGTCGTCATCGCCACGCACGACCTCACCCTCATGGATCAGATCGAGGCCCGGCGCATGATTCTATCGGGAGGGCATCTCGATATCTATGACTGAGCCCACCCCACGCAGAAGAGCCTCGAATGCCGAGGCTGCCAACAACAAGGAAAGACCCGTCGCATCTCCGCCGGAGAGGAGACGGCCGGAAATGCGCGTCCGCCCAACCGGACCGATCGTGCCGTCCTCCAACATCCAGGGCAATGCGCTGATCGTCGTCATCGCCATCATGGCGTTCCTTGCCTGTCTGACGCTCGGCGCCGTCAGCATGGTGCGTTCGACGGCGGCAAGCTGGGAAAGCCAGATTTCCCGTGAGATCACCATCCAGATCAAGCCGGACGACAATCTCGACATGGACAAAGCGCTCGCCAGCGCCCGCGATATCGCACTCGGTTTCGTCGGCACCAAAAGTGGCCAGATCGTCGACGAGGCGGCGACGGCGCGACTGCTCGAACCCTGGCTCGGCGCTGGGCTCGACCTCAAAGAGCTGCCCGTCCCCCGCCTGGTGATCATCACCATCGACGAAACGCATCCCCCCGATTTCGAGGCGATGCGCAACCTTCTCAAGGACCAAATTCCGCAGGCGACGCTGGATGATCACCGCACCTGGGTCGATCGGCTCGTCTCGATGGCGCATACCACCGTTCTCATCGGCACCGGCGTGCTGCTCCTGGTTTTCACCGCCATGGTGCTGACCGTGGTTTTTGCCACGCGCGGCGCGCTCTCGAGCAATCGCCACATCGTCGAGGTGCTGCACTTCGTCGGCGCCGAGAGCACCTTCGTCGCCACCGAATTCCAGAAGCATTTCCTGAAGATCAGCCTGAAGGGTTCGGCAGCCGGCAGCGCGCTTGCCGCCTTTTTCTTCGCCAGCGCCGGCTTTCTGCAAAGCCGCACGATCGCCACGCCGCAAACCGATCAGGCAACCGCTCTGTTCGGCACATTTTCGGTTGGCGCGCTTGGCTATCTCGGCATTCTCGCCACGATGATCATCATCGCCCTGCTCACCACGATCACGGCGCGCTTTACCGTCATGCGCACCATTTACGAGATCGATTTGATCCGCTCCGACCCGGGGAGGACCGAAACTGTGCAGAATTGACGCTACGGCGACGATTTTTTACGATCTAATAGCCTGCTACTTGCCGCAATTAGCGCATAATGACGAATCATGAGCATGGACCTGACGACTCGCAAGGCAGTGAGCTCGCAGACGTTGCGGGAGCAATCCCGCAGCGACAGGCCTGTGCGGCGCAGCCTCTTCCGCCGGTTCTTGCGCTGGGGCGGCTTCGGCTTCATCATCCTTGTCGCTATTGTCTTCGGCGGCTTCCTGCATTTCGCCGATTCGATCACCACGCTAAAGCCACCACTGGAACCGAAGGCGGATGCCATTGTCGTGCTGACCGGCGGTTATCAGCGCATAGGGCAGGCGGTGGAATTGCTGCGCACCGGCGCCGGCAATCGGCTATTGATCTCCGGCGTCCATCCGACCACCACGCCGTCGCAAATCCGCAGGCTGACCCAAAGCCCCGTCAGCCTCTTCAATTGCTGCGTCGATGTCGGCTATGACGCCCTCGACACCATCGGCAATGCCCGCGAGGCCGCGAAATGGATTCACGCCCGCGGCTACAAGAGCATATTGGTGGTGACCAACAATTATCACATGCCGCGCAGCCTGGCCGAGCTGAAATATGTCGATCCGGCCACGGATTTCATTCCCTATCCGGTGGTCAATTCCGATCTCAAGACCACGAACTGGTTCACAGATCCCAATGCGCTGCGCACCATGCTCTCCGAATACGTTAAGGTACTTCTCGCCGGCGCCCGCAATCTCACGGGGCTCGGACGCCCGCTCGGCCTGCGCTCGCGGGAGACGGACGACGATCCGAGCTAAGATCGTCGGCGAAACGCGACCGACTTTTTATTGACAGCGTAATCGTGTAGGCAAGGCTTCAGATGCTGGCGAAAGCCGGCGTGTTGGGAAAGCCTTGATGATCACTCTGCGTTCGATCCTGTTCAATACGACCTTCTATGCCAACCTGATCATTCGCATGATCGTGCTTTCACCGATCTATTTCCTGATGCCGCGCAAGGCCGGCTATGCGATCCCCAAGGCCTGGGCAAAATCCAGCGTCTGGCTGATGGAGAAGATCGTCGGCACCACCTTCGAAATCGAGGGCCTGGAGAATATTCCCGCCGGCAGCTACATCTTCGCCCCAAAGCATCAATCCTTCTGGGATACTTTCGCGTTGCTGCCCTATCTCGACGATCCCGTCTACATTCTGAAGCGGGAGCTGATGTGGATTCCGCTGTTCGGCTGGTATGCGAAGAAACAGCGCATGATCCCGGTTGACCGCAGCGCACGCGGCAAGGTGATGTTCGACGTGCTGAAGCGCACGCGGGAAGAACTGTCCACCGGCCGTCAGTTGATCATCTATCCCGAAGGCACCCGCCGCCCGCCGGGCGCCGAGCCGGTCTACAAATACGGCATCGCCCGCATGTATCGCGATCTCGATATCCCCGTCGTCGCCGTAGCCATGCATCCCGGCCTGTTCTGGCCGCGCCGCACCTTCCGCAAATATCCCGGCCATTTCAAGGTACGCATCCTGCCGCCGATTCCGCCGGGCCTGGACCCGGACGCTTTCTTCGCGCGACTGCTTGAGGAGACGGAAAAGGCAAGCGACGAATTGCTGGTCGAAACCATCGCCAACAACCCGCATCTGCCGGTCCCGCCCACAGCGGCAAAACGCCTGGCGGAGATCGCCAAGGCGAAAGTGGCGGCCGCGGTTTAAGCCGGATGCCTTCCGCGCAGTGGGCGATCAGGACGCTTCCCGCATCCGTTCGATCTCGCCCGCCACCTGTTCCAGCCATTGGTCGCGAATGCCCATCTCGCGCAGATGTGTCAGCGTATTGAAGACATAGGCATCGTTCGGCCCGGACTGTCCGACGGCGGAATCGACGATATGGGCGGCTTCTATGGCATCGAGCGTGCCGGCATATTGCTGATGGTCCCGGTCGACAATATAGGCGACGGCGGTTACCCTCCGGCCATCCGCAAGGCGAATGGGCAACGTCTTTTCCAGATAGACGTTGGTGACCAGCTCGCGCTCGCGCAGATAGTTCAGGACCTCGTCCCACTCGGCGGTGGCTATGCTGAATGCCATGCCGCGGCAGGAGCCGCCGCGATCGAGGCCAAGCACCAGGCCGGGGCTGGCCTCCGTACCGCGATGAACCCAGGAATGGACGCAAAGGGAGCGGCGGTAGCCGAAAATCAAGGCCTCTGCTTTTTCAACATAGCTAAAGCCCGGATTCCACATGAGTGATCCGTAGCCAAATACCCAAAATTCGTCCATATCCAACGCCAAATCACTGTGAACACATAGGTTCAACCATTGGAGAACAACATGGCAGCGTCAAGCCAGGGCGTAGCATCCGGCAGAGGCAAACGCATGTGGCTCATCGGGCTGGGGCTGATCGTGATCCTGGCCGGGCTTTATACCGGCGGCTGGTTCTATGCGACCACGATGGTGAAAACGACCGTGCTGAAGGCGCTCGGCGAGCAGAACGCCGCCGGCATCTCGGGCGAATGCAGCGACATGGCCTTCAGCGGCTTTCCCTTCTCCATCGGCCTGTCCTGCACCAAGGTGACTGTCGACGATCATGTAAAGGGCGTTTCCGCCTCCTTCGACAATCTGAATGCCTCGGCGCCGGTCTATCAGCCGAACCATGTCGGCTGGAGCCTGAAATCGCCAGCGGAAATCCGCACCGCGCAGGGTTTGACGGTGTCGGCCGAATGGACTGATCTGCAATCGAACCTCGTCGCCAAGGGCCGCGGTGTCGCGCAGAGCGAGACCGTCATCGATGGGCTGAAGGCCGGCATCGTCTCCTCCTTCACCGGCCAGAGCGCCGACGTGACCGCCGCTCACACCGAAATGCACGCACGCCAGAACGGCGACGACCTGGAACTGGCGATCGGCATCGAAAACGCCACGGCAGTCATCAAGGACTTTCCGCAGACGCTACCGACGGCATCGACGAGCGCCGATATCACCCTGACCGGCAAGGCCGGCCTGCTCGACGGCAGTGACGGACACGGCCTTTATGGCGCCGCCGGCGTTCTCCGTCAGGTGGTGATCGATATCGGCGACGGCCGCGTCATGACGCTTTCCGGCCCCTTCAATTTCGACGATCAGGGCTTTCTCTCCGGCCGGTTCAAACTGGAGATCAATCAGATCGGGCCATGGGGCGACAGCCTGAAGGCGACGATTCCGGCGGCCAAGAACATGATCGACACAGCCACCAAGCTCCTGAAATCGCTCGCAGCCGGCAGTGACAAAGTCTCCGTCGATCTTACGGCCGATCGCGGACGCCTGTCCCTGAGCGGCTTTATCCCGCTCGGGAAGATTCCGCCGATTTAAGCAGGAAATCGACTACTTCTTCACATCCAGCGCGTGGCGGCCGAAATCCGGGGCATCGACGTCCTGGCCGGCCTCCACGATCGAGCGGCGGATGGCGCGGGTGCGGGTGAAGAGATCGAAGATCTTATCACCCTCGCCCCAGCGGATTGCCCGCTGCAGATAAGCGAGATCTTCCGAGAAACGCGCCAGCATTTCCAGAATGGCATCGCGATTGTGCAGGCAGACATCGCGCCACATGGTCGGATCGGAAGCGGCGAGGCGAGTGAAGTCGCGGAAGCCGGAGGCGGAATATTTGATCACTTCCGATTCCGTCACCGTCTCCAGATCGTCAGCCGTGCCGACAATGTTATAGGCGATGAGATGCGGCAGATGCGAAACGATCGCCAGCACCTTGTCGTGATGGGCGGCATCCATTTCATCGACGCGCGAGCCGAGCGATTCCCAGAAACGGCGAAGCCTTTTGATGGCAGCCTCGTCCGTGCCGGGGACCGGCGTGAAGATGCACCAGCGGCCTTCAAACAGCCCGGCAAATCCGGCGTCAGGCCCGGACTTCTCCGTGCCCGCAATGGGATGGCCGGGAATGAAATGCACATTGCCCGGCATATGCGGTTGCATCTGCGCGATCACGGACGCCTTGGTCGAACCGACGTCGGTGACGATGGCGCCGGGCTTCAGATGCGCCGAGATTTCCGCGGCAACACTTCCCGATGCGCCGACCGGCACGGAGACGATGACGAGATCGGCATCCCTAACGGCTTCGGCTGACGACGGCGTATAGCGGTCGCCGAGCTTGAGTTCCTCGGCGCGCTTCAGCGTCTCGGCGCTGCGGGTTGAAACCACGACTTCCTTGGCGAGGCCGAGCCGCTTGATATCATGGGCGATCGACGAGCCGATCAGGCCGATGCCGATCAGCGCGATACGGTCGAACTGCACGCTGCTCATGCCTTGTGTCCCATGAATTCGGTCAGAGCGGCGATGACGCCCAGATTGGCTTCTTCCGTGCCGATGCTCATGCGCAGCGCATTCGGGAAGCCATAGGCGCGTACCGCGCGCAGGATATAGCCGCGGCTAGTCAGGAACTCGTCGGCATCGGCGGCACGCTTGCCTTCGATATCGGGGAAGTGGACCAGTACGAAGTTGGCAACCGACGGCGTCACTTCGAGTCCGATCGATTCGAAGGCCTTCGTCACCTTCTCAATCCATAGCGTGTTGTGCGCTACCGCCTTCTGGGTGAAAGCCTGGTCGCGGATGGCAGCGGCACCTGCGGCGATGGCTGCCGCGTTCATGTTGAACGGGCCGCGCACACGGTTCAGCGCATCCACCACATCTACCGGTCCATACATCCAGCCGACGCGCAGCGCCGCAAGCCCGTAGATCTTCGAAAAGGTGCGGGTCATGACGACATTGGGATTCGAGGAAACGAGCTCGAGGCCGGCCTCGTAATCGTTGCGGCGGACATATTCAGCATAGGCGGCATCGAGCACGAGGATGACATGCTTCGGCAAACCCGCCTGCAGGCGGCGGATTTCGTTGACCGGAACATAGGTGCCAGTCGGATTGGCCGGATTGGCGATGAAGACGATCTTGGTCCGCTCGGTAACGGCGGCGAGGATCGCGTCAACATCGACGGTGCGATCCTTCTCCTTAACCGTGACCGGCGTCGCGCCGGCAGCCAGGATCTGGATCTTGTAGATCAGGAAGCCGTGCTCGGTGATGATGCCCTCATCGCCAGCGCCGAGATAGACATGGCAGAGCAGACCGAGCAGCTCATCGGAACCATTGCCGCAGAGGATATTGGCGGTGTTCAGGCCGTGAATATCGGCGATCGCCTGACGCAGCTCAGTAGCCTGCCCGTCCGGATAGCGTTCCAGGTGTTCACCAGCAGCGCGGAAGGCTTCGATAGCCTTGGGGCTTGCACCGAACGGCGTCTCGTTCGAGGAAAGCTTGAACACCCGCGCCACGCCGGGCGCATGCTCCTTGCCCGGCACATAGGCGGCGATATCGAGAATGCCGGGGCGCGGGACGGGCTTGTTCATTTCCATGCTCATGGGATCGACCTTGGGAAGGGCCGGAAAATTCCGGCTTTAGACACCCCGTGGCATTAATGCGGATTGACGAATTTGTCGAGTGTTTGCCGATCGGCTAGAGCATCCCGCCTTCAGGTGGAATCACCTGCAAGCGGATAAGATGCTCTAGATTCAAAAGATCAGAGCGCCAGATAACGCACCGTCGCGCGTCGTCGGGATGCCGCGCGGCGCCAGCACCGGCACGAAGACGCGGCGTGAGGCGCGGACGGCGACCGGCAGGCCCTGATAGAGCCGCTTCTGCGCCTCGACGATGATGACGCCGGAGAAAGCCGGCCAGAGAGTGCGCCCGATCCGCTCGAAAGCGCGTCTGAGACGCAGGACGGTGCGCAGTTTCGAAGGAGGAAAGAACAGCGCCTCGGCGGTTGCTCCCGGCGTGAAGTTGGTCTCGCGCAGCAGCGAGGTGAGCTGCCCGCGCGAATAGGGTCGGCCGGAGCCGAAGGGCGTATGCTCCATGCGCGCCCACACGCCCGTGCGGTTCGGCACGACGATGACCAGCCGACCGCCCGGCGCCAGCACCCGCCAAAGCTCCTTCAGAGTCTCGCGCGGGCTCTCGGCGAATTCCAGCGAATGCACCATCAGCACCCGATCGATGGAACTGTCCGGCAGCGGCAATTCCTCATCGAAGATCAGCGCTGTCGAGGAAACCGAATCCACCGGCCAGTTCACAGCACCTTGCCCCGCCGGCATGAAGGCGAATGTGCGCTCGGTGTCGGCGCGGAAGCGATCGAGATAGGGAACGGCATAGCCGAGACCGACAAGACGCTCGTCCGGCAGCCGAGACCAGATCGAGGAAAGCGCCATGGCGATAGACTGCTCGGCCAAGCGCCCAAGCTCGGAATGATAGAATTGGCGGAGATCGACGATATCGGCGTGCATCGCCACAAATGTTATCAGCCGCCCGTTGGACTTCAAGGCCGAACCGCCTACATTCCGATGCAAGCGCATCGATGAGGACTATTTCGACCATGAAACCCTTGGAATTAGAGGTATTTATCTGCCGATCCGACAATTTCGGCGTGCTCGTCCATGATCCAGAAAGCGGTTACACGGCGTCGATCGACGCGCCCGAAGCCGGGCCTATTCTGGCGGCTGCCAAGCGTCGTGGCTGGACGATCACCCACATCCTCACCACTCATCATCACACCGATCACGTCGAGGGTAATCTGGCGCTGAAGGAGCAATTCGGCTGCGAGATCATCGGCCCCATCAACGAAGCCGTCGCCATTCCCGGCCTCGACCGCGCCGTCAGCGACGGTGACACCTTCGAATTCGGCGATCACACCGTCAATGTCATCGAGACACCCGGCCATACCGCCGGCCATGTCTGTTACCATTTCGAGGATGACAAGCTGCTTTTTGCCGCCGACACGCTCTTTGCGCTCGGCTGCGGCCGGCTGTTCGAACGGCCGGCGGCGGATATGTGGGCATCCCTGCAGAAGCTCGCCGTATTGCCGGACGAAACGGCAATCTATTTCGGCCATGAATATACGCTGTCCAACGCCCGCTTCGCCGTGACCATCGATCCCGACAATGAGAGGCTGAAGGCACGCGCTGCCGATATCGAGGCCCTGAGAGCCGAAGGCAAATTCACCGTTCCGACGACGCTTGCGCTGGAGAAGGAGACCAATCCCTTCCTGCGCGCCGCCGATCCGTCGATCCGCAGGCATCTGCTGATGGAAAGCCGCAGCAACGAGGAAGTCTTTGCCGAAATCCGCAAACGCAAGGACAATTTCTGATGCGGCCGGAAGAGATCATCGAGGCACTTTCCATGCAGCCGCATCCGGAAGGCGGCTGGTATGTGCAGACATTCCGCGACGAGCACGGCGGCAGCCGTGGTCATTCGACCGCGATCTACTATCTCCTGCAGGCGGGCCAACGCTCGCATTGGCATCGGGTGCGCGATGCCGCGGAGGTCTGGCATTACTATGCCGGTGCGCCGCTGGCGCTGCATCGCTCCGCCGACGGCAAGGCGAGCGAGACAATCGTCCTCGGCATCGACCTCGTAAAAGGCGAGCGTCCGCAGGCAATCATTCCCGCCGACTGGTGGCAGTCCGCCGAAAGCCTCGGCGATTTCACCCTCGTCGGCTGCACGGTCGCACCGGGCTTCGAATTTTCCAGCTTCGAAATGGCGGCTCCAGACTGGAAGCCTTTGTCGGCCTGAACTTTTCCATTCATTGATATCGAGCACGACTCAAGGTGGCTGCTTTGCGCGCGGCCGCCTTGAAAAAGCGTCACACTGCGTCAGCTTTACACGGGGAGAGAGAAAATTGACTGATGTGGAGGAGGTTTTTTCGTGCGTTTGTTGTTTCCCATATGTGTCTTGGCGGGCTGCATCATGAGCCTTCCCGCCGCTGCTCTTGACGCTCCCGCCGCGCCGCCGGCGGAACGCCCGCTGAAGGAATTCGTCACCTCGGTCGAAAAGGACGGATCGATTACCTTCCGCCTTTATGCCCCTTCGGCAAAAGCCGTGACCGTCGTTCTCGGATCGCACGATCCGATCGCGCTGCAACGTGGCGACGACGGCATATGGGCTGCCAAAACCGAGCCGCTGAAGCCCAACCTCTATGAATACTACTTCAACATCGACGGCTTTCGCAGCATCGATCCCGGCACGAATTCGCCGAAGCCGCAGCGGCAAGTGAATACCAGCCTCATTCTGGTACCCGGCAGCATCCTTGATACCCGCAACGTCCCGCACGGCGACCTCAGGCTGGTGACGCTGCATTCGAAAGCGCTCAATTCGGAGCGCCAGATGTATGTCTACACGCCACCCGGCTACAGCAACCCGTCGAAGCCCCTCCCCGTGCTCTATCTCTATCACGGCTTCGGCGACACGGTGGCATCCTGGGTTGCGCAGGGTCGAGCACCGCAGATCCTCGATAATCTGCTGGCGGAAAAGAAGATCGAGCCGATGATCGTCGTCATTCCGGACACGGAAACCGATGTGCCGGATGCGATTGCGGAGAATTTCCCCGCCGCGGAACGCCGTAAGAACTTCTATCCCGCAAATGCCGAAGCGGCGGATCGAGAACTCATCGAAGATCTCATCCCCTATATGAAAAGCCATTATCAGGTGCGCAGCGATGCTGACGGGCGCGCGGTCGCCGGCCTGTCGCAGGGCGGATACCAGGCGCTCGTTTCCGGCCTGTCGCATCTCGACACCTTCGGCTGGGTCGCGACCTTCAGCGGCGTCAGCACGACCACCGTGCCGAACAAAGGGGTCGACGCCGTCTTGAACGATCCGGACAAGATCAACAAGGCTCTACGCAACTTCACGGTGACGGTCGGAAGCAAGGATCTGGTCGTCGGCAAGGATGTTGCCGGCCTGAAGGCGACGCTCGAAGAGAAGAAAATCAAGCACGATTATGACGAATATCCGGACCTCCAGCATGAGATGGATGTCTGGCGGCCATCGCTGATCGCTTTCCTGGAGAAGGTCTTCAAAGAATAGGCTGCAGGGACCCGAGCGGAGCTATTGCGCCGCTTCCGCCTGCGCCGCTCCATCGCCGTTGCGGCGCAGGATCATCCTGTGCGCTGCCAGCACTGCCCCGCCGGTGACCAGAAGGCAGGCGAGCGCGATGCCCCAGCTTGGCTCGGCAAAGCCGAACAATGTCAGGATCAGCGTCGAGAGCAGCGGCGCGGCATAGCTGGCCGCGCCGAGAATCTGGATATCGCCGTTCTTGACGCCATAATCCCAGGCATAGAAGGCGGCCCCCACCGGAAAGAGGCCCAGCCCAAGCACCGCAACCCATTGCGACGCCGCGTCCGGCCAGATCGTATCCTCCAGGCCAAGGTGGCAAACGAAGGAAAGGGCCGATGTCGCCAGGCAGAAGATGGTGACGACATCGGTCGAGACCGCTTCGAACCGGCGCGTGATCAGCGAATAGCCGGACCAGGTGAAGGCGCAAAGGAATGCCGCGCCATAGCCGATGGCATAAGCGCCCTCGAAGTGAAACCCATTGCGGCCAACGATCAGCACCGTGCCGGCGAGACCCATCACCGCGCCGACGATATGGTACCAGCGCAGCCGCTCGCCCGGCAGCAGCGCCGAGCCGACGACGATCAGCAACGGCCAGAGATAGGCGATCAACCCAGCCTCGACGGCCGGCGCATGGCGCAGCGCGGTGAAATAGAGGAAATGATAGCCGAATAGCCCGGCAACGCCGGTGATCCACACTTTGGCAGGCTGGCGTAGCAGCCGCAGGCGCTCCGGCCTCAGCACGAGAACAAGGATGCCGGGGATACTGCCGATGGCGAAACAGACGGCGAGCAATTGAAACGGCGGCATCTTGCCCGATGCCACCGTCAACAGCGCCAGGAACGACCACATCACGATGGCCGCAAATCCCGTCAATGTTGCCCGAAACTTCAACTCCGCCCCCCAGTCTATCGCCGCGGGCGTCAGTCAAAACCCGCTTAGCTGCCGTATTTCACTGCGGTGATCGTCACCGTGCCGTATTGCGTCGGGATACGGACGTAGACAGGCGCATATACATTCATGGCATCGGCCTTGGCAAACCAGATCTCCATGCCGTCGCTCTTGGCGAGATAAAGGTAATCCTTGCGCGTTCCCTTGTAGCCGCTCTTCGGCGTGAAGCGAACGCCGCAGGCAATCGTCTTGCCCTTGAAACCATCCGTCGAAAACGGGTGCGATCCCTTCGGCGACAGTTTCAGATCCATGCGCATCTCACCGTCGAAGACAGGCAAGGTCTGATTGCAGAGATTGAGATTGGCGGTAATCGGAAAGATCATCCCGGAAATCGGATCGAGCACCGAGTGGAGATCTCCGTCGCTGAGCGGAATCCAGCTTTGCGGCCGCTTCGGCTCTGGCGTGATCGTGTTCGACGTCACATTGCCGTTAGTATAGGCGACATCATAGGTACGTTCCTTTTTGCCGCTTTTGTAGAAGAGCTTGTAGTGGGTCGCCTGCAGCCTGTTATCCCCGACAGTACCGCTCACATCGGTTTTCGCGTCGATCGACGTGACGAGATCGGCAAGACCGGCCGAGGTGATATCCCCCCGGATGGTGAACTGCTTATCCTTGACCTCGGTCTTGAAATCCGCCCTCGCGATCGGAATGCCGGCAAGCGCCACGCGATACTGCGTTTCATGCCGCAATTCCTCGGCCGATGCCATGAATGGCAGCGACGTCACCAGGGCGGAAATGAAAAGCCACCTTCGAAATTGAACCATGATCAAAGCCTTCAACAAAGAGCAGGCAGCATATATAGGCGCTTTATGCACCTGCTGCGACAATCAGAAAACAGCAGCTTTTTGACGGAATTGCGGGAAAGCTCAAGGTTTGGCTTGACGTAGCCGGCCGCGCTGACTATAGAACCGCAACTTTCCAATTATGGCCTGTTGGATTGCGCGCCGGGTTTTGCCCGGGATGACTATCCGATGGCCAAGAAAAACAAAAGTAGGTGTTCCATGTCCCGCATGTGCGAATTGACCGGCAAGGCCGTCCTCGTGGGCAACAATGTTAGCCACGCCAACAACAAGACCAAGCGTCGGTTCCTGCCGAACCTCTGCCAGGTCACTCTGATTTCTGACGTTCTTGGCCAGCGTTATCGTCTGCGCGTTTCCGCTGCAGCACTCCGCTCGGTCGAGCATCGCGGCGGCCTAGACGCTTTCCTTATCAAGGCAAGCGAAAACGAGCTCAGCATGCGCGCCCGCCTGCTGCGTCGCCAGATCGTCAAGAAGACCGCTGAAGCTGCTGAAGCTGCTGTAGCCGCTTAAGCCAAACTTCTCGATATAATACGGGCTAAAAGGCTTGCACGGATAACCTCCGGACAGGCCTTTTTCCATGTCCGGTTTCCCTCCAACTGGTGGCATCACCCAGGATAAAAAAATGCTGAAATCACGCTATACGCTTGCCTATGTTCTGCTGATGACGCTGGTCGTCGTTGCCTCCAACATCCTCGTGCAGTATCCGCTGCAGGCGACGATCGCCGGCATCAATCTCGCGGATATCCTGACCTGGGGCGCCTTCACCTATCCCGTCGCCTTCCTGATCACCGACCTGACCAACCGCCAGTTCGGCCCGAAGGCCGCGCGCAAGGTGGTGTTTGCCGGTTTCGTCGTCGGCGTTACCTTGTCCTTCTTCACCGCACAGCCGCGTATCGCGATTGCCTCGGGCTCGGCCTATCTCGCCGGCCAGCTTCTCGATATCTCGGTGTTCAACCACCTGCGCCGCATGGCCTGGTGGCGTGCGCCGCTGTTCGGTTCGCTGATCGGCTCGATGCTGGACACGGTGATGTTCTTCTCCTTTGCCTTCGCCCCCTTCTTCGTCTTCTTCGGCCCGAACGATCCCTTCGCGATCGACTGGGCGCCGATCCTCGGTGCCTTCTCGACATCGGCACCACGTTGGATTTCCTGGGCGATCGGCGATTTCTCGGTCAAGGTGACCGTCGGCCTCGTCATGCTGCTGCCCTATGGCGCGCTGATGAACGTGCTGAAACCGATGTCGCAGCAGCAGGCACGAGCCTGACCGCAAGCACCAGCACGACTACGTTCGCCCGAACTCGCGGCGATCAAGGCTTCGTCGCAACCGAGGAACCGACCGGCGGCTCCTCATTCACTGCATCGGCGAACTTGCGCATAAGCCGCACCAGTTCGTCGACCTCGTCCGGATTCCAGCTCTCGAAGATGGCGCGCCCGATCCTTTCGCGCGCCGCGTCGACCAGATCGGTCATCGCCTTGCCTTTTTCGGTGATGACGGCCTCACGGACGCGACGGTCGGCAGCACTCCCCTTTCGCTCGACCAGCCCGAGGCTTTCCAACTTTGCGACCTGGCGGCTGACGGTGGTGTAGTCCCGCCCCACGCGATCGGCCATTTCCACCACGCCGATCGGCCCGAACCGCTCGATGCCGACAAGCAACGGAAACAACGCCCGGTCCAGCGGAATTCCCGCCTCCTTGATCAGCACCTCATCGCGCTGCGGTCGATTTATCACCGCGACGATATCGAGAACAGCCCCATGCAGTTGGCGCAATTGATCGGAGATATGTGTATTTTGCACATTTTTTGTTGACGACATTCCTGACTCCTCATATATGTGCATTATACACGCATTATCGAGATCCAAAAGGATAAATGTCATGAAAGCTGCCATCGTCAGGGAAGCCGGGCACGCGCCCGTTTACGGAGATTTCGCCGAGCCGGTGCCATCGGCGGATGAGGTTCGCGTCACCGTTACCGCCGCCGCCATCAGCCATGTCGTCAAGGGCCGGGCCTCGGGCAAACACTACAGCTCGTCCGGCCAGTTCCCCTTTGTCGTCGGCATCGACGGCGTGGGCCGGCTTGACGACGGGCGTCGGGTCTATTTCGTCGTGCCGAAGGCGCCGTTCGGCAGCATGGCAGAATACGCCGTGGTGTCCCCGGCCCATTGTATAGCCCTGCCCGACGATATCGACGACATCACCGCTGCCGCCATTGCCAATCCCGGCATGTCCTCCTGGGCCGCCTATACCGAACGCGCCAAACTCAAGGCCGGTGAGACCGTATTGATCAACGGCGCCACCGGCACCGCCGGCCGCCTCGCCGTGCAGATCGCCAAGCATCTCGGCGCACGCAAGGTGATCGCCACCGGCCGCAACATCGACGCCCTACGCTCGCTTGCGGCGATTGGCGCCGATGTGACGATCCCCCTGGTGGAAAACGACGCCGCTCTGGGGGAGAGCTTCAAGCAACAATTCGCCGAGGGCGTAGACGTCGTCATCGACTACCTCTGGGGAAGAAGCGCCGAACGCCTGCTGATCGCCGCCGCCAAATTCGGCCGGGATGCCGTGCCTCTGCGATTCGTGCAGATCGGTTCCAGCAGCGGGGCGGATATAACACTGCCGAGCGCAGTGCTGCGTTCTTCCGCAATCGAGCTGATGGGCAGCGGCATCGGCAGCATATCGGTCGACGGGCTCGTCCATGCCGTCGGCAAGCTGTTGCGGGCGACCACTCCGGCCGGCTTGACGGTCGCAGTAAAGCCCGTTCCCCTCTCCGACGTCGAGCGGGCATGGCCGGAGGATGACAGCGCGCGGCGCACCGTCTTCACGATGAATGCCGTGACATCCTGAGGAACCACGTCAAAGGCGCGGGCCGCTATTTCATGCTGACTGCCGTATCGTCCCGCAGCCGGAATTCCAGCATCAGGCTTCGCTGCAAAATCGAATGGTTGTCGTCGGAGACCATGATCAGGTGGATCGTACCGTCGGCAGCCCGGAAAGCGTCCAGCCCTTCCATATTGTCGATCTGCAGATTGGACCCTGCTTCGAAGATGACATTGCCGTCGACGACCGCGCCGGGCTTGATGTCGCCGCCGGCAATACGGCGGATGCGTACGCCGATCCCGTGCGCCAGATCGAAGCGCCGCTCCAGCAGCAGCAGATCGCCGTCGGGCAGAAAAACACCGTCGCTGGCGTCGAAATCGTCGCTATGGCGCACCGTAAAACGGCCCTTCAGCGGCCCATCCAGGATTGCCGCCAGCATGTTGCCTTCATCGTCCAGACTGCGCTCCGCGACGATCACCGCTGCCCCCGCCAACGGGCTTGATTGCGGCGCGGTCATCAGGGTTTCCAGGCTGCGGTTGCCGTGCAATTGCTTCTTCGGGATCAGGATCGGAATGCTGCCATCCGGCGGCGATGTCTCGAAGCCGGGATCGGGATAGGAATCGACGCGATGATTCTGCTCATAGCTGACGAGAACATGGTTGCCCCGTAGCACCAGCCCCTCCGCATCCATCGCGCCCTTACCGGCATCCGTCTCACCGAAACGGTCGACCATGGGCATGATACGGGCATCGACGATGCCTTTCAGTTTGCCGTCCTCGTCACGCTCGATGGTTCCCGTCAGCCAATGGCCGGTATCCAGGACCGAAACGAAATGACGCTGATCCGGACGGAAGCGGATGGCGGAGAGGGCGCCGAGAAGCGCATTGCCGGAGCTGAGTTCGAGGCCGCCGAGAAATTCAAGCGCACCGAACCGTGTCTGCTCGGAACCGGGCTTGAACGCCGAAATCGCCGTCGCGTGGATGTCCGCAGATCCGCCTTCCGAAGTATCCACAGAGCCACAGCCGGCGAGCAGCATCACAAGCATGGTCGCGCGGCAAAGGCGTTTCATGGGCTCTCACGGGGCCTTGCAACTGGGCGGAAATCGCACCGGCCGGAAGGCCGATGCAGGTTTGACTATGGGCTATTCAGCTTGCGCGACGCATACGCGGCAGGCTTGCCTGATCCTCGAACAGCGATGCAAGCTGTTCCGTCATGGCGCCGGCCAACTCGTCGGCATCGACGATCGTGACGGCGCGGCGATAATAGCGCGTGACGTCGTGGCCAATGCCGATTGCCAGCAGCTCCACCGGCGAACGCGTCTCGATCTGCTCGATCACGGCGCGCAGGTGCCGCTCCAGATAGTTGCCCGGATTGACAGACAGCGTCGAATCGTCGACCGGCGCGCCGTCCGAGATCATCATCAGGATGCGGCGCTGCTCGCGGCGGCCGAGCAGGCGGTTATGCGCCCAAATCAGCGCCTCGCCGTCGATATTTTCCTTGAGCAGGCCTTCGCGCATCATCAGGCCGAGATTGGTACGCGCCCGCCGATAGGGCTCGTCTGCCGATTTGTAGATGATGTGGCGAAGATCGTTGAGCCGGCCCGGCGTTTGCGGCTTGCCGCCGGCAAGCCATTTCTCGCGCGCCTGTCCGCCCTTCCAGGCCTTGGTAGTGAAGCCGAGGATTTCGACCTTAACGCCGCAGCGTTCCAGCGTGCGCGCCAGAATATCGGCGCAGGTGGCTGCGACGGTGATCGGCCGGCCGCGCATCGATCCGGAATTATCGATCAGCAGCGTCACGACCGTATCGCGGAATTGCGTGTCGCGCTCCATCTTGAAGGAGAGTGCCTGCATCGGATCGATGATCAGGCGCGTCAGACGTGCCGGGTCGAGATAACCCTCTTCGAGGTCGAAATCCCAGGCGCGGTTCTGCTGCGCCATCAACCGGCGCTGTAGGCGGTTGGCGAGCCGCCCTACGGCACCCTGCAGATGCGCGAGCTGCTTATCGAGGAAGGCACGCAGGCGCTCGAGCTCGACGGTGTCGCAGAGCTCCTGCGCCGTCGTCGTCTCATCGAATTCCTCGGTGAAGACGTGGTAGTCGACCTTTTCGTTGAAATCGGCGAAGGGCGTGTTCGGACGGCGGGTTTCGCCCGGCGTCTCCGAATCCTCTTCGCCCTCTTCGCTCATGTCGTCGTCGGAGATTTCGGCGCCATCCATCTCGCCGTCGTCCATCTGCTCATCGGAAGCTTCGCTGTCCTCAGCAGGCGCGGAGTCGGAACCGTCGTCGTTCTCGACGTCCTGATCATCCTGATCCTCGCCGCTCGGCTTGTCCTCCTCGGCAGACTCCTCATCGGAATCCGGCTCCATGTCCTCGTCGCCGTATTCCTCGGCCATTTCCATGGCCGTCAGCATGCTGCGCACGACGCGGGCAAAAGCCTGCTGGTCATTGATGGCAGAAAGCAGATGGTCGAGTTCGCCGCCGGTCTTGTCCTCGATGAAGGAACGCCAGAGGTCGAGCACTTTGCCGGCGCTTGCCGGCGGCTGCTGGCCGGTCAGCTTCTCGCGCACGATCATCGCCATGGCCTCGCCGATCGGCGCATCTTCTTGCCGCTCGATGCCGGAGAAATTCGCCTTGGCGTATTTTTCTGAATTCATCGAATTGAGGTTGGTGGCCATACCGCTCATGCGCAGCGCGCCGATCGATTCCACGCGAGCCTGTTCGACGGCATCGAAGATGGAGCGCGCATCGGCGCCCTGCGGCGCCATGGTGGCATGCACGCGCGCATCGTGGCAGGCAAGCCGCAAGGCCATGGAATCGCCAAGGCCGCGCGTCACCGCCAGCTCATGCGCCGTCAGCCGCTTCGAAAGCTCCGGCAGGCGAATGCGCTCGCCCGTCATCCCCGGGCGCTCGTTGGCGAAAGCCACCTCGACCTCGGCATCGCCGGCGATCGAGCGTACGCAGCCGGTAATCGCCCGACGCAACGGCTCCATGTCCACCGGGGCACCCGGCTTCGCTTTGGAATTGTCTCCGCGACCTGCCATGACTTGCTGGCTCTTCTTCTTAGGCTTCGAGCACGATGTTGGCGGCGCTTTCCTTCAGCTCGACGCCGAAAGCGCGCTGATACTGCTCGGCGACCAACGGCCGCTCCAGCTCATCGCACTTGTTGAGGAAGGTCACGCGGAAGGCAAAGGCGACATCGCCGAAGATTTCCGCATTTTCCGCCCAGGTGATGACCGTACGCGGGCTCATGACGGTGGAAAGATCGCCGTTCATGAAGGCTGCACGGGTCAGATCGGCGACACGCACCATCTTGGACACGGTGTCGCGGCCCTTTTCGGTGCGGAAGGACTTCACCTTGGCGAGCACGATATCGACTTCGTTGTTGTGCGGCAGGTAGTTCAGCGTCGTGACGATCGACCAGCGGTCCATCTGCGCCTGGTTGATCTGCTGCGTGCCGTGATAGAGGCCAGTCGTGTCGCCGAGACCGATGGTGTTGGCCGTCGCGAACAGGCGGAAGGCGGGGTGCGGACGGATAACGCGGCTCTGGTCGAGCAGCGTCAGGCGGCCCGACGATTCCAGCACGCGCTGAATGACGAACATCACGTCCGGGCGGCCGGCGTCGTATTCGTCGAAGACGAGGGCGACGTTGTGCTGATAGGCCCAGGGCAGGATGCCGTCCTTGAATTCGGTGATCTGCAGCCCGTCCTTCACGACGATCGCGTCCTTGCCGACAAGATCGATACGGCTGACATGGCTGTCGAGGTTGATACGCACGCAGGGCCAGTTGAGGCGGGCTGCGACCTGCTCGATGTGCGAGGACTTGCCGGTGCCGTGATAGCCGGAAATCATCACGCGGCGGTTATGGGCAAAGCCGGCGAGAATGGCGAGCGTCGTCTCGCGATCAAAGAGATAGTCGGTGTCAAGGTCGGGCACATAGGCATCGCCCTTGCTGTATGCCGGAACGCGGATATCGGAATCGATGCCAAAGACTTCACGGACCGAAACGGTCGTATCGGGAAGCTCGGAAATATCAAGGTCAATCTTGCTCATCATGTCTCCAGGGCGGGTGACTCTCACCCAGCCATATCAATCTCAGCCGTTTTTGATCCGTGACGCCGCAGCTTGTTGTCCGCATCCGTCAGGTCGGAACAACGGCGATACTTCTCCGGGACTGAAGCGAAACCTCGGCGCGACGACATGATCGCTTGCGAGCATTCTTGAACAGAGTCCCGGACAAGAAACGCCGCGTCCGGAAAGTTGGCCGAGGTGCAGCCAGCCAAAAGCGCACCTTGCCGCAGTCGCCTGCGGCCTCAGCCGATTTGGACCATACCTGATTGAAGGCGGAGAGCAAGGACAGGAATTAACAAAAACCGTTCTGCTTCAACAATTGATAAGCCTGAATGACTGCGCGAAACCGTTCCTCCGACCCGCGGTCACCGCCATTGGCATCCGGATGGTGCTTTTTCACCAATTCCTTGTAACGGCTCTTGATCTCGGCGCTGGTGGCGTTCGCAGCCAGCCCCATCGTGTCGAAGGCTTTCGCTTCGAGCGTCTTCAGCTTGCGCTCCTGCGGGAAACGCGGGCCGCGTCCCTGCCCCTGCCCGTCCTTGACGAAACCGAAGGGATCGCGCACGCGGGAATAGGAACCGGAACGGATGTCGGATTGCAGTGGGCTGTTGCGCGCCGATTTGTTGACGCCGACGGTCCAGGTCGGACGATGACCGGTGATGGCTTCCTTCTGGTAGCGCGCGATCTCACCGTCCGAGAGGCCGGAAAAATAATTGTAGCCCTTGTTGTAATCTTTGACGTGCTCGAAGCAGAACAAAAAGAACTGCCCTTCCGCATTGCGCCCGACCGGCGCACGATGCGTACCCTTTTTATCGCAGCCGTCCCATTGGCACGTCGGCGGAGCCTGTTCGGCCTCCGGCTCGCGTTTGCGGCGGGTTCGAATGCGATCGAAATATTTTGAATCGAGTCTCATGGCGCCCTAATTATGGGGCCTCAGCCACCCCACAACAAGAATTGACAAATGGGAATGTTGCAGGCTTTGTGAAACCTTTTTCGCGAACAAGGTACCGGCGGGAATATGGAAACGACGCTTCAATCCCGCATTGAGAAAAAGCTCAACGAAGCCTTCGCGCCCGAACGTCTCGCTGTCATCAACGAAAGCCACTTACATGCCGGTCATCAGCCCGACATGACCGGAACGGGCGAGACCCATATAAGAGTTCGAATCGTCTCCGCCAAGTTCACGGGCATGACACGCCTTGCCCGCCACAGGGCGATCACAGAGCTTTTGAAGCCGGAACTCGATGCCGGCCTGCATGCCCTTGCCGTGGAACCCGCAGCACCGGGCGAAGCCGTGCGGTGGTAACGGCTACTCCGACTTCCCCTCTTCCGTCTCTGCCGGCCTGATCCGAAGCTTTGTGATGCGGTTCTTTTCCCGCTTCATGACGATGAAGCGCTTGCCGTAGAAGGTGAAGGCCTGACGTTCTTCCGGGATGGTCATCGATTCGTGGATGACGAGACCGGCAATCGTCGTCGCCTCTTCGTCGGGCAGATCCCAGTCGAGCGCGCGGTTGAGATCGCGAATCGGTACGACGCCATCGACGACGATCGAGCCATCGGCCTCTTGCCGCACACCCTGGATATCGAGGTCGTGCTCGTCGGAAATATCGCCGACGATCTCTTCCAGAATGTCTTCAAGGGTAACGATCCCCTGCACTTCGCCATATTCGTCGACGACGACTGCAAAATGCTGCTTGCGGCGCAGGAAGGCGTTGAGCTGGTCTTCGAGATTAGTGCTGTCGGGCACGAACCAGGGTTTTTGCGCGATCTTGACGATGTCGAGATTTTCCGGCTCGACATTCGGCTCCGCCAGCGCCCTCAGCAGATCCTTGGCGTGGACGACGCCGATGATGTTGTCGATCGTACCGCGCCAGAGCGGCATGCGCGTATAGGGGCTATCGAGAATGGCGCGGACGACGACTTCCGGCGGATCGTCGGCATTGATGGCGCGCATCGCCGTGCGATGGACCATGATGTCGGAAAGCTCCAGCTCGCCGAGATCGAGCACACCGCCCAGGCGGTCGCGGTCGGCCTTGACCACCGAACCCTCGCGATGCAGCAGATCGACGGCGCCGCGCAGCTCGTCATACGCCGACAGCATCGACACTTCCTTGGAGAGATTGATGCCGAAGAGGCCGAGAATCTGACGAACGATGGCGTTGACGAAGCTCGAAATCGGTCCGACGACGGCAACGAAGAGACGCACCGTGCCGGCGACATTGAGAGCAAAACGGTCCGGCGTCGAGATCGCCCAGCTTTTCGGCAGGACTTCCGCGAAGATGACGAGAATGACCGTCATGGCCGCCGTCGCCAGCGCAACGCCGGAGCTGCCGAACAGGCCGAGAAACAGGCTGGTTGCGATCGATGACGACAGGATGTTGGCGAGATTGTTGCCGATCAGCAGCGCGCCGATCAGCCGGTCACGGCGCTCGATCAACTGCCGCACGATCCCCGCGCGCTCGTCGCCATTCGCCTCCAGCGTATGGATGCGGCTGCGCGAAGCCGCCGTCAGCGCCGTTTCCGAACCGGAGAAAAATGCCGACAGCAGCACGAGCGCGATGATCGAGATGATCTCGGGCCAATATTCCCACAGAGCAGCCAGCGTGCCTTGAACCGTCATTGCGGATGTTTTTCCCTTAGGAAACTGAGAACTTCGGAAGCCGGAACATCATCGGCGACGAAAGATTGCCCGATGCCGCGGGTCAGGATGAAGGTGAGCTTGCCGCTCTTGACCTTCTTGTCCTGAGCGATCGCGTCCATCAACACCTCGGCCGGCGGCAGATCGCCCGGAATGTCGCCCATCCGCGTCGGCAGGCCGACCGCCTTCAGATGCGTCTCGACGCGCTTGGCATCGTCAGGGCTTGCCAGATTGAGGCGCGAGGAAAATTCGTGCGCCAGCACCATGCCGATCGAAACGCCCTCGCCATGCACCAGCCGCCGGCTGTCGTAGGCGGTGGCCGCCTCCAACGCATGGCCGAAGGTGTGGCCGAGATTGAGCAGCGCCCGGGGACCGTTTTCGCGCTCGTCGGCAACGACAACGTCGGATTTCGCCTGGCAGCTCGCGGCAATCGCCTCGATGCGTTGAGCGCCGCCGGAGAACACCTCTTTCCAGTTGGCCTCCAGCCAGGCAAAGAAATCCGGCTTGTCGATCAGGCCGTATTTGGCGACCTCGGCATAGCCGGCGCGGAATTCGCGTTCGCTGAGCGTATTCAGCACGTCGGTATCGGCGAGTACGAGATCGGGCTGGTGGAAGACGCCGACTAGGTTCTTGCCGTGATGGGTATTGATGCCGGTCTTGCCGCCGACGGACGAATCCACCTGCGACAGCAGCGAGGTCGGCACCTGTACGAAACGGACGCCGCGGCGCACGATGCCGGCAGCAAAGCCGGCGAGATCGCCGATCACGCCGCCGCCAAGCGCGATGACGGCATCGTTGCGCTCGACACGCGCCGTGAGCACGGCATCGCAGACGGCCATCAAATGCTCGAAGCTCTTTGTCTTCTCGCCGGCCGGCAGGACGAGCTTGGAGGACTGGATACCAGCCTCCTGAAGGCTCGCAATCAGCGCATCGAGATAGAGCGGCGCGACATTTTCGTCTGTGATGACAGCGGCTCTGCGGCCCTTCAACCTTGCTGCGATTTCCTTGCCGGCGCGCGCAATCAGGCCAGGGCCGATCAGAATGTCATAGGCGCGCTCGCCGAGGGGCACGCGGACGAGACGCTCGGCCGATGTGATCGCATTCATGGTGTCTTGCTTCCTTCTTTCCCCTCGACGATGGCCACAAGGACTTCCTTGACCATGACATCCTTGCCCACATCGCGGGACAAAACCGTGAGATCGGCTTCCGCATAGATCGGATAGCGCGCATTCATCAGCTTTTCGAGGGTCTGCTTCGGATTTTCGGTTTTGAGCAGCGGTCGCGTATCGCGCTTGTTGACCCGCTCCCAAAGCACGTCGAGATCGGCCTTCAGCCAGACGGACAGGCCGCTGCGTTTGACATGCCGGCGCGTCCGGTCGTTGATGAAGGCGCCGCCGCCGGTGGAAACGACGCGAGGGCCGCCCTTGAGCAGCCGCTTGATCACCCGCGTTTCCAGCGCCCGGAACTCGTCTTCGCCATAAGCCTCGAACAGCTCGGAAATCGTCATACGCGAAACGCGTTCGATCTCGATATCCGTATCGACGAAGGGAATGCCGAGCTGATGCGCGACCAGCCGGCCGATCGAGGATTTTCCGGCCCCCATTAACCCCACGAGGACAAGGTTGCGCGTGCCCAATACGGCGCGCGCTTTGTCTCTGAGGCTTTCTGCAAGGGTCAGCACTTCTTCGTTCATCGGCCCATTCACAATTTGTTTGGAAACGGTATCGTCAAATGCGCCTGTAGCGTCAAGACGCCGCAACATAAACATGTCTGCAATATCCTTCGGCTAACGCTTGTCGGATATGATTACACTATATCGCCGGACCAATGATTGGGACGAGGAGAGTTTCTGAATGCCGACCCTGTTTCGCTTCCTTGTCATCTGCGCGGTCATCGCCGGATCGGTCTATGGAGCAATGTGGGCTTTAGTGCTCTTCGTCGATCCGCAGCCGCGCGATGTGACGATCCGCATACCCTCCGAACGCGTCAACCCGCCGGCAACCGGCTCGGTCAAGCCGTGAGCGCGGGGATCGCCGTGAAGGATCTGAGCCGCGTCCATATGGAAGCCTTCCTCGAAATGATGAGCGCCGAGCGCGGCGCGGCGGTCAACACGCTGCAGTCCTATGAGCGCGACCTCGACGATCTCCACTCCTTTTTGTCGGAGCGCAAGGTCCGCATGACGGAAGCCGCATCGAACGATCTCGGCGCCTATCTCTCCGGCCTTTCACACCAGGGCTTCAAGCCCTCGTCGCAGGCACGCCGGCTGTCGGCCATGCGCCAGTTCTATAAATTTCTCTATGCCGAGGGTCTGCGCACGGATGATCCCACCGGCATTCTCGACGCGCCGAAGAAGGGCCGCGCCCTGCCGAAGACCATGGGCGTCGACGATGTGACGCGCCTTCTCGCCCAGGCCGAACAGGAAGCGGCCGTCGAAGGTCCCGATCAATTGCAGCATCTGCGCATGCTGGTTTTGCTGGAGCTGCTCTATGCCACCGGCATGCGCGTCAGCGAACTCGTGTCCCTGCCGGCGAAAGTGCTGGACCAGGAAGGCCGTTTCCTGATGATCCGCGGCAAAGGCAACAAGGAGCGGCTGGTGCCCCTGTCACAGTCGGCCATCGCTGCGCTGAAGACCTATGGCCGCCGACAGGCGCTGGAGGCTGCAAACACCAAACAGCCAGTTCCGGAAAGCCCATGGCTCTTTCCCGCAGCCTCCAAGCAGGGCTATCTGCCGCGGCAGGTCTTTGCGCGCGACCTGAAGGATCTCGCCATTCGCGCCGGCCTGACACCCTCGTTGATCTCGCCGCATGTGATGCGCCACGCCTTCGCCAGCCACCTGCTTGCCAATGGCGCGGACCTGCGCGTGGTGCAGGAACTTCTTGGCCATTCCGACATTTCGACCACACAAATCTACACACATGTGCTGGAAGAACGGCTTCACCAACTGGTGCAAACGCATCACCCCCTTGCCAAACAGGCTAAAAAACAGGATTAGGACCGGCACACAGGCTATACGTGCCGTCTCTCGTCACGGGCAAAAGGATCGGAAACGCACCTCATGCACAATTATCTCGACTTCGAAAAACCCATCTCGGATCTCGAAGGCAAGATTCACGAGCTGAAGAAACTGGCAAGCGAAGACGAGAGTATCGATACGTCTGATGAAGTCGGACGGCTCGAAATTCGCGTCCGCGAAGCCATGGCCGACATCTATTCGAAGCTCAATGCCTGGCAGAAGACGCAGGTTGCCCGCCATCCGCAGCGCCCGCATTTCGTCGACTATGCCGGAGCGCTGTTTACGGAATTCACGCCGCTGGCCGGCGACCGCAAATTTTCCGAGGATGCCGCCATCCAGGCGGGCTTCGCCCGTTTCCGCGGCCAGCCTGTCGCTGTCATCGGCCAGGAAAAAGGCAATGACACCAAGACGCGCCTGAAGCACAATTTCGGCAGCGCCCGTCCCGAGGGTTACCGCAAGGCGATCCGCATCCTGGAAATGGCCGACCGTTTTCAACTGCCCGTCGTCACCCTGGTTGATACGGCAGGCGCCTACCCCGGCGTCGGCGCCGAGGAGCGCGGTCAGGCTGAAGCGATTGCCCGCTCCACGGAAATGTGCCTGGGCGTCAAGGTGCCGATCATCTCGGTCGTCATCGGCGAAGGCGGCTCCGGCGGCGCGATCGCGATTGCCACCGGCAATCGCGTCTATATGCTCGAACATTCGATCTACAGCGTGATTTCACCCGAAGGTGCCGCCTCGATCCTCTGGCGCGATTCCACCCGCGCCAAGGAAGCCGCCACCAACATGAAAATCACCGCCGAGGATCTGAAGGGGCTTGGCATCATCGACGGCATCATTCCCGAACCGCTTGGCGGCGCGCATCGCGATCCGCAGACGGTGATTGCCGCGACCGGCGACATGATTTCCAACGCGCTTAGCGAACTTTCCAGCCGTTCGGGCGAACAATTGCGCAGCGACCGCCGTCAGAAATTCCTCAACATGGGTCGCAATCTCTAACTCAGGTTCGAGATTCCTGATGCCCCAAGACGGGAATGAGGCCAAATCTTGGCCACATTCTTGTTATCGAACCCTTTATGACAAAGAAAAGCTTGCGGGTGCGCCGCGAGCACGTCATAGGCTGGTAAGGAATTCTCAAGTATAAGCCGTCTATGATTCCGTTTCATGTTTCGATTTGGCGGCGGCGAACAGATCGTGCCGGCCGCTCTTCATGTCTATGGGCTAAGTCAGAATGCGCATCCGTCACCTTGCCTATGTTTCCCTGATGGCGCTGGCTCTTGCCGGCTGTAACGACACGCTCGAATCCGCGTCGGTCGATCTGTCGACGGTGAAAAACAAGGTCGAGCAGCCGCTTCCGAGCCACATCCTCGCCGACATGTCGAAAAAGGGCATGGACCGCAATTCGCCGATCATGATCCGCATCTTCAAGGAAGAAGGTGCGATGGAGATCCTCAAGGCGAACCAGAGCAATCGCTTCGAGGTCATCGCCGATTATAAGATCTGCGCCTGGTCCGGCCGTCTCGGCCCGAAGGTGAAGGAAGGCGACCGGCAAGCGCCGGAAGGCTTCTACATGCTGACGCCGGCCAACCTCAATCCGAACTCCAAATATTACCTTGCCATCAACACCGGTTTTCCGAACCGCTATGACGCGGCCAACGGCCGCAACGGCGCCAATCTGATGATCCATGGCGCCTGCTCGTCGTCGGGCTGCTATTCGATGACCGACCAGCAGGTGCTGGAGATCTATGCCTTCGCGCGCGACGCCTTCAAGGGCGGCCAGAAGGCGATCCAACTCGAAGCCTATCCCTTCCGCATGACAGCGGAAAACATGGTCAAACACCGCCTCAGCCCCAATATCGAATTCTGGAAGATGCTGAAGGTCGGCTACGACAATTTCGAAGTGACCAAGCGTCCGCCGGAAGTCGAGGTCTGCGAGAAGAAATACGTCTTCAACCAGCAGGCCAGTGGCCCGTTCAACGCCGGCGGCAAATGCCCTGTCATGACCACCCCGCCGGCCCTGCAGACTGCGCTTCTGTCCTACAACAAGCAGTATGACGCCGATTACACCGCCGCTCTGAAGAAATTTGACGGCATGGCCTGGTACGACCCGACCGAAGCCGAACGCAAGGCTGTTGTCGCCAAGCAGCGCAAGGGCCACGATATCGCCTATGCCCCGACCGGCACCGCGCTTGCCGCCGGCAAGATGATGAAGGTGGCTGATCTGGAATCGATGATGGCGAACCAGTCGGGCCAGCAGCTTGCCCGCGGCGCCACGGTCGCCAATCCGACGACGGCAAGCATCCGTATGGCGACGGCCGCCCCGGGTCTCACCGGACAGCCGGTGGCTCAACCCGCCGACATCGCCGTGGCAGCCAACATTCCGGCGAATGTGCCGATCCCGATGGCGAACCCGATGAACCCGGGCGTCAATCCGCTCGCCTATGCACCGCCTCCGGCTGTCGAGACCGCGCAGACCGAAGCCAAGAAGCCGCCCTTCTGGAAGTTCTGGGCCAAGAGTGAATAGCCTGACCGACGAGGTTTACGACCTGCGCGGGCTGAAATGCCCCTATCCGGCGATCAAAACGGAAAAGCGCCTGCGCGGAATGCCGAGCGGCACGACTTTGACGGTCGAAACGACCGATCCCCTCGCCATCATCGACATCCCGCATCTCTGCAATGAAAAGGGCCACGCACTTCTCGCCAGCGAGAAGACCGACAGCGGCCATCGCTTCATCATTCGCAAGGGTTGATCGGCCGCGGTCAGGGGCCATCCTCGTGGTTCGAGGGTCGCCCTTCGACAAGCTCAGGCTCCCGCCTCACCATGAGGATGGAGCGAGCCCGGCATTCCTTGGGCATACCTGACACTGCACTCTGACTATGGGCGACAATGCACAAAGATCAGCCTCACCCTGAAGTGGCCGCAGGGCCCTCGAAGGGCGAGGCGGGTTGCTTGATCTCATCGGAGTGAAACTAAAACCGCATCCCCGGCACCGCCAGCGGGTTGTCCTGCAGCGCCGCCCTATCCGGCGTGTCGACACGCGGCTTGCTCAGGAACGCGTCGAACAGGCCCTTCACGAAGTCTTCGGGCAGATCCTTGGTGATGATCACCATGCGCGTGCGCCGGTCGTCGGGATTGGGCCAGGCGGGCAGGCGCACCGGCGGATGGAAGATATTCTGCACGCCATGCAGCACGACCGGACGCTCCGGCCTGTCGGACATGGCAACGATCGCCTTCATCCGCAGCAGCTTCTCGCCATGCGCGGAACGCAGGAGGTCGATGAACATTTCCAGCGCAATCGGATCGATCGGTTGGCTCTCGACAATCGAGAAGGAGCGGATCGACTCGCCGTGACGGGTCACATCATGGGCGTGCTGATGCCGATGGCCATGATGATGGTGGCCATGGCGATGATGGCCGTGGCCGCCGTGATGATGATCGTGATCGTGCCCGGGCTCGTCATGCCCATGTTCGTGATCATGGTCATCATCATCAGCCTCAAGTTCGTCGCGCAGCCAGCGGCCGACATCGGCGATCTTGGAGGCCGGATCGTAGAGCCCGTTGACGAGAATGGCGGCGCGGCCGGCCGCTTCGCTGTCGGCATTCATGATCTGCGCCCGCGGATTGAGCGCCCGCAGCCGTCCCTCCATCATGCCGAGGGAGGCAGCGCCTTCCAGGCCAGTCTTGGAGATGATCAGCCGGTCGGCAACCGCGACCTGCTTGCGCGCCTCTTCATGATTGTCGAGCGTCTGCAAGCCGTTGACCGCATCGACGACGGTGATCACACCATCCAGGTCGAAATTGGTGGCGATGATCGGATTGCCCATGATCGACTGCATCACCGGCGCCGGATCGGCAAGGCCGGTCGTTTCGATGACGACGCGCTTCAGCGGCCGGATGCGGCCGGTCTGCATAGCGTCCATCAGATTTGCGAGCGTATCCACCAGCTCGCCGCGCACCGTGCAGCAGAGGCAGCCATCGGAGAGCTCGATGATGGCATCGCCGGAGCTTTCGACCAGCAGGTGGTCGATGCCGATATCGCCGAACTCATTGATGATGACAGCCGCATCCCGCATCTCCGCGTCCTTGAGGATGCGATTGAGCAATGTCGATTTGCCGGCTCCGAGAAAACCGGTCAGGATCGAAACCGGCACCCTCTCCTGCGGAACGCTCATGGTTCAGGTCCGATCAGTAAGTGGGACGCGGCATGGGGATGGGAATACCGGTGACACCGCCCGTAACGGCAATTTTGTCGCCCTTCACGGCCTTGTCGCCCTTCGCCGCCACATCGTCCTTGTCGCCCTTGCTTGCGGTGGCAACGTCCTGACCGCCGATCAGGCCGGCATAGACGAAATTCGGCTCGTGATCCATTTCATGGATATAGGGCGACTGCACCTTGGTGCGGCCGGTGGGATCGCGGGTCTCGCTGCGGTGTTGCGCGCCCTTGGCGCTGCAGATGTCGGCGGTGATGTCGGCAACCTCGTCCTGGCCCTGTCCATAGGGCTGCAGGCTTGCCAGCGTATCCCGGCCGGAGAACTGGTTCTCGAAACCCTTTTCGAGGAAATTAGCGGAATCATCGGCGCGTGCGGCAAGGCTGTCCGTTCCGAGAACGACTGAGACCAGCGTACGGCCGTTGCGTGTGGCCGAGGCGATCTGGTTGAAGCCGGAAGCACAGATGAAACCAGTCTTCATGCCGTCGGCGCCATCGAAGCGACCGATGAGCATGTTGATGTTCGGCACCTGCTTGACGCCGTTGGTGAACCCTTCCAGCGAGAAATAGCCGGCATATTGCGGGAACTCGCGGCGGAGCGCCACGCTGACGACCGCAAGATCGCGTGCTGTCGTGTACTGGCCCTTGCCGGGCAGGCCATTGGGATTGATGTAATGCGTGTCACGCATTCCGAGGCGGGCGGCTTCCGCGTTCATGCGCGCGACGAAACCCTGCTCGGAACCGCCGACCGTCTCCGCGATCGCCATCGCGAGGTCGTTGGCGGATTTGACCAACATCATCTTCAGCGCATTGTCGAGCGTCAGCTTCTGGCCCGGCTTGAAATACATCTTCGCGGGCGGCTGCGAAGAGGAAAGCTTGGACATGACAACGGGCGTATCGAGCGTGACCTGGCCGGACTGAAGGGCACGGAAGGCGACATAGACCGTCATCAGCTTGGTCAGCGAAGCCGGATACCACTTGCGGAAGGCGTCTTCATGATCGAGCACCCGGCCGCTGCTGACATCGACGAGGATATGCGGATTGGCTTCGGCCACATGCGCGGTCGACAGGAAAAGCATGGATGCGGCGGCGGCCATGGGAACCAGCCGCAAGGCGGCATACAAACGATTCTGCTTCGTCAGCACGGTCAATCCTTCAGAAGTCCGGAATTTTCTCGAAAGCTCCCCCTATTTAACCTATATGGCTAAGAGAAGGCAAAGGCGATTGACGAGTTTATTGCCAACCGATCACAGCCTTGTGATCACGCGCACGGCATAAAAAAGTGCGATGTGATGTTGAGGGTTGTGTCGGATCAAATTGCTAGACCCGAATCCGATATTGAGCAGCAGGAAAAATCAGCATGCCGATTTTGAACAGAGCCGCCGAACTCCAGGACGAAGTGACGGAATGGCGCCGCTATATCCATACGAGGCCTGAGCTGATGTATGCGGTGGAAAACACCGCTGCCTTCGTGGCAGAAAAGCTCAGGGCATTTGGCGTTGACGAGGTCGTCACCGGCATCGGCCGCACTGGCGTCGTCGGCCTGATCCGCGGCAAGGGCGAAGGCCGTACCGTCGGCCTGCGCGCCGATATGGATGCCCTGCCGCTCACCGAAATCACCGGCAAGCCCTGGGCTTCCGAGACACCCGGCAAGATGCATGCCTGCGGCCATGACGGCCACACCGCCATGCTGCTGGGTGCTGCGAAATATCTTGCCGAAACCCGCAATTTCAATGGCAACATCGCCGTCATCTTCCAGCCGGCCGAAGAGGGTGGCGCCGGCGGCGATGCCATGGTCAAGGACGGCATGATGGAGCGCTTCCGCATCGAGGAAGTCTACGGCATGCACAATCTGCCGGGCCTGCCGGTCGGCCAGTTCGCCATCCGCAAGGGCGCGATCATGGCGGCGACCGACGAGTTCACCGTCACCATCAAGGGGCGCGGCGGCCACGCCGCCATGCCGCACACGACCATCGACCCGATCGCCATCGGCGCGCAGATCGTCACCAACCTGCAGCTCATCGCCTCGCGCAGTGCCAATCCGCTGAAATCGGTGGTCGTCTCCGTCACCAAGTTCAATGGCGGCAACGCCTACAATGTCATCCCGAACGACGCGAGCTTCGTCGGCACCGTACGCACGCTCGATCCGGAAATCCGCGACCTCGCCGAGCGCCGCTTCCGGCAGATCGTCAGCGGCATCGCCGCCAGCCATGATGCCGAGGCGGATATCCAGTTCCACCGCAACTATCCGGTCACCGTCAACCACGCCGACGAGACCGAGCACGCGATTGCCGCCGCAAGCGACATCGCGGGGACTGCCAATGTCATCCCGAACATCGATCCCATGATGGGCGGCGAGGATTTCTCCTACATGCTGAACGCCCGCCCCGGCGCCTTCATCTTCGTCGGCAACGGCGACACCGCCGGCCTGCACAACCCGGCCTACGACTTCAACGACGAAGCCATCGCCCACGGCATCTCCTATTGGGTGCGCCTCGCCGAACAACGCCTGAACGCCTGAGCCTCCACCATCTTTCCGTGCGCCTGACCATGGCGCACGGCCCGGCAAAAGCAGATTGTCTCCGAGACGGGAAAAGGGCTTGGCTTCGGGCCCTTGCTTTTGTATGGATCAATCTCAGTGGTCCCGTAGCTCAGCAGGATAGAGCATCAGATTCCTAATCTGAGGGTCACGCGTTCGAATCGCGTCGGGATCACCAATATCCTCAATAACTAGCATGAGTTTCGATGCGGCTTTCGTGCGCCATCAATTTACCAGAATTACCAGCATTTACAGGCGTTTTCGGACGTTAGCGGGAATTCGGTGGCGCATGATTGGCACATGAAATTGGTGCACTGACGGCCTTGAGCGACTGCACATGGAACGGTGGCTGCGGCATCCGCGAACAGCTTGACGCGATTCTCAAAAAATATGCCTGTCAGCGCGGTTTTGCCAAATGGCTACTTCGGTTCCGGCGCAGGATTTTCGTAGTCCTTGCGGTGTTCTGACCACCAGTTTAGCAAGTAGTCGATTGCCAACGGTTTTATTTTCAGATTTGTGTCCATCGTGAAGTACCGACCCGCGTACTCGACTGCCTTCAAGCTTGCATCGGTTTTCATGACCTCGATAAAGAAATCCAGCTTCTCAAGTTTTGGTATATCACTACGGTTATTGATAAATTCGATCAGTGCAGGTTTGAGAGGAACCGCCGTTGAGCCAAAAAAAATTGATTTCAAAGTACCGATGGATAGGATGTCAGGCTCGACGTCAGTTGGCCAAGGGAGTTGGAGGTTAGTTTCGTAAATCCCTTGGCTGTGAGCATCCGTGATAACGTTCTGAGCGGCGTCAGCCCGTTTCGCATAGGGCTGCTCTGGTCGTTAGCGATTAAAGAAAGCTTGTCAAAGGCGCCGCGATCATCGTTCTGCGCTTGCTGAATCACATTCCCGAAGTCCGCATCCTTTTGAAGACGTTCCAAGGTGACCTTCGCCGCTGAAAGAGTGGCATTGAGATCAGCGAGCTTCTGATCGGCGGCGTTTATTTGGGAGGCGGCCTTATTCGAAAGGCCGGCCGCATTTTTGGCCTGTGCTGCCACGGCATCTACTGTCGCAGATTGATTTTCGACTCGAGTTTTCAAAGCTTGGATTGTGCCAGCATCGACTGATGCCTGAGCGGTTGCTGCTTTAATCGTTCCGATACCTAACACCTTGAACTCAGTTATCCTGTCCAACAACATCATCCCAAATCCGACGAGGATCATCATACCTAATAGAGATGCTTCCGCTTTTCCTACCTTTTTCCCTCTGAATAGAAAAACAATATAAATCCCTATCGCTACAACAACGATCACAGCACCGAGAATCTGAAACCACATCGGAGAGGCACTTTCTTTCACGCGCAAATTTGCCAGGTGACAATAGATAATCGAGTTTCAAAATACCTGACTTCTTAAGATAAAGACCTCGAAAAGCTAGGCGCGAGTCAGGTTCATATCGTGCAGCATACGCATAGATTATTGCTCAAGTTGCAAGGGCTCCTTTCGAGCGCCAGCTTGGGAAGCTCGACTTATTCTCTATGGCGCCTGCACTTAGATGTAAAACTCGCCCGTTCGTGAACGAAAAAGCCCTTTGATACCAATAGGGCTGTAAAACCGTGCGGCGCCAAAACTCAGGGCGCATCGATATTGACTCGATCGCGCACAGGAACATAATAAGAACAAATAGGCGGCGGCAAACAAGAAACGAGGAAGGCCCATGCCTCGCGATATCCATCGCTTCATCCCCGCATTTGAGACACTGCGCTTTGTGGCGACGTCCTGCATAGGCCGCACGATTCGACAGACCGGCGCGATTTTGCGCTCTACGCTGAGTTAAAATGCGAAGGGCCTTAAATCTACGCTACCTTTGTAAACTCACCCCACCAAAATCCGATTCCGCACCAGCCTGACCCCCGGCACGGCCTCCGCCACTGCAGTCGCCCGTTCAACCTCCTGCGGAGTTGCCGCCGTTCCGTCCAATCGGATTTCCTGGCCGACGGCGGTCACGGTGACGTCGGAGGCGTCGAGGCCGCCGGCGACAGCAAGGGCGTTGGCGACTGTGGATTCCAGCGCCGAGCGTTTGGCATTTTCGCTTTCTATTTCGGGCTTTAGGCCGTGAAACGTAGCCGCTTTGAAAACCATTGCCCTTCTCCTGCGCCTCTGCAGGATGGAAAACGCGGTATCTGCGTATTGGTTCATTAGTAGCCCGAAAATTGCCGTTAATGCCAGAGATTCCAGCGCGAAGGGACCGGGGAAGAATGCGCCGACAGAGCTGCGGACTTGCCGCCTCCCGCGATCCCCTGTAGAGCCATGGGCAATCACAGCAAGATGCGGATACTGGAATGACCACCGGGAGCAAGGCGCCGCGCCGCCTGACGATATTGGGTTCGACCGGCTCGATCGGACAAAACACGCTCGACGTCATCGCCCAATTGGGCGGACGCGAAGCGTTCGATATCGCCGCAATCTCCGGGCATGACAATATCGATCTCCTGGCGAGCCAGGCGAAAGCCTGCGGCGCCGCTCTCGCCGTCACGGCCAATGAGGAGCGCTATCAGGACCTCAAGGCGGCGCTCGCCGGAACCGACATTGCCGTAGCCGCCGGCAGGAACGCTCTCCTCGAGGCTGCCTCCATCCCTTCCGATTGGGTGATGGCGGCGATCGTCGGCACGGCGGGGCTTGCGCCGACGCTGGAGGCCGCGCGCCGGGGCGCCGACATCGCGCTCGCCAACAAGGAATGCCTGGTTTCCGCCGGCGAACTCTTCGTGCGTGCCGTCAGCGAAGGCGGCGGACGGCTGATACCGGTGGACAGCGAACACAGCGCGATTTTCCAGGCGCTCGAGGACGACCAACAGCATGCGGTCGAGCGGATCATCCTCACAGCCTCGGGCGGCCCCTTCCGCACATGGTCGCGCGAGCAGATGGCCAATGTCACGGCAGCGACCGCGCGCGCGCATCCGAACTGGTCGATGGGCCTGAAGATCTCCATCGGCAGCGCTTCGATGTTCAACAAGGCGCTGGAGATGATCGAGGCCAAGCATTTGTTCAATGTCGGCCCGGATCAGATCGAAGTTATCGTCCACCCGCAATCCATCGTCCATTCGATGGTCGGCTATACGGACGGCTCCGTGCTGGCGCAGCTCGGCTGTCCGGACATGCGCACGGCCATCGGCTATGCGCTGAGCTATCCGTCCCGACCGAAGCTTGATGTCGACCGGCTGGATTTTGCAAAACTGGCCCGGCTGGATTTCGAAGCGCCGGACGAGGTTCGTTTCCCCGCACTGCGTCTTGCCCGCACCGCGCTGGAACGCGGCGGGCTGCAGGGCGCCGTCATGAATGCTGCCGAGGAGATTGCCTTCCAGGCCTTCGTGGACGAGCGCATCGGCTTCCTCGAAATGGCCGACATCGCCGAAGCGGTCATGGACCAGATGATCGGGGTCGGCAGCGCCGAAACGATGGATGCGGTCTTTGCCGCCGACGATGAAGCCCGCAGCCGCGCCAGCGCGCTTGTCGCGCAAAGGGAAAAGGCAGCCTAACCCGCTCGCGAGAAGCCGCGTAAGCCGGAAACGGATGACTGCCCGGAGCTGCGAATTCGTTTGTTGGCGAGGCTCTTTCAACATATTTGATGGAGATCACCAACGTCGCGTTCCGGAGAAGGCATTCCATGGCACTGCATCTCGAAACTCCGCTGCTCGAATCCCCTTCCCTAAGCCTGGCGTCGGGCCGATCCGTCTGGTTGAAGATGGATGCGCTCCAGCCCCCTGGCTCCTTCAAGATCCGCGGCATAGGGGCGGCCTGTGAGCATCACGCCAGAAACGGAAAGCGCCGCTTCGTATCCTCTTCCGGAGGCAATGCCGGCATTGCGGTGGCCTATGCCGGACGCCGCCTCTCGATCCCGGTGTCGGTCTTCGTTCCGCAGACGACGACCGAACGGGCAAAATCGCTGATCCGCCAGGAGGGCGCCGAGGTCTTCGTCCATGGCGCGTCCTGGCAGGAGGCCAACGAGCGCGCGCTTGAGGCAGTCGATGCGGAAACCGCATTCATTCACCCGTTTGACGATCCGCTTCTGTGGACTGGGCATGCGACGATCATCGACGAGGTCGTCAACGCTGGCGTCGCGTTCGACGCGGTCGTTCTTTCGGTCGGCGGCGGCGGGCTTCTGGCTGGCGTTGCGGAAGGGCTTGACCGCAATGGCCTTAAAGGCGTCCCGATCATAGCGGCCGAAACCGAAGGCGCGGCGTCCCTCGCAGCCTCCGTGAAGGCCGGCAAACTCACCGAACTGCCTGCCATCACCAGCATCGCAACCTCGCTTGGCGCCCGAAAAGTCAGCCAGCGCGCCTTTGAGATCGCTCAGACCCTACCCGTCGAGAGCGTCGTCGTGGACGATCGCGCTGCCGTTAACGCGTGTATGCGCGTCCTCGACGATCATCGCGTGCTCGTGGAGCCGGCGTGTGGCGCAGCATTGGCGGTCGCCTATAGCCATGCCGATCGATTGGCAGGCTATGAGCGAGTCCTCATCGTGGTTTGCGGCGGGGCGACGGCTTCGCTCGCTCAGCTACAGGCCTGGCAAGCATCCTGATCATCACCCAGAATTCAAAAAGTCAGGGCGCGGAAACAACATTTCCGCGCCCTGACCAAAGAACAAAAATGTAAGCTTTTACTTACGCCACCGCGCGAGCGAGCGCACAGCGCGACCAGAGCGCATGCAGCGCGCCGACGAGATGCTCGATATCGGCATCCGAATGCAGCGGTGTCGGTGTGATGCGCAGGCGTTCGGTCTTCTTCGGCACGGTCGGATAATTGATCGGCTGGACGTAGACGCCCATATCGAGCAGCAGGTCCGAGATCCATTTGCACTTGGCAGCATCGCCGACCAAAACCGGCACGACATGGCTCGGGTTCGGCATATGCGGAATGCCGGCAGCGTCGAGCTGGGTACGCAGCCGGCGCACCCGGTCCTGATGGCGGGCACGTTCGAACTGGCTGACCTTCAGATGCCGGATCGAGGCGACGGCACCCGCCGCCAAGGCCGGCGGCAGCGATGTCGTGAAGATGAAGCCGGAGGCAAAGGAGCGGATGAAATCGCAAAGTGCGGTCGACGCAGCAATATAGCCGCCCATGACGCCGAAGGCCTTGCCGAGCGTGCCCTCGATCACCGTCAGCCGGTCCATCAGCCCTTCGCGCTCGGCAATGCCGCCGCCGCGCGGGCCATACATGCCGACGGCATGCACTTCGTCGAGATAGGTCATCGCCCCATATTGGTCGGCGAGATCGCAGATCTCCTTGATCGGCGCGATATCGCCATCCATCGAATAGACGCTCTCGAAGGCGATCAGCTTCGGCGCCTTCGGATCGGCGGCCTTCAGCTTGGCTTCGAGATCATTAAGGTCGTTGTGCTTCCAGATGACCTTGTCGCACTTGGCATAACGGATGCCCTCGATCATCGAGGCGTGGTTCAGCGCATCCGAGAAGATGATCAGCCCGGGGATCTTGGCGCCGAGCGTGCCGAGCGTCGCCCAGTTGGAGATATAGCCGGAGGTGAAGATCAGCGCGGATTCCTTGCCGTGCAGATCGGCAAGCTCCTGCTCCAGCAAAACATGGTGGTGGTTGGTGCCAGAAATATTCCGGGTGCCTCCCGCACCCGCGCCACAGTGATCAATCGCCTCTTTCATCGCTTCGATCACCTTGGGGTGCTGGCCCATGCCGAGATAGTCGTTCGAGCACCAGACCGTGACGTCCTTGGAGCCTTCCGGCGTATACCAGGTCGCACGCGGAAAGCTGCCGCGCTGACGCTCCAGATCGGCGAACACGCGGTAGCGGCCTTCCTGATGCAACGCGCCCAATTCGCCTTTGAAAAATGCTTCGAAATCCATCATCTGCTCCAGTACCATGCGACCGTTTTCATGATTGCCGATCTGCACGTCAACCCCTCCGCATCGCTTTAGCACTCGCTGCGGCAAATGGCCCTTAATTTTGAACAATTCCAGACAACAATTGTCAATCACCGAGAATTGACAATCTTGCCCCATCTCCGGAATAGCTGAAACCGGAAGGGCGGCCGAGCCGCCCTTCCGGCATTTTCCGCGCGAATTTTATGCTGCCGCGGTCGCGCGCTTGGCCATGACCTTGATCAAATTGGCACGATATTCGGCCGTGGCATGCAGATCAGACAGCAGCGTCGACGAATCAACGGCCGCGTTGGCGACCGCATCCGGTGACCAGTTCGCCGCGAGCGCTTGCTCCATCCCGCCGTGACGGAACACGCCATCAGAACCAGCGCCGGTGACTGCGACCCGCACGCCGTCCGCTCCCTTGGCAACGAAAACGCCGGTCATGGCGTAGCGCGAAGCCGGATTGGGGAACTTGGCATAGCCGGCCTTTTCCGGCGCCTCGAAGGTGATGGTGGTAATCAGCTCACCCTCTTCCAGTGCCGTTTCGAACAGACCGGTGAAGAAATCATCGGCTGCGATCTGACGCCGGTCGGTCACGATGGTAGCCCCCAGGCCCAGCATGGCCGAAGGATAGTCTGCCGCCGGGTCGTTATTGGCGACCGAGCCGCCGATCGTGCCCATATGGCGGACATGCGGATCGCCGATCATGCCGGCAAGATCACAGAGCGCCGGGCAGACGGCGCGAATCGCCGCCGAGGAGGCGACCTCCGCATGTGTCGTCGCAGCGCCGATCGTGACCCTGCGACCATCGACGCGGATGCCCTTCAGCGCCGGGATATGCCTGAGATCGACGAGATCGCTCGGCGAAGCCAGACGCTGCTTCATGGTGGCGATCAGCGTCATGCCGCCGGAGACATATTTGCCCTCCGGCATACCGGACAGAAGCTTGACGGCTTCGTCGACCGAGGAGGCGCGGTGATAGTTGGTTGCATACATGGTTTTCTCCTCCCCTTGTCTCAGGCCACGACCCGTGCCGCTTCCCACACCTTCAGCGGCGTGGCGGGCATGGCCAGGGCATTATTGCCGATCGCATCGGTGATGGCGTTGATCAGCGCCGGCGGAGAGCCGATGGCGCCCGCCTCGCCGCAGCCCTTGACCCCTAGCGGATTGTTCGGGCAGGGCGTGTTTTGATGCGACAGATTGAAGGACGGCAGATCGTCGGCGCGCGGCATGGCGTAGTCCATGAAGCTCGCCGTCAGCAACTGGCCGTTGGCATCGTAATGCACGGCCTCGAGTAGTGCCTGACCGACACCCTGCGCGATACCGCCATGCACCTGACCTTCGACAATCATCGGATTGATGATATTGCCGAAATCGTCAGCAGCGACGAACTGGATAATGTCGGTCTTGCCGGTTTCCGGATCGACCTCGACTTCGCAGATGTAGCAGCCGGCCGGGAAGGTGAAGTTGGCCGGATCGTAGAAGGCGGTTTCCTTCAGGCCCGGCTCCATGCCGGCGGGGAGATTATGCGCAGTGTAGGCCGCCAGCGCCACCTGGAACCAGGGCAGCGACTTGTCGGTGCCGGCGACTTTGACCTCGCCGTTCTCAATGACGATATCGCTCTCGTCGGCCTCCATCAGATGCGCGGCGATCTTCTTCGCCTTGGCTTCCACCTTGTCGAGCGCCTTCACCACGGCGGACATGCCGACCGCACCGGAGCGTGAGCCATAGGTGCCCATGCCCATCTGCACTTTGTCGGTGTCGCCGTGAACGATCGACACGCTGTCGATCGGCACGCCGAACCGTTCGGCGACGAGCTGTGCGAATGTCGTCTCATGACCCTGGCCATGGCTGTGCGAACCGGTAAGCACCTCGACGGTGCCGACGGCATTCACCCGCACTTCCGCCGATTCCCACAAGCCGACACCGGCGCCGAGCGAACCGACCGCCTGAGAAGGCGCGAGCCCGCAGGCCTCGATATAGCAGCTCATGCCGATGCCGCGCTTCATGCCGCGCGCCTCCGCCGCGGTCCTGCGAGCGGGAAAACCGTTCCAATCAGCCTGCTCCATGGCGGCATCCAGCGATGCCTCGTAGTTGCCGGCGTCATAATTCATGATGACCGGCGTCTGATGGGGGAAGGAGCGGACGAAATTGGTTCGCCTGAGTTCCGCCGGTGAAACGCCGAGTTCGCGCGCCGCCGTTTCGACGGTGCGCTCCAGAAGATAGGTCGCCTCCGGACGCCCTGCACCGCGATAAGCATCGACCGGCACCGTATTGGTATAGACGGTGCGAACATTGGCGTGGATCGCCGGGATCGCATATTGGCCCGATAGCAGCGTCGCATAGAGGTAAGTCGGCACGCACGAGGAGAAGAGCGACATATAGGCGCCAAGATTGGCGATGGTATCGACTTTCAACGCCGTGATGCGGTTTTGGGCATCGAAGGCCATCTTCACCTTGGAGACATGGTCGCGGCCGTGAGCATCGGTCAGGAATGCCTCGGTGCGGTCGGCCGTCCATTTGACCGGCACACCGGTCTTCTTCGACGCCCAGAGACAGACGATCTCCTCGGGATAGATATAGATCTTCGAGCCAAAGCCACCGCCGACATCCGGCGCGATGACGCGCAGCTTGTTTTCCGGCGCGACATTGTAGAAAGCGCTCATGACCAGCCGCGCCACATGCGGGTTCTGGCTGGTGGTGTAGCACGTATAGTGATCGTCGCCGGCATCATAGATGCCGAGGGTCGCGCGCGGCTCCATGGCATTCGGCGACAGGCGGTTGTTGTGGATTTCGAGCTCCGTGACATGGGCCGCTTCGACGATCGCCTTGTCGGTTGCGGCGGCGTCGCCGAGTTCCCAGTCGAAGATCAAATTGCCGGCCGCTTCCGGATGAAGCTGCGGCGCGCCAGGCTTCAGCGCTTCGACCGCCTCGATAACGGCGGGAAGCTCTTCATAGTCCACCACGACGGCTTCGGCCGCATCGCGGGCCTCGCCCAGCGAATCGGCCACGACGATCGCCACGGCATCGCCGACATAGCGCACGGTATCGACCGCCAGCGGCCGCCAGGCGCCCATCTTCATCGGCGTGCCGTCCTTGGAGTGGATCATCCAGCCGCAGATGAGATTGCCGATGCCATCGGCCAGCAATTGCTTACCGTCCAGTACGCCGATCACGCCCGGCATGGCCAAAGCGGCCGAGGCGTCGATGCCGGTGAACTTCGCATGCGCATGCGGGCTGCGGACGAAATAGGCATATTTCATGCCCGGCGCCATCATATCGTCGGTATAGCGCCCCTTGCCCGTCAGAAATCTCTTGTCTTCCTTGCGCGCGACGCGCGCACCAATGCCTTCAACGCCCATGATATCCTCCCATTGGGGTTCCGGGGTCGGCAATCCGCCAAGATAACGGTCGTTGGCGTTCGCCAGACAATCTCGGTGAAATCTTATTCGGCCGCCTGCTTGGCGGCGTGCATCGCAGCATTGGCAGAAAGGACTGCCTTGACGATATTGTGGTAGCCGGTGCAGCGACAGATATTGCCTTCGAGCTCGGCACGTACCGTTTCTTCGTCCAGCATGCCGCCATGGCGGTTAATCATGTCGACGGCCGTCATCACCATGCCGGGCGTGCAGAAGCCGCATTGCAGGCCGTGATGCTCCTTGAAGGCAGCCTGAACAGGATGCAATTCGCCATTGGCGACTAGACCCTCAATGGTTGTAATATCCGAGCCCGACGCCTGCACGGCCAGGACCGAACAGCTCTTGACCGATTTGCCATCCATATGAATCACGCAGGCGCCGCATTGGGTCGTATCGCAGCCGACATGGGTTCCCGTCAGGCCAAGCTTTTCCCTGATGAAATGGACGAGCAGCGTGCGATCCTCGCATTCGCCACTGACCGTCCGGCCGTTCACCGTCAACGTCACTTTTGACATATTTTCCTCCTCGCCTCTCCTCCAGAGGCAACAGCCATCATTTGACTTTTTTGTAGTGCGATCAACCTCTACTTTAGAAAGACTGCGGATTTTTCTCCCGCCCGCTTCCTTTTGTTTACTGAATGCAGAAACAGCAAGTTTAGCACCAAAAAAACCGCAAGTGCCCAGTAGACAAACATATTTTGCACGATATTTCTTCGTAGCTGCAGGACTGCAAGGACAGCCCATCGCGGTGGAGCTGGAAAAATTGGGGACGGCGTTGGCCGGGGGTACCGGCTTAACTAACGTTGGAGAGAATTAAATGAAGAAAGCTCTTATGCTCGCACTGGTCGGCTTGTCTATCGCAAGCTGCACCCCGACTGAACAAGGCGCCGGCATCGGCGCTGCGTCCGGCGCCATCATCGGCGGCGCCGTTACCGGCAATGTCCGCGGTGCAGCCGTCGGCGCCGCGATTGGCGGTGTTTCGGGTGCGGTAATCGGCAGCGTCGCCGAACAGCCCGGCCAGTGCTACTACCGTGACCGCTATGGCCGTCGCTACATCGACGATTGCCCGCGCGGCGGCTATCGTCGCAGCTACTATGATGGCGGCGGTTACTGATCCAATACGAATTGAGATACCGAAGTCCCGGGCCTGAGGTCCGGGACTTTTTGATTCCGGCTCACCGCCTTTTCATCTGTAAGAGGTGCAAAGCGGACGTCGTACCAAGGGAAATGACGCCAATTTCAACGCTGGATCGAAGCAATGACCATGGGAGCGACGACCGCCATTTGCTCCCTAAAGAGCATTGAAACAGCCCTAAGTCCCGGACGAAAATCCGGGATTTTTCATTTCCGCGTCGGTCTTTTGCATGTTTTTGAGTCTAAAAAGGTACACGCGGGACGCTTTTGCCTCTATGGTGCCCGCGCGTTAACCTGGGGGAAACGCCAAACTGAGAAAGTTCTTATATAACCGTAAAGCGGCGTATGCATAAAAGAACTGGTCCGAGGAAGGGTATTGCGTATCGGCGAGCAGGCACCGTAATGGCGGTTGCGGCAGCGATTGTGCTCGGCCCGCTCTATGCCGGAAACGCCTTTGCCTTCAAGCTGTTCGGCATGACGCTTTGGGGCGAGGACGATACGACGGATGAGGTTTCCGATCCCGTCCATTACACCGTCGATTTCAAGACTGATAATCTCGACAAGGATCTCAAGGAGGCTCTGACCGAGAGCTCCATGCTGGTTTCGGACAAGAAGAAACCAGTCTCCGGCGATCTCGGCGTCGTCATCAAGGCGCGCGATGATCGCGACCGGTTGATCGCCACTCTCTATGAAAAAGCGCGCTATGGCGGCGTGGTCACCATCACCATCAATGGCACCAATCTCGATGCGCTGCCGCCCAATCCCACCTTCGGCCGTTCGAAACCGGTCGCCGTCACCATCAGCGTCGATCCCGGCCCGATCTTCACGCTCGGCAAGATCAGCCTGCTCGGCGACGCCCGCAGCCTCGATCCCGCCAGCTATGGGCTTGTGCCCGGCGGCGATGCCGGCTCACTGACGATCCTGAAGGCCGGCGACAAGATCGTTGCCGACTTCAAGAACCAGGGCCATCCGCTCGCCAACCTGATCAAGCGCGATGTTGTCGCCGATCACGACACCCAAAGGGTCGATGTCTCGCTGAGCGTCGAAAGTGGTCCCATGGCGCCCATCGGCAATGTCGGCGTCAGCGGCCAGAAATCGGTCGATCCGGATTTCATCAAGCGCTATGCCCGCATCAATGAGGGCAAGCCCTATTCGCCGGACGAACTGAAGAAAGCATCCGACCGCCTGCGCAAGCTCGGCGTCTTTTCCAGTGTCACCATCCGCGAGGCCGACAAACTCGCCCCGGACGGCAGCATTCCCATGACCATCGAAGTGTCCGAGGGCAAACAGCGCTATTTCGGCGTCGGCGCGCAATATTCCACCATCGACGGTTTCGGCGTCCAGGGCTATTGGGGCCATCGCAACCTGACCGGCCGGGCGGATTCGCTGCGCATCGAAGGATCGGTTTCCCGTATCGGCGAAACGACGGATGTCGGCCAACTCGACTATAGCGCCGGCATTACCTATGTCCGGCCCGCGACCTTCTATCCCTCGGCAACCTTCACCGCCGGCCTGAAGATGCAAAGCCTGCATCCGGACGCCTACGATGCCAATACCGTCACTGCGAGCGCCGACCTTGCCTACGAGCTGTCAGATCAGGATACCGTCTCCGGCGGCGGCGAAGTGAGCTATGAGCAAGACACCACCGACGCCTATGGCGATCAGAAATTTCTGACGCTGGCGATCCCGCTGGAATATGTCAGGGACACGCGCGACAACAAGCTGGATCCGACCGAGGGCTACCGCGCCTCGATCAGCGCCAAGCCGAGCTATGAAACAATGGGCGGAACGGTGTTCAGCTCCTTCGAGGGCTCGATTTCCGGCTATCAGGGCGTCGGCGCCAACGATAATGTCGTCTTCGCCGGAAAGCTTTCCCTCGGCTCGCTGATCGGTTCCAACGGTATCTCGGATATTCCGGCGACCCGGCGCTTCTATGCCGGCGGTGGCGGCTCGGTGCGCGGCTACGCCTACCAGGAAATCACACCCTATAACTCCAATGGCGATGCGCTCGGCGGCCGCTCCTATGCCACTGCCTCCATTGAAGCCCGCGTCAAGATCACCGACAAGATCGGCATCGTGCCCTTCGTCGACATGGGCAGCGTCACCGGCAGCACTTTTCCTGACTTTTCCGATGTTCGCATTGGCGCGGGCGTCGGTGTGCGCTACGCTACACCCTTCGGTCCCATCAGGCTCGACGTCGCCGTCCCTCTCAGGAAATATGAGAACGGTACGGCATACGGCATCTATGCCGGCATCGGTCAGGCCTTCTGACAAGCCGTACAGTCGCAGACGGTTCAGCACGCGGTTAGAAAAATTGAGGTTACTGTCGCTCTCATGAGCATGTTGATTCGAATTGTCGGGAGATTGGTGCGCCTCATCGCCTATGCGGTCGTGGCAGTCCTCGTGCTCGCGATCGCCGCCGTGCTCGTCGTCGGCTTTGTGCCGGCCGCGAGCAGCTATGCCGTCGATCAGGTAGCAAAGCTCGTCTCGACGCCTGACCAGACCATTACGATTGCCGCGCCGTCTGGCCTCTTGACCGGTAACCTCCGTGTCGGTTCGATTGCGGTTGCCGATACCAAGGGCACGTTCGCGAAGGTCCAGAATCTCGCCGTCGATTGGTCGCCGATCTCGCTGCTGACCGGCACGTTCCATGCTGAGCGCGTTGCCGCCGACGCCGTCGATTTTCAGCGCTTGCCGGTTTCCACGGCAAAAGCGTCGGCGGAGCCGCAGGCGACGACTGAAAGCAAGGGCTTTTCTCTGCCCATCGCTGTCGATATCGGCGCCATCGCCTTGCCGAATCTTCGCATCGGGCAGGCCGTTGCCGGCCAGGATTTCGCGCTTGCCGCCAGTGGCAGCGTCAAGGCGAACAGCAGCAGTGTCGACCTCATCCTGGATGCCAATCGCCAGGATGTCCCCGATGCCAAGCTCTCCACCAATATTGCCTTTGCTCCGGCCGAAAACCGCCTGAACCTGAAGGCCGAAATCGCCGAACCGCGCGATGGCATGCTCGCCGGAATGCTGCATCTGCCGGGTGGCCCGGCGATCAATATCAACCTCTCCGGCGAAGGCCCCTTGTCGAACTGGGCCGGCAAACTGCAGGCCGCGCTCGACGGCAAACCGACGGTATCGATCGATGGCCGTCACGCCATCTCTGCCGACGGGCTGCATCATATCGACGTCAAAGGCGGCGGCGACGTCGATTCGCTGTTGCCGCCGACCTTCCGACCCCTCTTCACCGGCCAGACGACGATCGACCTTGCCACCACCTTCGACGGCAAGGGCAAGATCGACATCCAGACCGGCAATCTCGCCACCGGCAGTGTCGTCATCGCCGCCTCCGGCACGCTCGATCCCGCCGGCAACAACAGCCTCAACGCCAACCTGCTCGGCACATCAGGGCCTGTGGATTTCCGCTGGCCGATGGAAGGCGGTGAGGCACGGGCGATGATCTCGCGTATCGATGTCGCGTTGACGGGCCAGGCGCAGGCGGTGAAGATCGACGCCAAGGCTTCGCTCGACAGCGCCAGCACGCCACAAGGCCATATCGGCCAGGTGAACCTCAGCGCCAAGAGTGACGCTTTCAACCTGACCAGCGGCTCCGGCCCGCTGCAGCTTCGCCTCGTGGTCGGCCAGACCGCGTTCATCAGCCCCGATCTCAACCGCTTGATCCGCGCGCCGGTCGCGCTGACGGCGCCCCTGCAGCTTTCTCCCGACACGATCGGCTTCAACAATACGACGCTGGAAAGCGCCAGCATCGGCGGCACCGTCAATGGCAAATATACACTGTCGTCGAAGTCGCTCACCGGCAACTTCAAGATCTTTGCCCTGCCCGCCGTACTGCCGGACGGAGTGTCCGATAAGTTCGAGGGGACGATTTCACTCGAAGGCCAGGTCGCCGGCACGGTGCCGACGAAGATGAATCTCTCCAACCTGGCCCTGAAATCCAATGTCGGCGAAATCAACGGCAGTGCCGCGCTCGATGGCCAGACTCTGACATCGGAGATCACCGGCAAACTGCTCGATCTCTCCAAGCTCGTTCCGAATGCCGAAGGACAGGCGGACATCGGCCTCAAGGCCAAGGGTCCGCTGGCCGCGCTCGGCATTGACGCGACGGTAAAGGCCGTCAACGTCAAGTTGGCAGGCCGCCTGCTGGACACGCTCGATATAGCGCTCACCGGAACCGCCGATCCGAATGCGCCGCAGGCGAGTGTACGGGCAAACGGCGCCATCGACGGCAAACCGATCAGCATTACAGCCGATGCGACCTCGCAGAACGGCCGCACCAGCGTTCCGAAGCTCGCCGTCGAAGTTGGCGCCAACAAGCTGCAGGGCAATCTGGATCTTTCGCCAAGTTTCGAACCCTCAGGCGCGTTGACCTTCAATCTGCCTGACCTCAGCCTGCTTGCCGCCCTGGCCGGACAGAAGGCTGACGGCGATCTCAAAGGCTCGATCGATCTCTCCAGCGCCAATGGCAAGATCGGCCTGAAGGTCGATGCGAGCGGCAACGGCATCCGCCGCGACGATCTCTCGATCACCAAACCGGCCATCGCGTTGACCGTCGATGATCTCAAGGCCTTTTCTGCCAATGGCAGCATCCGCGCCGACGCCATCGCCTCCGGCGCCAACCGCATTACCGATCTCGGGCTGACGTTCACGCAGCAGGGCAACCGCACGGTTTTCGATCTCAAATCGAACTATGACAATGCGCCGCTGACCGCCAATGGCAATGTCGAAACCGGCGGCGGCCAGACGGTCGTCAGCCTCGACAATTTCGCCGGCGCGCCGCGCACCATCCCGGTCAAGCTGGCATCGCCGACCAAGATCGTCGTCAAGGACGGCACGGCAACACTGAGCGGCCTGACGATCCGGACCGGCAGCGGCTCGGTCACGGTCAGCGGCACGGCCGGACAGATGCTGAATATCACCGCCGAGATCGCCAACCTGCCCGCCAGCCTTGCCAATGTCTTCGCGCCGACGCTTGCGGCAGAAGGCGCGATTTCCGGCAAGGTGACGGTGACCGGCAAGCCGGCAGCACCCGTCGTCGCCTTTCAGACCAATTGGTCGGGTGCGGCGACCAGCCAGACGAAATCTGCCGGCCTCGGCCCGCTCGGCATCAAGGCGAACGGCCGGTTCGCCAACAATAGCGTCACCATCGACACGAACCTCACGGGCCAGAATGGCCTAGCGCTCAACGGCGGCGGCACTGTCGCCGTTGCCGGCAACAAGGCCTTGGCGATGAAATTCTCCGGCACCCTGCCCTTCGACGCGGTGGCCGGACAGCTTGCCGCGCAGGGTCTCAGCATGACGGGCGCAGCAAAGATCGATATTCAGATCGCCGGCACGACCGCGGCACCCGCCGTCACCGGCACCATCTCCACCGATGGCTCCAAGCTCGTCGATGTCCGCCGCAACCTCACCCTCAACGGCCTCGCCGTCAGCATTACGCTCGACGGCAGACAGGCAGTGATCTCGCGGCTCAATGGCAATCTCGCCAGCGGCGGCAGCGTATCGGCAAGCGGCACGGTCGGCATTGCTCCGGACAGCGGCTTTCCCGCCGATATCCAGTTGAAATTCAATGATGCCACCTATGTCGACGGCACGCTGGTGACTGCGACCATCAACGGTACGCTCGCCATCAAGGGTCCATTGCTGACTGCACCGGTGCTCACCGGTAGTCTGAAGCTCAGCAAGGCATCGATCACCGTGCCGGAAAAGCTGCCGGCCTCGCTGTCCGAGATCAATATCAAACACAGGAACGCACCGGCCGCCGTCAGCGCCCAGTTCAGGGACCAGAAGCCGCAAGGCCCGCGCGATAAGTCCACCACTCTCGGCATCGACCTGCAACTCGACGCGCCCTCGCAGATCTTCGTCCGAGGTCGCGGCATCGATGCGGAACTCGGCGGTAACATCACTGTGCGCGGCACGGCAGCGGATCCGATCGTCTCCGGCGGTTTCACCATGAGGCGCGGGCGCCTGACCATCCTCAGCCGCCGCCTGGATTTCACCAATTCCAGCAAGATCACCTTTGGTGGCGACCTGACGCCCGCCCTCGACATGGAAGCGACGTCGAGCGTGAATTCCACCACCATCACCGTCGACGTCACGGGTCTGGCGACCGACCCGAAAATCAGTTTTTCCTCCTCGCCTGCCCTGCCGCAGGATGAGGTGCTGGCGCAACTGATCTTCGGCCAATCAATGTCGAAGCTTTCGGCCCTGCAGATCGCCCAGCTTGCCGATGCCGCAAGCCAGCTCGCCGGCGGCCGCTCCACCTCCTTGTTCGAGGGCCTGCGCAGCCATCTCGGCGTCGACGATCTCGACATCACGACCGACTCGAAGGGCCAGGCCCAGGTCGGCGCCGGCAAATATCTGAACAAGCGCACCTATATCGAGCTGCAGCAGGGCGCCTCCAACAACACCAAGGCGATCATCAACCTCGACGTCGGACGCGGCGTCAAGCTGCGGGGCGCAGCCGGCTCGGATGGCGCAGGCGAAGCCGGGATTGTTTATGAGCATGAGTATTGAAGGGCTCACGCGACTTTCTCTTCAAGCCGATCCGCGGCCACCTCGCCCTTCGAGGCCTTGCCGCTTTCGCTAACGCTCAAACGTCAAAGCACCTCAGAGTGAGGTGGAGAGAGTTTTGGGCGCGCGCAAAAGATCAGTCCTCACCCTGAGGTGCGGAAGCCTCCTGAGCTTGTCGAAGGGGCTGGAGCCTCGAAGGGCGAGGACGGGTGGTCTCCCCCTGGCAAGGATGATCAAAACCCCATCTTGCTCGTCTTCAGCAAGATATTGGACTCTGTCGTGTTGATACCGTTGATCAGGCGAATCCGGCGCAGCGTTTCGTCGAAGGAGGCGAGGTCGCGGTCTTCCAGTTCGGCGATGAAATCCCATTTGCCGTTGGTGCTGTGCAACGCCCTCACCTGCGGCAGGCCGCGAAGCTGATCGGCGACCTTATCCGCCAATTTGCCGAGCACCTCGATCATGACGATGGCGCGCACGCCGGCGGAGCGGGTCTCGTGGCCGGTTCGGATGGTAAAGGCGGTGATGGTGCCGTTGTCGACTAACCGTTCGATGCGCGCCGTCACCGTGGCGCGCGAGGCGCCCGTCGTTGCCGCCAGTGATGAGACGGAGGTGCGGGCATTGTGGCGCAGCGCGCTCAGGAGGTCGCGATCAAGGTCATCCATGGGCTTATCATTCTGCTAAATCATACTAGTCAATCTGTCGAAGACTACTCGATTTTTGACAATTTTCCATCTTTTTGCTGTCATCTCCCTCGTTGATAATCGGGATCAACAACCAACCTGAATCTGGGATAACGCACAGGTCTTTCCGAAAACCGCTTCGTATTTTTCGGGGCCAATTGCTGATTGGAGCGCTGCCGATGAACGTAGAATCCACATCCATCACCCTGATCGGCGTTCCGCTCGAGGAAGGCTCCGGCCGCCGCGGCGCCGGCATGGGCCCGACAGCCCTGCGCATCGCCGGCATCGAGACGATGCTGACCGAACTCAACCATCGTGTCACAGACAGCGGCGACCTGCATCCGGCCCCCGCCGCCGATCTGCCGGACCATCCGAAGGCACATAATCTGAAGGTTGTTGGCGCCTTCACCCGTGCCCTGGAAGCCAAGGTCTACGACGTTGCCTCATCCGGTAGCTTTCCGCTGATCCTGGGCGGTGATCACAGCCTCTCCATGGGCAGCGTCTCCGGCATGGCCCGCCATGCCGCCGAGGTCGGCCGGCCGCTGTTCGTGCTCTGGCTGGATGCGCATTCGGACTTCAACTCCCCGGCCACATCGCCGTCGGGCAATATTCACGGCATGCCGGTCGCCTTCTTCTGCGGCGAAGCCGAGATTGCGGATATCCTGCCGGCCTCCCGCCCGCTGGTCGATCCGAAGAAGGTATTCCAGGTCGGCATACGCTCCGTCGACCCGCACGAGCGCCAGGAAATCCGCGAGCACGGCGTCAACGTCTTCGATATGCGCTCCCTCGACGAGCAGGGCGTGGCCGCGATCATGCGCCGGGTGCTCGATACGATCAGCGCCGCCAACGGCCTGCTGCATGTCAGCTTCGACGTCGATTTCCTCGATCCGGATATCGCGCCGGGTGTCGGGACGACGGTACCCGGCGGCGCGACCTTCCGCGAAGCCCATCTCATCATGGAAATGCTGTCCGACAGCGGCCTCGTCTCGTCGCTCGATCTGGTCGAGCTCAATCCGTTCCTCGACGATCGCGGCAAGAGCGCCCGCGTCCTGGTGGAAATGACGGCGAGCCTCTTCGGACGGCGCATTTTCGATCGCCCGACAAGGGCAGCATAGGTCTGGGGGGAAATTATCATGAGCGTATCGACCGATCTCATCGCCACCGAACAGCGCCTCGGCGCCCATAATTACAAGCCGCTCGACGTCGTGCTGACCCGCGGCGAAGGCGTCTATGTCTGGGATACCGACGGCAAGCGCTATCTCGATTGTCTCTCTGCCTATTCGGCGGTCAACCAGGGCCATTGCCATCCGAAGATCCGCGAAGCGATGATCGAGCAGGCCGGTAAGCTGACGCTTACCTCCCGCGCCTTCCGCAACGACCAGCTCGCCTATCTCTACGAAGAGTTGGCGGCGCTGACCGGCTCGCACAAGATCCTGCCGATGAACTCCGGCGCCGAGGCCGTCGAGACGGCGATCAAAGCCGTGCGCAAATGGGGCTACGAGGTGAAGGGCGTTCCGGAAAACCAGGCGGAAATCATCGTCTGCTCCAACAATTTTCACGGCCGGACGCTCAGCATCATCAGCTTCTCCACCGATCCGGATGCCCGTACCGGCTTCGGCCCCTATACGCCAGGCTTCCGCACCGTTCCCTTCGGCGATGCCAACGCCCTTGCCGCAGCTATCAACAAAAACACCGTCGCAGTGCTGATCGAGCCGATCCAGGGCGAGGCTGGGGTCATCATTCCCGCACCCGGCTACTTCACCCGCGTGCGGGAACTCTGCACCGTCAACAACGTCACCCTTATCCTCGATGAGATCCAGACGGGCCTCGGCCGCACCGGCAAGCTGCTCGCCGAAGAGCATGAGGGCATCGAGGCCGACGTGACGCTGATCGGCAAAGCCCTGTCGGGCGGTTTCTACCCCGTCTCCGCCGTGCTCTCCAATTCTGAAGTCCTCGGCGTCTTGAAGCCCGGCCAGCATGGTTCCACCTTCGGCGGTAATCCGCTGGCCTGCGCCGTCGCTCGCGCCGCGCTGCGCGTGCTCACCGAGGAGGGCATGATCGAGAATGCCGCCGTCATGGGCGATTATTTCCTCGAAGGCCTACGTTCGATCCGCTCGAATATCGTGAAGGACGTGCGCGGCCGCGGCCTGATGATGGCAGTAGAGCTGGTGCCGGAAGCCGGCGGGGCACGGCAATATTGCTATCAGCTCAAGGATCTCGGCCTGCTCGCCAAGGATACGCACGATCACACGATCCGCCTTGCGCCTCCATTGGTCATCACCCGCGATCAGGTCGATTGGGCGCTGGAACAGATCGATAAGGTGCTGGCTCAATAGGCCAGCCCTTGGAGCCTGATCCAAAATTAAGTTGAATGGTATCAGCGGCTTATTCTTGACGGATGCCCAATTCGTTGATTCTGCGGTTTTGCTAAATACCGGAGGAGATCGGTAGCGTCTCAGTTTGAATTTCCGCTTTCGCTCCATTCCTCGCCATCCACGTGCCGGTTATTCCATGTCAAACCGCAAGATCGGACGAGCGCGCTTAAGCCATAAACGCCTAACTGATGCCGCTACGGAGTAAAGGACGATGAAGGCGGCATTTCAAAACTATCATGCTCGAATGCAACGAGTTCTGGAATATATCGACCAGCATCTCGATGACGATCTCAATCTTGATGTTCTGAGTAGTATCGCGGCCTTCTCGAAGTTTCATTTCCACCGGCAGTTCACGGCGACCTTCGGGTTGTCCGTGCATCGCTATGTCCAGCTCGCCCGCATGAAGCGCGCTTCATACCGGCTGGCCTATCGCGACGCCCAAAGCGTCACGGACATAGCGATGGATGCCGGCTACGATGCACCCGATGCCTTCGCCCGCGCCTTTCGGCAACGGGTCGGGCAATCGCCTTCGTCGTTCCGAAAATCTCCCGATTGGGAGCCGTGGCTTGCCGCTTTTGGCCCTCTCGACAATGCACGGAGCAAACTTATGCAAAAGACCTTTACCCCCGACGACGTGACGATCCGCGAAGTGGTCTCGACCCCCGTGGCAATCATGGAGCATCGGGGCGATCCGGCGATGATCGGCGCGACGATCCAGCGTTTCATCGCGTGGCGCAAGGCGACCGGCCTGACTCCAAAGACAAGCCCGACCTTCAACGTCTTCCACTCCGATCCGCACACCACGCCCCAGTCCGAGTACCGGATGGACTTATGTGTCGGCATCGACCGGTCGTTCGAACGGGAAGACGGGCAGATCAAGGCTGGCGTGATCCCCGGAGGCCGCTGCGCGGTGCTGCGGGTCGTCGGCAACACCGGCAATCTGGAGCCTGCCGCGCTCTACCTGTATCGCGAGTGGCTTCCAGCCAGCGGCGAAGAAACACGCGACTTCCCGATCTATTGCCAGCGGCTGAGCTTCTTCCCGGAGGTGCCGGAGCATGAGGCGGTCGCAGAGTTGTTTTTGCCCCTGAAATAACGAATTCTGGCGAAGGCTTGTCCTTTCCGATCGCCAGAGGCAGACAAGCCGCTAACCGACAAGTCAAAGTTCAAACTGAGACACCACCAGGAAATTGACGATGTGGACCGACACCACTCGGGTGCAGTATGCCCGCGCGGAACTGAATTTGCCAAGCGATTTGACCGATGCCGAATGGGCGGTTCTGGAACCGTTTTTCCCGCCACCGTCCTATGTCGGGCGCCCACGCAAGTGGCCGCTGCGGCGGATTGTTGAAGCGATCCTCTATCTGCTGCGCGGTGGCCTGCCGTGGCGGATGCTGCCGCCCTGCTTCCGCCGGCCTCGACGGTGCGGCGCTGGTTCTACCTGTGGCGGGACAATCGGCTGTGGCTTTCGCTCAATCATGCTCTGTTACTGATGGCGCGCGAGGCGGCGGGTCGGGAGGCCAGCCCAAGCGCGGGTGTCATCGACAGCCAGAGGGTCAAAACCACGGAAAGCGGCGGGCTTCTAGGCTATGATGCGGGCAAGAGGATCAAGGGCCGCAAGCGCCATATCCTCACCGACACCGATGGCAATCTGGTTCACGCCGTGATTCACACCGCCGACATCCAAGACCGCGACGGTGCACCGATGGTGCTGGCCGAAATCATCCGGCGCTTCCCGTGGCTGCGCCATGTGTTCGCAGATGGCGGCTATGCCGGCGACAAGCTGAGGGACGCACTGCGCCGGATCGGCAAATGGACTGTAGAGATCGTCAAACGATCCGATACCGCCAAAGGCTTCGTGATCCTCCCGCGTCGCTGGGTGGTGGAGCGCACCTTGGCATGGCTGAGCCGAAATCGCCGTCTCGCCAAGGACTTCGAGCAAACCATCGCATCAGCAACCGCATGGCTCTTCATCGCCTCGATCCAGCTTTTCGCGCGGCGTATCGCAAGATTATGAAAGTATGCGGAATAATTTTGAATCAGACTCTTAGAGCACTTCCAGGAAAAGTGCGCAGCGGTTTTCCGTCCGGAATGCGTCAAAACAAAGGGATAGAGCGGGAAAGCGATTCCGTGAAACGCTGAACCGCTCTAAAAAGACCGCAAGTATATCCTTCCGAAATCTCTTCTGCGGTTTAGGTTTGAGCAACATTCTTGCGCTATCTTCGTGATAGCGCGCCAGATTTGGCGCCATGCTTCAATGGAAAGAGTGTTCATGGCCACGATCAATTCCACCAGCTTCAGCGGCGACACTTTGGAGATCATTGCCTTCCGGCTTCATGATCAGGAGTTCTGCGTCAAGACCACCACCATCCGCGAAATCCGCGGCTGGGCGCCGTCGACGCCGATCCCGCATTCGCCGGCCGATGTGATCGGCGTCATGAACCTGCGCGGCTCGGTCATTCCGATCATCGACCTCGCCTACAAGCTCGGTATGAAGAGCACGGTCGCGAATGAACGCAGCGCCATCGTCGTCGCCGAAGTCCACAACATGGTCATCGGCATGCTGGTCGACCGCGTCTCCGACATCCTGACGATCTCCTCGAGCCAGGTTCAGCCGGTCCCCGAAGTCACCGCTTCCTTCGACCGCGCCTATTGCGAAGGCATCATCGCCACCGAAAGCGGCATGATCTGCTTCCTCAACCTCGCGAAGATGTTCAAGGAAAACGAAACGGACGAACTCGTCGCCGCTTAAGGCGATTTCGGGAAACGCGCCCAGCGGTTTCCGTCTGGAATTGGCAAAGAATAAAGATAAAGCCGCCGCGGTTTTCCGAGGCGGCTTTATTCATGCAATCAGTATGTCCGGGTTCAGCCAAACAGCGCGTATGTGCTCTTGATCGTTACCCAGACACCCCAAAGCAGCGGGATGCCGACGATCGCCCAAGCGATCAACGCCTTGGCGTCGAGACCGCCTGTTCCGATGCCGAAGGAACCGGCAGGGCCGGCGTTGGAGGCAGCGCTTTTCGCCTGCAGAGCCGCAACCTCGCCATCCGACATGAACCATTTGTCCGAAAGCGGCTTCACCAACGCATTGGCGATCAGGCCCAGTGCCAGCATGCCGGCGAGGATATACATGGTGAAGCTGTAAAGCTGCGCGCCTTCGACGCCGGCGGCCTTCTGCGCCTCACGGATATAATTGACCACCACCGGACCGATGATGCCAGCCGTCGCCCAGGCGGTGAGCAATCGGCCATGGATGGCGCCGACGAACTGCGTGCCAAAGATATCGGCGAGGTAGGCGGGAACCGTGGCGAAGCCGCCGCCATACATCGACAGGATGATGCACAATGCGCCGACGAACAGTACTTTGCTGTGAATACCTGCCGCCCACGGAGCAAGCGTATAAAGCGAGATGCCGAGGATGAAGAAGCAGTAATAGGTGTTCTTGCGGCCGATCTTGTCGGAGAGCGACGCCCAGAAGAAGCGTCCGCCGATATTGAATAGCGACAGCAGACCGGCAAAGCCTGCGGCGATCGCGGCAACGGCGGCCACTTGGTCCTTGCCGAGAGCGGCGAACTTCACGTCCGGCAGACCGATCAGCGCACCGCCGAAGATTTCCTGCAGCATCGGCGAGGCCATGCCGATGACACCGATGCCGGCCGAGACGTTCAGGCACAGCACGGCCCAGATCAGCCAGAACTGCTTGGTCTTGTGGGCATCGCGCAGATGCACATGCTTGGTCGTGATCATCGTGCTCTTGGCAGCGGGCGGCGTCCAGCCTTCCGGGCGCCAGCCGGCCGGCGGCAGGCGATAGCCGAAAGCGCCACCCATCATGAAGACGAAATAGATCGCCGCCATGACGACGAATGTCTGCCAGACTCCGACCGAACCGTCGCCGCGGAAGCTGGTCATCAGCAGGTTGGCGAGCGGCGCGCCGATCATCGCTCCTCCACCGAAGCCCATGATCGCCATGCCCGTTGCCATGCCGCGCCGGTCAGGGAACCATTTGATCAGCGTCGACACCGGCGAGATATAGCCGAGACCGAGACCTATGCCGCCGATCATGCCGGCGCCGGCCCACATCAGCCAGAGCTGGTGGAAAATGACGCCGATCGCGGCGATCAGGATACCGCCACACCAGCAGCAAGCCGAGACGACGCCCGCTTTGCGCGGACCGACCCGCTCCAGCCAGCCACCCCAGATGGCGGCCGAGGAACCGAGCAGCACGAAAAACAACGTATAGATCCAGCCAAGATCGCTGACGCGCCAATCGCAAGTGGTGGTGACGAGGGCAGAGAGAAGATTAAGGCTGGCGCATTCGGCCGCCGGGGTCGACGTACCGAGCGCTTTCGACAATGGCAGCCAGAAGACACTGAAGCCGTAAGCCATGCCGATGCAAAGATGGATCGCCAGGGCAGCCGGTGGCACCAGCCATCGATTGAAGCCGGGCTTGGCGATGATGCGCTCGCGATCGAGCAAACCTGATGTTACCGATTCTCTTGAAAGATCTGTTTCCGCAGTCGTCATGAACAACTTTTCCTTGATTCGAAGACTTAGGATTCGCAATTATTCTATTTTAAATTGTAACGACGAACAAATTTCGCCGCCCCATTATCGTACTACTAATACTTAATGATTAGAAGGATTAATCCTGTTTGACCGGCTCCGGCCTGTGGATCAAAGAGGCCGCTTCCAGCACCAGGGGATCCAGCCCGCTGTTTCCATTATCGATTATTTCGAAAAACTGCCGCCGCATCCGCGGCTCCCAGAATTTATTGATATGCGTCGCAACGCCTTGCGCTGCCTCATTGGCCGGCTGCGTTTTGAAGAAAGTGGCAATCTGGTTCGCCATATAGACGAGCTTGGCTGACGTTTTGCCGTGGTGTGTTTCGTCAGGCGACATCGGCGATGCTCCCTGGGGTAATGCGCTGCGGATGGGTGAAAATCTCGAAATCGTCGCCGCGCACCAGTGCCACCAGCGTCATGCCGGACTCCTCGGCTGTGCGGATGGCAAGTGCCGTCGGCGCGGAAATGGCAACGAGGACAGAGCTGCCCAATACTGCAGCCTTCTGCACCATCTCGACCGAAAGACGGCTGGTGACGGCAACGATGCCCTCGGAGCCCTCACGGCCGGAACGGATGATGGCGCCGCAGAGCTTGTCCAACGCATTATGGCGTCCGACATCCTCGCGCAGGGCGATCAATCCTTCGCCCGGAATATAAAAGCCCGCCCCATGCACGGCGCGGGTCTCGCGGTTCAACAACTGCGCATCGCTCAACAGAGCGACCGCTTTGATGATATCCTCATGGGAGACCGTCAGCGCGACCGCCGAAACATCCGGAACCTTGCGCACCGCCTGTTCGATCGATTCGATGCCGCAGAGCCCGCAGCCGACCGGCCCGGCCATATGCCGCCGCCGGACACGCAATGCATCGGCCGCGTCATCGACCAAGGTGATCTGCACATCGATCCCCCGCTCGTCCTCGACAGGCTCCACTGCGGCGATCTGATCGATATTGGTGATGATGCCCTCGGTCAGACTGAATCCGACTGCAAAATCGTTAATGTCGGCAGGCGTCCCCATCATCACCGCATGCGAGGAACCACCATAGGAAAAAGCGATTGGCACTTCTTCCGGCACGATGCGCGATCCAGAGCGGACAATGCCGTTGCGGCGCACGGTTTCGGATGCGGTGGTCGTGGGTTTGAAACGGGTCATGTAGCTGCGATACCAGCAATTTCTTGGGCAGGATCGCTCTGCCCTGCGACACCCACAGACAACGTTTCCAACGGGATAATGTTCATTATGTTGCGAGGAGAGTGCCACACATTAACGATCTCCCCCTTTGCGGGGGAGATGTCACGATGGTGACAGAGGGGGGTATCTCTCCACACACTCCGACTCACTCAGCCGCCTCCAGCTTCCCGGCAATCCGACGAGATTGCCGCGCCTGTTCGTCATAATCGATCTGCCATTGCGACGGACCGTTGGAGGGCGAGACCTGCACCGCCGTCACCTTGTATTCCGGGCAGTTCGTCGCCCAGTCGGTATAGTCCGTGGTGATGACGTTTGCCTGCGTGTTCGGATGATGGAAGGTCGTATAGACGACGCCGGGGGCAACGCGGTCGGTAATCAATGCCCTGAGCGTCGTATCGCCGGAGCGGCTGGCGAGCTTGATCCAATCGCCATCGCGGATGCCGCGCTGCTCCGCATCGTGCGGATGGATTTCCAGGCGATCCTCCGCATGCCACACGACATTCTCGGTGCGCCGCGTCTGCGCGCCGACATTGTACTGGCTGAGGATACGCCCGGTGGTGAGCAGCAGCGGGAATCGTGGGCCGGTACGCTCATCGGTCGGAACATATTCCGTGCGGATGAACTTGCCCTTGCCACGCACGAAGCCGTCGACATGCATGATCGGCGAGCCGAGCGGCGTCTTCTCGTTGCAGGGCCACTGCACGGAGCCCATTTTCTCGAGATAGTCATAAGAGACAAGCGCGAAGCTCGGCGTCGTCGCGGCGATCTCGTCCATGATCTCGGACGGATGCGCGTAGTTCCAGCCAAGACCCATGGCTTGCGCCATCTTCTGCGTCACTTCCCAATCGGCATAACCGTTGAGCGGGCTCATCACCCTGCGCACGCGGTTGATGCGGCGTTCGGCATTGGTGAAGGTGCCGTCCTTTTCCAGGAAGGTCGAACCGGGCAGGAAGACATGCGCGTAATTGGCGGTCTCGTTCAGGAAGAGATCGTGAACGACGACGCATTCCATCGCCGCAAGACCGGCGGCAACATGCTTGGTATCCGGATCGGACTGGAGGATATCCTCTCCCTGAATGTAGATGCCCTTGAACGTGCCCTCGACGGCGGCATCGAGCATATTGGGAATGCGCAAGCCGGGCTCGTTGTTGAGCTTCACGCCCCAGAGCTTTTCGAAGATATCGCGGGTCGCATCGTCGGAGATGTGGCGATAACCTGTCAGTTCGTGCGGGAAGGAACCCATATCGCACGAGCCCTGCACGTTGTTCTGACCGCGCAGCGGGTTCACGCCGACGCCCGGACGGCCGATATTGCCCGTCACCATGGCGAGGTTGGCGATCGCCATGACCGTGGTCGAGCCCTGGCTGTGCTCGGTGACGCCGAGGCCGTAATAGATCGCGCCATTGCCGCCCTTGGCATAAAGGCGGGCAGCGCCGCGCACCAGATCGGCGGGAACGCCGGTGTATTTTTCCGATTCCTCCGGGCTGTGCTGCGGCTCGGCGACAAAAGCGGCCCAATCTTCGAATTCGGACCAGTCACAGCGTTCGCGGATGAACTTCTCGTCGAAAAGGCCTTCCGTGACGATGACATGGGCCAGCGCCGTCAGCATGGCGACGTTGGTGCCCGGCTTCAGCGGCAGGTGATAGCTCGCCTCGACATGCGGCGTGCGCACCAGATCGATGCGGCGCGGATCGATGACGATCAGCTTGGCACCTTGACGCAGCCGCTTCTTCAGTCGCGAGCCGAACACCGGGTGACCATCCGTCGGATTGGCGCCGATGACGATGACGACATCGGAATATTCGACGCTGTCGAAATTCTGCGTGCCGGCCGAGGTGCCGAAAGCCTGGCCGAGGCCGTAACCGGTCGGCGAGTGGCAGACGCGGGCGCAGGTATCGACGTTGTTGTTGCCGAAGCCGGCGCGCACCAGCTTCTGCACTAGGTAGGTCTCTTCGTTGGTGCAGCGCGACGAGGTGATGCCGCCGACGGAGTCGCGGCCATACTGATATTGAAGCCGCTTGAACTCGGTGGCGATATGGGCAAAGGCCTCATCCCAGGTCACTTCGCGCCACGGGTCGGTGATCTTCTCACGGACCATCGGATTGAGGATGCGGTCCTTGTGGGTCGAATAGCCATAGGCGAAGCGGCCCTTGACGCAGGAATGGCCGCGATTGGCCTGGCCATCCTTCCACGGCACCATGCGTACCACTTCCTCGCCACGCATCTCCGCCTTGAAGGAGCAGCCGACGCCGCAATAGGCGCAGGTGGTGACAACGGAATGTTCCGGCTGGCCGATCGAAATCACCGATTTCTCGGTCAGCGTCGCGGTCGGGCAAGCCTGCACGCAGGCACCGCAAGAGACGCACTCGCTATCGATGAAATTCTCGTGCATGCCGGCCGAGACGCGGGAGTCGAAGCCGCGTCCCTCGATGGTCAGCGCGAACGTGCCCTGCACTTCCTCGCAGGCGCGTACGCAGCGGGAGCAAACGATGCACTTCGAAGCATCATAGGTGAAATAGGGATTGGACTCGTCCTTCGGCGCCCACTTCAGATTGATCTCGCCGTTGTCGCGTGCCTTGACGTGATTGTCGCCCTCGTAGCCATAACGCACATCGCGCAGGCCGACGGCGCCGGCCATGTCCTGCAATTCGCAATCGCCGTTGGCGGCGCAGGTCAGGCAGTCCAGTGGGTGATCCGAAATATAGAGCTCCATCACGCCGCGGCGGATGTCCTTCAGCCGGCCGGTCTGCGTGTGGACGACGATGCCCGGCGCTACGGGCGTCGTGCACGAGGCCGGCGTGCCGTTGCGGCCTTCGATCTCGACGAGACAGAGCCGGCAGGAACCGAATGCATCGATCATATCGGTGGCGCAGAGCTTCGGCACCTCAATGCCGGCTTCCATCGAAGCGCGCATGATCGACGTGCCTTCCGGCACCGTAATCTGGCGGCCGTCGATGGTCAGCGTCACCTGGTTTTCGGACTGGGAGGCGGGTGTACCGTAGTCGATTTCGTGAACGAGGGACATGGCTCTTACTCCGCCGCTTCGATCAAGGGAACCGGAGAAAAGTCCTCCGGAAAATGCGTCATCGCGCTCATGACGGGATAGGGCGTAAAGCCGCCGAGTGCACAGAGCGAACCAAATTTCATTGTGTTGCAGAGATCGGCAAGCAGGACCCGGTTCTTCTCCGGTTCGATGCCGCCTGCAATCTTGTCGACCGTCTCTACGCCGCGCGTCGAACCGATGCGGCAGGGCGTGCACTTGCCACAGCTTTCCACCGCACAGAATTCCATCGCGAAACGCGCCTGTTTCAGCATGTCGGCGGTATCGTCGAAAACCACGAGGCCGGCATGGCCAATCAGGCCGTCCTTAGCCGCAAAGGCTTCATAGTCGAACGGCGTGTCGAACAAGGCGCGCGGGAAATAAGCCCCGAGGGGCCCGCCCACCTGCACCGCCTTGACCGGTCGTCCCGTTGCAGTACCGCCGCCGATCCTGTCGACGATATCGCCAAGAGACAGGCCGAAGGCCGTCTCGTAGAGGCCGGCATATTTGACGTTGCCCGCGATCTGGAGGGGAATGGTGCCGCGCGACCGGCCCATGCCGAAATCACGATAGAAGGCTGCGCCCTTGTCCATGATCACCGGGACGGAGGCGAGCGAAATGACGTTGTTGATGACGGTCGGGCAGTCGAACAGACCCTTATGCGCCGGCAATGGCGGCTTGGCGCGGACCACGCCGCGCTTGCCTTCCAGGCTGTTCAGGAGCGCCGTCTCCTCGCCACAGACATAGGCGCCGGCGCCAGTGCGGATCTCCACATCGAAAGCCTTGCCGCAGCCGAGAACGGAAGGCCCGAGAATGCCGGCCTTGCGCGCGATCTCGACCGCCTCGGTCATCACGGCGATCGCATGCGGATATTCCGAACGCGTATAGACGAAGCCCTTGGTCGCGCCGGTTGCGAGGCCGGCAATCGCCATGCCCTCGATCAGTACGAAGGGATCGCCTTCCATGATCATGCGGTCGGCAAAGGTGCCGCTATCGCCCTCGTCGGCATTGCAGACGATGTATTTGCGGTCGCCCGCGGCGTCGAGCACCGTCTTCCATTTGATGCCGGTCGGGAAGCCCGCACCGCCGCGGCCGCGCAGGCCGGAGTCGGTCACTTCCTTCACAATGTCGGCCGCAACCATGCCGACGGCACGACGCAGGCCCTTCAGGCCACCATGGGCTTCATAGTCTTGCAGCGAAAGAGGATCGGTGACGCCGCAGCGGGCGAAGGTGAGGCGGGTCTGCTCCTTGAGGAATGGGAGGTTCTCGACCTCCCCAAGACAGAGCGGATGATCGCCGCCGGTGATCAGCCCGGCATCGAAGATACCAACCACATCCTTGGCCTTCATCGGCCCATAGCCGATACGCTTGCCGTCGACCTCGACTTCGACCAGCGGTTCCAGCCAGAACATGCCGCGCGAGCCGTTGCGCACGATCTGCGCATCAAGACCCCGGCCGGCAATCTCCTGCGCGACAGCCTTCGCCACCTTCTCGGCCCCGAGGGCAAGAGCGGCGGCATCGCGGGGGATGTAAATCTTCACCGTCATCGGCGCGCCTCCATCACGAGATCTTCGACGGCCTCATCATCCAGGCGGCCATGAAGCTCACCGTCGAGCATCGCCGACGGCGCACAGGCGCACAGGCCGAGACAGTATACCGGCTCCAGCGTCACGCCGCCATCCAGTGTCGTCTGGTGGAAATCGATGCCGAGCAATTGCTTGACCCGCTCGGCGAGCCGGTCGCCGCCCATCGACTGACAGGCTTCGGCGCGACAGAGCTTCAGCACATGACGGCCGGCGGGATGATCGCGATAATCATGGTAGAAGGTCATCACGCCATGCACTTCGGCGCGAGACAGGTTCAGCGCCTTTGCGATGAGCGGCAGCGTATCCTGCGGCACATAGCCGAACTCCTCCTGGATCCCGTGCAGGATCGGCAGGAGCGGCCCTTCCATCGACTTCATGCGGTCGATGATAACGCCGGCGCGGGCCGCGATCTCGCCCGAACCAAGATGCAAACTCATAAGCAGCCTCCCAGGCTTCTCCTCAGCGAACACGCGAACGCATGGCCAATGAAACAAAAATCGCAGGGAAGAGCGGAGGAATCAATAACGCAGCCCCGTTAATCGATAGAAAATTTCTATCGATTTTTATCGGCTTCAGCTAACAATCGCGCCTCATGCAACAAAGCGGAGACGAGCGGCGTAAACGGCTCGCGATGCGTCGCAACCAGACCAACGAGATGTTCCGCATCCGGTTCCGTGATGGGAATCTTGTGAATATCAGCGGGAAAGCCGAAGGAATCCGCGATATTCTTCGGCATGATGCTCGCCCAGCGTCCGGTCTGGACGTGGGCAAACAGCACAATCATCGAATTGGACTCCAGCGTCGGCTGCACCACCGCCCCCGCTTCGGCGAGATGCCGGTTGATGATCCGGCGGTTTTGCATATCAGCAGTTAATAGACAAAGCCGAAGATGGCCCACTTCCTTCCAGGTCACGCTTGCGCGCTCGGCCAGCGGACTGCCCGCTGCCGTGATCAGATGGTAGCGCTCGGCATAAAGCGGCACGCTGGTGACGCGGCCAAGCGGCTCATTTTCCAGATAGGTGATGCCCGCGTCGATCTCGAGATTTTCGAGCAGGCTCAACACCTGCAGCGAATTGCGCGAGGTGATGGAGAAGGTAACGTCGGGATGCCGCTCCTGAAACGGCGCGGTGATTTTCGGCACCATGGCAAGCGCCGTCGGAATGGCGGCGATGCGGATATGGCCGGCAAGCCCCTTGCGCGCCGCCCGCATTTCCTCGCGCATGGTCCTAGTATCGCCGACGATGCGCCGCGCCCACTCCAGCACCCGCTGGCCCTCCGGCGTCAAACCCTGAAAGCGCGAGCCGCGACTGACGAGCATGACACCGAGCTGATCCTCCAACTGCCTGATCGCGGCCGACAATGTCGGCTGCGTTATCCCGCATTCCTCCGCAGCACGGCCGAAATGCTTCTGGTTGGCAAGCGCGATGAAGAATTCCAGCTTGTCGATCATTTAACTCTCCTGAATACGAGAGTTAAACGCGCCAAGGCATCAGCGCAACATTGGAAAACGGAGGCGTGGCATGGGGCGCATGTCCGCCTTGAGGCTAGGCCTCCGGAAACTCCCTAGAGACCTGCCTCGCCACCGGCGGATAGACGCTCAATGAAAACGGGAGGGACGAGCGGCATCGCACTCTTTTCGGCAGAAGCCGCATTTCTCGCACGGGCCGTTTTCTTCAGAAGCGTCGCAAAGTCGCTCAGCGACACGCGATCGGCACGGAGCATCTGCCGGATCATCGGATCGCGCAGAACTTCCGACATGGTCATCTCATTATTCTGCATGAGCCTATCCTCCTTCTATGTTTTGAGGGAGTATTAGCGTCTCTGCATAACACTGTCGTGTCAGTCAGTTGACGATACGATGATGAATTGAAGGCCAAACCAAGGCTTCAGGAATTTCCGACTTTCCGGATGATCAGCAATCGCCCTTGCAGAAGGACTGCTGCAGCGAATCGAGCACCGCGCAGATTTCGGAACTGGCGACGGCATAATAGACGAGCCGGCCCTCCCGGCGGGTATCGACCAGCTTTTCCAGCCGCAACCGCGCCAGATGCTGCGAAACCACTGCCTGCTGCAGGCCGAGAAGCCCCTCGATCTCCGTGACCGTCTTTTCGCGCTTGGCCAGCATGAAGAGGATGCTCAGCCGCGTCTCGTGCGACAGAGCTTTCAACAGGATACTCGCCCTTCGAGCCCTCGCAGTCAGTTCCTCGACATTATGCTCGATGGCACCGCCAAGCGGTGGAGACAGCGACATAGAATGGCCTCTAGTGATAAACTCACATAGAGATATGCTTATAATATTATGAATCCATAAGCTGGTTCAAAAGGTCGCAGAACACCAAAAAAGGTCCGATTATCAGCAGATAAGCTGCCCGCCGTTGATCTCGATGACCTGTCCCGTGATGTAGCCGGAGAGCGTCGGCGCGGCGAGGAAGAGATAGGCAGGCGCGCAATCCTCCGCCGTCCCCAGGCGCTGCAGCGGGATCGATCGCCGCGTCTGTTCGAGTTTTTCCTTCGACGAGTAACGATCGTGGAAATCGGTGGCGATGGTTCCCGGCGATACGCAGTTCACCCGGATACCCTCCGGCGCCAGCTCGCGCGCCAAAGCCTTCGAATAGGTTGCGACGAAGGCCTTGGAGGCGGAATAGATCGCCGACCCCGGGCTGCCGCCGGTCAAAGCCGAGATCGAAACTGTATTGACGATTGCCGCCTGCCCGGCCGCCCGCAATAGCGGCAACAGCGCCCTTGTCACCTCGACGACGGAGGTCTGGTTGAGCTGGACGATCCGGTCATACCATTCGTCGGTCAATTCGCCGGCCGGAAAGCGGCCGACCATGGTACCGGCATTGTTGACCAGCACGTCGATGCGGTCGAACACGTCAGCAGCGGCAAGAGCAAAGTCCCTCGTGCCGGTCTCGCTCGTGAAATCAGCGGGAACGAGAAAGGCGCGGCGATCGAGCTCGGCCTCTAGCAGAAAATCGGGCAGCTCGCGGCCGGGATCGCGGCCGACATGGACGAGAACGCGCGCGCTGCAATCGAGAAACTGTCGCGCCACCTCCAGCCCGATGCCACGGCCGGCGCCGGTAACCACGACATTGCGATTTTCGAATAGCTTCGGATGAAACACCATGACCTCCCCAATTCGCAGAATCCGCGCGTCGGCAATTGCGGAATTTTCACTTTATCATATGATGACGAAAAAACGAAAGAAAGGGAGCGTCGACAATGTTCCTATCAGGACGCCAGACGGAGATTCTGGAAATCGCCAAGACTGAGGGGCGCGTGCTGGTGGAGGAACTGGCGCTTCGCTTCTCCGTAACGCCGCAAACCATCCGCAAGGACCTGAACGACCTGTGCGACGGCCGCGTTCTATCGCGCGTCCATGGCGGTGCGCTCTTTCCAGGCGGCACGGAAAACGTCAAATACGAAGCGCGCCGCTCCATCGCCGCCCCCGAAAAGCAGGCGATCGGCCGCGCCGCCGCCGGCCTGATCCCCAACAATACCTCTCTTTTCATCAATATCGGCACCACCACGGAAGCGGTCGGCGAGGCCCTTCTCGGCCATCACGAACTGATGGTCATCACCAATAATATCAACGTCGCCAATAAGTTACGCATCTTCCCCTCGATCGAGGTGGTCATCGCCGGCGGCGTCGTGCGCGGCTCGGACGGCGGCATTGTCGGGGAGGCGGCGGTCGACTTCATTAAGCAATTCAAGGTGGATTACGCCGTCATCGGCACCTCGGCCGTCGATGCCGATGGCGCACTTCTGGATTTCGATTTCCGCGAAGTGAAAGTGGCGCAGGCGATCATCGCCAATGCTCGCCATGTCATCCTGGTGGCCGACAGCACCAAGTTCGAACGCACCGCCCCGGTGCGCATCGGCCATCTCTCGCAAGTCCACACGTTCGTTACCGACGAATGTCGTGTCGAGTCCGTCCGCGCCGCCGCGGCCGAACATGGCGTTCGCCTGGTGGAAACCTCACGCCGCCAGAATTGATCGTCTCATCGCTTTCGTCACGAAACGTTCGTTTGACATTCGGATTGATTTCGTTTTAGATGAATCAATTTTCGAATTTTCCATTTCTCAAAATGGCAGACCTTTTCGGAGGGGCGGGTGAGCGAGCAGATTTACGACATTTTCGTTATCGGCGGCGGCATCAACGGCTGCGGCATCGCTCGTGACGCAGCCGGGCGCGGCTACAAGGTGGCTCTTGCGGAAATGAATGATTTCGCCTCCGGCACATCGTCCGGAGCCACCAAGCTCATCCATGGCGGCCTGCGCTATCTCGAACATTACGAATTCCGCCTTGTGCGCGAGTCGCTGATGGAGCGTGAAGTGCTCTGGGCGATGGCGCCGCACATCATCTGGCCGATGCGTTTCGTATTGCCCTATCACAAGGGCGGCATCCGCCCGGCTTGGCTCATCCGCCTTGGCCTCTTCCTCTATGATCACCTCGGCGGCCGCAAGCTGCTGCCTGCCACCGCGACGCTCGACATGAAGAGGGACCCGGCGGGAAAACCACTGAAGGCGCTGTTCACCAAGGCTTTCGAATATTCCGACGGATGGGTGGACGATGCGCGCATGGTCGTGCTCAACGCCCGCGACGCGGCCGATCGCGGCGCAACGATCATGCCGCGGACGAAGGTAACCTCCGCCCGCCGTGAAGGTGCTGCCTGGACGATCGAAACGCAGGACACCGTCACCGGCGAAAAACGCGCCTTCCAGTCGCGCATGCTGGTCAACGCCGCCGGTCCCTGGGTCGATCATGTTCTGTCCGACGCGTTTGGCAAGAACCAGGTGCACAATGTCCGTCTCGTGCAGGGCAGCCATATTATCGTCCGCAAGAAGTTTGACGATCCCCGCGCCTATTTCTTCCAGAATCCGGATAACCGCATCATCTTCGCGATCCCCTACGAACAGGATTTCACCCTGATCGGCACGACGGACCGCGACTACAAGGATGATCCCAAGGACGTGAAGATTTCCGACGAGGAAACGACCTATCTCTGCAACGCTGCCAGCGAATATTTCAAGGAGCCGGTCCGCCGCGAGGATATCGTCTGGACCTATTCCGCCGTACGTCCGCTCTATGACGACGGCGCCTCCAAGGCGCAGGAAGCGACGCGCGATTATGTGCTGAAGGTCGAAGGTGCCGAAGGTCAGCCGCCATTGCTCAACGTCTTCGGCGGCAAGCTCACCACCTATCGTCGCTTAAGCGAACATGCGCTGGAAAAGATCGGCGAGGTTATCGGCCTCAAGGGTACGCCGTGGACGGCCAAGAGCTCTCTGCCGGGCGGCGACTTCCCGGTTCGTGGCTATGAGGCTGAAGTTGCGAAGCTGAAGGGACGCTACCCCTTCCTCGCCGATCCGCATGCCCGCCGGCTCGTGCGCCGGTATGGCACCCGCGCCGCCATGCTCCTTGGAGAGGCAAAGACCACGGCCGATCTCGGCCGCAGCTTCGGCAGCGATCTCTACGAGGCGGAAGTCCGCTATCTCATGGCACATGAATGGGCCTATACCGCCGCCGACGTCCTTTGGCGCCGTTCGAAGAAGGGCCTCTATCTCTCGAAGGACGAAGCCGCCGCGCTGGACGATTACATGGCCGGCACACGCGTTCATGCTTGAGTAGGCGAAGGCTCCAGCCGAATTCCCAGCAAGTGCTTCGGGATTGGCCAAGCGCCATTGGGCGCGGCGGCTATGGATCCAGCAGACGCGGCCCAGGCCCCTCTTTTGCCAATTCATCCAACGGATTACGCAGGGGGCAGCTCTGCATTGAGAGACAGCCGCAGCCGATGCAGCCGTCGAGCTTATCGCGCAGGCCCTGCAGCCGCCTGATCCTGTTATCGAGATCATCCTTCCACTGCGCCGAAAGCGCCCGCCAATCGGCCCCTGTCGGCGTCCGGCTTTGCGGCAGCGTATCAAGTGCCGCCTGAATCTCGGCAAGCTGAATGCCGACGCGCTGCGCTACCTTGATGACCGCCACCCGGCGCAAGACCTCGCGGGCGTAGCGCCGCTGATTGCCGCTGCTGCGATGGCTCTCGATCAGTCCCTTTGCCTCGTAGAAATGCAGCGCCGAAACCGCAATGCCGCTGCGCGCTGCCACCTCGCCCACCGTCAATAATTTGGAAAATTGATCGGATTCGATTTTTCCCATAATGAGCCCTTGACCTCAACTTTACTTGAGGTTCTATAGCTCCTGCTCCGAAGCGCGTAAAGCAGGAGCAATGCATGACAGAACCAACCCGGCTGGCAATTCTCTACGGCAGCACCCGCAAGGGCCGACTATGTGACCGCGTGGTCAATTGGGTCGTCCGTGAGCTGGCGAACTATCCATTGATCGATCTCGACATTATCGATCCATTGGAATTCGGCCTGCCGGTCCACCACGACAAGGAGCATCCGGCCGTCGCGGACCTCGCCGAGCGGCTCTCCGAGGCGGATGCCTTCATCGTCGTCACACCGGAATACAATCATAGCTTCACGGCCGCGCTGAAATTCGTGCTCGATCTCGTTTACGAGCCATGGCAGGGCAAGCCGGTTGCTTTCGTCTCCTATGGCGGCATTTCCGGCGGGCTTCGCGCCGTTGAACAGTTGCGGCTGGTCTTTGCCGAGCTGCATGCCGTCACGGTGCGCGATACCGTCAGTTTCGCCAATCCCTGGGGCCGGTTCGCCGAGGATGGCTCCCTCGAAAACCCGATCGAAGCCCGTCAGGCGCTGGTGCAAATGATGGCGCGGCTGAATTGGTGGAGCGCGGCATTGAAGCCAGCCCGGGCAACGCGCCCCTATCGCTCCGTCGCCGCTTGATCGTCTTCAACAATATCCGAATCCGGTCTTTCGTTTCTGGCAGGTACGGAAGACCGGCTCGACGCCCGGATCTGGCATCCCCAGGTTCGGGCGTCTGTTGTGCACCCAGAAGTTTACCTTGCCGGAAAGCTGCACTTGCCGAAGTCGCCTCGATGACCTAACCCAATAGCAAGGCAGTTTCGGCGGTACAGGGATGGAGAACGAGAAACGTCTGGGAGGAGCGGATTTCATGCGCGCCGTCGCATGTCTGATGGTGCTTGCTCACCATCTCGCGCTTCGAATGAACTTCTACAAAATCCCGCCCGGTTTGGACCTGACCTTCATGCTGGCGCGCTTCGGCAATCACGGCGTCTCGGTCTTCTTCGTGCTCAGTGGCTTTCTTCTCTCGCGTCCCTTCTGGCTGGCGCTGGATAAAGCCCAACCACTGCCTTCATTGAAGATCTACACCATGCGTCGTGCTGCGCGCATCCTGCCGGGCTTCTGGTTTGCCCTGACGGTCGGCTTCGTGCTCAGCTTCACGGTCTATGGGTTTCCGCTCGATGGGGAGCTGATAGGCCGCTACATCGCTGGCTTCTTTCTGATGAGCCAATGGCATTGGCGCACCTTTTTTCCAGTGCAGGGTGACGGGCCACTATGGTCGATCCCCTTTGAGACGACCTGCTACGTTCTGTTGCCGATCGGCTTCCTGCTGCCGTTCTATGCGAAGCCGAGATCGCGCTCCCCTCTCGTCAGCCGCCTGTTCTGGATCGGCTTTATCGCCGCCTCGCTGCTCGGCCACTGGCTGGTAGTGACCTATCTCCCGACGGACAGCGTCGGGCGGGGATGGGAATACGGCTTCGAGGGCGGCGCCAAGGAATGGATGCCGCGCTACAACCCCATCGGCTTCTTCGCGATATTCGCGATCGGGGCGCTGGCAGCCGGAATCCAGACCATCATCCCGGCTCGCCGCTCGGCGATCTACGATGTCATTGGAGCGCTCGCGATTGTTATGGGCGCATGGCAGTTGCCGCAGTCCATCGGCGGTGCAGCGGAAGGCTATGCCTGGCTTGGCATCCCCTATCAATTCCCGCTACTTCCCCTGGGAGTCGCTATTGCGCTTACCACGCTTCCGCAATCGCTGTTGTTGGCAAAGCTGCTCGACAACCCCATCATCCGTTATGTCGCCACCGTCTCCTTCGGCGTCTATATCTGGCAGGATATCGTGCTGACGCTGATGACCACGCTCTTCCCCTGGAGCTTCGGCATTGGCTCAAATGACGTGCTCGGCGGATGGATCACATCGAGCCTCGTCGCAATCGTCATCATCTTCACGATCGGGACTGCCAGCTATTTTCTCCTGGAACGCCCGGTCATTCGTTGGGCCCGCACGCGCGAGCAGACGGCACGCACGGCACCAACATCCGAGAAAAAGGCCGTCCAAGGGAAACCATTGGGCGGCAGATAAGGTGGGAAACGAAACCCAGCCGGGGAGAGGCCGAGTATCATGTCAGATGCGGGTGACCTTCAGGCGCTCTTCATCGAGAACGACGCCGAGGCCGGGAGATAGCCCCAAATCCAGCCAACCCTGATCGTGCTTGAGCGGCATCGCCATCGGATAGTCACGACGGGCCTCGCTCCACTCCGGATTGTCATAGGGATATTCGAGCCAGGGCGCATCACCGACACCCGCCGTCAAATGCGCATTGGCCAGCACACCGATACCATTCGTCCATGAGTGCGGCGTAAATTGAACACCCGCCTCCCGCGCCTGGTAAGCCACCCGCCGGCAGCCGGTGATGCCGCCGACCAGCGCCACATCCGGCTGGACGACATCGAAGGCACGGTCTTCGATAATGTCTCGGAACTCATAGAGCTCTCGCGTCATCTCGCCGCCGGCGATGCGTACCGACGTCGCCTGCTTCAGCTCCTTCATGCCCTTGCGGTCCGAACGGTGCAGCGGCTCCTCCATCCAATAGATGCCGAGCCGCTCCAGCTCTTTCGCAACCGCCAACGCGTCCTTGAAGGTCCAGGGCAATGTCGTATCCCAGGGCATGCGCCAACCCTGGTTGCAGTCCACCATCAACTCCAGCTTGGTGCCGACGCGCGCGCGGATTGCCTCCAGAGCCTTCACATCATCTAGCCAACCGCCGCGCCCACCTGCGGATGAAGAGAAGCGCACCTTCATCGCGGGAAAGCCCTCTTCGAGATAACGCTCCGCCTGCTCAGCCAACGCGGCCGGCTCGCGCAATACGCCGGAGGAAGCATAGAGCCGCACGCGGCTGGCGCGGCCGCCAAGCATCCGCCAGACGGGTTCGCCGGTGATTTTGCCGGAAAGATCCCACAGCGCCAGGTCCATCGGCCAGCAGCGGCCATAATGGAAATTGATATGCGACAGGACCTCGTAGTGACGCTCCAGATGCCGCGGGTCCTGGCCGATGAACAGATCCTCGTGCCCCTCGAAACCCTTCATGAGATCGCCGGACCCGATACCCTCGCGGCCCTCGTCATCCCGCACGCGGACGATCGTCGCATCGAAATGCCGGCGTGGCCTGCCATCCCAGCTCGCCTTGAACGGCGGATCGAGCGGCAGGCGGTGATGGGTGATCTCTATGGAAACGATCTTGCTCATGGTCGTGCCTCCCCGCAAACCTCAGCCGAACTGCTGCCAGATGGTCTTGTAATCGCAATATTTGTCGATCGCATGCACTGAACGGTCACGGCCGAAACCGGATTGCTTGAAGCCGCCGAAAGGTGTCGCGAAATTCGACATATCGTAGGTGTTGATCCACACGGTGCCCGCATGGATCGCCTCGGAAAAGCGGTGGGCGCGGTCCATGTCTTTGGTGAAGACGGCGCCGGCAAGGCCATAGATCGTATCGTTGGCGATCTTGAGCGCTTCCTCCTCGGTGTCGAAGGGAATGGCGGCAAGCACCGGCCCAAAAATCTCCTGCCGCGCCAGGCTCATATCGTTGGTCATGTCGACGAAGACGCCGGGCGAGACATAGTAACCGCCGGTCTCGCTCAGCACCCGCTCTGCGCCGAAAGCACGTCGAGCGCCTTCCTTCTCACCAGCAGCGATCATAGAGAGCACCTTGTTCATGTGCTCCTCCTCGATCAGCGCGCCGATCTGCGCGGACGGATCAAGCGGGTGTTTGAGCGTAATATCGGACCGCGTCACCGCCTCGATCTTCGCAATCAGCTTCTCCTGGACCGAGCGCTGCACGATCAGCCGCGTCGAGGCGTGGCAGGTCTCGCCGGAATTGTAGAAGCAGCCCCAGGCGGCCGCGCTCGCCGCCGCATCGAGATCGGCATCTTCGAAAACGACCAGCGGCGACTTGCCGCCGAGTTCCAGCGCTACGCGCTTGACGTTCGACTGCGCTGCATACCCCATGATCAGCTTTCCGACCTCGGTCGAGCCGGTGAAGGCGATCATGTCGACATCCATGTGCAGCGCCAGCGGTTTGCCGGTCTCTTCGCCATAACCGGTGACGACATTGAAGACGCCGGCGGGCAGGCCTGCTTCAGAAGCAAGTTCAGCCAGGCGGAGGGCCGAGAGCGAGGATTGTTCGGCCGGCTTCAGCAGCACGGAATTACCTGCGGCAATCGCTGGCCCGAGCTTCCAGGCATCGATGATCATCGGATAGTTCCACGGCGTAATCGCCCCGACGACGCCGATCGGCACCTTGCGCACCAAAGCGCGCGCATTCGGCCCGGTCGGCGCGATCTCGTCATACATCTTGTCGATCATCTCGCCGTAGAATTGAATGCCATCGGCGCAAAGGCGGACATCGACCGTCAGCGACGCCATGACCGGTTTGCCGACATCCAGCGTTTCGAGCATGGCGAGTTCTTCGCCATGGGCGCGGATCAGTTCGGCCCAGCGAAGCATGATCCTCTTCTTTGCCATAGGGTCCTTTTTGCGCCAGATGCCGCTTTCGAAAGTCGCACGGGCAGCAGCCACGGCCGCGTCGACATCAGCGGCGTTGCCGCGCGCCAATTCCGGCCCTGCTCTGCCATCCATCGGTCGGATGCGGGTGAAAGTCGTGCCGGACGAGGAGGGACGATAGGCGCCATCGATGAAATGCCTCCCTTCGAGCTTAAGGCCGGACAAAACGCCTTCCCAATACTCGCGTGTGTAGGTCTTGCTCATCTCAAATTCCTTTCGGCAGCGCCATGACGGCAGCGGCGAATCGGTCGATATCGGCATCCGTCACATCGCGGACGGTCGAGCGCCGCATCGGCTGGTTTTCCGGAGCGCGCATTTCCCGCGCGAGATCGGTTGCGGCGAAGGGCATGAACGCCGCCGGCAGGGCGCGGACGATGCCGCAGCGGTCCATCCAATCGGAAACGAAGGCAGGTAGAGCCGCCGCACTTTTGAGCCCACAGGCTCTCGCGGCGGCATTGAGCTCGCCCGTATCCGCCTCCACCAGCCAGGGCAGCGTTACTTCAAAGCCGAGAGCGGTTGCGAGCCCATGGTGAACCGGCGCAAGCCCCGCCAGCGCATGGCTGATATTGTGGGCGATCGCCGTGCCGCAATTGTCAATGGCGATGCCGGCAAGGCAGGAACCGAGCAGCACGTCGCCCCGCGCCTCTATATTACCGGGCTCCTTCACCGCCGTTTCCAGAGCGCCGATGATTAGCCGCAGCGCCTGATGGGCGTAGAGCTGCGCACCGCGATGCGTGTTCCGGTTCGTCGCCGCCTCGAAAGCATGGATGAAGGCGTCAAGGCCGCACCAGGCGGTGAGATTGGCCGGCAGCGTGGTCGTCAGCGTCGGATCGAGGATGACGAGATCGGCCTTGCTCTCCGATCCCCAGATCCAGAGCTTCTTGCCTTCCGGACCGGCGAAGATATTGGTGGCCGAGGTCTCCGAGCCAGTGCCGGCTGTCGTCGGCACCATGATCTTCTTCAGCGGGTTCTTCGGGAGGGGGTTGGCCGCAAGCGCATAAAACATCGGGTCTTCTCCCGACGCTGCGCAACAGGCGACGATCTTGGCGATATCCAGCGCCGAGCCGCCACCGACGCCGATCACCATGTCGGCGCCCTGCCCCAGCTTGATCGCCGCATGCAGATGCGCAAGCTTCGGCTCGCCAGCAAAAGCGGAAAAAACCTGCGTCTTCACACCCGCTTCGGCAAGCTCGCCGCTGATCTCGGCGGCAAGGCCCGATTGCGCCAGGAAGGCGTCGACCACAAGCAGAACAGCACCAACGCCGTCGAAGGATTTGATGGCGGCCGGAAGGCCGGAGAGGGCGCCTTCGCCGAAACGAATGTCCGGAATGGCGGAGAGGGAGAAGAACACGAAGAATCCCCTTGGGAAACGGCTGAAACGATGCCGTAATCCTGCATCACAATTTCAGCTCTTCAAATCTGGCCATTTATCGGGAATATTGATGATCTGAAGTTATGGAGGAGTGATGCTCGAAAAGATACCGCTGGAGGCCTTCCGCGTGTTCGACGCCGCAGCCCGCGCCATGAACTTTTCCCGCGCCGGCCGCGAGTTGAACATTACCCAGGCGGCCGTCAGCCGGCGCATCAAGGGATTGGAGGATCACCTGGGCGCCGCGCTCTTTACCCGGCGCGGCCGCAACCTGGCGCTGACGCCGGATGGCGAGCGACTGTTCCAGCGCGTGCGGGCGACACTCGAATATCTTGAAGAGAGCCTGGAGCCTTTCCGCGCAGGCACGGGCGAGATCATTTCGATCGCCGCCAGCGGTTCTGTCTCGCATCTCTGGCTCGGACAGCGGCTCAAGGATTTCGGCAAGGAGAGCCCCGGCATTTCCGTCCGCCTGCTGACGACGGACTCACCCTCGGAACTTGCCTCGGAGACCAATGACCTCGTCATTCTCTATTCCACTGGTGAGCATCCGCGCTGGAACCTGACGCTGCTGATGAAGGAAGTGCTGGTGCCGATTGCCTCGCCGGATTATCTGGCCAGTCGCGGTCTGGAGCCGCAGGCGTTGACATCGGCCGATATCGCCGCGTTGGATCTGATCGACTACGAGCGTTTCAACGCCCACTGGATCAGCTTCCGCCAATGGTTCGGTCGTATCGGCAATCCACCGAAGGGCAAACTGCCGCGACCGCGGCTGTCTTTCTCCACCTATATCATGGCGGTCGAGGCGGCCTTGCGCGGCGAAGGCATCGCGCTCGGCAGCCTCGGGCTTATCGAAGAGCACCTGCGCTCTGGCGCACTGGTTACGATCGGCAATGACCGGGTCGAAAGCGGCTTCGGTTATTATCTCGGCGCACCGCGCTTCCGCGCCCTCTCGCCGGAAGCGGGTCAGTTGCATCGGCATCTGCTGGGCGGCTATCAGGGCTGATAGAGACCAAGCCGCGCAACAAAAAAGCGGCCCCGAAAGGCCGCTCTCATTCGAAACCTAAGACTAGGTACCGGATCAATCTTGCCCGATTGCGCCGCGCAGCCGCGTCATTTCCATGATGTAATGCTCAAGGCGCGACTTGTGCTCGTGATGTTCGGCATCTTCGAGTTCTGCCCTGGCGAGATCGATACGACGCGTCAACTCGTCCTGTCTCAGGTCTTCGACCGGAATTGCGGATTCCGCAAGCAGCGTGCAGCCGGTCGGCAGGATGTCGGCGAAGCCGCCGAACACGACGTAGTCCTGCTTCTTACCCGATGCTGCATGCACCTTGACGACGCCCGGCTTGATCGTCGTCATCGTCGGAGCATGATGAGCCATGACGGTCATTTCGCCTTCGCTGGCGGGAATGACGACATCAACAACCTGCTCCGACAGGAGCAGACGCTCCGGAGACACCAGTTCGAAATTGAAATTGTCAGGCATGACCGGTCACTTCTCGATTGTCTTTATTTCAAGGCAACGGCGCACGAAACTTCGCGCGCCGTTCGATCGGCTCTATTAGGCAGCCAGCTTCTTGGCCTTTTCGATCGCTTCTTCGATCGAGCCAACCATGTAGAAAGCAGCTTCCGGCAGATGGTCGTATTCGCCGTTGACGAGGCCCTTGAAGCCCTTGATCGTGTCTTCGAGCGCAACGAGCTTGCCCGGCGAACCGGTGAAGACTTCGGCAACGAAGAACGGCTGCGACAGGAAGCGCTCGATCTTGCGGGCGCGGGCAACAGCCAGCTTGTCGTCTTCGGAGAGTTCGTCCATGCCGAGGATGGCGATGATGTCCTGCAGGGCCTTGTAGCGCTGCAGCGTCGACTGAACCTTACGAGCAATTTCGTAGTGCTCTTCGCCGACGACCATCGGGTCGAGCATGCGCGAGGTGGAGTCGAGCGGGTCGACAGCCGGGTAGATACCCTTTTCAGCGATCGAGCGCGACAGAACCGTCGTTGCGTCCAGGTGGGCGAACGAGGTTGCCGGTGCCGGGTCGGTCAAGTCGTCGGCCGGAACGTAAATGGCCTGAACCGAGGTGATCGAGCCCGTCGTCGTCGTGGTGATGCGTTCCTGCATCTGGCCCATGTCGGTTGCGAGCGTCGGCTGATAGCCCACGGCCGAAGGAATACGGCCGAGCAGAGCCGACACTTCCGAACCAGCCTGCGTGAAGCGGAAGATGTTGTCGACGAAGAACAGAACGTCCTGGCCTTCATCGCGGAAGTTTTCAGCAACGGTCAGACCGGTCAGAGCGACGCGAGCGCGGGCACCCGGCGGTTCGTTCATCTGGCCATAGACGAGCGCAGCCTTGGAGCCTTCGCCGCCGCCATGCTTGTTGACGCCCGATTCGATCATTTCGTGGTAAAGGTCGTTGCCTTCGCGGGTACGTTCACCCACGCCTGCAAAGACCGAGTAACCACCGTGCGCCTTGGCGACGTTGTTGATCAGCTCCATGATGAGAACGGTCTTGCCGACGCCGGCGCCGCCGAACAGGCCGATCTTGCCGCCCTTTGCGTAAGGAGCGAGCAGGTCGACGACCTTGATGCCGGTAACCAGGATCTGGCCTTCCGTGGACTGCTCGACGTAAGACGGAGCGTCCTGGTGGATGGCGCGCTTACGAGTGGTGTTCAGCGGACCGGCTTCGTCGACCGGCTCACCGATGACGTTCATGATACGGCCGAGCGTTTCGTGGCCAACCGGAACCGAGATCGGCGCGCCGGTGTCGGAAACGGACTGACCACGAACCAGACCTTCGGTCGAGTCCATGGCGATCGTGCGGACCGAGTTTTCACCCAGGTGCTGTGCGACTTCCAGAACAAGGCGGTTGCCGTTGTTGTCGGTTTCGAGAGCATTCAGGATCTTCGGCAGATCGCCATCGAAAGAAACGTCCACGACGGCGCCGATAACCTGCGTAACCTTGCCGACCGAAACTGCGGCCATAGCTGCGTCAGCCATATTCTTACCCTCTTTCCCTAACCTCAGAGCGCTTCCGCGCCCGAAATGATTTCAATCAGTTCCTTGGTGATCTGTGCCTGGCGCTGACGGTTGTAGTTCAGCGTCAGCTTGTTGATCATCTCACCAGCATTGCGCGTCGCATTGTCCATCGCGCTCATCTTGGCGCCCATCTCGCCGGCGACGTTTTCGAGCAACGCGCGGAAGATCTGAACGGAGATATTGCGCGGGATCAGGTCCGCGAGGATCGAAGCCGCATCCGGCTCGTATTCGTAAATGGCGCCCTTATGAGCGGTATCTTCTTCGACAACAGCCGGGGCCGAAGCCGGAATGAGCTGCTGCGCCGTCGGCACCTGGCTGATGACCGACTTGAACTCGGAATAGAACAGCGTGCAGACGTCGAACTCGCCGCCTTCGAACATCTCGATGACGCGCTTGCCGATGGCATCGGCATTGTCGAAGCCAATGCGCTTGACGTCGCGCAGTTCCTTGCGCTCGACGATCAGCGAAGAGAACTCACGACGCAGAATGTCGTAGCCCTTCTTGCCAACCGTGAAGATCTTCACGGTCTTGCCTTCGGCGATCAGCTTGCGGACATGATCGCGGGCAAAACGCGCGATCTGCGAGTTGAAACCGCCGCAAAGGCCGCGTTCAGCCGAGCAGACGACGAGCAAATGTACATCGCTCTTGCCGGTGCCAGTCATCAGCGGCGGCGCGCCGTCAGCGTCGCTGACAGCAGCCGTGATGTTGGCGAGAACGGCGCTCATGCGCTGTGAATAGGGCCGTGCGGCCTCCGCCGCCTCCTGGGCGCGCCGAAGCTTCGCCGCGGCGACCATTTTCATCGCCTTGGTGATCTTCTGCGTCGCCTTGACGGAGGCGATCCGGTTTTTCAGATCCTTAAGTGAAGGCATCCGGTATCCGTCCTAGAAGTGAGGCCCGATCAGGCGAAAGACTTGGCGTAGCTGTCGAGAGCAGCGATGAGCTTGCCCTTGGTCGCGTCGCTGATGGCCTTTTCGGTGCGGATCGCGTCGAGGATGTCCTTGCCTTCCGACCGCAGGTAGGAAAGCAGGCCCTGCTCGAACTTGCCGATCTGCGCAACTGCGATCTTGTCGAGATAGCCATTGACGCCGGCAAAGATCACCGCGACCTGCTCTTCCGTCTTCAGCGGCGCGAACTGCGGCTGCTTCAGGAGCTCGGTCAGACGGGCGCCGCGGTTCAGCAGGCGCTGCGTTGCGGCATCGAGGTCCGAACCGAACTGAGCGAAGGCGGCCATTTCGCGATACTGGGCGAGTTCGCCCTTAATCGAGCCGGCAACCTGCTTCATCGCCTTGATCTGTGCGGACGAACCGACGCGCGAAACCGACAGACCGACGTTAACGGCCGGACGAATACCCTGGTAGAACAGGTCGGTTTCGAGGAAGATCTGGCCGTCGGTGATCGAAATCACGTTGGTCGGAATGAACGCCGAAACGTCGTTACCCTGCGTTTCGATGACCGGCAGAGCAGTCAGCGAACCGGCGCCCTGTTCATCGTTCATCTTGGCAGCGCGCTCGAGGAGGCGCGAGTGCAGGTAGAAAACGTCGCCCGGATAGGCTTCGCGGCCCGGCGGGCGGCGCAGCAGCAGCGACATCTGACGATAGGAAACGGCCTGCTTCGACAGGTCGTCATAGCCGATCAGGGCATGCATGCCGTTGTCACGGAAATATTCGCCCATGGCGCAACCGGCGAACGGCGCCAGGTACTGCATCGGGGCCGGATCGGAGGCCGTTGCGGCAACGATGATCGAGTACTTCAGCGCACCGCGCTCTTCGAGCACCTTGACGAACTGAGCGACGGTCGAACGCTTCTGGCCGATAGCGACGTAGACGCAGTACAGCTTTTCGCTGTCCGGACCGGCATCGTGGATGGCCTTCTGATTCAAGATCGTGTCGAGAATGATGGCGGTCTTGCCGGTCTGGCGGTCGCCGATGACAAGCTCGCGCTGGCCGCGGCCGACCGGGATCAGAGCGTCGATAGCCTTCAGGCCGGTCGACATCGGCTCATGAACCGACTTGCGCGGAATGATGCCTGGAGCCTTGACGTCGACGCGAGCGCGGCGGGTCGCGTTGATCGGGCCCTTGCCGTCGATGGGGTTGCCGAGCGCGTCGACAACGCGGCCGAGAAGTTCCGGACCAACCGGAACATCAACGATCGCGCCGGTGCGCTTGACGGTGTCGCCTTCTTTGATGTCACGGTCGGAACCGAAGATAACCACGCCGACGTTGTCGGATTCGAGGTTCAGCGCCATGCCGCGGATGCCGCCGGGGAATTCGACCATTTCGCCGGCCTGAACGTTGTCCAGACCGTAGACGCGGGCGATACCGTCACCGACGGAGAGAACCTGGCCGACTTCGGAGACTTCAGCTTCCTTGCCGAAGTTTTTGATCTGATCTTTCAGAATTGCGGAAATTTCCGCGGCGCGGATATCCATCAGCCGACCTCTTTCAATGCAAGCTTAAGGGTGGAGAGTTTGGTGCGAAGGGACGTATCGATCTGGCGGGAGCCGACCTTGACGATCAGGCCACCGAGAATCGACGGATCGACGGTGACGGCGATCGCCACATCCTTGCCGGTGACGCCCTTCAGCGCCGCCTTCAATTCATCTTCCTGCGCCGGGGTCAGCGCATGCGCCGAGGTGATCTCGGCGGAAACTTCACCGCGATGCTGCGCGGCAATAATACGGAAAGCCTTGATCATGCCCGGCAGCGCAAAAAGGCGCCGGTTGCCTGCCACGACCTTGAGGAAATTGGTGACGTAATTGCCGAAGCCGGCCTTGGTCGCCAGCGCCTGCACGGCACCGACCTGCTCTTCAGCCGAAAAGACCGGGCTCGAGACGAAACGCTTCAGATCATCGCTGTCGTCCAGCATGGCTTGGAACCGATCGAGATCGGCGGTCACGGCCGGGACGGCACCCTCCTCGAGGGCCAGCTCGAACAATGACGAGGCATATCGTTCTGCAACACCAGAAATATGCTGGGATGTGTCTGCCACGGGCACAAAATTCCCTGATTTCAACCCAAGAATCCGGCTTCCGAGAGACGGAAGTCACATGTTCTTGAATTCGTTTTGATTTCCCCCAGAAATCAGCAGGAGCTTCCCCCTACCTCATCCGAAATTCGGGGTTCGTCTAACATAGGATATTGAGACTCGCAACACGCGTAATCGCCGAATACGCTATTCGGGTGAATTTATGGTGGCAAAAATTCAAAACTATGGGGATAGCGCAGGCATTAGCAGCCGAAGCGAGAGCATTTTCGCTCAAATATAGCCCAAGCCATAAAGAAGCGGTAGAGCCGCCAAAACCGCTTGCACAACCAGAAGTGCAATATTCAAAAGAAAGCTTCCGCGATCCGACATGATCGAGAGAATGCGGCCGAAGGCCGCAACGGCAAACGACGCCCCGAGCGCCAGATAGACCATCGGCTGGGCGAGCAGAATCGCAACCAGCCCGAAGCCCAGATAGAAGCCGCCGGTCGCACGCCCCTCGGCATAGGCTTCCGGCCGCCCTTCCCGCACCTGCAGCTTAAGGAAACGATAGGTGTAGCCGGGCGCGAACATCGCGAGGAAGCCGATGAGCGCCGTAAACGCCGCCGAGCAATAGGCAAGCTGCTCGCCGAGATCTGTCGGAAAATAAAGCTCCATCGGTCGTCCCCAAATCAACCTAAACCAAATCAATCATATCAACAGGCCGACTTATGGCATGAACAGGCGAAACAGGGGAAGACGCCGGGAAGGCGCCGTTTCACCAAACTACAGGAAACTCTGTGGATCGATGTCGAGTTGCACCTGCACGGAGCCGCGCTCCTTCGGAGATTGTGTCAGCAAAGCGCGCAGGAATCCCTGCATGTCCGAGTTGCGCCGTCCATGCACGAGCAGGCGGAAGCGGTGGCGGCCGCGCACCAGGGCGAGCGGCGCTTCGGCTGGCCCGAGCACCGATATGCCCTGCACCTGCGGCGCCGCGTTGCGCATGCCGCGTGCATGGGTCTCGGCATCCTGCCGAGTATCAGCCGAGACGATGATCGAGGCGAGCCGGCCGAAGGGCGGCAATATGGCTCTTTCGCGCTCCGAAATCTCGCGCTCATAAAAGGCGCTGGCATCGCCGGAGACGATCGCCTGCATGACGGGGTGCTGCGGCTGATAGGTCTGCAACAAGCCATGGCTCTTGAGGCCGGTTCGCCCAGCGCGGCCGGTCACCTGCGACAGAAGCTGGAATGTCCGCTCGGCGGCACGCGGATCGCCGTTGGCAAGGCCGAGATCGGCGTCGACGATGCCGACCAGCGTCATCAGCGGGAAATTATGGCCCTTGGCGACGAGCTGCGTGCCGATGACGATATCCGCCTCGCCCTTGGCAATAGCCTCAAGTTCCAGCCGCAGCCGCTTGACGCCGCCCATGATATCGGAGGAGAGCACGATCGTCCGCGCTTCGGGAAAATGCCGCTCGACCTCCTCCGCAATGCGCTCGACGCCCGGCCCGCAGGCGACGAGATGGTCGAGCGTGCCGCATTCCGGGCAGGCCTCGGGTGTCCGTTCGGCATAGCCGCATTGATGGCATTGGATCTGGCCACGGAAACGGTGTTCCACCAGCCAGCTCGAACATTGCGGACATTGGAAGCGGTGCCCGCAGACACGGCAGAGCGTCAACGGCGCATAGCCGCGCCTGTTGAGGAACAACAGCGACTGCTGGCCCTTCTCCACTGTCTTGCCGATCGCCCGGATCAGCAACGGCGAGAGGAAACCGCCGCGCTCCGGCGCATGCCGGCGCATGTCGATCAGATGCAGGTCCGGAAGAGCTGCATCCCCGAAGCGGGTCGGCAGATGGATGGTGCTGTAGCGCCCGCTCTGGCCGTTGACCTGACTCTCGACCGAAGGTGTCGCCGACACCAGCACCACCGGAAAATCGCCGATCCGGCCACGCACGACCGCCATGTCGCGGGCATTGTAATAGACGCGATCCTCCTGCTTGTAGGCGGGATCATGCTCTTCATCGACGATGATCAAGCCCAGCTCTTCGAAGGGCAGGAACAGCGCCGAGCGCGCGCCGGCCACAACGCGCACCTCACCGGTCACGGCTTGCCGCCAGACTTTTTCGCGCATGCGCGGCGCCAGATCCGAATGCCACTCGGCCGGCTTGGCGCCGAAACGATCCTGGAAGCGCTCGAGAAAACTGGCGGTCAGTGCGATTTCCGGCAGCAGGATCAGCACCTGCTTGCCGCGCTTCAGCGTCTCGGCGATCGCCTCGAAATAGACCTCGGTCTTGCCCGAGCCGGTGACGCCATCAATCAGCGAAACGGCAAACTCGCCCTTGCGCACCTCGGCAAGGATTTCATCGGCCGCTTCGCGCTGCGGGCCTTCGAGCCGCGAGGCGATGTAATCCGGATCTGGCCTCGCCACGACCGGCGGCGGCGGCAGGAATACGGTTTCGAAAATACCCTGCGTGATCAGCCCGTCGATGACGCTGGTCGAAACCCCGGCAGCATGCGCCAGCCCGCTGCGCGTCCATGACAGGCCGTCATTTGCCGTCTCCATGACCCGGGCGCGGGCCGGTGTCAGCCGCTCCGGCGTGCCGCCGATAAAACGCAAGCCCTCGATCATCGGTTCGGGATCGAAGGCTGCGGGTGCACGCAGCGCCATGCGCGCCACCAGCCCCGGCGGTGACAGCGTATAGGCGGCCACCCAGTCGATGAAATCGCGCATCTCCCTGTTGAGCGGCGGGCAATCGAAGACATGGCTGATCGGCCGCAGCTTCTTCGGATCGACGCCGCCCTCGTCACCGCCGTCCCAGACGACGCCGATCACCTGCCTCGGCCCAAGCGGCACCTGCACGACCGAGCCGGGCTCGACCGCCATGCCTTCCGGCACCGCATAGGAATAGGGCTTCGGCGCCGGCATCGGCACCAGAACCGGGACCGTGCGGCTCATGGTCAAGTTTGCGGGCGCGGCTTCAAACAGCGCACCGAACAGATCGGACGAATCTTTAGTCATCGCGCCAGACCATGCCCCGAGCGGCGATAAAAGGAAACCCGGGAGTGGTTCGGCAGGTATCGTCCGAAAGACGCTTCAATGAACTGCCGACAGCCGTCAAACGGAATGTTCGGCGACGACCGCGGCCGTATCCTCGACCGCAACCGGAGGACCGATTGGCGTGAAAGTCGCGTTTCCGTCCGCCGCCAGATCGAACACCGTGTGCTTCTCCAGCGCCTTCGTCACTTCGTTGACGTCGCCGTCCAGATGCTCGACGGGGATGAGATTGCCGATCAGGAAATCGAAGCGGTCATCGCGCTTGTTGAGGAGTTCATGGAACACCGTCATGTCACGCAGCTCGGTCGACCATTTGGCGAACCAATAGAACAGGCCGGAATTGCGCGCCGTCAGATGCACGGGCAGGATCGGCAGATTATACTTGCGCGCCAGCCCGACAGCCGACGTCTTCCATGGCCGCTCGTTCAACTTGCCGTTAGCCCAATAGGCGATGCGGCCGGAGGGGAAGAGCACGGTGACCTTGCCCTCGGCAACGGCGCGATTGGTGAGCTGCAGCGTCTCGCGCGTCTTCGGCTTGCTCTTATATTCCTCACGCCATTCGACCGGAATGATCATCTCGGCGAATCGCGGATTGACGCGGACGGCGTCGCGATTGGCGAAAACCATCATATCGGGCCGGCGCGTCTTCAGAAGATCGAAAACGGCGACACCATCGGCAATGCCGGTCGGGTGGTTGCTGACGAGGATGAAGCCGCCGGAAGCCGGGATGCGCTCGGCATAGGTCACCCCGATATCAAGCCGCAGCAGATCGCTCATATATTCGAAGCACTGGAAACCCGGCAGATTGGCGATATCGTCGGCGAATTCGATCGCCTTGTTGTAGCGCAGCAGCGTGTAGAGAAAGGGCCGCATCAACGGCCAAAGCGGGTTGCGAACGATCTTCTGACCGCGTTCGGCGATCAGCGTATCGACAATATGTCCGGGCTGGCCCTGGGACACCAAAGCGATCGCTTCTGCAAGTTGTCCCAGTGCAGTTATCGAACCGCGACGTGCCATGAAATGCCCTGAATGGTTGGGTTATACTCTATTGCAATCGAATATGATCGAAGCATGACAAAGCGCCTCGCGTATAACCGCCTAAATCGATTTTGATTTAAGAAACAGCTTATACGCAGTTGAAAAGTTCTACTGCGATCTTTCCATACACAAAGGAGAGGCACGGCACAGTAGGAATGTTAGCGATTCCATAACCTTCCCTCCTTCAAAGTGGCAGAAGGAATTTGAATTTCAAGGGGTTTTCCACTGAACGAGTTGCTGATTATCGCCGATCCTGAGTTGATGACCGAGCGCAGCCGATGGCTGGAAACGCTCGGTGAGGAGCGGCGGCTTTCCGCCCATACGCTGGATGCCTACGAGCGCGATACCCGGCAATTCCTGACCTTTCTGACCGGCCATCTCGGCGGCCCGGCGACGATCAAGGACATCCATGCGTTGCGCCCCGCCGACTTCCGCGGTTTTCTGGCCGCCCGCCGCAAGGATGGCGCCGGCGCGCGTTCGCTCGGGCGCAACCTGGCCGGTCTTCGGTCGCTGCTGCGCTATCTCGAAAAGAAGGGGCTGGTGAATGCGGCCGGCGCGGCAGCGGTGCGGTCGCCGAAACAACCGAAATCGCTGCCGAAGCCACTGTCGGATACCCAGGCGATCACCGTTGTCAGCGACGAGGCGCAGATGCACGACGAGCCTTGGATCGCCGCGCGCGATACGGCCGTGCTGACCCTGCTCTATGGCTGCGGCCTGCGCATCTCCGAAGCATTGGATTTGACGCCAGAAGACGTGCGCCCCGGCGCGACCGCGCTGCGCGTCACCGGCAAGGGCAACAAGACCCGGCTGGTGCCGCTGTTGCCCATCGTCGTCGAAGCGGTGGAAAAATACCGCGCGCTTTGCCCCTATCATCTCGACGTAGCTAGTCCGCTCTTTCGCGGCGCGCGCGGCGGCAAGTTGCAGCAGGGCATCATCCAGCGCGGCATGCAGAAGCTGCGCAGCGCCTTCGGGCTGCCGGACACGGCAACGCCGCATGCGCTGCGCCATTCTTTCGCCACGCATCTGCTCGCAGGTGGCGGTGACCTGCGCACGATCCAGGAATTGCTCGGCCATGCCAGCCTTTCGACGACGCAGGTCTATACTGGCGTCGATTCATCACGGCTGCTGGAAGTCTATGATCGGGCTCATCCGCGAGCATAAGAAAGCGTTAACCTCTCGCGTTAAGGGAATATGCGTCTCAGGCGGATAGAGCAGAAGCATGTATCCGCATGTCTCGCGAAAACCACGTTCGCGCTTTACGAGTCATGCCCTCTGCCAGCGGAAGGTTTAGATGATTTCTGCCCTCGAACCTAAGACGATGCGGTCGATGAAACCGGCAATCGGCGACCTTCTCCTTTGGCTCGCCGCAGCCTTTCCGTTGATGCTGGCAGCTCTGTTGATCACAACCATACTCAGCTTGCAGCCGGCGCATGCCGACGAGACGGCATCCGATAGCTGCGGCGGCAAGGATCTGATGGCTGAACTGCAGAAAAGCGATCCCGCGAAATATGCCTCGATCCTCGCCGAGGGTGACAAGGTGGCGAACGGCAAAAGCATTTTCTGGAAGATCGAAAAGCCCGACCTGAAACCCTCCTGGTTGCTCGGCACCATGCATGTCAGCGACGCGCGCGTGCTGACCATGCCGAAGGGTGTAGCCGAAGCAAGTGCCGCGGCCGATACGATCGTCGTCGAATCCGACGAAATCCTTGACGATAAAAAAGCGGCGGCAGCGCTCTTCGTCAATCCGTCTTTGACCATGCTGACCGATGGCTCGACCATCAGCCAGCATCTGTCGCCCGAAGAGAATGCCAAGCTGGAAGCGGGCCTCAAGGAGCGCGGCGTGCCGCTCGCCGCCGTCGCCCACATGCAACCCTGGTTGATCTCAAGTTCCTTCGAAATGACAAGCTGCGAAGTCCGCCGCAAGGCGACCGGCATGAAGTTCCTCGATCAGAAGCTTGCGAGCGATGCGGCCGCTAGCGGGAGGCAAGTAAAAGGCCTGGAAACATTGGCCGAACAGGCCAAGGCGATGAGCGATCTGCCGATCGAACTGCACCTGAAATCACTCATTCAGACGTTGGAACTCGGCGATAAGATCAACGACGTCAACGAAACCATGACCGACCTCTATCTCGCCGGCAATATCGGCGCGATGATACCGATGCTGAAGAATATCGTGCCGGACCAGAATTTGTCCGAGGATGATACCGCCGCCTTCGAACAACGCATCATCCTCGACCGCAACAAGGTCATGGTGGAGCGCGCCGCACCCATCCTCGCCAAGGGCAACACCTTCATCGCCGTCGGTGCGCTGCATCTCGTGGGCGATCAGGGTCTTGTCGAGTTGCTGCGCAAGCAGGGTTTCACGGTAACGGCGGTGAATTGAGCGCGCCCATTCGTTTGCCGAAGTCAGTCAGCACTGTCTCGACAATCAACCGATGGAACGGCGTGATCACAGCGATATAGATCTGGCCGAGCAAGATTTTCCGTTTCACGAGCGTCGTTATATCGATGAGTCGACGCCCCTGACCATCATCCCGCACATCGATTACGACACGGAAATCAAGGTGCTTGTCGTCGAAGCCGAGAACAACTTGGTTCTCTGATTTGCTGACGATCGGAAAGAAGCCGATTGTCTCCGACGTATTTAGGGAGTGATGTCCCGTAGATTTCAGGCCGAAGACACTGACGACCGTATCGCGCAGCTTCAGCAGCGACCGCACCCAAAAAGGAAAATTGCAGAACATCGTGCGCGCTGCAGCGACTGCCGTAAAATCCGATTCCTGTACCTGTAGCTCGTAACAATCAGCCCAGTCCGCGCCCGGCAATGCGGGATGCGGCATATGTGGTTTAACCATTATGGGCTTTGTCGGCATTTTGTCGTCTGCTGTTTCACTCTCTGCAAAGTAGCATAGCCAACGTATAGCCAGACATACAAACGACGGCTGCGGCAATTCGCTCACGACAGCCCGCAAAAGGAAACGGCGGCCGTCATCACCGCCGCCGCTCACATCAAAGGATACGTCTCTATAATTTACATATGGATCGGCTTGAAGAAGGTCGCGAGGGCGGCTTCCTTCACGGCTTCCGACATGGTCGGATGCGCATGGCAGGTGCGGCCGAGATCTTCCGACGAGCCGCCGAATTCCATCAGCACCGCAATCTCGTGGATCATTTCGCCAGCGCCGAAGCCGACGATGTGGCCGCCGAGAACGCGATCGGTCTCCTTGTCCGCCAGGATCTTGACGAAGCCATCCGTCGCGAGCATCGCGCGGGCGCGGCCGTTGGCGGTGAAGGGGAATTTGCCGACCTTGTAGGCAATACCCGCGGCCTTCAGCTCTTCCTCGGTCTTGCCGACGGAGGCGACTTCCGGCTGCGTGTAGACCACGCTCGGAATGACGTCGTAGTTCACGTGGCCTGCCTGGCCGGCGAGGATTTCGGCGAGCGCCACGCCCTCGTCTTCCGCCTTGTGCGCCAGCATCGGGCCCTTCACCACATCGCCGATGGCATAGATGCCGGCGACATTGGTCTTGAAGTGGCCATCAATCTCGACGCGGCCTCTGGCGTCGAGGGCAACGCCCGCCTCTTCCAGGCCGAGACCGGCCGTGTACGGCTTGCGGCCGGTCGACACCAGCACGACATCGGCATCGAGCACCACCTTGTCGCCGCCCTTGACCGGCTCGAAGGTGACCTTGGCGCCGTTGCCGACCTTCTCGACGCCGGTGACCTTCGCACTGAGATGGAAGTCGACGCCCTGCTTGGCCAGCATACGCTGGAACTGTTTCGAAACTTCGCCGTCCATGCCGCCGAGAATCGTGTCGAGATATTCGACGACGGTGACCTTGGCGCCGAGGCGCGACCAGACCGAGCCGAGTTCGAGGCCGATGACGCCGCCGCCGACGACGATCATGTTGGCCGGCACCTTGTCGAGCGCGATGCCGCCGGTGGACGAAATGATCACCTTCTCATCGATTTCGAGGGACACGCCCGGAATGCCAGCAACGTCGGAGCCGGTGGCGATGACGATGTTCTTGCCTTCGATCTCAGTCACCTTGCCGTCATCGGCCGTGACGGAAACCTTGCCGGCAGCGACGATCTTACCGGTGCCCTGGAAGGCATCGATCTTGTTCTTCTTGAAGAGGAAGGCGACGCCGTCGACATTCGACTTCACCGTCGCATCCTTGTGCGCCATCATCTTCGAGAGATTGAGCGTCGGTGCTGCGACTTCGATGCCGAGCGCGTCCATGCCGTGGCCGGCATGATGGAACATTTCGGAGGCATGCAGCAGCGCCTTGGACGGGATGCAACCGACATTGAGGCAGGTGCCGCCGAACGTGGTGCGCTTTTCGATGACTGCCACCTTGAGGCCGAGCTGCGCCGCCTTGATAGCGCAGACGTAGCCGCCAGGGCCGGTTCCGATAATGATCACATCGTAGGACATGGTTTTAATTTCCTTGTTTTGTAACTCTGTTAGTCAGCCGCCCGCGCCAATGCGAGGCGGATGCCGAAGCCGACAAGTGCCGCTCCGGTGATGCGGTTGAACCATTTGCCGCTGGCGATGAAGCGATCGCGGACCGGCTTGACGGTAAAGAAGACGGAGACGCCGGCAAACCAGGCGACGAGTGCCGTCGCCATGCCGATGCCATAGGAAAACTGGATCAGCGCCGGCGTGTCGTGATGCACGAGCGTCGAAAACAGCGACAGGAAAAACAGCACCGGCTTCGGATTGAGCGCGTTGGTGATGAAACCCGTCGCCAGGCAGCGCCAGATGGAAACCGGCTTGCGGTCCTCCTCGCCGATCTCGATCTCCTTCACCTTGAAGCCCGGCTCCCGGAAGGACTTGATGCCGAGATAGGCGAGATAAAGGACGCCGGCCCATTTGATCAGGCTGAAGAGCATCAGCGATTTCGAAACGATGAGGCCGAGACCGAGAATGGTGTAGCTGATATGGAAGAGCAGCGAGAAGCCCATGCCGAGGCCGGTCATGACGGCCGCGCGGCGGCCATGCACGATGCTCTGGCGCAGGATGACAGCGAAATCAGCGCCCGGTGCGACGATGAAAATCGAAAACACCGCCATCAGGCCGAGGAATTCCAACACATATTGCATGATCACTGCCCTTTCCGATCAACGACCGCCGCTCACATCGAGGATGGCGCCCGTTATATAGGATGCCTGGGGGCCTAAGAGGTAGAGGATGGCGTCAGCGACTTCTTCCGCCGTCCCCGCCCTCTTCATCGGCAGTTGCGGTGCGATCGCGCTCGCCCGATCGGGCAGGCCAGCAGCCGCGTGAATTTCAGTATCGATGATGCCCGGCCGCACCGCGTTCACCCTTATGCCCTCAGCCGCCACCTCTCGCGCCAGACCGACCGTGAACGTATCGATCGCACCCTTGGACGCAGCATAATCGACATACTGTCCGCCGCCGCCCAACGTGGCCGCGACGGACGAGAGATTGACGATCGCGCCTCCCTTGCCGCCATGGCGGGTGGACATGCGGCGGATGGCTTCCGCAGCCGCAAGCAACGAGCCGGTGATGTTGATGCGAAACATCCGGTCGAGCCGCTCCGGCGTCATCTCATCCAGACGCTGCACACGGTCAACGATGCCGGCATTGTTGACGAGGCCGTCCAGCCGGCCGAAATGCCCGTCGACTACCGAGAAAATCGACCGGATGTCCTCGGGCGAGCCGACATCGCCAGCAATCACAATTGCCTCCCCGCCGGCATCGCGGATCGCGGTGACGACCGTGTCCGCGGCCGCTTTGTTCGAGGCATAATTGACGGCCACGGCCCAGCCTTGCCGGGCAGCGGCAATCGAAACCGCCGCCCCGATGCCGCGGCTGCCGCCGGTGACGAGAAGAACAGGGGATTTGCCAGTCATTCGCCGCATCCTTTCAAGGTCAGGACATCCCAGGGGGCGACGGTCGCTTTGCCTTTGCCCCAGATGGAGGATTCACGGATCGAAGGTCCGAGCGCCGGCAGGACCAGCCGCGCTGCGGCGCCAGCACCCTCCGCCGGCAACACGCTGATATTGCCCGTCACGTCGGAGGCATAGATCATGCCCTGCCAGACGGTGCAGGCACGCAGATCGGCGCCCGTCACATCGCCTTCCGGGCAGTTGAACATGATCAGGCCGTTGGCGCGCAGTTGATCATCCGAGCGCATCACCACACCATCCGCCACGATCGGCGTATTGCGCACAGTAAATTTGAACTTGTTGCTGGCGGCCGCCGCCTCGGAACCGATCGGCTCGAAACGCAGCTCGTAGGCATTCTCCATGTCGCCGTAGACTGCTTTTTCCTGCACGCATTCATCGGCCAGCGCGGGGGTAGGAATGGCTGTAAACGCCATTATCGCCCAATGCACGGGGGCCAATCGCGCCATCGCGTGGTTTGTCGGCATGGTTATTTCCCCCTCGGCTTGGCCAGAGGATCGCTGGCGACAATGCGGCCGGAGGTCCGTTCGACATCGCCCATATGGAAGACGGTGATCGACCGGGCGGTGGGATCGGCGTCGCTCAGCGACGCCAGATCGAAATTGCCGCTGAGCTTTACTACGTCGAAATCATCCGCGACAGCGGAAAATGGCATCCACGCGGCGACGGCGCACAAGAGTCCGCGCATCGTCCGCATGGGCCATTTCGACATGAGCCAGCGCTCCCTTAGAGATCGAGAACCAGACGTTCCGGATCTTCCAGGCTTTCCTTGACGCGCACGAGGAAGGTCACGGCTTCCTTGCCGTCGACGATGCGGTGATCGTAGGAGAGCGCCAGATACATCATCGGGCGGATAACGACCTGACCGCCGATGGCGACCGGACGTTCCTGGATCTTGTGCATGCCGAGAATGCCCGACTGCGGCGCATTCAGGATCGGCGAGGACATCAACGAGCCGTAGACACCACCGTTGGAGATGGTGAAGGTGCCGCCCTGCATGTCAGCCATGGAGAGCTGGCCGTCACGGGCTGCCTTGCCGAGGCGGCCGATTTCCTTCTCGATCTCGGCGATCGACATCTGGTCGGCATCGCGCACGATCGGAACCACGAGACCCTTGTCCGTGCCGACGGCGACGCCGATGTGGCAGTAGTTCTTGTAGATGATGTCGGTGCCGTCGATCTCGGCGTTGACGGCCGGGAGTTCCTTCAGGGCGTGCGTGACGGCCTTGGTGAAGAAGCCCATGAAGCCGAGCTTCACGCCATGCTTCTTCTCGAAGATGTCCTTGTACTTATTGCGCAGGTCCATGACGGCCTTCATGTCCACCTCGTTATAGGTGGTGAGCATGGCGGCGGTGTTCTGCGCATCCTTGAGGCGCTTGGCGATCGTCTGGCGCAGACGGGTCATCTTGACCCGCTCTTCGCGGCCGGCATCTTCGACGGTGGTCGGCGCACGGGCGGCAACCGGAGCAGCCGGTGCGGCGGCAGGCGCCGAGGCAGCCTTGGCAACAGCGGCAATGACATCGCCCTTCAGGACCTGGCCGCGCTTGCCGCTGCCATCGACCTGATCGGCGGAGAGATTGCTTTCGGCAAGCAGCTTGGCGGCAGCAGGGGCCGGCGGCATGGCGGAAGCCGATGCGGCAACCGGAGCAGCGGGTGCCGGCGCGGCGGCAGCAGCCGGTGCGGCAGCCTGGGCCGGAGCAGCCGCAGCGCCGTTGCCGGCGCTGATCTGGCCGAGCAGCGCGCCGAGGCCGACGGTTTCACCGGCCTGGACAACGATTTCGGACAGCGTGCCGGCTGCGGGTGCGGGAACTTCGATCGTCACCTTGTCGGTTTCCAGCTCGAGAATCGGCTCATCGGCCTTGATGGCATCGCCGACCTTCTTGAACCAGGTGCCGACGGTCGCCTCGCTGACGGATTCGCCGAGGGTAGGAACGCGGATTTCAGTGGCCATTGTTCAGATCCTGATTTTTCGTCGTTATAAACTTAGATGGAATTTCCAGCGGCAGATGGCCGGAGAATGATCGAGGGCATTGGCGAGATTTCGATTCGGAAACCGAGCCCGGCGAGAAGGACGGGATCGGCATCACCAAGCGCCTTGGCGGCATCGGCGTCTTCCACGTCGACGACAGCCATGCCGAAAGCACCGTCGGCCGCGAAAACCGGACCGACGACTACAGCCGTTCCGGCATCCGCATGTTCGCGCCAATAGGCGGCATGTTGCTGCATGGCGGCCATCTCCTCCCCTGTGGCGTCATGTGGGAAGCTGGGGCGCGGCGGCATGAGTTTCAGATGAAAATAGGCCATCGCGCACCCCTATCGCTTTAACCGCCCAGCGCATCCTCAAGGAATGCAGCGAGCTGCGCCAGATGCTTGGACATCAGGCCCGTCGCCGGAGAGGCGGCGGCCGGACGGCCGGTGTAGCGAACCCGCTGGTACTTGGCATCGATATGGGCAAGCACCCATTCCAGATAAGGATCGATGAAGGACCATGCGCCCATGTTCTTCGGCTCTTCCTGGCACCAGACCATCTCCGCATTGCGGAAGCGGCTGAGCTCGTTGATGAGCGCCTTGGCCGGGAACGGATAGAGCTGTTCGATACGCAGCAGGTAGATATCGTCGATGCCGCGCTTCTCGCGCTCTTCCAGGAGATCGTAATAGACCTTGCCCGAGCAGATGACGACGCGACGGATCTTGTTGTCCTTCTGCAGCTTGATCGGGCCGTCCTTGATGACCTCCGCATCGTCCCAGAGCAGGCGATGGAACGAGGTTTCCCCCGCCATCTCCGCCAGGCTCGACACTGCACGCTTGTGACGCAGCAGCGACTTCGGCGTCATCAGAATGAGCGGCTTGCGGAAATCGCGCTTCAACTGACGGCGCAGGATGTGGAAGTAGTTCGCCGGCGTGGTGACATTGGCGACCTGCATGTTGTCTTCGGCACAGAGCTGCAGATAACGCTCGAGACGGGCCGAGGAGTGTTCCGGACCTTGACCTTCATAGCCGTGCGGCAGCAGGCAGACGAGGCCGGACATGCGCAGCCACTTGCGTTCGCCCGACGAGATGAACTGGTCGAAGATGACCTGCGCACCGTTGGCGAAGTCGCCGAACTGCGCTTCCCAAAGCGTCAACGCATTCGGACGAGCCAGCGAATAGCCGTATTCGAAGCCGAGAACCGCCTCTTCCGACAGCATCGAGTTGATGACTTCGTAGCGGGCCTGGGTCGGCGACAGGTTGGCGAGCGGGATGTAGCGCTCTTCGGTTTCCTGATCGTAGAGAACCGAATGACGCTGCGAGAAGGTGCCGCGCTCGCAATCCTGACCGGACAGGCGGATCTTGTGGCCTTCGACCACCAGCGAGCCGAAAGCCAGCGCTTCCGCCATTGCCCAGTCGATGCCTTCACCTGTCTGGACCATGCCGGCGCGGTTTTCCATGAAGCGCTGGATGGTGCGATGCGCATGGAAGCCCGCCGGGATTTCCGACAGCTTGCGGCCGATATCCTTCAGGCTCTTCATCGGCACGGCAGTCTTGCCGCGACGCTGCTCGTCGGCATTGTCGGCCGTATGCAAACCCGACCACTCGCCGTCCAGCCAGTCGGCCTTGTTCGGCTTGTAGGATTGGCCAGCCTCGAACTCCTGTTCGAGATGGGCGCGCCAGTCGGCCTTCATCTTCTCGACTTCGCCTTCGGTCAACACGCCTTCGCCGACCAGCCGCTCGGAATAGAGCTGCAGCACCGTCTTGTGGGCGCGAATGACCTTGTACATCTTCGGCTGCGTGAAGGACGGCTCGTCGCCTTCATTGTGGCCGTAGCGGCGGTAGCAGAACATGTCGATCACGACCGGCTTGTGGAACTTCATCCGGAATTCGGTCGCGATCTTCGCGGCATAGACGACCGCTTCCGGATCGTCGCCGTTGACGTGGAAGATCGGCGCTTCGATCATCTTGGCAACGTCGGACGGATAGGGCGACGAACGCGAGAAGGCTGGATTGGTGGTGAAGCCGATCTGGTTGTTGATGATGACGTGCATCGTGCCGGCGACGCGGTGGCCGCGCAGACCGGAAAGGCCGAGGATTTCAGCCACGACGCCCTGACCGGCGAAAGCGGCATCGCCATGGATCAGCAGCGGCACGACCTTGGCGCGTTCGGAGAGCGGAATGATATCGCCATCCCAGAGGGTGGCGCTCATATCCTGCTTGGCGCGGACCTTGCCCATGACGACAGGGTTGACGATTTCCAGATGCGACGGATTGGCCGTCAGCGAAACGTGCACCTTGGTGCCGTCGAAATCGCGGTCCGAGGAAGCGCCAAGGTGGTACTTGACGTCGCCCGAGCCTTCGACTTCGTCCGGCGCGTAGGAGCCGCCCTTGAACTCGTGGAAGATTGCACGATGCGGCTTGGCCATGACCTGCGAAAGCACGTTCAGACGGCCGCGATGGGCCATACCAAACACGGCTTCCTTGAGTCCAAGCTGGCTACCGCTCTTGAGAATCTGCTCCAGCGCCGGGATGAGCGATTCACCGCCATCGAGGCCGAAACGCTTGGTGCCCTTGAACTTGACGTCGAGGAACTGCTCGTAGCCTTCGGATTCGATCACCTTCTGCAGGATCGCCTTTTTGCGGTCCGCGCTGAAGTTGATGCCCTTGTTGACGCCCTCGATGCGTTCCTGAATCCAGGCCTTCTCTTCCGGATTGGAGATATGCATGAATTCGACGCCGAGCGTCGAACAATAGGTGCGCTCGAGGATTTCCATCATCTCGCGCACGCTTGCATATTCAAGGCCGAGCACGTTGTCGATGAAGATCTTACGGTCGAGGTCGGCCTCGGTGAAGCCATAAGCTTCCGGCGACAGCTCCTTGTAGTCTTCCACGGCGGCAGCGATGCCGAGCGGGTCGAGCTTGGCGTGCAGGTGGCCGCGCATGCGATAGGCGCGGATCATCATGATGGCGCGGACGGAATCGCGCGTCGCCTGCAGGACGTCGGCGGTATCGGTCGGCTTGCCGGCGGCTTCGGCCTTGGCCTTCACCTTGGTCTCGATGACCTTCTCGACGATGCCCCAGTTGCCGTCGAGTGCGGAAACGAGTTCGCCGTTTGCCTGGATCGGCCAGTTCTTGCGCTGCCAGGAGGCGCCCTTGGCCGCCTTCTTCACATCGTCGGGACTGTCTTCCAGTGCCTTGAAGAACGACTGCCACTCGTCGGCCACCGACGATGGGTCTTCCTCGTAGCGCGCATAAAGCTGCTCGATATAAGCAGCGTTGGCGCCGTCCAGGAACGAGGTGATTTGAAATTGCTCGTTGGCTTCTTGCCTTGCCATGGTGATATGCGGACGCTCTCGTCCGCCTCCCGACTTGTTTACTTTGCCGGCTTATGGAAATCCGGCGACCACATTTCGTCTGCGATCCCGTGGACCGTACATCTGCTCTTACAAATTCAAAAGCCGGACGGGATGTGCGGATGCCGCTACCCGTCCGGGTCTTGCTACAGGTAGGATCAGCCCTTCAGGACTTCCACAAGCGTCTTGCCGAGACGTGCCGGCGAAGGCGACACGCGAATGCCTGCCGCTTCCATCGCTGCAATCTTGTCTTCCGCGCCGCCCTTGCCGCCGGAAATCACGGCGCCAGCATGGCCCATGGTGCGGCCGGGAGGTGCCGTGCGGCCGGCGATGAAGCCGACCATCGGCTTCTTGCGGCCCTTCTTGGCTTCGTCCTTGAGGAACTGCGCGGCTTCTTCTTCAGCCGAACCGCCGATTTCGCCTATCATGATGATCGACTTCGTTTCGTCGTCGGCGAGGAACATTTCCAGGACGTCGATGAATTCGGTGCCCTTGACCGGGTCGCCGCCGATGCCGACAGCCGTCGTCTGGCCGAGGCCTTCATTGGTGGTCTGGAACACGGCTTCATAGGTCAGCGTGCCGGAACGCGAGAGAACACCGACGGAGCCCTTCTTGAAGATGGAGCCCGGCATGATGCCGATCTTGCATTCGTTCGGGGTGAGCACGCCCGGGCAGTTCGGCCCGATCAAGCGCGACTTCGACTTCTGGAGGCGATCCTTGACCTTGACCATGTCGGCAACCGGAATGCCTTCCGTGATGCAGACGATCAGCGGGATTTCAGCTTCGATCGCTTCGAGGATCGCAGCAGCAGCGCCGGCCGGCGGAACGTAGATGACTGAGGCGTTGGCGCCGGTGGCGTCCTTGCCTTCGGCGACGGACTTGAAGATCGGCAGCTTTTCGCCGTCCTTGCCGGTCCAGGTTTCACCACCCTTGGAGGGGTGGATACCGCCGACCATCTTCGTGCCGTGATAGGCAAGCGCCTGTTCGGTGTGGAAGGTACCGGTCTTGCCGGTCAGGCCCTGAACCAGAACCTTGGTGTCTTTGTTGATGAGAATAGACATGCGAGGCCTTTGTTACGAGAGGTTGGAAGACGCGGAGGCAACGCGACGATAGACGCCGCTGACGACCTCCTGCCATGTATCGCTGCCGGCGGGCGAGAAAGTGACGCCCATGCGGTAGCAGTCTTCATTTTCGAACTGGAAGAGAGTGCATTGCGAACCGCGCGGCGAGACCTTGGTCAGGACAAGCTTGTCGTCGATCCATTCGCCGGAGGCCGGCGCGGCGGGCACGAAGCCCACCGTATCGAACTGATAAAGCTTGTAGGCCTGATCCGCAGCGTCGAAGCCGAGAATGTTCCGGGCTTCGAACGATGTGCTGCCGTCCCGCATCTGTACGTAGCGCTGTTCGACGAAAAATCCGCCGAACAGACACTCGGCCGTGAGCTGCGCGGTTGCCGTTCCTTCCTTCGTCCAGGCCGAAGCCGCGACACGCTCTTCCCCTTCCCAGGTGCCTGCAAAGGCACCGAGGCGGAGATGAGCAGCCGTTGGAGCGAAGGAAGCAGCCATCCCGATCAGCCCTTGACTGCCTTCACGATCTTCTGGGCGGCATCGTCCAGGTCATCGGCGGAGATGACATTGAGACCGGATTCGTTGATGATCTTCTTGCCGAGCTCGACGTTGGTGCCTTCGAGGCGGACGACGAGCGGAACCTTCAGACCGACTTCCTTGACGGCTGCGAGCACGCCTTCGGCGATGACGTCGCACTTCATGATGCCGCCGAAGATGTTGACCAGGATGCCTTCGACAGCCGGGTCTGCGGTGATGATCTTGAAGGCCGCGGTGACCTTTTCCTTGGTAGCGCCGCCGCCGACATCGAGGAAGTTCGCCGGCTCGGCGCCGTAGAGCTTGATGATGTCCATGGTGGCCATGGCAAGGCCGGCGCCGTTGACCATGCAGCCGATATTGCCGTCGAGGGCGACATAGGCGAGGTCATACTTGTGCGCTTCGATTTCCTTGGCGTCTTCCTCGGTCGTGTCGCGCAGCGCAACGATGTCCTCGTGACGGAACAGCGCGTTGCCGTCGAAGGAGACCTTGGCGTCGAGAACGCGCAGATTGCCGTTGGTCATGACGATCAGCGGGTTGACTTCGAGCAGGGCCATGTCCTTCTCGACGAAGGCCTTGTAGAGGATCGGGAAGAGCTTAGCAGCGTCTTCGCGGGCAGCGCCTTCGAGCTTCAGCGCGTTGGAAAGGGCAGCCGAGTTGGCGACCGTCACGCCCGTCGACGGATCGATGTCGACGGTGATGATCTTTTCCGGCGTGTCGTGCGCAACTGTCTCGATGTCCATCCCGCCTTCGGTCGAAACGACGAAGGCAACCTTGCCGACCGAGCGGTCAACCAGGATCGAGAGGTAGAGTTCGCGGTCGATGTCGGCGCCGTCTTCGATGTAGAGGCGGTTGACCTGCTTGCCGGCCGGGCCGGTCTGCTTGGTCACCAGCGTGTTGCCGAGCATTTCCTTGACATTGGCAACGACGTCCTCGATCGACTTGGCGAGGCGAACGCCGCCCTTGGCGTCGGGGCTGAGTTCTTTGAACTTGCCCTTGCCGCGACCGCCGGCATGGATCTGGCTCTTGACGACGTAAAGCGGGCCCGGAAGCTGCTTTGCGGCGGCTTCGGCTTCATCGGCGGAGAAGATGGCAACGCCGTCCGCGACGGGTGCGCCATAGGTCTTCAGCAGAGCCTTGGCCTGATATTCATGAATGTTCATGGATTTATCCCTGTTGGAACGCGGAAATTACTTCAGCGACGGCGCGATGGTGGCGCAGGCTTCGCAGAGGCCGGCAACGGCTGCGACCGACTTGTCGAAGGCTTCCTTCTCGGCCTTGTTCAGGTCGATCTCGATCACGCGCTCGATGCCGCCGGCACCGATGACGGTGGGAACGCCGACATACATGTCCTTCACGCCGTACTGGCCGGAGAGGTAGGCTGCGCACGGCAGGACGCGCTTCTTGTCCTTGAGGTAGGATTCAGCCATCGCGATGGCGGAAGCGGCCGGAGCGTAGTAGGCCGAGCCGGTCTTCAGCAGACCGACGATCTCGGCACCGCCATCACGGGTGCGCTGGATGATTTCTTCGAGGCGTTCCTTGGTGACCCAGCCCATGGTGATGAGGTCGGTCAGCGGAATGCCGGCAACGGTGGAGTAACGAGCGAGCGGCACCATCGAGTCGCCATGGCCGCCGAGAACGAAAGCCGAGACGTCTTCGACCGAGACGTTGAATTCCTTGGCGAGGAAGAGGCGGAAGCGCGACGAGTCAAGTACGCCAGCCATGCCGACGACCTTGTTGGTCGGCAGGCCCGAGAACTTCTGCAGAGCCCAGACCATGGCGTCGAGCGGGTTGGTGATGCAGATGACGAAAGCGTCCGGGGCATACTTCTTGATGCCAGCGCCGACCTGTTCCATGACCTTGAGGTTGATACCGAGAAGATCGTCGCGGCTCATGCCCGGCTTGCGGGGAACGCCGGCGGTGACGATGCAGACGTCAGCGCCTTCGATCGCGGAGTAGTCGCTGGCGCCGGTGAGGTTGGCGTCGAAGCCTTCGGCAGGCGAAGACTGGGCGATGTCGAGACCCTTGCCCTGGGGAATGCCGTCCGCGATGTCGAACAGGACGATGTCGCCCAATTCTTTCAGGCCGGCGAGATGCGCCAGCGTGCCACCAATCATGCCAGAACCAATAAGTGCGATCTTGTTGCGCGCCATTTCGGTGTATCCTTTGCGATCAAAATCCGTGGCGGGACACCTTGCAAGGCATCCACCATTGCCGCCATTCGCATAGACCCAAAGGTCGAAATTGGCAATTGATTATTTTTGGATCAGGGATTTCAATCGGTTAGATCAAAAATGTCTTACGTAAACGTAAGACATTTTGTCACCAAATCGTTACTCGGCCGCACGTTTTCCGTGAGTCTGGGCGAGATATTCCGCGCTGCGCATCTCGAAAAGCCGCGATGCGGTGCGGTCGAACTCGAAGCCTTCGGTGCCGCGCCTTTCGATCAGAAGGTCTTCCGGCATCGCCTCGGCCGACACGAAAAGCCGGACCGAATGATCGTAAAGCGTGTCGATGAGAATGATGAAACGCTTGGTTTGGTTGCGCTTTTCCGGCCCGAGCTTCGGAACGCGATCGAGAAAGATTGTATCGAACCGTTTGGCGATGGCCAGGAAATCGGCCGCACCCAGGGGCTGCTCGCAGAGATCGGCGAAGGAGAAACGCGCCATACGATCGGCGGCAAGCGGCACATGGATCGAACGTCCCTTCATCGGGATCTCCAGCGGCTGCGCCTTGCGTCCGTGCAGCGCCTGCACCCACGACGCATCCATCGCCATATCCGTGCGCTCGTTGATCGGGATCAAATAAACCGGCTGGCTGTTCAGCTTCTCCATGCGGTAATCCGTCGGCGAGTCCAGCGTGACGATATCGACATGACGCTTGAGAAGATCGATGAAGGGCAGGAACAGGCCGCGATTGAGGCCGTCACGATAGAGATTGTCCGGCTCGACATTCGACGTGGCAACCAATACGCAGCCGAGTGAAAACAGCTCGGAAAACAGCCGCGACAGGATCATCGCATCGGCAATATCGGTCACCGTGAATTCGTCGAAGCAAAGCAGCTCTGCCTGACCATAAAGCTCGGCTGCGACCGGCGGCACCGGATCGGCCTGCTTGGTCTCGCCGTTCTTGAACTTCAGCCGATGGGCGGCGATGCGGTTATGTACGTCCGCCATGAACTCATGGAAATGCGCCCGGCGTTTTTTGCTGCATGGCGCCATGCCGAAGAACATGTCCATCAGCATGGTCTTGCCGCGCCCGACACTGCCATGGATATAGAGACCGCGGACGATCTGGGCCGGCTTCTTGCGCGCCGCAAACATCCAGCCGAGCGCGCTCGATTTGGTCGCCGGTCGTTTCCGCTTGAGATCTGCAAGCACGCGATCGAGGGATTTCGCCACATCCATCTGCGCCGAATCCACCTGAAGCGATCCGGAAGCCGTCAGCGTCTTTAGGTGTTCGACGACGCTGATGGAATAGTCGGGCATGGGCTGCATGGGGAGATACCCGCCTGTGCAAGGAGGAAGCGGCCGGTATGGTCCAACCGCTTCAAAAGAGCTTTATCGGCTGAGGCTGAGCGGCTGGCCGGACGCCGTGGAACCGTTGAAGCGCGAATCGGCCGTCTTGTAGAGCGTGCCGATCTGGCTGCCATCACGGTTCTTCAAGATAACCTGCTTGCCGGAAACTTCCCAGGAACCCATCGTCGTGAGTTCGCCCGCGCAACCGCGCGTTCCGCCGCGCGAACCACTGCCGAGATTGGTGAGCGTCAGGAACATGTCGCAGCTCGCACCGCCATTGCTGACCTTCCAGCTACCGACCATGGATTCCTTGGTCACGTCCTGCGCAGAAGCGGCCATCGCCTGCTGTTGCTGCTGATTACCCGCATTCGGCGTATTCGTTGGCGCCGCAGGAAACTGCGAGGCACCGGTCGTGGGCGGAAGCTGGCTGGATTGGACAGAAGGAACGGGCTGAGCCTGCAGTGGCGCGGCAGAATAATCGTCGTTGTTGTATGCTGTGCGCTGGCAACCGGCAAGCGACAGACTGATCGCCGCAGCCGTCGCTGCATATCTCAATTGCATCATCATACTCCTAATTGTCCACCATCGAGGTTTGCAAACTGGCGCTTAGTTAGGTTGGGATTATCGTATTTCACTTTGGTTAATCAAGTCGCTACACAGCACAAATCGCTAGGGGCCATAGCTCCGCAAGAATCCGGTCATTTCAAGGCTTAACCCGACGAACCTCATCCAGATAGAAATGATTGGCGAGTTCTTGCATCTTTTTATCGCGGTCGGCGTCCTGACGAAGTTTGCTGGAAAAATCGGAATAACGTGCAAGCGAGCTCGACAAGAATTCCATGAGCGGCGCTGGCGGCGCGCCTTCGCCCATCTCGCGTGTCTCTTTCTTGAGAGCTACCAATTGCAGAATTGCTGCCCGCATTTTTTCGGCTATGTCGATGTCTTCAAGGCATTCGAGCATGTTCATCGGCGGCAGTTTTGAGAAATCGGTCTGCCGCATCCACTCCAGCGCTATGGCCGGTCGAATGCCGTAAAGCAACTTTTTTAACCGTACTGGCTCGGCTCCATCGCCCGGCTGGTGCTGTTTCATCAGGCCGATATAGTGATGAGCAACCTTTCCCGGCACCATGATCGCTTCCAGCAAAGCGCCAAGACGCTCGCGAAAGCCAGGCTCTTCTTCATAGACAAGCGGGGATTTCAACCATTCGACAAGAACGGCATTGCCTTTCAGCGCTAGGAGCAGCGCCTTGCGCAAGTCCCAGCCGCCGGTGTCGATGTCTCCCACAATGGGAAATTCAATGACATCGCGATGCGGAAACAGGGAAAAATGATCCCGCTCTGGCCTGACATAGACAAAGCGGCAATCATAGTCGCTATCGGGTGACGGGAACCCCCAGGCTCGGCTTCCGCTTTCGATGGCAAGGCCGATGCGAATGCCTTCAGATTTGACCGAGGCAAGCCGCAAGCGAATTTCAGCTACTGCCTCCGGCGCAAAGCCTTCCATCGTCATGCGACTTCGATCCCCATCACCTCGCGATGTCGGGCGCCGGTCAGATCCGCCGCTCGACCATCATCTTCTTGATTTCGGCGATCGCCTTGGCCGGGTTCAGACCCTTGGGGCAGGTCTGGGCGCAGTTCATGATCGTGTGGCAGCGATAAAGGCGGAACGGATCTTCGAGATTGTCGAGACGCTCGCCCTTTGCCTCGTCGCGGCTGTCGATCAGCCAGCGATAGGCCTGCAGAAGGACAGCCGGGCCGAGATAACGGTCGCCGTTCCACCAATAGCTCGGACAGGAGGTCGAGCAGCAGGCGCAGAGGATGCATTCATAAAGGCCGTCGAGCTTCAGACGATCCTCATGGCTCTGCTTCCATTCCTTTGCTGGCGGCGGCGACACCGTCTTCAGCCAGGGCTCGATCGAGCGATGCTGAGCATAGAAGTTCGTCAGATCCGGCACGAGATCCTTGACGACGGGCATATGCGGCAGCGGATAGATTTTCACCGTGCCCTTGATCTCGTCCAGGCCTTTGGTGCAGGCGAGCGTATTGGTGCCGTCGATGTTCATCGCGCAGGAGCCGCAAATGCCTTCGCGGCAGGAACGGCGCAGCGTCAGCGTCGGGTCGATCTTGTTCTTGATGTAGAGCAGGCCGTCGAGCACCATCGGGCCGCAATCATCGACGTCGATATAATAGGTGTCTATGCTCGGGTTCAGGCCGTCGTCCGGGCTCCAGCGATAGACACGGAATTCCCGCGTATTCGTCGCGCCTGCCGGCTTCGGCCAGACCTTGCCTTCACGCATCTGAGAGTTCTTGGGGAGAGCGAGTTCAACCATGGTCAGTTCCTCTCAGATCAGTACACGCGTGCCTTCGGCTCGATCTTGTGCGGATCGATGCCTTCGGCAATCAGGTCGGTATGAACGGGACGATAGTCGAGCTTCACGTCGCCGGCTTCGTTGACCCAGGCGAGCGTATGCTTGCGCCAGTTCTCGTCGTTGCGGCCGGCGAACTTGCCCTCGGTATAATCCTCGCGGGCATGCGAGCCGCGGCTTTCCTTGCGGGCTTCGGCGCCGTAGATCGTCGTGATGGCGTTGGCCATCAGATTGTGCAGTTCCAGCGTCTCGACAAGGTCGGAATTCCAGATCAGCGAACGGTCGGTGACCTTGATGTCGGGCAGTTCCTTCCAGATCGCGGAAAGGCGGCGGCAGCCGGATTCCAGCGATTCCTGCGTACGGAACACGGCGGCGTCTTCCTGCATGGCGCGCTGCATCTTTTCGCGCAGCACCGCCGTCGGTGTTCCACCGCTGGCATGGCGCAGACCATCGAAGCGCTCCATGATCTTGTCGCAAGCGGCCACATTGACCGGCGGCACCGGACTTGCCCGGTCAATGACCTGACCGGCGCGGATGGCGGCGGCGCGGCCGAAGACCACGAGGTCGATCAGCGAGTTGGAACCGAGGCGATTGGCGCCGTGCACGGAGGCGCAGCCGGCTTCACCAACGGCCATCAGACCCGGCAGAACGCGCTCCGGATTATTGCTGTCGGCATTCAGCACTTCACCCCAATAGTTCGTCGGAATGCCGCCCATGTTGTAGTGAACGGTCGGCAGAACCGGGATCGGCTCGCGGGTCACGTCGACACCGGCGAAGATGCGCGCGCTCTCGGAAATGCCGGGAAGGCGCTCATGCAGCACGGCCGGATCGAGATGGTCGAGATGCAGGAAGATGTGGTCCTTGCTCTTGCCAACGCCGCGACCCTCGCGGATTTCCAGCGTCATACAGCGCGAAACGACGTCACGCGAGGCAAGGTCCTTGGCCGACGGCGCATAGCGCTCCATGAAGCGCTCGCCTTCGGAGTTGACGAGATAGCCGCCTTCGCCGCGCGCCCCTTCCGTGATCAGACAGCCAGAACCGTAGATGCCTGTCGGATGGAATTGCACGAACTCCATGTCCTGCAGAGGCAGGCCGGCGCGGGCAACCATGCCGCCGCCATCGCCGGTGCAGGTGTGAGCCGAGGTTGCCGAGAAATACGCGCGGCCGTAGCCGCCGGTCGCCAGCACCACCATCTTGGCGGCGAAGCGATGGATCGTGCCATCGTCCAGGCACCAGGCGACGACGCCGGTGCAGCGGCTGCCATCGTCGGACATGATCAGATCGAGCGCGAAATATTCGATGAAGAATTCAGCGTTGTTGCGCAGCGACTGGCCATAAAGCGTATGCAGGATGGCGTGACCGGTGCGGTCGGCTGCGGCGCAGGTGCGTTGCACCGGCGGGCCTTCGCCGTAGTTCTGCATGTGGCCGCCGAACGGGCGCTGATAGATCTTGCCTTCCTCGTTACGCGAGAACGGCACGCCGTAATGCTCGAGCTCATAGACCGCCTTCGGCGCTTCCATGGCGAGATACTGCATGGCGTCGACGTCGCCGAGCCAGTCGGAACCCTTGACGGTGTCGTAGAGATGCCACTGCCAGCTATCCGGCGTCATGTTCTGCAGCGAGGCGGCGATACCGCCCTGGGCTGCGACCGTATGTGAGCGGGTCGGGAATACCTTGGTTATGCAGGCCGTGCGGAAACCCTGCTCGGCCATGCCGAGCGTGGCGCGGAGGCCCGCGCCGCCGGCGCCGACGACGATCACATCATAGGAGTGATCGACATATTTGTAGGCTTTTCCGTTTTGAGCGGGCCCATTCTGAGGGGATGAGTTCGGTGCCATCGGTAATTATCCTACGAACGCGATCTTCAGAATGGCGAAGAGACAGAGCCCGGCCACGAAAATCGCGAAGAATGTGTTGAGCATGAGAAGGACGATCTTGCTGATCTCGCTGTGGACATAGTCCTCGATGATGACCTGCATGCCGATCCTCATGTGAATGACGCCGGAGATCACCATCAGGCCGAAGATAACGGCGACGATCGGGTTCGACAGCGCGTGCACGACTTCCGCGTAGGGCGCGCCGGCATAGATCATCAGGAAGATGACAAAGAAGATGATGAGGGGAACGTTGGCAACGGCGGTCAGGCGCTGACGCCAGAAATGCTCGGTGCCTTCCTTGGCGGAACCAAGACCGCGGACTTTGCCCAGAGGAGTGCGCATATCCATGAGAAATATCCTTTAAAGCATGATCCCGAAAGGCGCCTGAGCGCTTCCGAGAGCAATCATGCCAATCAAATCAGCCGGATGGCGATGCCGATGATCCAGACCAGCGCGGTCAGACAGAGCGAACCGACGAGCGTCGCCTTGGCCATCCTGGTCGAGACAGCGGGATCATAGCCGTATCCGAGATCCCAAATAAAATGCCGGAAGCCGCCAAGCATATGGTGCAGCAGCGCCCAGGTATAGCCGAGCAGAACGAGCCGGCCGATGATCGAACCCATGATCCAGTTGACCAGCTCGAAATAGCCCTGGCCGGTCGCCGCCGCGATCAGCCACCAGGCGACCAGCAGCGTGCCGAAATAAAGCGCGCCGCCGGTGATGCGGTGGACAATCGACATGACCATGGTGGGAATAAGTTTGTAGACTTGCAAATGCGGCGACAGGGGCCGGTTTTGTGTGACGTTCGCCATCAGAACCTCGCGGCGTTACGATACGCTTCTATCCCAGATATCTCCGGGGCAACACACGCTTGGGGGAAGTGCTGTGTGCGTTGCATCAATTGCGACCATTAATCACGGAAAGGCATGTCGACAAGCACAATTGCTGTCTGCCTTGAATTTAATCGATTCGGATCAGCGGACACTTTTAGCGAGTGCGCAGAAACGACATTCTCCGATTGGCCGCTCGATACGATTTTCCCGCCAACCGAGTGGACTTGACGTCGCTCTTGAGGCACTCTGCTCTTCATACTTTATTAAGCATTTGGAGCGCGAGGCAACCTATGGGACGGCATCTTTTCAAGGCAGCAACGCTCGTCTTAGCGGCAGCCGCCGCCCTGTCGTCCATGTCGGCCTCCGCCGGCGGCTATCATGATGGGTACCGCCCGTTCCGACATCACGGGCCATTTCCGCTGCACCCGGCCCGCGTCAGTGCTTTAGCCACGGCGGCCGCCTTTTCGACCGACTATCGCCATGGATATCGGCCGTTCCGCCATCGTGGCCTGGTTCGGTTGCAACAAATCTCCTGGCCGCAGCACTACGCTCAGCCGCAACCGGCCAGAATCATTCTCATGGATCGGCAATATGCGGCTAACGTCGGCACCTATGCGGGCACGGCCGACATGTATCAGGCCGATGGCGGGACCTATATTGTCGGCTATGGCGGCGGCTACGATCCATATCGAGGCGAATCCACTGCGCTGAAGCCGAGGGCCAAGGTCATCAACGTCAAACGTGCCGGCAATGCCTGCTCCTACGAGGCCGGCGTCTGTGTGATTCGCCCCTGACGGTCGTTAGCCGGCAAGAAAGCGCCAGACCGTCGTCTTCTTGACCTCGCTATCCTCCAGCGCCCGCGTCACCGGCACCTGATAGCTGGCCTCAGCCTCCAGACGATCCTTGGGCAGATATGCCCTGCCCGGATCGCCCACCAGCACAAGACGACCCTCTCCCGCCAACTGCCGAAACCATGGAATGAGGCGATCGGCGAAATCGCGATCATAAAAGACATCGCCGGCAAGGATGACGTCGGCGTCCGTCATCCGGTCAATGAGATTGTCACCGGTGAAGTCGAGCACGACACCGTTTTCCGTCGCATTCAGCCTTGTTGCGGTTTCAGCCCAGGGATCGATATCGGCGGCGAGCACATGGCTCGCACCCGCAAGCTTCGCCGCAATCGCGACGAGGCCGGAGCCGCTGGCGAAATCCAGGACCCGTTTTCCGGCAACCGTATCGGGATGATCGAGCACATAGCGCGCAAGCCCCTGCCCGCCCGCCCAGGCGAAAGCCCAAAACGGCGGCGGCAGACCGATCGCCTCGAGTTCTTCCTCCGTCTTCAGCCAGAGATCATGGGCTTCGCTTGCCAGATGCAGTCGGATTTCCGGCACATGCGGCGGCGCCATGAGACTGGTGTTCGCACGAATGAAACTTTCCGGATCGGTCTTCAAATCATCCTCGAGCTAAGTGTCAGACGGGCGGATTGTCGAGTTCGCCCATGCGGCAGACTTCGAGATATTCCTCGTCAGTCACCGGCTGCACGGAAAGCCGCATCGACGTGACGAGCGACATCTGCGAAAGTTTCGGATTGGCCTTGATATCCTTCAGCGAGACGGGCTTCGGCATGTCGCAAACGGCGCGGATATCCACGCAATCCCAGCGCGGATCGTCCTTGGCGGTCGAATCCGGATGCGACAGCGCGCAGACCTCGACAATGCCGACGATCTCAAGCCCGTCATTGGAATGATAGAAGAAGCCCTTGTCGCCGATCTGCATCGCCCGCATGTTGTTGCGGGCGAGATAGTTGCGTACGCCGGTCCATTCCGTGCCCTTCTCGCCAGCCTTTTTCTGGGCCTCCCAGGACCAGGAAGACGGCTCGGATTTATACAGCCAATGCGCCATGTTTCATGCCTCCGGATTGTTGAAGACCCAGTTGAACGGCTTGATCTCGACGCTCTCGAACAGGCCGACCTTTGTATAGGGATCGGCATCGGCGATCGCCTTCGCCGCTTCGATCGTTTCGGCGCTGACGATGGCGAGGGTGCCATTCGACTTTCCATCCGCATCGAGGAATGGACCCGCCATCTTCAGCGTACCCTCGGCATTGAGCTTGTTCAGATACTCGAGATGGGCGGGGCGCGTGTCCATGCGGACATTCAGGTGACCGGGCTTGTCCTTGCAGACAAAGGCAAACAGCATGTTTTCATTCTCCTATGGGAATCAGCAGATCATTGATGGTGATGGATGAAGCCTTGCACGCCGCCAGTCATCCTGTCCCTGCGCGAAGGGGGTTGACGATGTCGAGGCCCCAAAAGTCCGCCTCGTTGTCCGTTGCGATAATGCATTCATTCGCAATTGCCACGGAGGCGATCAACATGTCCATGGGGTCACGCTGTCGCCCGGCCGCTCGCCCCTCCGCCATGAGTTGCGCCCATATTAGGGCAGCACTCTCGTCGAAGGGAAGAATGCGTCCGGCAAAATATGCCAACGGTCCCTGTGCGCCAAGAAACCAGGTTTCGAGATCGTCCCGTTTGCGTCCTGCTGGCTTGATCAAAATCCCACGCTGAATCTCGGCGATCGTGGACGCTGCGATGAAGAGGTCATCATCTATCTGTGCTTGAAACCAGCCGGCAAGACTAGGCGCCGGCTCCGGCTTGACCGTATTGCTGATAATATTGGTATCGAGCAAATAACGGGTCAAAGATCGATCTCGCGCACTTCGCCGTGAACCCGTTCAAGATCGAGATCCGCTCCAACAAGCGGCGAACTGCGCAGCCACGCATAAACGCCACCCTTCTTCTTCGGCTCGCCGGCGATCGCCTGGTTCAGGACATTACGGATATGGGCCGCATCGGTCCCCCCTTCCGCCAGACGCCGCGCGAGCGAGCGAATGAGCGCACGATCGCCATCAAGGCCAAGCACCTCGAAACGGGCTAGACCACGTTCTTCAAGACGCGACCGATAATTTTTGATTGCACGCTTTTGGGAACTGCTCATCGCGGCCTCCGACTTATTACCAGTAATATATCCAGTAATCGCCCCACACTCAAGCGCCAAGTCATTCCGTCGTAATCGGCCGCGTCATCAACTGCTCGATTGCCGTCGGGATATCCAGTTTGCCGTCGATGATGGCCGAGACCGCTTCGGCGATCGGCATATCGACCCCAAGCTTGCGTGCCAGCCGCGCCGCGATGGAGGCGGCATAGGCGCCTTCGACGAGATCGCCATGCGATGGGTCCGCCGCCTCGCCGCGGCCGAGCGCGATGCCGAAACGCAGGTTGCGGGATTGGTGGCTGGTCGCGGTCAGCACGAGATCGCCGAGGCCAGAGAGCCCGCGCACCGTTTCCGCCTTGCCGCCCTTGGCGCAGACAAAGCGCGACATTTCCGCCAGACCGCGGCTGATCAGCGCCGCGCGTGCCGAATCGCCGATGCCGCGCCCTTCGACAATGCCGCAGGCAATGGCCAAAACATTCTTCAGCGCGCCGCCAAGCTGCACGCCGACGCGATCGTCGGACGCATAGAGACGGAATGTCGGCCCGGAAATCGCCTGCGCCAGTCGTTCCGCCACCGCCATGTCGCCGGCGGCGATCGCCATTGCCGTCGGCAGGCCCTTGGCAATATCGGTCGCAAAGCCCGGACCGGAGAGAACCGCGATGGCGTGATGCGGCAATTCCCGCTCCAGCATGTCGGTCAAGAGATCGCCGGAGACCTTGTCGATGCCCTTGGCACAGGTAACGACGACGGCATCCTCTGCGAGATAAGGTCCGTAATGACGTGCCGCATCCGCCTGCGCCTGCGACGGCATGGCAAACAGCACGATGCCGGCGTCCGAAACCGCGTCCGGCTCGGCGGAAAATTGCAGCGAATCCGGCAAATCGATACCCGGCAACGCCGCATCATGGATCCGGTCAGCGCTGAGATCGGCCATGACAGCCGCATTGCGCCCGACCAGTGTCACCTGGCTCTTACCGGTCAAGGCGATGACGGAGGCGAGCGCCGTGCCGAAGGCGCCGGCGCCGATCACTGCAATGCGTTCATTGCCGCTCATGCCTTTGCTCCTCGTTTGCCATGCCCCAAAAGAGTCTCCGCCTTCTGATCGAGCGGCCAGCGCGAGCGCGGCTGCACATCGAGGCCGTCGGGTGCCGCGCCTGTCGCCATGCGCTCCAGCCCCGCCCAGGCGATCATCACGGCATTATCGGTGCAGAGCCGCAGCGGCGGCGCGATGAAACGGAACCCATTGAGATCGCAGAGTTCCTGTAGCGTGCGCCGCAGCTCGAGATTGGCCGCGACCCCGCCGGCAACCACCAGCGCCGGCTTGTCCGCCGTCTTCGGAAATTCCTTCTTGAAGCGCTGCAGGCCGCGCCCGATCCGGTCCTTCAAGGTGCGCGAAATCGCCTTCTGGAAGGAGGCGCAGATGTCGGCGATATCCTGTTCGGTCACCGGCGCGATCGCCGTTGCCGCCTGCCGCACCGCGGTCTTGAGGCCGGAGAAGGAGAAATCAAGGCGGGTCTCGCCGACCAGCGGCCGCGGAAAATCGAATCGATCCGGATTACCGTTCTTCGCCGCCTCTTCGACCGCCGGACCACCGGGATAGGGAAGACCGAGCAGCTTCGCCGTCTTGTCGAAGGCTTCGCCCAGCGCATCGTCGATGGTCGTGCCCCAGCGCTCGTATTCGCCGACGCCGCGCACCAGGATCAATTGCGTATGGCCGCCGGAGACGAGCAGCATCAGATAAGGAAAGGTGAGACCATCCGTCAGCCTTGCCGTCAGCGCATGGCCCTCTAAATGGTTGATAGCGTAGAGCGGCTTGCCGGTCGCCCTCGATATCGCCTTGCCGGTCATCAGCCCGACGAGCAGGCCGCCGATCAGACCGGGACCGGATGTGGCAGCGATGGCATCGACATCGGACAGCGACACATTGGCGCGCTTCAGGGCCTCGTCGATCAACGTATCCAGCGCCTCGACATGGGCCCGCGCAGCAATTTCGGGCACGACGCCGCCATAGGCGCTATGCTCATCCAACTGGCTCAAAACCACGTCGGAGGCAATCGTGGCCGTGCCGTCGTCCCGGCGCTCGACAATGGCCGCGGCGGTTTCGTCGCAGCTTGTTTCGATGCCGAGAATGCGAAGAAATGGCGCCATGGAAGCTGTTCGTTGCCTGTTGGTCGATTGCGATGAAGCGGAAATATGGTTACGGGAACTGTCGGTAACAACGGATCAAAGCGGATGCAAACAAAACCTTTCCGGATCGGCACGCGTGGCAGCCCACTTGCGTTGGCGCAGGCGCACGAGACCCGCGACCGCCTGATGGCGGCGCATGGCTTGCCGGAGGAGATGTTCGAGATCGTCGTTCTGAGCACCAAGGGCGACCGCATTACCGATCGTTCGCTGGCGGCGATCGGCGGCAAAGGCCTGTTCACGGAAGAGCTGGAACAGAAACTGATCACAGGCGAACTCGACTTTGCCGTTCATTCGGCCAAGGACATGGCGACGAAGCTGCCCGAAGGGCTGTCGCTATCTGCCTATCTGCCGCGCGAAGATATCCGCGACTCCTTTATTGGCCGCACCGCGCCGAAGCTGATCGAGCTGCCGCACGGCGCGACCGTCGGCTCTGCGTCGCTGCGCCGCCAGGCGCTGATCCGGCGCCTACGTCCCGATATCAACGTCATTGTCTTCCGCGGCTTGGTCGAAACGCGGCTGCGCAAGCTGGAAGAAGGCCAGGCGGACGCAACCCTCTTGGCGCTTGCCGGCCTGAAGCGGCTCGGCAAGGTGGATGTAATCACCGACATTCTCGACCCGGACGAATTCCCGCCAGCGCCGGCACAAGGTGCGATCTGCATCGAAAGCCGCATCGGTGACGACAGGACGAACGACCTGCTCTCCGCCATCAATGACGGACCGACCTTCGACACCGTTTCGTGCGAGCGCGGTTTCCTGGCAGCGCTCGACGGCTCCTGCCGCACGCCGATTGCCGGCTATGCTGTCTGCGAGGGCGATCACATCAGGTTCTTCGGCATGATCCTGACGCCCGACGGCCAGCAGGTGTACACCACCACCATCGAAGGTCACCGTCGGGATGCCGAGGCGCTCGGCACCAATGCCGGCCAGGCGATCCGCGCCGAAGCAGGCACCACCTTCTTCGAAAACTGGACCTGATACCGGATGCGCGTCGTCGTCACCCGTCCTGAGCATTCGGGTGAACGCACCGCCCGCAGGCTTGCGGAGATGGGGCATGAGGCAGTGCTCCTGCCACTATCAAAGCCTGTCCGCCATGTCGACGCGACCCGACAAGCCCTGTCGAACACCGAGGGCACTGTTGCCGTTACCAGTGCCGAAGCTATCCGCACATTGGGCGCGATAGGCCAGCCCCTCAAGCCTCATCTCAGCCGCCCGCTTTTCGCAGTCGGCAAAGCGACCGCTGACGAGGCTCAAAAACTTGGTTTCATCCATGTTTTCGCATCCGAGGGCAGCGGCGCCGAGCTGGCGGAACTGGTTTCCCGCGAATGGACCGATATTTCTCAAGCCCCGCTGCTCTATCTCGCAGGTTCACCACGCGCCGCAGGTTTCGAAGCAAGATTGAAGGGGCTGAATATCCCGTTCCAGACGGTCGAGTGCTACCGGATGCAGGATATCGTCATCGACGACGCGACCCTTCGCCGGCTCTTTCTCGATGCTTCCGCCGATGCGGTGCTGCTCTATTCGCATCTGACGGCGAAACGATTCTTCAGCCTGCCTTTCCTGCAACGCCACTCGAACCTCCTCACTTCGACAAGATTCCTCTGTCTTAGCGAAGTGATTGCCGAGGCCGTCCCGACTTCGCTGCATTCTCATGTGGATATCGCTAATATGCCGGATGAAGACAGCCTTCTGGCGCTTCTTGCCGCGAAGTGAGGTCGCAATTTTGATCTAAGCTCTTTCCATAATCGACTTGTCTGTCTACTTTCGCTGCAGCGCATGAAAAGAGGACCTCATGGTATCGGGAAATCCGCCAAACCATTCGAAGCCCAACGATGAGCCGATCACGATTGATCTGGAAGCTGAGGAAACCGCTCAAGCCGCGGCTTCCGAAGAGATGACGGAGCGCCATCACAGCGAACCCGGCAGCTCGTCCGCCAATGAGGTGGAAATACCGCCGGAAACGGAAAAGGAGCCGTTAGAGGAGGAGGCCGATCGGCCAGTCGCGGAAACTGCGGCGGAAGATGAAAAGGTCGCAACCGCCCCCGAACCAGAACCCGCGCGTTCCTATGCCGAACAACCCTCCGCGCCCCAGCGGCAGCCCGGCGCAACGTCTGGCCTGATCGCCGCGGGCATTGTCGGCGGCCTGATCTCCCTCATCTGCGTCGGCGCCATCCAATATGCCGGCCTCCTGCCCGGCAGCAGGCCGGCAAAAGATCATTCCGCCGATATTGCCGCGCTTAGCGACGAAATCGACGGCCTGAAGCAGACCGTGTCCAAGCTCGCCGGTGCTCCATCGCCCGACGCCACCCTTACCGCCCGCGTCGCAGCCCTCGAGACAGCGGCCGCCAACAATACGGCCGCAGGCGGATCGTCGGGTACGAGTAGCGGCGATGCCGACCAGAAGATCGCCGCGCTCAGCGCCGAAGTGGATCAATTGAAGGCGAGCCTCGCCCAGGCGACGCAAAGTCAGGCCTCATCCGACGCCGATGTCAGCAAGCGTCTTGAAGACGCTGAAAAGAAGCTGAACGCGCCTAGCCAGGAAAGCGCAGTCGCCCGCGCTATCGCGGCGGCGGCCCTGAAGGCGGCGATCGATCGCGGCGGCCCATTCCAGCCGGAGCTCGATACCTACGCCAATGTCGCACCCAATGACCCCGCAGTTGCTGATCTCAAGGCTTTCGCCCAGACCGGCATTCCTTCGCGCGCCGATCTCATTCGCCGGGTATCCGACGTTGCCACCGCGATCGTCAGCTCGACGCAGCAGGACGATCCCAATCAAAGCTGGAGCGACCGGTTGCTGACCAGTGCCAAATCCCTGGTGCAGGTGCGCCCGGTCGGCAACGTCACCGGCGACAGCGTCGAAGCCATTGCCGCCCGCTTCGAGGACAAGGTGAAGAATGGCGATCTGCCCGGCGCGGTCACCGAATGGAATAGCCTGCCGGACGCCGCCAAATCGGCCTCCGCCGCCTTCAAGCAATCATTGGAAGCTCGCATCCGGGTCGAGGACCTGGTCGGCGACGCGCTGTCGAAGGCGATCGCCGACACCGGAAAACAAAGCTGAGGGCGGGGAAGAGAATGATCAGACTGCTTATTTTCGCCGTTCTCGTCCTGGTGCTTGGCTATGGCTTTTCCTGGCTTGCGGATCGCCCCGGCGATCTTTCGCTGGTCTGGGGCGGCGAACTCTATCAAACCAGGCTTATCGTCGCCGCCGGCATCCTGATCGCGCTGATCGCCGCCGTCATGGTGGTCTGGTGGTTCATCCGCCTGATCTGGACCTCGCCGCATTCCGTCACCCGCTATTTTCGCGCCCGCAAGCGCGACCGCGGCTATCAGGCTTTGTCCACGGGGCTGATCGCCGCCGGCGCTGGCAACGCGTTGCTTGCCCGCAAGATGGCGGCGCGCACGCGCGGCCTCATCCGCGCCGATCAGGAGCCGCTGATCAACCTGCTAGAAGCGCAGGCTGCGCTGATCGAGGGTAAGCATGACGAGGCCCGCCAAAAATTCGAGCTGATGGCCAACGACCCGGAAACCCGCGAACTGGGTCTGCGCGGTCTTTATCTCGAAGCCAAACGTCTCGGCGCGCATGAAGCAGCACGGCACTATGCCGAAAAAGCTGCCGACCAGGCGCCCTATCTGCCTTGGGCAGCACAGGCGACGCTGGAATATCGCAGCCAGGCCGGCGATTGGGACGAAGCCATCAAGCTTCTCGACCAGCAGAAGATCGCCCGTGTCATCGACAAGGACACTGCCAACCGCCAGCGTGCTGTATTGCTGACCGCACGAGCCAATGAAAAGCTCGAAGGCGATCCATCCGGCGCCCGGGACGATGCGCTGGCCGCGCTGAAGCAGTCCCCTGATTTCGTGCCGGCCGCGCTCACCGCCGCCAAGGCATTGTTTCGCGAAGACAAAGTCCGCAAGGCCGCTTCTATTCTTGAACAGGTCTGGAAGGCGGAGCCGCATCCGGAGATCGGCAGAGCCTATGTCCGCGCCCGCAGTGGCGATTCCGTCGCCGATCGCCTGAAGCGTGCCGAGCGACTGGAGGCGATCCGCCCGAACAACGTCGAAGCACTGCTGATCACGGCAAAGGCCGCACTCGACGCCCGTGATTTCGCCAAGGCTCGCACCAAGGCGGAAGCCGCGGCCCGCATCGATGCCCGCGAAGGCGCGTTCCTACTGCTCGCCGACATCGAAGAGGCCGAAACCGGAGATCAGGGCCGCATCCGCCACTGGATGGCGCAGGCATTGCGCGCGCCACGCGATCCGGCCTGGCTAGCCGATGGCGTCGTTTCCGACAAATGGCTGCCGCTGTCGCCGATTACCGGCCGCCTCGACGCCTTCGAATGGAAAGCGCCCTTCGGCCAACTCGAAGGCCCGGTGGAAGAGGGTACGATCGCCTCGGTCGACGCCGCGCTGCGGTCGCTGCCGCCGGTGCGCGAGGCAGCTCCCGCAACCGCCGCGGCGCAACCGACCTCACCAACAGTTGCTTCGCCGGCTGCCGATACATCTGTTATAGAATTGGAGCCGGTCGCAACGAAGCCGGCTCCCGCGCGTCCCGCCAAATTCGAGCCGGCGAAGGAGCCGGAACCAAAGCCCTTCTTCGGCGGTGCGCCGGATGATCCGGGCGTGAAAGATCTCAAGCTTGAACCGGAACCCAAGACACGGCTGAAGCTCTTCTAAGAATGGAATCGAATGTTTGAACGCTTTCAGGAATTCTTCCAAAATCTGACCAGGGAAAACCCCAAGTCCGGTTTTGCTCCCGACGATCCGCGTATCGCGGTTGCCGCGCTCTGTTTCCAGGTGATGGAGGCGGATGGCAAGATCGAGGAAAGCGAGAAGAAGCGGCTTCGCAAGCTGCTGAAGAGCCAATACGGTCTCGACGGCCGCCAGCTCGACGCGCTGATTGCGGCCGGTCAGGAGGCCGAGAGCGAGGCGGTCGATTATTACCGCTTCACTTCCGATCTGAAGCGCCATCTCAACAGCGAACAGCGCCTCGAACTTCTCGGCATCCTCTGGGACATCGTTTATGCGGATGGCGAACGCAGCGAAATGGAGGACCATGCGATCTGGCGCATCGCCGATCTCTTGGGCATTTCCGATCGTGATCGCGTCGTCAAGCGCCAGGAGGCAGCCGCCCGCGCCCCGGGTCCCAGGAAGGAAACCGGGGATGATGATTGAGGCGCCGCGGGGTGGTAGACGCGGCCCCGTATTGATCGTCCTGCATCAGGAACGCTCCAGCGCCGGCCGCGTCGGCCAGATGCTTTTGGACAAGGGCTACGATCTCGACATCCGTCGGCCGGTGCTTGGCGACCGGCTGCCGACAACGCTGGAAGGTCACGCCGGCGCGGTGGTCTTCGGCGGCCCGATGAGCGCCAATGATCCCGACGATTTCGTCAAGGCCGAGATCAATTGGCTCGACGTGCCGCTAAAGGAAAATCGCCCCTATCTCGGCATCTGCCTCGGCGCGCAGATGCTCGCCCGCCACCTCGGCGCCAAGGTCAAAGCCCGCGATGACGGCAAGACCGAAATCGGCTGGTATCCGCTGCAGCCGACGGAAAAAGGCCGGCTTTTGATGCGCCACTGGCCGCAAATGGTCTATCATTTTCACCGTGAAGGTTTCGAACTGCCTCACGGTGCCGATCTGTTGGCGACAGGCGAGACCTATCCCAACCAGGCCTATCGCTACGGCGCCAATGCCTGGGGCCTGCAGTTCCACGCGGAACTGACCCGCGCCATGATGCAGCGCTGGGTCGTACATGGCGAGCACCGCTTCTGCATGCCGAACGCCCAGAAGGGCCGCGAGCATCTGGAGGGCCGGATGATTTTTGACCCACCGCTCAAAGCCTGGCTATCCGAATTCCTCGATCTGATTTTCGAGGGCAAGCAGGCGATCGCGGCCTGATCGGCTCCGCCTCATCCCATCCTTCGCGTCAGCTCTGCTTTTCCTCCGCCGTTGATTGGATGCCGAGCGGCGGACCAACCAACAGGTTGATGAGCACCAAAAGCCCTATGGCTCCAATCATGCCGGCGATGCGGTTCATGGCCGGCAGTAGGCTGTCCGCGGGGCCTGTATCCTGCACAAGCGTCAGGATCAATGCGACGCCCGCCTGCGAACCAACGCCGGCGATGCCATACCGCCCGCTCTGGATCTGCATGGAAAGCCAGGTGCCTGCCATCAGCAACAACAGCCAGGGTACGAAGGATTGGCTGATCGGGAAGAACAGCACCATGGCGCCAAAACAGCCGCCCAGTATGCACCCGGCTATCCGCTGCAACATGCGCTGAGCAATCGCCGATTGGTCCCTTTCCGAAATCCCGGTCAGCGTCGGAACAGCCATGACAGCGCCGATCGAAATCGCCATCTGGCTGAGGTTAGGCAACTCCAGTTGCCGCCAGACCAGTGGCACCGCCGCAACCGCCATCCCCGTTCGCATGGCATGCGACAGCACATGCCAGTTGGGACCGAACAAACTATGCCAACCGGGTGGCGGCGCCACCGCCTCGCCTTCCGCAGGCGCCAGTAGCCGTGTCACCAGAAGCGCCGTGGCAGTACCGAGCACGATCTCGACGGCACGATAGAAAGCGATGGAAAGCGCCAGCGTCGGATCATCCAACGAACCAAGCGTCACCATCATGGCCGTGATCCCACCAAGCAGCCAGGCCTGGCCGTGGGGGCTCAGCAATGAGCCGAGGATGGCAAGCGTACCGGCGGCAAAAAGAAGCAGCACCGTCGCCAAAGGATCATAGACGACCCAGGGTGCAAGGACGAAGCTCAGCGCCGCGCCGACGAGCGTTCCCACCATCCTCATCCCGCCTCTCTGCCAGGATTGCGGATGGCTCGCCTGCACGCACAGGAAGGCGCTGATCCCGGCCCACCAGGGATTGTTGACCCTCAGCATCAAAGCAAGGACGAGCGCGAGTCCGACCGCCAGGGCGGCGATATTGGCTTGCCACACGCGGGGGCCGGAAAGGCTGAGCTCTGCCAGCTCGCCGCGGATCGCATTGACGAGCTCGGCGATAGCCTTCCTCATGGGAAGATCAGTGTGCTGGCATCCGATCCCATATAAAGGGTGAGGTCAGATGGGGGATCGGCCAGCTTCAGCGTTACCGGGAAGCGGCGTCCCAGCCGGATCCAGTCGGTGGTCGGAGCGACATAGGGCAATATTCCATCCTGATTGGGGCCTCTGCTGATGCCGCGCGACACGCCTTCGATACGAGCGCGATAGAGGCGCCACGGATGCGTGTCGAGCCATACCCAGGCTGCCTTGCCGGGCTTAAGGCTCCTGATGTAGTTCTCCTTGTAGTTCGCAACGATGCGCCAGCCCGCCGCATCGACGATGCCGACGAGCGCCTTGCCGGCCGAGGCCGTATCGCCCACGCTGACGGAGAGATTGTTGACCGTGCCGTCGGCGGGCGTGTGGATTTCGGTCTGGCTGAGCTGCCATTCCGCCAAGGCAAGCGCGGCCTTAGCCTGCGCGGCGACAGCGTCCTGATTGACAACCGACTGCGAAGCCTTATCGACCGCCTCGCGGGCGGCCACCTGCTCCCGCTGTTGGGCGGAAACCATGTCGGCAGCCGTCAAGGCCACCTGCTTCTGATCACCGCTGGCCTGTTGTAATGCGGCCGTCGCAGCCGCCAGCCGATCCTGAGCAGCCTTCAGCTCATCGTTGACAAGCTTGTGATTCACAGCCGCTTCCTGAACCGCTGCTTTGCGTTGATCGACGACGAGCTGGAACGGCACCTTATCGATGACAGCCAAAAGATCGCCGCGCCGTACCTCCTGGTCGTTGGCGACGTTGACGCTGACGATCACGCCCGTGACCTGCGGGGCAATCGTCACGAAATTCGTGGTGACATAGGCATCGTCCGTATAGGCGACGAACGACGTCAGAACCTGCCAAACCGCCAATAGCGCCAGCAGGCAGGCTATACCCACGACGAGCCGGAACGCGCGCTGGCGCTCGGTGGACGCAGCCGGCAGCGGAGCAGATGGCTCCGGCTCGATCGGTTCGTTGCTCGTCATGTTGCTCATGGCGACAACATGCGCGCGCACTTGCCATCATGACAAGAAAATTGTGGCTTACGCCACCTGCGGCTCGCCCTCGCGGTCCGGCGCATTCAGGCTATCGATCTTTCGCAGTTGCGGGAAGCCGCTCGCCCAGATGATCGCGACGGCCAAGGTGCCGATGCCGCCGATGACGACGGCAGGGACGGCGCCGAAATAGCGCGCCATAGTGCCGGCGCGGAATTCGCCGAGTTCGTTCGACGCACCGACGAAGACCATGTTCACGGCATTGACGCGGCCGCGTACGTGGTCCGGCGTCCAGAGCGTGATCAGAGTTTCGCGGACGTAGACCGAGATCAGGTCGGAGGCGCCCATGATGGCGAGCGCCGCGATCGATAGCCACGGCGTATGCGAAATGCCGAAGATCAATGTTCCCAAGCCAAACATTGCGACGCCGCTGAACATGTAGATCCCGGCACGATGCCGGATGGGATAGGTCGCCAGAAACAGGCCCATGGCAATGGCGCCGAAGCTTGGCGCGGCGCGCAGCAGGCCGAGGCCCCAGGGACCGAGCGTCAGGATATCGCGCGCATAGACCGGCATCAGCGCCACGGCTCCGCCAAGCAGCACGGCGAAGAGATCGAGCGAGACGGCGCCGAGCACCACCTTTTCCGACCAGATGAAATGGAAGCCTGCGAGGATCTCCTTCAAGCTTCTCGATTCATGCGCAACACGCTGCTGCGGTTTCGGAATGAGGAAAGTCAGCAGCGAACCGGCGGCGAAGAACACGACGGCGACCGTATAGGAAACGCTCGGGCCGACACCGTAGAGCAGACCGCCCGCGACGGGGCCGAGAATGGCGGCCGCATCCCAGGACATGGAATTCCAGGTCACCGCGTTCGGCAAATCCCTCGGCGGAATGAGATTGGGCGCAAGCGACTGCGTCGCCGGCGTCATGAAGGCGCGCTCGATGCCGAAGACGGTAAGGATCGCGAAAACCGGAAGCGGCGCGAAGGTGCCGGAAACCGTCAGAAACAGTAGTGCCGCAGTACAGATCGTGCCGACGAAAATGCAGATGGCGGCCACCATGCGCCTGTTGTAGCGGTCGGCGACGGTGCCGGTCACCAGGATCAGGAGCAGCGAAGGCAGGAACTGCACCAGGCCGATCAGGCCGAGATAGATCGGATTGCCGGTATGGTCATACATCTGCCAGCCGACGGAGACGCTGACCACCTGTGTGGCGAAAGCCGTCAGAAATCGGGCAAAGAAGAAATAGGTGTAGGCGACGTGCCTGAAAGCGGCAAACCGGTCACCGCTCGGAACCGACGACATGAGATGAGGCTTTCCGGCCGGAGCTGTAGAGAACGCTCGGCCTGTTAAACATGATTCAGCGTGCTTCAAAGCATGGGACTTGCCCGTTAAGTCGCCAATGTCTACATGTCTGTCAACCGCGAAATGGAGACGGATATGCTCGCCTTATTTCAAACCATTGATCTGGCTTTGAATCTTTATACTTGGGTACTGATCGCCAGTGCCATTTTTTCATGGCTCTATGCATTCAATGTCATTAATTCGAGCAATCAGTTCGTCAACTCGGTCGGAAGTTTCCTCTATGCGGTCACGGAACCGGCGCTCCGTCCGATCCGGCGCATCCTGCCCGATCTCGGCGGCATCGACATTTCGCCGATCATCCTGCTGCTGATCATCTTCTTCTTCCGTTCCCTGATGTGGAACACGCTTTATCCGCTCGTCGGCCGGTGAGCGATGCCTGGCAGGCTTTTGCCGACCATGTGAGATTGTCCATCCGGCTCACGCCCAATGGCGGGCGTGATGCGATCGACGGGTTCGAGACCGGCGCCGATGGCGAAGCCTATCTCAAGGCGCGTGTCTCCGCCGTGCCGGAAAAGGGCAAGGCCAACAAGGCGCTGATCGCGCTCATCGCCAAGAGCTTCGGCACCTCCAAATCCTCGGTCAGCCTGATTTCCGGTGAGACCGCGCGTAAAAAAATCCTCCGGATCGATGGCGACCCGGAGGATTTGATAAGACCTGATCACTTCGCCTTCTTGGCGCGCTCGATAGCTTCGAGAATGAGTTCGCCGGCTTCCTTCGAGCCTTTCCAGCCGTAGATCTTCACCCACTTGCCGGGCTCCAGATCCTTGTAGTGCTCGAAGAAGTGCTCGATCTGCTTCACCGTGATTTCCGGCAGGTCGGTATATTCCCTAACCTTCTCGTAGCGCAGCGTCAGCTTCGGCGAAGGAACGGCAATGATCTTTTCGTCCTTGCCGGAATTGTCTTCCATCATCAGCACGCCGATCGGGCGGACGTTGATGACGCAGCCCGGAACCAGCGGGCGGGTGCTGGCGATCAGCACGTCGATCGGGTCGCCGTCTTCGGAGAGCGTGTGCGGGACGAAGCCGTAATTGCCCGGATAGGTCATCGGCGTGTAGAGGAAACGGTCGACAACCAGCGTGCCGGCGTCCTTGTCCATTTCATACTTGATCGGATGACCGCCGACCGGAACTTCAACGATGACGTTGACGTCTTCGGGCGGGTTCTTGCCAATGGAAATCGCGTCGATGCGCATGCGTGTCCCCTAATAAGGATGGTTGCTGCCAGCCAAATAATCGGAATCATGACGCAACGCAACAAGGCATTGGGACGGTGCGGGATTTTAATCGATTGTCGCAGCGGGCGTCTTAACGCATGTCCCGCAAAAGTGCGCAACGGTTTTGCGATAACGACATGCGCAATATCAAGAGCCTAGAGCGCAAGGAGCGAGTTTGAAAGATCGCGACCGCTTTAGGGCCAGACGAAGCCGATCTTCTTGAGCTGCTTGCGGTCGAAGGTCTCGATACCCTCGCAGAAATCGGCGCCGCCCTGACCGCGATAGAAGCGGTCGGCATTCTCGTTTTCCTCGAGGCACCAGACGACCAGTCCCTTGCAGCCAAGCGACTTCAGGAGCCGGCGCGCCTCGCCGAAGAGAAGCCGGCCAAGGCCGATGCCCTGATATTCCGGGCGCAGATAGAGTTCGTAGATCTCGCCTTCCTGAGGCAGTGCGCGGGCACGATTGAGACCGAGCGTGGCGTAACCGGCGATCTCGCCGGCGACATCGAGAACCAGAAGCGTTGCCGGGCCACTGGTCGCCTTGCGCCACCAGGCTTCGCCGCGGCGCTCGATCATCTGGCTGAGCGCACGATGCGGAATGATGCCGGTATAGGTGTACTGCCACGACTGGCGGTGCACCTCCGAAATGGCTCGGGCATCATGCGGTTCAGCCCGCCGAACATCAATCGACAACGTCTTCATAACGTCTACTCTGGTCCCGCCAGCGAAAATTAACCATCCACAAATCATGCGGACAGACGATTTGCCCACAGTCTTTACCTGTGGACGGCTACTGAAAATTAACCCCTTTTTAACCTTTGCAACAAGGGCTCAAAAATCGAACACACAAAATAAAACCCCGGCACAGGGGCCGGGGTCAATTCGTCCGAAGCGGTACAAGTCGCTCTATTATGCGTAGCGAGCCTTCTCGAAACGCTTACGCTCGTTCGGATCGAGGTACATTTTACGCAGGCGGATCGACTTCGGCGTGACTTCGACGAGCTCGTCGTCCTGGATCCAGGAGAGTGCGCGGTCGAGCGTCATGCGGATCGGCGGCGTCAGCTTCACGGCTTCGTCCTTGCCGGCGGCGCGGATGTTGGTGAGCTTCTTGCCCTTCAGCACGTTGACTTCGAGGTCGTTGTCGCGGGAGTGGATGCCGATGATCATGCCGGCATAGACCTTCTCGCCGGCGTCGATGATCATCGGGCCGCGGTCTTCCAGGTTGAACAAGGCATAGGCCACGGCTTCGCCGGCTTCGTTGGCGAGCAGCACGCCGTTCACACGGCCGCCGATTTCGCCCTTGTACGGCTGATAGTCATGGAACAGACGGTTCATGACGGCGGTGCCGCGCGTGTCCGTCAGAAGTTCCGACTGGTAGCCGATCAGGCCGCGGGTCGGCGCGAAGAATACGAGGCGAACGCGATTGCCGCCCGACGGACGCAGCTCAGCCATTTCGGCCTTACGCTCCGACATCTTCTGCACGACGATACCGGAATGCTCTTCGTCAACGTCGATGACGACTTCTTCGATCGGCTCTAGAAGCTCACCGCTCTCATCCTTGTGCATGACGACGCGCGGACGCGAAACGGCAAGCTCGAAGCCTTCGCGGCGCATGGTTTCGATCAGGACGGCGAGCTGCAATTCGCCACGACCGGAGACGTAGAACGAGTCCTTGCCTTCGGCTTCTTCGATCTTCAGCGCAACGTTGCCTTCGGCTTCCTTGAACAGACGGTCGCGGATGACGCGCGAGGTGACCTTGTCGCCTTCGGTGCCTGCATAGGGGCTGTCGTTGACGATGAAGGACATGGTGACGGTCGGCGGGTCGATCGGCTGCGCGACGAGCGGCTCGCTGACCTGCGGATCGCAGAAGGTGTCGGCGACCGTGCCCTTGGAAAGGCCGGCGATGGCGACGATATCACCTGCCTGCGCTTCTTCGATCGGCTGACGCTCGATGCCGCGGAAGGCGAGGATCTTGGAGATACGGCCGGTTTCGATGAGGTTGCCGTCAGCGCCCAGAACCTTGACGGCCTGGTTCGGCTTGATCGAGCCGGAATGGATGCGGCCGGTGATGATGCGGCCGAGGAAGGGGTTGGCTTCCAGGATGGTGCCGATCATACGGAACGGGCCTTCGCCGACGGTCGGCTCCGGAACGTGCTTGACGACGAGGTCGAGCAGCGGGCCGAGACCTTCGTCCTTCGGACCTTCCGGCGAATAGTTCATCCAGCCGTTACGGCCGGAACCGTAGAGGATCGGGAAGTCGAGCTGCTCGTCGGTGGCGTCGAGATTGGCGAAGAGATCGAAGACTTCGTTGATGACTTCGTCGGCGCGGGCGTCCGGACGGTCGATCTTGTTGATCGCGACGATCGGGCGAAGACCAACCTTCAGCGCCTTGCCGACGACGAACTTGGTCTGCGGCATCGGGCCTTCGGCAGCGTCGACGAGAACGATCGCGCCGTCCACCATCGACAGGATGCGCTCGACTTCACCGCCGAAGTCGGCGTGGCCGGGGGTGTCGACGATGTTGATGCGTGTATCCTTCCAGACGACCGAGGTCGCCTTGGCGAGAATGGTGATGCCGCGTTCCTTTTCCAGGTCGTTCGAGTCCATGACGCGTTCGGCAACGCGCTGGTTCTCGCGGAAGGAGCCGGACTGCTTCAGAAGCTCGTCAACGAGGGTGGTTTTCCCATGGTCAACGTGCGCGATGATCGCGATGTTGCGAAGTGCCATAATCTTGTATCTCTGAGGCTGGGGCGCGGTATGAAGTGAACACGCCAATTACATTTGGCGCGCTCATACCCTTTTTTTCGCGAATGCGAAAGGGGGGAGGCACGAAAGCGCGCAGCATGCCCGCTTTCGCATATCCCCAACATGTCGATCTTGTCACCGAACCTTCACGTCCGGGGATAAAGGATCAGGCCGCCAGCCCCTTTTTCCTCAGCATCGCGTCCGGGCTCGGCAACTTGCCGCGGAAGGCCTTGTAGGCATCCTCCGGATCGATCGAGCCACCCACGGAATAGATATTGGCCTTCAGCTTTCCAGCCATATCCGGATTGAACGCGTCGCCGGTTTCCTCGAAGGCGGCGAAAGCGTCGGCGTCCAGCACTTCCGACCACATGTAGGAATAATAGCCGGCCGAATAGCCGTCGCCGGAAAACACATGTTGGAAGTGCGGCGTGGCATGGCGCATGACGATCGAATTCGGCATGCCGATTTCCGAAAGCACTTCGGTCTGCACTACCATGGGGTCCTCGACAGCGCCACGGGTATGAAAAGCCATATCGACCAGCGCCGAGGACGTGAATTCCACGGTGTTGAAGCCGGCATTGAAGGTGCGGGCGGCAAGAACCTTGTCGAGCAAAGCTTGCGGCATCGGCGCGCCGGTCTCGTAGTGCACGGCATATTCCTTGAGGATTGTCGGCACGGTCAGCCAGTGTTCGTAAAGCTGCGACGGCAGCTCGACGAAATCGCGGGAAACGCCGGTGCCCGACACCGACGGATAGGTGACGTTGGAGAGCATGCCGTGCAGCGCGTGGCCGAATTCATGGAACAGCGTGCGGGCATCGTCGAGCGACAGTAGCGCCGGCTTGCCTTCGGCGGGCTTGGCGAAATTGCAGACGTTATAGATGATCGGCAGCTCGCCGACATGACCATTCTTCAGCGGCAGTTTATGCTGCGATTGAAACGAGCTCATCCAGGCGCCTGAGCGCTTGGAATTGCGGGCGAAATAATCGCCGAGGAACAGTGCCACCAGCCTGTCCGAGCGATCGCGGATTTCGAAAACACGCACATCGGGGTGATAGGCGGGAACACCCTTCTGCTCGACGGCGCGAATGCCGAAGAGGCGACCGGCAACGTCGAAGCAGGCGGCGATGATCTTTTCGAGCTGCAGATAGGGCTTCAGTTCCGTCTCGGAGAAATCGAACTTCCGCGTCCTGATCTTCTCGGCATAATGCCGCCAATCCCAAGGCATGACCTCGTGATTGCGCCCTTCCTCGGCGATCAGCGCGGCGATATCGCCCTCTTCCTCGCGAGCGCGCTCGATCGCCTTCGCCCAGACCGCCCTCAGCAGTTCGTTCACCGCCTCCGGCGTCTTGGCCATGGTGTTGTCGAGCTTCAATTCGGCAAAGTTGCCGTAGCCGAGCAGCTCGGCCTTCTCGGCTCTCAGCGCCAGCGTCTCTTTGATGATCTTGCGATTGTCCGTTTCGCCGCCGTTGGCGCCACGCGCTACCCATGCCTTGAAAGCCTGCTCACGTAGATCGCGACGCTCGGACGAAGACAGGAACGGCTCGATGATCGAGCGCGACAGCGTGACGACAAATTTGCCTTCTGCGCCATGTTCGCGTGCGGCTGCGGCCATCGCGTCCCTCAGAAAATCGGGAATGCCGGCCAGATCGGATTCTTCGGAGAGGATCAGTACCCAGCCTTTTTCGTCGGCGAGAACATTCTGCCCAAACTGCGCGCCGAGGCCCGCCAATTTCTCATTGATCTCGGCGAGCCGCTCCTGTTCTGCCTTCGCCAGCTTGGCGCCCGACTTCACGAAACCCTTCCAGTGCCGTTCCAGCACGCGAGTTTCTTCCACTGTCAGGCCAAGCTCCTCACGCGCTTCCCATAGCGCATCGATGCGAGCAAACAGCGCGGCGTTCATGCCGATCTTCGAATAATGCCGCGACATCTTCGGCGCGATCTCGCGCTCCAAGGCCTGGATCAGCTCGTTGGTGTGCGCCCCGGCCCTGTTCCAGAACAGAGCGGAGACCCGCGACAGCTCGTCGCCGGCGATTTCGAGCGCGGTAACGGTGTTGGCAAAAGTCGGCGCCTCGCCGTTGTCAGCGATCGCATCGATCTCCGCGTTATGCGCCGCAAGAGCGGCGTCAAAGGCAGGCGCAAAATCGGCGTCTTTCACGGCATCGAAACGCGGTAGGCCCTGATGTCCGGTCCATTCGACGAGCGCTGGGTTGACGGCGGTTTGGGAAGACATGCAAGGCATCCTTTCGGCAGGCATCTGATCGAAGCACGATATAAGACCCTCGCCGCCAAATTGGTATGGCGAGGGTGGAACAAATAATGAGGAAAGGTCAGGCCTTGCGCCAACCGAGCAAGCCGGGCGTCGCATGCCACAAAGCCTGCGCAGCAAAGCCCATGAACAGCACGCCGGAGCAGCGTACGATCAGCCGCTCGTGAGCGCGGTAGAAACGCCTAACGGCGCCAGCGCCGATAACGCCGATGAGGATGATATCGGCGGTGATGAAGCCGACGAAAGAAACGGCGAGCAGCAGCGGCAGCGCGCTGAAGGTCAACGCACCCGCCGAACCTGCCACCAGCGCGGTGAACGTTGCCAGTGCCACCGGATATCCTTTCGGATTGGTGACGCCAAAGATCAGGCCACGCCGGAAGGGACGTTCGACATTCAGCAACGCCTTGCCATCCTTCTTCGGCTTGGCGGTGAACGCATTCCAGCCGATCCAGGCAAGATAGAAGCCGCAGAGCAAGCCGAGCACGTCGAATACGACGGTACCGATAGTTTTTGCGCCGATGATTGCAATCAAAGCGAGTGACGACCAAATGATATCCCCGACCAAATGACCGCTCACGAAGAAGGCGCCAGCCTTGCGCCCCTGCCCCGCGCCGATGCCGAGCAGCGCCAGGAAAGCAGGTCCGGGAATGAGCACATAAAACAGCGCCGCCAAGAAGGCGCCGACGATAAGGGATTGCGTCATATTGGAAGTTCCCGCTGATAATCAGGGCAGATTAGCAACGCTTCGAATCGGGTCAAGCGGGACAAGTCTATTGAAAAAGGAAGAATCCGTTGAATTCGGGGGGCGAAATCAATAAAGATTGGTTGGGGCCTAAAAAACAAAGCGTAAGTAGGGAAGCGCTTATGAGCAGCAGGATAGATACGGATTCGCTTGCCTTTCTCGTGGCGGATTGCGCCCGATTGATGCGAGCGGCCTTCGAGCGGCGCATTATGGTCGCGGGGCTGGGTTTGACGGCGGGTGAAGCGCGCACGCTCATCCAGGTCGCCGCCGTCAATGGCAGCCGTCAATTGGATATTGCCACTCGCATGGGGTTGGAGCCGATGACAGTCAGCGCCTTCCTCGACAAATTGCAGGCGCGCGGCCTGATCGAGCGTCAGCCCGATCCGCTTGACCGTCGCGCCAAGCGCATCGTGCTGTCGGAGGCGGCCGGTGCCAAGCTGAAGCAGATCGGTTGCGAGATCTACGCGGTGGAAAAGGATGCAATGCAGGGCTTCGATCACGGCCTGCAGGATGAACTCCATCATGCGCTCCGCGCCTTCCGCAGCAATCTGCAGAATGCGGAGCTGCCGGCGGAGATCGAACGGGAATTAAGGGCCGCGGAGTAAATCCGGCCCTTTTTTCTATCTAACCATCCAGAAAGAAAAAACCCGCCTCCGGCAACCGGAAGCGGGCTTTTCATCATCTTGATGCCGATTACTTCGACAGATTGCGCTTGCCGAGCGTGCGCAGGCGCAGCGCGTTGAGCTTGATGAAGCCGGCCGCATCCTTCTGGTCGTAGGCGCCCTGGTCGTCTTCGAAGGTCACCAGCTTGTCGGAATAGAGCGACTTCGGGCTTTCGCGGCCGATGACCATGACATTGCCCTTGTAGAGCTTCAGCGTCACTTCGCCCTCGACATGCTCCTGGCTCTTGTCGATCAGCGCCTGCAGCATTTCGCGCTCCGGCGAGAACCAGAAGCCGTAATAGATCAGCTCGGCATAGCGCGGCATCAGCTCGTCCTTGAGGTGAGCTGCACCACGATCGAGCGTGATGGATTCGATGGCGCGGTGGGCGGCGAGCAGGATCGTGCCGCCGGGGGTCTCGTAGACGCCGCGCGACTTCATGCCGACATAGCGGTTCTCGACGAGGTCGAGACGACCGATACCATTGTCACGGCCGTAATTGTTGAGCGTTGCGAGCAGCGTCGCCGGGCTCATGCGCTGGCCGTTGATCGAAACGGCATCACCCTTTTCGAAGCCGACCTTGATGACGGTCGCCTTGTCGGGAGCAGCTTCCGGCGAAATCGTGCGCATGTGCACATATTCCGGTGCTTCCTGCGACGGATCTTCCAGAACCTTGCCCTCGGACGAGGAGTGCAGCAGGTTGGCATCGACGGAGAACGGCGCTTCGCCCTTCTTGTCCTTGGCGACCGGGATCTGATGCGTTTCAGCGAATTCGAGCAGATCGGTGCGGCTCTTGAACGACCAGTCGCGCCAGGGAGCGATGATCTTGATGTCCGGGTTCAGCGCATAGGCCGAAAGCTCGAAACGAACCTGGTCGTTGCCCTTGCCGGTCGCGCCATGCGCGATCGCATCGGCGCCGGTCTTCCTGGCAATATCGATCAGATGCTTGGAGATCAGCGGCCGGGCAATCGACGTGCCGAGCAGGTAGACGCCTTCATAGACGGCATTGGCGCGGAACATCGGGAAGACGAAATCGCGCACGAATTCTTCGCGCACGTCCTCGATATAGATTTCCTTGATGCCGAGCATCTCGGCCTTCTTGCGCGCCGGCTCAAGCTCTTCGCCCTGGCCGAGATCGGCGGTGAAGGTGACGACTTCTGCGCCGAGCTCCGTCTGCAGCCACTTCAGGATAATCGAGGTGTCGAGACCGCCGGAATAGGCGAGAACGACTTTCTTCACGTCTTTATGTGATGCCATGGTGATGAGGTCCGTTTCAATGCGAGCCCGCGGAGACGCCCGCAAACCCTGTGTGGCGGCACTTTTAGCGAGATTATCACGAGGCGCAAGGGGAAGCACTGCCAGTTCGTGTCGCGTTCATGACATGGAGAAGCGGCAAGACCTCTGGTTCATGGACACATGATTTCGATTTGACACATCAAATCGAGGGATCATATCTGCCAGTATCCAAACAAGGCCTAGGGAGGGCAACGCCCGTGACGGATATTCGAGAGATTTTCAAGAAAGCCAATGTGGCCGTCATCACCGGCGGCGCCTCGGGGATCGGCCTTGCGGCGGCGAAATATTTCGCAAAGCTCGGCATGAGCGTCGCCATCGCCGATCTCGGCCGCGACCGGCTGGCCGCTGCACGCGCCGAACTCGTAGCGATCGCCGGCGAGGACCAGGTCATGGCCGTCGAGACCGACGTTGCCCATAAGGAGCAGTTGGAAGCTCTCGAACGTGCCGTCCTGCAGCATTTCGGCCGCGTGCATGTGCTGATGAACAATGCCGGTATCGGGCCGGAAACCTCGATCTTTAGCCCGCAGCCCGGGTGGGACAACATCCTTGGTGTCAATCTTTTGGGGGTCATCAACGGTACGCGCGTTTTCGGACCCGGCATGCTGGCTCATGGAAAACCCGGCCTGATTATCAACACCGGTTCGAAGCAGGGCATCACCACACCGCCCGGCAACCCGGCCTACAACGTCTCCAAGGCGGGCGTGAAGGTCTTCACCGAGGCGCTCCAGCACGAACTGCGCAACACCGCCGGCGCCAGGATCTCCGCGCATCTCCTGATCCCCGGCTTCGTCTTCACCGGCCTCACCAAGGGCGACCGCCAGGAAAAGCCGGCCGGAGCCTGGACGCCGGAACAGACGGTCGATTTCATGGTCGAGAGCCTTGAGCGCGGCGACTTCTATATCCTCTGCCCGGACAATGATGTTGCGCGGCCAACGGACGAGCGCCGCATGCTCTGGGCCGCAGGCGATATCATCGAAAACCGCCCGCCGCTGTCACGCTGGCATCCCGACTATGCCGAAAAGTTCAAGGCATTCCTCGAAAAGAAGGATTGATTGGCAAAGATCAGAAAGCCGGATAAAACCGCTGATCCTTTTGTCCGGCTTTCGGAGCATGCCATGGACTTCATACCCAGCTTGCCGACCCTTCTTGCTTTTTCGGCCGCGAGCCTGCTGCTGGCGGCGACCCCCGGCCCCGACATGACCCTGTCGATCAGCCGTGCATTGGCGCAGGGCAAGAAGGCAGCACTTTTCGTGGTCCTCGGCACCAGCCTCGGTATCGTCGTGCATACGTTCCTGGTGGCTTTTGGCGTTTCGGCGCTGATTACCGCATCGCCGCTGGCCTTCACCATCCTGAAAACCGGTGGCGCTGCCTATCTGCTGTGGTTGGCGATCCAGGCGATCCGCTTCGGCTCCAGCTTGACGGTGAAGAAGGTCGATATCGCAAAAGGCACGCCGCTCGCCAACGTTTCGACCGGCTTTTGGGTCAATCTGCTGAACCCGAAGGTCATCATCTTCTTCATGACCTTCCTGCCGCAGTTCGTCACGGCGGGCGATCCGGCCGTCACGCAAAAGCTCCTGTTCCTGGGTTTCTTCTTCATCATGATCGGCATGCCGGTCAACGCGCTCGTCGTGCTTGCGGCCGACGGCCTGTCGACCTGGCTGCAGAAGAACCGCGGCATCATGCGCGGCCTCGACTATGCCTTTGCGAGCGTCTTTTCAGTCTTCGCGGTGAAGATCTTCCTCACGCATTCCCGTTAAGTGCGGCACGGCTTGAAAAGCGGGCGAACTATCCGCACATATTATGCATGTTTAAGTTGGGAAGCGGTAGCAAACCTTGAAACAATGCATAACGATCCAAAGTCTTCTTTTTGGCTGCGCGTCACCGACACCGAAATAAAGGTAATGCTTGTCGCCCTTGAATTGGCTGGCTTTTTTTTCGTTATGTGGGCAGTGCATGAAGCCAACGTCTGGCGGGTACATCACTTTCCACACGCTGAGGCCACCATTACCCGGATGTGGAACGAAGAGGTGCATCCAAGCAAGGGTGCCCCCTATACCGTGACGTTGGCGGAGATCATCTTCGTAAGAACGCATCTCGGCAAATCATACAACTGTGACGAGACAATCGAAATCGGACGTCCTCCAGTGCACGTTTTAGTAGGCGACCATCTCGACATCGTTCCGAAATCAGGCACCTGCTACAATCCTTTGATTACCAAGGATGTCCTGGGTTAAGGCAGCCCGGCGAACCGGCCGGCGATCCACCAATAGACGGTGCCGCAGACGGCACCAAGGAAGGCAAAACAAACGACGATGGTGATCAGATTGAGGGTCTGTGGTCCTTCCACACTCCCCGAGATCAGCACCGATGCCGCCGCTGACAGCAAGGCGCCGTAGAGGGCGTAACCATACCAGCGGCGCATGCCGCGCCATTCGAAAATCGCAATGACGACGAGCGATGGCAGGATGCTGACGATCATCGCGAGCTTGGTCAGCGCCACGGTGAGCGCGAAGAGTTCGGGGGCCGCCGTTCCCGGCATGGTCCAGGCTGCAACGCAAGCCAGCACGAAACCCATCAGAACACAGGCGCCGAGATAGCCCCACAGGAGCCGCATCGGCCCGCGTAGACCAAGCAGCATCGATCTCAATCCTCGCCGTGGTTGGCGATCATCATGGCTTCGAAAGCGAGCCGTTCAGTCTTGCGCATGCGCTCGGATTCCGACTTCAACTGGCCGCAGGCGGCAAGAATGTCCCGGCCGCGCGGCGTGCGGATCGGCGAGGCATAGCCCGCCGAATTGATGAAATCGGCAAACTTCTCGATCTGCTCCCAGTCAGAACACTGGTAATTCGTGCCCGGCCAAGGATTGAAGGGGATGAGATTGATCTTGGCCGGAATGCCCTTCAGGAGCTGAATCAGGCCTTTCGCATCCTCGAGGCTGTCGTTGACGCCCTTCAGCATCACATATTCGAAGGTGATGCGCCGGGCGTTCGAAAGGCCCGGATAGGCGCGGCAGGCGTCCATCAATTCCTTCAGCGGATATTTCTTGTTGATCGGCACCAGCATGTCGCGCAGATCGTCGCGCACCGCATGCAGCGAAATCGCCAGCATGACGCCGATCTCATCACCTGTCCGATAGATTTCCGGCACGACGCCGGAGGTGGAGAGCGTGATGCGGCGCTTGGAGAGCGACAGGCCGTCACCATCGGAAGCGATCAGCAACGCCGTCTTGACGCTGTCGAAATTGTAGAGCGGCTCGCCCATGCCCATCATCACGATGTTGCTGACCTTGCGGCCTTCGGCGGGCATGATCGTCCCCTGCGGCGCTTCGCGGTCGGGGAAATCGCCCAGCCGATCACGCGCCAAGAGGAGCTGCGACAGGATCTCCTCGGCCGTCAGGTTGCGGACGAGGCGCTGCGTGCCGGTGTGACAGAAGGAACAGGTGAGCGAACAGCCGACCTGGCTGGAAATACAGAGGGTGCCGCGGCCCTCTTCCGGAATATAGACGGTTTCTACTTCGACCGGCCGGCCGGCGCCCCGCGGCGGGAAGCGCAACAGCCATTTGCGGGTGCCATCGTTGGAAACCTGCTCCTCGACGATCTCCGGCCGGGCGATGGTGAAATGCGTCTTCAGCATTTCCCGCATGTCCTTGGAGACATTCGCCATGGCATCGAAATCGGAGACGCCGCGCACATAGATCCAGTTCCAAAGCTGGCTGACGCGCATCTTGATCTGCTTGTCGGCGACGCCCTTTTCCTTCAGTGCCGCCCCCATCTCTTCACGTGTCAGGCCGATCAGCGACGGTTTCGGCGAAAGCTCGACCGGCTGCGACACAGGCATCGGCTTCAGCTTGGATGGGGTCATGACATCGATCGCGGACATAGCATCATTCCAATGGTTCATATCGGCGATGCCCCAAAGCCGGAAAGCTGCGGGCGCGGGCAAGGCACTGAGATCAGAAGGTTCATCTGGTAGCGGGGCAAAAAATTGCAAATACACCGCTCGTCGGCGCGGCCTTTAGCATTAATTTCAGCCCGCGTCATCCCTCTTCAAGAAAGGCAAAAGGCCAGCCATCAAGGCCGGCCTCGTTGCGTCGGTTTCGAGAGAACCTTTGATCACTTTGACGTGATCACGGCATCATCGATCTTATTTGCAGCTTTCGATCTGCTTTAGAGCGGCGGAAACGCCCTTCAGCGAGTAGGTGTAGGAGGTGCCGGTGCCCTTCTTCGAGGTCGCGGTGACCTTCAGCGAATGGCCGGACTTGAGCGCTGCGACGAGCGCCGGCTCCTGCGCGGCATTTTCGACCCAGGCAGCCTTGTCCTTGGTGAACATCACGAAAGTCTTGTTGTCGATGACGACGTCGACCTTGGAATTTTCCTTGAGCGGATAGCCCATCATCGCCTGCGGTTCGTAAGAGATGTTCTGACCCGGACGCTGGGAAACGATGAAGAAGTTGTCGCCATGGTCGATGCCCGAAGCCGGCAACTTTGCCGTCGGCACCGAAAGGACGTAGCAGACCTTGCCCGCGCCGGACTGGTAGGAATAGGCGCCCCAGGCATCGAATTGCTGGATGCGCGTCGGAGCCGCCGGTGCTGCCGCCTGCGCCTGTGGGGCGGGCGCTGCCTGCTTCTTGGTCTTGGTCTGCGCGGACGCGATGCCGGTGCCGGCCAGAACGAGCGAGAGGGCGATTGCGAAGCTTTTTACAAACATGGTTTCCTGCCGATTTCTTGCGGTCCAGAGCTCAAGGCGATTTAAGTAACGCACGCCTATGCTCGTGAGCTGCCCTATTTTGACTTTATTTAGGTTACCAAACCGTCAACGGGGCGGTAATTGCCCCTGATCTGTGCCGTTTCAGCCCAAGTGGGCCGGGCCTGAAACACATCAGGAGGAATTGGAAAACCCGGATGGCGGAACACCACCCTATGGGATCGATTTAAGACAGAAAGATTCGGGCAAGAGTTTGACCTCTCTAAAATCAGGAAGACCGCATAAAGGTCTGGAAACCCGGCAGGAATCCTGCCGGCGTCGATCGGAGGGGGATCAAGCCGTTTTTACGGCCTCGGGTTCGTTGGCCAAGGCCCGGTCGGCGGCGTCATAATGCTCCTGCCGGATGTGGCCTTTGATCATGCCGAAGGCGAGCGTCAGCACGGCAACATCGTCCGAAAAACCGATGACGGCGAAGAAATCCGGGATGATGTCAACCGGCATGACGAAATAGCCGAGCGCGGCCAGCAGAATGCCGCGGACGCGGGTCGGCGTCTGCGGATCGAGCGCGCAATAGAAAGCTGCGACGACATCGCGAGAAAACGGGATATACCGTGCTGCCTTGCGTAAGGTCGGCCAGAACTTGCTGCGCACCGACTTCTCCTGCCGTTCTTGGGTCTCTTCGTCACCAGGCATCAGGATTTCCCCGTACTTGATGTCATCCATTCCGCTCATCCCTTTAGGAAGCCCTTGCTGGGCCGCTTAGACATATGGTGATCGGCACCCGCGATTCAATCAGCTCGCCGAGCCGCAGCCTTTTCCATCGCTTTGGCGAGTTTGATGTCATGGTCCGTCAAGCCTCCGGCGTCATGCGTCGTCAGTTTCACGTCGACGCGGGAATAGACGTTGAACCATTCGGGATGGTGATTGAACTTCTCCGCCGCCAAGGCTGCCTCGGCCATGAAGCCGAAAGCTTCGACGAAATTGCGGAATTTGAAGCTCTTCGACATCGAAAGGCGATCGGCAGCCAATGTCCAGCCGCTAAGGCCAGCCAGGTTTTCATCGATTGCCGCCGGTTCCAGCTTTTCGTATTTCATGGCAAGATTACTCCTCTTTATCGATTGAACGATACTATGGACCGTCACAGAATTCTGTTTGTTTGCGCCGGCAATATCTGCCGTTCCCCGCTTGCCGAAGGTATCTTCCGGCATCTTGCGACCGAAGCCGGGCGAGCTTCCGAGTTCGAGATCGATTCGGCCGGCACCGGCGGCTGGCATCAGGGCGAGAAGCCTGACCGCCGCTCCGTGGAAGTCGCGTCAGGCCACGGCGTCGATATCTCCGCTCAACGCGCACGCCGCATCGAGACAACCGATTTTCATCGGTTCGACCTGATCCTGGCAATGGATCAAGACAATTTGAAGAATTTGAGCAAAATTGCGCCTGCCGATGCACTCGGCAAGCTGCACCTCTTCAACGCCTTCACGCTTGGTAGCCCCAAAGACATCCCAGACCCCTATTATGGAGGCCACGAGGACTTCGAAGCGGTCTATACCATGCTCTTGGCTGGCTGCAGAGCGTTGTTGCCCATGGCGGGGAAAGCGCTGCGAGCCTCGTGAAGCGGGAAAATCTCTTCGGTGAGGTAGGGACCGCCGCCGACCGATTCGCGGGAAGACAGCAGCACGAAGCGTCCAACCGTGAACGGCGCCGTGTGGAAGTTACCGCGGCCGGAGAGATAGTGCACCACATCATCGACCCGCGACGACTTCAGCCGTGCGAGCGTGACATGCGGTGTGAACTTGCGCGGGTCCGGCGGCAGGCCGATACGCTGGCAGATGCGCTCGATTTCGCCCTGCAGCGCGTACATATCGGGCGTCTGCGTGACGCCGGCCCAGACCGAATGCGGTTTCTTCGAGCCGAAGGAGCCGATGCCTTCCAACCGAAGCTGGAATTCCGGCCGATCGATGCGGTCCAGTCGCTCGACGATTTCATCGGCGGTACGACCGTCGACATCGCCAATGAAACGCAAAGTGATGTGATAATTTTCAACGTCGATCCACCGGGCTCCGGGAAGACCGCCGCGCAACAACGAAAGGCTCATGGCCGCGTTGCGCGGAATTTCGAGGGCGGTAAAAAGTCTCGGCATAACGAGCACTCCCCGAATCTCTTGCAGATAACAGCAGGGAATCATGCATTTGCAGTCGGTGCAAGCTCCTATTTCGCGTGTGCGACAATCGTCCCAATGAAACTCGTCGCTACGGGCTGAAAACGTTGCACCATCACATCGACACCCTGCGGGTTCGGATGCATACCGTCGCTCAATTGTAAGTCCGCATGCGTCGCGACGCCATCGAGAAAAAATGGATAGAGCGGCAGTTGATATTTTTCGGCGAGCCGCTTGTAGATCGGGTTGAACTTGGCTGCATAGTCCGGACCCATGTTCGGCGGCGCCAGCATGCCGGCGAGCAGGACGGGAATGTTGCGCTCCTTCAGCCGGCTGATGATGGCGTCGAGGTTCTTTTCCGTTTGTTCGGGCGGAATGCCGCGCAATGCGTCGTTAGCGCCGAGTTCGAGGATCACGCCGTCGGTCCCGTCCGGCACCGACCAGTCGACGCGCGACAGGCCGCCGGAGCTGGTATCGCCGGACACACCGGCATCGGCAATCGCCACATCCAGACCCTTGGCCTTCAGCGCCGCCTGGAGCTTGGCAGGAAATCCATCGCCTGGCGGAAGCTGGTAGCCGGCCATCAGGCTGTCGCCGAGGCCGACCAATTGGATCGTCCGCGCATCGGCGGCACCCGCAACGCCAAAGAAAAGACCGAAAGCAATGACAGCGAAGTGAAACACCGCAACTTTAAAACTCATGATCCATTCCCTAAATTCGCCGTAAGGGCCAAATCGCGCCCGCCACGGTCTCTGACGTATATAGGGCGTTCGCATTGGCAAAAACCATCATCGAGCTGAAGAAGGCGGATTTGACGCTCGGCAACGCTGCCGCCTCCGTCCATGTGTTGAAAGGCATCGACCTCACCGTTGCCGAAGGCGAATCCGTCGGCATCGTCGGCCCCTCCGGCTCCGGCAAGTCGACTTTGCTGATGGTGCTCGCCGGCCTTGAAAAGCTCGATAGCGGCGAATTGTTGATCCGCGACACGCCCCTGCATAGCCTGAGCGAAGATCGCGTTGCCGATTTCCGCGGCCGCAATATCGGCATCGTGTTCCAGTCCTTCCATCTCATCGCCAATATGACCGCGCTGGAAAATGTCGCCGTACCGCTCGAGCTGGCCAATGTCCGCGACGCCTTCGACATCGCCCGGCGCGAATTGCAGGCCGTCGGCCTGGGCGAGCGGCTGAGCCATTATCCCGGTCAGCTTTCGGGTGGCGAGCAGCAACGCGTGGCGATCGCCCGCGCGCTCGCCCCGTCGCCTGCCCTGTTGATCGCCGACGAGCCGACCGGCAATCTCGACACCGACACCGGCCGGCAGATCGCCGACCTGCTTTTCGCCCAGCAGGCCGAACGCGGCACGACGCTGCTGCTCGTCACCCACGATCCGGCGCTTGCCGCCCGCTGCTCCCGCCAGATCCACGTTCGCTCCGGCGAAATCGAGGGCGACAGCGCCCACGCACGGACCAATAAGGCGGCAATGGCATGACTGCGGCGGGAGCGCGTCTGACGCTTGCCTTTCGCCTGGCGCTGCGCGAATTGCGCGGCGGTCTCGGCGGTTTCTATATTTTCCTCGCCTGCATCGCCCTCGGCACCGGCGCAATCGCCGCCGTCAACTCCGTCTCGCGCTCGATCACCGACGCGATCTCGACGCAGGGCCAATCGCTGCTCGCCGGCGACGTCCGCTTCGAGCTCAACAATCGCGAGGCGACGCCGGACGAATTGGCCTATCTCAACAGCCTCGGCCAGCTCTCCCAATCCACCGGCCTGCGCTCCATGGCCCGCCTGCCCGACGGCTCCGATCAGGCGCTGGTCGAAGTCAAGGCAGTTGACGGCGCCTACCCGCTCTACGGCACCTTCGAGGCCGATCCAGATCAGCCGCTATCGACGCTGCTCGCGGCCAAGGAAGGAACCTATGGCGCCGTCGCCGCGCCTCTGCTGCTGGAACGACTGAACCTCAAGATCGGCAGCGAGCTGCTGCTCGGCAATACCAGGCTCCGAATCACCGGCACGGTGAAGACCGAGCCGGATTCGGTATCGGAAGGTTTCGGCTTTGCGCCGCGCTTGCTCACCAGCCGTAACGCGTTGGTCGCCTCGGGCTTGATCACGACCGGAAGTCTGGTCGAGCAGGTTTACAAGATCCGTATGGACGATCCCGCCAACGGCCTGAACAACATCGCCGCCCGCGCCAATACGGCTTTCCCGCAGGCCGGCTGGTCGGTCCGAACGAGCGACCGGGCAGCGCCCGCGCTTGCCGACAACATCACCCGCTTCTCGCAATTCCTGACCCTGGTCGGGCTGACCGCCCTCATCGTCGGCGGTGTCGGGGTCGCCAATGCGGTGCGCGCCTTCCTCGATTCCAAACGCACCACCATCGCCACCTTCAAGTGCCTCGGCGCGCCGGCCTTGGTCGTGGTGATGATCTACCTGATCCAGATCGCCCTGATTGCGCTGGCCGGCATCGCCGTCGGTCTCCTCCTCGGCGCCATCGCGCCGTTGCTCGCCTCGCAATTCATGGCCGAATTTCTGCCGATTTCGACCGCGCCGCGGCTATATCCCGGTCCGCTCACGCTGGCAGCACTCTTCGGCCTGCTGACGACGCTCGCCTTTGCCATCCTACCGCTCGGCCATGCCCGCGAAGTGCCGGCGACAGCGCTGTTCCGCGAGCAAGGCTTCGAGGCCCGCCGGCTGCCAAGCTGGCCCTACCTGCTCGCCGCCTGTCTGCTGATGGCGGCACTTTCGGCGCTTGCGATCTTCACCGCCTATGATCGCTTCATCGCGGTCGTCTTCGTCGTCTCGATCGCCGTCGCCTTCGTCGTGCTGCGTGCCGTCGCCGCCCTGTTGTCGTGGCTTGCCCGCCGCAGCCCACGCGTCCATTCGCCCGCGCTGCGATTGGCGATCGGCAACATCCATCGGCCGGGCGCGCTCACCGCCTCCGTCGTCCTCTCGCTCGGTCTCGGCCTCGCGCTGCTGGTGACCTTGACGCTCATCGACGGCAATATGCGCCGCGAACTCACTGGGCGCATGAGCGAACAGGCGCCGAACTTCTTCTTCGTCGATATCCAGGGCTCGGAGCTCGATGGCTTCCGCAAGGTCGTGCAGGCGCAGGCGCCGCAGGGCAAGCTCGTCGAAGTGCCGATGCTGCGCGGCCGCATCGTCGCCTTCAATGGCGAGGACGTGAGCAAGAGGAAAGTGCCGCCAGCTGGCCAGTGGGTATTGCGCGGCGACCGCGGCATCACCTATGCCGACACCATCCCGGAGAATGCTGCGCTTACCGAAGGGCAATGGTGGGGCAAGGATTACAGCGGCGAACCGCTGGTCTCCTTCTCCGACGAAGAAGGCAAGGCGCTCGGTCTGAAGCTCGGCGATACCGTGACCGTCAACGTGCTCGGCCGCAACTTGACGGCCAAGATCGCCAGCTTCCGCAAGATCCAGTGGCAATCGCTGTCCATCAATTTCGTCATGATCTTTTCGCCCAACGCGTTCAAGGGCGCGCCGCATGCCTGGCTCGCGACCCTCACCGACCCCAGCGCGACGTCGGCGCAGGAAGCCGCCATCCTGAAGAACGTCACCAACACCTATCCGACGATCACCAGCGTCCGCGTCAAGGATGCTCTCGATATCGTCAACACGCTGGTCGGCCAGCTTGCCGCCGCCATCCGCGCTGCGGCGTCCGTGGCGCTGATCGCATCCGTGCTTGTTCTTGCGGGCGCGCTCGCAGCCGGAAATCGCGCACGCACGCATGATGCGGTCGTGCTGAAGACCCTCGGCGCGACGCGAGCCATGCTGATCCGCGCCTTCAGCTACGAATATCTGATGCTGGGTGCAGCGACCGCCGTCTTCGCCCTGCTCGCCGGTTCCGTGGCGGCCTGGTACATCGTCAGCCGCATCATGCACCTGCCGTCGACCTTCCTTCCCGACGTCGCCTTTTCGACCCTCATCATCGCACTGCTGCTGACGGTCGGAATCGGGCTGATCGGCACCTGGCGCATTCTCGGCCAGAAGGCAGCGCCGGTCCTGCGTGAACTCTGAGCACAGAACACGAAAATCGCCGTGGATTTTCGGAAAGGCATGTCCGCTGCCAAGATGCTTGGACGTTAACCGAGCATCCCGAAATTGCTCGATATTACGCCGATTTAACCCTGCCGCCCCCGCTTAGCCCTTGTGCATAGGGCGTGAAAGCCTCATATTCTGTGCAGGCATGCTGGAGCTCCGCAGCGGCGCCTGGGACAAAGTGCCCGACACGCTACTCACATCGGAGCTTGAAAGAGGAAAACATGGCTGACTTCCGCAATTACCAAAACCGGGCGCCCCAGAGCGGTGCGCAGACCGGTGCGATGATAGATGAGGGCCTTCGAGCCTACATGCTCAAGGTCTATAACCTGATGGCGCTGGGTCTGGCGATCACGGGTTTGGCCGCCTATTTCGCATTCACCCTCGCCTTCGCTGACGGGCAGCTCACAACTTTCGGTCAGGCGATCTATCTGAGCCCGCTGCGTTGGGTCGTCATCCTCGCTCCCTTGGCGATGGTGTTCTTCCTGAGCTTCAGGATCAATAGTATGAGCGTTGCCGCCGCGACGACGACCTTCTGGGTCTATGCCGCGTTGGTGGGCCTGTCGCTGTCGTCGATCTTCATCATCTACACCGGCCAGAGCGTCGTGCAGACCTTCTTCGTGACCGCCGCCTCCTTCGGCGCGCTGTCGCTGTTCGGCTACACGACGAAGCGTAACCTGTCCGCGATGGGCTCGTTCATGATGATGGGTCTTTTCGGCCTGATCATCGCCATGCTCGTCAACATTTTCCTGCATTCGTCCGCCCTGCAGTTCGCCATCTCGGCGATCGGCGTGCTGATCTTCGCAGGCCTGACCGCCTGGGATACGCAGCGGATCAAGGAAATGTACTATGAAGCCGACGACGTTGCCGTTGCTGGCCGCAAGGCGATCATGGGCGCGCTGACGCTTTACCTGGACTTCATCAACCTGTTCATGTTCCTGCTGCAATTCATGGGCAACCGCAAATAATTGCTGCGACATGAATGATCGTTCGAAAAGGCGGCTCCGGCCGCCTTTTTTGTTTGCCTTGCAGCTTCACACGCGGCTTTATATCTGCGTTTTGGAATCGCAGATCAGGCAATAAACGCAGATGTCCTTCCGCCTTCGCAACGCCACCTCCGCCGACCTTCCCTTTATCACCGCCATCTACCGCGACTCCGTTTTGAACGGCACGGCAAGCTATGAGATCACCCCGCCGGGCGAAGAGGAAATGGCTGGCCGCTTCCAGGGTATCCGCGACAAAGGCTACCCCTATATCGCCGCAGAAGGCGAAGACGGCGCCTTCTTGGGCTATGCCTACGCTTCCGCGTTCCGCACGCGGCCGGCCTATCGCTGGATGGTGGAGGATTCGATCTATCTCGCGCCTGAAGCGCGCGGCCGCGGCATCGGCAAAGCGCTGCTGGCAGCTCTGGTGGAAAACTGCCAGACCCTCGGCTTCCGCCAAATGATCGCCGTCATCGGCGGCGCCCACCCAGCCTCCGTCGCCCTCCACCGCGCCGCCGGTTTTACGGAGACGGGCCTGTTGAAAGGCACCGGCTACAAGCACGGCCGCTGGCTGGACACGATGCTGATGCAAAAGGCGCTGGGCGAGGGTGTAGAAACCGACCCCGATCCATCGGTCTATCCGGGGACTTTGTTTGGGGGGTAGTATCGCCTTTACCTTCTCCCCGAGGGGAGAAGGAACAACGCTACTTCTCCACCAGCTTGAGCTGCTTATCGAAAACCTTCAGCACCTGGTTCAGGTCGTGGCCACGCTTCAGGATCATGCCGTTGGTATTGATTACGGCAAACGCGCCCTGCTTAGCGGCCAGCTTGGGGTTTTTCTCGATGCGGAAGAGAGGCAGCTCGCCTGCGCGCTTGAAGACCGAGAAAACCGCCTTTTCCCTGAGATGGTCGATGGCGTAGTCACGCCATTCGCCTTCGCCGACCATGCGGCCGTAGATCCATAGGATGGCGTCCAGCTCCCTGCGATGGAAGGTCACCGGCAGCGGGTCCTTGCTCTGTTTGTATTCTCTGAGATCAACGACGACGGAAGAAGTGGTGTCGACGGAACGGCTTTCGCCGTGTCGCAATTCCGGCTGATCAGTCATCAATCCCCCAGGGGTTGCGTCATGACAAGAAGATGACAGTTTGCCTCAGCCACATTAAATTGCAAGACCAAGAGCTACTCACAATTTCTTGCGCTTGAAAGGACGCATCTTGGCGGCGCCGCATTTCAGTCAAAACGACGCCCCATTTACCGGAACTATAGGGCCCGGTTTGGCGCCGCCGCGCTAAACCGAGCCCGGCCGGGGCGTATCGACCGAACCCCAGCCCCGAATGCGCCCTCGCCGGGCACTCCCTCTTTTTGGTGCCAGCCAAAATAGAGAACTTTCGGCAAAAGCCGAAATTGGGACCTTTTCGACTGACGTCGGAAAATGCAGATCAGCCGTCGGTCCCGATCGTCAAGACCGTCGCGCCGATGATCGCCGCCGGGTCGCCCGATGGCGTCGAGGACTGCAATAGAACCGCCAGGCCGCGCCGACCGGCTTTGTCCAATACATTGGCGGGCAGCACGACATTCATGGCCTTGCCGTCCCACATGCCAACGGTTTCGACGTCCGAAACCGCGTGCAGATAGGTGATTTCCTGGCCATTGTTTTCGCCGGCCTTCGGAGCAACCTGCTGCTCCCTGTCGAAATAGGCAACGACGACATTAGCCTTGCCCTGGCCAGCGCCAATCTTGATCTCCAGTTCGTCGCCCTTCATGGCGGCACTGACCGGGACCGTTAGGCCCTTGCCCTGGCGCTGGAAGTCATCGAGCTTGAAATTGATGGCGTTTAGATCGGCACCGTTCAGATGGTCGCGGCCATTGATGATCGCCTGCGGCGTATAGACCCCGCTGCGGCCGAGGGTGCGGGCATAGGCATATTGCCGAGCCGTATTGTCCTTGGACGCCATCGTGTCGTTCCAGCCGAGATAATTCCAATAATCGACGTGATAGGCGAGTGCGACGACATCGCCCTGGCGGATCAGCTTCTGAAACGCAGCATCGGCCGGCGGACAGGAGGCGCAGCCCTGGGACGTGAAGAGTTCGACAACGCCCTTGATTTTGGCAAGCTCCTCCGCATGCAGCGAACTTGCGAGCGCGATGCCTGCTAGAAGTGGAACCAAAAACCGTAAGCGCATGCCGTTATACCTCTTTCTCAGACCTTGAAGGCCTTGTGCTGGCACGAACCCCGAAACCGCGTCGCGCTTTTCAGGATGTCCGTAAGGCCTCATCAAGCCTGATAAATCTGAAACAAGAGATAATAGCTAAGCACGATGACGCAAAGTCACGAAGGGGTGAGACGAAGGCCCGGAGACGTTAGCGTCGTACACATCGGCGTGAAAAACAAGACGCCGCCGGAGAGCTATGCTCCGGCGGCGTGTATAGGCAGTTTTAATGCCAATCAGGCCGCGAGATCGCGCAGAACGGTCTGCAGGATGCCGCCATTGTTGACGTAGGTCACTTCATCCAGCGTATCGATGCGGCAGATGATCGGAACGTCCTTCACGGAGCCGTCGCCATAGGTGATCTTGGCGATCTTGCGCTCGCGTGGCTTGATGTGTTCCAGGCCCTCGATCGTCACGAGTTCGTCACCCTTCAGGCCGAGGCTTGCCCAGGTGGTGCCGTCCTCGAAGACGAAGGGGATGACGCCCATGCCGACCAGGTTCGAGCGATGGATACGCTCGAACGACTGGGCGACGACGGCGCGCACGCCGAGCAGGTTCGTGCCCTTGGCTGCCCAGTCACGCGACGAGCCGTTGCCGTACTCGACACCTGCGAAGATGACGAGCGGAACGCCCTCGGCCTTGTACTGCATGGCCGCATCGTAGATCGACGTCTCTTCCTTGGACGGATAGTGGATGGTGTAGCCACCTTCCTTGCCGTTCGGGCCGAGCATATGGTTGCGGATGCGGATGTTGGCAAAGGTACCGCGCATCATGACTTCATGGTTGCCGCGGCGCGTGCCGTACTGGTTGAAGTCGGCAACGCCGACGCCATGACCGATGAGGTAGGAACCGGCCGGCGAGGCAGCCTTGATCGAACCGGCCGGAGAAATGTGGTCGGTGGTGATCTTGTCGCCGAAGAGGCCGAGAACGCGGGCGCCCTTGATGTCGGAAACGCCGGCGCCGGTCTTGCCCATGCCCACGAAATAAGGCGGGTTCTGCACATAGGTCGAGTTGTCGTCCCAGGCATAGGTCTGGCCCGGAGGAACCTGCACGGCCTGCCAGTTGGCATCGCCTTTGAAGACGTCGGCGTACTTGGTTTCGTAGAGTTCGCGGGTGACGTACTTCAGGATGAATTCCTGCACTTCCTGCGAGGTCGGCCAGATGTCCTTGAGGTAGACCGGCTTGCCGTTCTGGTCTTCGCCGATCGGCTCCTTCGTCAGGTCGAGCTGCACCGTGCCGGCGAGCGCATAGGCGACGACGAGCGGCGGGGACGCCAGGTAGTTCGCCTGGACATCAGGCGAAATGCGGCCTTCGAAGTTACGGTTGCCGGAGAGAACGCCGGAAACGATCAGGCCCTTGTCGTTGATCGTCTTCGAGATCGGCGCCGGCAGCGGGCCGGAGTTGCCGATGCAGGTGGTGCAGCCGAAGCCGACCAGGTTGAAGCCGAGCTTGTCGAGATCGGCCTGCAGGCCGGACTTGGCGAGGTATTCGCCGACAACCTGCGATCCCGGTGCTAGCGAGGTCTTGACCCACGGCTTGCTCTTCAGGCCCTTGGCAACGGCGTTGCGGGCGAGAAGGCCGGCAGCGATCAGCACCGACGGGTTGGAGGTGTTGGTGCAGGAGGTGATGGCGGCGATTGCGACGTCACCATGGCCGATATCGAAATCCGTGCCTTCGACCGCATAGCGGTTGGAGAGCTGGCCGGGCTTCTTGTATTCGGTGTCCATCGATGTGGCGAAACCGGACGCGATGTTTTCCAGCGCGATACGGCCTTCCGGGCGCTTCGGACCGGCCATCGACGGCACGACATCGTTGAGGTCGAGTTCCAGCGTGTCGGTGAAGACGAGGTCGGAACCATCATTGTCGCGCCACATGCCCTGAGCCTTCGAATAGGCTTCGACGAGCGCGATACGATCCTTCGCACGACCGGACATGTTGAGATAGTTCAACGTTTCCTTATCGACCGGGAAGAAGCCGCAGGTCGCGCCGTATTCCGGACCCATGTTGCCGATGGTCGCGCGGTCGGCGAGCGGCATGTTGTCGAGGCCGGGGCCGAAGAATTCGACGAACTTGGAAACGACGCCCTTCTTGCGCAGCATCTGCACGACGGTCAGCACGAGGTCGGTCGCGGTGACGCCTTCCTTGAGCTTGCCGGTGAGCTTGAAGCCGATGACTTCCGGCAGCAGCATGGAGACGGGCTGGCCGAGCATCGCAGCTTCAGCTTCGATACCGCCAACGCCCCAGCCGAGAACGCCGAGACCGTTGATCATGGTCGTGTGCGAGTCGGTGCCGACGCAGGTGTCGGGATAAGCGATTGTTTCGCCGTCCTCTTCCTTCGTCCAGACAGTCTGGCCAAGATATTCGAGGTTCACTTGGTGACAGATGCCGGTGCCGGGAGGAACGACGCGGAAGTTCTGGAATGCCTGCTGACCCCACTTCAGGAAGCGGTAGCGCTCGCCGTTACGCTGATATTCCAGCTCGACGTTCTTGGCAAAAGCCTGCGGCGTGCCGAATTCATCGACGATGACAGAGTGGTCGATGACGAGATCGACGGGAACCAGCGGGTTGATCTTTTCCGGATCGCCGCCGAGCGACACCATCGCGTCGCGCATGGCAGCAAGGTCGACAACGGCCGGAACGCCGGTGAAGTCCTGCATCAGCACGCGCGCCGGGCGATAGGCGATTTCGTTCTCGACGGTACCCTTGTTGGTCAGCCATTCGGCGACGGCAAGGATATGTTCCTTGGTGACCGACTGCCCGTCTTCGAAGCGCAGCAGGTTTTCCAGCAGCACCTTCATCGAATAGGGCAGCTTGGAAACGCCAGGCAGACCATTGGCCTCAGCCTTGGGCAGGCTGAAATAGACGTAGTCTTTCCCGTTCACGGACAGCGTGGAACGACAATTGAAACTGTCAAGAGATTTAGACACGAGATACCCCGTTTCTGATAGCCAACACAGTCGTGCGAACGCCTATGCACTTTATGCACATCAGGATGCGGGTACGGCCATTTCCGCTGTCCGCACGTAAGGCAGAAAACCTTATGTTCGGCGCAAGGATGAAATTCACGCCGACCGCTGGCGTGGTTGCGGGTCTTATAGATAATTTCGTAAAGACTTGCCAGAGTGGCAAAGCGCAAATTCGGACAATTTTTTGCGCGCTGCGATAACGAAAACGGGGAAAGCCTGAGCAGATGCATCTAAGCGCTGAAAACCTGGCGGCAAGGCGGGGTGAAGACCTGATTTTCGTAAATGTTTCCTTTAGCTTGAGCAATGGCGAGGCCCTGATCCTGACAGGCCGCAACGGCTCAGGAAAATCGACGCTTCTGCGTGTTGTCGCGGGCCTCTTAAAGCAGGAAAAAGGCCGCGTCGTTTTCACCGATTCCAAGGGCGAATCAGACCGCCCGGCATACGAGGCCAGCCACTATCTCGGCCATCGCAATGCGATGAAATCCGAGCTCACCGTGGCCGAAAATCTGTCCTTCTGGAAAACCTTCCTGGACGACATGCCAGGCGGCTTCGGTGTGGATGTCGATGAAGCGGCCGATGCCGTCGGCCTTGCCGGCATCACCCACCTGCCCTTCGGCTATCTCTCCGCCGGCCAGCAACGCCGAATAGCCTTCGCAAAACTGCTGGTCGCCTATCGCCCGATCTGGATCCTCGATGAACCGACGGCAGCATTGGACGCGGCAGCAGACCGGCTGCTTGCGCAGCTCATCACAGCCCATCAGAAGAATGGCGGCATTATCCTTGCCGCAACGCATCAACCTCTGGGCTTGGAGAATGTGCAGGAAATGCGGATGACGGGGTTTGCCGGAGTGAGCGAAGGGGTGTGGGGATGAGTTCGACAATGCAGAGTCTGCCGAACCTGCGATACCCCCCTCACCACGGCAGGATATCCCCATGACCGCCCTCTTCCTCCGAGACTTAAAACTTTCAGTCCGCGCCGGCGGTGGCGCGCTCATCGGCATCCTCTTCTTTCTGACCGTCGTCGCCGTCATTCCCTTCGGCGTCGGCCCCGACTTGAAGCTTTTGTCGCGCATCGGTCCGGCCATCGTCTGGATCGGCGCGCTTCTGTCCGCCCTGCTCGGTCTCGACCGCCTGTTTCAGGCCGAACGCGATGACGGATCGCTCGATCTGCTGGTCATGCAGGAAACGCCGCTGGTGCTGACCGTGCTCACCAAATGCGCCGCACATTGGACGGCGACCGGCCTGCCGCTGGTCATCGCCTCGCCGTTGCTCGGCCTCTTCATGAACATGAACGAGATGGCGATCGGCGCGACGGCGCTGACTTTGCTTGTCGGCTCGCCGGCTATCACCTTCATCGGCGCGGTCGGCGCCGCCGTTGCCGTTGCCTTGCCGCGTGGCGGACTGCTGGTATCGATCCTGGTGCTACCGCTGACCATTCCCGTGCTGATCTTCGGCGTCAGCGCCACCTATGCCGTGGTCGAAGGTCCGCAGCCCTTCCTGCCGCCCTTCCTGATCCTGATTGCACTTACCCTGTTCTTTGCCGTGCTCGGCCCGGCCGCAGCAGCTCTCGCCTTGCGCAACACGACGGATTGATAGGCCTGAGACAATGCGATCGATTGCCGTAAAAGCGATATCGGTTTAAACAGGCGACATGAGCGATATCAGCCCCGCGATCAGCCGATTTTCCGACCTCGCCAACCCGACACGGTTCCTGGCGCTTTCGGCGCGTCTTATTCCCTGGTTGGCGGCCATATCAGCCGTGCTCTTCGCGATCGGCCTCTATCTCGCCTTTTCGACCGAAGGCGACTACCAGCAGGGCGATACCGTCCGCATCATGTATATCCACGTGCCGGCCGCATGGCTGTCGATGATGTGCTATACGATCATGAGCATGTCGGCGATCGGTACGCTGGTCTGGCGCCATCCGCTGGCCGATGTCTCCGCCAAGGCCGCAGCACCACTCGGCGCCGCCTTTACCCTCGTCGCCCTCGTCACCGGCTCGCTCTGGGGCAAACCGATGTGGGGCACCTATTGGGTCTGGGATGCCCGGCTCACTTCGGTCTTCATCCTCTTCCTGATGTATCTCGGGCTGATTGCGCTCAATCGCGCCATGGACGATCCGTCGAAGGCAGCGCGCGTCAGCGCCGTGCTGGTCCTCGTCGGCTTCATCAACATTCCGATCATCAAGTTCTCGGTCGACTGGTGGAACACGCTGCATCAGTCCGAAAGCATCATGCGCCTGGATGGCCCGACCATCGATGCACAATTCCTGTGGCCGCTCTTCGTCATGGCGCTTGCCTTCACGCTGCTGTTCTTCACGCTGCATTTGATGGCGATCCGCAACGAGATTTGGCGTCGCCGCATCGCCGCGCAGCGTCGTCTCGCCGCCCGCATGGCCGCCCGGGAGGAATAGCATGACGCATCCTTTCTACGTCTACGGCTCCTATGGTTTTACCGCCGCCATGATCATCGCCGTCATCGCCTGGACATGGATCGACGGACATTTGCGGCGCAAGGAAATCGCGGCGCTCGAAGCCTCCGGCATCCGCCGCCGGTCACAGCGCACCCCGGAAAGCAAGACGAAATGAGCCTGGGAACTGAAGAAGGCAACAAGCCGAAGTCCGGCAATACCGGTCGCTACCTGCTGGCGCTCATTCCACTGATCGTCTTTGCCTGCATTGCCCTTGCCGTCGGCAAGGTGATGTACGACCAGGAAGTCCACGGCACCGATATTTCCGCCATCCCCTCGGCCCTGATCGGCACGAAAGCTCCGACCCTGGCGTTGACACCGCTCGAGGGCTCCAATCTGCCGGCGCTGACCGACGATGCCATCAAAGGCAAGCTGACGCTCGTCAACGTCTTCGCCTCCTGGTGCCTTCCCTGCCGTGAAGAACACCCTGTCTTGAAGCAACTCGCCAAAGACGGCCGGCTGAACATCGTCGCCATCAACTACAAGGATACGAGCGAAAACGCCCTGCGTTTCCTCGGCGAACTCGGCAATCCCTATAGCGCCATCGGCATCGATCCGAACGGTTCGGCCGCGATCGACTGGGGCGTCTACGGTATTCCCGAATCCTACCTCGTCGGCCCCGACGGCACGATCCTCTACAAGCAGGTCGGGCCGTTTACCGCGAACAGCCTCAAAGAGGGGCTGTATCCGGCGATAGAGAAAGCTCAGGGGAAATCTGCGTCTTAAACGCCGCGCCCGCGTCGAGAAACGACGACAGCGATAACCACCCGCCCTCGTGGTTCGAGGCTCCAGCCCCCCTTCGGCAGGCTCAGGGCACTTCCGCACCTCACCAGGAGGGCTGATCTTCGCCGCCCTGCGCAAGAGGCACTCCACCTCATGGTGAGGTGCTCTGTTGCCGAAGCCTTGGCGCAGGCAATAGGGCCTCGAACCACGAGGTGGCCACGGGTTCAAAGTTCTCTTAAAGCCCACCCTGCCAGGTCTTGATCGCATCGATCGGCCAGACCAGCATGATGATGTTCAGCGTGAGATTGTCGCGGATCAGCCAGCCGGTGAGCAGCTCGAAGAAGATGGCGATCACGATGGTCAGCGCCACCGGCGCGCGCCATGCGAACAGGAAGCCGACGACCATGAACACCGCGTCCATCGCCGAGTTCAGGATGCTGTCGCCGAAATAGTCGAGCGAGATCGTCGCCGTGCGGTAGCGGTTGATGATGATCGGCGAGTTCTCGAGCAGCTCCCAGCCGGATTCGATCAACATGGCGACGAACAGGCGCATCGACAGCGGCTTGCGGCGCATGATTAGATGCGTCAGCCCGAAGAACAGGAAGCCGTGAATGATGTGCGACGGCGTATACCAGTCGGCGATATGCTGCGAATTGCCGCTGGATTTCACGACGGGTTCGAAGAGCTTGACATAGCCGCAGGTGCAGATCGGCACCCGGCCCATCATATATTCCGCAACGATCTGGACTAGCAGGACCATCGCGCAGGCAATGAACCAGAAGCTTTGCTGCCGATAGCGATTTTCGGCGTCCGTAAGCGTCGTCATTCTTCGGTTTCCGCCGGCGGATTGACCGTGTGCTTCATGATCAGCGGCATCTGCGACAAGGTGAAGATGATGGTGATCGGCATCGTGCCCCAGACCTTGAAGAGCACCCAGAGATTATCCGCGGCTTTCACATCGGGCAGATAGTACCAGTTCGATCCACGCCAGACGACTTCGTTAAGCACGGCGAGAAACAGGAAGAAGATGCCCCAGCGCAGTGTGAGCTTGCGCCAGCCTTCGCTATCCAACTGGAAGGCAGCATTGAAGACATAGCCGAGCAGCGATCTGCCGAAGGCGAGCCCGCCGAGCAGCACCACGCCGAACAGGGCGTTGATGATGGTCGGCTTCATCTTGATGAAGGTCTCGTTCTGCAGATAGATGCCGAGCGCGCCGAAGGTGACGACGACGATGCCGGAGACGAATGGCATCAGCGGCAGATGGCCGAGCATGATCTTCGAGACGACGAGCGAGGTCACAGTCGCCGCCATGAACAGGGCGGTTGCGACGAAGAGCGGACCGCCCAGCGCCGAGAGCGCCGGGAAATGCTGCACCAGCCAGTCGCCACGCAGATTGCCGAAGAAGAAGACGAGCAGCGGCCCGAGTTCCAGCACCAGCTTCAGCAGCGGATGATGCTTGTCGGCAGCACTTGGGGTCAGATCACTGTCGCTGGTCGTCATTGCGGCACTCTCACTGTCATCGGATTTGGCACTGTCATCGAATTTGGTCTTGTCGTTCATTGACCGATCCCGGCGATGGCATGGGCAAAATCCTCAGCCTCGAACGGCTCGAGATCGTCTACACCCTCGCCGACGCCGATGAAATAGACCGGCAGCTTGTGCTTGGCCGAGATGGCTACGAGGATACCGCCGCGCGCCGTACCGTCGAGCTTGGTCATGATCAGGCCGTTGACCCCTGCGACATTGCGGAAGATTTCCACCTGATTCAACGCATTCTGGCCGGTGGTCGCATCCAGCGTTTGCAGAACGGTATGCGGCGCGTCGGGATCGAGCTTGCCGAGCACGCGGACGATCTTTTCCAGCTCCGCCATCAGCTCCGCCTTGTTCTGCAGGCGGCCGGCGGTGTCGATGATCAGCACGTCGCTCTTGTTGGCCTTGGCCTGCTGGAAGGCATCGAAGGCAAGACCGGCGGCATCGGCGCCGAGCTTGGTGCCGATGAATTCCGACTTGGTGCGGTCGGCCCAGATCTTCAACTGCTCGATGGCCGCGGCGCGGAACGTATCGCCGGCGGCCACCATGACCTTCAAGCCCGCACCAGAAAGCTTCGCCGCCAGCTTGCCGATCGTCGTCGTCTTGCCGGTGCCGTTAACGCCGACGATCAGGATGACATGCGGCTTATGACCGAGATCGAGCTGCAATGGCTTGGCGACCGGCTTCAGCACCTTGGCGATTTCCTGCGCCATGATCCGGCTGACATCCTCGCCGGTCACATCCTTGCCGTAGCGTTCCGAAGCCAGCGTATCGGTGACCCGCATGGCGGTCTCGACGCCAAGATCGGCCTGGATCAACAGATCCTCCAAATCCTGCAGCGTCTGATCGTCCAGCTTGCGCTTGGTGAAAAGCGCCGTGATCTGGCCAGAGAGCTGTGACGAAGTGCGCGCAAGACCGGCGCGGAGGCGCTGGAACCACGAAAGCTTCTGCTTGGGGGCTTCCGGAATGGGAGCTGGAGCGGGCGCGGCGGTGGAGAAGCCTTTAGGGAGGATGGGGGATTCGGTGTTTTCCGATGGAGGTTGCGAGTCTGTTGGAGATTCTGTGCTTTCCGACGAGAACTCCGAGTTTGTCGAGCCTGCGTCACCCCCCTCCGTCCTATTGGACATCTCTCCCTTAAGGGGGGAGATCGTTTCGGAGGCGGTCTCGTCAGACTCATCACCAACTTCAGTCGCCACAGGATACTCTGCCGTAGCAGCTTTCTCAGCCTCGATCACCTGAGCATTCAACGAAATGCGCAAGTCGTCTTCTGCTTGCGTATCGGCCCGCTCGTCTTGTTCGGAAGGCGCATCACTCTCCAAACGATCTCCCCCCTTGAGGGGGAGATGTCCCGAAGGGACAGAGGGGGGTGACGCAGGCTCGACAAACTCGGAATGAACGGAAGGCTCCGCAGCAGGCGCCTCTTGCTCCGGAACGGGCGTTTCAACCTTCGTCGAATCCTCGACGGGCGCCTGTTCTTCCGTCGGCTTTTCGCGGCCGAAGGTGAAGACTTTTTTGATGAAATTGAGCGCCATGAAAATTCCGTGAGCGAGTAGGATCAGGCCGCGTCGGCGGCCGCAAGTTGCATGTCGAGATGCTTGCCATTGTGGCCGGTGATCGCCACCTGCACAAGGTCGCGCGGCCTGAGGCTTGGGGCTGCGACAAGCGTGAAGTTTTCCGTATGCGCCAGCCCGTTATTCTCCACAAGCAGCCATTGCCGCGTGCCGACCATGGAGTCGAGATGGGACTGATGCAGCTTTTGTCCAGCCAAGCGCAGCCGTGCAGCGCGTTGCTTGATCAACGCGCGGTCGAGCTGCGGCATCCGAGCGGCCGGCGTACCGGGACGCGGGCTGTAGGGAAAGACATGCAGATGCGCAATGCCAACCTCTTCCGCCAGACTGACGGCGTTTTCGAACATCGCGTCCGTTTCGGTCGGAAAACCGGCGATCATATCGGCGCCAAAGCTCATCTCCGACCGAAGACGGCGAGCATCCTCGATAAAACGGATAGCATCGGCGCGTGAATGCCGCCGCTTCATCCGCTTCAGGATCATGTCGTCGCCATGCTGCAGCGACAGATGCAGATGCGGCATGAAGCGCGGCTCGTCGGCGATCAGATCCATCAGATGTTGGTCGGCCTCGATGCTGTCGATCGAGGATAGCCGCAGGCGGCGGATCTCGGGAACCTGCTTCAGCAGCGTCTTTGCCAAGAGGCCGAGCGTCGGCGTTCCCGGCAGGTCGGCGCCGTAACTGGTGGCATCGACGCCGGTCAGAACGATCTCGCGGTAACCGCTTTCGACGAGATTGCGCGCTTGGCTCACCACCGCACCCATCGGCACGGATCGCGAATTGCCGCGGCCATAGGGGATGATGCAGAAGGTGCAGCGATGGTCGCAACCGTTCTGTACCTGAATGAAGGCGCGTACGTGCCCGTCGATATGCCTGATCATCTGCGGCGCGGTCGCGCGCACGCTCATGATGTCGTTGACGCGCAGCTTCTCTTCGGCTGAAACGCCGAAATCCGGCAGGGAACGATAGGAAGCACTCGTCAGCTTCTCCTCGTTGCCGAGCACGGCATCCACTTCAGCCATTTCGGCGAAAGCATGTTTTTCTGTCTGCGCGGCGCAGCCGGTGACGATGATGCGAGCATGCGGATTGTCGCGCCGCGCGCGGCGGATCGCCTGGCGCGCCTGTCGCACGGCCTCGCCGGTGACGGCGCAGGTATTGACCAGGATGGCATTATTGAGCCCCGCGGCTTCCGCCTGCGACCTCATCACTTCGGATTCATAGGTGTTGAGACGGCAGCCGAAGGTGATGACCTCGACCCCGCTCACCGCGCCTGAGCCCCCTGCTCCTGATCGCGTGCCCAGCTCCCCGTTACGGGATCGACGACACCAGACCATTCCCATTCCGCCGGACCGGTCATGACGACGTGATCGTCACTTTCCCGCCATTCGATGGTGAGCTGGCTCGGCGCAGGAGCAGAGGCGACGTCGATCGTCACCTTGCGGCCGGTGCGGCCGGTGCGCGCCGAACTGACGGCGGCCGAACAGGCGGCCGAGCCGCAAGCAAGCGTCAGCCCCGCGCCGCGCTCCCAGGTGCGCGTGCGCAGCGTGGTCGGCGAAAGCACCTGCGCCAAGGTGATATTGGCGCGCTCGGGAAACATCGGATGGTTTTCGAGCAGCGGTCCAAAGCGGGCGAGATCGTAAGACATCGGGTCCTTGTCGACCCAGAAGATCGCATGCGGATTGCCCATCGACATGGCCGAAGGCGAATGCAGGACAGGATTGTCGATCGGCCCGATCTGCAGCTCGATACGGCGCGTATCGGCGAATTCCTCGGCGAGCGGGATCTTGTCCCAGGCGAAGACCGGCTTACCCATATCGACCGAAATCGTGCCGTCCTCGTGCTCGACGGCATTCAGAATGCCGGCGACCGTTTGGAAGGTGAATATCTTCTTGCCGGTCTCGGCGGCCAGCGCCTGCACGACGCAGCGCGTACCATTGCCGCAGGCCTGCGCCTTGGTGCCATCGGAATTCAGAATATCGATCCAGGCGTCGGTGCCTTGCGCCTTCGGGTCGTGGATCGCCATGATCTGATCGAACTCAGTGGCCGGATCGGCATTCAGCGCAATCGCCGCCGCCGCTGTCACCACATCTTTCCGGCCACGCATGTCGACAACCAGGATCTTGTTGCCAAGCCCGTTCATCCGCGCGAATTCGACCGTATTGCTCATGCTGGTATGTCCGTCAGTGTTTTCGAGCTGTATATGGCGGAAATGCGGGGGAATTACCAGTGGCATGATGACTCCCTCTGCCCATCTGCGAGGAGAGGGCCCACACATTGGCGCAAAGTGCAAGAGACGGCCTTGTCTGGCTGGCAATGTTTCGCCTTCCACCACCACGGGCCGCAACGCAAGCTGCACGAGACCTCCTTTTCTCCTTTACTTACTTAAATTACTATTTTAACTTTCAATTGCGGACTATCAAAGGAGGCCTGCATGACAGAACTGCGGACTATTGAAATTGACTTCGACGTGCATAAACGGATCGAGCTAGCGCGACAAAGTTTTGCTGAAACGCCTAACACCGTGCTTCGGCGCCTGCTCCAAATCGAAGGCCAAGCGCATGCCACCCAAGTCACACCTAGTGGAAGCCGTCCTTGGGCAAGCAAAGGCGTCACACTACCACACGGCACCGAACTACGGATGGAATACAATGGCCGCGTTCATACGGGCATCATTCAAAACGGGGCATGGATGGTCGAAGGGGATCGGTACACCAGCCCTTCTGCGGCGGCCGGCGGTGTCGCTCTAACAAAAGACGATAAGCGAACTAACCTTGACGGTTGGAAGTACTGGCACATAAGGCGGCCGGAAGAAGCAAAGTGGATCGCTATCAGCTCACTCCGACGCTAAGCAGCTTCGAAGGCAAGGAGCATCGAGATATCTCGTTTTGGCGAACTCGCGTCACTGATAAAGAATACAAAGCTCCTATCTGCTGGCACTACAGTGATGATCTAAACGGTTGGGCAGGCGATCGTTCCAATCCAACTCCTCCCCACATCACTGTCAAAGTGTTTGGTCTTAAACCATCGGCACATCGAACACTTCCCCCGCTCTCAGCGGTCGGAACCGATCCGCTTCCACGCCCTCGGCCTTCAGGGCCGCGTCCAGCGCGTGAACCGGCGCATCGATCGCCTCGTCGGTGAGCTGGAAGGTCGCGAAATGGTGGCCGGCGACGTGGGCGGCGTTGCAGAGCTTCATGCCCTTGACCGCTTCTTCCGGATTCTGATGCTGGCCCTTCATGAACCAGCGCGGTTCGTAGGCGCCGAAAGGCAGGATGGCGAGGCGGAAGCTGCCGTGTTTTTGCCGCGCGGCCTCATAATTCAAGCCGCCATGAAAGCCGGTATCGCCAATATGGTAGATCTTGCCGGCAGGCGTCGTGATGACGAAAGCGGCCCAGAGCGCCATGCGACGGTCGCCGGCGCCACGCGCCGACCAGTGATGGCAAGGCTCGGCATCGACCGTCACCTTGTCGGCAATGGCGATGCGATCGCCCCAATCCATTGTCGTGATCTGGGCACCGGGCGCCCCACGGCGGATAACGGCATCGTTGCCGAGCGGCGTGAGGATTTTTGGCGCGTGCGTCTCGTGCAGCCGCTTCAGCGTCGCGAGATCGAGATGATCATAGTGATTGTGCGAGACCAGCACGAGATCGATCGGCGGCAGGTCTTCGAAGCGGATACCGGGCGGAACCGCCCGTTTGGGGCCGATGAAGGTGAAAGGGCTCACGCGTTCCGACCACACAGGATCGGTCAATATATTGAGACCGGCCGCCTGGATCAGCATCGAGGCATGGCCGATCATGGTGACCCGCAAGACGTCGCCGAAAACACGCCTGTCGGGCCTGGCCGGCGGAAACAGGCTGACGACCGGACGAGGCCAACGCGCCCGCCCGCCGCCAAGTTTCCATTTCAACAGGTCACTAAGACCACCCGGTTCCACGCCGCCCGGATTAAAGAAGCGTAGCCCGTCGAAGTGATCGGAGATTGGACCTTGATAATAGGGGTTCGATGTCTTCCTGGAACCGGATCTATCTGTCATGAATACGCCGATGGATTTTTCTCTTGGCTGAGATGTGGGTTAAACATCAGGGTTTTGAAAGCCTTTCCGCCCTCTCGGCTTGACTTTCCCACCCGTTTCCTGTTTATCCCCACCAATCTGCGACGAGCACAAGCCTCCGAGCCACCGACCGGGACCCGTTAAGGTATAAAGAGATCCCGGAGGTCAACACCCGACAGCGCGATGCGCCCTCGGGTGCTTTTTGGCTTTGCGTCTTGTTTTCGTCATGGAAAAGCACGACGTTTTCGGGCGAGGAACCGCGCAAGTTGCGCAAGTCCAAATCCCAAGCGATCGATAAGGAAGAACTGATGTTTGAAAACCTCCAGGACCGTCTTGGTTCCATTCTGAATGGACTGACTGGCCGCGGCGCGCTTTCGGAAGCCGATGTTTCCGCAGCACTTCGCGAGGTTCGCCGCGCGCTGTTGGAAGCCGACGTGGCGCTGGATGTCGTACGCTCCTTTACCGATCGCGTCCGTGAAAAGGCCGTAGGCGCCGAGATCCTGAAGTCGATCAAGCCCGGCCAGATGGTCGTCAAGATCGTCCATGACGAACTGATCGAAATGCTTGGCGGCGAAGGCGTCGGCATCGACCTCAACGCGCCGGCCCCGGTCGTCGTCATGATGGTCGGTCTGCAGGGCTCCGGTAAGACCACTACGACCGCCAAGATCGCCAGCCGCATGACGAGCCGCGACCGCAAGAAGGTCCTGATGGCCTCGCTCGACACGCGCCGTCCGGCCGCGCAGGAGCAGTTGCGCCAGCTCGGTGTTCAGACGCGCGTCGACACCCTGCCGATCATCGCCGGCCAGTCGCCGACCGATATCGCAGCGCGCGCCGTGCAGGCCGCCAAGCTCGGCGGTCATGACATCGTCATCCTCGACACCGCCGGCCGTACGCATATCGACGAGCCGCTCATGGTCGAGATGGCGGATATCAAGAAGAAGTCCAATCCGCACGAAATCCTCCTGGTCGCCGATAGCTTGACCGGTCAGGACGCTGTCAATCTCGCCCGCAATTTCGACGAGCGCGTCGGCATCACCGGCCTCGTGCTGACCCGTATGGACGGCGACGGCCGCGGCGGTGCCGCCCTTTCGATGCGCGCTGTCACCGGCAAACCGATCAAGCTGATCGGTGTCGGCGAAAAGATGGGCGAGCTGGAAGAATTCCATCCCCGCCGTATCGCCGACCGTATCCTCGGCATGGGCGACATCGTCTCGCTGGTCGAGAAGGCGGCGGAGAATATCGACGCCGAGAAGGCGGCCGCCATGGCCGCCAAGATGGCCAAGGGCAAGTTCGATCTGAACGACCTGGCCGACCAGCTCAGGCAGATGCAGAAGATGGGCGGCATGGGCGGCATTATGGGCATGATGCCCGGCATGGCCGGCATGAAGGACAAGATGGCCGCTGCAGGCCTCAACGACAAGCTCTTCGGCCGCCAGCTTGCCATCATCTCCTCGATGACCAAGGCCGAGCGCGCCAATCCGGACCTCTTGAAGCATTCCCGCAAGAAGCGCATCGCTAGCGGCTCCGGCACCGATGCCGCCGACATCAACAAGCTTCTGAAGATGCACCGCCAGATGGCGGACATGATGAAGATGATGGGCGGCAAGGGCAAAGGCGGCATGATGAAGCAGCTTATGGGCGGCCTTGCCGGCAAGATGGGCCTCGGCGGCGGCATGGGCGGCATGCCTGACCTGTCGAACATCGATCCCAAGCAGTTGGAAGCCCTGCAGAAGCAGGCGGAAGCCGCTGGTCTCGGACGTCCCGGCGGTATGCCGGGCGGATTGTCCGGTCTTGGCGGCGGTGGCGGTTTGCCGGGTCTCGGCGGCGCCAAGCTCCCCGGCCTCGGCGGTGGTTTGCCGGGACTGCCCGGTTTGCCGAAGAAGAAGTGAGAAGGATCGCAGACCCCATGATTGATCCAGACGTCAAAGCCCAACTGGGCAACTACCGCCAGTCGATCGACAATATCGATGCCGCACTGGTGCATATGCTGGCCGAACGCTTCCGCTGCACAAAGGAAGTCGGTGTGCTGAAGGCCAAATACAATCTGCCGCCGGCCGACCCGGCGCGCGAGGAATACCAGATCGAACGCCTGCGCCACCTGGCAAAGGACGCAAATCTGGACCCGGATTTCGCCGAGAAGTTCCTGAACTTCGTCATCAAGGAAGTCATCCGGCATCATGAACAGATCGCTGCTGATCTCAAAGCATGATCCCGAAAAGTGTGAAGCGGTTTTCGGAAGAGATCATGCGACACGCAAAACAGCAGCGCGAAGTAACCATACCGCCAAAACGAAGCGGTCAAGAAAAGCCTAAGGAGTAAAGAACATGGCACTGAAAATTCGTCTCGCCCGCGGTGGCTCCAAGAAGCGCCCGTATTACCACGTCGTCGTAGCCGACGCCCGTTCGCCCCGCGACGGCCGTTTCCTGGAGACCCTCGGCTCCTGGAACCCGATGCTTGCCAAGGACGACGCCAAGCGCGTTGAACTCAAGGCCGAGCGCATCAAGCATTGGCTCGACCACGGCGCCCAGCCGACCGACCGCGTTCTGCGCTTCCTCAACGAAGCCGGCATCGCAACGCGCGAAGCCAAGAACAACCCGGAAAAGGCAAAGCCGGGCAAGCGCGCTCAGGAACGCGCTGCTGAAAAGGCACAGAAGGCTGCCGACGCCGCCGCTGCTGCTGAATAATCAGCCGCAACGACCATTTGAAACGGGTGGCATGGCGACATGCCGCCCGTTTTTTGTTCCCATCGGCGAGCGTTCATCCTATGAGAGAACGCAATCGATCCTCTGGCAGTCGGCACAGGACCATGACGAAACTTGAAAATCCGGTATTGATGGCCACTATCGGCGCCGCACAGGGCCTGAGAGGCGAAGTGCGCGCCCGCGCATTTACCTCCGATCCCGCAGCACTGGGCGATTACGGCCATCTGCACAGCCTCGACGGCCGCAGCTTCGAGGTGTTGGAAATCCGCGAAGCCAAGAACGTGGTGATCGTCCGCTTTCGCGGCGTTAACGACCGCAATGCTGCCGAGGCGCTGAACGGGCTGGAACTCTATATCGAGCGCGACAACCTGCCCGACGACGAGCTGGAGGACGACGAATTCTTCTATGCCGATCTCGAAGGCCTGGAAGCGGTCGACGACAAGGGCACCGGCTACGGCACGGTCAGTGGCATCTATGATTTCGGCGCCGGCGATCTCCTGGAGCTGAAGGGGCCGGGTAAACGCCCGGTGCTCATCCCATTCTCTGAGGCTGCCGTGCTGGAAATCGACTTGGAAGGCGGCAAGATTCTCATCGATCCGATGGCTGCCGGCCTGATCGACAACCCCGATGATTTCACCGGCAAGCCACCGAAGCGGCCCGGTAAAGCAAAGAAGTGACCCGGCCATGAGTTTCCGGGCAACCATCCTGACCCTGTACCCCGAGATGTTTCCTGGCCATCTCGGCGCGTCCCTCGCCGGCAAGGCGATGGAGCGCGGGCAATGGTCGCTGGACACAGTGCAGATTCGCGATTTCGCCACCGACAAACACCGAACCGTCGATGACACGCCGGCTGGCGGTGGCGCCGGCATGGTGCTGAAGCCCGACGTTCTCGCCCGCGCCATCGACCATGCGAGCGAAAACGACGATCGCCCGCGCCTGCTGATGAGCCCCCGTGGAAAACCGCTGACGCAGAAGCGCGTTCGGGAACTTGCTGCCGGCGACGGCGTCATCATCGTCTGCGGCCGTTTCGAAGGCGTCGACCAGCGGGTGATCGACGGGCGCAATCTCGAAGAAGTCTCGATCGGCGATTACATCCTTTCCGGCGGCGAGCCGGCGGCGCTGATCCTGCTCGACGCCATCGTCCGCATTCTGCCCGGCGTCATGGGCAACGATCTTTCCGGCCTGCACGAAAGTTTTGAAGGCGGCCTGCTCGAACATCCGCAGTATACGCGGCCGCAGATCTGGGAAGGCCGCGAAATCCCCGCGGTACTCACATCAGGCAATCACGGCGCCATCGCCAAATGGCAGAGGCAAGAGGCGGAGAAGCTGACGAAAGAACGCCGGCCGGATTTGCTTGATCAAACGCCCAGGGAATAGCGGATCGAAGGCGATGGGGCGCTTGCCAAAACCTCATTGATCAATCGAAATTTTACACAATCCCGGGTAGCGCATTCTCCCGCTAATACCTCAGGGTAATTGATCTGGCTGCGTGCCATCCCTATTATCCGCCTGCTTGAATTTGAACATGTGTCATTCCTCTCAAGGCACCCAAACCTAAGGAGCTGAGCATGAGCAATTCCCTTGATATGAAATTCGAGATTGTCGTCATCCCAGTTTCGGATGTCGATCGCGCCAAGCGCTTTTACGATGGGCTGGGTTGGAGGCTCGACGCCGATTTCGCCTCTGACGATGGCGGCTACCGCGTCATCCAGTTTACGCCGCCGGGTTCCGGCTGCTCTGTTATCTTCGGCAAGAACGTCACTGGAGCAGCACCCGGCTCCGCAAAGGGCCTATACCTGATTGTCTCCGACATCGAAGCCGCCCGCAAGGAGCTGCGCAGCCGCGGCGCCGAGATCAGCGAGGTGTTCCACGACGCCAGCGGCGTTTACGCTGGCGCGGACGAACCCTACCTGTTCGGGCGTGTCCGGGTCAGCGGTCGAGATCCCGATCAACGCAGCTACCGCTCCTTCGCATCGTTCAACGATCCGGATGGCAACGGCTGGCTATTGCAGGAGATCACAGGAAGATTGCCCGGACGCGTGGACGCGAGCGCGACGACATTCACCTCGCCGACCGATCTCGCAAGCGCGCTCCGCCGTGCTGAGATGGCCCATGGCGAGCACGAGAAGCGGACCGGCCAGCGCGATGAGGAATGGCCGACGTGGTATGCCGAGTACATGGTCAGCGAGCAGGCGGGCAAACCGCTGCCGTTATAAACTGCACGGCTGGATTTGCTTGATCCGCCACTTCAGAAGTGGCGGATCAAAGCTTCTTGGCAGAAAGGCCCGACCGAAGAAGCCGGGCTCAGATGTTACTTCTGCAAAGCGGCAGCGGCCGGCGCGGCGCGCATCCTGAGCACGTAATAGACCCCGCCGCCGATGGCGACGCCGAAGAACCAGCCGTAGGTTCCCCACCAATCCGGCAGGATGCTGGTGAAGGTCGGCAGGATCGACGAGAACAGGCCGCCAATGACGAAGGCGATCAAAGCGTTGAGGTGCCAACCGCTCTGGAATTCGAACTCGCCGTTCTCATGATAAAGCCCCTCGACGTTTAGCTGACCTTTTCGGATCAGATAGTAGTCGACCATCATGATACCGAAGATCGGACCCATGGTGGAACCGATGAAGTTGACGAAATGCGCGGCACCCGTCTCCCATGGCGCAAAGGGATAAAGCACCAGCGCAATCAACGCCGCGATCAAGCCACCGCGCTTGAAGCTGATATGCTTCGGGAAGACATTGGCGAAGTCGAAGGCCGGCGAGACGAAATTCGCCACGACGTTGATACCGAGCGTCGCCACCGCGAAGGTGAGCGCCGCCAGCAAGGCCAGGAACCAACTGTCGAATTTTGCCGAGATCGCTTCCGGATGCAGCAGCACTTCGCCATAGACGGCATATGCCGCCGTCGTCGTCACGCCCGCAACGAGGCAGAACGCCAGAAGATTGATCGGCAGACCCCAGAGATTGCCCTTGCGCAGGGTTTTCGTGTCCGTGGCGTAGCGCGAGAAATCGCAGAAGTTCAGATAGAGCGCTGCGAAATAGGTGATCCAGGTGGCGGCGACTGCGGCAAGCGCGGCAAAGCTGCCGGGTTCACCCGGCACGCCGGCATCCTTGGTCTTTTCGAGCAGCACGTCCCGCGGAATTTCGGAACCGAAGGAGAAGGTGCCGGACTTCACAATCAGATAGACCGCGAGGAAAAGCATCATCACCCAGACCGCAGGACCGGCCAAATCCTGGAACTTGCGCACCGTCTCCATGCCATGCTGAATGATCAGCAACTGCAGGCCCCATACGACGACGTAGCAAATGACTTCCAGGGTGGAATGGCCGAGCAAATGGCTATTCTGATGGAAGGCAAGAAGACTGTCGTTGCGGATCAGCAGCGCGACGATCGCGCCCGAGGCGGCGGCCGTCTGCGCGCCATACCAGAAGCAGGCAACGACGGCGCGCACCAGCGCCGGCAGATTGGCGCCGAACGTGCCGAACGAAGCACGCGCCAGCACCGGGAAGGGCACGCCGGTCTTTACGCCGGCATTGCCCACGAGGCTCATGAAAAAGAAAATCACCAGCGAGCCGATGCCGATGGCGATGACGAAATTGATGAAACTGCCGCAGAGCAGAAAAAGGCTCGCGGCCAGATAATAGCCCCACAGGCTGTGGACGTCTGAGGTCCAGACGTTGAAAATGCTGAAAGCCCCCCACTTTCGTTCTTCGGCTGGCGCCAGATCCACGTTATAAAGCGAGGGCGATGGATTATTCACTGTCATAGCTGCCTCTTTTTTAGTTCCCCTGACGATTAAGTGTGCAGCACGACTTGAGTTTTGACAATTATTTAAACGCTTCCGATATCGGCTTATTTTTTAGCCAGTAAAAGGAGCGAGTCCTCGCAAAAGCGGACGTTTCGCGCATGAAATTGCCTCGCAAGGGGTGACAAAGCCGCGACAATAGGATATGTGCGCGCCCGGCATGGGAAATTTCCCATCAACCACCAAAGAAAAGCAGACGTATTCGCTCCTGCCTTTGCGGGCATATATCCAAGGCGAGACTTCAGGGTCCGACCAAAGATAGATTGTTCAGGGCGCTCTGGCTGTTGAACCAACAAAGAGGTTGATAACATGAACATCATTCAGCAGTTGGAAGCCGAACAGGCCGCCAAGATCGAAGCCAAGCGTACCCTTCCCGAGTTCTCGGCCGGCGACACCGTCCGCGTCAACGTGAAGGTCACGGAAGGCAACCGTACCCGCGTTCAGGCCTATGAAGGCGTCTGCATCGCTCGCTCCGGCGGCGGTCTGCAGGAAAACTTCACGGTCCGCAAGATCTCCTACGGCGAAGGCGTCGAGCGCGTATTCCCGGTTTACTCCCCGATGATCGAAAGCGTCGAAGTCGTTCGCCGCGGTAAGGTCCGTCGCGCCAAGCTCTACTACCTGCGCGATCTGCGCGGCAAGGCTGCCCGTATCGTTGAAAACACCGGCACGCGCGCCCGCAAGCTCAACGATTCCGAGCGCCAGGCCATTGCCGAGGAAAAGGCTCGCGTCGAGGCTGAAAAGGTTGCCGCAGCTCAGGCTCTCGCAGCCGAAAAGGCAGCAGCGGAAGCCGCCGAAGCAAAGGCAGCAGCAGAAGCCGCTGCAGCCGCCGCCGCGGAACCGGCAGCAGAATAAGCTTTCCCCTGGGATTGCAGAGATCAAGGCGGCCTTCGGGTCGCCTTTTTTGTTGCGAGGAAAAAGACGAAGGAAAATTCTCCACAGACCACAAGCTTTGGAGCGGCTTTTCTGTTTTTATCATCGCCATCATGGCAATAGCCTTGCCATCCGCTTTCTAAATATGACAATTTTCCATCACGCTATCCGGGGAGATTTCCATGGCATTCCGTCGTTCGTTCCTTGTGGGCCTCACCGCCCTCGTGCTTGCACCCTTTGCCTCCTTCGCCGCCGACCTGCCGAATCTGAACGGCAAGACTGTGGTCGTCGTCACCGAGAATGCCTATCCGCCCCTGCAATTCGTAGACCCCAAGTCCGGCAAGGCGATCGGTTGGGAATATGACGCGATGAACGAGATCGCCAAGCGGCTGAACTTCAAGGTCGAGTACCAGAACACGAGCTGGGACGCGATGATCCAGGCCGTCTCCGAAAACCAATACAACATCGGCATGACCGGCATCACGATCAAGGAAGATCGCAAGCAGAAGGTCGACTTCTCCGATCCATATATGCGCTCGCAGCAGTTCATGCTGGTGCGTAGCGATGAAAAGCGTTTTACCGACGCCAAGAGCTTCGCCTCCTTCAAGGAAGGCCTGGTCGGCGCGCAGCCGGGCACGACGCCCTTCTACACCGCCGTCTATGAAGTGCTCGACGGCAATGAGCAGAACCCGCGCATCAAGCTGTTCGAGACCTTCGGCGCGACCGTGCAGGCTCTGAAGACAGGCGATGTCGACGTGGTTCTGACCGACGGCACCGCCGGCAAGGGTTATGTCGACGCTTCGAACGGCGCACTGAAGCTGACCGGCGATCCGCTCGGCACCGAGGATTTCGGCTTCATCTTCCCGAAGGGCTCCGATCTCGTTGCTCCGGTCAACGCCGCCATCGCCAGCCTGAAGGCGGACGGCACCTTCGACGCCCTGAACAAGAAGTGGTTCCTCGATTACAAGATGGGCCAGTAAGCCGCATGCTGACTAAAGCTGGAAGCCCGCTCTGATGGTGCAGCAAGCAGGCCCGGGCGGGCACCATAGCAAGGACGACTTTCCCTGGTGGCTGGTCGTCCTTGTTCTTATCGGCATAGTCATTGCAATCGCCATCGTCACCAGCGATCTCTACGCGCAGGTCTTCACGACCGTCGTCCGAGGCATCGGTACGACGATCTTCGTCACGATCGTCGCCTTCACGTTGGCGATGGCGCTCGGCCTCGGCGTCGCGCTGCTCGGTCTTACGGACAGCCTGATCCTGCGCCAGACCTCCCGCTTCTATGTCGAAGTCATTCGCGGCATCCCGATCCTGGTGCTGCTGTCCTATATTGCCTTCGTCGGCGCGCCGGCCTTCGTCGCGCTCTACAATACGGTCACATCGCCGCTTGCCGCAGCCGGCTGGACCGAGCCGCTTCTGGTGCGCGACGTGCCGTTGATGTGGCGAGCGATCGTCGCCTTGATGATCGCCTATGCCGCCTTCATCGCCGAAGTCTTCCGTGCCGGCATCCAGGCCGTCGATAACGGTCAGATCGAGGCGGCGAAGGCACTTGGCCTGTCGCGCTACCGGCGTTTCCGCCATGTCGTCGCGCCGCAGGCCTTTCGCGTCATTTTCCCGCCGCTCTCCAACGATTTCATTGCGATGGTGAAGGACAGCTCGCTGGTTTCCGTACTCGGCGTCGCCGACATCACCCAGCTTGCCAAGATCTACTCCTCCGGTTCCTTTCGCTATTTTGAAAGCTACTCGATCCTCGCCTATATCTACCTGATCCTGACGGTCGGCCTGTCGCTGGTGCTGCGCAGGTTCGAGAAACGGATGCGCGAACGGCATAGACGGTGACGTTGGATCGACTTCGCGGTTTTGTGCGACAGAATGCTGTCACATCGCCACCATTGCCGAAGGTTTTGAAAATTGGTATGAGCATCGGCATGAATAAGATCATGAGCAAAGACGGACAAGTCGTCACGGCTTTCGTGCTGCAGGACCACAAGCGCCTGCCGGCCCGATTCTTTGCGATGATTTCGGGCGCGCTCAACAGCCGACTTCGCTGATCACTCCCGAGGCCGACGGTCCTGATCCGTCACCCCCCATTTTCGACAATGCCAATATGGATTTGTAGCCATGAGCGCTCCACGCACCCTTTACGACAAAATCTGGGATGACCATCTCGTTGACGCCCAAGACGATGGCACCTGTCTTCTCTACATCGACCGTCACCTCGTTCACGAAGTGACGTCGCCGCAAGCCTTCGAAGGCCTGCGCATGACTGGCCGCAAGGTCCGCGCGCCGGAAAAGACGCTCGCCGTCGTCGACCATAACGTCCCCACCTCGCCCGATCGCCATCTCGGCATCAAGAACGAGGAAAGCCGCATCCAGGTCGAGGCGCTCGCCAAGAACGCCGCCGAATTCGGTGTCGAATACTACTCCGAGAACGACAAGCGCCAGGGTATCGTCCACATCATCGGCCCCGAGCAGGGCTTCACCCTGCCCGGCATGACCATCGTCTGCGGCGACAGCCACACCTCGACCCACGGCGCCTTCGGCTCGCTGGCGCACGGCATCGGCACGTCCGAAGTGGAGCATGTTCTGGCGACCCAGACGCTGATCCAGAAGAAGGCGAAGAACATGCTGGTGCAGGTCGACGGTCAGCTTCCGCCCGGCGTCACCGCCAAGGACATCATCCTCGCCATCATCGGCGAGATCGGCACCGCCGGCGGTACCGGCTACGTCATCGAATATGCCGGCGAAGCCATTCGCGCGCTGTCGATGGAAGGCCGCATGACCATCTGCAACATGTCGATCGAAGGCGGCGCCCGCGCCGGCCTGATCGCGCCGGATGAGACCACCTTCGAATACATCAAGGGCAAGCCGCGCGCGCCGAAGGGCGAAGCACTGGAACAGGCAGTCGCCTACTGGAAGACGCTGAAGTCGGACGAAGGCGCGCATTACGACCGCGTCGTCAAGCTCGATGCCGCAAGCCTGCCGCCGATCGTCTCCTGGGGCTCTTCGCCGGAAGACGTCGTCTCCGTGCAGGGCATCGTTCCGAACCCAGACGAGATCCAGGACGAGACCAAACGTGCCTCCAAGTGGCGTGCGCTCGACTATATGGGCCTGAAGCCGGGCACGCCGATGACCGAGATCAATATCGACCGCGTCTTCATCGGCTCCTGCACCAACGGCCGCATCGAAGACCTGCGCGCTGTCGCCAAGGTCGTCGAAGGCAAGACGGTGGCCTCGACCGTCAACGCCATGATCGTTCCGGGCTCCGGCCTGGTGAAGGAACAGGCGGAAGCCGAAGGCCTCGACAAGATCTTCAAGGCTGCCGGTTTCGACTGGCGCGAGCCGGGCTGTTCCATGTGCCTCGCCATGAACGACGACCGCCTGAAGCCGGGTGAGCGCTGCGCTTCGACCTCGAACCGCAACTTCGAAGGCCGCCAGGGCTTCAAAGGCCGCACGCATCTGGTGTCGCCCGCCATGGCCGCAGCCGCCGCGATCGCCGGCCACTTCGTCGATATCCGCGAATGGAACTGATCGGTTTTAGATAACCAATGGAAAAGGCGGCTTTCGGGCCGCCTTTTTTGTTTGGCTCAATGGAGAGAGCACTGATCAGCTCCCCACCTCGCTACTCTATCGTTCCGACGCGATTGCCGGATCGGCGGGCGCTGATTTCCTGACGGAAGGAAGCTGCTGCGCGCGTTGACTGAGCCAGACACTGCCGAGCACGATGGCAATGCCCAGGATCTGAATCGGGCTGAGTTGCTGGTCCAGCACCCACCAGCCGAGGATCACCGCGGTCATCGGACTGAGAAAGCCGAGCGGCGAGACGACGGATGGCTCCAGCCGCGACAGGCCGCGAAACCAGAGAATATAGGTGAGCGCCGCTCCAATGAGGCCGAGATAGGCAAAACCCAAGATATTGGCGGCAGTTGGAAAGGGAAGCGGCGGTTCCATCATCAGGGCGAAAGGCAGCAACAGCAAGCCGCCTGACGTCAATTGCCAAGCGGTGAAGGTGAGTGGCGAGACATCCGGCCGCCAGCGCCGGCTGAGCACAGTGCCGGTCGCCATGGAGACGGCACCGCCAACCCCAGCCGCAATGCCGAGAGGATCGAGCGCCGCCCGCGGCGTAAGGATCAGGAAGGCGACGCCGACAATGCCTGCAAGGGCCGCCACAATGGAAAGGCCGCGGATCGGCGAGCCGAGCAAGAGCCGCGCGAGCACGATGACGATCAACGGCTGTATGGCGCCGACGGTCGCCGCCACTCCGCCCGGCAACCGATAGGCCGAGATAAACAGCATCCACCAGAAGACGGAGAAATTCAGCGCCCCGAGGGCGAGCGACCTCGCCCACCAGATGCCATGCGGCAATCGCCGGACAATGGCGAGCAGAAGCAGCCCGGCGGGCAACGCACGCAACAAGGCGACCGTCAGTGGATAGCCGGCCGGCAGAAGTTCCGTCGTTACCAGATAGGTGCTGCCCCATATTGCCGGCGAGACGGCGGTCAGTAACAGGTCGGAATTGCGCGTCATGTCATACGTCCGAATTTATCTTGACCTCAAGGTAATTCAAAATATCTTGACGTCAAGATTTTTCCATGGCGATGTCTCGGCATGGATCGCATCGACAAGATTCTTGCCCAATGGAAAAGGGAACGGCCCGATCTCGACACCACTCCGATGGGATTGATCGGCCGCCTCGGAAACGTCGCCCACCATCTCGGCCGCGAGATGGAGAGGACTTTCGCGCAATTCGACTTGAATCGCGCAACCTTCGACGTGCTGGCGACCTTGCGCCGCTCGGGAGCGCCCTATGCTCTCTCACCCAGCGATCTCATGGCCGCCATGATGGTTACCTCCGGCACCATGACCAACCGCATTGATCAACTGGAAAAAGCAGGTCTCGTTGCCCGTAGTACGAACCCCGAAGACGGCCGCAGCTTTCTGGTATCGCTGACCGAAAAAGGATTTGCGCTGATCGACAGCGCAGTGGCGGCCCATGTCGAGACACAGGCCCGTCTTGTCGCAGGTCTGTCAGAGGAAGAGAGAGCAGCGCTGAACGCTTTGCTCGGCAAATATTTGGCCGACCTCGAAACCCCTGCGCTGGAGAACTCCGCCGCAAACTGAACCTCCGAAAAGTGGCCCGCAGATCACGGGCCACTTTCACGCTCAATATTCTTGTCGGGTCGGCCTGAACAGGATCTCGTTGATGTCAACGTCTTCCGGCTGGCTCATGGCAAACGCAACCATGCTCGCAAAGGAATCGGCGGGAATAGCAAGTTCATAGACCTTCCGGACACGCTCGGCGACGTCGGCTTCGGTGATGCTGTCGGGAAGTTCGGTTGCGACCGCACCGGGCGAGATAATGGTTGTCCGGATGTTGTAAGGTTTGACCTCCTGCCGCAGCCCCTCGGAGATCACCCGCACACCATGCTTCGTTGCGGCATAGACCGCTCCTCCCGGATTGACCTTGTGGCCGGCCACCGAGGACACGTTGATGATGTGACCGCTCTTCTGCGCCTTCATGTGGGGCAGCGCCGCGCCGATGCCGTAAAGTACGCCCTTGAGATTCACATCGATCATGCGATCCCAATCCTCAATCCTGCAGCGCTCCAGAGGGGAGTGCGGCATCAGCCCGGCATTGTTGATGATGACGTCGATGCGGCCGTGGAGCTTCACTGCATGATCGACGAGACGCTTGACCTGCTCGAACTGCGTCACATCAGTCTGCAGAACGGCTTGAGGATCCAGCGAAAGCTCTTCGGCAAGAGTCTTCAAGCGATCGAGACGACGAGCGCCGAGCGCCAGTTTCGCTCCGTCTTTCGCCAGACGGCGGGCAGCCGCCTCGCCGAGGCCACTGCTTGCTCCGGTGATGACAACCACCTTGTCCGTGATGCCTTTGTCATGGCTTTTCCTTTCCGGGCGGCTTGCCCTTAGCGGTTGACCCTTGCTTGCAGATGCGGAGGATAACGGTCCCCCTGCACAGCGATCTGCGAAAGGGCATTTTCGATATTGCGGAGATCGTCGGTGGTAAGCGTGACATCAGCCGCTCCGATGTTCTCCTCAAGCCTGTGCATCTTGGTGGTGCCGGGGATCGGAACGATCCAGGGCTTTTGCGCGAGCAGCCAGGCAAGGGCGATCTGAGCCGATGTTGCCCGCTTCTGCACCGCGATCGTGCCAAGCAGATCGACAAGGGCTTGGTTGGCTTTTCGGGCTTCCGGCGTGAAGCGCGGCACGATGTTGCGGAAGTCCTTGCTGTCGAATGTGGTGTTTTCGCTGATCGCGCCAGTGAGGAAGCCTTTCCCCAACGGGCTGAAGGGAACGAAGCCGATGCCAAGTTCTTCGAGTGTCGGCAGAACCTCTTGTTCCGGCTCTCTCCACCAGAGCGAATATTCGCTCTGAAGGGCTGCGACCGGTTGGACCGCGTGAGCACGCCGGATCGTCTGCGCGCCGGCCTCCGACAATCCGAAATGCTTGACCTTGCCTTCCCGGAACAGATCCCTCACCGCACCGGCGACATCCTCGATCGGGACATTCGGATCGACGCGATGTTGATAGAACAGGTCGATGACGTCGGTCTTCAGGCGTTTCAGGGCGGCTTCGGCAACGCTGCGGATGTGTTCCGGCCGGCTGTTCATGCCGCTCTGGCCGCCATTCGCATCGAATTCGAAACCAAACTTCGTTGCGATCACGACCTTTTCCCGAATGGGCGCCAAGGCTTCGCCCAGAAGCTCCTCATTCTTGTAGGGGCCGTAGGCTTCGGCGGTGTCGAAGAAGGTGACGCCGCGTTCGAAGGCCGAGCGGATCAGCTTGATTGCCTCCTGCGTGTCCGTTGCCGGGCCATAGCCATAGCTCAAGCCCATGCAGCCGAGACCGAGGGCTGAGACTTCGAGACCGTTGTTTCCAAGTTTGCGCATCTGCATGGCTTCTTCTCCCTCAGGCTTGATATTGCTCGTCGCTGACATGCTCCATCCACTCGACGACCTTGCCGTCGCGGTGTTCCTGGATGGCGATATGAGTCATGGCCGTGGTGGAAGAAGCGCCGTGCCAATGCTTCTCGCCCGGAGCGAACCAGACAATATCCCCTGGCCGTATCTCTTCGATCGGGCCACCCTCGCGCTGCACCCGGCCGAGCCCGGCCGTCACGATCAGGGTTTGGCCGACGGGGTGGGTATGCCATGCCGTGCGAGCGCCCGGCTCGAATGTGACGCTGGCAGCGGCCGCACGCGTGGAATCATGGGGTTGGAACAGCGGATCTATACGCACCGTTCCCGTGAACCAGTCGGCCGGTCCCTTGCCCGATGGCTGCGAACCGTTTCGTTTGATGTCCATGATCTTTGTCCTTTATCGAAAGGCAGCACGATGAAGTCGGCTGCTGATGCTCGGAATTTAGGACGTGCGATTAGTCTCGATTAGATGGTAGAAGTGGCAAAGGCTTATGAGAAAGATTCATGAATGCCGCGTCAGCCCATCAATGACCTGATTGCGTTCCTCGCCGTGGCGCGGGAACAGAGTTTCACCAAAGCAGCCGCAAAACTCGGGGTTTCGCAATCGGCGCTCAGCCATACCATCCGGGGACTTGAGGCTCGTCTGGGGCTGAGGCTGCTAACGCGCACCACCCGCAGCGTCTCGCCGACCGAAGCAGGCGAGCGATTGCTGGTGACCATAGGTCCCCGCTTCGACGAGATCGAAAATGAACTGGCCGCCCTCAGCGAATTTCGCGAAAAGCCGGCGGGCACCATTCGCATCACCGCCGGCGAGCACGCGGCCGAAACCATCCTTTGGCCGGCCCTGGAACCATTGCTGCCGCAATACCCTGATGTCCATGTGGAGATTATCGTCGACTATGGCCTGACCGATATCGTCGCCGAACGGTATGATGCCGGCGTTCGGCTGGGCGAACAGGTGGCGAGAGACATGATCGCGGTTCGCATCGGCCCGGACATGCGCATGGCCGCCGTCGGCGCTCCCGCATATTTTGAGAACAGGCCGAAACCCCTGACACCGCAGGATCTGACCGGTCACAATTGCATCAATCTGCGCCTGCCGACCTATGGCGGCATCTACGCTTGGGAATTCGAGAAGGAAGGACGGGAGTTGAAGGTGCGGGTCGAAGGCCAGCTCGTGTTCAACAATATCGCGCTCCGCCTGAATGCGGCCTTGGCAGGTTTGGGGTTGGCATATCTTCCAGAGGATGTCGTGCAGCCCTATCTTCACGACGGGCGGCTCGTCAGGGTTCTCGAGGATTGGTGCCCGCCATTTACCGGATACCACCTCTACTATCCAAGCAGGCGGCAGGCCTCACCGGCCTTCGCCCTGGTGGTCAATGCACTCCGCCGCCGCATTTGAAGAGGTCGCGACTGCAAAGACGCAGAGCGGCCCGGAGTATTCGCTCCGGGCCTCCGAATATCAGGCGAAGAGGTAATCCCTCCACGAACTCCGACGATCAGAACGCTGCCTTCATCGGGTCCGGCCCGATGCGTCCGCCAGCCGAATCCAGCTTGGCGATTTCGGCGAGATCATCCGCATCAAGCTTGAAGTCGAACACCTTGAGGTTTTCTTCGATGCGGCTCGGTGTCACCGATTTCGGGATGACGATCAGCCCGTTGTCTATGTGCCATCGGATGATGATCTGAGCCGGCGTGCGGCCATGCTTGGCGGCGACCTTGCCGATGACGGCATTGCCGAGAAGCTGGCCCTGGCCGAGCGGGCTCCAGGACTCCGTCTTGATGCCGAGCTTGTCGTGCACCTCGCGCAGGGCTTTCTGCTGGAAGGTCGGATGTAGCTCGATCTGGTTCAACACCGGGGTGACGCCGGTCTCGCCGATGATGCGGTCCAGATGTTCCTTGCCGAAATTGGAAACGCCGATCGAGCGGGCACGGCCTTCTTCCTTGATGCGCAGGAAAGCCTTCCAGCTATCGAGATAGCGACCACGATGCGGCGACGGCCAATGGATGAGATAGAGATCGACATAGTCGGTGCCGAGGCGCTTCAGGCTTTCATCGAATGCCCTCAGGGTCGAGTCGAAACCCTGGGCTTCGTTCCAGAGCTTGGTGGTCAGGAAGATATCCTTGCGGGCAACGCCGGACTGGCGCATGCCTTCGCCGACGCCATCTTCATTGGCATAGATGGCAGCCGTGTCGACATGGCGATAGCCGGCCTTCAGGGCCGTGCTGACAGCCATGGGCGCTACGTTTTCCGGCGTCTGCCAGACGCCAAGGCCGACCTGCGGAATGGCATTGCCGTCATTGAACGTGATTGTCGGTTGCGTGGTCACGATAAGTCTCCAAGGAATGAGAGGTGGGTGGAGTGAAGGCGTGATTTAAATTCGCAAAGAAAAGGTTCCGGCCTCAGCCCGCGCGGGCGCACCGGTCGCAAACCTATATAGTGGGGAATGTCGGTATTTTAACCCCAGCCCACTACCCAGAATTTTAATCCCAGCCCACCGCTCAGAGAACCCGGATGATCGTCCCCTTGCGAAGCAGCGGAAGGATTCGCTGCATGTCGCGAAGATTGACTGCGACGCAGCCCGCCGTCGGCTCGTAGCCAGGCCTGATCAGATGAAAGAAGATTGCCGAGCCGCGATGGCGCCGGCGCGAGCGGATGTTCCAATCGAGCACGACGCAAATGTCGTAGAGCCCGTCACGCCGCAGCATCTCTTCATGGCTTGGCTTGAACGGCGCTTTGACGAGCCGGTTATAATTGGCGTCCTCTGGTTGGTCGCACCAGAGCATGTCCTTGCGAATACGCCGCATCTGCAAAGGCGTCTGAAGGAAGGGGATATGGTCGCCACGAATAAAGCCATAAAGCAGCTTCATCGCCGCAATCGGCGTTGCGCCATCCCCTTCCCGCTTAAGCACGCTGCGCCCCGATCGGCCGATCGCCGCCGGCACCGTCAGCGGCCCGATCTGCACCAAAGCGCGCGTGGGTTTCCCCGGCGCCGGACGGACGACGATTGTGGAAACGGCCCGCCTGCCGCCCGCCCTTGCTTTTTGCATTTTCCTCACATGTTTTTGCTTTGCGTGTGATTTCGTTTGAAATCATAGCAGTTTCAATTGGACGACCAAGCCTGGGCTGCCTCACGACTTGCTAAAAATGCAATTTGGCGTAGGACTTAAGAGGCAATAGAACGAGGACCGCAACCGCATGACCGCACGCACCATTCTGCTGGTGGATGATGACAACGACCTGCGTGAAATGCTGGTCGAGCAACTGTCCCTTTATGAGGAGTTCACGGTTCTGCAGGAGGCGACCGCCGGAAAGGGCGTCCAGGCCGCCCGTGGCGCTCCCGTCGATCTGTTGATCATGGATGTCGGCCTGCCCGATATGGATGGCCGCGAAGCTGTGAAGCTGCTGCGCAAGAACGGCTTCAAGGCTCCGATTATCATGCTCACGGGCCACGACACCGATTCCGACACCATTCTCGGCCTTGAAGCCGGCGCCAACGACTATGTCACCAAGCCCTTCCGTTTCGCCGTGCTGCTCGCCCGCATCCGCGCGCAACTGCGCCAGCACGAGCAGAGCGAGGACGCGACTTTCACGGTCGGCCGCTATCTCTTCAAGCCGAGCCAGAAGCTGCTGACCACGGAAGACGGCCAGAAGATCCGCCTGACGGAGAAGGAAGCGGCGATCATCCGCTATCTCTACCGCGCCGACCAGAAGGTCGTCACCCGCGACATCCTTCTCGAGGAGGTCTGGGGCTACAATTCCGGCGTCACCACCCACACGCTGGAAACCCATGTCTATCGCCTGCGCCAGAAGATCGAGCGCGATCCCTCCAACGCCGAAATCCTGGTGACGGAAAACGGCGGCTACAAGATCATTCCGTAGGCGATAGAGATGGCGCTCAACGACGATATCCGTCTGCTGTCGCAATTGCCGCTGTTCCACGGCATGGGCGATGAGCCATTGCGGTTGATCGCCTTCGGCGCCGACCGCCGTCATGTCACGACCGGGCTTACTCTGTTCCGCGAAAAATCGCCGGCCGAATGCGCCTATGTCATCGCCCACGGCAGTTTCGAGCTGAGCACCCTTGATGCTGACGGGCAACCGCATGTCGAGGCCACCGTGCACGCCGGTGCCATGCTCTCCGAGCTGGCGCTGGTGACGCTGGTGGAGCGCAAATATACCGCCGTGGCGCTGGAGGACTCCGATGTCATCCGCATCACACGCGCGCTGTTTCACCGGCTGATCGAGGAATATCCCGACGCCGGTCTGCTCATCCAAAACCGCGTCCGCGAAAATTTCGCCGTTCTCGCCAAGCAGGCCGCGGCGTTACTGCATCGCTTTTCCTGAGACTCCGGCCTCGGCGATTGCGGAACCGGAGGCCGACCCTCGTGGTTCGAGACTCCGGCCTTTGGCCTGGCAGCTCTTGAATTCAGTCTCAGAGATTGAAATGCGCGGTCACCGGCACATGGTCGGACGGGCGGTCCCAGCCGCGCGCCGCTTTCAGGATTTCGATGCGCTGCAGATGCGGGCCGAGATCGGATGACGACCAGATGTGGTCGAGACGGCGACCGCGATCGGCCGCTTCCCAATCCTTGGCGCGGTAGCTCCACCACGTATAGAGCTTCTCGTGCTCCGGTACCTGCTGGCGCATCAGATCGAGCCAGGCGCCGCGCTTCATCACCTCGATCAACCCGTCGGTTTCAACCGGCGTATGGCTGACGATCTTCAGCAATTGCTTGTGCGACCAGACGTCGTGTTCGAGCGGCGCAATGTTGAGATCGCCGACAAGGATCGCGGAGGTGTTTGGCTCGGCATTGGCATGCAGCCGCTTCATCTCCTCGATGAAGTCGAGCTTATGGCCGAATTTCGGATTGATCGTCCGATCCGGCTCGTCGCCGCCGGCCGGAACGTAGAAATTATGCAGCCGGATACGCCGGCCGCCGCGTTCGAAGATCGCTGAGATATGTCTGCTATCGCCGACATTGCAATAATCCTGCCGATGATCCTCGGTCAGCGGGAAGCGTGAGGCGATGGCGACGCCGTGATAGCCCTTCTGGCCATGGACGATGATATGCTCATAGCCGAGCGCCCGCAGAGGCGACAGCGGGAAGAGCTCGTTCGGAACCTTCGTTTCCTGCAGGCAGAGAATATCGGGGCGGGTCTGCATCACGAACTGCTCGACGATCGGCATGCGCAGCCGCACCGAGTTGATGTTCCAAGTCGCAATCGAAAATCCCATGCCCAAACCCTTATCTCTAATCAGGCTAGGGATTTAGACCGGCAGGGAGAGAAAAGGAAGATCATTCAATCTCTTCTCCCCGCCCCATCATGGATGGCAGGACATCACCGGTTCGCGCCGGAATAATCGATCCGGAAAACGCTGTCGTCGAAGGACAGATTGGTCTTCACATTGTTGATGATGACATCGGTCGTCTTGCCTTGGGGGTCGATGACGGTCCATTGGCGCAGGTCGTAGGTCTTGGAATCGAAGATCATGGCGATGGTCGAATCACCGAAGACGGTGCGATTGCCGAGCGTGATCTTGGTCAGGTCCGGCTGCGCGTCGACATTGCGCACCATGTCGGCGGAAAGGTCGATCTTGTTGGCGAGCAGCAGGCTCAGCGGCGTCTTCGAGAGCTGATACATGTTGTTCGTGTGCGTCTGGTCGTTGATGACCTGCACGTTGTTGCCGTCGCAGATAACGCGCATGCGGGACGGCGGGTCATAGTTGAAGCGCATCTTGCCGGGGCGCTGAATGAAAAAGGAGCCGCTCAACTGGTCGCCACGCGGCCCGATCTGCAGGAAGCCGCCCTTCATCGTCTTAATGGACGAGAAATGATCGGCGATCGCCTGTGCAATGCCGGGATTGAGACCTGCAGCCTGCGCCTGCGCAAAGGCCGCAACGGGTGCCGCGCCTGCCGCACCCGCCGCCAGCACAGCGCCGAGGAAGTGACGGCGGGTGAGGTTCAGGCGGGTCGAGGGCTGTGCATCGGTCTTTTTCATCGAATTCTCCTTCAATGCTTTGTCCATGGCGCGCAAAATCGGCGTCTTCATGGCGCTGCGGCCCATGCTCGATCACGAGCCGCGATCAAATCTCCGAAAGCATATTCGGGATATGTGACATGGGGCTCGCGAACCCTTAGCGATCGAGAACATCCGCTTCGGTCGGCACGAGAATCTCGCGCTTGCCGGCGTGGTTGGCCGGGCCGATCAGGCCTTCCTGCTCCATGCGCTCGATCAGCGAAGCGGCACGGTTATAACCGATGCCGAGGCGGCGCTGGATGTAGGAGGTGGATGCCTTGCCATCGCGCAGCACGATCGCCACGGCCTGGTCATAGGGATCCTCCGAGTCGGAAAGGTTGGCCGTACCCGCCGGACCGTGACCATCGTCGTCGTCATCGTCGTCGGCAGTGATCGCATCGAGATATTGGGGAGAGCCCTGCGTTTTCAAGTAGGAGACGATGTCTTCCACTTCGCCATCGGCGACGAACGGACCGTGGACACGCTGGATGCGTCCACCGCCGGCCATATAGAGCATGTCGCCCATGCCGAGGAGCTGTTCGGCGCCCTGTTCGCCGAGAATCGTACGGCTGTCGATCTTCGAGGTCACTTGGAAAGAGATGCGGGTCGGGAAGTTCGCCTTGATCGTTCCGGTGATGACGTCGACGGACGGACGCTGCGTCGCCATGATGACATGGATGCCGGCGGCGCGGGCCATCTGTGCCAGACGCTGCACGGCGCCTTCGATATCCTTGCCGGCGACCATCATCAGGTCGGCCATCTCGTCGATGATGACGACGATGTACGGCATCGGCTTCAGATCGAATTCCTCGGTCTCGTAGATCGCCTCGCCGGTCTGGCGGTCAAAGCCGGTCTGCACGGTCCGGCTGATTGCCTCGCCCTTCGCAACGGCCTGCTCGACGCGAGTGTTGAAGCCGTCGATGTTGCGCACGCCGATCTTCGACATCTTCTTGTAGCGCTCTTCCATCTCACGGACGGTCCATTTGAGAGCGACTACGGCCTTCTTTGGATCGGTAACGACGGGCGAGAGCAGATGCGGGATGCCGTCATAGACGGAGAGTTCGAGCATCTTCGGATCAATCATGATCAGGCGGCATTGCTCTGGCGTCATCCGATAGAGCAGCGACAGGATCATGGTGTTGATGGCGACGGATTTACCCGAACCGGTGGTGCCGGCAACGAGCAGATGCGGCATCTTGGCGAGATCGGCGATGACGGGCTCGCCGCCGATCGTCTTGCCGAGCGCCATGGCAAGCTTGGCCTTCGAGCTTTCAAAATCGCGGCTGGCGATGAGTTCGCGCAGGTAGACGGTCTCGCGCGTGGAATTTGGCAGTTCGATGCCGATGGCATTGCGGCCGGGGACGACGGCGACGCGAGCGGCAATCGCGCTCATCGAGCGAGCGATATCGTCGGCAAGACCGATGACGCGCGAAGACTTGATGCCTGGTGCAGGCTCGAGTTCATAAAGCGTCACGACCGGGCCGGGACGGACGTGGATGATCTCGCCCTTGACGCCGAAGTCTTCGAGCACGCCTTCGAGCATGCGGGCATTCTGCTCCAGAGCATCGGAAGACAGCGTTGCGTCCCGCACGATCGTCTTCGGCTCGGCGAGCAGATGCACGGCCGGAAGCTGGAAACCGTATTGGCGGATGAAGGAGGTCTGCGCCTCGCGCTCGGCGCGGATGCCGGGTTTCGGGCGGGCGGCGGCAGGAACGACGCGGTGGCCGGCATGGCCGCCGGGAACTTTCGGCGAAGCGGCACGCAGCGCCCACTCGTCCTCCTCATCATCCGGCAGAATGCCGGCCGGGCGTGGCAGCTCGCGCTCGTAGGACGGATCATCGTCCTCATCCTCGTCATCGTCGATGCTCATCGATGGCGGAGAAACGACGCGGCGCGGCGCCGGACCGTCCATCGAAGGTTCGACGCGTTCGCCGCGGACAACAGGCGCCTTGGCGCGCACCGGCTCGTTCAGCGTGCCGAACTCGTCGTCGTTGAAGTCGTAAGGCGCATCGAAGGCGTGGTCGCGGCGCTTGCGCGGACCCATGCCGAACAGGCGACGAAGACGCGCCTGCGTATTGTACCAGGCATGCATGAGAGCGCCGAAGGCCAGGAAGCCGCCGCGATCGTCGTCTTCATCGTCATCACCGACGTTGCGCGCACGGCTCTGCGTGTTTTCATATTCCTCTTCATCCTCCTCGTCTTCCGGCAGGCTGCGGCCGAGAACGCCGGCAGCAAACAGCATGAGCCAGGCGGCCGGAATCGCGAGAATGGAGCCGAAGACGGTGGCGAAGACGCCGCTTGGATAGGTGCCGATGAAAAGAGCAGGGAAGCGCAGAAGGATGTCGCCGATGACGCCGCCGATACCGTTCGGGATCGGCCACGTCGGAGGCGCCGGGAAGCAGGCGATGGAACCGGCGGCAACGATAGCCCCGCCGACCCAGGCGCCGAGACGAGCCGGTACGCGATGGATTCGCCGGTTGGAAATCAACGCGAAAGCCCAGGCGACGACCGGCAGCAGCGCGACGACGGAGGCAAGCCCGAGCGCCTGCATCATGATGTCGGCAAAGGCAGCTCCGGAAAAACCCAGTATGTTCGTCGGCGTATTGCTCGTGGCATAGGAATAGCTGGGGTCCATGACGTTCCATGTCGCCAGTGCCGCAACGGCAAGCGCCAGCAGGAACAGCAGCGCGAAGCCGCTGAGGCCCCTCACCTGCCGCCAAACCACTCCCGAAAGCGAGAGACGGCCGGAAGGACCGCCCAACGCTGCCGAATTGCTTCTGCCCATATTATCCAGCCCGTTCTTTGTCGAAAGCACCCGCGAATCGGCCTCATGGCCGTTCACAAAATACGTCAGCTCTAGCTAATCAGAGGAGGGTTAATGCCATGTTAACCATGCGCGTGCGGCGGGCGAATCAATGAAATATGGGCGCGTGGCAGGCGATCGCGCGAACAAAAAAAGCCCGAACCGAGGTCCGGGCCAAGAGCGGCTCATCCTTGATAAATGAACCGCGACGGGATGTTCAGCGGCGCCGGAAACTTTGTTCCGGCGCCGCAAGCTCCAAATTAGGAATTGTGATAAGCGGCTTCGCCGTGGGAGGCGAGGTCGAGACCTTCGCGCTCGGCTTCCGGCGACACGCGCAGGCCGACGATCATATCGACGATCTTGTAGAGGATCGCAGAGCCGACGCCTGACCAGACCAGCGTGGTGAGAACGCCCTTCAACTGAGCGAGCAACTGGGTTGCGGTGCCCGGATAGGAGGCTGCGAAGTCGGCCGTCGAATAGTCGACGATGCCCGCACCACCAAGAGCCGGGTTAACCAGGATACCGGTTGCCAAAGCGCCGAAAATACCACCAACGCAGTGGACACCGAAGACGTCAAGGCTGTCGTCGTAGTTGAACTTGTTCTTCACGACATCGACGAAGAAGTAGCAGATCGGCGAAACCAGCAGGCCGAGGACGATGGAGCCCATCGGGCCGGCAAAGCCGGCAGCCGGCGTGACGGCGACGAGACCAGCGACGGCACCCGAAGCTGCACCGAGCATCGAAGCCTTGCCGCGGGTGAAGGTTTCAACGACGCACCACGAAAGAGCGGCGGCAGCGGTGGCGACGAAGGTGTTGATCATCGCAAGCGAAGCATAAGCGTTGGCTTCGAGGTTCGAGCCGGCGTTGAAGCCGAACCAGCCGACCCACAGCAGCGAAGCGCCGACCATGGTGAGCGTCATCGAATGCGGAGCCATAATCTCCTTCTTGTAGCCGGTGCGCTTGCCAAGCATGATCGCGCCAACCAGACCGGCGATACCGGCGTTGATGTGAACGACCGTACCGCCAGCGAAATCGATCGCGCCGAAGCCGAAGACCATGCCCGTCGGAGCCGTGTAAGAGCTCGGACCGCCCCAGAACCAGACCATATGAGCGATCGGGAAGTAGATGACGGTAACCCACAGGAAGACGAAGAGCATGACGGCCGAGAACTTGATGCGCTCGGCAAAGGCGCCGACGATCAGGGCCGGCGTGATGCAGGCAAAGGTCATCTGGAAGCAGACATAGGTGAGCTCAGGAATACCGACGCCCTTGGTGAAGGTTTCGACGAGATCCTTCGGATCGGTGCTGACGCCGGCAAGGAAAGCCTTGGAGAAGCCGCCAACGAAGCTGTTCAGCGAACCGCCGTCGGTGAAGGCGAGCGAGTAGCCGTAGACGCACCAGATGATCATGACCATCGCGGTGATCATGAAGACCTGCATCAGGACGGACAGCATGTTCTTGGCGCGGACGAGACCGCCGTAGAACAGCGCCAGGCCGGGAATGGTCATCAGGAGAACGAGAACCGTGGAAACCAGCATCCAGGTGTTGTCACCCTTGTCCATGGTCATTGCCGGCGCTGCGGCAGCGGCGGCCGGGGCTGCGGCCGTCGTGGCTTGCTGCGCAAAGGCAACTGCCGGCGCGAGCAAAGCCGCAGAAAGCGCGCCTACCCGTGCGAGAGTGGAGGAAAGCTTTGTAGATGTCATTGCAAATAACTCCCTGATCGGCCGTTTCTTACAGCGCTTCTGAATCGGTTTCGCCCGTACGGATGCGCACGGCATGGTCAATCGAGTAGACAAAAATCTTGCCGTCGCCGATCTGTCCGGTCTTGGCGGACGCGGCGATGGCTTCCACTGCCTTGTCGACGATTTCAGTTGCGACCGCGACTTCGATCTTCAGCTTCGGCAGGAAGCTGACGGCATATTCCGTGCCACGATAGATTTCGGTATGTCCCTTCTGACGCCCGTAACCCTTCACTTCGGTCACAGTCAGGCCTTGGATGCCGACAGCCGTGAGAGCCTCACGGACCTCATCGAGCTTGAACGGCTTGATAATGGCCATCACAATTTTCATCTGGTTTCCCATCCTTTGTTTACCCTCGGCACGGAGCCGATTCTCCTTGCCGCTGACGACTGTTTCAGCAGCGACCGAAGGTACACATTCAAGGGACGTGCCAGATTCGTGACACTATTGTAATTTATTGAAATTTAAGGTGTTTTCGTAAGACACCTAATAAAGCGGCAGATCGCGGCAAAGCTCACGCACAAATAATATGCAAATTTGTAAAATTGCCCATCAATTAATCATTTGCCTTTTTACGAATCAACCCTTCCTGGGCCACCGACGCAACCAGGACACCAGACCGCGTAAAAAGACTACCACGGGCCAAGCCGCGCCCGCCCGAAGCACTCGGGCTGTCCTGAGTGTAAAGCAACCAGTCATCAAGCTGGAACGGCCGGTGAAACCACATGGCATGATCGAGGCTCGCGACCTGCAGGCCCTGATCGAAAACCGAGGTGCCATGCGCATGCAGCGCTGCGTCGATGAGCGTCATGTCCGAGAGATAGGCAAGCACGGCATTCCGATAGAGCCGGTCATCCGGCACCGGTCCGGTCAGGCGAACCCAAATATCCTGCCGCTGACTGGGCTCGGTACGGGAGAAATAATGATCGAGTGATACCGGCCGGATTTCGATCGCGCGTTTCCGCTCCCAATAGCGGCGCACATTCTCCGGTGCGTTGGCGATATAGCGTTCCTTGATCTGTTGTTCGTCCATAAGCTCTTCCGGAGCCGGCACCTGCGGCATCTCGCTTTGATGCTCGAAACCGGGCTCGTCGACCTGGAAGGACGCCGTCATCGCGAAGATCGCCTTGCCGTGCTGGATCGCCAGCACGCGGCGCGTATTGAAACTCGAGCCGTCCCGCAGCCGGTCAACCTGGTAGAGGATCGGGACGGCGGGATCGCCGGGGAGCATGAAATAGGCATGTAGCGAATGCACGAAGCGCTCGCCCGCCACCGTCCGCTGTGCTGCCATCAAGGCTTGGCCGATCACCTGCCCGCCGAAGACGCGCTGCCACCCGACCTGCGGACTGTTGCCGCGAAACAGGTTCATCTCGATCGTTTCCAGATCGAGCGTCGCGAGCACGACTTCCATGGCGGTCTGTTTCTCGTTCTCGCGCGACATTTTGATTGAACTCCGACGGTAGGAACCACGAATGGGATGCTCTATATAGAACAGGAAATGACAGTAGGACACGGGGAAGCGCTATGTTGGACATGCTGGTAGTGGGTGGCGGTTATGTGGGTCTCGCCGCCGCAGTCGCCGTCAAGCAGGCAGCGCCCCATCTTGACGTCATGGTCATAGAGGCCGCCCCGGAAACCGCCTGGAAGAAGGACATGCGCGCTTCGGCGATCATCGCCGCCGCCTCGAAGATGCTGGAGGTTTTCGGCATCTGGGACGAGATCAAGCCGGAAGCGGAACCGATCACCCGCATGATCGTCACCGATTCGCGCACCGGCGATCCCGTGCGCCCGGTCTTTCTCACCTTCGACGGGGAAGTGGCGGAAGGGCAGCCCTTCGCGCATATGGTCCCGAACCTCGCCATGGTCGGCGCGCTGCGTGGCGCCTGCGAACGCCTGGGGATTACGATTCGCCACGGCGTCAGCGCCACGGACTTCAAGACCGGCGACGCAAGCGTTACGCTGACGCTCTCGGACGGCAGCACACTGGAAGCAAAGCTGCTGGTCGCCTGCGACGGCGTGCGCTCCAAACTTCGCGACATGGCTGGAATCAAGACCGTAAACTGGGACTATGGCCAGTCCGGCATCGTCGTGACCGTCGAGCACGAGCGGCCGCACAATGGCTGTGCCGAGGAGCATTTCCTGCCTTCCGGCCCCTTCGCCATCCTGCCGCTGAAGAACAATCGCGCCTCGCTCGTCTGGACCGAGCGCACATCCGACGCCGACCGGCTGGTCGCCGCCGACGATCTGGTGTTCGAGGAGGAGTTGGAGCGCCGTTTCGGCCACAAGCTCGGCGCACTGCACACCGTCGGTGACCGCCGCGCCTTCCCGCTTGGCCTGACGCTCGCCCGCGCCTTCGTCGCGCCGCGCTTTGCGCTCGCCGGCGATGCCGCCCACGGCATCCACCCGATCTCCGGCCAGGGCCTCAATCTCGGCTTCAAGGATGTTGCGGCATTGGCGGAAACCGTCGTCGAAGCAGACCGCCTTGGCCTTGATATCGGCTCGATCAACATTCTCGAACGCTACCAGACCTGGCGGCGCTTCGACACCTTCCGCATGGGGGTGACCACCGACGTGCTGAACCGACTATTCTCCAACGACATCACGCCATTGCGCGTCGCCCGCGATTTCGGCCTCGGCCTCGTCGACCGGCTGCCGCAACTCAAATCCTTCTTTATCGGCCAAGCCGCCGGCACCGTTGCCAGGGATAATCCGCGGCTGCTGGCGGGCGAGGCTATCTGAGGTCCTTTTACCTTTGCCGGTAACGCCGCCTCAATCCTCTAAGCGCCGCGCCTCCGAGATCAGCATGATCGGAATGCCGTCACGGATGGGATAGGCGAGCCGTGCCTTTTCCGACACCAGCTCGTTCTTTTCGCGATCGTAGCTCAGCCGTCCCTTGGTAAGGGGGCAGACGAGGAGATCGAGCAGTTTTGGGTCCACTTTGCTGACGGTGATGTCCATCGCACCCCCTTACTGCATGACCGAATCGGTATCGCCGAAGCGGGCGAGGACGATTTCGATGATGGCGATGAAAGTTTCCGCCCGCGTCTTCAGGTCGGGCGCCTCCAGCAGCGCCTGCTTCTCGGCGGGATCGAAGGGCGCCATCATCGCCAGCGAATTCACCAGCGTCATATTGCTGGCGCGCTCCACGCTCTCCCAATCCGCCTCCAGCTTGTTGGCATCGAGATAAGCCCGGAAGGCCGACAGCAGCGACGACCGATCGACGCTGTCCTCTTCGTCGCGCGACTTGAGGTCGGAAATGAAGGGGGTGATGCGGAAGCTGCGGTATGGATGGTGGCCGGTGATCTCGTCCATCAGCCGGAAACGGCAGATGCCGGTCAGCGAGGTGATATAGCGGCCATCGCCCGTCTCGGCGAAGGATGTGATGCGCCCAAGGCAGCCGACATGCGAAAGATGCGGCGTTTCCGGCGGCTCACCGAGCGCCGGCTGCACGACGCCGACCAGCCGGTTGCCGGCCATCGCGGCATCGAACATCGAAAGATAGCGCGGCTCGAAGATATTGAGCGGCAATTGCCCGGTCGGCAGAAGTAGAGCGCCGGACAGAGGAAAGACAACCACCGATTCCGGCAGATCGCTTGGCTTCAAATATCTGGCATTGCCGACTTGCATGATTTTCGTCCCGCTACTCACTACGCCGCTCGTTTTGAGATGCGTAAGAACGATACCCAACGGACATTGTTCCGTCACACGCCACGCCACAGGACAATGTGAGCCCCTCTCCCGAAAACACAAGAGGATTTCCGGGCAAAACGCCGAAGCATTCCGCTTTCCTGTTCAAGCGAGGCAGGCGCTGCGCACCGGATAGAGCACCCGGTTTTCTCCCGGACACTCCCTCGAACGCACAACGCTTAGGAAAACAGGATCGACGAAAGCTTGCGGCGCGCGGCAATGGTCGCCGGGTCCTTCGGACCCCAAACTTCGAAGAACTGCAGCAACTGACGGCGCGCGCCATCGTCGTCAAAAGCTCGGTCGCGGCGCATGATCGTCAGCAGATGCTCGGCGGCCTCATCACGCTTGCCCTCGACATTGCGGATCTTGGCGAGTTTGACCCGCTGCTCGTGATTGTCGGGATTGAGCACCAATTCCTGCTCGAGCGTCACGGGATCGCCGAGCTTGCGGGCTTCCTCGATCTGATCGAGCTTCTTCACCACGGCCTGGATGCCGGCATCGTTGGCAAGCGTTTCCGGCAGATCGGTCAGCGCTTCGCGCGCCCTTTGGCTCTGGCCGGCGGCAATCATGCACTCGGCCATGCCGGCCAGCGCCTTGGCATTTTCCGGATCGGCCTGCAGCACCGCGCCGAACAGCTCGGCGGCGCCATTGATATCGCCGCCAGCGAGAAGGCCGGCCGCCTCTTCCAGAATCGCTTCGATCTCCGCCGCCTGATCGCCGGCGCCGTCAGCCGGACCGCCGAGGCGATCGATGAACTGGCGAACCTGGCTTTCGGGGACAGCGCCCATGAAACCGTCGGCCGGGCGGCCGTTGACGAAGGCGATGACCGCCGGGATCGACTGGATGCCGAGCTGACCGGGAATGGCCGGATGATCGTCGATGTTCATCTTGACCAGCTTGACGCGGCCCTTGCCCTCGTTGACGACCTTTTCCAGAACCGGCGTGAGCTGCTTGCACGGGCCGCACCAGGGCGCCCAGAAATCCACCAGAACCGGCTGGTTGCGCGATTCCTCGATAACGTCCCGCGCGAAATTCGCCGTCGTGGTGTCCTTGATGGGCGAAGCGCCGCCGGATGCGACAGGTGCGGCACCATAGGACGCCGAAGCCGACATCTGGCCGCCGAAGGAAGCGTTATAGGGATTGTTTGAACCGCTCATGAGTGTCTCCCGCCTGCCGGTATCCTGGACCTTTTAAAGCATGATTCCAAAAGGAAAGAAGAAGCTTTCGGATAAAATCACGCCCAATGGAATAGCCTGAGCGACAGGACAATTCGAAGATTAAGTCATCTCGCTCTAATCGTAGCGCTAAAATCGTATGTCAGCCCGTCACTTTCAAGACTAGCGGCGTATGACCCGTCGCTTCCATGAAGCGCACGAGATCGCCGCTGCCAAGCGAGGTCGTCGCATCGTTCGACAACGGATGGCAATTGATGATGTCATGTTCCATCAATTCGGCATCGATCACAAAGGTGACGTTGTTGCCCGTATCGTTGATCGCCCCGAAGGCCGTCACCGCGCCGGGAATGACGCCCAGATATTCTAACAGCTTTTCCGGTTTACCGAAGGAGACTTTGCTGGCCGCACCGATCAGCGTGTGCACCGTCTTCAAATCGACGTTCGCATTCTCCTCGACCGTCAGCAGGAAGAAATTGTCCTTCTTGTCCTTTACGAACAGGTTCTTCGTATGCCCGCCGGGGATTTCGTCGCGCAGCGACACCGATTCGGCAACGGTGTACACCGGCGGATGATCCTTGGTGCTATGGGCAATGCCGAGGCCATCCAGGAAACGGAGAAGATCGTCGCGGGTTTTCGGGCTGTTGTCGGTCATGGGGGGTCTCGCAATAAAAATGACCCGCCCCTGATACGTCGCCCGCAAATCCATTGCAATCTTCCAGACGACAAAGCCAGGCGTTCCGGGGCTTTCCGGCAGGCGACGAAAAAAATACAGATTTTTCTTCGCGACCTCGTCATTTCCCTGTTGCATTTGAAAAATGGTTAGGCCATATAGCGCCCGTCGCCGCAAGACGACGCCCAGCGGTCCAACACACTACCCCGGACGGTTGCGGATATGAGCGGGTGTAGCTCAGGGGTAGAGCACAACCTTGCCAAGGTTGGGGTCGAGGGTTCGAATCCCTTCGCCCGCTCCAGTTTTACAAAAAATCGGTTAGTTTGGAATGGCCTTTTGGGGCCATTTGGCGTTTGCCGCGAGGCTGGTCGCTTTTCGGCAAGCGGCTTGCAGGCTGCGAATTCATTCAGCCGGTGATGCGAAACCCTGTTGGCATCTCCGCGAGCGTAGTCGGTTGTTTCTCCACGCTAGAAACCGATGCGCCGGGAGGTCCATGCCAGAAATGCTCCATCATGGTCGAAATCGCGGCATCAGGTCCGGCAATCAAAGCGGCGACGGACCCGTCCGATTCGTTGCGGACCCAGCCTGCCAAACCGAGCCTCAACGCCTCGTTTCGCGTCCAAACACGGAAACTGACGCCCTGTACCCGACCGGTTATCCGCACCAGGGCAGTCTCATAATCATCGGACATAGCGACACCCATCTGGCAACAGCATTAGAATGCCAATCCGCGAAGCAGTGCGCAAGAGATGTCCAATGCCCACGAAAGCCGTCTCCGGCCGATGTCGGCGGGCCTCCTGATGGTCATCGCATCAATCGGGTATGAAACTGCGCAGCGCGAAATAAGCGACTGCTCCGGTGACGATCGCAATCGCCGACGCCTGCGCCAAGGCCATGCCGTATTCCCGCGTGCCGGATGAGAAGGCCAGCGCCGCCTTCGTCACCACATTGATGACGACGGCAATGAGGATGACGTCGGCAGCTGTCTTGACGTCGATCGCCGAACCCGCAAGCCGCGCGGTTGAAAGCGTGATCGCGTCCACATCCACCAGCCCGGAGATTGCCGCCACCACGAAAAGTGCCGATGTGCCGATATAGGCAATCGTCATTTTCGATATGAGGCTGATCAGCCCGAGCAATGCGGCGAATGAAAACACCATGCTCAATTCGAACGGGTTCTTCAGCGTAATTTCCGGCACATCCGTTGCAGCGCTGGAACGCCAGACCCAGAGGAAACCGGCAATCAGGAAGCCGATAATCGCCGGCACCAAGCCGGATGCCAGTGGCACGAGCAGGTTGAAGGAAAGGGCACTGCCGACGACCAAAACGCGGGCGAAGGACAAGGCGCCGGCAATGGCCGCCCCAGCGGCCAGATGTGCCGAGCCCTGCGGTGCCTCCTTAGAATGGCGAGCGAAGGAAAGCGTCAGCGCCGTCGAGGAGACCATTCCTCCGGCAGCACCGGCCAGCAACACGCCGCGGCTCGTGCCCGTCACCTTGATGGCAACGTAGCCAGCAAAGGAGAGGGCGGCGATGGTAATGGTCAGCAGCCATAGAGAGAACGGGTTGAGCGCTCCCCAAGGATCAAGCGCCCTGTCCGGCAGCAACGGCAGCGCAATCACAGTCATCGCCAGCAGCACCAGCGCCGAACGCAGTTCCGGCCAGGTCAGCCCTTTAAGAAAGCCATGTAGGCTATAGCGTGCGGCAAGAATTACCGTCGTAGCGACGCCGCCGGCTGCCGCAGTCACGATGTCGCCAACGGCAGCCAGAACCCCCAGACCGAAAACGACGAGCGCGGCAACGACCGAGGTGATGCTGTAATCCTCATCCTCCTTCGTTTCCTGCCACTTGCCGGCGATGTAGATGAGGCCGAGCAGGACGGCGATCGTGGCCGGCAGCAATGGGCCAATCATGGACTGCAATATGCCGGCTATTCCGCCAAGAAAGCCGGTGAGGCCGAACGTGCGGATGCCGGCCGTTCTGCCGCCTGCCCGAACGTCACGCTCCTGCCAGCCTCGCTCGACGCCGACGAGCAGGCCAATCGCAAGCGCTACGCCCAGGCGTTGGAAGATTTCGGTGTGTTCCATGGCATAACGATAGGCCAGTTACGCCCGCGCGCAATCCATCTTTGAAGAGACAACCTCGGCATAGCCATCGCCGCCCGGCGGCTAAGCATGTCGCGCAAAAGTGCGCAGCGGTTTTGCGATAACGACATGCGCAAAATCAAAGACCTAAAGCGCAAGGAGCGAATCCTAGAGATCGCGATGCGCTTTAGAAAAACAGCCGTTTCAAACTCGCTTCGTTTTTCACGCCGTGTTGATAGAAATCGATGATGGATGCGGCAAGCTCCTCGCACCGTTCGTCATCCTTGATGCCCTTTTCAACGCAGATCTGGTCGAACACGCGCTGGCAGATTTCGATATCGTCATTCTGCAACGGGATCTTACTTGCCAACACCAAACCGCGGATCATGAACTGCCCCTTAGTCGTCATAACCAAAAAGCGCCCCGCCTGAGGAGCCTCTGGCAGGGCAATGAAGGAAATGCATGAGACTTGTTGAGTTTAGCGCAGACATGATGCGAATCAAGAAAACCGCGCGTTTAGCTTCGCAGTCGCGACAATGTGAAGAGCCGGGGTTTCGACGAACCCCGGATGTCGATCCTGCTCAAATCATGGATATGCGTCAGATTTCATGCAACGCGCGGGTCAAATGGCTGCGGCAATCCGACAATTTATGTGCCTTGAGGGAATCCGTTGCCAGCGTCAATTGTCTCAATGCGATTTTCTTATGGGCCGCATCGGGGATCGCGTCGGCCTTCGTCTGCGTGTCCGCGATCGTGGCCGCATTGCATTCAGCCCCTGGCTTGCTCATGGGCGAACTCGCAGCATAGAGCGGTGCAACGCTTGCTGCGAGGAAGAGGGCTGTGGCTAAAGCTGGTTTCAGCATTTTGCTATCCTCAGGGACGGAATGTCCCGGCGACAAACGTGGCTGGCCGGTCGGTGTTCCAATGCAACGATGCGTAAAAACATCGCACCGTTCCTCGGTGGGGCGCTCCGAAGCGGGCTCCGGTGCGACAAAGTCCGGCTGCATTTTTGGGCCATGGAAACAAATGATGAAACCCAGGGAAACCAAGCGCGTTGTTTTCGATACCATCTACACGCAAAGGGCAGCGACGGACCCGGTCATGAATTCTTGGGCGAAACCTCTTCTCCTCTTCGAAGTCACGCTCTTTGCCGCCGCCTCGCTTGTCCACTCCGGCGTGCTCCTTGGCAGCTATTATGCCCACACACGGGCGGCGACAGCCGAAGGGGTGATTGCGGTAGTTCTGTTTTGCGGGGTATTCGCGTGCCTTTTCCAACCGGCATGGACCCGCTCCGTGGCTCTCGCGGTCCAGAGTTTTGCCCTTTTCGCAACGCTGATCGGCGCGTTCACCATCGCCATCGGCATCGGCCCACAGACAACGGCAGACCGTGTCTTCCACCTGCTCCTGCTGCTGGTACTGATCTCAGGCTTTGTCGCCACCTTCCGATGGAACAGTCCGGTAGAATGAATGCAACCAGGGCAGCGAATCTCGGTTCGACTTCGCCCGCATCAGCCACCGCGATCGCAACCCTCCAGGGTCTCAAATCAGTCTCAATTGAAGTTCAGGCCTCGACATCAGAGCCCCAGACGGATCACGGACAGAGCCTGAATGAAACGATTGATGATTTTGCCGATCGCGATGCTGTCGCTTCTGCCTGTCCCGGCTCTTGCCCACCCGCATATATTCATCGACGCCAAGTTCGAGGTGGTTGCAGCACCGGACGGCTCGATCGCCGAGCTTCGCAATGTCTGGCGTTTCGACGAGGTGTTTTCCTCGTCAGTGCTGCTGGATTTCGACAAGAACGGCAACATGACGCTGGATACCGGTGAGCTGAAGGCCGTGGGCAAGACGGTCAGGAATTCGCTTGCGCAGTACAACTACTACACAAACGTCACCAGCAACGGCAAAGCGGTCGCGATGGCGAAGCCCGAGACGATACAGGCGGACTATAAGGACAACGCCCTGATACTGACCTTTTCACTGAAACCAGAGCAGAAGACCTTCCTCAAGGGAACCACGATTTTCGGCATTTACGACACGACGCTTTATACGGCGGTCGATTTCGCCACCGATAGCGACATGGCTACCTCCGGCGAGGCATTTGCCCGCTGCAAGCGCAAAGTGGTGCGGCCCAACCCGAAAGAGATCATCGCCCAGAACCAGGCCACACTCACCAGCATGTTTTTCAACGACCCGATGGGAACGAATTATTCACAGCTCGTGGCGACGAGGCTGGAAGTCCAGTGCTGAGATTGCCGCTGGCCTGAGGAACCGTCCCTTTCGCCGGACTGCGTGTGCCGAAACACAATCCCCTGACCCTGTTTCGGGCTAAGGGATCATGCGCTATCACACTGCCAATGTCCTACATAACGGGACGGACGCTTGATACCGTTGTCTTGCCGGCTTTTGTCGTGGAATAGTTGACCCGGACCTTCTCGCCGGCCTTGAAGCGTTCCACTTCAATCTTCTCCGGCAGCCTCACGACCTTTCCGCTCATCAGCGTAATCGAGTCGCCTTTTTTGTCGACGCTCTTGATCGTATCGGTAATTCCCTTTGCAAAGGCTCCCGTCGACGACGCGACCGCAAATATTGCCGCTGCGATGATGACTGATCTTTTCATCTTCCTGATCCTTTTCGAGTTGATTCATTGTTTTGACTCAACGAGTCATTCGCGCCGTGAGAGGCGACAAATCCAACGTGAACTCGCAATTTTGCAGCGAGATTGCCTGGAACATACGGATGCGTAACCTCGCGGGCAGAGACCGCTTGGCGAGACCGAAATGACCGGCGACCGCGCCAACCTTACGAAACCGTATCCTGGCGGCAAAGCCGCCGTAGAGGCACCGCGCTAGATCGCTTGCTCACCGGCTGAGAACATTTCGCCGGTCGATCAATTTGGGCCTGCCGGCCCGCAGGAGCAAAGGAATCTTCCATGAAAAAGATCATCGCCGCCGCCATTCTCACCGTCATTGCAAGCATCGGCTTCGTCGTATCCGGAGCTCACGCCGCCGCCACACCCTGCGAAGAGATGTTGAAGGATATGCGCACAGCCAAGGCAACGGCCAAGCTCAGCGATGCCGATATGACAAAGGTCAACGACCTCGAAGCCAAGGCTATCGAGCGCTGCAATGCCGACGACGACACCCGCTCCGACAAGTTTCTGGCCGACGCCATGAAGATCATGGGCAAATAAGCCGCAAACACCTGGAGAAATCCGATGACACATACTCACACGGCGCCGGTTCAGCAGAACCGGGTTCCCGAGGTCACTATCGATTTCTGGCTGATCAAGCTGATGGCCGTGACCATGGGCGAGACGGCTGCCGACTATCTTGCCGTTAATCTCGGCCTCGGCCTCACCGTCACTTCCCTATTGATGACCGCAGTACTGATTGTCGCCCTGGTGTTTCAGTTTGCACAAAGGCACTACGTTCCGCCCTTCTATTGGGCAGCCGTCGTTCTCATCAGCATCGTTGGCACGCTCGTTTCCGACAATCTCGTCGACAATTTCGGGGTCGCACTTCAGACCACGGCCATCGCATTCACGATCGCGCTCGCTGTGACCTTTGCGGTCTGGTATGCGGTCGAGAGGACATTGTCGATCCACTCCATCTTCACGACGCGCCGGGAAGCCTTCTACTGGCTCGCCATCCTGTTCACCTTCTCTCTCGGAACGGCCGTGGGCGATTTGGTGGCCGAAGTCTTCGCGCTTGGCTATCTCACCACCGGCATTCTCTTCGGAGGCATCATCGCGGCGATTGCGGTTGCCTATTTTGTCTTCAGAATGAACACCATCCTGGCCTTCTGGCTTGCCTATATTCTGACGCGGCCGCTCGGAGCCTCGTTCGGCGATCTGCTGTCGCAGCCGCAGGAATATGGCGGCCTGGGTTTCGGCACGATCGTCACCAGCCTGCTGTTCCTCGCCGTGATCGCCTGCCTGGTGATCTACATGACCATTGCCCAAAAACCTACGGATCAGGAGCCTATGGAGGCGGAGCTCGGAGAGTCCCGGGAGATATGACCTGCTGCGCTTCAGGTTGGTGAAATGAGTTTGCAGTAATCGATATATTCGCACTCGCCAGTCGCCATGAGACGCCGGCGGACGGCGGACAAACCCGCTTTCAAACGGCGCCATTGCCGAAATAGGAACAGATCGTTTCATGCGCATATTGCTCATAGAAGACGACATCAAAATCGGGGAATTCGTCTCGCGCGGGCTGCGGGAAGCAGGGCACGTATGCGACATGCTGTCGGATGGGCAGGATGGACTTTTCCATGCCATTCGCGAGACCTATGACATCTTTATCATCGACCGCATGTTGCCCGGTCTCGATGGCCTGTCAATCATGCGGTCGATGCGCGCCGCCGGCGTCAAGACGCCTGCGCTTTTTCTAACCGCGATCGCAGGCATTGATGACCGGGTGGAAGGTCTCGAGGCCGGCGCCGATGATTACCTCGTCAAACCCTTCGCGTTTTCCGAACTTCTGGCGCGGGTCAACGCGCTCGCCCGCCGTCCGCCCACCGTTTCCGAAAAGACCATGCTGCAGGTTGCCGACCTGACGATGGACGTGATGAAACGCCGTGTCACCAGGGCCGGGGTCGAGATCGAACTGCAGCCGCGGGAATTCACGCTTCTGGAGGTGCTCGCCCGCAACGAAGGCAGGGTTCTCACCCGAACGATGCTCCTTGAACGTGTATGGGATTTCCACTTCGATCCGAAGACCAGCGTGGTCGAAACGCATATCAGCAGGCTGCGCGGCAAGATCGACAAGCCGTTCGACGTACCGCTCCTTCATACGATCAGAAACACTGGTTATTCGTTGCATGCGCCGCGATAGCATTCTGCGCAGCACATCGTTTCGTCTGGCGCTGATCTTTTCGCTGATGTTCATCAGTGCTTTCATAGTGACAGGCTTGATCGTCTATCAGCTTGTCAAATGGGAACTTCAGCAGCGTCAGGACCAGACGATACAGGAGACCTTTGCCGTGATTGCCGCAGCCTACGGCGATCAGGACATCCAGGACCTGCTGGATACGGTTGAGACCTACGCCAAGGCAAGCGACGACCGCCAGCGCGTATTTTCGCTCGTCGATCCCTCGGGAAAGATTCTTGCCGGCAATATCCCCGACCTCAAATTTCCGGAGGGCTGGAGCGACGTTGACGGCGACAAGATGCAATTACAAGGGGACCAGCAATACCGGATCTTCTCCGGCACAGTCGACGAAAATCGCCTGACCGTGGGCCTCAGTCAGAGGGAAACCAAAAACATTGAAGCAATCATGCTGCAAAGCTTCGGCTGGGCCTCGATCATCGTCCTGCTACTTGCAATTTTCGGCGGCGGATTGATTGCTCTGCGCGTGCAAAGGCGTTTTGGCGCCGTTCGAAGCACGATGGAACATGTGGCGCGTGGAAACCTGGATGCGCGCGTTCCAATCGTCGGACGCGGCGATGACGTCGATCTGCTGTCCTATGACATCAACGACGCCCTTGCCCGCCTTGCGGCGACCGTCGATGGAATGCGCCAGGTCAGCACCGATATAGCCCATGACCTGAAATCCCCGCTCAACCGCCTCAAGATGACCGTCGACGAAGCCCTCGCGAAACAGGAAACGGGCATGATGGTGGTTCAGGAACTTGAGGCCGCGAGTTCGGAAGCCGACCGCATCAACGAAACTTTCGAGGCATTGCTGCGGATCGCACAGATCGAAGCGGGAGCCCGAAAGTCCAGATTCGGCAAGGTCGATCTCGGCGATATGCTGCAATCGCTCGATGATATTTATTCCAGCGTCGCCGAGGACAATGGTCAAAGGCTCAGAACCAGCCTTGACCAGCCGCACGAGGTCATTTGGGGCGATCGGGAGCTCCTGACCCAGATGTATGCCAATCTCATCGAGAACGCCATTCGCCATTGTCCGGTCGGGACCGATATCGTGGTCCGGAGTGAAGCAGATGCCAAAACGATCATCACGAGTGTCGAAGACAACGGCCCCGGCATTCCCGAACACGAGCACGACAACGTCTTCCGCCGCCTCTACAGGCTGGAAAAAAGCCGTACATCCAAAGGAAGCGGGCTTGGTCTCAGCCTGGTAAAAGCCATCGCTGACCTCCATGGCGCCGGGATCCTGGTGGAGAACTGCAGACCTGGGCTGCGAATAAAAATCGTTTTTCCGAGGATCGGTCCATGAAGCCTCAAAGAGGTTACAACACGTTTCCCGCAAATTGTACAAGCCGTTCCAACCGCCAAATGGATGCAGCCATCGTCGCTCAAGTTTTTTCTATTTGTATAACATCAGGTTGTGTTAGTAATGCCGCCGGGGCAATCCGCCTGCAAATTGGGCGATTACGAACGGGTGTCGGCAGGGTGTTCAGCGTCAACACATCTTTGTTCAACAGGTTCTCGGCGTTTGCCGGGATGGCTTTGCTGGCGACATCCGCAGCCGGCGCGCTTCCGGCACTGGCGCAGGAAGCGGCGAAGTCTGATTCAACCACCTGGGTCGTGACGCTCGGCGGCACGGTGGAATACGGACCTTCCTACGAAGGATCTAAGCATCTTTCTTTCAGCGGCATGCCATCTTTCGACGTCCATCGCCTTGGTGAAACACAGGACTACAGCGCCCCGGACGACAACATCGACTATAGCCTGTTCGAGGTCGGCGGCATCGAAGTCGGCCCGGTCGTCGGCCTGAGAAGCGGGCGCTCGGCATTCGACGATTCTCATCTGGACGGGCTGCGCAGGGTTCGCTGGAATTTCGATGCAGGCGCGTTCGCGCAATATTGGCCGATGGAAAATCAGTTGCGGGTGCGGGCCGAGACGCGCCAGGCGCTCTGGGGCGGCGATGGTCTCGTTGCCGATCTGTCGCTCGACTGGTTCCAGCCCGTCGGAGACAGTTGGCTTCTCTCCGTAGGCCCGCGCATGTCGCTGGCGAACTCCACCTACATGAGCAACAATTTCGGAATCTCCGAAAGCGAGGCGGCGAAAAACGGTCATATCAACGCCTTTGACGCCGGCGGTGGCCTGAAATCCGTCGGCTTTACGGTCGCGGCGACCTATACGTTCTCGCCCGCCTGGAGCGTGCAGGTCTATAACAAATACAGCCGTTTGGTGGGCGATGCCGCCGACAGCCCGATCACCTCGCAGATCGGTTCACCCAACCAGAACGTTATCGGCTTTACGCTCAACAGAACGTTCGACGTTCGATTTTGAAGCTTGCTCCACTTCGCTGCGGGCGATGTAGTCCCGCGTGACGGGGACAATGTCGTTGCGCTTGCTGATCTGGATCTGGAAGACGACGAGATCTTCGTAGCGGAACGCAGCCTCTGCGGTCGAAAGATAATATTCCCACATCCGACAGAAGCGCTCGTCATAGAGTTTCGTCACCTCGGCCCAACGCGCCATGAAGCGCTCGCGCCAGTTGGCGAGCGTCCAGGCATAGTGCAGGCGCAGCACCTCGACATCGGTGATCGTCAATCCCGCTGCCTCGACTTCCGGTACGATCTCCGAAAGTGCTGGAATATAACCGCCGGGGAAGATGTATTTGTCGAGCCAGGGCGTGGTGAAGCCGGGCGTCGCCGAACAGCCGATGGTGTGCAGCACCATGATGCCATCATCCTCCAGCAACTCGGCGCATTTGCGAAAGAAGGTCCGATAGGATGCCAGGCCGACATGCTCGAACATGCCGACCGAAACGATCCTGTCGAAATGGCCGGTCAGGCTGCGATAGTCCCTGAGCGCGAACTGAACTTCCGCCAGCGATCCGTCCATCGCGCCCGGCACCCGTTTCGAAGCATACTCGTGCTGCTCTTCGGACAGGGTAACGCCGAGGACATAGCCGCCCGGCGCCTGCTCGGCTAGGTGCCGGGCAAGACCGCCCCAGCCACAGCCGATGTCGAGAATGCTGTTGTCCGGCTCGATCGACAGCTTGGCGGCCAGATGCCTTTTCTTCGCCAGTTGCGCCTCTTCCAGCGATTGGTCGGGATGCTCGAAATAGGCGCAGGAATATTGCCGATCCGGATCCAGGAAAAGCTCGTAGAGCCGGCCGTCGAGATCGTAGTGATGCGCGACGTTTGTCTTGGAACGCCCCGGCAGATTGCGGTGACGGAAAATCCGCAGCCTCGTGCGGATATGATCTATGACGCGAGCAATGAGCGGATGCGTGCTATTCTGCGCCTCCCGCAGCATCATCGCGACGAAATCGTAGAGCGAGCCCTGTTCGACGAGGAAACGGCCATCCATGTAGAGCTCGCCGAGCCGCAGGTCGGCATCGACAAGGAAAGCCCACTCAGCGCGGGTATCCGCGAAGCGGACATGGACCGGCTGACCGGCGCCGTCGCCAAACGTCAGGACGCGGCCAGCGGCCGTCGTCACCGTCAGAGATCCCCTTGTCACGATATGCGACAGCGCGCGTTTCAGGCTCCAGTCCGCAAGGCCGGACAAGATGCCGACGCCCTTGTTTTGGCGATGGTCTTCAGCTTGCAATCGGGACATCACTTATCCTTACCCGTGTCGGTACTGAGCGAACCGTGCTTTGAACCCCAGTCATTTTGCTCGGACGGTTCACCCGCGGCGCTTGCGATCAGCCAGACGCCCGTCAGGATCAACCCGCTGCCGATGACCTGCAGGCCCACCACCGGTTCGCCGAAGACGAACCAGCCGGTGGCGATGATCAAGACGTAGCTGATGCCGGAAAGGGGGAAGGCCCGGCTGAGATCAAGCTCGGAAAGCACATTCATCCAGATGAAGAAGCAGAGGATTTCCGCAGCGATCGCCGCCAGGATCCAATGCGACGCCAGCGCCTGCCACAGCCAATCCGCTCCGGCAGCAGCGTCCAATTGCGCGGCCCCGTGCTTGATGAAGAATTGGTACAGCGTGTTCAACACCGGCACAGCCAGCCAGGATAAGCGCATCGACATCTACTCAACCACCTCATCTGTCGAAAACAGCGGAGACACCAGCCGCAATATTTTCTGAAGAACGGGATTGCGATGGCGAAAGAACATCGCATTGGCGGTGAGAGTGCTGCCGAGCCGCACCTTGTTCTCATAATAGGCCTGGCCGCTCTGGTAACGGCCTATGCCGTGTTCCAGGCAATAACGCAGATTGGTGAACCAGCTCAGGAAATAGAGATTGTAGGGTCGGCCCTCTTCGCCATCCATGCAGAAGAATTTATCGATGGCGACGCGCCCGTCATGGACGATCAGGTTGGCGGCAAGGAGCCTGTCCTCGACGAAATAGAAGGCGCAGAAGGAACGACCTTCCATGCGCGAGAGAATTCCCTCGAAATAGCCGGCCGTCAGCTCCTCGAACTGCCATTCGCTGCGATTACGGGTATCGTGGTAGAGCCTCATGACCTCAGGCAGGAAATCGCCGAAATCCGTGCGGATCTCGACCCTGACCTCCCCAAAGGATTTCAACTTGCGGCGCATGTCCTTGCGCGTGCCCGAGGAGAGCCGGGCGAGATATTCGTCGATCGTCTTGAAATCGATATCAAGCCAGGCGGTCGGCAGGCCGCCGATCATGGCGTAACGGCGGGCGGAGAGTGGGCCATCGAGCGCGGGGACAATCGGCTGGGGAATATCCTTCAGGCCCATCAGCGCGCAGTCTTCCGTCGCCGCAAGCTGTTCGAAGAACGACAGCAGCTCCGCAAACAACGCTTCGCGGCGTTCCAGCGCCACATCAGGATGAAAGCCGACCGCGCCCGTTTCCGTGCAGGGCGAGCCGAGACAGGCAAGGCGCAGCGTCAGGAAGCCCGGGAAGCGTTGCCGCACGCGACGTACCATCCTGCGCAGCGCGCCCTCTTCCAGAGTCGTGTCCAGCGCATAGGGGCAGAGGAAAGCCGGCATGGCGGCGCTGACCCGCCCGTCTTCGACGATCGTGATATAGCGCCATTCGAAGCCCTCGATGCCGGCCTCCTCGATGGCCAGCAGGCAATCATAGTCCTCGACCTGATCTTGAAAGCACGCGTTCCAGGCATCGCGGCCGATGGCGCGAATGCTGAAATGCACCTCGGCGACGGGATCGCGGACCGGTGCCGGCGAAAGGCTAGGCAAGGGCTGTGACATGGCTCGTCTCGAAGAAATCTGCGGTGAAGTCGGCTACCTGCCGATGCTGACGGTCGACATGGATCATATGGTAACTATCCTTGATCCATCTGAGTTGGTGCGGACCGCCGATATGGTCGGAAATATAGCGGGCATGCCGGGGATTGCTGAGGTCGTCGTCCTCGGCGTGCAGGATCAGCGTCGGCGTCTTGATCTCCGGCAGTCTGCCCCTGAGGGCCTTGCCCAGCCGATGCATCTCGACGAGCCCCCTGCCGGGGAATTTCTCAAGAACACCCTCACCCCCCATGGCTTCGATCAGCTTGCGCATCCGCTCGTCCTTGATCCCGAGAGATGCGGTCTCGCGAAAATTGAGGCGGTCGAGAAAAGGAATGCGGGATAGCCAGCCGATTTGCGACGACAGCAGCGGATAATAGAAAGGAACGTCCCACCCGTCATAATGAAAGCACGGGGAATAGATGGCCACGGCGCGGATCGTATCGGGGCGGCTTTCGGCCGCCAGCATCGAAAGCTTGCCACCGACGCAGATACCGGCGGCAAAGACCTGCTGCGTTCTCTGCGCGAGCAATTCCGACGCCTGCACGACGCTCTCCAGCCAATCCTCCCATCGCGTGCGCCGCAACGTACCAGCGTCGACGCCATGGCCGGCCAGCAGCGGCGCATAGACGCTATAGCCCTTGCGATGGAGATGGCGGGCGACCAGCTTCATTTCCGCCGGAGCCCCCGTCAGTCCGTGAACAAGCAGCACGCCTTTGTCATTCGAGCCTTCGAGAAAAAAGCTCAGTCCATCAGCCTTCATGATGCGAAAGCTCCGCCTGCCGATTTTCCTTGGCCATGAAGCCAAGCGCGTGGCAGGTGCTGATGACGTGCGTGCCGGCCTTTTCCTGCTCTTCCCTGATCTGCTCGTGCAGCGTGCGCAGTTTCGTCCAATGGGTCCGCGGCCGGTAATGGTGCTCGGCGTGATAGCCGTTGCCGAACCACAGCCAATTGTAGAACGACTTGTGGCTGCTGACGCCCCAGGCGATCGGCTCGTCCGGATCGCCATGCAGATGCTCATAATAGCCGTTGAGCGACGACAGGCAGTTGCCGAAATAATAGAAGGGCACGAAGAACAGCACGGCCTTCCAGTCGTAGATCAGTGCAATCGCAGCAAGGCCAAGGAAGAAGAAGAGCTCGAAACGGCCCCAATTCGCATCGAACGGACGGTTGCGAGCGATGGCCTTATGGATATCGCCGAGGCTGTCACGGAAGAAGCTCAGAAGCGTGTAGGACCACACATTCTCCGGCTCGCCGTTGCGACCGTGGCGATAGATCGACAGCAGATCGATCGTATCGCCCTTTTCATCCGGCCGGTCGCTGTTGCCGGAGTGATGGCGCATATGCACCCAATGATAATAGGTCTGCGAGAAGCCGATCGCGACCGATTCCAGCAGGCTGAACGCATAGTTCATCCAGCGCGGCTTGAAATAGGGCGTGTGGATGAAATTATGGGATATGCTGTTGATATTCCACGAGATCGACACGGCATACAGGCAGCCGAGGACAGCCGAAAGCCACAATGGCCGGCTTTCGAAACCGACGATCAGGTAGATGTCGAAGACGAGATGCGCCGCAGCGGCCAGAACCGGCACGACGTCCCATCTCGAGTGCGCGAAGATTTTCATAGTCCGGTTACTCCCACACAAGCCACGCCGGCGGTCACGAGGAACACACCCGTCGCGTGGCGGAGGTTGATATTTTCTTTGAAGACCAAGGCTCCGGCGAAGACGATGACGACATAGCTCAGCGCCATCAGCGGAAAGGCGATGGATAGGGGGACGTGCTCAAGCACCGCGGTCCAGGCCAACAGCTCCACCGCCCAAAAGAAGATGCCGAGCCATGTCACGGGCTTGGCCAACGCCGAAAGCAAGGTGTTTTGGCTTGCGGACTGCTTGAAGCAGACCTCGCGCGCCGTTTCCGCCAGCACGCAGAAAAGGATCAGGCCAAGCATGGGAAGGGTCAGGCTGCCGCTCATGCCATGTACTCCGCCAAGACCTCCAGCAGCGCGTGGTTGGCGGCACTGTTGATGTTTCTGATCGCGTCGGCCTTCGGCCGGATATGCGGCTGATCGATAAAAATCTCGGCCCTTTTCAAAAGCCTGGTTTGCAAGCTGCCGGCATAGTTCGGGGCGGAGTAGTCGCCGATGACGTCTGCGCCGATAATGCGATGGCGGTTGCCGATTTCGCTGATCAGCGCCAGGAGATAGGGCAACCGCATGCGCCCCTGGTCCCAGTTCGTCACGGCGTCGTCCGCGGCCAGCACGTCCTTGTCGATCGTCAGATAGACGGCTTCGGTACGAATCCGGCTCAGCATCCGGTCGATGAAATTTTCCTCGCCGATCTCGGAGATGGATTTCCAGTGCAAGGCGCCCTTTTCCTGCCGATAGCTGGCGCCGCTGCCGTAATCGGCCAAGACCCGGCTCGGCGGATGTTCATAGGGATAAAGTTCGAGCTTGCCTTCGCCGAGCCAGTGCAGGTTGGCACCCTTGCGCTCCGGGCTGCGAAGGTCGTGGCTGCAAACACCGATGGTAATGACCTTCTGGATATTGCGGTTGGCAAGCGCACTGTTGACCCAGGATCCGCAATGCATGCCACCATTGAAGGTCACCCAGTCCGGGTGGTTGTCAAAATGAATGAGCGTCGCCGACACGGATTGCCGCTCCAGCGCCCCGTCAAGAAGCAGCGCCGTTATGTGATGAAAGTCGCCCGAGCCCATGAAGCAGAGCTGCGGATCCTTGCCGACTGCCGGCGTGTTCCGCACGATATTGCGGCTGAGTTCGGAAAGCGCCGTCTGCTTGCTCCAGAGACGGACCGCCTTGCCGCTTGCTTTATCGACATATTGGCACGCGCCCGCAAACTTGCAGGCGCGCACGAAATCTGGTTGCAACTCCAACGCATCATCGAGATGAAGAAGAAGGAGTTGCACCGACTTACCTCCGGGCCGCGCGCGTGAGAAGCTGATCGAGCAGTGCAATCGCCAGATCGATCTCCTCGCGGGTGATGAGCAGGTTCGGCGCAAAGGTGATGACGTTCTTGTGGTAGCCGCCGACGTCGAGCACGAGGCCGTACATCTTGGAACCGACCTGAATGTCGCCCTTCATGCCCTCGTCGCAGAGCCAGTCCATCGTCGCCTTGTCCGGCGTGTAGCTGTCGTCCTTGCAGATCTCCATCCGCAAGGCCAAGCCGAGACCGTCGACTTCGCCGACAATGGCATGGCGCTTCTGCAACTGTTTCAGCCCATCGAGGAAATAGGCGCCCTTGGCCATGATGGCCGCGCCGAAATCCTCCTCTTCCAACATCTTCATGGTTTCGAGAGCCACGGCGGTCCCCATCGGGTTGCTGGCGAAGGTGGAATGTGTCGAACCGGGCGGGAAGATCTCTGGATTGATCATCTCTTCCCTTGCCCAGACGCCTGAAAGCGGGTTGAGCCCGTTGGTGATCGCCTTGCCGAAGACGAGAGCATCGGGCGAAACGCCGAAATGCTCGATCGACCAGAGCTTGCCGGTGCGGTAGACGCCCATCTGAATTTCGTCGACGACGAGCAGGATGCCGTGATCGTCCAGCACCTTCTTCAGTTCGACGAAGAAGTTCATGGGCGGAATGACGTAGCCGCCTGTGCCCTGGATCGGCTCGATGTAGAAGGCGGCATATTCGGACTTGCCGGCCTTCGGGTCCCAGACGCCGTTGTATTCGCTCTCGAACAAGCGGGCGAACTTCTGGACGCAGTGATGCCCGTATTCTTCCTTCGACATGCCCTTCGGGCCGCGGAAATGATAGGGGAATTCAACAAACTGCGCGCGGTCGCCGAAATGGCCGTAGCGGCGGCGGTAGCGGTAGCTGGAGGTGATCGCCGAAGCGCCGAGGGTACGGCCGTGATAACCGCCTTCGAAGGCGAACATCAGGCTCTTGCCGCCGGTGTAGTTGCGCACCAGCTTCAGCGAATCCTCGACGGCCTGCGAGCCACCGACGTTGAAATGGACGCGGCCCTTGTGGCCGAATTTGCTCTCGGCATCCTGGGCGATCATCGCCGCAAGCTCCACCTTTTCACGGTGCAGATATTGCGAAGCGACCTGCGGCAGCCGGTCGAGCTGACGGTGTGCGGCGGCGTTCAGGCGTTCGTTGCGGTAGCCGAAATTGACGGCGGAATACCACATCTGCAGATCGAGGAACGGCGTCCCGGCCTTGTCGTAGACATAAGAGCCTTCGCACTCCTCGAAGAATTTCGGCTTTGCTGTGTAGTGGACCGTATCGCCATGGGAGCAATAGGTCTCTTCAAGGACACGCAACTCCGCCTCAGATTTGACGTGCGACTCCATCTCGCCACTGAAGGCTTCGACTACATTGGTTTTCATTAAATGCCTCTTGATCTAGTTCATGCGATCTTGGATTGCAGCAGCGCGCGGGGTCCCCGGGCGACGCTCGGAAGAATGGCTTTCATCTTTGGAAGCAGGTCGACGAAGCTTTCGAAGCCGACATAGGGAATGCCCTGGTCCTCGCAATAATCGGCGAGCTTGGCTTTTGCGAAGACAAGGTCGACCTTATCGGAAACACAGAAATCGCTTCGCCCATCGCCGATGTAGATCTGCAGTTCGGTGCCTTTGACAACCCGGCATTTGCAGACGCCTGAACCGGACATGCATCCGGCTGCCGTAAGCGACGGAGAAAGAGAATACAATTCTCGGCCATGAGCGAAGCGATAGGTGAGGACGTTGGCGATTATCCGCAGGTCGTCGATGCCGTGACGCGCCAGGATGTGGCGAATGAAATAGTCGACACCGTCGCTGACGATCGTCACCGGCAAATCACTGCGGTTGCAGTATGAGAGAAAGTCCTCAAAGCCGGGGTCGATGGACACCTCGTCCAGGAGAGCATTGAGATCTTTCCGGCTTGCCTGCACGAGGGCAATCTGCCGGCGCATGCACTCGGCCGACCCGATCAGCCCGCGTTTCCACTGCTGTTCTATATCTTCCCATTCGGAGCCGGCGAAACGGGATAACACCATATCCGTCGCGTCTTCGATGGATATGGTTCCATCAAAATCGCAAAACACCTGCATGAAAATATCCCTTCGCCTTATCCTGAAGTTGCGTTTAACAACGACGGATGAGCCAGGCATGAGGGCAGGATGATGCGAAAATGAAAAATGGAGCGGCTCAAGATTCCGTGAAAAGCTGAACCCGTCCAGCTATGAGAATCGCATATTCAAGGGAAGGTGCAGAGGGCGCTTTATGGGTTTTTGGGCAGCCGCAGGTCGACCCGCAGGCCCGTGCCCCAACGCGGCGTCGATAGCTGGATGGATGCAGCAAGTCGGTCAGCCGTATCGGCGACGATCGCAAGACCGAGGCCAGACCCTTCGGTGTGGAGCGTATTAAGCCGGTAGAATCGCTGGAAGACCGCCGCCCGCTCATCGGGTGGAATGCCGGGTCCGCTATCGCTGATCGATATCCGCCAGAGTGCGCTTTCGGAGGAGATCACCACTTCGATCTTGCCGCCGACGGGCGTATATTTGATGGCATTGTCCAAAAGGTTGCCGATCATCATGCGCAGCAGCGATTCATCTGTTTTGACCTGCGCCGTCTCGTCGCCATCAAGCAAGACATCGAGCTGCCGGCTGGTGATGATATTGCCGAATTCCGCCAGAACCGACGCCACAATATGATAGAGCGTGACGGACGTCGGATTGAGGGGATGGTGGCTTACCCTGGCAAGCCGCAGCAATTGCTCAATCAGATGTATGGCGCGATTGTTGCTGGCCACGAGATCGGCGATGATCGTCTGCCTCTCCTGCTCGCTGTCGCTGTTGCCCAGCATCTGCAGCAACAGCTTCACGCTGGCCTGCGGAGTGCGCAATTGATGTGCCGCAAGGTCAGAGAAGCGCCGCTCGAGTGTCAATGAATGACCGAGTTTTTCGAGAAGCTGGTTGATTGAGCGGCCGAGCGGCAACAGGTCGCGCGGCAGATCTTTGACAGGGATGGCGGAGAGATCGTCGGGCGACCGGGTGCGGATCTGGCGTACCAGCCCATGGATCGTGCGCAAGCCGCTGTTGATGCCGAGCCAGATGAGAAAGCCGATGACCGGCACGAGAACAAGCAGCGGAAAGAAGAGATTGAGCAGGATGTTGGAGACAAGCGTTTCCCGCAGGGCAATCTTTTCGCCGATCTCCATGACGATGGTCGTGTTCGGTATCGGCAGCGAATAGACGCGCCACTCCTCTCCACGGTAGGTAATGGTGGTGAAGCCGACCTTCTGCTGCGGCACGTCGGACATGAAGGCCGTGCTGCTGTAAAAGCGGATGCGGCCATCCACCCAGGCGCGAAACATGTGAGCGTCGGCATAATCGTCAGCGTCCTCGTTGAAGGCTAGCTGATTGTCCATGTTGAAGTCGATATCGTCGATCTTCTTCGGAGAGCGGTCGGGCGATAGTTCCAGAGGGCGGCGCAGCAAGCTCCAGATAACGTTCGCATCGTCGATGAGCTGGGCATCGTAGATATTGTTGATCTCGCGCGTCGCACTGTTGAACGCGAAAGCGCCGATCACCACGATCGTCACCACCACGACCGGCGCGATCCTGAAGAAGAGTTTGCGGGTTAGTGTGGAGGTGCTCATCGCTCGATCATGTAGCCGACGCCGCGGATCGATTTGATGAAATCGGTGCCGAGTTTCTTGCGCAGATTATAGATCGTCACCTCGATGGCGTTGCTTTCGACGGTGTTCTCGGCATCGTAGAGCGCATATTCGATATCATTCTTGGTCACGTATCGGCCGCTGCGCTCCATCAGCAGCTTCAGCAGATGGAATTCCTTGGCGGTGGTATGGACCTGCGCATTGCCCTTGCGGGCGACCATCGCCGATGGGTCGACCTCGACATCGCCGCATCGAATGAGGCTTTCGGTCCGCCCGTCGCGGCGGCGGATCAGCGCGCGCAGGCGGGCAAGCAGCTCGTCAAGATCGAACGGCTTGACCAGGTAATCGTCGGCGCCCTCATCAAGCCCTTCGACTTTCTGCCGTACCGCATCCAGCGCTGTCAGCAGCAGAACCGGCACCGCATTGCCCCGCTGCCGAATGCCTCTCAGCACCTCCATGCCATTGAGCTGCGGCAGGTTGATATCGAGAATGACCGCCGCAAAATGCGAATGCTGTGCGGCTTCGAGACCGGACTCGCCATCGCGCATCCAATCGACGCCGTAGGCATGCTTCTCCAAAGCCTTCTTGAGGGATGATCCAAGAATATTGTCGTCTTCAACAAGCAGAACACGCACGGTCGATCTCGTCTGGTCAACGGGGATTATGAAGCCGATGTGAACCGCAATTGAAGCGGCCTTGTGGCAGAGGTATAATGTGATGCTTGAGTTCAGCAAGACCTGCAAGAGCCTATCCGAGCTGCTTCCTAGTGTCCGATTGTCTTTCCCATCTCTTCCCCGGCGTCAGGCCATACCCAGAGACGCTTGCTTTTTATGTCCTGTCCGTAGATCGCGGACGGAGCTGAGGATGCCGGGATATGAAAACGCTCGCTCTTGTCATTCCGTCGCTCATCTCCGTCACCTTCGCCCTTGCCTTCACCGTCTTGGGCGCCAACGCCGCAACCACGGGAAACAACAATTCCGCCCCATGCGCGAAAATGGTGGACAGCATCAATGAGGGCTTGAAGACATCGACGGTTAGCCCCGCCGACAGAAAGCGGGCACGCGAACTGGTGGCCGAAGGTCTCAAGCGCTGCAAGGCCGACGACTATTCCGGCGCCGACAGCTATTTTCTCGAAGCTTTGAAGATGCTGCACAAGTAACACATCCGGCAGTCTCGCCGGCCGGATCGTCATCGCCCGGGACCTGAGCAGCTACGCCGCCGATCATCCAGACCCCAATCTCCGCATCGACGCCGCCAGCACGTCGAAAATGCGGGCATCCGTCGATTGCGCGACATTGAAGCGGAGGAAATTGCTTGCCGTATCCCTCTGGCTGAAGGCGTTGCCGGGCGCCAGGATGATGCCTTCGGCAAGGCAGGCGCGGGCGATGCCAGTGGCATTCAGGCCCTCCGGCAGCCGGCACCAAAGGAACATGCCGGCCTGCGGCTTCAGCCAAGGCGTGATGCCGATTGCCTCCAATCGGGAGATGGTTTCGCTCATGGCCTTGGCAAGCCGGACCCGCAGCGCCTCGATATGCTTGCGATAGCCTCCGTCCTTCAGGGCCGCAAACAGCAGCTCAGCCCCCAATTGGCCGCCGCTGAAGTTGGTGGCGATCTTCAGATCGACAAGGCTGTCGATCCAATCCTGCCGGGCCGCGATGAAGCCGCACCGGACCGAGGCCGACAGCGTCTTTGAAAAACTGCCGATATGGATCACCCGATCGAGCCCGTCATAGGCGGCAAGCCGTGGCGCTGGCATGTGCTCGAAATCGGCGAAAATATCGTCTTCGATAATGATCAGGTTGGAAGCGTCCGCCAGCTTCAACAGGCGATGCGCCGTCACCGGCGACAATGCGGCACCGGTCGGGTTGTGAACGGCAGAATTGGTGATGTAGAGGCGCGGCTTATATCTTTCGAGCGCCTGAGCGAACAGCTCGATATCCGGCCCCGTCGGCGTGAAGGGCACGCCGACGATATTGGTCCTATGCGCCCGCAAGAGGGCGTGGAAATTGAAATAGCAGGGATCGTCGACCAGCACGGTATCGCCGGGTTCGAGCAGGAACCGGCAGAGAAGATCGATGGCCTGTGTGCCGGATTCCATGAGCATGACCTGATCGGGCGACGCGGTGATACCGTGCTCACCCATGCGCCGAGCCAGAAGCTGCCGCAAAGGCGGCAGACCGAGCGGCGTCCCATAGTTGGTGAGAATGCCGCTGCCGCCGTTTCGCGCCAGGCTTCGCATCGCGCGACGCAACGCCTCCTCCGGCATCCAGGAGGGCGGAAGCCAGCCGCAGCCGGGCTTCAGAACACCGTCGTCCACCTCGAGCGATTGCCGCGAAATCCAGAGCGGATCGACATCGCGTTCGAGCCGGGGAGCGATCTCCGACAGAGAAAGCGGCGCAAGCGGCCCGCAGACGTAGAAACCCGAACCGGGCCGCGAGCGGATGACGCCCTCGGCCGCCAGCCGTTCATAGGCTTCGACCACGGTGGAAACAGACACCTGCATCGTCTTGGCGAAGCTGCGCACCGAAGGAAGCCGCGCACCCGGCGCCAGGCTGCGCGCGGCGATACGATCCGCAATCGCCGCCATCACACCCTGGATACGCGTGCCGCTGGCCGCTTTCATGACGATGACATCGTTCATCCGTACTGCACCTCATACCATAACAGTTTGCGGAAATTGTACTGCACCGTCTCTGGAATGACCAGCCGACTTCGTCGATACCGGCTAGCAAACTTGGAGCATCGCAATGGACAAGACGACAAGCGGCTGGATCTACGGAATGACGGGCGTGCTGATTTTCAGCGGCTCATTGCCGGCAACACGGGTGGCGGTCATGGATTTCGATCCCGTCTTCCTGACGGTCGCCCGCGCCGCAATCGCCGGCATTCTGGCGCTGTGCCTGCTGCTTGCCTTTCGGGAGAAACGGCCCGTTCGCAGCGATATCATCCCCCTTGCCGTCGTGGCATTGGGCTGCGTCGTCGGCTTTCCGCTGCTGACGGCGCTGGCGCTCAAGCATGTCACTTCGGCGCATTCGATCGTCTTCATCGGATTGCTGCCGCTGGCCACGGCCATATTCGGCGTATTGCGCGGCGGCGAACGGCCGCGGCCGGCCTTCTGGCTATTTTCCGCCATCGGCAGCGCCATCGTCTGCGGCTATGCGCTCGCCCAGGGTATCTCCGCCTCGCCGGTCGGCGATCTGCTGATGCTGGCGGCAATCCTCGTCTGCGGGCTCGGCTATGCCGAGGGTGCGGTGCTGTCACGCCGGCTGGGAGGTTGGCAGGTTATTTCCTGGGCATTGGTCCTGTCGCTGCCGGTCATGATCGCGCTTTGCCTGTTCACCATGCCGCAGGCGATCGGTGGCATCGGCGAGCCAGCCTGGATCGGCCTGATCTATGTCTCGCTCTTCAGCATGCTGATCGGCTTCGTCTTCTGGTATCGCGGACTGGCACAGGGCGGCATTGCTGCCGTCGGGCAATTGCAGTTGCTGCAGCCCTTCTTCGGCTTGGCGCTCGCCGCCACGCTGCTGAAGGAAAGCGTCAGTTGGTCAATGCTTGCGGTGACCCTTGGCGTTGTCTGCTGCGTCGTCGGTGCAAAGAAATTCGCGCGATAGCCTCTTGAAGGCGCTGAACTCACTCTTGCTCTTATAAACCGATCGGTCTAGTGTGGCTACATCGGTCTAAAAGGAGCAAGCCATGGCCACCCCACTCGTGCCGCCGTTCACCCGCGAAACCGCGATCGCCAAGGTCCGCCTAGCTGAAGACGGTTGGAACAGCCGCGATCCTGAACGTGTCTCGAAGGTCTATACCGAAGACAGCCAGTGGCGGAACCGCGCCGAATTTCCGCGCGGCCGCAAGGAAATCATCGAATTCCTCACCCGCAAATGGGCCAGGGAGTTGGATTACCGGCTGATCAAGGAGCTATGGGCCTTCGACGGCAATCGCATCGCCGTGCGTTTCGCTTATGAATGGCACGACGACAGCGGTCACTGGTTTCGCTCCTATGGCAACGAGAATTGGGAATTCGACGCTGACGGCCTGATGCAGCGCCGTTTCGCCTCGATCAACGACATGCCGATCAAGGAAGAAGATCGGAAATTCCATTGGCCGCTCGGTCGCCGCCCGGACGATCATCCGGGACTGTCCGATCTCGGGCTCTAAGACGAAGGCGATGACACGCACCATCTTCGAAAAATCGGATGCCATAACCCTCGTCGCCGAAGTCTTTCGCGAACTCGGCTACGAGGGCGCATCGATGAGCAACATCACGGCGCGCACCAGATTGTCGAAAGGCAGCCTCTATCATTTCTTCCCCGGCGGAAAGGAGGAGATGGCGGCGGAGATCATGGCCAACATCGACGCCTGGTTCGTCAACGAGATGTTCAAGCCGCTCGAAGAGGACGACCCGCGCGCCGCCATCGCCCGCATGTGGGAGACGACAGACACGTATTTCCGCTCCGGCCGCCGCATCTGCCTCATCGGCGCCTTCGCACTCGACGAAACACGCGACCGTTTCGCAGGCGCGATCCAGGCCTATTTCTACCGTTGGATCGAAGCGCTTGCCGGCGCTTTGATGAGAGCATGCGTCACGACGGCGGAAGCAAATGCGCTCGCCGAAGAAGCGGTTGTCGGCATCCAAGGCGCGCTGACACTCGCGAGAGCGCTCGGGGACGATGGGATTTTCGGGCGGACGCTTCAAAGGCTGAGGGAGCGGGTGGAGGCTAGGTTGACCTGAGCTATGCACTCAACCTACCGCTTGCATATTCTGCTAGCATCCTCTATATTGCTAGCATAAATAGCAAGCAGATCAGAACTTTTGCCGCGGTTTTCAGAAACCCGATATCTGGCACGATTGATTGGGCCGATATCGAAAGTCTTCTCATCGCAACAGGCGCAAATGTCATCGAAGGAAGTGGCTCGCGCGTGAAGTTCGAAAAAGATGGCGCGGTTGCGAGCTTTCATCGCCCCCATCCGGACAAGGAAGCCAAGCGATATCAAGTTCGTGATGCCAGAGAATTTCTGATCCAAATCGGAGTAAGGCCGTGAACACCATGAGTTACAAGGGCTATCACGCCCGCATCGAATATGACGATGAAGATGAAATCTTTTTCGGCAAGATCGCCGGCATTTCCGACGTTATCGGCTTTCATGCCGAAAGCGTCACCGAACTTAAGAGAGCCTTTCACGAGGCAGTCGATGATTATGTCGCTACGTGTCATCAGATTGGTAAGGAGCCGCAAAAGCCCTATTCCGGCAAGATGATGTTCAGAGTTGACCCGGAAGTTCATCGTCGTGCCGCCATGGCTGCCGAGCTTTCCGGCAAGAGCCTGAATCAGTGGGCGGAAGAAACCCTTGAAAAAGCCGCCGAGCAGGCAGGTCAGACTCGACGGGCCGGATAAGTTTCCAGAACCAAACTCGGCTTCCCGCTAAGCCAAACAACAGGATGTCTCATGCTCGGTAAGACGAAAAGCGCGCGAGCATTTACTGTCCCGCCAATTGCCGCCGCACGCGCTGCGGATACCACCCCGTAAATCTTACCGCACCGGCAAGCGCCGCCCTCGCGGCGCGCCAGGCGCTTATGGCCGCCGTCCAGGCCCGCACATCAGACACATCGGCATCGCCGCTGAAGATGGCGGCACAGGCGACGGCCCTCTGGTCACTGGTGCATGGCTTCGCTATGCTCCGGCTAGAGGGACGTCTGAACGGCATGATCAGATCGCTTCCCGGCGACGAAACGGCCGATGGTTTGCTGGACGCAGTGCTCGCGGCTATTCGTCTTGTCGATGATTGAGCTTTCTGGAGGCGGCCGCCTGCCGGTATATCCGGCGGACGTTTCCATCTTAAACAATCGTCCACAAAAGCGTGGCAGCATCAATCATCTTTGATTTGCAACTGTCCGAGCTCTTGTGCTCAGCAGAAACGGGGGGCGCCGAGGAGATGGATCAGACAATGCTGCAACAGACCAACGAAGCCGACGATGTGCTGATCGATCGCTTGCAACGTTCAGCCTTCGACTATTTCATGCTCTACACCAATCCGGAAAACGGGCTGGTGGCGGATACGTCGATCAAGACGAGCCACTGCAGCATCGCCGCCGTTGGTTTTGCACTGTCGAGCTACCCCGTCGCCGTCGAACGCGGCTGGATCAGCCGCGCGGAAGCGGCAGAGCGCGTGCTGACCACACTCAATTTCTTTGCCGAAAGCCAACAGGGCGAAGAACGCGGCGCCACCGGTTATCGCGGCTTCTACTATCACTTCCTCTATATGGCGACCGGCAACCGCGCCTGGAACAGCGAACTCTCGACCATCGATACCGGCCTTTTCCTGATTGGCGTCTTGACGGCGGCTGCCTATTTCAACGGCCCCGACCAGGACGAAGTGGACATCCGTAAGCAGGCGCAGTTTCTCTACGAGCGCTGCGATTGGCATTGGGCCCTGAACAAGGGCCAAACGATCAGCATGGGCTGGAAGCCGAGCAGCGGTTTCCTGCGCTGGCGCTATCAGGGCTATGACGAGGCGATCTTCCTTTATGTGCTGGCGCTCGCTTCGACCACCCATTCCGTGCCGTCCTCGAGCTACGACGCCTTCGCCTCGACCTATACCTGGATGATGTTCAAGGACACGCCCTATCTCTATGCCGGGCCGCTGTTCATCCATCTCTTCTCGCACGCCTGGATCGATTTTCGCGGCATTGCCGACCGGCATGTGGCCGACAAGGATACGGATTATTTCCGCAACACCCAGACGGCCATCGCCGTTCAACGCGATTACACCGACCGCAACCCCGGCCACTTCATCGGCTATGCTAAGGACATCTGGGGGCTCTCGGCCTGCGACGGCCCGAACCCGACGGGCACCAAGCACAGCCGGCGTTACAGCCCGAAGGTTCTCGGCTATGCCGCCCGCGGTGCGCCGCTCGGTCCCGACGACGGTACGATTGCGCCCTGGGGGCCGCTATCCTGTCTGCCGTTCGACCGCAAAGCCGCGCTCGATGGCACCAGGGCTATCCTTGCCACCTATCCGAACCTGTTGCTGGACGGCCGCTTTCCCGGTGGCTTCAACCCGAGCGTCAGGGGTCCCGGCCCGGAAGGCTGGGTCGACGACCGTTCGGTTGCCATCGATCAGGGCCTGCTCGTCATGATGATCGAAAACGAACGCACCGGGCTGATCTGGAACCTGATGCGGCAATCGCCGATCCTGCGCCGCGGCCTGGAACGCGCCGGCTTTACCGGCGGCTGGCTGGACGAAAAGCAGGCAGCGCCGGCGATCGCCTGAGCTTTGGATCGCGGGTGAACGTCAGGCATCTCTATCAATGTCGCAGCCATGTGCCTGGCCCCTCACCCTAGCCCTCTCCCCGCAAGCGGGGCGAGGGGACGATCGAGTCAAGCAAATACCCTCTCACGCGTACAAGCCTCATGCATGTAGCGCCTTGTTTGCGCGATAGCTCCCTCGCCCCGCTTGCGGGGAGAGGGCTGGGGTGAGGGGCCGTGCACAAGAGCGCGGCAAAAAATACATTCACCCGACCATCACCGTCGGCGGTTCAAAGCCTCTCTATCGCGGCAATCACTGCGTCCTCGACGTCGATGCCCTCACTTAGCGCAAGACGCCGCGCCGTCTGCCCGCGCCGACCCGGCAGGCGGACATTGGGATCTTGGGTGATCTCGCTTGCCAGCAATGCCAGCCGCTGCGCCGTGTCGACGGCGCTCGTGGCTGCCGGATTGATCGCGATGATCATATGGCCGAGTGCCGGAGGCGCCCCTTGATCATCGAAGAGCGAAGAGGACTCGAAGGCATAATTGGCACCGGTCAGGCCAGCCGCCAGTATCTCGACCATGAGGGCGAGGGCTGCTCCTTTCGAATCGCCAGCGGGAATCATCGTGCCGGCCAAGGCTTCTTCGGCATTGGTGGTCGGCTTGCCGCTGTGGTCGAAGGCCCAATCCGGCGGGATCGGCACCCCTTTCTGCCGGGCGGCCATGACCTTGCCGCGCGCCACTTTCGAAAGCGCTAGATCGATCACGATCGGCTCGTCATCGGGAAGCGGCGCGGCAAAGGCGATCGGGTTGGTGCCGAAGACAGGTCTTTTGCCGCCCCAGGGCGCCATGGAAGCCGGGGCATTGGCAACCATCAGGGCCACCAACCCCTGATCGGCAAAACGCTCCACGGTGAGGCCCATGACGCCGGCATGATGCGAACGGCTGATGGCCGCGAGCGCAATCCCCTGCTCGCGGGCAATGACCGAAAGCTCGGCAACGGCAAGGTCGAGCGCCGGATAAGCATAGCCGTTGCCGGCATCGATGCGCAGCACAGCAGGATAGGGCCGAACGAGCTGCGGCTTGGCGAAGCCGTCGGTCTTGCCGATCTTTGCCTGTGCGGCATAGGCGGGCACGCGGCGCAGACCGTGCCCACTCTGCCCGGCCGCCTCCGCCGCCACGAGGGCAACGGCCACCGAACGGGCGTTTTCGGGACTGACCCGATTTCGCCGCAGCGCCTCAGCAACCAGCGTTTCGGCCTCGGCGAGCGACAGATACATGGGGAGGAACCTTGGAACGATTAAGGAGGGCGAAAGCGATCCTACGCCCACGCCCTCCTCATCGCAACGCGACGATTGCCATGCTCGCCTTACTCGACGTCGAACTTGACGCCCTGTGCCAGTGGCAATGTCCTGCCATAGTTGATGGTGTTGGTCGCCCGGCGCATATAGGCCTTCCAAGCGTCGGAGCCGGATTCACGGCCGCCGCCGGTCTCCTTCTCGCCGCCGAAGGCACCGCCGATTTCAGCGCCGGAAGGGCCGAGATTGACATTGGCGATGCCGCAGTCCGAACCGCGCGCCGAAACGAAGGCTTCCGCCTCGCGCATGTCATTGGTGAAGATCGACGACGACAGGCCCTGCGGCACGGCGTTGTGCAGCGCCAGGACCTCGTCGAAATCGCTGTACTTCATCACATAGAGGATCGGCGCGAAGGTTTCATGCTCGACCGGACCGGCCTGCTGAGGCATCTCGACCAGGGCCGGACGAACGTAGAAGGCATCGGCGGTACCGTTTTCGACGCGTTCGCCGCCGGTCACCTTGCCGCCGGACGACTGCGCCTCTCCAAGCGCCGCCTGCATCTTGTCGAAGGCCTGCTTGTCGATCAGCGGGCCAACGAGCGTGCCCGTTTCCAGCGGATTGCCGATGGTGACCGAGCCGTAAGCCTTCTGCAGCCGCGGCACGAGCTGATCGTAGACGCTTTCATGCACGAAGAGGCGGCGCAGCGTCGTGCAACGCTGGCCGGCGGTGCCCATGGCGGAAAAGGCGACGCCGCGCAGCGTCAGGTCGAGGTCGGCCGTCGGGCAGACGATCGCGGCATTGTTGCCGCCGAGTTCGAGGATGGCGCGGGCGAAGCGGTTGGCAAGACGCGGGCCGACAGCGCGGCCCATGGCTGTCGAGCCGGTTGCCGAAACCAGCGGAATCTTCGGGTGATCCACCAGCACTTCGCCGACGTCGCGGCCACCGATGATCAGGGTCGAGAGATTAGCCGGCGCCTCGCCGCCCTCGGCGACATAGCGTTTCAGCGCCTTTTCGAACAAGGCCTGCACGGCAAGCGCCGTCAGCGGCGTCTTTTCCGATGGCTTCCAGACGGTGGAATTGCCACAGACAATGGCGAGCGCTGCGTTCCACGACCAGACGGCAACGGGGAAGTTGAAGGCGGAAATGATGCCGACCGGCCCCAGCGGATGCCAGCTTTCCATCATCCGATGTTCCGAGCGCTCGGTGGCAATGGTCAGGCCGTAGAGCTGGCGCGACAGGCCGACGGCGAAATCGCAGATATCGATCATCTCCTGCACTTCGCCTAAACCTTCGGAGGTGATCTTGCCGACTTCGATGGAAACGAGGCGGCCAAGCGCGGCTTTGCCGGCACGCAACTCTTCGCCAAGCAGGCGGATCAGCTCTCCACGTTTCGGCGCCGGCACGGCGCGCCAGGAGAGAAATGCCTCATGCGCCTTGTCGATTGCGGCTTTCGCTTCGGCAGCCGAATGCTCCCTGAGCCGGCCGATTTCAGCGCCGGTCACGGGTGAGGTGACGGCAAGTGTTCCGCCCGTATAACGATCGGCGGCAACGCTGAGTTCGGTCAGGATTGCCTTTGTCTCGGCGGCGAGATCGAGTGTGGCGGTCATGTCGTCTTCCTCTTCTTGTTTTGATGGTCCAGTTCCCGTCCCCAGGACGTCACTCGCACGCGGACCGGAGCGACCCTTGTGCGTTCAAACGAACTCACGGCGCTTCAGCCCCTCGCGCCAACAAAATGCGCGGCCTGGGCGCCGGCTTCGTACCACATTTCCTTCAACGCCCGAAAGCTGGGCTCTTTGGGATCGGTCGGCGGCAACGGCAGGTCGGCTTCGGAAACGCGGCCGAGAACATGGTCGGACAATATTTTGCCGAACACCGTGCCGGGCGCGATACCACGCCCATTATAGCCGGAAAAGCCGACGACATTCGGCGCAAATCGGTGGAAGCGCGGCAGGGCGTTGTCGGTCATGCCGATCTTGCCGTACCACTCGCTTTCAAAGGCGATGTCTCCGAGTTGCGGAAACAGCTTCTTCAGCGAACGTCGCACCCAGTTCTTGTGGATGGCGAGCCCGGTATTGCGCAATGCCCCGACGCTGCCGAAGACAAGGCGGCCGGCCTGATCCATGCGGAAGGACGACAGGATCTCCTTCGTATCCCACGCCCCCTCGCGTCCCGGCAGGACCGATTTGCGCAGGTTGTCGCCAAGCGGCACGGTGGCGAAATTGAAATAGGGAAGATGCACCTGCTCACTGCGCACCTGTTCCCAGGGGCCGGTGCTATAGGCATCCGTCGCGACGATGATCCAATCCGCACTGACAGTGCCGCCGGCAGTCCCGACGATCCATCGCCCACCGTTCTTCTCGGTCGCCGTCACGCGACTGCCGGTGTGGATGACAACACCGGCCTTGGCCGCCGCATGCGCCAGACCGCGGACATAGGCCAGCGGCTGCAATGTGCCGGCCCGCATATCGAGCAACGCCCCCGCATAGGCAGAACTCCCCACCCGCCGCGCCGTCTCGCCAGCATCGAGGACGGTGACCGGGGCACCGCGCTTGCTCCATTGACGGGCACGCTCCTCGATCTCCTTCAGCCCCTCGGATCCAACGGCGCAATGCAAAGTGCCGTTGCGCTCCAGCTCGCAGGCGATGCCGTGTTTCTCGATCAGCGCCATCACCAGCTTTGGCGCATCGCCCAGAAGCTCCAGCAGCCTTTCGCCATAGACCGGGCCGAGCACGCCGGGCAGGTCTTCGGGCATGACCCACATGCCGGCATTGATCAGGCCGACATTGCGCCCTGCACCGCCAAAGCCGATTTCATTGGCCTCCAGCAGCACGACCTTGGTTCCAGCTTCCGCCAGATGTAGTGCCGAGGAGAGCCCCGTATAGCCGCCGCCGACCACCACCACATCGGCCGAAACATCGCCGGCAAGCGGCTCTGTCGCAGGCGGCGGCGGAGCAGTTTTCTCCCAGAGTCCGTGAGAGCGAGGGTCATTCAGCATCGAGTCGATCCAATTGCCTAAAAGAATCCGGCCAATCTAGCGCCACCTCCCGACTTGCGGAAGCAGGAACAACGACATCCGGTGGATAGAGAAAAACTTGCATGGCCACGCCGCTTTCGACCATTATAGAGCAAAGCGGCGGCCGCCATCGCGGCCGGGACAGAGTCAAGACAGCCGCCATCGCGGTCGCGGACAGAACCAGGACAATCTCATGAAGCCCATTTTCGTTCAGCTCCAATGCGCCCCCGGCAAGACCTACGAGGTCGCCGATGCGATCTACCAGACGGAGCTGGTCTCGGAACTCTATTCCACCAGCGGCGACTACGACCTGCTGCTGAAGGTCTACATCAAGGACGAGCTGGATATCGGCAAGTTCATCAACGACAACATCGCCAATATCCCCGGCATCGTCCGCTCGCTGACCACATTGACGTTCCGGGCGTTTTGAGAGGTCCGATTGAGTGACGGGTTATGCCTCTCTTTCCGAGATGGCCCCTCACCCCAACCCTCTCCCCGCAAGCGGGGCGAGGGGGCATACAGAGTTCTGTGTCCAGGAGCACGGTCACGCCGCGAACACCGAAGCAGTCCCCTCTCCCCGCCTGCGGGGAGAGGGCTAGGGTGAGGGGCCCGGAGCCGCCGGGCACAAAACAACACCCGCCTGACAAGCCCAACCTTCCCTAACGGAACGCTCCGATATTAACCCTCTTGCTTGAAACGCCGCGGCCTCTCGTCCGCAATTAAGCTCTTTTTAACCGGCAAGATGATGTGCTTTGCGCGCTGATCAAGAGACGGCGCCTTCGTGCGCCTGATCGCCGCGGCTTTGCGCGGCTTAGGGATCGAGGGCGGGTCAATGACATCGGCTATTTCGGATATTCAGGCACAGAATGCCGCGGGACCGCTGATCGTGCATGTCGTGCGCCAGTTTTTGCCCAACAAGGGCGGGCTGGAAGACGTGGTTGCCAATCTCTGCCGGCAGTTGATCGGCCGCGGCTATCGTGTCCGGGTCGTCACCTGCAACAGCCTGTTCTCCGATCCCACCCGCGAACTGGCGCCGGCCGAAACGATCGACGATATCGAGATCGTCCGCATCCCCTGGTCCGGCTCCAGCCGTTATCCCTTGGCGCCGCAGGTGTTCAAGCATATCGCCGATGCCGACCTCATCCACGTCCATGCCGTCGATTTCTTCTTCGACGCACTTGCTTGGGGCAAGCTGTTCCATGGCCGTCCGATGGTTGCCACCACCCATGGCGGTTTCTTCCACACGCCGAAATATGTCGCCATCAAGAAGCTCTGGTTCAACACCGCAACCCGGCTTTCCGCCCTCGCCTACGCTGAGCTCATCTGCTGCAGCCTGTCGGACGAACGGCTGTTTTCCAGCATCGCCGGCCGCCGCACCCGCCTGATCGAAAACGGCGCCGATGTCGGCAAATTCGCCAATTGCGCCGCGCTCGAAGCCCGCCGCCGCATCGTCACCATCGGTCGTTTCTCCGTCAACAAGCGGCTCGACCGCATGCTTGATGTCATGAAGGTGCTTGCTGCCCGCAATCCGGATTGGCATCTCGACATTATCGGCGCCGTCTCCGATCTCGATCAGCCGACGCTGGAAAAGGAAATTGCCGTCCGCGACCTTGGCCGCCATGTGTCGCTACATATATCGATCGACAATTGCGCCATCCGCAACATCATCGCCCGCGCCTCGATTTTCGCCTCGGCCTCCGAATATGAGGGCTTCGGCCTTGTGGCGATCGAGGCGATGAGTGCCGGCCTGCTGCCGGTGCTGCACACGAACGACGCCTACAAGGCGCTCGCCGAGACCCATCCGATGCTAATGCTGTCCGATTTTTCCAATCCGGAAACTGCTGCCGACGCCCTAGCCGCCGCTTTCGCACGCTTAGGGGCCGAAGGCCTCGGCCTCAGGGAAGAACTCATTCATGACGCCCGCGCCTATGCATGGGATGAGGTCGCGCAGCGCTATATCGATGCTTATGCCGAAGCCATGACGCCGCGCGGCGAACGGCATCAGCCCCTGCCCCACCGCGGCCAGGTCGCATAACCTTCCAGAATGCCCATCAGCCAGGCCCGCTTGTAACGGGCCGTATCGGCCCTGCATCGTACCAGCGCCGCCAGCCAGCCGGCGACGGGCCGGCACAGGCGATAGCCGACATAGGCGAGCGGAAAGCGCTGCTTGCGCATCAGCGCGCCGAAGCCGCGGCCATACTTGCGCGCCCGCTCGATCTGACGCGGACCGTATTCACTGGTGACCTGATCGTGATGAACGATCAATTCGGGAAAGAACATCAGCCGCTTGCCGGCAGCAAGCGCCCGCAACAGAAAATCCGCCTCCTCGCCGCTTTGGAACGGCGAGTCCGAACCGACCCCGAGATTCTCGTCGAAGCCGCCGATATCAGGCAGTGCTGCACGGCGCACAAAGATGCTGTTGGAATTGCCGCACTTCAGGTAGTTCCAGCGCGTCACCGCAAGCGAGATTTCGCCCGTCGGGCTGACGGAGGCCAAGCCGCCGGCATCGAGCGTGCGGCCGGTGACGATGGCAAGCTCGGGATGCTCGGCGAACAGCCGCTCCGCCATCTCCAGCGTATCCGGCTCATACCAGCAGTCATCGTCGGGAAAGCAGACATAGTCGCCATTCGCTGCCGCCATCCCATTGTTGCGTGCCCGCGAAAGGCCTTTGGGCGAACGGATATGGCGGATCGCGAAAGAGGGCGAAAAGCTTCCGATCAACTCCAACAGCCGATCGTCCGGATTTTGATCGACGAGGATCACCTCGAAATCCCTCTGGCGCTGATTCATCAGCGACAGAAACAGCCTTTCCAACTGGTCGAAACGGTCGATCGTGCAGACGACGAGGCTGAACAAGGAGGACCCTCCGAACAAACGGCAAGCCAGCCAATATGGGGATATCGCATATTAGCTGAAGTAAAAATGAAAGTTACATTAGGAATAGACGGTAAATATTAAGGCATATGAAATACAGCAGACGCTATTCCATGAAGAGCCGGACATTTGCGGCCACTTTCTGCGACCTGGGAAAACGGTAATCTTCATGACGAAGAGCATCATGGCGAATTCGGCGTTGAACGCAGCGGCGGGGCTGACCCTGCTGGCGACCGGTTTTGCCTGTTCGATTATCGCGGCCCGCCTGCTTGGCCCGGAGGCCAACGGCATCATCGCCTTTTCGCTCTGGTTGACGACGACGGGCGCGCTCGTTGCCGAACTTGGCACCGGCATCACGCTGCTGCGCATCCTGCCGCAACTGAAGGTCCAGGGCTATTCGACGGAGGAGCGGCGCGGTTTTGCGGCCTATCTCCTGCATCCAACGATCCTGTCGACGCTGATCCTGCTTGCCGGCTATGCCGCCTATTATTGGGAAGCGGAGCGGATGCATTGGGCAAACGATGCATCGTCCATCATCGTCATCACCGGCGCGTTTTTCGTCCTGCAGTCGCTCGGCGCCTACAGCAAGAACTATCTGGTCGGCGAACAGCAGCTCGGCGCTTTCTTCCGCATGACCCTGACCAGCTCGGTGCTGCAGCTCGCCACCGTGCTTCTCGGCGCCATCTTCTTCGGTGTCACCGGCGCCCTTGCCGGCTATGCCATCGGTCAGATCCCGATGTTCATCTCGAGCCTGAGGATCGCCGCCGCTCCCCGGAACAGTTGCGGCGTCGGCCTTGGCTATCTCGTCCGTTCCTCGCTCATTCTCTCGGCCGAATTCATCAACAGCTCGATCTTCCTGAATCGCATCGAGCTGGTGTTCCTGCAGCATTATTGGGGCATCGAAGCCGTCGGCTTCTATGCTGTCGGCCTGTCGCTTGCCAATCTGGCGCTGCAGCTTCCGGTACAGTTGAGCGGCAGCCTGCTGCCCTATTACTCCGAGCAGATGCATTCGCAGGCGTCGGGCAAGCTGCCGGTCCATGTCTTCGAAGGTGTGGCGCGCGCCATTTCCTATATCACCCTGCCGATGAGCTTCGGCCTTGCGGCGATCGCCCCCGAGCTGGTGGTGACGATCTTCGGCAAACCCTTCGGCCCGAGCGGTGGCATGGTGGCGCTGCTGTCGCTGACCGCAGCCCCTTACGTCTTCATGCAGATCTGCACGCAATATCTCTATTCCATCGACCGCATGCGTGAGCGTACCATTATCGGCGGCGTCGCCAGCGCCATCATGGTCGTCGGTTGCTTCATCGCAGTGCCTCTCTATGGCGGCGAAGGTGGCGCTCTGGTGCGGCTGCTCGCCTTCACCGCCATGTGCGTGCTGATGGTGCGCCGTATGGAATTCGAAGGCTCGATGCACAGCATGTTCGTTAGCCTCGCCAAGGTGACCGGCGCATCCGCGCTCTGCGCCGCCGCGGCCTACGGTTTCGTTCATGTGCTGCCCGGTATTCCCGGCCTCGCCAGCGCCGTCATCGCCGGCATCCTGGTCTACGGCCTGGCGCTCCGGCTGCTGAATGCCGTGCCGCCGGAGGATATCGCCGCCCTGCAACAAATTGCTGCGCGTCTACCCCGGCGCGCGCATCCATTTGCCGTTCACGCGCTGGCATGGCTGGCGCCGCGCCGAATTTGAGGAGAATGCCATGGCTGCGTTGGGAGCCGCCGAATACCAGGGTCCGCTTAAGGAGATGACCGCCGCCGCCATGCCGGTGACCTTCTCCCGAACTGTCGGCCTGTTCACGCCCGCCGTCGCGCCGACGAGCCAGACGGCCGTATTGTTCCTCAGCCCCTGGGGCTTCGAGGAAATGTGCACCCGCAAATTCTGGCGCATCCTCGCCGAAGATCTCGCCAAGACAGGCATCGCCAGCCTCCGCTTCGACTATGCCGGCACCGGCGATGCGCTCGACGTTGACGATCCAGGCGAAGGATTGGCGCTGTGGGAAAATACGGCGCGCGACGCCGCGGCCTTGCTGCGATCGCTCTCCGGCTGCGAACGCCTGATTCTGGTGAGCCAAGGGCTCGGAAGTGTCGTCGCCCTTAATATTGCAGAGCAGCTCTCCACCGCCGACGGCATCGCGCTGCTGGCCCCCACCATCTCCGGCCGGGCTTATCTGCGCGAATTGACCATGTGGTCGAAAATGATCGACGAGGGCATGGGGCTCACCGAAACACAGCGCCGGACCGAAGGCGTCACCATCGCCAGCCTACATATGCCGGACACTACCGCCGCCGCTGTCAAAAAACTCAACCTGATGACGCTTGCCCATGTCGGCGTGCCGGATTGCCTTGTCCTGACACGGCCCGGTCGCCCCGCCGATGCCGATTTCGCTGCTCATCTCGAAACCCTCGGCCCGCGTGTCGAACGCGCTGCCTATGAGGGTTATGACGAGCTGGTGTCGAACCCGACTATCGCCACCATGCCGCTCGAAGCCGGCCGGAAAATTCTGGATTGGGCGCGGTCGATCGCGACGGAATCCACGACGGCATCGCGCAGAATTCTCCGCACGCCCCGTGCCGAAGCGCTTGAGGGCGATGGTTTTCGCGAGACGCCGCTGCGTTTTGGCGAGGGCGACCGCCTCTTCGGCATTCTCTGCGAACCCGCAGGCGCCCGTGCGGGCGCGACAGCATTGCTCTTAACGACGGCCTATGACCGCCATGCCGGCTGGGGCCGGATGTCGGTGACCATGGCGCGGACACTCGCCCGCGACGGCATCCCCTCGCTGCGTTTCGATACCGCCAATGTTGCCGACAGCCCGCCGCTTCCCGACGCGCAGGAGCAGGTGCTTTATTCCCGCGATCAGCAGCAGGACGTTGACGCCGCACTCAACTTTCTGGAGAATCGTGAGCTGCTGCCCGCCTTTGCCGTCGGCCGCTGCAGCGGTGGTTATCTCGCCTTTCAGAGCGCTATCCGCGATAGCAGATGCCGCGGTCTGATCACCGTCAATCCTTACGCTTTCTTCTGGGATGAAACCCAGCCGGTCGACGAAGCCCTGCGCTTCGTGCCGCGTTCGCTTGAGACCTACGGCCTGAAATTCCTGCAGTTCGAGACCTTGAAGCGGCTCTATGGCGGCCAGATCGACGCCAAGAGCGCGGCGCGCAACATCGTCGTGGCGCTGGCGCGGCGCGCCGTCCGTCTCGGTCGCCCGCTGCTCGGCGTTCTCCCCTTCTTCGCCGGCGAGCATGAAACCGTCATCAACGGCTTCCGCACGCTTACAAAACGTCAGGTCGATATTTCGCTGATCTACAGCGCCCACGACATCGGTCTGGATCATTTCCGCGAACACTTTGGCGAAGACGCCGCCGGCCTGAAGAACTTTCCGGACATCCGCCTCACCATCATCCCCGACGCCGATCACAATCTGACACCGTCCTATGCGCGGAAAGTGTACTTGCACGAGGTGAGAGAGATGGCATTGAGGCTCGGCAAATGAGTGCCTATCTCGCCGCTGGCGAGATAGGTGTCGGGCGGCCCAAAACACTCGCAACACCCTGCACTTGCTGTATACTCGCCCCATGAGGCTCCTGATCGTCGAAGACAACCGCGAACTGGCGTCCTGGCTCGGCAAGGCGCTGCGTCAGGCACAATATGCCGTCGACATCGCCTATGACGGCGAGGACGCCGAACATATGTTGAAAGTGGCGGGTTACGCAGTCGTTATCCTGGATCTGTCACTGCCGAAAATCGACGGGTTGACGCTGTTGAAGCGGTTGCGCCAGGGCGGCAACAAAGTGCCGGTCATCATCCTGACCGCCAATGCCAGCCTCGACGGCCGCGTTGCCGGGCTCGATAGCGGCGCCGACGACTATCTGGCAAAACCTTTCGAAATCGCCGAGCTGGAAGCCCGCGTCCGCGCGGTCGTCCGCCGCGGCCATGACCGCGCCGCGCCCGAAATCGCCGTGGGCGACCTGCTCTTCGACGGCGGCACGCGGCAGTTCTTTCTCGGCGGGGAAACCCTGGCGCTCACGCCTCGCGAACATGCCGTGCTCGAACATCTCATGATGAAGGTCGGCACGACGGTCACCAAGACCGCGCTCTCCGAAAGCGTCTTCGGCTTCGACGATCTCGCCGATACCAGTGCCATCGAAATCTACGTGCACCGCGTCCGCAAGAAGCTCGAAGGCAGTGCCGTGCAGATCGCCACGCTGCGTGGCCTCGGTTACCTCCTACGCCATGCGCAATGACGAAAGCCGCCCCCGCAAAGGACATTTGCGCCGCGCCGTCGCAGGGCTGAGCTCCAGCCTGCGGGCGCAACTTTTTGCCTGGGTGGTGCTGACGCTGATCGGGGCGATCTGCATCAATCTCTATCTCAGCTTCCACTCGGCGAATGCCACTTCGGACCTCGTCACCGACCACACGCTGCTTGCCTCAGCCCGCGTCATCGCCGAAGCCGTGCATGTCGACGGCAACGGCACCGTCCAGGTCGATATCCCACCGGCTGCGCTGGAGATGTTCGATACGGGCTATGGCGATCGCGTCTTCTATCAGGTGGTGACCGCCTGGGGGAACCTCGTCGCCGGCTATCCCGATCTACCGCAGCCAAAGAAACCGCAGGTCGGTGAAGACACGGCATTTCGCAACGATCAGGTCCGCGTGATGATGCTGAACCACCCGATCGTCGGCCTCAGCGAAGACAGCACGATCTCCGTTACCGTCGCCGTCACCCATAACAGCCAATACGCCATGCGTCGCAGGCTGTGGCTCTCGGATTTCACCAAGCAGCTCGTGCTCGTGCTGCTCGCCGGCCTGGTCACCATCATCGGGCTGCAGCGCGGTCTGGCGCCGGTACTCCGGCTGCGCGATGCGGTGCGCGAACGCGGCCGCCAGCGGCTGGACCCGCTGGAACCGGACATGGTGCAGAGCGAGCTGCGCCCCCTGGTCCATGCCCTCAACGATCATATGGAGCGGGTGCAGAACCAGATGGCGGCACAGCGTCGCTTCGTCTCCAACGCCGCTCACCAGTTGCGCACGCCGCTCGCGCTGATCTCGACGCAAGCAAGCGTGGCGGCACGCGAGGATGATAATGCCAGGCGCGACGAAGCGTTGACGGCGTTGCGCTCCAGCACGCGACAAGTGACACGGCTGGCGAGCCAGCTTCTCACCCTCTCGCGGGCCGAGCCCGGCAGCCGCCGTCCGCGCAGCGACACGATCGACCTCGTCGCGACCGCCCGACAGGTCCTGGAGAACCTAGCGGAGGAGGCCCTGAGGCGCAACATCGACCTGGGACTGGAGGCCGATGATGCGCCGGTTCATGTCGAAGGCGACGGCACCATGCTGCGCGAAATGCTGGTTAATCTCGTCGACAATGCCCTGCGGTATACCCCCGCCAATGGCCGGGTCACGGTCGGCGTCCGGCGCGATGATGACAGCGCCTTGCTGTGGGTGGAGGACAACGGTCCGGGTATCCCCGAGGCCGAGCGCGGCCAGGTGTTTGAGCGCTTCTACCGCATCATCGGCACGGAACCAGAGGGCAGCGGCCTCGGGCTCGCCATCGTCCGCGAAGTCGTCGACGGCGCCGGCGGCACGATAGCGCTGAGCGATGCGACCGGCGGCGGCCTACTGGTGACGGTAAGGCTGCCGGCGGTTTGATCGATTCCCAACTGCCGGCAACCGGATTAAGCGGAACCGCTACCCAGCCACCTGAAGCTGGACTTCGCCCCTGTTCAGGAAAAATGTCTTGTCGAACAGCGCCAGATCCAGCGGATTGGGCAAGCGGACATCCTCCAGACCAGGATAGGCTTTCGCCGACGGATCGTAGGACCGGTCGATCTGCGAGAGGAAGACGATGATCAAACCTCGCTCCTGCGCAAAGGACCTCAACGCCCGAACCTGCACCATCAATTCCGGCTTCTGCCGGTTCTGGTCGAGTATTTGCAGGTAATCGATGACGACAAGCGTTCCCTCGGGCGCCGACGCCAGTTTGTCGACAATATAGTCGGCGCTGATCGCGTCCGAACTGTCAAATTCGAACAAGCCTTCAAAAAGCTCGAACTTAGCGCCGATCACCCGGAAACGATCGAGAACATCACTTTCGGTATCTTCCAACGTGAAGAAGGCGCCCCGATTGCCGGATTTCATCGCCTCGACCGCCAGCCTGAGGCTCATCAAGGTTTTACCGTGGCCACGGCGGGCGCCCAGAAGCACCAGATCGCCACGGTCCAATTGAGCGAACATCTCTTCGGCTGACGTGGTCGTCTCGGCACGCGCTGCGAGCAAGCTCCAGCCGCGGAAACCTTCTTCGACTGCTATCCGGTCAAGTGCTTCGTGCAAGGGAATGTTCTCCTCGCGCGACATGAGCCGGGCTTTACGCTTCAAACGATAGATTGGGCCAGAAAGCCTCATGTGAAAAACCTCCTATTGCGAGCAACGACCGCAACCCCTCCTTATGCTTGGCGCCCGAACAGTCGGTTCGATGATCGATCAGCCCCGCATGAATGATACTTTCCCAGATGGAGGGGGGAGGCATGGGCTTTGCCGGAATCGGACCATAAGCTGATTCTCGTTCGGTGAAAATTGCGCGATTGGGGACCAACCATCACCCGGCGGTTCCGCCGCATATGGACCCAGCTTTGCGCCAAGAGCGGTCATCGCCCGATCAATGCGTCACGCCGCCCTCATTCGACATCGCGCAGCAACGCCGGCAGACGGTTCGCTGCAGGTTAGCGTCCAAGGTCGCTCGCGGCGGCGATGATCTCCGCTGCCGTCGGGAAGATGGAGATGCTGTTCGGTCCGTCCAGCGCCTCAATTTGTACCCAGCGGATTGTGCCGTTCGCATCGACCAGGAAGTGGCCGACGAGCTGGGTAGCGTGGTTCGCGAAGATCGCATTATCGGCTTCATCAAGCTCGAAGCGGTCCTTGGCGTTGAGTATCGTGTTGGCTTCCATCGGGTGTAGCGGTTCCGGCAACTCGCCTGTGGGGTTGATGCGCGCCGCCTGGAACTGCGCCATCGTCGCGCTATAAGGCCATTCGGGCTGCTCGCTGCTCCCATCGGGCAGGAACTCAGCATACGGCACACCGTAGGCCCGATGTGTGCGGCAGTCCGGATCGCAAAGTAGCGTTACTGGCGTCGGACGGTGGCGGAAATACAGGCGAGCGCGTTCCACCGGCGTGTTGATAACGGCCACAGTCTCCACCCCGGCAGCGCGCAGGGTGGGCTGAATGCCGGCGAGCTGTTCTACCTGACGCCGGCAGAACGGACAGTGCAGCCCGCGAAAGAAACCGATCAAGAACGGGCGATCGCTCAAGTCGGCGAAAGAGACCGTTCCGTCGAAGTTGGCCGTGGCTAGCGCGAACGCGGGCGCGGTTTCTCCAGGTTGCAGCGGGCGCTTTTGGTCTCCCATGGAATAATTCCTTTCTCGTATCGTCCAAGATGAAACGACCGAAATTGAACTATATCACTTGTCGCAAGAAGGCCCACCGCCCGATGTTGATCGCCGAGAGTGGCCAGGCACGCTGCTCACCGCTCCGACCGGTGTCAAAGCTGCCCCCGCATCTTGCCTCTTCGGCCGGTAGAAGGTCCAAGAGCCCGTAAGGAAGAACAGGCGGAAGGTCGTCACTTCCGGAATGTGCCAACAGCGGACGAACCACGAAGGGACTAGGCGCCGAAACGATACAATCGGGAAATAGAGATGACATGGTTTGCCTGCCGATATTATGGTGCGCAAGCGAACCGGCGGATAGGGGCCCCTTTATGTCTCGGCAGATCAAGACCAACGCGCGCGACGACGCCTTTGCGGTGCGGCGCGCTGTCTTTATGGACGAGCAGGGCTATGAGAACGAGTTCGATGGCATCGACGACAACCCTTCCTGTGTACATGTAACCCTCTATATCGATGGCGAGCTAGCCGGGTGCTCACGCCTGTTCCCCGAGCTACTGGAGCGCGCCCTTGCGCCCGATAGGCCACCGTCGCCCACATGCACGTTCGACGAGGGCGTGATGGCAGGGGAGACGTACCTGCTGGGCCGCGTAGCCGTGATGCCGGCGTTTCGCCGCCGGGGTTTGGCGAGTGTGATCATCGCTGCGAGCGACGAGGCCGCGCGCGAGGCCGGCGCCAAACTGGTGAAGCTGCATGCCCAGGAATACGCGCACGATCTGTACGCCAAGCAGGGCTATACGCAGATCAGCGATGTCGATTGCGAGGACGAGGGCCAGCCGCACCTTTGGATGGCCAAGCGGCTGTGATCGCGGACAGTTCCCTCAGCAGCAGATCAGACAGTAGGTGTCCCCACCGCTCCGTGTCCACCATAGGACAACTTCAACAGAGGCGACCCGGCGCAGGTGCCGCTTTAGGGCCGGAAGCAGGCGAGAACATCGACATCTCTGCCATTTGCGACGATGCGCTCCGCCCATCCGGGTAATATCAATGTGATCAATCGAGGCGTAGTGTTCCATTTGGCTTTGAGAGGAGGATGCTATGCCTACCATATTGGCCTATCACGACGTCAAAGACGTCAAACACTGGCTTGCTTCACCACGCCGTAAAGAGGTTTTCGAACCCCTCGGGTGCGCAAACATACGCACGTTTATCGATCCGCAAGCGTCGAACCGAGTAGGCCTAGTCATGGACGTTCCCGACATGGACCGCTTGGCGGAATTTATGAAGTCCAAGGCAGCGGCGGATGCGATGGAGTATGACGGAGTATTGCCGGAGACCTTGGTGATCCTCGTTCAATCGTAGCGGGGATGCTGAAGGCATTTTGGCGGATGGAGTTTCTGGCGACGCGGTGACGACTGCTGCAGAGTTCCGGAAAATTGTTCCCATAAGCGTCTTCGCATAGCCGTCGTCCACGCCGGGGCGGCCAACTGGCGGCAAAAAAGAGGCCGGGTGGGGGTGCCCGGCCTTGGGAGGAAACTGAATGCCTCGATGGCTTATTGCACGTCCATGTGCTGCTGCGGACGCCATCTGGTGATGCGGTTTTCGACAAGCGTCATCACGTATTCGGCGCCGAGCGTCACCACCATCACTAGGATGATCGCGGCATAGAGGCCGGCGGCATCATAGGTGCCCTTGGCGATCGAGATCAGGTAGCCGATACCGGCAAGCGAGCCGACGAATTCGCCGACGATCGCACCGATGATGGCGAACGAGAAGGAGATGTGCAGGCTTGCAAAAATCCAGCTCATCGCCGACGGCAGGATCACATTGCGGGTAACCTGCCAGTTCGAGGCGCCGAGAATGCGGGCATTGGCGATCATGTTGCGGTCGGCCTCGCGAACGCCCTGGAAAGCGTTGGCGAACACGACGAAGAACACCATGATGAAGGCAAGCGCGACCTTGGAGGCAAGGCCGAGGCCCATGATCATCACGAAGATCGGCGCCAGCACGACGCGTGGGATCGAGTTGATCGCCTTGATGTAGATCGACAGGATATCGGAAGCCAGCTTGTTGCGGCCAAGCGCCACGCCGACGAGAACGCCGGTGACCGAGCCAATGACGAAGCCGATCAGCGCTTCTTCCATGGTGACGCCGAGATGGTACCAAAGCGAGCCACTTTCGGTGCCTTCGCTGATCCAGTCCCAGAGGCGCAACGCAATGCCATAGGGGCTGGAATAGAAGAACGGATCGATCCAGTGCAGATCGGACGCGACCTGCCAAAGGCCGAGGATGGCAAGGAGAATGCCGACTTGCCAAGCCACGACAACGTACTTGCGGCGGGCGAGCGCCTTCAGCGCTGCAGCTTCGATTTCCGCGTCCGAGGTACCGGCGCGGAAGATCGGGGCATTGCCTGTTTCGAGGGCTGTGTTTGCCATGATCAATCCTCCCTTATGCCGCTTCCGCGGCGCGGCGATAGCTGGTCTCGACCTCTTCGCGCAGGTCATCCCAGATCGTCTTGCAATAATCGATGAAGTTCTGCTCGTAACGGATTTCCGAGACGACGCGCGGACGCGGCAGGTCGATCGTATAGACCGACTTCACCGTCGCCGGGCCTGCCGTCAGCACATAGACTTTGTCGGCGAGCGCCACGGCTTCTTCAAGGTCGTGCGTGACGAAGACGACAGACGCCTGGCGTTCTGCCCAGAGCTTCAGGAGCTCTTCATGCATGACCGTACGGGTCTGGACATCGAGAGCCGAGAAGGGTTCGTCCATCAGTAGGATTTCCGGCTCGTTGATGAAGGTCTGCGCCAGCGAAACGCGCTTGCGCATGCCGCCCGAGAGCTGATGCGGATAGTGATGCAGGAACTTCGAGAGGCCAACGCGGGCAAGCCAGTCCTTAGCGCTCTTTTCGGCTTCCGCCTTCGACTTGCCACGGAACAACGGGCCTGACATCACATTGTCGATGACGTTCTTCCAGGGGAAAAGCGCATCCGTCTGGAAGGCGAAGCCGACGCGTGGATCGATGCCGCTGACGGGTCCGCCCATCAGTCGAACTTCACCGGCGCTGGGTTTGGCCAGCCCGGTGACGAGATTGAGCGTCGTCGACTTGCCGCACCCGGTCGGGCCGACGACGGCGACGAACTCGCCGCGTTCGACGGTCATGTTGAAATCGCGCAGTGCCGTCAGCGACTTGCCGGTTGGGGATACGAAACGGCGGCTGACATTGATGAGCTCGATCGCCGGTGTACGGCGTTCATCCTGTTGCATGGTGCTGATCCTGACGCGTGCCTTCGGGGCGTGCACGCAAAGCCCAGTGAACTGCAAAGTCTCTTGAACTACCGCTTCCGGAACCGGCCGGAAGCGGCGTTATGACTGCTTACTTGACGTTCTTGACGAATTCCGTCGTGTAGGTCTTCGACAGGTCGATCGTCTTGCCCTTCACGTTCTTGGAGAACTGCGAGAGCACGGCGAGAACGGTCTTCGGACCATCTTCCGGCATCACGCCGTCGGCCGTGAACATTTCCTTGCCGGCGTCGAGAGCCTTGATGTAGCCCTCCTTGTCGCCGACGTAGAAATCCTTCGGCATCTTTTCGGCAATCTCGGCCCCGGAATGGGTGTTGATGAAGCGCAGCGTCTTGACGAAGGCGTTTGCAAGCTTCTGCACTTCTTCCTTGTGACCATCGACCCATGCGGCATCCATATAGAGCGACGCGGCCGGGTAAGTACCGCCGAGCGCGGCCTCAGTGCCCTTCAAGGTTCTGAGATCGACGAGAACCGAAGCTTCGCCAGTCTTCAGCATGCGCGAGATCGTCGGTTCGGTGGTCATGCCGGCCTGGATGGCGTCCTGCTGCATGGCAGCGATGAAGGTCTGGCCGGCACCGACCGGAACCGGGGTGACGTCAGCCGGCGATAGGCCTGCCTTTGACGCCATGAAGAGCGTCAGGAAGTTGGTGGATGAACCGAGGCCGGTAACGCCGACGCTCTTGCCCTTCAAATCGGCGAAGGACTTGATTTCCGGATGCTTGGCCGACACCAGTTCCACTTCGCCGGGCGCCTGGCTGAACTGCACGACGGATTCGACGAATTTACCCTTTCCCTGCAGGTCGATACAGTGATCGTAGAAACCGACGACACCCTGAACGGCGCCGGCAAGCATTTCGTTTTCCGCATCGACGCCCGCAGGCTCGTTCAGAAGCTCGATATTCAGACCTTCGTCTTTGAAGTAGCCGAGGGATTCCGCCAGCTTGGCCGGCAGATAGATCTGCTTTTCATAGCCGCCCACCATGATGGAAATCTTGTCGGCGGCATGAGCCGCCGTGACACCGAGTGAGCTGCCGGCGATAACGAGGGAAAGGGCCGCAGAATAAAGGAACATGCCTGACGAACGCATAAATATCTCCTCCTATGGATGCCGAGCGCTTGATCGCTACCTCGACAAATGCTTCTTCCCGAAGCGGGACAGGCATGCATCAACAACCTTTCAGTGAGCTGAAAGGCGTCGGTTACCTTTGAAGCTGGAAGAGCATTGCGGTTCGCAATGCAAATATTTGCGAGTACCGGCGTTTTGCAATGCTTGTGCGAGTTGCATCACCAGCAATTAAAGCAGGAGTTTGTGGACGGCAGAGGAGTTCTGGTGGATCGTCGTGCCGCCGTGCTTGGACGGCCGGGGCTCGCTGACCCCCCTGCTGTGTTGGCATGGCGGGCCCCGCAAAAATAACCAATGAAGGTGGGAAAAAAGGACCCGCTGTTCTTGGTGCAGCGGGCCTAAGGACTCCAGCAACTTGTCCGGGCGCGGGCACGACCGGACGATGGGCATTAAGACCGTCTAATATAACAGGGTCAAGACGCGAATCCGACCAATTTTGGTAATGTCACTCAACCGAAAATAGAGTCGTCCGTTGCGAAATACGCTAGAGCGTTGATTTTATAATAAGAAATATAGCCAAGCCTATCTCGCAAAGAAAAAGCTTTCCCGTAAAAAATTTTTGCTTCCAACCCCGCTCGACTCCTCCAAAGGATGGGCAATTCCCTCATTGACATAGTTGAAAAGACTGACGTTACGTTAAGTAAGAAAAACTTAATGTAACGATCCGATGCCAATTGACCGCTTGAGGCGGCTAACGTGCACGTAAGATGCTGAGCAGCCACAAGAATATTTCGACGTCAATCTTCATCGCAGGAGCGGGATTGCTAATCCGGGAATAGGAGGAGCGCAGAACGGGTCATCGGATTGCGAATGATTTCGCCGGAAGCATTGTCGCAAACGGGCGAATATGATTTTGCGCGTATATTAGAAAACCATAGTATATTGGAATTTTTTTCCAAGAATCCACAGATAGTTTTCAGTATCTCCGCAACAATAGTGACCCTATACGATCGCTACTTCGCCAGTAACTGCCGTGCAAAACCGGCCTATTTTGCGGCTCACGCCAGTGTACCTAGCAAGGATAACCCGATAGGCCGCTGTACAATTTCAGGTCGTCATCAGCCTTTAGTCCACATTGACGCGAGGAATCTTTTCTGACGTTTATCTATCTGACGCTTGAAGGAAAAACTCTGGCGTCAGGACTTTTGGTTGAACTTTATCGACATTTAATACACACTGAACGGGCAGATTGGGGACGTGTCCTTGCCTCTTCCCCGGGCATCTGTAAGGTGGCGCCCGCTGGGGTACCCCCGTTCGAATGAGGAGATTGCGCAGTGAGTGCAAAAGTACCAAATCCGATTGACGCCTATGTCGGCTCACGCGTGCGCATGCGCCGGCTGATGCTCGGTATGAGCCAAGAACGGCTCGCCGAACAGATCGGCGTTACCTTTCAGCAGGTGCAAAAATACGAAAAAGGCACCAACCGCATCGGCGCCAGCAGATTGCAGGCGATCGCGGGGGTTCTGGCTGTCCCAGTCGCTTTCTTCTTCCAGCAGGACAATTCGCAGCCCCTGTCGACGGAAGGGCTGGGCGCCATCAGTGGCCTTGAAGATTTGTCCGATTTTCTGACGTCCAAAGAAGGACTTAGCCTCAACAAGGCCTTCATGAAAATCAACGATCCCACCGTCCGCCAATCCGTGCTGATGCTTATCAAGTCGCTGGCCAATGCCTCCGAACCCTCGGTCGTGCATGCGCCGCCTGCGGCCGAAGCTCCTTTCGGCCTCAGAAACTGATCTCCATGCCTCGCCCCGTTAAAACGGGTGAGGCGCGGATCTTGATCGAGGGGGCAGATTGTCCCCATATCGACGATCGCGGCATCCGCAATCGCAGAAAGTGCTTGAGCGCGATGCGTTCATTCGACCCTAGACGGATGGCTGCGACTTTTTGATCCAGAGCATTTTCCCGCTTTCAGGTGATTCATCTCAAAGCAGGATGTTCTAGCGATTGCGATAGGATAGCAGTCATCGTAGTGTGAAATTCATGAATCGCAGATGACACCTGTGATACACATGACACTGTTGATCGCAAGCAAAACGGGAAATCGCGGTTGCGATATCGGGACGCTGCTAAATGCAGTAGGGGCGTATGGATTTCAGGCTGCTGACATTCGGAGATCTACGTCTGGTGGACGGAACAGGCTCGACAGTGCCTTTTCCGGAAAAGGGCCTGCTGTCGATCTGCTTTCTGCTGACGAGCCCCTCGCCGCAAAAGACCCGTGCGGAGCTTGCAGAATTTCTTTGGGGCGACGTTCCCCTGGATAAGGCGCTCGCCAATCTGCGGCAGACTCTGTCCCGCATCAAAAACCGGCAGGACGAACTCGGAATCACGCTGCTGCTGATCGAGCAGGCAACCGTTAGCGTGAATGTGCAAGCCTTCACCAGCGATCTCACGCTGTTGAATGCGGTTTCGCAAACCAATCCCCACACCGCGCTGGAAGAATTGTTGCAACTCGGCCGCTGGGATTTTCTCGCCCGCACGGAAGTCATCGGTGGTCAGGCCCGCATGTGGCTGCACGCACAGCGGGATCGCATCAAGGCGCAGCTATTGACGACGCTTGGCGATGCCATTGCGGCCATGAGCAAAGACGCGGACCCCACGATCATCAAGGAAGCGGCGCTGCGACTGTTCGAGGCCCATCCCGAAGATGAGGCGGTCTACCAGATCCTTGGGGAGACCTATGCCGGCGAACCCCAGCTTGAAAACGCTCGCCACATTTTTGAGAGCCGCAGAAAATACCGCTGGGGCGAATTGCCTGTCGACCCCGACCAGCAGACGCTCAGCGTTGCGCGACGGTTGTTCGAACGCCAGCGCAGCGTCGTGCCTCAGCTTCGAGAGGTACCAGGCCAGCAGGTGGAAATCGTTCCGCCCGAGCCCCGCGGGCCGCCCAAGCTCGCGCTGCTGCCGCCGGTGAACACCGCCAGCAACCATCAAGCGGCCGTCTTCCTCTCATCGGCACTGCTGGAAGATATCACCGTCGGCCTGTGCGTGCTGAAGACTGTGACGATGGTGGCGCATTACACCGCGGAAAAGATTGCGCTGCACTTCGATCGCGCGGCAATGCTGGACAAATACGGCATCAATTATGTGCTGGACACCAGGCTTAGCTTCGACGGCAACGCCTACTGGCTTTTCGCGCAGCTAATCTACGCCGGCAACGACGAAGTCATCTGGGCGGCGCGCTTCAGTATGGAGGCCCAGGATCTGCCGCGCCAGCATCGCGAAATCGCGCAACGCATCGTGGCTTTTGTCGCCAGCTATGTCGAGCGCAACGAATTTTCCCGCGACTACTTCGAGCGCAACCCGACAGTCTATCACCAATATCTGCAGGGTCAGCGTCATCTGAAGCATCTCGGCCTGCCGGACATTCGTCGAGCTCGCAAGGCATTCCAGGCAGCTTTGAAGGAAAACCCCTATTTCTCGCCGGCCCTAAGCGGCATGGCCCGCACCTATCATCTCGAGTGGTTCTTGACGGCGCGCGGAGATGCGGACCTGCTGAAGCGCATCGAGGAAGAGGCAGGCAAGGCGATCGCCACGGGCCAGGATCTCGCCAACGGCTATCGTGAATTTGCCGCTGCGAAACTCTTTCAGGGCGACTTCGACGAAAGCCTCAATTCCTTTGAACTCGCCGAGACCATCAGCCCACATCATGCCGATATCATCACGGACTATGCGGACGCGCTGGTTCATGCCTCCCAGCCCGGTAGGGCTCTGGAGAAGATGGAGCGTGCCATCAAGCTCAATCCGATGAGCCCGGACTTCTATTACTGGACGGCCGCCGGAGCCAGCTACTTTCTTGAACAATATGATCAGGCAATGACTTATATCGACCGCATGGCCGATCCCGCACCCGCGGCGCGGCTCGCCGCCGCTGTCGCTGGCATGGTAGGCGATACACGCAAGGCGAAACGCCTCGTGCGCAAGGTCAAGGAAACCTATCCAGAATTCGAGGTCGACAAATGGCTTTCCGTCGTGCCCATGCGCGAGCAATGGCAGAAGGAACATTATAGGGAGGGGCTAAAACGCGCAGGCTTTAGTTAGGCGCCGATAAACACCAATTCACACTTTTCCTCAGCTCGTTCTTAACCATCGATCAAATTGGAGATTTAGAAATGGCACACGTCGTAATCGGCATCCCCGGCGATCCGCAACTTTACCTCGCCGACCTCAGCGCAGGCACAGTCACGCCACTTGCACCGCAGGCGCAAAGTCCACTCCACGCAGCCGACCAGTTGCGCCATGCCGGCGCAACCGTCGTCAAGGGCGTCAACTTGGCTGTTGTTGTTGGCGGCGCCGCGAAGGCCGCAAGCGGCGTATTTGACGGCTGATATCGTGACGGCAGACCTATCCCTGTCTCTTGCCGAATTCCTGGCACGGAATTCCAGTGAGCGGGATCTTGTAGCCGCGTCTCTTTATTCAGATCGCGTCTGCACTGCCGAAGAAACGTTTCGGCGCATCGAGCCCTGTCTCACCGGCCACGGCATCACCCGCCTTGGCCGGCTGACGGGGCTTGATCGCATTGGCATTCCGGTCTGGCAGGCCATTAGCCCGAATGCCAAGTCGATCGTCATCAACAACGGCAAGGGCATCACCGATCTCGACGCGAAAGTTTCCGCGGCCATGGAGGCGCTAGAACGAACGGTGGCCGGCGCCCCTGCGGTCAAGACGATCTCTGCCAGTCAACGGGAGCTCTTGGCCAAAGGACAGCATGCCGATCCGCTCTCGTCTCTCATTGCAAGCGGCCAAGCCGACATTGGCGATGACGAAGAAATCGCCTGGACTGAGGGTCGCGATCTCATCGCCGATCGAAACGTCTGGATTCCCTTCGGCGCCATCACGCTTGATCGAACCCCTCTTAACGCACGCTTCTGGCAGTCCTCCGATGGCCTCGCCTCCGGCAATGTGCTGACAGAGGCCATCCTCCACGGCCTGCTTGAACGCATCGAGCGGGACGCCAAGGAACTGTGGGATGTTTCCGAGCCGGCCCTGCGCACGAAAACCTGCGTCGACCCCGCTTCGCTGGCAGATCCAGTGTTGAACGAATTGCTCCGAAAGATTGAGGATGCCGGTCTAACGCTCAAGCTGTTCGACATGACAAGCGATGTGAAAATACCGGCCTACACCGTCTTTCTCGGCCCAGGCGAAATAAACCGGGCAAAGCATGTCCGTTATATCGACGTGACCATGGGCTGCGGCGCGCATCCATCGTCGGTGCGGGCAGCAATCCGCGCTGTAACGGAGGCGGCGCAATCGCGCCTCACCTTCATCAGCGGCGCCCGCGACGATATTCATCCCAAGGATTTCACTCGGGAGCTGCCGGAAAGCATCCGCCGTTATTTTGAGGCGGTGCCCAAAGCGGCGGCAAGACCGGATGAAGCCCTGCCGGATGGCGCAGAGGCCCTGCTGCACCTGACCATCGACCGTCTGCGCCATGCGGGCATCAATTCCGCCATCGCGCTTTCCCTCGGCGATGCCTCGCTTCCCTTTGCCGTCGCCAAGCTCATCCTGCCGCAACTGGAAAATCCGGCTGGGGACCGCAAGCGCCGCTTCGGCTACCGCGCCATCTCGAAAACGTTGCAACTCCTATGAAGATCCTGTTTGTCGGCCCCACGCTTCCCGATGCCACCGAGATTGCCGGTCCCGGCATCGTTCTGAGGCCGCCGGCAAAGCAGGGCGACATCGTCGGCGCCATGGAAGAGGGAGCCAATGTCATCGGCCTGATCGACGGGCTTTTCGAAAATGTCGCGCCCGTCTGGCACAAGGAAATCCTCTTTGCGCTGTCGAAGGGCGTCCGCGTCTATGGTGCGGCCAGCATGGGCGCGCTGCGCGCCTCCGAATGCGCCGCCTTCGGCATGGTCGGCATCGGCCGCATTTTCGAGGCCTATGCCTCCGGTGCGGTTGCAGACGATTCCGCCGTGGCGCAGATTCATGGTCCGGCCGAACTCGGACACCTTCCGCTCAGCGAGCCGCTGGTGAATGTGCAGGCAACATTGGGGGCGCTTGCCGAGACCGGCGCGATCAGTGACGCCGAACATGCCGCTCTGCAGGCGCGCGCCGAAACTATGTTCTTCAAATCACTGACCTATCGCTCCCTGGCGGAAACCGCTGATCTGCCAGATCCAGCACGCCGGCAAACCATTTACGATCTCCTGCGCACCAAGGCGGTCAACCAGAAGCGCATCGATGCGCTGGAATTGCTCCGTGTGATTGCCGACTGCCCGGACGAACCGCAACAACCGCCGCGTGACTGGACGTTCAAGGCCAATAGTTTGTGGCGCAGCGCCTTCCACCGTCTTGAAATTGCATAGTAAAAACTCGTTCGCAATCTCACCTCGTGTCACGCTGTATGTCACGCGCCAACACATTCGACTTGAGTTAATGTCTGCTCATGTTCCTGGCGATGAGTATCTAGTTCTCCAGGAACTGAGGTCAAAGGGGCGTGAAATGACAGCAATACTTCCTATCGAAATGGCACACCACGATTCGGATTCACTGAAAGAACTGGCGTCGATCGCGCGGTTGATCACCTATGCGCGCCAGAGCGCCAAGAGCATGAACGCCGAATTCCCGGTCTGGTGCCTGGATCTCGCACTCGGTGCCGTATTGCAGGAAATGTATGCAAACGGCCTGCAGATGCCACTTTTCGAAGAGGGTATGGACAAAGTGAATAGGGCTGTCGCACACTAAGCGCAGTTTCTCGGATTTCTGGCGGGGGGCCGGAGAAAGATGCCGGTATGGTTCTTCGGAGCCATGCCGGCATTGCTCTTTTGGTGAGAGCGTAGGCTCGAAACGTGCGCGGCTGTTTTCCTGGAAAAGAGCACTGAACCCTATCGCGGCTTCCGATGCGGCTGCACACCCGCGACGAAGATTGCGATGCATTGACGTAAGTGCCGCAGACGGGTTTCGCGGTCGGGCCAGTCGTTCAGCTTGCCGGGATGCGAAATCATCGCGCCGAAGATCATGTTCATCAGCATGCGCGCACCGCTAATGGCATCGACAATTTCGATGAGACCGCGTTTCTGCTGCAGATGGAGCCAATCGGCGAGCATTTGTCGCGACTGTTCGGCGCCGTAGGTGCGCAACAGCGCTGCCATCTCGGGAAATTGCTGCGCTTCGCTCACAATGAGGTGAATGAAAGCTTCGCGGTCCCGCTCCGCCGCCTCATCGATATCGATCATGAAAATTTGTTCCAACGCCCTGTCGAGCGGCAGATTTTCCTCGGGATCGCGCGGCAGGGCCAGCATCGAGGCGCGATGCCTGGCGATGATCGCCATGAAAAGTTCGGTCTTGCTCGAAAACAAGCGATAGAGGGTTTGCTTGGAAATCCGGCACCGTGCCGCCACGAGATCCATGGTCGTACCGCCGTAACCAAGCTCATGAAACGTCGCGCGGGCCTCCGTCAGGATCTCCGCCCGCTTTGCGTCGTCACTCGCCGTCTTCGGACGGCCGCGCGGCCGGCGAGCGGCGGTTTGATCTGCATCTCTTGCCCTTAGCTCCGTCCGAGCTTCCATCTTCACCTCAAAAAAAGCCAAATGAGATTGACATTTACAGCGGTAGAAATATTTTCCGTACTAATTGGTACTGTAATTAAGACGATGGGAAATAGCAACGTGGGAAAGCTCGCCTCTTCTACCCGTGTATTCATACGTCCGGCGACATCCGAACGCCTCCTAGCCTCGCGGATCTCACTGATCGCAGCCGGGGTCGCCGCCACGTTGCTGCTGGCGGGCTGCAATGAGCAGAAGGCTGCTCAAAACAATGCACCGGCCGTCAAGACCGAAGTCAGCGCCATGACGCTGCATCCGCAATCGGTTGCGATCACCGCCGAGCTGCCCGGCCGCACCAGCGCCTATCTGATTGCCGAAGTGAGGCCGCAGGTCGGCGGCATCATTCGCAGCCGTAATTTCAAGGAAGGCAGCGAAGTCAAGGCGGGCGACGTGCTCTACGAAATCGACCCCGCCACCTATCAGGCCGCCTTTGACAGCGCCGCCGCCGCTCTGCAGAAGGCGGAAGGCGCCATACCGAGTGCGCAGGCCAAGATGGACCGTTACAAGGGCTTGAGTGCCCAGAACGCCGTCAGCCAGCAGGATTACGACACTGCGCAGGCGACCCTGGTCCAGGCGCAGGCCGATGTCGCCTCGGCCAAGGCCGCGCTCGAGACTGCACGCATCAATCTCGACTATACGAAATTGCGCGCACCGATCGGCGGCCGCGTCGATGCCTCGACGGTCACCGTCGGCGCGCTCGTCACCGCCGACCAGACGACGGCGCTGACCACGATCCGCCAACTCGATCCGATCAATGTCGACGTCACGCAGTCGAGCACCAACCTGCTTGAGTTCCGCCGCGCCATTGCGGAAGGCCGATTGAAGACCAGTGGCGACAACGTCTCCGTCCACCTGACGCTGGAAGACGGTTCCGAGTACAAGGAAACCGGTAAACTCCAATTTTCGGAGGCCTCTGTCGCCGAGACCGTCGGAACGATCACCGTGCGCGCGGTCTTCCCCAATCCGGAACGCGTATTGCTGCCCGGCATGTATGTTCGCGCCAGCATCGAGGAAGCCATCGCGGAAAACAGCTATCTCCTGCCGCAGCGTGCAGTCTTCCGCAACACCAAGGGCGAACCGACGGCGATGTTCGTGACCGCCGACAACAAGGTGCAGCAGCGTGTGCTGAAGGTGCAAAGAAGTGTCGGCAATAGCTGGCTGGTAAATGAAGGCATGGCCGATGGTGACCGCCTGGTCGTGGAAGGCAGCCAGCGCGTCCGGGACGGCCAGGAGGTCAATGTCGCCGCTGTCACGATCGACGACGCGACCGGCGAAGTGAAGCAGGTCGCCGGGGAGCCCGCCGAACAGGCCAAGCTGGAAAAGACCGATCCCCAGCCCGCCTCCGGCGCTCAGAAGTGAGGTAAGCGATGTCGCGCTTTTTCATCGACCGGCCGATCTTTGCCTGGGTCATCGCCATCGTCATCATGCTGGCGGGGGCGCTGTCGATCTTCACCTTGTCGATCTCGCAATATCCGCAGATCGCCCCGACGACGGTCAGCATCAACGCGACCTATCCCGGCGCCGATGCCGCAACCGTCGAAAATTCGGTGACCAAGGTCATCGAGCAGGGCATGACCGGTATCGACAATCTCGACTACATGACGTCGACGTCGACCTCGACGGGCCAGGCATCCATTTCGCTGACCTTCACCAACAAGGCCGATTCCGACGTGGCGCAGATGCAGGTGCAGAACAAGCTGCAGCTCGTCACGGCGCAATTGCCGCAAACGGTGCAGTCGACGGGTATCACCGTTTCCAAGTCGACATCGAACTTCCTGATGGTCGTGGGCTTCGTGTCGAAAGACGGCAAGCTGAATTCCAACGACCTTGCCGACTATGTTTCCAGCACGCTGAATGACACGCTGAAGCGCATCGAAGGCGTTGGCAACACGCAGATCTTCGGCGCCGGTTATGCCATGCGCATTTGGGTCGATCCGGATAAGCTGGCCAAATACCAGTTGATGGTCAGCGACGTCACCAGCGCGATCCAGTCGCAGAATTCGCAGGTCTCGGCCGGCCAGCTCGGTGCGCTGCCGCAGCGCAAGGGCCAGCAGCTCAACGCGACGGTTACGGCCAAGAGCCGCCTGCAGACGCCCGAACAGTTCAACAACATCATCCTGAAGAGCCAGTCCAACGGCTCGCTGGTCCGCCTCAACGATGTCGCGACGGTCGAGCTCGGAGCAGAAAGCTACAACACGTCGAGCACCTATAACGGCCATCCCTCGGCCGGTCTCGCCGTCATGCTCGCGTCCGGCGCCAATGCCATCAATACCGCAGAAGCCGTGAGATCGACCATCGACAGCCTGAGGCAGACCCTGCCGCCGAATGTCGAAATCGTCTATCCCTACGACACGACGCCCTTCGTCAAGCTATCGATCGAAGATGTGGTCAAGACGCTGTTCGAAGCCATCGTGCTCGTCTTCATCGTCATGTTCGTCTTCCTGCAGAACATTCGCGCCACCTTGATCCCGACGCTCGCCGTTCCGGTCGTGCTGCTCGGCACCTTCGGCGTGCTGTCGCTGTTCGGCTATTCGATCAACACATTGACGATGTTCGGCATGGTGCTGGCGATCGGCCTCTTGGTCGACGACGCGATCGTCGTCGTCGAAAACGTCGAGCGCGTGATGGAGGAAGAGGGGCTTTCGCCACGCGAGGCGACGATCAAATCGATGCAGGAAATCACCGGCGCGCTGATCGGCATCGCGACGGTTCTCTCTGCCGTGTTCATCCCGATGGCCTTCTTCTCGGGCTCCGTCGGCGTCATCTACCGTCAGTTCTCGGTGACGATCGTCTCAGCGATGGTCCTGTCGGTCATTGTCGCGCTGATCCTCACGCCGGCACTCTGCGCCACCATTCTCAAGAAGCCCGAGCACGGTTCCAAGCAACGTGGCGCCTTCGGCTGGTTCAACCGCAATTTCGAACGCGCAACGCTTCGATACCAAAGCGGCATTCACGGCATGATCCGCCGCGCGGCCGTCTTCCTGCTGTTGTTCGTGTTGATCGGCGGCGCCGTCGGCTATCTGTTCAACCGCCTGCCAAGCTCGTTCCTGCCGGATGAGGATCAGGGCATCCTCCTGACCGCGATCCAGCTTCCGCCTGGCGCCACGGAATCCCGCACCTGGGCCGTGCTCAACCAGGTGAAGGACTATTATCTCAACAACGAGAAAGACTATGTCGAAGGCGCATTCGCTGTCGCCGGTTTCGGCTTCAGCGGTCAGGGCCAGAATGTCGGCATCGTTTTCGTCCGGTTGAAGGACTTTGCCGAGCGAAAGACGCCGCAATCGAAGGCGCAAGCGATCGCCGGCCGTGCCATGGGCGCCTTCTCGAAGATCAAGGACGGCAGCGTCTTTGCACTCGCGCCGCCCGCCATTCCCGGCTTCGGCAGCTCTAGCGGCTTCGACTTCTTCATCAAGGACATCAACGGCTCCGGCCATGCCGCGCTGATCGCCGCCCGCAACCAGTTGCTCGGCGCCGCCGCGAAAAGCCCGCTGCTCTTCGGCACGCGTCCCAATGGCCAGGAAGACACGCCGCAATATTCCCTGAACATCGATCAGGAGAAGGCGAGCGCGATGAACATCACGCTCTCCGACATCGACACGACGCTGTCGACCGCTTGGGGCGGCACCTATGTCAACGACTTCATCGATCGTGGCCGCGTCAAGAAGGTCTATGTCCAGGCGGATAAGAAGTTCCGCATGCAGCCCGAGGATTTCGGCCGCTGGTATGTGCGCAATTCCGATGGCGCCATGGTGCCCTTCTCCGCCTTCTCGAAGGGCGAATGGACCTATGGCTCGCCACGTCTCGAACGCTACAATGGTTCCTCCGCCGTCGAAATTCAGGGCGCTGCCGCTCCCGGCGTCTCGTCCGGCGTCGCCATGAACCAGATCGACCAGATCATGGCGTCTCTGCCGCCGGGCTTCAGCCACGAATGGACCAGCCTGTCAGCCCAGGAAAAGCTTTCCGGCAACCAGGCGACCCAGCTCTATGCCATCTCCATCCTGGTGGTCTTCCTGGCGCTGGCGGCCCTCTATGAAAGCTGGTCGATCCCGCTTGCCGTCATGCTTTCGGTGCCGATCGGCATCTTCGGCGCCCTTCTCGCCGCCACCATTTTCGGCCAGTCGAACGACGTCTATTTCAAGGTGGGCCTGCTGACGACCATCGGTCTGGCGGCGAAAAACGCCATCCTGATCGTCGAATTCGCGATCGAGCAGCAGGCGAACGGCAAGGATCTGATCCCGGCGACGTTGGAAGCAGCCCGTCAGCGCCTCCGACCGATCCTGATGACCTCGCTCGCCTTCATCCTCGGTGTGATGCCGCTGGCGATCGCTAACGGCGCGGGTTCCGGCAGCCAGAATTCGATCGGTATCGGCGTCATGGGCGGCATGATCTCGGCGACCGTGCTCGGCATCTTCTTCATCCCCTTGCTCTTCGTATCGGTGCGTCGCATCTTCAAGGGTGGGAAGCGGCCGACGACCGCGGCATCGGAGCCAACTCCGGACACGGCGCACTAACAAGCGTCACCTGCATGCGGCTTATGGGAGGAGAATGCTGTGATCAAGGCTTTGATGATCGAGGCGGAAAACGTGACGCGCTTCCACGACGTCGCGGAAGCGTCGCTCGGCGCCGGCCAGGTCCGTGTCGGTGTGCGGCACATCGGCCTCTGCGGCAGCGATCTCAACACCTTCAAGGGCCTCAACCCGCTGGTGAAGCTGCCGCGCATTCCCGGCCATGAAATCGGCGGCGAGATCCTTGCCGTCGGCCCTGGTGTCGATCCCGCCTATGCGCCCGGCCGCCGCGTCATCGTCATGCCCTATACCAATTGCGGAGAGTGCACCTCCTGCCGCAAGGGCCGCCTCAACGCCTGCCGCTACAACAAGACTCTCGGCGTGCAACAGGATGGCGGTTTGGCTGAAGAGATCGTGCTGCCGGCTGAAAAACTGATCCTCAACGATACGCTGCCGCCGCGCCACCTGGCACTGGTCGAGCCGCTATCGGTCGGCTTTCACGCTGTCGAACGCGGGCGCGTAGCAAAAGGCGAGCGCGTCGTCGTCCTTGGCTGCGGCATGATCGGCATGGGCGTCCTGATCGCCGCCGTCGCCCGCGGCGCCGAGGTCATTGCCGTCGATCTTAGCGAGGAAAAACGCGCGCTCGCCCGGCAATTCGGCGCCGTCGAGGCGATCGATGCCGGCAGCGAGGATGTTGTCGCCAAGATCAGCGAACTGACAGGCGATGACGGCGTGGATATTGCCTTCGAGGCCGTCGGCCTGCCCGCGACCTTCACCCAGGCCATCGATCTCGCATGCTTCGGCGGCCGCGTCGTTTATGTCGGCTATTCCAAGGCGCCGGTCACCTACCAGACGCAGTTCTTCAACCTGAAGGAACTCGACATCATGGGTTCCCGCAACGCCCTGATGCGCGATTTCCAAAACGTCATCAGCCATCTTGAGAAAATCGGCGACAAGGCCGACGCGCTGATCTCGAAGGTCTTTCCGTTTGAAGAGGCCGAAAAAGCGCTGCCCTATTGGGACAGCAACCGCAATGCGCTGAAGATCGTGATTGAGCGCGGCGCCTGACATTCGCACATTCCCGAACCGCCCACTCAAGACGTCGAAGATATCGGCGTCTCTACTTGCTGCTTCGTCGACCACCTACTGTGCAGTTTGGCTAGCATCAGGTAGATGATCGGCGTCGTGTAGAGCGTCAGGACCTGCGATACGATCAGGCCGCCGACGATGGTGATGCCGAGGGGACGGCGGAGTTCTGCGCCGGGGCCGGTGGCGATGATCAGCGGGATGGCGCCCATCAGGGCGGCGAGCGTGGTCATCAGGATCGGACGGAAGCGTTTCAGGCAGGCTTCGTAGATTGCCTCGTCCGACGGCAGGCCTAACATGCGTTCGCCCTGCAACGCGAAATCCACCATCATGATACCGTTCTTCTTGACGATGCCTATCAAGAGAATGATGCCGATGAAGGCGATGATCGTCAGTTCCGTGCCGCTGATGACCAGCGCCAGCAGAGCGCCGAGACCGGCTGAGGGCAGCGTCGAGATGATTGTCAGCGGATGCGCCAGGCTCTCGTAGAGGATCCCGAGAACGATATAGACCGTGAGCAACGCCGCCAGAAGCAACAGTGGCTGGCTGCTCGAAGATTGCGTGATGCTGGCCGCATCGCCGGCAAAATCCGCATGCAGCGTATCCGGCAGATGCATTTGCAGCACCGCCTGTTGGATGGCATCGTTTGCTGCTTCAAGCGTCGTATTGAGCGCCAGATTGTAGGAGATGGTCACGGAGGGATATTGCCCCTGGTGATTGACCACCAGCGGCGCCAGGGTCCGCTCGACCGACGCCACGGCACTGAGCGGAATCTGAATGCCGCCCGACGCCGGCACATAGAGCTTGGAGATATCGTTGGGATCGCGGGCGTAGCTGGGATCGGCCTCCAGCACGACGCGATATTGATTGCGCTGGGTATAGATGGTCGAAACTTGCCGCTGCGCAAAAGCATTGTTGAGCGCTGCGTCGATCGACTGGATACTGACGCCGAGCCGCGAGGCTTCGGCGCGGTTGATGTTGACCGTCGCCTGCAAGCCGTTCGGCTGCCGGTCGGTGGCGACATCGGTTAGCCCTGGCAGCTTCTGCATGCGAGCGAGCACTTTCGGCGCCCAATCCACCAGCTCGTCGTAGTTCGCACCCCAGAGCGTGAATTGATATTGCGACTGCGATTGGCGCCCGCCAGCGCGGATATCGCCCGGCGAAAACAGGAAGGTGCTGAGACCGGGAATGGCCATCAGTTGCTTACGCAGCCGGTCGATCACCTCGGCGGTCGAAACGCGTTCCGATTCGGGTTTCAGCGAAATGAACAATTGCCCGCGATTGATCGAACTCGAAAAGCCACCACCACCCACGGAAGAGCCGACACCGGAGACGGCCGGATCCCTGCCGACCATATCGGCCGCCTGTTGCTGCAACTTGGCCATGGCGGGATAGGAAATATCGGTTGCCGCCTCCGTGCCGCCCTGGATGTAGCCTGTATCGTCCTGCGGAATGAAGCCTTTCGGCACCTTGACATAGAGATAGCCGGACATGACGACGCAGGCGAGGATGACGAGGACGGAGAGCACGCGATGATGCAGCACCGCCTTCAGCGTCCGGCCATAGAAATTGGTGATTGCGCCGAGCGTCCCTTCGACGATCCGGCCGAACAAACCCGGTCGGGCTTCCATATCGCGCGCCCGCAGCCGGTGGCCGCAGATCATCGGCGTCAGCGTCAAGGACACCAAGGTCGAGACCACGATGGTGAAGCCGAGCGTCAGCGAGAACGTCTGGAAGAAACGGCCGACGATGCCGCCCATGAAGAACAGCGGAATAAAGGCGGCAAGCAAGGAGAGGCTGATCGAAACGACCGTGAAGCCGATCTGTTTCGCGCCTTCGAGTGCGGCCCGCATCGGCTTCATGCCGATTTCGAGATTGGCGTAGATGTTCTCGATCATCACGATGGCATCGTCGACGACGAAGCCGACGGAAACGGCAAGCGCCATCAGCGACAGATTGTCGATCGACAGTCCGAAGAGCCACATGGCGGCGAAGGTGCCGCAGAGCGACAATGGCACGGTGACCCCGGCCGCGAAGGTGGTTGTTGCGCGCCGCAGGAAAACGAAGACCACAGCCATGACCAGGCAGATGGTGGCGAGCAGCGTCCATTGCATGTCGGTGACGCTGGCATGGATCGTTGTGGTGCGGTCGGAGAGAACCGCGATGCGGACACCGGACGGGATGAGGCTCTGCAATTCGGGGATCAGCGCCTTGACGCCATCAACCGTGGCAATGACGTTGGCGTCCGCTTCCTTGGTGATGTTGAGCAGCACGGCCGGTTTGCCGTCATACCAGGCATCCGAGCGGCTGTTGCGCACGCCCGGCTCGACCGTGGCGACATCGGAAAGGCGAACGGCCGTGCCGTCGCCGCTTTGTACGATGATCCGGCCATAAGCCTCAGGGGTCCGTAACTGACCATTCATGGAAATGGAGAAGGCAGCGCTGTTGCCGTCGATCGAGCCTATAGGGCCGAGCACATTGGCATTGACGATTGCCGTACGGATGCTGTCCAGCGACAGGCCCATGGCGGAGAGCCTATCGGGATCGAGCCTCACGCGCACGGCCGGCTGATCGGCGCCGCTGACGGTGACGCCGCCGACGCCGTCCACCTGCGAGATGCGCTGCACCACCACGGTATCGGCCGCGTCGTAGATGGCGCTCGGCGATACATTGTCCGATGTCAGCGCCAGGATCAGCACAGGTGCTGCGGCCGGGTTGATCTTGCGGAAGGAGGGCAAGGTCGGTAGATCGCCGGGCAGATCGGTCGCGGCCGCGTTCAGCGCAGCCTGCACATCCTGCGCCGCGCCATCGACACTGCGCGACAGATCGAATTGTGCGACGATGCTGCTCGATCCAAGTGAGCTGACCGAGGTCAACTGCGTGATGCCGGCGATGGTGCCGAGATGTCGCTCAAGGGGCGCTGCGACGCTTGCCGCCATGCTGGCGGGGTCGGCGCCGGGACGGCTGGCGGAAACGACGATCGTCGGCAGATCGACGGTCGGCAGGCTCGCCACCGGCAGGAAGCGGTAGGAAACGATGCCGAGGATCATCAACCCGATCGCCAGAAGCGTCGTCCCGACAGGACGTTTGATGAACGGCTCGGAGAGATTCATGTCCCGCCACCCGCAACTTCGTCCAGTTCCTGAGCCGGCGTGCCGGTCGGCCGTCCGACGATCCGGGCTCGCAGGTTTTCGAAAGCGAGGTAGATCACCGGCGTCGTATAGAGCGTCAGAAGCTGGGACAGCACCAGGCCGCCGATGATGGTGATGCCGAGAGGGATGCGCAGCTCCGCTCCGGTGCCTTGCGCCAGCGCCAATGGCAGGGCGCCGAAGAGGGCCGCGAGCGTCGTCATCATGATCGGGCGGAAGCGCAGGATCGAGGCTTTCAGTATAGCCTCGCGCGGCGCCAGCCCCTCCTTGCGTTCGGCCTCCAGCGCGAAGTCGATCATCATGATCGCGTTCTTCTTGACGATACCCATCAGCAGCACGATGCCGATGAGCGCGATGATCGACAGGTCCTGTCCGAACAGCATCAGCGCCAGCAGCGCACCGACGCCCGCCGACGGCAAGGTCGACAGGATCGTCACCGGATGCACCGCGCTCTCGTAAAGCAGGCCGAGAACGATATAGATCGTCACGACAGCGGCGAGGATCAGCCAGGGCTCACCTGCAAGCGACGAGGCGAACTCCTCCGCATCGCCGGAATAGTTGCGCTGAATCGTATTTGGCATGCCGATATCGCGTTCCGCCGCCTGGACTTCGGTAACGGCCTCGCTGAGCGACGCGCCCTTGGCGAGATCGAAACTGAGGGTCACGGCCGGAAACTGTTCGTCATGGCTGATGACCAGCGGCGCCGTCATGAACGAAGCTGTCGTAAAGGCGTTGAGCGGCACCTGCGTGTCGCCGGCGCCTGCGACATAGAGCTTGTCGAGCGATTTCGGGTCGGATTGATATTGCGGTGCGGCCTCGAGGATGACGCGGTATTGATTGGCCTGACCGTAGATCGTGGCGATCTGGCGCTGGCCGAATGCATCGTTCAGCGTGTCGCTGACGGCCTGCATCGACACACCCAGTCGAGAGGCGGTTTCGCGGTCGACATTGACGAAGATGCGGCCGCCGCCCATCTCGACCTCCGAGGCGACGTCGATCAGCTTCGGGCTCTCCTGCAGCCGCTGCGCCAGTTTCTCAGCCCACTCCACCACGGTCGCGGTGTCCGTGCCGGTTAGCGTATACTGATAGGGTGCGCGGCTGACACGCGTACTGATCGAGATGCCACGCACGCTCTGGAAGGTAACGTGGATGCCCGGCAGATCGACCACTTCACCACGCATGCGGTCGATGATTTCGGCTGCCGACGCCGCGCGCTGGCCCCTGGGCTTCAATATGAGGCTGAGATTGCCGGTGTTGGACGTCAGGTTGCTGGCGCTGGTGCCGACGACCGAGACGATACCGGTTACGTCAGGGTCTTTGCGCAGCCGCTCAGCCACAGTCTCCTGCGTCTGTTTCATCGCTTCGAAGGAAGTGGTGGGCTCCGTCTCGACGACGGCGGTGATCAGGCCTGTATCCTGCGCCGGCAGGAAGCCCTTGGGAATGACGATGTAAAGCGCGATCGTAGCGGCAAGCGTCACCACCGTGACCAGCAGCATCAAGGCGCTGCGGTCCACCACCCAGACGAGGCTGCGGCGATAGCCCTCGATCAACCGTCCCATGCCGCGATCGGTACCCGCCAGCAAACCGCCGCGATGCTCTTTCGGCTTGCGCAGGATGCGGGCGCACATCATCGGCGTCAATGTCAGCGAGATCACCGCCGACACCACCACAGCGATGGTTAGCGTCAACGCAAACTCGCGGAACATGCGCCCGACGATGCCGGTCATGAACAGCAGCGGGATGAAGACGGCGATCAGCGAGAAAGTCAGCGAGATGATGGTGAAGCCGATTTCGCCGGCGCCCTTCAGCGCCGCCTGCATCGGTTTCTCGCCCTCCTCGATGTGGCGGGCGATGTTCTCGATCATCACGATGGCGTCGTCGACGACGAAGCCGGTACCGATCGTCAGCGCCATCAGCGATAGATTGTCGAGGCTGAAGCCGGCAAACCACATGACACCGAAAGTCGCGATCAGCGACAGCGGCAAGGCTACGCCGGCGATGAAGGTCGCCGTCACCGTTCGCAGGAACAGGAGAACAACGAGGATGACCAGGCCGATACTGACGACGAGCGTCCATTGCACGTCATGGATCGAAGCGCGGATCGTCTCGGTCCGGTCGTTGACGATGTCGAGCGAGATACCGGCCGGCAGCGCCTGCTTTAGTCGCGGAAGCTGCTGCAGCACGCTCTCGACCGTCTGAATGACGTTGGCGCCCGGCTGACGCATGATGTCGAGGATAACCGCTGGCTGGCCCTGATACCAAGCGCCGACGCGATTGTTTTCCAGCCCTTCGACAACGGTGGCGACGTCCTTCAACTGGACCGGCGCGTTGTTGCGATAGGCGACAATGACGGATTTATAGATGTTGGGATCGACGATCTGGTCGTTGGCGGCGAGCGTGAAGCTCTGCTGCGTACCGTCGAGCGCCCCTTTGGCGCCGGCAACACTGGCATTGGTAATTGCTGTGCGCAGATCCTCCAGTGCCAGGCCGTAGGAGGCAAGCCGTGGAAGGTCGGCCTGGATGCGGATTGCCGGCTTGACGCCGCCCTGAATGTTGACGTCGCCGACCCCTGTGACTTCGCTCAGCCGCTGCGCCATCATCGTATCGGCGAAATCGCTGAGTTCGCGGATCGAATAGCTATTGGAGCGCAATGCCAGCGTGACGATCGGCGTATCGGCCGGGTTCACCTTCGAGTAGGTCGGCGGATAGGGCAGCGTGCGCGGCAATGTCGAACCGGCGGCATTGATTGCCGCCTGAACGTCCTGAGCCGCGCCATCGATATCGCGGCCGAGATCGAATTGCAGCGTGATCTGGCTGATGCCGAAGGCGCTCGACGAGGTCATCGACGCCAGCGACGGGATCTGCCCGAGCGGCCGTTCCAGCGGCGCGGTCACCAATGCCGCCATCGTATCGGGATCGGCACCTGGCAATTGCGTCGTCACCCGGATCGTCGGAAAATCCACCTGCGGCAGCGGCGCCACCGGCAGGAAGAGGTAGCCGAGAATGCCGCCCAGCAGCACCGCGACCCCGAGAAGCGAGGTGGCAACCGGCCTGGAGATGAAGAGCGACGAGACGTTCATTGCTGTTGCGTTGACGTAGCGGATGGATTGGTGGAAGCGGCGTCGCCCCCGCCTGTATTACCGTTGGTATTGGCGTCATTGCCGCCGGCACCGTCCGCATTGTGCCTGCGGTGGCCACCGTTGCCGGCACCCTGGCCGCCATTACCGTTCTGGCCCCCACTACCGCCCTGGCCATTGTGCTGGCGATGCGGACGCTGGCCATCGCTGGCCGTATTGCCGTCAGTTTGAGCCTGATTGGGTTGAGCTGCGTTTTCGGCAACCGGCTGGCCATCGACCGCGGGCGGCGTTGCGGCCGGTGCAGCCGCGCCGGCTCCGGCGGAAATCTGCACTTTCGAACCGTCCTGCAGCCGGGCAAAGCCCGTCGTCACCACCTTGTCGCCGGGGGCTAGACCATCGGCGATGACAGCCTGCACATCGTCCTGCTGGCGCACTGTTACCGGCTTCATGGCAACCGTTTGATCCTGCCGGACGATATAGACAAAGGTGCCGTTCGGGCCGCGCTGCACGGCGGCGGTCGGAATGACCGTCACACCCTTCAGCGTCTCGACGAGCAGGCGAGCGTTGACGAAGGCGCCCGGCCACAGCGCCAGCTTGTCGTTCGGGAAATTGGCTTTCAGCTTCACCGTACCCGTGGTCGGATCGACCTGGTTGTCGACCACCGCCAGCGTGCCGTTGTCGATCACCGTCTGGCCGTTGCTCGCGATCGCCTGGACGGAAAGTGCCCCCGTCGCGCTCGCTGCGTTAACGCGGGCAAGCTGCTGCTGCGGAATGGAGAACAGGACGGAAATCGGCTTGATCTGCGACAGCGTCACGATGCCCGTCGCATCCGACGAGCTGACGAGATTGCCGACATCGACATTGCGGATGCCGGTGCGCCCGTCGATCGGCGCCTCGATCGTCGTATAGTCGAGCGTCGCCTGCGCGCTTTCGATGGCTGCCTGGTCGGACTGGATCTGCGCCGTATATTGCGCCACCAGGGATGTCGAGGTATCGACCTGCTGCTGGGTACCCGAAGCGGTCGCCACCATGCGCTGAAAACGCTCGAGATCGCGTTTCGCACCAGCCAGCAAGGCCTCGTCCTGCGCCTTCTTGGCGATGGCCTGGTCGAGCTGGGCCTTATAGACGGCATCGTCGATGCGGGCGATGACGTCGCCCTTCTTGATATCCTGGCCTTCCTCGAAACCGATTTCGACGATCTTGCCGCTGACCTGGGCGCGCACCGTCACCGTGTTCAGCGCCTTCACCGAGCCGACACCGTCGATATAGACGGGCACATCGGTGGATTTTGCATCCGCCGCCAGCACCGGGACCGGGCCAGTGAATTGCGAAAGGCTGCCACGCCGCCGTCCGCCGCCTTGACCAAAACCCTGACCCTGATTGCCACGGCGTTCGCCCTGGGCCTGCTCGCCGGGCGCAGCCGCGCTCTGATAGCCGAGCAGACGCTCGGCGCTGCCAAGCCAGCGCTCACGCGTCACATAGGCGCCATAGGCCACGGCGCCAATCACTGCTATCGACATCAGGACCCGAAATGTCCGAGCCATCAACACACCTTCCTTCACAGCTCCGGCTTCAATGATCTGCCGGTGCGATACAGGCGCGACTTTAGCTTGCAGCTCGTCGCTAAGGAATTTGGTATGGCCATTAAATTTTGTCCATTTTTGTGTGGCTTAGCGCAACAAACTGTTACATTGGACGAAAATCAAGATTGCGGTTGTAGGCGAGGAAACCGCGGAGCACGTCCTCCTTGTCTTACAAACTCTGGGCAACGCCTATGGTTCGAACGCCTTGGTGTTTCCACTCAGGCCTTGCCGCCGGCGCCTCTCGCTTTACGTGTGGACGCCGATAAAATGCGGATATTAGGTGGGCTAGTCGTCCGGCAATCGACGGGCCTGCTGGGACAGAAGTCACAGGCCTTCCAGCAGTTCCAGAAGGCCACCGTCGCTGTTGCGGCGGCCGATGACCGACAGCCCTACCGGTCCGCCATCCATCTTGCCGGCCGGCATGGAAATCTGCGGCAGGCCGGCATGGCCGGCGATGGAGAGAATACCGAGAGCCTGCTGGCGGTAGACTTCGAACATCTCTGGCGATGAATCCTTGCGGGGAGCAGGCCCCGGCGCCGTCGGAATGATGATCACCAGGCCGCCGGCAAGGGCTGCGTCCATCGCTCCGGCAATCTCGCGGCGAGTGGCATCCACCCTGGCAAAGGTCTCGTCGCTGACGGATCGGGCCGCAGCAAAACGCGAGGCGATATCCGGGCCGAGTTCGGCATCATGCGCCTTGACCCAGCCGCCCAACGCTTTCCATGCATCATAGCCCTGCCAGAAGCGATAGACCTCGGACCTTTCTTCCGGCCCGACGATCGGCAGCGGATCGGTAACGGTTTTGCCGAACCGGGCCGCGATCTTTTCCGCCGCCGGCCGCAGCAAGGCCGCAAGCCCCGGATCGATGCCTGTCCAGATATCCGAAGGCAGCCAGGCGGCCGAAAAATCCGTCTTGCCGGCAAGGCCGAGCGCGCGGCCGACACGAACCAATGTCCCGGCATCGCGGGCGAACCAGCCGAGCGTATCGAAACCCGGCCCGAGCGGCACCACGCCGCCCATGTCGATCGCCCCGTGACTGGGCCGCATGCCGAAAATGCCGTTGAAAGAGGCCGGCAGCCGCACCGAGCCGCCCGTATCCGTCCCCAGCGCGAAATCCACGAGACCGGCGCCGACCGCCGAAGCCGAACCAGAGGAGGAGCCGCCGGGCACACGGTCGGGCGCGGCACTGTTCAGCGGCGTGCCGTAGTGCGCATTGGTGCCCATCAGGCTATAGGCAAATTCATCCATATGCGTCTTGCCGGCAAGCACTGCGCCCTCGGCCAGCAGCCGGGCGACGACAGGTGCATGCGCCGCCGCCGGGCCATGCGCGCGCCGCCAGACCGGATTGCCATTGCCGGTGATCCGCCCTTCGACATCGATATTGTCCTTGGCGGCAAAGGTCAGCCCGGCCAACGAGCCGCTATCCCCGGTGCGAACGGGTTGCGCGAAGAGTTCGATGAAGGCATTGGCGGTATCGATCAGCGGCATGGGTGCCTTTCCGTGAAGGTAGGATAATAGGCTAGCGGCATTCCGCTCTGCGGACAATGACGGCTCTACCTTTCGATGAGCAATCTAGTGCAAGTCGCGCAAAAGTGTGCGGCGGTTTTGCGAAAATGACATGCAAAAACAAGGAGCTAAAGCGTTGGAGCGAATCTGAAGGATCGCGACGAGCTTTAGCGCTCACCGCGTCAAAGGACACCCCAGCCGCGATAGCGCCCGCGTCCTGTCATCTCGCGTATGCCGAGTTCGGCCACCAGATTGAGAGCACCACGGGAGGTGACGCCGACATGGCGTGCAACCATGCTGGCGGAGACGATGGGCCGGGAAAGCACGATCTCGATAACGCCGGGCAAACTGCTGTTCGACCGCCGATCCTTCAGCCGCTGTTCCATCTGTATCTTGGCGAGCGACAGGCGATCGAGCTCCTTCAGCCCCGCCTCCGCTGACAGTGCCATGGCCTCGAGAAACGCCGCCAGCCGTATCGTGCCGTCAGACGAGCGGCGGCGCTCGCGCCGAACGGACTTGAGGCCGGTATTGAGGCAGAAAAGATGTGACGTGACCTTGCCGCGGCTGCGAAGATAGGCACTGACGAGCAGGCTGCCCAGCCAGTGCTGCCGCCGCAGAGGCTCGATTCGCTCCCAGGCATCGAACAGCACGGCAGCCCCCAAAGCCGGCGGCAGGAGATCGGCCTGATGGATGACGGCGCGCCAGTTCTCCAGCCGCTCGTTTTCGTCCCAATCCTGATCTCGGATCAGGCCGAGCGGATCGTCCGTGGTCACAACCTTGGCTTCCGGGATCTTTCCATCCAGCACTTGGCCGGAGCGGGCGATGATGGCATCGATTTCGGCAAAATCCATGCCGAAATCATCTGCGTCATCGTCGTCGCCATCTTCTTCTGCTTCCGCCCTCTCCACGGAGATGAAGCGCGGCGTGGCCGTTTCCTCGGCATCACCGACATCGCCGCGCAAGGCGGCAAGACCGGCCATTCCCAGCCCCCAATCCGGCTCGCCGCTCCATAGCCGCCGCCGGGCGCGCAGCACGGCATGGGCGATGGTCAGCTCATGCGTCGGCGCGCGGGCATCCACATGCGCATCGTGCAGCACCAGATCCTCGACATGCACCAATTCGCCGCCGACCCAGAGCGCGCCGACCGCATCGAAAAAATGCCCACGTTCGCGAAAACCGTTGCCGACCACATGCCGCAACACCCGCTCATCCAGCCGCGCCAGCATATCCTCCGCCCTGGTCATCGCGGGCAGAAGCGTCGTCAGCGGTAGGGTGGCAAGATCATATCGCATTGGAATCACATGATTGATTCGATCTTACGGAAGTTAACACCCCTGGCGGCACCGGGATAGAAAGCAGCCTCTTTCAACTGTGGACGGTGATCACCATTTTTCCTCTTGACCTTCCAGCAACAGGAAGGTTCATAAACCTATCCGACGCCCGCTTCCGGTCACTGGAGTTCCCATGACATTGCATGACGAACACGAACACCACCACCATCAAGATGCACCGCAGGATGCGGTCATCCGCGATCCCGTCTGCGGCATGACCGTCGATCCTAAGGCCGGCAAGCCGTCATTGGATTATCGTGGCCATACTTTCCACTTCTGCAGCGAAGGTTGCCGCAGCAAATTCGAAGCGACGCCTGAACATTATCTGACGGCCAAAGACCCGGTCTGCGGCATGGATGTCGACCGCGCCACCGCGCGGCATTTCCTGAAGCATGAGGGCGAGAAATTCTATTTCTGCTCCACAGACTGCAAGGCCAAGTTCGAAGCCGATCCCACAGCCTATCTCGACGGCAACAGGCCGGCACCGAAGCCGATGCCGAAGGGCACGCTCTATACCTGCCCGATGCACCCCGAGGTCGTCAGCGACCATCCCGGCGATTGCCCCAAATGCGGCATGGCCCTGGAGCCAATGGGCGTACCGGCCGCCGATGAAGGCCCGAATCCGGAACTGGTCGATTTCACCCGCCGCCTCTGGGTCAGCGCCGCGCTGTCGCTGCCGCTGTTGACCCTTGCCATGGGGCCGATGCTCGGCCTGCCCTTGCGCGACCGGATCGGCGAGCCCGCTGCCACATGGATCGAGCTGCTGCTGGCGACGCCGGTCGTGCTCTGGGCCGCCCTGCCCTTCTTCCGCCGTGCATGGAATTCGGTTGTCAACCGCAGCCCCAACATGTGGACCTTGATCGGCCTCGGCGTCGGCACAGCCTATCTCTACAGTCTCGTGGCGACGCTGGCGCCCGGTATTTTCCCGATGAGCTTTCGCGGCCATGGCGAGGCTGTGCCCGTCTATTTCGAGGCGGCTTCGGTCATCGTCGCCCTGGTCTTCGTCGGCCAGGTGCTGGAGCTGAAGGCCCGCGAGCGCACCGGCTCGGCAATCCGCGCCCTGCTCGACCTCGCGCCAAAGACCGCCCGCCGTATCGGCAGCGACGACAGCGAGACGGACGTGCCTGTCGATGATATCCAAGCCGGCGACCGGCTGCGCGTACGGCCCGGCGAGCGCGTGCCGGTGGACGGCTCAGTCATCGACGGACAGTCGACCATCGACGAATCGATGATCACCGGCGAACCGCTGCCGGTCGAAAAGGCCGAGGGCGATGCGCTGACGGGCGGCACGATCAATAAAAACGGCACGCTGATCATGATTGCTGAAAAAGTCGGCGCGGAAACGACGCTGTCGCGCATCGTCGAGCTGGTCGCCAAGGCGCAGCGGTCCCGTGCGCCGATCCAGACGATGGTCGATCGTGTTTCGGCCGTCTTCGTGCCCGCCGTCGTGGTGGCCGCCATCATCGCCTTTGCGATCTGGGCCTTTGTCGGACCGGAGCCAAGGCTGGCGCATGCGCTGCTTGCCGCCGTCGCCGTCCTGATCATCGCCTGCCCCTGCGCTTTGGGGCTTGCAACGCCGATGTCGATCATGATCGCCACCGGCCGAGGCGCGCAGGAGGGAGTCCTGGTGCGCGACGCCGAGGCGCTGGAGCGCTTCGCCAAGGTCGACACCCTGATCGTCGACAAGACCGGCACGTTGACGGAGGGCAGGCCGAACCTGACCGATATCATCCCTGCCGCCGGCGTAGACGAGGCCCGCCTGCTGTCGCTTGCTGCGAGCCTGGAACGCGGCTCCGAACATCCGCTCGCCGAGGCGATCGTCGCCGGCGCGCAGGAGCGCGGCGCGAGCCTCGTCGATATATCCGACTTCGCAGCAAAAACCGGCAAGGGCGTGGAGGGTCGCGCCGGCGATACGGCGATCGCTCTCGGCAATGCCGCGATGATGACCGATCTCGGCGTCGCGACCGACGCGCTGCAGGCTGAAACCGAGCGTCTGCGCGGTGATGGCAAGACCGTGATGTTCGTCGCCCTCGATGGCCGATTGGCCGGCATTGTTGCCGTCGCCGACCGGATCAAGCCGACGACAGCGGCAGCCATCAAGGCGCTGCACGACAGCGGCCTGAAAATCATTATGGCGACCGGCGACAACGCCCAGACCGCCAAGGCCGTCGCCGCCCATCTCGGCATCGACGAAGTCCGCGCCGACATGTTGCCCGAAAGCAAGAAGGCACTGATCGACGAGCTCAGGGCCAAGGGTAATGTCGTCGCCATGGCCGGCGACGGCGTCAACGACGCGCCGGCGCTGGCCACAGCCGATGTCGGCATCGCCATGGGGACCGGCGCCGATGTTGCGATGGAAAGCGCCGGCATCACTCTGGTAAAAGGCGACCTCAATGGCATTGTCCGGGCGCGGCACCTTTCGGAAGCCACGATCCGCAACATCAAGCAAAACCTGGCCTTCGCCTTCGGCTACAACGCCCTCGGCGTGCCGCTTGCTGCGGGCGTGCTCTACCCGGTCTTCGGCCTGCTTCTTTCGCCGATGATCGCGGCGGCGGCCATGAGCCTTTCCTCGGTCTCTGTCATCGCCAACGCGCTGCGGCTGAGACTGGCGAAATAAGGAGAGTTCAGATGAATATCGGCGAAGCATCCCGCCGTTCCGGCCTGCCGGCGAAGACGATCCGCTATTACGAGGATATCGGCCTGATCAGCCCCGATCGCTGTGAAAATGGCTACCGCGACTACGGCTCGGACGACGTGCACAAGCTGCGTTTCCTGCACCGCTCCCGCAGCCTGGGCTTCTCCGTCGACGAGTGCCGGCAACTGCTGGCGCTCTACGAAGACAAAAGCCGCGCCAGCGCCGACGTTAAGGAAATCGCCACATCGAAGCTCACCGAGATCGACCGCAAGATCCGCGAACTGACCGAGCTGCGCCGCACACTGGAGCATCTGGTGCATGCCTGTCATGGCAACGATCGGCCGGATTGTCCGATCCTCGAGGAGCTATCGGAGGGGTGAAGTTGCTGCCTCGGCAGGTCAGGCGAATGCGTTGATGCCGGAACGACGTACCTGGCCCCTCACCCCCCTCTCCCCGCAAGCGGGGCGAGGGAGCTTTTCGTGCCCTACACTGCCCTCCGGCGGAGTGAAGAGGCGTTGTTTTGCACCGTCGTCCCTTCTCCCCGCATGAGCGGGGAGAAGGCTAGGATGAGGGGCCATGCCCGCAGGCGCGGCATCGGCAGACGCGCCTGACTTGCCCCATAATCCCTCCGGTCAATTCACCCGCTCCACCGCAATCGCCGTCGCCTCGCCGCCGCCGATGCAGAGGGCGGCGACACCCCGCCTCGCGCCCTGGCGCTGCAGCGCATGCAGCAGCGTCACGATCAGCCGTGCACCGGTGGCCCCGATGGGATGACCCAGCGCACAGGCGCCGCCATTGATGTTGAGGCGGTCGCGGTCGATACCGAGATCCTTGGCGGCGGCCATGGCGACGACGGCGAAGGCTTCGTTGATCTCGAAGAGATCGACATCGCCGACTTTCCAGCCGGTCTTGTCCAAGACCTTGCGGATCGCGGGGATCGGCGCGGTTGTGTACCAGGCCGGCTCTTGGGCATGGGTCGCATGCGCTCTAATCTCGGCGAGGATCGGTAGTCCTTCACGCTCGGCGATCGAGCGGCGTGTCAAGACCAGCGCAGCCGCGCCGTCCGCATTGGCCGAGGCGCTGGCGGCGGTGATCGTACCGTCCTTGCGGAAGGCCGGCTTCAGCGTCGGGATCTTTTCCGGCGAGACCTTCTGCGGATGCTCGTCCTTGTTGATCGTCACCGGACCGCCCTTGGCGGCAACGGAAATCGGCGTGATCTCGGCTTCGAACGCCCCCGTCTCGATCGCCTTGCGCGCACGCGTCAACGTCTCCACAGCATAGGCATCCTGGTCGTCGCGGCTGAACTGATAGGCTTCGACGGCCATCTCGCCGAATTCGCCCATCGAGCGGCCTTTTTCGTAGGCGTCTTCCAACCCATCGAGCATCATGTGGTCGAAGATGCGGTCATGGCCCAGGCGGTAGCCGCCCCGTGCCTTGGCGAGCAAATAGGGCGCGTTCGACATCGACTCCATGCCACCGGAAACCGCGATCGAGGCGGAGCCGGCAAGGATCAGATCATGCGCCAGCATGGTCGCCTTCATGCCCGAACCGCAGACCTTGTTGATCGTCGTAGCGCCGACCGCATCCGGCAATCCTGCGCCTCGCGCTGCCTGTCTGGCAGGGGCCTGCCCCTGCCCCGCCGGCAAGACGCAGCCGAACAGCACCTCATCCACCTTCTCCGCGGACAATCCGGCACGCTCCAAAGCAGCACGGATGACATACGAGCCAAGTTCCGGTGCCTGCAACGGAGACAATTCGCCTTGGAAACGGCCGAGCGGCGTGCGCGTAGCGGAGACGATGACGACAGGATCGGTGACAGACATGATGGCTCCTCACAATTTGCAAGTTAAGTGATCAAAACCATTGCTACCACGTTAAATGATGTTCGTCATGTAAATATCTCGGAAACATTTCCTCGCACAAAAAGCGTCCGCTATTGCACGATTTGGAATTGCCGGAATGATTGTTCGTTTCGCCGACATGCATTATGAATATCCATAATTTAGAAATTGGATATCCCATGCCTCTCTACATCAAAGACGATGCCATCGACCTGTTAGCGCGGCGCTACCAGGCGCTGACGAAAACGTCCACTAAAACCGAAGCCGTGCGGCTGGCATTGCAAAAGGCGCTGGACGAGGAGCTTGCCAAACCGTCGCTCGTCGATATCGCCGTCACCTTCTGTCGTAACCTGAAGCAGAAGGCAGCCACCAAAGAGACGGCCAATCCTCTTCCCGGGGAGGATGCCTGATGTTCATCGATGCTTCTGTGCTTGCCGCCATGATGACCGATGAGAATGATGCGCGTGAATTTGCCACGCGCATGCAGGCCGATACGGTGCGTATGACCTCACCTTCGACAGTGGCGCAGGCGGCGATCCATGTCGCCGCCATGCTCGATCTGTCTTTTATCGATGCCGGCGACGCGATCAGAACGTTTTTGACGCTGGTAAACATTCAACTGCTGGCCACGCCCCCGCGCGCGGCTTTTCTCGCGCTCGAAGCCTATGAGTGTTTCGGAAAAGGCCGCCATCCTGCCGATCTCGACTTGGACGATTGCATGGCCTACGCCTGCGCCCGCTATTATCGGCAACCGCTATTGGCGAAAGGCGACCGGTTCGGCCATACGGATATCGATATGGCCTAACCGGTCTGTATCGAAACTACTGTCCAGGGCAACGCGAGGTCGGACCGGCGGCATATGTGTTCGAAACGCCAACGGCGTTCGGCGCTGCGGCGCATTGCAACCTCGTTATCGCATCACCCGCACGGATGGGACCGGTGACCGACGGATCGGTGTTGATCGTGCCATCCGGAAGGATTGCGTCCTTGGAATGATCGACGACGCCAAAGTCGGTCTGGATTGCCTGTGCGTCGAAGGTCGTTGTGCGATGTTTGTGAGCGGGGCCAGCCAAAGCTACGCTGGATGCGCCAACGATGAGGGCGGAGATGGTAAGAGCCTTGAGCAGCATGGCACGTGTCTCCTATGAAGTTGAAACCCATTTTATATTATGAATCACGAAGATATTTTACACCATCGCATGGCCACACGTCACGCTTGTTTGATGGACCTGCATCACGTGTTCACGCGATGCCGCGACACTTCCGCGCCCGCATCATGCGGCAGGCGGAGGAATCGCAACGCCGACACGGCCCCGATCAGGCTGACAACGATGAACGCCCAGTGGAAATCGACCAGGGAAAGGCTTTCACCGCCATGAATGGTGCGCGAGAGATTGAGAACTGCGGCAGCGACGGCCACGCCGAGCAGCAACGACACTTGCTGCAGCATGCTCGATAGGGTCGAGGCGGAACTGCGCTGTGCGGCATGAATATCGGCAAAGCCGAGCGTATTCAGCGCAGTGAAGTTCATGGACCGCGAAAGTCCGGCAATGAATAGCAGGCAATATATTACGATGTCCGGCGTCGACGGGAACAGAAACGCACATGCGCCGATGCTGGCCGAGGAGATCAGGCCGTTGACGACGAGCACGTTGCGGAAGCCAAAGGCTTTCAACATCTGCGTGGTGATCGCCTTCATGCCGAGATTGCCGACGAAGTAGAACAGCAGATACGTACCGGCAGAGATCGCCGTCCGCCCAAAGCCCACCTGGAAGAGCAACGGGACCAAAAAGGGCGTGGCATTGATCGCCACCCGGCTCGCCGTTCCCGCCGAAAGCGTCGACATGGCGAAGGTCTGCACCTTAAAGGCGGAGAGATCGAGCAGCGGCGCATCGACCTTCATGAAATGCCGGGTGGCGATGACGGAGAAAAGCACGCCCGCAGCGATGAGCCCGAAGCTGGGAACCAATCCGGTCGTACCCTGCACGACGAATTCCAAACCGGCGAGCAGGAAGGTCAGCCCTGCCGCCGACTGGAGGAAACCGATAAAATCAAGCGGCGCAACCTTCTGCTCCCGCTGATCCGGCACGAACCGCAGCACGAGACCGAGACCGATGATGCCGATCGGGATGTTGATCAGAAAGTTCCAATGCCAGCTCAGATAGGTGGTGATGAAGCTGCCGAGCACCGGGCCGATAACGGGCGCCGTCAACGCCGGCCAAGTGATCATCGACATGGCATGCACGAGATCGGATTTGCGCGCGTTTTTCAGCACGATGATGCGACCGACCGGCGTCATCAACGCGCTGCCGATACCCTGCACCGCACGGGCGATGACGAATTCGGTCAAATTGCCGGAGAGGCCACAGAACAGCGATGCCACGGTGAAAACCGTGATCGATGCCAAGAACACCCGCCGTGCTCCATAGCGATCGCCGGCCCAGCCCGCCAGCGGCACGAAGGCAGCCATGGTGAGCAGATAGACCGTGATGCCGATGCTCATCGCCACCGGCTCGACACCGAACGTCGCCGCCATCTGCGGCAATGAGGTCGTGACGATCGTGCCGTCCAGGATCTGCATGAAGAAGGCGACGGCGACGACGAAAGCGATGATGCGGGATTGCCGGCCGAAATTTTCTTCGGAAGGCTGCTCTGTGGTCCGAACAACGGTCATGACATGAAATTTCAGAAAATGGCGTTAAGGGGCCGGGTGTCCCCGACAACAATCATACGATCATTGAATACGCCTGTAGGCATTGCTTGCAAAGCCGCAAACCCATGCCGGAGCCATCAAAAACTGGCACGGTGACATAAAAAATCGCGATCTCTGCCGGGTTTTCTTCGGTCGCACCTTCGGCCTGCAACGTCGTGCAGGGGTCAATCGTCCGAGTATCGCTGCTCCCGCCAGGGGTCCCCATACATGTGATAGCCGTTCTTTTCCCAGAAGCCCGCCCTGTCAGCACCGATGAGCTCGATGCGGCTCAACCACTTGGCGCTTTTCCAGAAATAGAGATGCGGCACGACGAGGCGCATCGGCCCGCCATGCTCGCGCGTCAGCGGCTGGCCTTCCCAGGCGGTGGCAAGGATCGCATCCTCGGCCGCGAAGTCCGCAAGGGGCAAGTTGGTGGTGTAGCCGTCATAACTCGTCAGCAGCACATGCTGCGCCTCGGGCGTCGGCATGGCGAGATCGAGCAGATCGCGCGTCGAGACACCCTCCCATCGGATATCATAACGCGACCATGTGGTTACACAGTGGATGTCGCTGACATGGGTGCTTTGCTCGATCGCCTGGAAAGCCACCCAATCGAGACTGAGCCGCTTTTCCACAAAGCCGAACACGTCGAGCCGCCAGCTCAAAAGCGACACCTGCGGCTGCTGACCGAGATCAAGCACCGGCCAGTTCCTGACGAGATGCTGCCCCGGCGGCAAGCGCTCTGTTTCCGGCCGGCTGATCCGCCCGGTCAGAAACTTGCCCTCCGCCGCCCAGCGGCGCTTGGAGGTAGTGAGCTTGCTATCGGCGGGGATCGGATCGTCGCTCATGCAGGTATCCTCTCTGCGGCGCAGAAATAGGATAGCGGAGCCGGGTGGGTGTCAAGTCGGAGGGCTGCTGATAGCCGACTATATTGCCTCGATGGCGATGCAGAATAGCTGCGCCTGGCCGGAGACCAAATGTCGCGTGGCGCCATCGTTAGAAAGCAAGAGACAATCGCCCACGGCAAGTGCCGTACCATCGATTTCGACATTGCCACGATGGCAAAGAACTACGCTGGTCCCGCCCTTGAAAGCGACTTCGCTGTTTCCATCAACCGAAACGCGCCATACCGAATGCGTATATCTGCCCCGCCGCGTCATCACGTTGAGGTCCGTGATCGTCCCGTCGATTAGAGTCGCCGAGGTCGGCGCATCGGCCGCGAAGGGCAGCGGATCGCTCGCCTGTGTCAGGCGTTCAGGCTCCCGCCCTTCGATGAAAAGGGTCATGCCCTCGCCCTCGAGAATGGATAGCGTGCGATCTATGCCTGGAAAGACTGAAAACGGTCCATCCGTGGCAACGGTCGCCATGCTGACGCGCCAGTCGAAGTCGGCAAGCCCGGCGCCGTCGGGCGAAACGGCGATCTCCACCGTTTCGCCGCCGCCGTTTTTCCAGGGCATGCGCTTATGGTCGCTGGCGCGCAGCAGCTTCATCTTAGTTCCCCAGGATGGCCGGCAGGCGCAGGCCCTGCTTCTTGGCCCAGTCGAGGGCAATGTCGTAGCCTGCGTCGGCGTGGCGCATGACACCGGTTGCCGGGTCGTTCCAGAGAACGCGTTCCAGACGCTTGGCCGCATCATCCGTGCCGTCGGCGCAGATGACCATGCCGGAGTGCTGGCTGAAGCCCATGCCGACGCCGCCGCCGTGATGCAGCGATACCCAGGTGGCGCCCGATGCGGTGTTGAGCAGCGCGTTCAGCAGCGGCCAGTCGGAAACGGCATCTGAGCCGTCCTTCATGGCTTCCGTTTCGCGGTTCGGCGAGGCGACCGAGCCGGAGTCGAGATGGTCACGGCCGATGACGACGGGCGCCTTCAGCTCGCCGTTCCTGACCATTTCGTTGAAGGCGAGGCCAAGACGGTGACGATCGCCGAGACCGACCCAGCAAATGCGTGCCGGCAGGCCCTGGAAGGCAATGCGCTCGCGCGCCATGTCCAGCCAGTTGTGCAGGTGCTTGTTGTCCGGCAGCAGCTCCTTCACCTTGGCGTCGGTCTTGTAGATATCCTCCGGATCGCCCGAGAGAGCAGCCCAACGGAACGGACCGATGCCGCGGCAGAAGAGCGGACGGATGTAAGCCGGCACGAAGCCCGGGAAGGCGAAGGCGTTTTCGAAGCCTTCATCCTTGGCGACCTGGCGGATGTTGTTGCCATAATCGAGCGTCGGCACGCCAGCATCCCAGAAGGCGACCATGGCTTCCACATGCACCTTCATAGAAGCACGGGCGGCAGCTTCGACGGCCTTTGGATCGCTCTCGCGCTTTGCCCTGTGTTCGGCGACCGTCCAACCGGCCGGCAGGTAGCCGTTCAGCGGGTCGTGGGCAGAGGTTTGGTCGGTGACGATATCCGGGCGTGGGCCGCCGGCCTTCATGCGCTTCACCAGTTCCGGGAAGATTTCGGCGGCGTTGCCAAGCAGGCCGACAGACTTGGCTTCACCGGCCTTCGTCCATTTGTCGATCAGGGCCAGCGCTTCGTCGAGCGTCTTTGCCTTCTCGTCGACATAGCGGGTGCGCAGGCGGAAATCGATGCGGGTTTCATCGGATTCGACGGCGAGGCAGCAGGCACCGGCCATGACAGCCGCCAGCGGCTGTGCGCCGCCCATGCCACCGAGACCACCGGTCAAGATCCACTTGCCCTTGAGGTTGCCGTTGTAATGCTGGCGACCGGCTTCAACGAAAGTCTCATAGGTGCCCTGCACGATGCCTTGGGTGCCGATATAGATCCACGAGCCGGCCGTCATCTGGCCGTACATGGCAAGGCCCTTCTTATCCAGTTCGTTGAAGTGATCCCAGGTCGCCCAGTGCGGCACGAGGTTGGAGTTGGCGATCAGTACGCGCGGCGCATCCTTGTGGGTGCGGAACACGGCGACCGGCTTGCCGGACTGCACCAGCAGCGTCTCGTCCTCGTTGAGCGTCTTCAGCGTCGCAGCGATGCGGTCGAAATCGTCCCAGGTGCGGGCAGCGCGGCCGATGCCGCCATAGACGACCAGCTCATTCGGGTTTTCCGCAACGTCCGGATCGAGGTTGTTCATCAGCATGCGCAGCGGCGCTTCGGTCATCCAGCTTTTGGCGTTGAGCTCCGGGCCGCGAGGTGCGCGGATTTCGCGGATATTATGGCGTGGGTTGGTCATGTCATATCTCCAGAGAGGGCAGGATGCCGGCGGATACGGATGCGTTGAGGGCGCCGGAAGCGACGAGGTCGCTGGCGGCCTTGAGGTCGTTTGCCATGTAGCGGTCTTCATCCAGCGTGGGTGCTGCGGCGCGGATGGTGGCAATGGCAAGGGTCAGTTCGGGACTGGTGGTCAGCGGCGCGCGAAGCTCGACGCCCTGCGCCGCCGTCAGCGCCTCGATGCCGACGATGCCGAAGAGATTGTCGGTCATCGGCAGGAGCCGGCGTGCGCCATGGCAAGCCATGGACACATGGTCTTCCTGATTGGCGGAGGTCGGCGTCGAATCGACCGAAGCCGGATGCGACATCTGCTTGTTTTCCGACATCAACGCGGCGGAGGTGACCTCGGCAATCATCAGTCCAGAGTTCAGACCGGGCTTTTTCGCGAGGAAAGCCGGCAAGCCATAGCTCAGGGCCGGATCGACCAGCAGAGCGATACGGCGCTGCGAGATCGCACCGATCTCGCAGATAGCGATCGCGATCTGATCGGCAGCAAAAGCCACCGGCTCGGCATGGAAATTGCCGCCGGAGACTACGGAATTGTCCGACAGGACAAGCGGATTGTCGGTGACGGCATTGGCCTCGATTTCAAGCGTGCGGCCGGCCGAACGCAGGAGATCCAGGCAGGCGCCATCGACCTGCGGCTGGCAGCGGATGCAGTAGGGATCCTGAACGCGCTCGTCGCCCTCGATATGGCTTTGACGGATCACCGAGCCGGCAAGCAGGCCACGAAGGGCAGCAGCAGTGTCGATCTGGCCCTTATGGCCGCGCAGCGTGTGGATATCGGAATGGAACGGTGCGGAAGAGCCCATGGCGGCATCCGTCGACATCGCGCCGGTGATCAATGCTGCCTGCGCGGCGCGATGGGCGCGGAAAAGGCCGGCGAGCGCGAGAGCCGTCGAAACCTGCGTCCCGTTGATCAGCGCCAAACCTTCCTTGGCGGCAAGCACGACCGGCGTCAGTCCAGCCTTTTTCAGCGCGGCTGCGCCATCCAGCCGTTCGCCGGCATAGAAGGCCTCGCCATGGCCCATCATCACGGCGGTCATATGCGCGAGCGGGGCGAGGTCGCCGGAAGCGCCGACGGAACCCTTCTCGGGGATGACGGGCACGACGCCCTTTTCAAGCATCGCCTCGATCAGCCGCACCAGCTCCAGCCGTACGCCGGAAGCACCGCGGCCGAGCGAGATCAGCTTCAGCGACATGATCAGGCGAACGACGTTCTCCGGCAGCGGCTGGCCGACGCCGCAGCAATGCGAAAGAATGAGATTGCGCTGCAGCGTGGCGACATCGGCGCTGTCGATCTTGATGGAGGCCAGTTTACCAAAGCCGGTGTTAATGCCGTAGACCGGCGCGTTGCCGGCGGCGATCTCGGCAATACGCGCAGCGGCTTTGAGAATGCCGGCATCGAAGGAGGCATCGAGCTTGGCAGGCTCGCCAGTCCAATAGATCGCGGCCAATTGTTTCAGCGAGACGGAGCCTGGATGGAGTGTGACGGTCATCGGTCGAATTTTTCTCCCTTGAAGACGCGGGCATGAAGCGGATTGAAGCCGATGCGATAGACAAGCTCGGCAGGGCTTTCGATGTTCCAGATGGCGAAATCGGCCGATTTTCCGGCCTCCAGCGTCCCGGTCTTGGCGAGCAGGCCGAGAGCACGGGCACCCTCACGGGTGGCACCCGCGATGCATTCCTCGACGGTCAGGCCGAAGAGGGTCGCTGCCATGTTCATCGTCAGCAGCATCGAAGTCAGCGGCGAGGTGCCGGGATTGCAATCGGTGGCGATGGCGATCGCAACACCTGCCTCGCGCAGCGCCTTGACCGGCGGCTTCTGCTTTTCATGAATGGCATAGAAGGCGCCGGGCAGGATGACGGCGACCGTGCCGGCATCCGCCATGGCCTTCACGCCGTCCTCATCGAGATATTCGAGATGGTCGGCGGAAAGAGCGCCATAGGAGGCGGCAAGCTTGGCGCCGCCGAGATTGGAAAGCTGCTCGGCATGCAGCTTCACCGGGATGCCAAACGCCTTTGCACGATCGAAGACGCGGGCGATCTCGGCCGGCGAAAAGGCAATCCCCTCGCAGAAGCCGTCGACGGCATCGGCCAGGCCCCTGGCATGCGCTTGCTCCAGACCCGGCAACACGACGTCGGAAATATAGTCGTCGTTCCGACCCCTATAGTCCGCCGGCGTCGCATGCGCGGCGAGATAGGAGGTGACGACGCGGATCGGACGGGCGTCTTCCAGCGCACGAGCGGCTTGCAGCATCTTCAATTCGGATTCGACGCTGAGACCATAGCCGGACTTCACCTCGATCGTGGTGACACCTTCGGCAAGCAGCGTATCGAGGCGGGGCAAGGCCGTCGCAATGAGATCATTGACGGAAAGCGCGCGCGTTGCGTTGACGGAGGAGACGATGCCGCCGCCGGCCCGCGCGATTTCTTCGTAGCTCGCGCCTTCCAGCCGCATCTCGAATTCGCGGGCGCGGTTACCGCCGTGAACGATGTGCGTGTGGCAATCGATGATACCGGGCGTGATCCAACGACCTTCCAGATCGACGACTTCGGCATCGCCGGTCTCAGGCACATCGCTTTCATTGCCCGCAAAAACGATGCGGCTTCCCTTGGTCAGGATCGCACCCTTCTCGACAATGCCGAGCCCTAGCCGATCGCCTTGCAAGGTCGCCAGACGGGTGTTGCGCCAAAGGCGGCTTTTGCCCTCGGATCTCACGCTATCGCTGGAAAAATTGTTCCCACTCATCAGCTTTACGCCTTTCCTTATGGGCTCATAATGTATATACATATTAAAAGAGCTGACAAGAGGGATTTTGGACTCAGTATCCAAAAGGAAAGAGCTAGGTCATGACGAAACTTCATGCACGTTCGGCGCTGCTTCACGATGGCTGGCGGGAAAATGTCCGCCTGACTCTGGAGGACGGCCGCATTGCCGGCATCGAGGCTGATGTTGCAGCAGAGGCCGGCGACGAGCGGCACGACATTCTGGTCCCTGCCATGCCCAATCTCCACAGCCATGCCTTTCAGCGCGCCATGGCCGGCCTTGCGGAAGTTCGTGGCCCGGCTAACGACAGCTTCTGGAGCTGGCGGACCGTCATGTACAAGTTCGCGCTCTCGATGACCCCCGATCATGTCGAGGCAGTGGCCGCGCAGCTCTATATGGAAATGCTGGAAGCGGGCTTCTCCCGTGTCGGCGAGTTCCACTATCTGCATCACGACAAGGACGGCAGCCCTTACGCCAATGTCGCCGAGTTGGCCGAGCGCATCGGCGCAGCAAGCGCCGAAACGGGCATTGGGTTGACACTGCTGCCGGTCTTCTACGCCCATTCCGGTTTTGGTGGCGCGGCTCCCATCGATGGCCAGCGGCGCTTCATCAATTCGCTCGATCGATTCGAAGCGCTGATGGCCGGCTGCCGGACGATCGTTGGCCGGTTGCCAGGCGCCGAACTCGGCCTCGCCCCGCACAGCCTGCGGGCGGTAACACCGGAAGAGCTGGAAAAACTCGTGCCGCTCGCCGGTAACGGGCCGATCCATATCCATGTCGCCGAACAGGTGAAGGAAGTGGAGGATTGCATCGCCTGGTCGGGTGCCCGCCCCGTGCAATGGCTGCTCGATCACGCCCCGGTCGACGGGCGCTGGTGCCTCATCCACGCAACCCATATGACCGATGACGAAACCCGGCGAATGGCGAAAAGCGGCGCGATCGCCGGCCTCTGCTCCGTGACGGAAGCCAATCTCGGCGACGGCACTTTTCCGGCGCCGCTCTTTCTGGAAGAAGGCGGCCGCTATGGCATCGGCTCGGATTCCAACATTCTGATCTCCGTTCCGGAAGAACTGCGGCAGCTCGAATATTCCCAGCGCCTGGCGCTGAGGGCCCGCAATGTCATCGCCTCGTCGGGCGGCTCGACGGCGCGCGCGCTGTTCGACCATGCCATTGCCGGTGGCGGCGCAGCCTTGAAGGCACAAGTCGGGCTCGCTGTCGGCCGTTACGCCGACGTTGTCTCGCTCGACGTCAACGCCGTTCCCTACCTCTCCGGCGATCAGATCCTCGATCAATGGATGTTCGCCGGCGGCGTTACAGTCGACAGCGTCTGGGCACAGGGCCGCAAGCAGGTCGAAGGTGGCCGACATAAGCAGCGGAAAACGATCGCTGCCCGATTCCGCGCCGCTATGACCGAACTAATCGGTTGAAAAAGCACTTTTCCTCGCGACAATGAAATCCTAAATGAACACAGTGGCGATCACCCAGGTCTCACGAGGAAACGGTCGGCGGCATGACCACAGCTAAAGAAGCGACCCTGCATCAGCGTATCCTGAGCGATATCGAGAGCCGGATCGTTTCCGGCGATTGGCCGCCCGGCCATCGGATACCCTTTGAGCTTGCTTTGGCGGAACAATATGACTGTTCGCGCATGACGGTGAACAAGGTGCTGACGCAGCTTGCCCGGGCAGGCTTGATCGAGCGGCGCAAGCGTTCGGGAAGCTTCGTCACGCAACCGCAGGCGCAATCGGCGGTGTTGGAAATCCACGACATCAAGTCCGAAATCCTGTCGCTGAACCTGCCCTACTCCCATAAGATCGTGAAGCGCGCCAAGCGCAAGGGCCGCCCCGACGATGCGCGGAGGCTGCAATTTGCCGGCGCAGTCTCGGTACTGGACATCACCTGCATTCACTATGCCGGCCGCAGGCCTTTCTGTCTGGAAGATCGGGTCATCAATCTCGATGCCGTCCCCGAGGCGGCTCAGGTCAATTTCGACGAATTGCCGCCGGGACCGTGGCTGATCAATCAGGTGCCTTGGAGCACGGCCGAACACCAGATCCGAGCCATCCCGGCCGAGGGCGAGGCTGCCGCAAGCCTGGATATCGCCAAGGGCACCGCCTGCCTCGTCATCGAACGACGCACCTGGAGCAACCTCGGACCGATCACGCACGTCCGCCTGACCTATCCCGGCGATCGTCATACATTGGTGGCGCGCTTCACGCCCTCGAGCTGAAACCGCGCGATCCTTTGTTTTTACGCATTCCGAACGGAAAACCGCTTCGCACTTTTCCTGGAATTGCTTAGCCGCTACTGGCGCTGCACGGGCTCGCTCTGCATCGGGATAAGCGTGTCGGATTGATGGATGGGCTTCACGGGATTGACCAACAAGATACTGAGCGCAATCAGCACGAGCGCCAGGATAAGGATAATGCCGATCAAAAATGGACGAATGGCGATCATTTCGGTTCTCCAATCTTCCGCGTTTGATGCCATAACGTGACAGGAAGGGGATTTTGAGGCAACCGGCTTTTTTGCGCTCAGACATTGCGTGAAACTATAAAGTTTCAACCCTATTCCCCTATTTGCTGAATTCTCGGCGACGAAACGGATAATCCGAGCGACTTGACAGGCACCCTACCAATAGGTAGGCAAAACGAATGAGCAATATTTCGACAAAAGCCGACGAGATCGTCCAATCCGCACGCGGCCTGATCATCGCCGGCGGCTACAACAGCTTCAGCTTTGCCGATATTTCGGCAGAGGTCGGCATTCGGAAAGCCAGCATCCATCACCATTTTCCGACCAAGGCCGATCTCGTCAGGATCGTCGTGGCGCGCTATCGGGAGGAGGCACGGCAAGGCCTCGCGAGGGCCGACGCCGATATTGCCGATCCCGTCGCGCGCCTTCGCGCCTATACGGGCTTCTGGGAAGCCTGCATCAAAGACGATACCGCCCCCTTCTGCCTCTGCGCCATGCTTGCCGCCGAACTGCCGGTGTTGCCGGCCGATGTTGCCGCCGAAGTGCGCGGACATTTCCGCGATCTCTCGGGGTGGCTTGCCACTGTCATGGAAAAAGGCGCGGCCGAAGGCCGTCTCGTTTTGCCCCGCCCGGCAGCCGAGGAGGCCCTGTCCTTCATGGCAAGCGTACATGGCGCCATACTCTCGGCGCGAGCCTTTGGCGACCCGGCGGTCTTTGCCACCATTGTCGAACCGCTGTTCGACCGACTGGCCTTTCCCCATTGAAATTATTCATCATTTCGTGATTTCGATGGGTAACGTGCCTCTCACGCTTGTTTGATTGGCGAAGCTACCGAGTGGTAGATAGGATCGCCCCCGTTGCAGATCGGGATGACGATCTTCCGATCCTCCCATGCAAAGAACTCTATTGGCCGATCCCGGCCGTCTGTCGAAAAACCTACCGATTAGTAGGTATATCAAGGAGACTAATCATGGATCGCAAGCTTCTGACCAAGGGCATGTTGGCCCTGGCCGCCGGCGCTGTCGTAACGCTGGCCGCACTGCAGGGGGCCAATGCCGCCGACCGTGTCCGTGTGCGCGGCACGATCGAAAGCCTCGATGGCGATACTCTCAAGGTCAAGTCCCGCGACGGCAAGGACATCAGCGTGATGCTGAAATCGGGCTGGGCCGTCACCGGCGTAACCAAGGCTTCGGCAACCGATATCAAGCCCGGCGATTTCGTTGGCATCGCTAATGAGCCGACGAACAGCGGTGTTGCAGGCGCCATCGAAGTCGTGATCTTCCCCGCCGCGATGAAGGGCACGGGCGAAGGCGACCGGCCCTGGGACTCGAAGCCAAACAGCTCCATGACCAACGCCACGGTGGCCAATGCCGTCAAGTCGGTCAACGGCCCGACGCTGACCCTGACCTACAAGGGCGGCGAGAAGAAGATCAACATTCCGGACGGCACTCCGGTCGTGACCCTCGTCTCGGCCACCAAGGACGATCTGAAGGCCGGCGCCGGTGTCTTCATCACCGGTGAAACCTCTGGCGACGGCATGGTTTCCAGCGATCGCGTCGCCGTCGGCGTCAACGGCACCATTCCACCCATGTGATCTTCCCGTCAAAAAGATCTTCCCGCCAAGGGAAGCTCGCAGGCCAATCGGCATCCGCCCGCCGTCGGCCTGCCACGCGGCGCTCCATGTTTAGCCCCTGGCGATGGAGCGCCGCCACATTCCCGGTCGATTTATGGTACTATGCGGCCGGGTTTCCAGAGGGTTCGTTAGATTTCGAGAGGAGCCTAGCCATGGCCGACATCGATGCGACCGGTGCGCCGCCTGCGCACCCCCGGACGATCTACATTCGCCGGCATTCGATCGTCACCCGCCTGACGCACTGGCTGAATGTGCTCTGTCTCTCCCTGCTGCTGATGAGCGGCATGCAGATTTTCAACGCCCATCCCGCCCTCTATTGGGGTCAGTACGGCGCCAATGCCGATCCGTCGTGGCTGCAGATATCGGCCACCGATGGCGACAACCAGCCCTACGGCACCTTCCGCATCGGCAACCTGACGATCCCGACGACCGGCATTCTCGGCGCTTCGAAAGAGGACGGTGAGTGGACCGAACGCGCCTTTCCCGCCTGGGCGACGATCCCAAGCTACCAGGATTTGGCCGACGGCCGACGCTGGCATTTCTTCTTCGCCTGGCTCTTTGTGTTCAACGGCCTGATTTATCTGCTCTACGGCTTCATTGCCGGCCATTTTCGACGTGATCTGGCGCCCTCGGGTGCCGAAGTTTCGCTGCATAATCTCTGGCACGAGATTGTCGAGCATGCCCGCCTTCGCTTTCCGAAAGGCGAGAAGGCCAAGCGCTACAATGCGCTGCAAAAGCTCACCTATCTCATCGTCATCTTCATTCTGCTGCCGCTGATGCTGGCGACCGGGCTTACCATGTCGCCCGGCATCGACGCCGGCTACCCATTCCTACTCGATATCTTCGGCGGGCGGCAGACGGCGCGCAGCATTCATTTCATCACCGCCTGGACGATCGTGCTCTTCGTCCTCGTACATGTGGCGATGGTCATCCTGTCCGGCCTCTGGAACAACATGCGCTCCATGGTGACCGGCCGCTACGCCATCCGCACGGAAGGAGAGGACGCATGAGCAAGATCGTCAGCCGCCGCCGCTTCCTCATCGGCTCCGCCGCCAGCCTCGGCGCCATCGGCCTTACCGGCTGCGACGACATCACCGAGAACCAGAACGTCCAGAAGGTTTTGGCATTGGCCGAAGGCCTGACCATGGGCACGCAACGCCTGCTCGTCTCGCCGCAGGCGCTTGCCCGTGAATATACCGACAAGGACATCTCGCCGACCTTCCGCCCGAACGGCACGGATAATCCCGGTAGCGAAGACTATGCCGCGATGGTGGAAAACGGCTTTTCCACCTGGAAGCTGAAAATCGACGGCATGGTCAACAAGCCGATGGAATTTTCGCTGGCCGATCTGAAGAAACTGCCGTCGCGCACGCAAATTACCCGCCATGACTGTGTCGAAGGCTGGAGCGCCATCGGCAAATGGACCGGCGTACCGCTCGGCCTCATCCTGCAGAGCGCGGGGCTGAAGCTGGGCGCGCGCTATGCAGTGTTCTACTGCGCCGACGAGTTGGAGCAGACGCTCGACGGCAGCGGCCGCTACTACGAGAGCATCGACCTGATCGATGCCTTCCACCCGCAGACGATCCTCGCCTATTCGATGAACGGCAAGGATCTCGAAGTCGCCCATGGCGCGCCGCTGCGTCTGCGGGTCGAGCGTCATCTCGGCTACAAGCATGCAAAATACGTGATGCGCATCGAAATCCGCGACAAATTCGACGATATCTGGGGCGGCAAAGGCGGCTTCTGGGAGGATCGCGGCTACGAATGGTATGCCGGAATCTGAAACAGCATCGCGTCGGCATGATCCAATTTGTCGCAGGCCGGCGCCGGAACACTCATGGCGGGTATGCGTTTGTTAAAAGGGCGATTATGCCCTTTCGGAGGAAATGCACATGCTGAGATCGATTTTGATCGCTGCCGTGCTTGCGGCTGCGGGCACTATGCCTGCCTATGCTGCATCTATGGCGAAATGTGACGATGCTTCCATTTCGGCCTTGCAGACCAAGGTGGATGCAATGACCGACCAGACGAAAAAGACAGCCGCCACCAAACAGGTGGCCATGGCGAAGGATGCCATGAAGGCCCACAAGATGAAAAATTGTGTGACCCACATGGAAAATGCCGAGAAGGGCATGAGCAAGATGTAATGGCTCGCCGCCACTTTGGTGGATCCGGAGGATGAGGCCCGGACTTCCGGGCCTTAAGTTTGTTAGGGCGCGAGAGGGCATATGTTTCGGTGGCAATAGGCTCTCCCTACAAACCGGCCCGTTTTGAAAATCGCAGCTATATCGCCCGGGGCATTCTGCCCAACTTCCTTATCGGCGCTCATGTGGCTATCGGCGGCTTCTCCGTGCTGAAGGGCGACAGGATGGATTTGCAATAGCGGCGCACCTAAACTTTCGCAAGAAAATGCTTGCGATAATGTTGTCATATATGACAACATGCGCCCCATGAGAGAGATTGCATGGGTTCGGGCAGCGCTGAGAGATTTTGAGGAGTTCCCTCAATCCGTTCAGGATAGAATGAAAGATGCCCTCGCTATCGCAAGCATGGGCCAAAAGGCTGATATCGCGAAGCCCATGAAAGGCTTGGGGTCGGGCGTGTTTGAAATCGCCCTGCCATACCGCACGGATGCTTACCGGGCTATCTATGCGGTTCAGTTGGGAGATGCCATTTGGGTGGTTCACGCCTTCCAAAAGAAATCCACCAAAGGGATAGCAACGCCTCAAAAAGAGATCGAGCTGATTCAAGCCCGTTTAAAACGAATAAAGGAGATGTTGTGATGAGCGACAATGACTTTGAAGTCGTCCGGGGCAGCGGCAACATTTACGCTGATCTAGGCGACCCCGACGCCGATGCAAAGCAAATGAAGACGCAGCTTGCGGCCGAGATCATTGCGGCGCTCGATCGGCGTAAGCTGACCGTGCGCGACGGAGAAAAGCTAACTGGCGTAACTGCCGCTGACCTTTCCCGCATTCGCAATGCAGACCTAAGCCGCTTCACCATTGATCGGCTTGTGCGAGTTCTTAATGCACTCGACCGCCATGTAACCGTCAAAGTCACGCGAATGCCTAAACGCTCCAAGGAACCGGCCGCCGCGTCAGCTTGATAAGCGAAAAGTAAGGCGGAGGAAAGCTTGTGGGGTTTCCCCCGCCTTTTCCGTTAGAGGTATTTCGACGCAAACCTACGCCACAGCGACGGCCACCTGGTCCGCGACCTGACTGCTTTATGCACCCAAACGCCGGCTAACGGCTACCCGCGGATATGCCGCGCCGCATCGGCAAACGAGATATCCGACTTGATCTCCCGCGTCGACATCGACGTCACCGTGTGCCGCACGCCGGGCAGCCGGTTCAGTTCCTGGCGCAGCAGCCGGTCGAGGGCGGCCATGTCGGCAGCCAGTATATGCAGGAGATAATCGGCCTCGCCCGTCGTCGCATGGCAGCGCCAGATCAGCGGATGGCGGCGCACAGCGGCTTCGAAGGCATCGAAGCGCTCGACGTCGATCGATACTTGCACGAAGGCTTCCAGACCGAAGCCGAGCTGCGCCGGATCGAGAATCGTCCGGTAGCCTCGGATCACACCGGCCTCTTCCAACGCCTTCACGCGCTTCCAGCACGGCGTCTTGCTGAGACCGACCCGTTCGGCAAGCGCGGCAAAGGAGATGCGGGCATCGGCTTCCAAAGCGGAGACGATTTTGTGGTCGAGCGCGTCCAAGTCCATCGTTCTCTCCATTGTCCCATTCAAAGCCATTCGTACTCTCAATTGCCAATTTTGAATGACAATCAGGAACAATGTTCAAGCGAAATTTTCGTATCCTTCCACAAGGGCAAAATGCCAGCGGCAATGGCCGGGATAAAGGGAACGAAGATGCAGAAGAAAGAATATTACGCGCGCATCGAGGCGCCAGACATGCGCGACTATGGTGTCTATCTGCAATGCGACAAGCTGCTCGCCTGCCAGAAACCATTAAACGAGATGGTCAATGGCGACGAGCTGCAGTTCCAGATCGTCCATCAGGTGGAAGAGCTCTGGATGAAGCTCATCGCCTATACGCTGGTCGATGTCATTGCCTTCATCGAGGAAAACAATACCCATCGCGTCGTGACGCTCCTGGGCCGCGTCCACCGGCTGATGCGGATGATGACGGCGCAGCTCGATCTGCTCGAAACCATGTCGCCGAAGGAATATCAGCAGATCCGCCTGCAACTCGGCAACGGCAGCGGCCAGGAATCGCCCGGCTTCAAGTTCCTGTTGCGCCTGCCGCCCGATCTCTGGCGGGCCTTCAAGGCCTATTATCTCGATGCGCCAGGATTGACGGTAGTGGACCTCTATGACGGCAAATACGATCACGGTGACGGCTATGTCGTGGCCGAGGCGCTGGCGGAATTCGACGAGCTCTTCCAGAAATTCCGCGCCAACCACATCTACCTGATCCAGCGCTCGATCGGTCTCGGCTCGAAATCCCTCAAGGGCCGGCCGGTGGAGTTGCTGCAGGCCGGCGCCCACCATCGCTTCTTCCCCGATCTCTGGGATATCCGCGCCGAGATGACCGATCGCTGGGGCAGCCAATACGGCGTGGTGCGCGATTCCATTTCCAAACACGACGCGGCGGAATAAAGAGCGAGCGCCCTGATCACCCCTCGCGCTGCATGGCGCGACGGAATGCTTTCAGCGTTTCGGCGCTGACGTGATGCTCCATGCCCTCGGCGTCGATCCGCGCCGTCTCGGCGCTAACGCCGAGCCACCGCAGGAATGCCTCGACGGTCTGATGGCGGGCGCGGATGTCCTGGGCGATCTTGCCGCCCGCCTCCGTCAGAAAAACGCCGCGATAGGGGCGCCGCGATACGAGCCCATCTTCGCAGAGCCGCGCGAGCATCTTGGCGACCGTCGGCTGCGACACGCCAAGCCTTGCCGCGATATCCACCTGCCGCGCCTCATTGCCGTCATCGATAAGATCGGCGATCAGCTCGACATAATCCTCCACCAGAGCGCCACGGTTGGCCTCCCGCGTATGGCGGAAACCCTCCGAATGCGTCTCGGCATCCGGCAGCGGCTCTTCCCGATGGATTGGCAGTTTTCTCTTCGGCAATGCGTTCGGCTCCCCCGAGATACGGATAAACTCGCTTTTATCTTTATAGCACCGGCTTCAATCTTGAAAGCGGATGATGATTTTTGCGGGTGGCAGCGTGATCGCGCCACTACAATGCCGATACTATAAAATATAGCCTATTGCATAATGTTGATATCCGGCATATTTGTTTAGTCATGTCATAGACGATCCCGGAGCCCCGCATGACGCAGATTCAGGAAGCAGCCGCACCGAGCGCGTGGAAATTTGCCCACCCCGATGAAGATGCGCGGCCGAGCCTTCCGGAAGTCAATGCCACAGTTCATGTTCCGCACACCGGCACTTGGGTTCGGCGGCTGATCGCCTTCCTCGGACCGGGCTACATGGTTTCCGTCGGTTATATGGACCCCGGCAACTGGGCGACGGATCTCGCCGGCGGCGCGCAATTCGGCTACACGCTGCTTGCCGTCATCATGCTGTCCAATCTGATGGCGATCCTGCTGCAAGCACTCGCAGCCCGGCTCGGCATCGTCACCGGCCGCGATCTGGCGCAGGCCTGCCGCGACCATTATTCCAGGCCGGTCAATCTGGCCCTGTGGTTTGCCTGCGAACTTGCCATCATCGCCTGTGATCTCGCCGAGGTCATCGGCACGGCGATCGCGCTGCAATTGCTCTTTGGCATCCCCTTGATCGGCGGCGCGCTGATCACCGCGCTGGACGCCTTCCTGCTGCTGCTCCTGATGAATAAGGGCTTCCGCTTCCTGGAGGCCTTCGTCATCGCGCTCCTCATTGTCATCGCCACCTGTTTCGCCATCCAGATTGCCGCCGCCGCTCCTCCGGTCGCCGCTATCCTCAACGGCTTCATCCCCTCGCCCGAGATCGTCACCAATCACGAGATGCTCTACATCGCCATGGGCATCATCGGCGCGACCGTCATGCCGCATAATCTCTACCTGCATTCCTCGATCGTGCAGACCCGCGCCTACAAGCGCACCGACGAGGGCCGCCGCGATGCGATCAAATGGGCGACGACCGACAGCACCATTGCCTTAATGCTGGCGCTTTTCGTCAATGCTTCGATCCTGATCGTCGCAGCCGTCGCTTTCCACAACAGCGGGCATTCGGATGTCGCCGAAATCGGCCAGGCCTTCGAGTTGCTGTCGCCGCTGCTCGGTCTTGGCATCGCCTCGACGCTTTTTGCCGTGGCGCTTCTTGCTTCTGGCCTCAATTCCACCGTCACGGCGACGCTCGCCGGCCAGATCGTCATGGAAGGCTTCCTGCGCCTGCGCATTCCGCACTGGGCAAGGCGGCTTTTGACGCGTGGCCTCGCAATTATTCCAGTTGTTTTTGTTACCGCATTTTATGGTGAAAAAGGTACTGCGGATTTGCTGGTTTTGAGCCAGGTCATCCTGTCCATGCAACTGCCTTTTGCCGTCATCCCGCTCGTCCAATTCGTCACAGATCGCGGAAAAATGGGCAGATTCACCGTTTCAAGGAGTGTTGCCGTCCTCTCCTGGCTGGTTGCCGGCGTCATTTTGGCGCTGAATTTCAAGCTGCTTTACGACACCATCTTCGGTTGACGAATCGCTCGCAACGCGCGAATCTGCACGCGCTGAAGATCACGGTAATTAACCCATCTGTAATATTTGCCCAGATTTTGACATGATTTGCCCTAGTTTGGGCCCACCGCCGTCTGCAGGGTTCCTCAATTCATGGCCGAAAGTCCATTGCGCGTCCAATTTCCTGCAGAGGCTGCGATTCAGGCGCGGCCACATCATGAATTTTATATTCCTTTTCTGCCCCACTCAGCCCATCTTCGCCATCTGATCGCCATCGGCCTTGCCGGCACCGCCTCCTTCGGCCTTCTCGCGACCGTTCTTTATCCGCTGCTCGCCCGCCACACGATCGAACAAGCCGTGCCGATCCACATAGCCCAGCTCGTCCGATCACAGCCGGCATTGCGCAAGAGCGACCGGCTTGCCACGAAACAGCGTTTCGACGGCTCCCGCTTTGCGCAGGTGGCGGAAAAGACGTCGAACGGCGAAACCCGCATCTTTACCTATCATCGCACGACGCTGGTCTTCAAAGCCGAGGATAGCGATCCTTCCGGCGGCGATGCCGCGGCCTTCAATGCGGCCTATGACGGCGATACCCAGTCCGAGCCTGCTCTCTTCTCAGCGCCGTCGCTCGCGGATATCCGCCCGGGTATCTATCCGCACGCCAATCGTTACGATGCAGTCCGGCGCTCACGCTTCCCGGTCCGTGGCGTACCGTTGAATGTCAGCGTGTCGAAGGCGACCACGGGCGAGGCAGGCCGCGAATTCAAGCGACTGGTTTCCATGCCGAAGGACCGGCAGGACCTGCAGGATATCCTCGCCTCCGCCGGTCTCGACGGAAATGCCGGCGACGAGCTGCAGCGAGCCTTGGAAACCGATACGGTTTCGCCCGGCGACAGCCTGGAACTGCTGCTCGAGAAAAAGACCGCTGATGCACAACCGAAGCTGATCATGGCCCGCCTTAGCGGCGGAAAAACGCCGGAGCGCATCGTCGCACGCGACGATGCCGACAGCTTCGTGCCGCTCACCGACGACCGGCTGTTTTCCACGCTCTATAGCGAGAGCCAGGCTGATGCGCCGTCCTCTTCGGAAGTGGCCGCCGTCGACCTCAAGAGCATCGACAGCGACGATCGGTCGACGATCCGCACCAAACTGGAGAAGGCGGGGCTTTCCGACGAATGCGCCGACCAGCTCATGAAGCTTGCCAAGGCAAATGGCGTTGCATTGACGGGTGACGATACGCCCGACAGCGTCGATCTGCTGTTCCGCAAGGCGGACAATGGCAAAAGCGAACTGATGTTCATCGAGTTCCACACCGATGGCGATACGCACCGCTTCTACCTGCACAAGGACGGCGGCATAGGCCCCTCGGAATTCTACGATGAGGGCGGTCATTCCGTCGCCAAAGTGCTGACCCACCGCCCCGTACCTAACGGCACGCTCGGTGACGGATTTGCCTGGCGCATTCATCCGATCCTCGGCGTCCGGAAATTCCACAACGGCGTCGATTTCCGCGCCCCGATGGGCAGCCCGATCATGGCCGCCGGCGACGGCACCGTCGAAAAGATTTCCTGGGAAACGGGCTACGGCAAATATGTCCGTATTCGCCACGATGGCGGCTACGAGACCACCTATGCCCATATTGCCTCGACACCGTCGGACCTGCATGTCGGCGAGCGCGTCACGCAGGGCCAGGTCATCGCTTATGTCGGCTCCACCGGCTATTCCACCGGTCCGCATCTCTACTACGAACTGCGCGTCAACGGGCGCTACGAAAACCCGCTGACTGCTCAATTGCCGGCCGGCACCAATCTCACCGGCAAATCGCTGGACAGCCTGCGCTCGCAGGTCAGCCACGTCGACAATATCATGACCTATCTCGACGTGCCGCCGCCAAACGAAGCCCGCCCCTTCTCGGCTTTCGACCAGGGACCGGAGCGAGGCCCGGGCCATTTCGGCAGGCCCTGATCGGCGCGATTACGGCAGAGCTGCCTCGCTGGGCACCACCAGCATTTTTTCCCTTAAGTGACGAAATTTTGATTCAAGGCTGGAAAAGCAGACCAGCCTTGGACGCCTACTGCACGATGTTCAATGGGATCGCGTTGCACCGCCGTAGGTTTGAAATATCAACGCGACCCGCTTCAGAAAACGGAGGGTTTTCCCATGGCTGATGCCCGATGCACTTGCGGCGCTCTTACACTGACGCTTTCACAACCGTCAAAATTGGTGGTCGCCTGTCATTGTCTCGACTGCCAACGCAGGACCGGTGCGCCATTTGGCGTCGGCGCCTTTTATCCGGCCGACGCCGTTGCCATTTCCGGCACGTCGAAAGAGTTCACCCGCGAGGCCGCAAGCGGCGGAAAGGTCCACACCTACTTTTGTCCCAACTGCGGATCATCGGTGTATTGGAAGGCCGAAAACCTGTCGTCCTTCGTCGGAGTTGCAGTCGGCGCGATGGCCGACCCCAAATTCCCGGCCCCCGCCAGATCGGTTTTTGAGCAGTCGAAACACGATTGGGTTCAAATCGAAGGCGCCGAACACTTCCAGCAAAGCAGCGCAGCAAAAAATTCGAACTGAGCGCCTAACGCAAACGATTAGCCGGCTCAGCAGGGCCGCTATTCACATAGATCGCATAGAGCGAAGTCGTGGCGGTAATGTAGAGCCGATTGCGCTTCGGGCCACCGAAGCAGAGGTTTGATACGACCTCGGGAATGAGAATGCGGCCGATCAACGTGCCATCCGGCGCGTAAACCCGAACGGAATCACCGCTGGAGGCAAAGATGTTGCCGTGGCGATCGACCCGGAAACCGTCGAACAGGCCGATTTCGCAAGTGGCGAAAACACGCCCCTCACTGAGGCTGCGCCCGTCCGGATTGACCGAATAGGCCGTGATCGTCGGCGGCAGGCCGGGCACATGCGTACCGCCGGTGTCGGAGACATAAAGTACGCTTTCATCCGGGGAAAAGGCAAGACCGTTCGGTTTGACGCGGTCCCTGGCAACCAGCGTCACCGCTCCATCGGCCGGATCGATGCGGTAGACGTTGGACGCGTTGATTTCGGACGGTGCGGCAAAGCCCTCATATTCACTGTCGATCCCGTAGGTGGGATCGGTGAACCAGATCGAGCCATCCGACCTTACGACGACATCGTTCGGCGAGTTCAACCGCTTGCCGTCGAAGTGCTCGGCAAGCGGCCGCCAGCGGCCGTCATGATCAAGCCGGCTGACACGCCGACGTCCATGCTCGCAAGCGATGATACGACCTTCGAAATCGAGCGTGTGGCCGTTGTGATAACCGACAGGGCTCTCGAAGACGCCGGCTGCGCCCGTTACCTCGTCATAGCGCAGGATTCGGTCGTTCGGGATATCGGACCACACGACATGGCGCGCGGCCGGCACATAGACGGGTCCCTCGGTCCAACGCCCGCCCGTCCACAACTGCTCCAATTGCGCAGACCCGTTGATCAGCGCCTTGAAGCGCTGATCGAGAATATCATACTGGCTCATGATGCTCCGCCCTGTTCCTCACAGCCAGCCAACCTCCGACCGGCCTCCCATAATCAGAAGCCAGTCTAGTGACAGCAATCATCGGCTGTCAAAAACAAGCTGAGGATATGACACGCTTTTGACCGGCGTCATTGCGTCACTGGAAGTGTAGCGTCGTCCCCTCTCCCCGCGAGCGGGGAGAGGGCTAGGGTGAGGGGCCGGGCACAAGACCACGTCAACAGCGGCCTCGCCCGACCATCCCCAAAATCCCTCAAAATTACAGCAGCTTCTCCAGCGTAATCGGCAGCTCGCGTATCCGCTTGCCCGTCGCGTGGAAAACCGCATTGGCAATTGCCGGCGCCACACCGACGATACCCAGTTCGCCGACCGCTTTACCGCCGAGCACGGAGGCGTGCGTATCGGGAATCCCGACCGAGATCACTTCGATGTCGGGAATATCGGCATTGGTCGGCACGAGATAGTCGCCGAGGTTATTATTGATGACACGGGCGAAGCGCTCATCGACGATGCCCTCTTCCAGCAGCGCCTGGCCGATGCCCATGATGATGCCGCCCTTCCACTGGCTTTCGGCAAGCTTGGGATTGTAGAGCCGGCCGGAATCGAGCGCCGAGACGACGCGCGAGACGCGCACGGTGCCGAAATCCTCATCGACGCGCACCTCGATGAAGTGCGCGCACCAGCTATGCATCGAATAGTCGCCGTCCGTGGGCGACAGCATGGTCGCGATGGTCGAGAAGTTGCGATAGTGATCCGCATTGCTCTGCTTGTCTTCTGGCAGTGTGTTACGCAGCACCTCGATCTTGTCACGGCCGATCTGCCGCAGAAGCTCGGCAATGGCGATGCCGTCGCCACCATCGCGCGGCGGCAGAATGCGGCCTTCCGAAACGGTCAGCGTATTGGCCTGCAGATCACGAAGCGGAGAATTGGGATCGTTGATCGCCAGTCCCACCAGCTCATCGCGGGCGGCGACCGCTGCCTTGTAAACGGCGCCGGTCATCAGGTTGGCAAGCTGCGATCCGCCGGCGACGGGCGCCCGCGGCAGGGCGGAATCGCCAAGTTTGACGCGGACCTGTTCGACCGGGATGCCGAGCGTTTCGGCCGCCGTCTGCGCCAGGATCGTATAGGTGCCCTGGCCCATGTCGATGCCGCTGCTCGCCACTTCCGCCGAGCCGTCGGCAAGAATGCGCACCAGCGCTTCACCCGGCGTGCGGCGCACCGGATAGGTGCCGGCGCCCACCCCCCAGCCGATCAGATGCTTGCCGTCGCGCATGGAGCGCGGCGCATGCGAGCGCTTCGCCCAGCCGAAAGCCTTGGCCCCAGCCTCGAAAGCCTCGCGCAATTGCCTTGTCGACCAGGGCTTGTCGGCTTCCTGATCCCGCTCGGCATAGTTCTTGAGCCGGATTTCCAGCGGGTCCATGCCGAGCGTGTAGGCGAGCTCATCCATAGCGCTCTCGATACCCCAGGCGCTCGGATTTTCGCCGGGGGCACGCAATGCGCCGGGCTTGACGGTGTTCACCGCCACAATGTTCTGCCGCGACGAGAGATTGGGCGTCGCATACATGAGCGAGGTTACGACACCCAATGGCTCAACTGCCACGTCGCCGATCGAAGTCTCGTTGGCGCTGGTATGGATGATGGAGGTGAGCCTGCCGTCCTTGGTCGCGCCAAGCGCAATCCTCTGGCGCGTGCAAGGCCGGCCACCGAAGGAGGTGAAGGTCTGTGGCCGGGTGATGACCAGCTTCACCGGACGGCCGAGCAGCTTCGCCGCCATGACACCAACAGCGCCATGCGGCAATGCCAGCGCCTTTGAGCCGAAGCCGCCACCGATATAGGGCGAGATCATCCGCACATTCTCGAAGGGAATGCCGAACCACTCCGCATAGGTGCGCGCCATGCCGTCGATCCACTGGCTTGGCTCCCAGAGGGTCAGCATGTCGCCATCCCATTTGGCGATCAGCCCATGCGGCTCGATCGGCACGTTGTATTCCCGCGGCGTCTTGTATTCGGCTTCGATCTTGACCGGTGCTGCGGCCAGGGCCGCTGCGGCATCCCCCCACTCCCTGGTCATCGGATCGATCGGGAAACCCTCGCCACCCTTCGGATCTTCAAGGCTGAAGATCGCCGGAGCTTCCTCATAGGTGACCTTGACCAGTGCCGCCGCGGCTGTCGCCTGCTCGAAGGTTTCGGCAACGACGATGGCGACATGCTGGCCGCTATAGGTAATCTCCCTGACAAGCGGCCGATACGGGCCTTCCGGGCCGGGGGTGTCGAGCCAGGTGGTCGGTGAATTCAGATCCGGCATCGTGTCCGGCGTCAGCACCAGCAGAACGCCCGGCGCTCCCTCCGCCGCCGCCGTATCGATGCCAGTCATGCGACCGGCGGCAATCGTGCTTTGCACCATCACCGCATGGGTCAGCCCCTCGAGATCGCGCTCGGCCGCATAGTCGGCCTCGCCTTTGATCTTCGCGGTTCCGTCCAGGCGGGACAGCCGCCCGCCGAGCGCGCCATCGGCAGCGCCATGTTTTCTGGTTTCCATGATGGTCATGCCATTTCTCCCATCGTCAGGATGGCGCGCTCGACGACACGCGGCGCAAGCGTAATCTTGTAGTGATTGCCGCCATGATAGACGGCGCCTTGGACAGCGAGCAGGCTGGCGCGCTTCACAGCAGCCGTATCGAGCACCTGGCCTTTCAATGCTTTTTCGACGGCGCGGGCACGCCAGGGCTTGGTGGCGACACCGCCAAGCGCCACCCTGATATCCCGGATCGTCCTGCCATCTGCCTCCAGTTCAAGCCCGACGGCGGCGCTGGCCGCCGCGAACTCGTAGGACTGCCGGTCGCGCACCTTGAGATAAGTCGAGCGGTGTGCAGCGTCGGAGGCCGGAATGGTGATCGCCGTAATCATCTCGCCCGGCTCGATCGCATGTTCCCGGTCGGGCGTCGTTCCCGGCAAAAGGAAGAAATCATCGATCGCGACCTGACGGCTGCCGAGATGCACGACCGCATCGAAGGCCACCAGAGCAACCGCCAGATCGCCGGGATTGGTGGCGATACAGGCCTCGCTCGTGCCGAGAACCGCATGATTGCGCGTGACGCCGCCGATTGCCGAGCAGCCGGAACCGGGCGCGCGTTTGTTGCAGGCGGCGAAGGTCGCCGGATCGCGGAAATAGGGACAGCGCGTGCGCTGCATCAGATTGCCGCCGATCGTCGCCATGTTGCGGATCTGCGCCGAGGCCGCAAGCGACAGCGCCTCCGAAACGGCCGGGAACTGCGCCTTGATATTGGCATCGTCGGCGACACGGCTCATCTTGGCGAGCGCACCGATCGTAACACCCTGATCGGTCAGGGAGATGGCATCGAGGCCAGCAAGATGGCTGATATCCACCACCGTCTCGGGCTCGGCAACGCCGCATTTGGCGAGATCGAGCAACGTCGTGCCGCCGGCAAGCAGCATGGTGGCGGAAGAGGCAGCGGCTTGCCGGACCTCATCGACCGAGCCGGCGCGGAGATAGGAAAAGGCCTTCATTGGGCGGCCTCCGCTGCTTCGCGCACGGCGGCAACGATGTGCGGATAGGCACCGCACCGACAGAGATTGCCGGCCATATATTCGCGGATTTCATCATCGGAACCGGCATGGCCTTCGCGGATGCAAGCGACCGCCGACATGATCTGTCCCGGCGTGCAATAACCGCATTGGAAGGCATCATGTTCCAGGAACGCGGCCTGGACCGGATGCAGATCGCCGTTTTCCGCCGCCAGCCCTTCGATCGTCGTGACCTTGCGGCCTTCGGCCTGAGCAGCCAGCGTCAAGCAGGAGAGCACACGTTCGCCGTCGACATGGACGGTGCAGGCACCGCATTGGCCCTGGTCGCAGCCCTTCTTGGTGCCGGTCAGACAGAGATGCTCGCGAAGAGCATCGAGAAGCGTGACACGCGGATCGAGCGAAAGCTCGTGCTCGTGTCCGTTGATATCGAGATAGACGGTAGTCATCAGCTCACTCCCTGTTCGGGTCATCATCTTTTGCAATCGTCAGGATCTGCCAGCCGTGACATCAGCTCTTGACGTCAGCCCGGCCGGCGCCAGGTAATCAGGCTACAGCGCTTTTGCCGGCGCGTGCGGCTTGTGGCGGGACGCCGGGGAGGGCCGCTCTTTCACCGTCTTCGATCCTCCGATCAGACGGCAATGGCATCCTGGCCCATTATGCGATAACAATCCTCTGGTACTCCAGATTAAACGGAGGCGCCTCCGTTTATTATCCTAGAGACTTGTCGGATATCGTCAAGTCGCAATCCGCATGGAGCGAAAATTGGCTTCGAGGCCATCGTCAGAGCTGAAGGACGACACGCCGCCAGGCGCAAAAACTCTACGCGCGGATGCACGCCGCAATCGCGACAAGCTCATCGAAGTCGCGGCGCAAGCCTTCGCCAACCACGGCACCGCCGCCTCGCTCGAAGACATTGCGCGCCGCGCAGGTGTCGGCGTCGGTACGCTCTACCGTCATTTTCCAACCCGCGAACATCTAGTCGAAGTCGTCTATCGCCATGAGGTCGAGGTGCTCTGCAATGCGGCCGAAGAGCTTTCGCGCGAACGCGCGCCGGATCAAGCGCTGGAAGAATGGATGCACCGCTTCGTCGGCTATATCGCCACCAAACGCGGCATGGCCGACAGCCTGCGCATCCTGCTCAACAGCAATTCCGAACTCTTCGCCGACAGCTACGGCATGGTACCAATCGCGCTCCGCGGCCTGATCGAACGGGCAGTGGCCGACGGCTCGATCCGCGCCGACGTCGACAGCACCGACGTGCTGCATGCCCTGTCCGGCACCTATTCCATGCCCAATTCGCCGGAGTGGCACGACCGCTCCCGCCGCCTCGTCCGCCTGCTGATGGACGGCCTGCGCTGGGGTGCACCGAAAGCGCTGAAGCCGCAGGGGGCCTGATAATCGGCAGGATGCTTCCTATATGCTTTTGAACTGAGATCGTCAGGCGAGTTTCTTGCTGTCGCCGCTTATGTGCCTGGGGGCCCTCACCCTAGCCCTCTCCCCGCCAGCGGGGAGAGGGGACGACAGCGCAAAATAGCGCGCTGCTTCATTGGGGCGGAAGCGCCTTAATCACCGTAGAGCCCCCTCTCCCCGCAATGCGGGGAGAGGGTTGGGGTGAGGGGCCAGGCACATAAGCACGGCAGAACCAATCTCACCTGACATTCAGCAAAGCTGAGGAGAGCAAGAATGTCCGAAAAGCTGGTCAAGATTCCCGGTCCCGATCATCCCATCACGATCGAGAACAAACGTGCCCATGTCACCGTTTCGGTTGCCGGCAAGGTCATTGCCGATACCCATGACGCGCTGTCCCTGAAGGAAGCCTCCTATCCGGCCGTCATCTACGTGCCGCGCAAGGATGTCGACATGTCGGCGCTCCAGAGAACCGACCATGCCACCTACTGTCCCTTCAAGGGCGATTGCTCCTATTACAGCATCCCCGTCGGCGGCGAGCGCTCGGTGAACGCTGTCTGGACCTACGAAAATCCCCACGCCTCGGTAAGCCAGATCAAGGATTACATGGCCTTCTACCCGGATCGGGTCGACGCCATTAACGTTGATGCCTAAAGCAATTCCAGGAAAAGTGCGCAGCGGTTTTCCGTCCGGAATTGCGTGAAAGCTCTAAAGAGCAAGCCCGCTTCCGCTGTCGAAAACGTAGACCTGATCGGCATTGACGGTGACCTTCAGTTGTTCGCCATAACGAACCGGAGCCTCACCGTCGACGACGGCCGTAACCTGCTCGCCAGCCAGATCGAACAGCACATGCGTCTGTGCGCCCGTCGGCTCGACCAGCAAGGTCTGGCCGGTGAGCGGCGAGCCATTGCCCGTTAAGCTCAGATGTTCCGGCCGAAGGCCGATCTTCACGCTTTGCCCGGACTTCACCTTGCGTTCGCCAGCGATGCGCACCGGCGTGCTATCCCTCAGCCGCACTGCAGGGGTGCCATCGACGCCTTCAACCACACCGTCGAGAAAATTCATCGCCGGCGAGCCGATGAAGCCGGCAACGAAGAGATTGGCCGGCTGGCGATAAAGTTGGATCGGCGTGCCCTGCTGCTCGATCTTCCCCTGGTTCAGCACAACGATGCGGTCGGCAAGCGTCATCGCCTCGATCTGATCGTGGGTGACGTAGATCGAAGTGGTCTGCACCTTCTGATGCAGCGCCTTGATCTCCGAGCGCATCTGCACGCGCAGCTTCGCATCGAGATTGGAGAGCGGCTCATCGAACAGGAAGACGGCAGGGTTGCGCACCACGGCGCGGCCCATGGCGACGCGCTGGCGCTGGCCGCCCGAAAGCTGCGCCGGCTTGCGGTCGAGCAACTTTGTCAGGTCCAGCATGCGCGCGGCCTCGTTGACCCGCTGCTCGATCACCGGCTTGGCCTCGCCTGAGAGCTTCAGGTTGAAGCCCATGTTCTCGGCGACCGTCATATGCGGATAAAGCGCGTAGGACTGGAAGACCATGGCGATGTTGCGCTCGCGCGGCGTCATGGCATTGACCACCTGCCCACCGATCGACACGTCGCCATCGGTGATTTCCTCAAGCCCGGCGATCATTCGCAGCAGCGTGGACTTGCCGCAGCCGGAGGGGCCGACGAGCGCGATGAACTCGCCGTCTTCGATCGCCAGCGAGATATCGTGAATGACGGTCAGCGCCCCATAGGCCTTGTGGATGTTGTGCAGTTCGACGGATGCCATTTGTTTGTGCTCCAATAAGGCTCAGGATTTCACGGCGCCGGCGGTAAGGCCGGCAATGATGTGCTTCTGCGCCAGGAAGAAGACGATGACGGTGGGCAGGATGGTCAGCGTGATGAAGGCAAGCACCAGCTCCCATTCCGTGCCGAATTCGCCGCTATAGACCATCATGCCGAGCGGCCAGGGATAGATCGAATCCGAATTCAGCATGATCAGCGGCAGGATGTAGCTGTTCCAACTGCCGACGAAGGAAATGATGCTGACGGTCGCGATGATCGGCCGCGAGAGCGGCAGCGAGATATGCCAGAAAAAGCGGATATAGCCGCAACCATCGACAAATGCTGCCTGGAACAATTCTTCCGGAAGGTTTCTAAAATAGTTCCGGAAGAGCAGGATGCTCATACCAAGGCCGAAAGCCACCTGCGGCAACACCACGCCCCAATAGGTATTGAGCAGGCCAAGATCGCGGATGCGGATGAAGAGCGGCAGGATGGCGGTGGCCGCCGGAAACATCAGCCCGATGAGGAAATAGTTCAGCAGGAAGTTCGAGCCGAAGAACTTCACATGCGCGAAGGCGAAGGCGGCCATCGCCGAGACCGACAGCGTCAGGAACACGGTCAGCACAGCGATGATCAGCGAATTCATCATCTGCCGCCAGTAGCGGTCGCCAAACAGGATGCCGGTATAATTCTCGAAATGCCACTCGGCCGGCAGGCCGAAAGGATTGGTGCGGAGATCGCCGAGCGTCTTGAAGCCGCCGAGCGCGGTCGTCAAAAGCGGGATCAAAACGATGGCGGCGATGATGGTCAGCGACACATAGAGATAGATCTTCGTGCCGGTGGTCATGCGAACGGATGAGGCCATATCAGTCATTGCGCATAAATATCCGTTTGTAGCCGAAGGCGAGGGTGACGCAGATCACGAACAGCACGACGCCGACAGCGCTGCCGAGGCCGACCTGCATGCGCGTGACGCCGAAATTGTAGAGGAAGGTCACCATCGTCTGCGTCGAGTTGAACGGGCCGCCGCCGGTGAGCGGCATGATCATGTCGAAAAGCTGCAGCGATCCCACCACCGCGAAGAAGACGGAAAGGCGCAGCGTCGAGCCGAGCAACGGCAGCGTCACGTAGCGGAACTTCTGCCAGCCGGTGGCGCCATCAATCTCGGCCGCCTCCAGCACGCTCTTGTCGAGCGACTGCATGCCGGCGATGAACAGCATCATGTGAAAGCCGAAATATTTCCACACGATCACGCCAAGCACGGCATACATCGCCAGATTCTTGTCGGCGAGCACGTAGGGCGTCGGGGTGCCGAGGAAATGCGCGATCGCGGCGAACAGGCCGTAGTCGCCGTCATAAACGAAGCGCCAGATCAGGCCGGCGGCCACTTCGGCCAGCACATAGGGAAGGAAGAAAATCAGTCGGAAGAGCACGACGCCGCGAATACGATGCGCCAGCATCGTCGCCAGCCAGATGGCGAGCGGCACCTGGATGGCGATCGAAACCAGAATGATCAGTGCATTGTTCTTCAGCGACGTCAGGAAGGCGTCGTTCTTGAAGAGAACCTGGAAATTGCGCAGGCCCACGAACTCGGTCGGTGGGCCATAGCCGTTCCAGCGATAAAGGCTGTACCAGGCCGCTTCCCCCATCGGCAGGATGACGAAGATGGTGAAGAGCAGCAGCGCCGGCGGCAGGAACAGTAGAATGACGGGCAGACGGCCGCGCGCGGCGGGCGATTTTCGCTTCGCTGTGGGCCTCGCTCTTGCGATGGAAGGCATGGCGGTCGTGGCGCTGACATCGGTCATGGGCGGTCTCGACGATTGTAATTCAAAGAAAAACCGGCGCCGGCGCAAGGGAGAGGCCGGCGCCGGATGGCGCTAGAGCTGGTCCTGTTCGAATGAGTCCTGAACCTGCTGCGCTCCATCCTTTGGCGAAATCTGGCCGGAGACGATACCAACAGCCACATCGTTGACGACGCGGCCGACCGAGGGGCCGAGATCCTGGTCAAAGAAGTTCTGGTGCCAGGTCGAATGCGCCAACTGGTCGGCGGCTTCGTGCATCAGCGGACCCTTGACACCATCTTCGGCGCCGACAGCGACCGGGACGATCATGCCGGCCTGCGCCAAGGTACGCTCGTTCTCGGCATTGGTCAGATAGGCAAGGAAATCGAGTGCTTCCGGTGGGGCCTTCTTGGTGACGGCCCAGCCGTTCAAGCCACCGAGCGTATCGGTCGGAAGGCCGGCGCCACCGGTCACGGCCGGGAAGGCGAAGCGGCCGATATTGTCATCCGCCAGGCCCTTAGCGTCGCCGGCATTGGTGCGCTGGTTGGCAACCGTATTTTCGAAGCCGAGGATCATCGCAGCCTTGCCGTCACCAAAGACGCCAAGCGCCTGCGGCCAGGTGATGCCGAGATAACCGGGCTGGAAGGGTTCGAGCTTTCCGAGTTCGGCAAGCTGCTCGCCCGCCTTGATGATCGCCGGATCGTTGAAACCGTTGCCCTTACCGTTCTTGGCATCGTTGAAGACCTGCTGACCGCCGTCGCGCATCACCAGATAGCTCCAGTAGAAGTGGATCGGCCACTTCTCACCGCCGCCGCCGGCGATCGGCGCAATGCCGGCAGCCTTGAGCTTCTTGACCGCGGCCAGATAATCGTCCCAGGTCTTGATGGCGCTAGCATCGACGCCGGCCTTGGCGAACAAGGCCTTATTGTAGAAGAAGGAAACCGTGCCGAGCTTATAGGGCACGGCGCTGATCTTGTTGTCGAACGTCAGGCCTTTCACCGCCGCGGGATTATAGCTCTTCACCCAGGCGCCATCCTTGGCATTCATCGCCGCAGTCAGGTCCATCAGCGTGCCCGTCGCCTGCTGCTGCTTCAGCACGCCACCGCCCCAGCTAAAGAAGAAATCGGGCGCGTCCTTCGATTGCAGCAGTGTCGGCAGCTTGGCCTTGAAGGCCTCATTGGCCAGGAACTGCATCTCGATCTTCGTACCGGGATGCTTGGCCTCATACTGATCCGCGATCTTGCGCCAAACGGCGACATAATTCGGATCGGTTTCCAGATGCAGCCATTTGACGACCGTGTCGGCGGCAGCGCTCGACACACCTGCGAGAATCGTCAGCCCGGTGGTTGCAGCAATAGCGGCGATGCGAAGGGCCTTGGCCCCACGTAGATGGATCATGATTTTCTCCTCCCAAGGGAACCAAGAGCCTCAAATATTTTTTCCCTTATGCGGAATAATTCAACGGAGCTTTGCTGAAATGTCAACCACCATCGTTAAATTTTGGCAGATTACCCGCAAAACGGCTTGACATTGGGCGATGACCATAGGTTATTTAATTCGCATTCCGTTAAAAATATCAGGCCGCAGCCGAGCGGGTCCATCATTCGGCACCATTCTCATGAAAACAGCAGATCCCGAGCTTATGCGGGCGATAAACCGCTTCAATGTGCTGGACACGATCCGGCGGGCGGGCTCCATCGCACGTATCGAAATCAGCGACCGCACCCAGCTTTCGACCACGACAGTCTCGGCGATCACCGCATCGTTGCTGGATGATGGGCTGATCCTGGCGCGCACCGAAGGCGACCTGCGCGAGGCCGCCGCCCGAGGCCGGCCCCGCGTCATGCTGGAGCTCAATCCGGACGCCGCGCGCGTCGTCGGCGCGAAAATCGCCGCCAACCGCATGGTCTTCGTCGTCACCGACTTTCGCGGCGAAGTTCTGTCAACGCTGACGCTGGCGCTCCGCGTCGACCGGCAGCCGATCGGCGTCATCGCCGATCTCATTGAGGATGGCGTGCGCCGCTGCGTCGTCGATGCCAACCTGGCTCTGGACGAGATCGATTCCGTCTGCCTCGGCCTGCCCGGCGTCGTCGAACACCGTACCGGCCATGTCCGCACCAGCCCGATCTTCCGCGAAACCGGCGTCGATTTCGCCAAGGAAATGTCCGAGCGGCTGGGCGTGACCACCATTGTCGAAAGCGATGCGCATGCCATCACGCTGGCGCATCACTGGTTCGGCAAGGCGAGAGACCTGGACGACATGGTGCTCGTGTCGTTGGAACAGACGCTGGGGCTTGGCGTTCTGCATGGCGGCCAGCTCTTTCGCGGCGCCGGCGGCCTCAGCCACAATCTCGGTGATCTCGTGCTCGGCATGGGGCCACAGGGCATTATCCGATTGGCAAGCCTTGCCGGCGAAAGTGCCATTCTCGGCGATCAGCCGAGCGGCCGTTTTGCCGAAGCTATCCGCCTCGGTCGCGGCATGGCCCATGCCAAGACACTGATCGACGCCGAAGACAACGCGCTGATCAATGCAGCAATCCGCGCCGGCGAAGCCTGCGGCATGGCGCTCGCCAATATCGTCACGCTGTTTGCTCCGCCGCGCGTCATTCTGGTCGGTTCGAGCCTGGCGCTCGGCCAGCCCTTTCTCGACAGCCTGCGGGAGGCCTATTCGCTGGCGATCCCGCCATCGATCAAAGGCGTGACCGAACTCGTTTTCGACCAGTCGACCGACGAGACCTGGGCGCAGGGCGCCGCGGTCGTGGCGCTGCGCGAACTCTACGAATCGCCCTGGGGAACGACGGGACCGGCACCGGCCCTCTGATCCCCAAAGCAATTCCAGGAAAAGTGCGCAAGCGGTTTTCCGTCCGGAATTGCATCGAAACAATAGGATGGAGCGGTTCAGCGAATCCGTGAAACGCTGAACCGCTCCAGGACAGCCAAAGACAATTCATCTGGAGGAAACCTATGAACAAGGTCGGCATCGGCATTATCGGCTGCGGAAACATTTCCGGCGCCTATCTCACCGCCATGAAATCCTTTCCCATTCTCGACATCAAAGGTGTGGCCGACCTCAATCGCGAGCTCGCCGAGGCAAAAGCTGCCGAATTCGGCCTGAAGGCAGTCGATATTGCGGTCTTGCTCGCCGATCCCTCGATCGAGATCATCGTCAACCTCACGATCCCGAAGGCGCACGTCGCCGTTGGTCTGCAGGCGCTGGACGCCGGCAAACATACCTATTCGGAAAAGCCACTCGGCATCAATTTCGCCGAAGGCAAAAAGCTTGCTGATGCAGCGGCCGCCAAGGGCCTGCGCATCGGCGCAGCCCCCGATACCTTCCTCGGCGGCGGCCACCAGACGGCGCGTGCCATCATCGACGAAGGTGCCATCGGCATCCCGGTCGGCGGCACCGCCACCTTCATGTGCCCTGGCCACGAACGCTGGCATCCGAATCCGGCTTTCTATTATGAAGTCGGCGGTGGCCCGATGCTCGATATGGGTCCCTATTACATCACGGATCTCGTCAACCTGCTTGGCCCCATCTCCCAGGTCGCCGGCTTTGCCGTCACGCCGCGCAAGGAGCGCATCATCACTAGCGAGCCGCGCAACGGCGAGCACATCCCCGTGCATGTGCCGACGCATGTCGCCGGCGTCATGGCGTTTGCCAATGGCGCGGTCGTCCAGATCGGCATGAGCTTCGATGTCGCCGGCCACAAGCATGTACCGCTCGAAGTCTACGGTACCGAAGGCACGCTGATCGTGCCCGATCCGAACCGTTTCGGCGGCCCGGTGGAGTTCCTGAAGAAGGGCGGCGAATTTGCCGAATGTGAGATCACAGCGCCCTATGCCGATGGCAACTACCGCTCGCTCGGCGTTGCCGACATGGCGCATGCCATCCGCTCGAACCGTCCGCATCGCGCCAATGGCAGCCTCGCGCTGCATGTGCTCGAAGTTATGGAAGCCTTCCAGACGGCCTCCGACAGCGGGCGCACGGTCACCATCACGACGCAAACGGAGCGTCCGGCCGCTCTGTCCGACTCCCTGGTGGATGGACAGATCGGCCGCTAATCGCACAATTTCAGGAGGATTATCATGCGGGAAGCACTTATCGTCTGGGGCGGCTGGAGCGGCCACGAACCGCAGGAATGCGCCCATATCATCCGCGACATGCTGGAAGAGGACGGCTTCAAGGTCTACCTCGAAAACAGCACCGAAGCCTTCGCCGATCCCTCGATCCACGATCTCAGCCTGATCGTGCCGATCGTCACCATGTCGAAGATCGAGAAGGAAGAGGTGAAGAACCTTGCCGATGCGATCGAAAGCGGCGTCGGCATTGCCGGCTATCATGGTGGCGCTGGCGACAGCTTCCGCGAAAGCGTCGAGTATCAGTTCATCATCGGCGGCCAATGGGTCGCCCATCCCGGCAACATCATCGATTACACGGTCAATATCACACGCCCGGACGACCCGGTCATGGAGGGGATCACCGATTTCCCCTACACGTCGGAGCAATATTACATGCATGTCGACCCGTCGAACGAGGTGCTGGCGACTACCACCTTCACCGGCGATCACGCCTACTGGATCGACGGCGTCGTCATGCCGGTTGCCTGGAAGCGCAAATACGGCAAGGGCCGCGTCTTCTATTCCGCGCTCGGCCACCAGGCCAAGGAATTCAACGTGCCGCAGATGAAAACCATCTTCCGCCGCGGCGCCAACTGGGCAGCGCGCTGAGGGCGCCTGCCCCTTCGGAGCAAGCATTGCCCCTAACCCTAGCCCTCTCCCCGTTTTGACGGGGAGAGGGGACGACCTCTGTATCCATCTCATCTTGCCACCCGGACCCGAACTGATAAAATGCTGCCAGCACGCCGCAAATACCTGTGCTGCTTGCGCTTTTTGCTGTCATGGGGGATGGATGGGTCAAGGCGAAGTATCGAAGACCTCGACAGTCAGTTACGGCACAGAACCGGGTTTGCGTTTCGCCTCCCAGCTCGACGGACATGGCGGCTGCAAGCAGCTCTGCATGGACGAGGTCAGCACCTGGAAACACGGAGAGGGCGTGACCTGGCTGCATCTCGAGCGCGACCACCCCGCCGCAGCCGACTGGGTTACACACAAAAGCGGCTTCGACCCCTTCGTCATCGAAGCCCTGCTCGAAGAAGATTCCCGCCCTCGCGTCGAACCGGTGGGCGACGGGCTGTTGATCATCCTGCGCGGCGTCTGCGCCACGTCGCCGGATGGCGCGACGCAGAAACCCGACGATATCGACCTTGTGCCCATACATCTCTGGGTCGATGGCGAGCGCATCGTTTCGCTCCGCGACAGCGGCCATTACATCACGGCGCTCCGCGATATCCGTCTGTCGCTGGAGAAGAAAAAGGGACCGCAGCGCACCGGCGACCTCCTCGCCCTCATCGGCGACAAGTTGGTGCGCGACCTCGAACCCGTGCTCGACGCCATGGACGAAGAGGTGGACGAACTCGACGAACTGATCTTCCACGGCGAAGCCGGCCAGGTGCGCGAACGTCTGAAGCTGCTACGCCGGCGGGCCGTACAGCTTCGCCGTTATCTCGCCCCGCAGCGCGACGCGCTGAACCGCATCGAGCACGACGATGCGCCCTGGCTTGCCGAGCGGGATAAGCTGCGCATGCGCGAAGTCATCGACAAGCTGATGCGCTATATCGAATATCTCGACGCCATCCGCGACCGTACCAGCATCCTGCACGACGACTTGTCGACCGTCATCAGCGAACGCATCGCCCGCAACTCCAACCGCCTCGCCGCCCTCGCCGCCCTGCTTTTACCGCCAAGCGTCGTGGCCGGTCTCTTCGGCATGAATGTCGGCGGCATTCCCGGCGTCAACGACACCTGGGCCTTCGTCATCATCGTCGTCTTCGTCACGGTAAGCTCGATTGCGACCCTCTGGGTGCTGAAGCGCATCAACTGGCTTTAGAGTACTCTGATACTGGTCAGCTTCAGGTTTCGGCCACGCTTCCCGCGAACTTTATGGCTTTCGAATACACGATTAGCGATCCGGACCATTGGCACGACACCATCGAAGGACTACCGGAGGTAATCGCCAAGAACGGCTTCATCGAAGTCATCGACCAGCCCGGTAAGGGCGTCGATCTCATTCCCGAAAAGGCCAGGCGCTATCTCGCCGAGGACAATCGCGACTTTTCCGCCTGATTTTTCGACCTATTTATAGAGTGAAAGCCGGGCATACGTCACAAAATCGCCGCCTCGGCTTTTCGCAATCGGGGCGGATTTCAGGGCCATTCTCGATGCCGAGCAAGCGAGTATATTGCAGTTAAAAGCATGTGCCCCGATACGGTTTCGGCCGGAAATTGCAGCTAACCCAATTTTCGTTTGACATTCCTTTATCTTCATTTATCGTCATTCTAGTTTCGGTTTTCGCGTGAGGGGTGGAAATCGAAACGAGGGGAGATACAATTGTCCAAAACTCAAATCGACGTCACGGATGTCATTGATTGCGGTGCGAGCCGCAGTCGCGTCGAGTGCGCTTGCCGCATCCTTCCAAGCGAGATGCAGGCGTCCGCTACACGCGTTCCGAACCGTATTCGCCATGATTTGCGCCATCGCGAATTCCTGGCATCCGGATTGACGCAATTCGTTTCCCCACGACCATCACGCCGCGCCCGAATCTGTCGAAAGGGCGCGGCTTTCGGTGTCGGTGCCCGAGTCAATTTGGCAACAGGCATCGCTCAGTGAAGACATAAGCGATCGGGGCGGGGTCATATCCTCCGGATCGTTACCCAATGGGCAATAAACAGGCCTTACGGCCAGCAATCCGTCGCAGCGTCGCCATACGACGCACGGAAGGAGCATATCGTGCTTGAACTTAGAAATGTGTCGAAGGCGGTCGGCGGCGAAATGCACATCGCCGAAACGAACCTGACGCTGCAGCGCGGCTCGTTGAATGTCCTCCTCGGACCGACACTTTCGGGCAAGACGTCGCTGATGCGTCTGATGGCCGGGCTGGACAAGCCGACTTCGGGCACGATCCACGTCGACGGCGCCGATGTTACGGGCGTGCCCGTGCAACGCCGCAACGTCGCGATGGTTTACCAGCAATTCATCAATTACCCCGCCATGACCGTTTACGACAATATCGCATCGCCGATGCGCCTGCGCGGCGTCAATGCGGCGACGATCGACCGCGAAGTGAAGAAAGCGGCCGATCTCCTGCGGCTCGGTCCCTTCCTTGACCGCCTGCCGCTCAGCCTCTCCGGCGGCCAGCAGCAGCGCACGGCTCTAGCCCGCGCCATCGTCAAGAATGCCGGCCTGGTGCTGCTCGACGAGCCGCTCGCCAATCTCGATTATAAGCTGCGCGAAGAGCTGCGCGCCGAATTGCCGAAAATCTTCGCCGAATCCGGCGCCATCTTCGTTTACGCCACGACCGAACCCTCGGAAGCTCTGCTTCTGGGCGGCAATACCGCCACCTTGTCGGAAGGCAGGATCACGCAGTTCGGACCGACGATCGATGTCTTCCGCAAGCCGAAAGACCTGATCACTGCCGTCACCTTCGCCGATCCGCCGCTGAACACGATCTCGCTCGACAAGCGCGGCAATCTGTTCGTGTTGAACGGTAATATGAGCCTGCCCGTACCGCAGGGCCTCGAAGCCCAGCCGGACGGCCCCTACACCATCGCCTTCCAGCCGCATCATCTGGCGCTGAAGCCGCAGACATCCGAGGCGGTCGCAGCACCTGCCAGGGTGATGGTGACCGAAATCACCGGTTCGGAAAGCTTCATCCACATCGATTTCGCCGATCGGCGCTGGGTCATGCTGACCCAGGGCGTCGAGGACATCGATGTCGACGACGCGATCGATGTCTACATCGACCCGCGCCACATCATGGTGTTCGACACCAACGGCGCCGCCGTCACACCCGCCCTGCAACGGGCCGCCTGAGGAGAGACACGGCCAATGGCACGCATCGACCTTGACCACATAAGACACGCCTATAACGACCATCCGAAATCCGATGCGGACTATGCGCTGAAGGAAGTTCATCATAGCTGGGAGGACGGCAGCGCCTATGCGCTGCTCGGGCCGTCCGGCTGCGGCAAGACCACTCTGCTCAACATCGTTTCCGGCCTCGTGCGCGCCTCGGAAGGCCGCATCCTCTTCGACGGCAAGGACGTGACCAAGCTGTCGACGCAGGAGCGCAACATTGCCCAGGTCTTCCAGTTTCCGGTCGTCTACGACACGATGACGGTCTATGAAAACCTCGCTTTTCCCTTGCGCAACCGGCACGTTCCGGAAGCCGAGGTGAAGCGCAAGGTCGACGAGATCATCGAGATGATCGGCCTTTCCGACAGCGCCCATCGCAAGGCGCGGGGATTGACGGCCGATGCCAAGCAGAAAATCTCGCTCGGCCGTGGCCTGGTGCGCTCCGATGTCAGCGCCATCCTGTTCGACGAACCGCTCACGGTCATCGACCCGCATATGAAATGGGTGCTGCGTTCGCAGTTGAAGCAGCTCCACCGCCGCTTCGGCTTCACCATGGTCTATGTCACCCACGATCAGACGGAGGCGCTGACCTTCGCCGACAAGGTGGTGGTGATGTACAACGGCGAGGTGGTGCAGATCGGCACGCCGAATGATCTGTTCGAGCGGCCGCGCCATACCTTCGTCGGCTATTTCATTGGTTCGCCGGGCATGAACGTCATGCCAGTAGAGATCGAGGGCCGCAACGCCCGTCTCGCCGGCAGCACTGTCGCATTGCCCGGCGCTCCCGTGAATGGCCAGGCGGGTAAGACCGAACTCGGCATCCGCCCGGAATTCGTCCGCCTCGGCCGTGAGGGCATGCCGGCGACCGTGACCAAGGTCGAGGACCTCGGCCGCCGCAAGGTGGTGCGCGCCAAACTACAAGGGCAGGAGATCACGGCGATCATCGGCGAAGATCAGACCGTGCCGGCCGAACCGCACATCGCTTTCGATCCTGCCGGCATCAATATCTACGCCAACTCCTGGCGCGTCGAGATGGGAGCCTGATCATGGACAAGACCTGGAACAACAAAGCCTGGTTCATGCTCATTCCCGTCCTGGTACTGGTCGGCTTCTCGGCCGTCATCCCGCTGATGACGGTGGTGAACTATTCGGTGCAGGACACCTTCGGCAACAACGTCTTCTTCTGGGCGGGCACACAGTGGTTTGAAGAGATTCTTCATTCCAGCCGCTTCTGGGATTCGATGTTCCGCAACCTGATCTTCTCCTTCGTCATTCTGGCGATCGAGGTGCCGCTCGGCATCTTCATCGCTCTCAATATGCCGAAGAAGGGTATCGGCGTGCCGGTCTGCCTCGTGTTGATGGCGCTGCCGCTGCTGATCCCGTGGAACGTCGTCGGGACGATCTGGCAGGTGTTCGGCCGCAGCGATATCGGCCTGATGGGTTATGTCCTCGTCAATCTCGGCATCGACTACAACTACGTATCCAATCCGGCCGATGCCTGGGCGACGATCATCATCATGGATGTCTGGCACTGGACCAGCCTCGTCGTGCTGCTCTGCTATGCCGGCCTCGCCTCCATTCCCGACGCCTTTTACCAGGCCGCCAAGATCGATGGCGCCTCGCGCTGGTCCGTCTTCCGCTACATTCAGCTCCCGAAAATGAACCGCGTGCTTTTGATCGCCGTGCTCCTGCGCTTCATGGACAGTTTCATGATCTATACCGAACCCTTCGTCGTCACCGGCGGCGGCCCCGGCAATTCGACCACCTTCCTGTCGATCGATCTCGTCAAGATGGCCCTCGGTCAGTTCGATCTCGGCCCGGCGGCGGCAATGTCGCTCATCTACTTCCTGATCGTGCTTCTGCTGTCCTGGGTCTTCTACACCGTCATGACCAATTACGATGCGGGAGCGACGCGATGAGCGGCAAACCTCTTATGACCTCCGCAGGCGATAGCGCCGTGAACAAGGTGGCAGCAGCTTCGACCCCGGTCGCCGGCGTCACCGCCACGACCGGCACGCAGCCGGTCAGCCGGCACCGCGAGGAAGGCCGCTGGTCCTGGGTGGTGCCGACGCTCTACATTATCTTCCTGCTTCTGCCGATCTACTGGCTCGTCAACATGAGCTTCAAGACCAATGAGGAGATCGTCAGCGGATTGACGCTCTATCCGCATCAGCCGACGCTGCGCAATTACACGATCATCTTCACCGATCCGTCCTGGTACAAGGGCTATATCAACTCCATCACCTATGTCGTCATGAACATGGTGATCTCGGTTGCCTGCGCCCTGCCCGCGGCCTACGCCTTCTCGCGTTACCGTTTCCTCGGCGACAAGCACGTCTTCTTCTGGCTGCTAACCAACCGCATGGCGCCGCCGGCGGTCTTCGCGCTGCCTTTCTTCCAGCTCTATTCGGCCTTCGGCCTCATCGACACCCACATTGCCGTGGCGCTGGCGCACTGCCTGTTCAACGTGCCCTTGGCGGTCTGGATCCTCGAAGGCTTCATGTCCGGCGTGCCGAAGGAAATCGACGAGACGGCCTATATCGACGGCTATTCGTTCCCGCGCTTCTTCCTGAAGATCTTCATTCCGTTGATCGCAAGCGGCATCGGCGTCGCGGCCTTCTTCTGCTTCATGTTCTCCTGGGTAGAACTGTTGATCGCCCGCACGCTGACGACAACGGACGCCAAGCCGATCGCAGCCATCATGACGCGCACGGTCTCCGCCGCCGGCATGGATTGGGGCCTGCTTGCCGCCGCCGGCGTGCTGACGCTCATCCCTGGTGCGCTCGTCATCTATTTCGTCCGCAATTACATCGCCAAGGGCTTCGCGCTCGGCCGCGTCTAAGAGGAAACCGCCATGAATACCGATTTCTCCTGGATGGCCTGGACGCTGCCGACGGTGCTGTTCTTCGTGACCATCCTGCTGCTTCTGCTCGGCATGGCCGTTTGGGAATATTTCTCGCCCGGCGGCAATCCGCGCGTCGGCATCCTGCATTTCGAAACGACGCGCGGCGACCGGCTGTTCGTCTCGCTGCTCGGCGCCGCCTTCATTCATGTCGCGTGGCTGGGCCTGGGAGGGCCTAACCTGTGGTGGGCGGTTGCCATTTCCGTGGTCTACGCCATTGGCGTTTTCCGCCTGGTCTAACGGTTTCAAAGAGTTACCGCGCCCCTTTGCCCATTTCCGGACAGGTGGCGCCGTAAGAAAAGTCGATACAGATGGCCGGGGGGTCTGGCCGTCTGACAATGCACTCGCAACCTGTAGGGAGGAATATATGCGAAGACATCTCTTGACGACGACGGCTGTCGCCCTGCTGGCCTTGGCCGGTACGGCCCACGCCGGCATGAACGAAGCCAAGGCGTTCCTGGACAAGGAGATCGGCGATCTTTCGACGCTCTCGCGCGCCGACCAGGAAAAGGAAATGCAATGGTTCGTCGATGCGGCCAAGCCTTTCCAGGGCATGGAAATCAAGGTCGTTTCGGAAACCCTGACGACGCACCAGTATGAATCGCAGGTTCTGGCGCCGGCCTTTACCGCCATCACCGGCATCAAGGTCACCCACGACGTCATCCAGGAAGGCGACGTCGTCGAAAAGATCCAGACGCAGATGCAGACCGGCCAGAACCTCTATGACGGCTGGGTCAACGATTCGGACCTGATCGGCACCCACTGGCGCTACAAGCAGGTGCGTAACCTGACCGACTGGATGGCAGGCGAAGGCAAGGACGTTACCAATCCCGGTCTCGACGTTTCAGACTTCATCGGCACCAGCTTCACCACCGCACCGGACAAGAAGCTTTATCAGCTCCCCGATCAGCAGTTCGCCAACCTCTATTGGTTCCGCTACGACTGGTTCAACGACCCGAAGAACAAGGCCGACTTCAAGGCCAAATACGGCTACGATCTCGGCGTGCCGGTCAACTGGTCGGCCTATGAAGATATCGCCCAGTTCTTCACCGGCCGCGACGTCGACGGCAAGAAGGTCTTCGGCCATATGGACTACGGCAAGAAGGACCCGTCGCTCGGCTGGCGCTTCACCGACGCCTGGCTGTCCATGGCCGGCAACGGCGACAAGGGCCTGCCGAACGGTCTGCCCGTCGACGAATGGGGCATCAAGGTCGACGCCAACTCCCGCCCGGTCGGCTCCTGCGTCGCGCGCGGTGGCGACACCAACGGCCCGGCCGCTGTCTACTCCATCCAGAAGTATCTCGATTGGCTGAAGGCTTATGCACCGGCTGAAGCCCAGGGCATGACCTTCTCGGAATCCGGTCCGGTTCCGTCACAGGGCAATATCGCCCAGCAGATCTTCTGGTACACGGCGTTTACCGCCGACATGGTCAAGCCGGGCCTGCCGGTCATGAACGCGGACGGCACGCCGAAATGGCGCATGGCTCCCTCGCCGCATGGCGTCTATTGGAAGGACGGCATGAAGCTCGGCTACCAGGACGTCGGTTCCTGGACGCTGATGAAGTCCACACCGGTCGATCGCGCCAAGGCTGCATGGCTCTACGCGCAGTTCGTGACGTCGAAGACCATAGACGTGAAGAAGAGCCAAATCGGCCTCACCTTCATTCGCGAATCCACCATCCGCGACAAGAGCTTCACCAAGCGCGCGCCTGAACTCGGCGGTCTGATCGAGTTCTACCGCTCGCCGGCCCGTGTTCAGTGGTCGCCGACCGGCACCAACGTTCCGGACTATCCGAAGCTGGCGCAGCTTTGGTGGCAGGCTATCGGTGATGCCGCATCCGGCGCCAAGGATGCGCAGGGCGCCATGGACGCACTTTGCTCGGATCAGGAAAAGGTGCTTCAGCGCCTGGAGCGCGCAGGCGTGCAGGGCGATATCGGTCCGAAGCTCGCCGAAGAGCATGATCTCAAGTACTGGAACGCCGATGCCGTCAAGAACGGCCATCTCGCTCCGCAGTTGAAGATCGCGAACGAGAAGGAAAAGCCGGTCACCGTCAACTATGACGAACTGGTCAAGAGCTGGGCTGACGCAACGAAATAAGCCCGATCTATAATACGGTGGGGATGCCGGGGCTCGAAAGGGCTCCGGCATTTTTGCTTTGAATGACCTGGAAAATCGCCTTCAGAGGCGTAACGATCTGATTTTCCGCGAAGCCGATCTCGGCCGAAAGCGCGCGGCGTGAGAGCCGAATAATTTTATTTTCAAGAAAAGATCGATCCAATGTCGGATTGCTGGGGTATCGTTCGTCCTAAGGTCGTCCAATTCGTCAATTCAGAAGGATCACAACCATGCCGAATACCATACGCCTGCACCGCGTCTTGGCAACCAGCCCGGAGAAGGTCTATCGCGCATTCATCGAGGCGGACGCGCTCGCCAAGTGGCTTCCGCCCAACGGCTTCGTCTGCACCGTGCATCATCTGGAAGGCACAGTCGGCGGCACGTTCAAAATGTCCTTCCGCAACTTCACGACGGGCAAAAGCCACGCCTTTGGCGGCGAATATATCGAACTCGTTCCCGGCGAGCTGGTGCGCTACACCGACAAGTTCGACGACCCCAACCTGCCGGGTGAAATGGAAGTGACCGTGACCTTGAAGAAGGTCCTGGTCGGGACCGAAGTGAATATAACGCAGTCAGGCGTGCCTGACGTCATTCCGCCGGAAGCCTGCTATCTCGGCTGGCAGGAATCGCTGCGAAACCTGGCAAAGCTCGTCGAGCCCGATATCAACGAATAAAGTATCAGGGTAGAACGGATTTATGGTATTTGCCAATCCGAACATCTCCCTCTATTTGAGGGAGATGTTCTCAAAAAACGGAGCGGTCAGTGGCGCGGCCTCTGAATGAACCTCACCCTCTCTTCAGCTTCGTTTTCCCTTCTTCCACCAGCTTTTGTGCGGCTTCCGCAACTGTGATCTTGCCGAAAGCGAGCTGATCGGCGACCGGCCGCATGACGTTCTGGTCGAATTCTTGGGAGCCAACCGGTGCCGGCACGGGATAGGTGCCAACCTGATCCTTCAACAGCTCGACATATTTCACCGTCTGCTGCTCGACCGGATTGAGCGTTGGCAGGATGGCGGCGCGAACGGCCGGTGACATCGGCACACCGCGCTCGACGCCGAGGATCTTGCCGGCTTCGAGATCGTTGACGAAGAAATTGATGAATTTCGCGGCCGCTTCCCCGTTCTTGCTAGAGGAGCCTACGCTCCAGATCAGGGCTGGACGATAGTAATGGCCGGAAGGGCCATCCTTCTTTTCGCGCGGCAGCATAGTCACAGCGAGCTTGCTCTTGACGACAAGCTGATAGCCGACAAGCTGGTTGGAATAAGCCATGCCGATGGCCGATTTGCCGAGCGCCAGGCAGTTGCTCTCGATGACATTCTGATCGAGCGTCTGAACATCGGGCGACACCGTGCCGCCGCGCTGACGCAGGTCTTCCCAATAGGAATACCATTCCTTGGCATCGTCGACGGTGAAGCCGAGACCGCCCTCGTCCGTATAAAGGCTTTTACCGCGCTGGCGCAGCCAGACATCGAGGACGTAATTATAGCGCGCGCCATAAGGCCCGCCCCAATAGCCGCGCTTGCCGGCTGCCTTCGTCATTTCGACGGTGAGGTCGGCATATTCCGCCCAGGTCGTGGTCGGACCGGGCGGCGTCAAGCCAGCCTTCTTGAAGGCGTCCTCATCATAAAACATCGCGAAGGAGTTAAGCCCGAGGCCGATACCGTAGAGCTTGCTGTCGACCGTCGTCAGCTTCAGCACGTCCTTGCCGAAACTGTCGACATTCAACGTTGAAGGCACGAACTGATCGAGCGGCATGCAGGCGCCACGCTTCGAATAATCCGAGATCGTGCTCGGCTCGAGCTGGAAGACATCCGCGATGCTCTGGCTCGCCATTCCCGTTGCGAGCTTGGCCCAATAGCCGTCACCGCTGATGCTCTCGCCGACGACGGAAATATCCGGGTTTTTGCTGTGGAATAGCTCGGCGACGGCGACCGTTCGCTTGCCGCGATCGGGCGAGCCCCACCACATCGCCCGCAATTGCGTCGAGTCGGCGAAAGCAGGCAACGATCCGCCAGCCCCGAAAGCGAGACCTGCGGCGGCTCCAGCAGTTCCAATCATGAATGAACGGCGATTCATCCGCATGAGATTCCTCCTTCTCTTGCGATGCCTATGGCGCGTTATCCGCGACGACCTCCCGACGCCTTGTGCGGACAAATTCAACGGGAGGATATGCAATTGCATTGCGTAATGCAATAAATAATCTTTTTCTTGCAAATTTGCATAACTTGCGGAACTATTGCTGCATGAATGAGGTTCGATCCAAACGTGTCAGGCAAGCCGATATTGCCATCAGGGCAGGCGTCTCCGTTTCCACAGTGTCGCGGGTGCTCACCAATGAGCCCGGAATCAGCGAAGCGATCCGCCAGCACATCTTCAAGGTGGCGAGTGACCTCGGCTACGCGGTGAAGCAGGCTGCGGAAACTGTGCCGGCTGCGCTCGCGCTGATCGCCAGCGACAGCGCGACGGGCGGCCTGAGCGTCTTCTATGAGGGCATTGTCGAGGGCCTGCGCGCCGGCGCAGCCGAACGCGGCATGCCTTTCGACATTCGTCTCATCCGCGAAGCGAGGACAGTGCCCGATCATATCAGGGAATATCTGCAGGCTGCCGGTGCCCAGGGGCTTTTCCTCGTCGGCATCGATCCTTCCGATGAGTTGCGCATCTGGCTGGAGGACAGCAGCACGCCGGTCGTGCTCGTCAACGGCACCGATTCAAGACTGCGCTTCGATGGCGTCTCGCCATCGAATTTTTTCGGCGCCTATGCGGCGACGCGGCGCCTGATCGACGCCGGCCATCGCCGCATCCTGCATCTGACCGGCTCGCATCGCCAGACGATTCTCGAGCGCATCCGCGGCTTCGAGGCGGCGATTGCTTCCGTCGAGGGCTGTGAAGGCCGCATCGTGCCGTTGACGTTCCGAGGCAGCGCCAGCGCGGAGGCCCACGCCGTCACGGTCGCCGCCCTTGCCGAGGATCGCAGCTTTACCGCCGCCTTCTGCATGAACGATTTCGTCGCGGTCGGCGTGCTGGAAGCGGTGATGGAAATGGGTCTGCGCGTGCCGGACGATTTCGCCATCGTCGGCTTCGACGATCTGCCTTGTGCACTGATGACCAATCCGCGCCTCGCCACCATGCGCGTCGACCGCGCTGCTATCGGACGCGAAGCCATCGGCCTGATGACCGCCCGCTTCCGCGACCGCGAGGCGCCTGCGCGCCAAGTTTGCCATGCCGTCGTTCCCGTTCCCGGCGGCACCCTCCCGCCCGAAACCTGAGCCCGTATCTTTAGCGGCAACGACCGAAAAAGAGCCAGACCGATGACCTACGACCCCGCCAGCACCAACCCGCTCGCCGGCAATCCGCTGGAAAACCGCGCTGACATGCGCCGAGCGCTGATCGACCTGTTCTATCCGCTGCTTCCTTACTTCTCCAAGGGCAATGCCCGGGTCCGTATCGATGCTGCCGGCGCACATTTCGACCGCGCCGCCGCTGATCTCGAAGGTTTCGCCCGCCCGCTCTGGGGTCTCGCGCCATTCGGCGCCGGCGGTGGCGATTTTGCCCATTGGGGCCGCTATGCCGAAGGGATTGCCAATGGCGTCGATCCCCGCCATCCGGAATATTGGGGCACCGTCAACGGCCGCGACCAGCGCATGGTCGAACTCGCCGCTCTGGGTTTTGCGCTTGCCTTGGTGCCGGAAAAGATCTGGGAACCGCTCGATAGCAGAGCCCGCGGCAATCTCATCGCCTATCTCAAGCATGCCCGCACCTTCGACTATGCCGACAACAACTGGAAATTCTTTCGAGTCCTCGTGGATATCGCCCTCGACCGGCTCGGCGCCGAGTTCGACCGCAGCCTGACGGAGGATTACCTCAGGGAATTGGATGGCTTTTATATCGCCGACGGCTGGTATCGCGACGGCAATGTCAGGCGCGTCGATCACTACATCCCCTTCGCCATGCATTTCTACGGGCTGATCTATTCCAAACTCGTCGATGACGACCGCGCCAGGCGCTATCGCGAGCGTGCTATCCTGTTCGCCAAGGATTTCCGCCATTGGTTCGCGCCCGACGGCGCCACCGTGCCCTTCGGCCGCAGCCTGACCTATCGCTTCGCCTGCGCCGGCTTCTGGTCGGCATTGGCCTTCGCCGATGTCGAGGCCCTGCCCTGGGGCGAGATCAAGGGCCTTTGCCTGCGCCACCTGCGCTGGTGGGCTGATAAGCCGATCGCCAATCGCGACGGAACGCTGCCGATCGGCTATGGCTATCCCAATCTTCTGATGTCGGAAAACTACAATTCCGCCGGCTCCCCCTATTGGGCCTTCAAGGCTTTCCTGCCGCTGGCACTCCCCGAGACGCATCCCTTTTGGACAGCCGAGGAAAAGCCGCATGTCGCCGAGCCGGCAATCGTGCCGCTCAAGCACCCCGGCATGGTGATGATGCATGGCAAAGCCGATGTCGTGGCACTGTCTTCCGGCCAGGAAAACCTGCAGATGCGCTTCGGGTCGGAAAAATACGCCAAATTCGCCTATTCCGCCCGCTACGGCTTCAGCGTCGAAAGCGACGAGCGCGCCTTTGCCGGCGGCGCCTTCGACAACATGCTCGCCTTCAGTGACGATGGTATTCACTACCGCGTCCGCGAGACCAATCAGGAAGCGAAGCTCGCCGGCAACACACTTTACGCCAGGTGGTCGCCCTGGTCCGATGTCACCGTCGAAACCTGGCTGATCCCCGCCGCACCCTGGCATATCCGCCTGCACAAGATCATCACGCCGCGGCCGCTGCAGACTGCCGAAGGTGGTTTTGCCATTGCCCGGCGGGATTTCGAGGCCGATACGCTTTCTTCGCAGAAAGGCGCTGCCTATGCCGTCGGTGAGGCGGATTTCAGCGGCATTGTCGATCTCGGCTCGACAGCCCCGCGCGACGGGCTGGCGCAGAAAGCGCCACCCAACACCAATCTGATCGTTGCCAAGACGCTGGTGCCGCAACTGCGCGGGACAATTCCATCGGGCGAGACCATTCTCTTGTCCGCCGTCCTGGCCGAGCACGATCCCGCCGCCGTCTCCGGCGCCTGGACGAAGCCGCCGGCAAGACCCGACCTCGATACCTTGCGCGCGCTGATCGCCGAAAAGGGCGTCACCATCAGCGCCATCGACGTGCCGGGACGGCTGGCATGACCCAATCGGCCCCGGACCGCCCCGCCATTGCCTTCGCCATGCAGCCCACGCGGACGCAGCATGTGCTGACGTCCGAACTGATCCAACGGCTCGACGTGATCGGCCGCGTACTGGACGTCGCGCCAATGGAGCGCTTCGATGACGGAAGAGCCCGAAAGCTGCTTAGCGAGACGGAGATCCTGATCACCTCTTGGGGCTCACCGCATATCGATGCCGCCGTCTTGGCGCAGGCGCCGCATCTAAAGCTGGTGGCGCATGCGGCCGGCACCGTGAAAGGCCTGATCGAGGACAGCCTGTTCGCCAGGGGCATAGCAGTGAGCCATGCGGCGCAGGCCAATGCCTTGCCGGTCGCCGAGTTCACCCTCGCCGCCATCATCTTTGCCGGCAAGCAGGTCTTCCGCTTCCGTGACGTCTATGTCGCCGACCGTCATCGCGGTCGCACGCAACCGATGCAGAGTGAAGCGATCGGCAACTATCGCCGAACGGTCGGCATCATCGGCGCATCGCGTATCGGCCGGAGAGTGATCGAATTGCTCGCGCCGTTCGACTATAAGATCCTGCTTTACGATCCGATGGTGGATGAGACGGAAGCACAGCACCTCCGCGTCGAGAAGACCGAGCTCGACGTTCTGATGGCGCATGCCGACATCGTCTCGCTGCATGCTCCGTCGCTGCCGGCGACACGGCACATGATCGACGCCCGCCGCCTGTCACTGATGAAGGACGGCGCGACCTTCATCAACACGGCACGCGGCGCGCTGGTCGATGAAGCCGCCCTGCTCGCAGCGCTGAAAACCGGCCGCATCGACGCCATCATCGACGTCACCGATCCGGAAATCCCGGAGGCAAGTTCCGCCTTCTACGACCTGCCGAATGTCTTCCTGACACCGCACATTGCCGGTGCCGTCGGGCTGGAACGCACCCGCCTCGGCGAGATGGCGGTCGACGAAGTCAGCCGCTTCATCGAGGGCAGGCCATTGCTCTATGAAATCCGCCGCGACGACCTGGCACGCATGGCGTAAAGCCTCGGAATCATCACCAAATCGCCCCATTTCGGCACAGACGGAAAACCCGTTTTTAATCATTCTGGGCTAGCAATCTCTTCAGTGAAGAGGTTGTCAGTTATGCGTACCCGTATCGTCTCTATCGCCGCGTTGTTGTTGTTTGGAATTTTGGCGGGCTGCGCCACGGCTCCGTCCCATACCCGCAATGTCTGCGCGATCTTCGATCAGCGCGACGGCTGGTTCAACAACTGGCAGCGCGCCGCCGAACGTACGGAGCGGGAGTACGGCGTGCCGGTGCCGATCCTGATGGCGACGATCTATGCCGAATCCGGCTTCCAGCCACATGCCCGGCCGCCGCGCCGGAAACTGCTCGGCTTCATTCCCTGGACGCGGCCTTCCAGCGCCTATGGCTATTCCCAGGCCCTCGACGGCGCCTGGGATCACTATCAGCGCGACACGGGCCGCTGGGGCGCAAGCCGCACCAACTTCGCCGACGCGATCGAATTCATCGGCTGGTATCACGCCCAGAGCCATGTGCGAAATGGCATCCCGCTGAACGATCCCTATAATCTTTACCTGGCTTACTATGTCGGCTGGAAGGGCTATCAGCAGGGAGCCTGGCGCGGCAATGGCGAACTGCAGCGCACGGCACAGAAGGTCGCCAGCATGTCGGCGCTCTATGCCTCGCAGTTGCGCAATTGCAATTGAGCCGCCGCCCGAGATATGCCGCTAAGGACGAGCCTCGAGCAGGTTAAGGCCATCATCCTGACCCCAGATATCGGTGATCGATACCTGCTGGCCGGTCCGGCTGCTTTCCAGTGCCGCAATGCCGCAGAGAACCGAGAGTGCGCCCGCGCGTGAGCCCGCGCGCTGTCTCAGCTCGTCGTTCGGCCCCGACCGCAACAGCATATTGCGCAGCCGGTCGTCGCCGCCATAGTGGCCGCCCGGGGAATAGGGCACCCAGATGCGCTCGACATCGCCGAAATTCTTCATGACGACGATCTCGTCGGCCGGCGGCGTCGTCCAATGCTGCTTTTCGTATTGCCGCAACTCGATACGCCCCTTGTGGCCGTTGAAGGCGATATGGTGACCCTCGATCGGCATGTAGGTGTTCAGCGAATAGGAGACGTTGACGCCGTTGCGATAGCGGATCGAGGCGACCATCGTGTCGGGAATGTCGATGTCCTCGCGGAAGACGCAGGCATCGCGGACATAGCCATCGACCGTCGAGGGCTCTTCATAGAGGCTTTCAAGCAGCGGCGTGGCGCTGATATCGAGATAATAATCGCATTCGTCCTTATACCGACAGGTGCGACAGCGCTCGCCGCGGAAAGGGCCTTTGCGGCCGTAATGCTTGAGATCGGCAAAGGCCGACACCGTTTCCGGATCGGAATCGAGATACCAGTTCAGAAGGTCGAAATGATGCGTCGCCTTGTGGACGAAAAGGCTGCCGGAATTTTCGACAAAGGCGTGCCAACGCCGGAAGTAGTCGGCGCCGTGACTGGTATCGAGATACCAATGAAAATCGACCGAAGTCACGTCGCCGATGACGCCGGAATTGATGAGCTCCTTGATCTTCGCCGCTGTCGGCGCGAAGCGATAGTTGAAGGAGACGTCGACCCGCTTGCCGGTGCGTGCCTCGGCATTGAGAATGCGCTTGATCTTGCCGACCGTCGTCGTCATCGGCTTTTCGCTGATGACATTGGCGCCGGATTCCAGCGCCTTGACGATCTGATCGTCATGGGTGGAATCGCGCGTGCAAACGATGACGAGGTCCGGCTTCTCGACCCGCAATAGCTCATCGAAATCGGTATAGACGGGCACGGAGGCGCCGATATAGTCCAGGGCGCGCCTGGCCCGCATCGCGTTGAGATCGCAGACAGCGACCAGCTCGACCTCATTGCTCCAGCGCTCGACCAGATCCCTGCCCCACATGGTGGCACCGCGATTGCCCGTGCCGACCAGGGCATAGCGTTTCTTCGATAACGACATGTTTCTCCTCCAGAGTCTGGTTTCTCCTTCTCCCCACTGGGGAGAAGGTCGCGCGGAACGCGCGGGTTGAGGGGGCGTTGCACCGTAAGACTGCCTTTTCGCGTGCGCTTCAGACGGTCGGCGCTTCGCACCGAGCCCCCTCATCCGCCCTATCGGGCACCTTCTCCCCAAGGGGAGAAGGAATTTACGTCTCCATCGCGCTCCAGTCCGGCTCGACGGACGAACCGAGGCCGACCGCGCTGACGACTGAACCGATGGCGATCTTCCCACCCTCGATCTTCAGCCGTGTCCGCCCGTCGCGAACGGCGTAGAGATCGGAATGAGCCCGCGCGAAGGCAGCCTGCTCTGCGTCCGGCGCGCCGGCCATGCCGTCGACATAGTGATGGCCGTTGCGCTCGATATGCGTCATGCCGATGAGCGAGGCCAGTGCCAGATCCTGTTGCACGGCGAGGCCGCCTTGTGTCGTCAAGTCCTCCGCCGACATGAAATAGGGCGTACCATCCTCGGCGCTCCATTTGGCGACGCGCGCCCGGTTCAGCAGTGAACGATAGAAGCCCTTGCAGGATTTAGAGGAGATGCCGGTATAGCCAAGCCGTCTGGCTGTGACGAAAGCGTTGATATCGGCGTCGGACTCATCGATCTCCACCGGCTTGAAGGCCGCGAGCGCTCCCACCGGCTTCTCGAAGGCATGTGCGCGGGCGATCGGCTGCTCGACAAACAGGATCGAAGCCGCAAAACGGGCCAGCCGCGGCTCGGCCTGGATGCGGGCCAGCAGATCGGCGACCGCCTCGGCGGAGTTGAACTGCTCGTTGCCGTCGAGCGTCACCGAATAGGCCGACATCTTGGCATCGATGACATCGGCAATTCGGCAGAGACGATCGATATCGGCATCCGGAACGCCCGATACCTTCACCTTGAAGAAGGTCAGGCCATAGGCGTCGATCGCCTCTTCGAAACTTTCGGGCAGGCCGTCGTTCAGGCGGTCGGCGGCCAGGATATCGCCCGCCCTGATAGCATCGACCAGGCCGACCGTGTGCCGCGCCGCAAGGCTTTCGGCCGGCGTCAGGCTCGACAGGAAATTAGGCAAATCGAAGCCTGCGAGATCGGGCGCCGTCGACGCATCGATGCCCGGCCGATTGGCCTGGATCGCCCGTGCGACCGTCAGACCTTCCATCCGGCAAAGCGCGTCGAGAACCGCCCGGTTGGCAAGCGCCAGGCCGAAAGACGCGACAAGGCCATTCAGCCTCTCGGCCGCGGCCCGCGCGTGATGCGCCGCTTCGACGGCGGCATGCAGCGAAAAAGCGGTTCCCAATCCCGCACCTTTTAGGGCGTCCAGCGCCAGTGCCAGCGAGCGGCGAAGCTGGTTTTCATTGTCGGCATTGGAAAGCTCGGGCGATTTGTCGAACCATTTCGGCACCATCAGCTCGGCGGCCATGCCGCTCGCCGAGCCACCCCGGGCGTCTTCGATGCGGACACGCAGAAAAATCTGCCGCGCCTCCCGCAGCGTCGCCGCACCGAAGCGGAAAGGAAGCCGCAATGTCACCGGCCGCTCAAAAGTCTCGGCCTCGACAACTCTGATTTTCAATGGGTCGGTCATGGTTTCAGTTGGCTCCGGTAATCGTCAGGCGGGTCTGCCCATGCTGCTTCTGCGTGCCTGACCCCTCACCCCAGCCCTCTCCCCGCTGGCGGGGAGAGGGAGCTCTATCCTGCCAAAAGCAATCTTCCACGAAAGATGCGGGCCGTTGCTTTGCGCGGTCGTTCCCTCTCCCCGCACAAGCGGGGAGAGGGCTAGGGTGAGGGGCCAGGCACAGGGATACGGCATCGAAGAACTGTCCTGACCATCCTAATGACCAAGCAACCACCATCCCTCAAATCTCCAGCGGCTCGACATCCAGCCAGCGGCGCTCGGCCCAGCTCTTCAGGCCGAGGGAAGCGAGCTGGACGCCCTTGGCACCCTCCGTCAGCGTGTAGCGCCAGGGCGCATCTTCGAGCACATGGCGCAGGAACATTTCCCACTGGATCTTGAAGCCGTTGTCGTAGACCTGATTGTCCGGCACCTCGTCCCAGGTGTCGTAAAAGTCGATCGTCTGCGGCTGGTCGGGATTCCAGACCGGTTTCGGCGTGTTGACCCGATGCTGCGTCCAGCAACGGGTGAGCCCCGCCACCGCCGAGCCATGCGTGCCGTCAACCTGGAAGGTGACGAGATCGTCGCGGCGGACACGCACGGCCCAGGAGGAATTGATATGGGCGACGATGCCGCCCTCCATCTCGAAGGTGGCATAAGCTGCGTCGTCGGCATCGGCGACATAGCGTCGGCCGGCTTCGTCCACGCGTTCGGGAATATGGGTGGCGCCGAGGCAACTGATCGCCTTTACCGGCCCGAAAAGATTGTCGAGCACATAGCGCCAGTGGCAGAGCATATCGAGGATGATGCCGCCACCATCTTTTTTGCGGTAATTCCAGGATGGCCGCTGCGCCGTCTGCCAGTCGCCTTCGAACACCCAATAGCCGAATTCGCCACGCACGGAGAGGATCTTGCCGAAGAAACCGCTGTCGCGCAGCATGGCGATCTTGCGAAGGCCCGGCAGAAACAGCTTGTCCTGCACGACGCCGTTCTTCAGGCCCGATGCCTTGGCCTTGCGGGCCAGCTCTATCGCCGTGTCGAGGTCGTCGGAGATCGGCTTTTCGCAATAGACATGCTTGCCTGCATCGAGCGCCTTCGAAATCAGCTCGGCGCGCATCTGCGTCGTCGCCGCGTCGAAGAAGATCGTATCGTTTGGGTCGGCGAGCGCACCATCGAGATCGGTGGTCCAGCGCTCGATGCGGTATTTGCGGGCGAGTTCTTCCAGCCGCGCCGCATTGCGGCCGACGAGGACCGGATCGGGCATGACACGTTCGCCATTCGACAGCAGCACGCCGCCTTCGGCGCGAAGCGCCACGATCGAGCGGATGAGATGCTGGTTCAGCCCCATGCGTCCGGTGACGCCGTGCATGATGATACCGACGCGCTTCATGATCCCTCCTTGATATTTTGACCCGACCCCCTCCAGAGTCAGGAATAGCAAAGGTTTGGCCGGCCAGCCAATGTAACTATATAGTTACACGATCGCGCGATATCTCCGGACTTGTCAATCGCCCTTTCGAAAATTTCTCGTGATCGCTGGAGCCACCGCATGCCCAAAGCGGAACGCATTAAGCCCTGATCGAGGCCAAGGTCACCGAAACGATGTGCTCGCCCCAGGCTTTCAGCGCTTCCGGTGCGGTCAGCTTGCGGGCAAAAATCGTCGATAGCGTATGGCGATTGGACAGGTAGAAGAAACCGAGCGCCGCAATGGTGAGGTAAACCGACACCGGGTCGATGGCCGGCCGGAAAATACCGGCTGCTTCACCTCGTCGCAGCACGTCGGCCAGCTCGCCGATGAAGTGCGAATGCATCGCCGAAATCTTGTCGGAACGCTTCAGATAACGCGCTTCATGCAGGTTTTCGGTGACGAGCAGGCTCAAAAATTCCGGATGTTCGAGGAAGTGATGCCAGGTGAAGAGCGCCAGTTCGCGCATCCCTTCCTCGGGATCACGGCGGGCGAGGTCGAGATTTTTCTCCGCATTGCGGATCGCCGCATAGGTCGCCTCCAGCACGGCGACATAGAGTCCCTCCTTGTCGCCGAAATAGTGATAGAGCATGCGCTTGTTGGTCTGCGCCCTCGCCGCGATCGCATCCACCCTGGCACCGCCGAAGCCGTGCGCGGCGAATTCCTCCGTCGCCGCTTCCAGGATCATGGCATGGGTGCGCTGCGGATTGCGCGGCACCTTCTTCGGCCTCGTTTCCGCCTTGCCGTAAACGCCCGCTTTCGCTGATTTTTCAGTTCCTTGGGTTGTCCTGGCCACCATGGACATTCCTCCTCCCCGATCTATCTCTTTCGCAACGGATGCCCCCAGCCCCAGCACGGGTCGCTTGATTGTGACACGATTGGCGCTTGACAGCGGTCGCGTTTCTATCCAACTTGTAACCAAATAGTTATATCATGCAAAGCAGTTCGTAAATCACCGGTTAACTGGGGAGGAGACCAGGATGACGTTGACGATCGATCGCCGGCAGTTGCTTGCTGGCATGGCAGCCACGCTAGCTTTCAGCAGTATCGGACTTTCGCGCGCCAATGCGGCAACCGCGATGCGCCTTCTTTGGTGGGGATCGAAGGAGCGAAGCGACCGTACGTTTGCAGCGGTAAAGGCCTATCAAGCCAAGAACCCGGATGTCACAATCGCCGGCGAATCCTTCGGCTGGGATAGCTACTGGACGCGTCTGGCCACGCAGACCGGCGGCGGCAACGCGCCGGACCTCATTCAGATGGATTATCGCTACATCTTCGAATATGCCCGTCGCGGCGCGCTGCTCGACATGACGCCCTATCTCGACAAGAGCCTGGCGATCGAGGATTTCGGGGCTCCCAATATCAATTCCGGCAAGGTCGATGGCAAGATTTACGGCGTCAATCTCGGGGTCAATTCCTCCATGGTCGTCGTCAATGTGGCAGCCTGGCAGGAAGCCGGCATTGAGCCGCCGCATGACGGCATGACCTGGGAGCAGCTCGGCGAGGCCTGCGCCAAGGTCACCGCCGCCAAGAAACGCCGCGGCTTCTACGGCACCGCAGATCAGAGCGGCGGCGAGCCTGACTTCGAGTGCTGGCTGCGCCAGCGCGGCAAGGCGCTCTATACGAGCGACGGCAAGCTCGGCTTCGAAGCCAAGGATGCCGCCGAATGGTTTTCCTTCTGGGGCCACCTGCGCGAAATCGGCGCCTGCGTGCCGGCCGATGTGCAGGCTCTCTACAAGCAGACCATCGAGACCGACATGCTGGTGACCAAGAAGGCGGCCGTCAGCTACGCCTTTTCCAACCAGTTCGTCGCCATTCAGGGCCTCGTCAAGGAAAAGATCGACCTGGTCTCGTATCCCAGCAACCCGGGTAGCAAGCCCGGCCAGTATCTGAAACCCTCGATGCTGATGTCGGTTTCGGCAACCTCGGCAAACAAGGACGCCGCCGTCGCCTTCGTCAATTATCTCGTGGAGGATCCGGAAGGCGCAAAGATACTCGGCGTAGAGCGCGGCGTTCCCGCCTCGCCGAAGATCCGCGATCTGCTGACGCCGGATCTCGATGCCACGAGCAAACAGGTCGTCGATTATATCGGCCGGTTGACGCCGAATGTCGGAGCTCTACCGCCGTCTCCACCGAACGGCGCCGGCGAGAATGCATTCATGCTGAAGACGATCGCCGAGGAAGTGGCTTTCGGCAAAACCAGCGCGCAGGACGCTGGCACGAAGTTCACCGAACAGGCAGCAGCAAACATTACGCGAGGCTGATACCGTGGGTACAAACAGCAAGAGCGTTGCCGGCGGCTTAGCCGTCGGCGAGCGCGCGCCGTTGCGCGTGGAAACCTCCTACAAGGCGCCGAGCGCATTCGCGCGCAACGCACCCGGCTATCTCTTCCTTCTGCCGTGGTTCATCGGCTTCTTCGGACTGACCCTCGGGCCAGCGATTGCCTCGCTCTATCTCTCCTTCACCGACTACAATCTGCTGCAGTCTCCGAACCTCGTCGGCATCAACAATTATGTGCGGATCGCGACGGCAGACGACAAATTCCTGTCATCGATGAAGGTGACGCTGTTCTACGTCGTCTGTTCCGTACCGCTGAAGCTGGCATTCGCACTTCTGGTGGCGCTGCTGCTGAACCGCGGTATCAAGGGCCTGCCGGTCTATCGCGCCATCTTCTATCTGCCGTCGCTGCTCGGCTCCAGCGTTGCGATTGCGGTGCTGTGGCGGCAGATCTTCGATGCCGACGGCATCGTCAACACCCTGCTCTGGTACTCCTTCGGTATCAACGGACCGAGCTGGATCTCCAATCCGGACTATTCGCTCTATACCCTCATCATCCTGGCGATTTGGCAGTTCGGTTCGCCGATGATCATCTTTCTCGCCGGCCTTCGGCAGATCCCGACCGATCTCTATGAGGCGGCCAGCTTGGACGGTGCATCGAAGGCGCGGATTTTCTTCAAGATCACCCTGCCGCTCTTAACGCCGGTGATCTTCTTCAACGCCGTGGTGCAGACCATCGATGCCTTCAAGGCCTTCACGCCGGCCTATGTCATCTCATCCGGCACCGGCGGCCCGATCGATTCCACGCTGTTCTACACGCTCTACCTCTACCAGGAGGCCTTCGGCTATTTCCGCATGGGCTATGCCGCGGCCCTCGCCTGGATCCTGGTGATCATCATCGCGATCTTCACCGCCTTCTCCTTCCTCTCAGCTCGTTATTGGGTCCACTACGATGACTGACGCGAAGCTCACCCATTTTGCCGAAGATCTGAACCCGCCGCGCGAACGCCCGTGGTTCCTGTCCGTCCTCATCCATGTCGCTTTGGTCGCCGCGTCGATCGTGATGCTCTACCCGCTGCTCTGGATGCTTTCCGGTTCGGTAAAGGATCAGAACGAGATCTTCGGCACCGCCTCGCTGATCCCGTCGCAGTTCGACTTCAGCTCCTATGCCCGCGGCTGGTTCGGCGGACAGGTCACCTTCGGCTCCTTCGTGTGGAATTCCGTCATCATCGCCGTCCTTTCCGTGATGGGCAATGTCATCTCCTGCTCGCTGGCGGCCTATGCCTTCGCCCGGCTGAATTTCTGGGGCAAGAATTTCTGGTTCGCGCTGATGCTCGGCACGCTGATGCTGCCCTATCATGTGACGCTGATCCCGCAATATATCCTGTTCCTGAAGCTCGGCTGGGTGAAGACCATGCTGCCGCTGGTCGTCCCGAAATTCCTGGCGGTCGATGCCTTCTTCATCTTCCTGATGGTGCAGTTCTTCCGTGGCATTCCGCGCGAACTGGACGAGGCCGCGATGATGGACGGCTGCAGCCCGTGGCGCATCTATTGGCGGATCATGCTGCCGCTGTCGCTGCCGGTGTTGGCGACCGCTGCCATCTTCTCCTTCATCTGGACCTGGGACGATTTCTTCGGCCCGCTGATCTATCTCTCCGACATCAACACCTACACGGTGCAGCTTGGCCTGCGCTCCTTCGTGGACTCGACCGGTAGCTCCGATTGGAGCAGCCTGTTTGCCATGTCGAGCATCTCGCTGATCCCCGTCTTCCTGATCTTCCTGTTCTTCCAGAGGCTGCTGATCGACGGCATCGCCACGGCCGGCCTCAAACGCTGATTATGAATCCTGCGGTCCCGAATACCCAAGGTTTGGGACCGTAACCAAAGAAACTCACTGAAAGGAAATGTCGCATGAGCGCGCTGCGCTTTGCCGCCATCGGCCTCAATCACGATCACATCTACGGCCAGGTCAACGTCATGCTGCGGGCTGGCGCCGAGCTCGTTGCCTTCCACGCCGTAGAAGACGACCTCGCCGCCGTCTTCGCCGGGCGTTTCCCGCAGGCAAAACGTGTCGCTGACAAACGCGAAATCCTGGAGGACCGCTCGATCGGCCTGATCGTCAGCGCCGCAATCTCCGACGAGCGGTCGAACCTCGCCATCGAGGCCATGCGGCATGGCAAGGACGTGATGCTGGATAAGCCCGGCATGGTGACGCTGGATCAACTCGCGGAAGTGCGCAGGGTACAGGCGGAAACCAAACGCATCGTCTCCATCCTCTATTCCGAACATTTTGAGACGGCATCGACCGTTAGAGCCGGGGAGCTGGTCAAAGCCGGCGCCATCGGTAAGGTCATCCACACGACGGGGCTCGGCCCACATCGGCTGCGCAAACCGACCCGGCCGGATTGGTTCTTCGACCGCAAGCGCTACGGCGGCATCATCACCGACATCGCCTCGCATCAATGCGAGCAGTTCCTGTTCTTCGCGGACTCGCTGGAAGCCGAGGTACTGTCAGCGACGGTTTCCAACCGCGCCAATCCGGAAACGCCCGGGTTACAGGATTACGGCGATTTTCACCTGCGCACGCCTGACGTCACCGGCTATGTCCGCGTCGACTGGTTCACGCCCGATGGCCTTTCCACCTGGGGCGACGGTCGCCTCTTCATCGTCGGCACCGAAGGCACGATCGAGCTGCGCAAATATATCGACGTTGCCGGCCGTCCCGGCACCGATCATCTCTTCCTCACGGACCGCAAGGGCATGCAGCATATCGATTGCACCGAAGTCGAGCTGCCTTACGGCCGGCAACTGGCCGCCGATATCCGGGACCGCACCGAAACCGCGATGGGACAGGACCATTGCTTCAAGGCCATGGAGCTGGCGCTGAAGGCGCAGGCTCTGGCCGAAGCGACATCGCTCAACAGCATTCAGAGGTAATCTCGACATGTCCGACGTAAAAAAAGTCGCGATCATAGGCCTCGGCATCGGCCGCTCCCATATCGTCGAAGGCTACCTGCCGCATCCGGATCGCTTCGAAGTCGCCGCTCTCTGCGATCTCAACGAGGAACGCCTGAACGCCGTGGGTGACGAATTCGGCATCGGCAGACGCCTCAAGGATTTCGTCGAGATCCTCAACATGCCCGATATCGACATCATCGATATCTGCACGCCGCCGGGCTCGCATTTCCAGCTCATCATACAGGCGCTTGCCGCCGGCAAGCATGTGGTCTGCGAAAAGCCCCTCGTCGGCTCGCTCGCCGATGTCGATGCCGTCATCGCCGCCGAGAAGACGGCCAAGGGCCGGCTGATGCCGATCTTCCAGTATCGCTATGGCGACGGCATCCAGAAGGCCAAGCGCATCATCGAGGCCGGCATCGCCGGCAAGCCCTATGTCGCCACATCGGAAACGCATTGGGTCCGTGGCGCCGACTATTATGCAGTCCCCTGGCGCGGCAAGTGGGATACGGAGCTCGGCGGCGTGCTGATGACGCACTCCATCCATCTGCACGACATGCTCACCTATCTCATGGGACCGATCGCCGGCCTCTTCGGCCGCGTCGCCACCCGCGTCAACGATATCGAAGTGGAAGATTGCGCCAGCGCCAGCCTGCTGATGGAAAACGGCGCACTTGCCACCATCAGCGCCACGCTTGGTTCACAGGAACAGATCAGCCGCCTGCGCCTCGCCTTCGAAAACGTCTTGATCGAAAGCAACCACGAGCCCTACAGCCCCGGCCAGGACCCTTGGAAGATCGTCCCCGCCAATGACGAGATCGGCGCAAAGATCGATGCGCTGCTCGCCGATTGGTCGCCAATTCCGAACCGCTTCAACACGCAGATGAAGCTGTTCCACGAAGCACTGGTATCGGGCGGACCGCTGCCGGTGACGACAACCGATGCCCGCCAGGCGCTGGAGCTGGTCACCGCATTCTATGAATCATCGGAAACGCGCACCGAAGTCCGCTTTCCAGTCGGCCCCGAAAGCACGAAATACAAGAGCTGGAGGCCCGCATGACGACAGCCGTGCGAGCCATCAGGACGAACAAGGAGGAAGCGCCCATGGCGACAAGCGTCTCGCTGCAGAAGGTTATCAAGCGCTATGGCGAGCTTGAGGTCGTCCACGGCATCGACCTGGAAATCGAACCCGGTGAATTCGCCGTCTTCGTCGGTCCATCCGGCTGCGGCAAGTCCACGCTGCTGCGCATGATCGCCGGCCTGGAACCGATTTCCGGCGGCGCGCTCTATCTCGACGGCAGCCGCATGAACGATGTCCCGGCCTCCAAGCGCGGCATCGCCATGGTGTTCCAGTCCTATGCGCTTTATCCGCACATGTCGGTCTACAAGAACCTCGCCTTCGGCCTGGAAACGGCGGGCATGAAGAAACAGGAGATCCAGCCGCGCGTCGAAAAAGCGGCCGAGATCCTGCAGATCAAGCAGCTCCTGCAGCGCAAGCCGAAGCAGCTCTCCGGCGGCCAGCGACAGCGCGTCGCCATCGGCCGCGCCATCGTGCGTGAACCGAAGATCTTCCTCTTCGACGAACCGCTCTCCAATCTCGACGCCGAACTGCGCGTGCAGATGCGCGTCGAGATCGCTCGCCTGCATCAGCGGCTCGGCAATACCATGATCTACGTCACCCACGACCAGACGGAGGCCATGACCATGGCCGACAAGATCGTGGTGCTGAATGGCGGCAATATCGAACAGGTCGGGGCGCCCCTCGATCTCTACAACAAGCCCCGGAACAAATTCGTCGCCGGCTTCATCGGCTCGCCCAAGATGAACTTCCTGGACGCAAAGATCGTCGCCTCCGACGACGGCTCCGCCGTCATCGACCTCGCCGGCCAGACGGTGCGCCTGCCGCGCCGGCTCGGCGGTCTCCAGCCCGGCCAACCCGTCACCCTCGGCGCCCGCCCGGAACATCTGAACGTCGGCGACCGCGGCCTGGCGCTGGGCAGCGCCCGCGTCGATCTGGTCGAACATCTCGGCGGCCAGACGATCCTCTACGTCACGCTGCATGGCGGCCAGGCACTGACGGTCGCGCTGGAAGATCAGCAGGCCATTCGCGCCGGAGAAACAGTCAGCATCCACATCGATCCCGAGCGCTGCCATCTGTTCGGGCCGGATGGGGTGACGTTGTAGGAGGAGCCAGCGCAGGACCTATCTCGCCCCTGGCGGGCGAGAAAGCAATTTCACTGGTTTAGGAATTGCGACACCGCAAGCTCCGCATATCCAAAAGTCACGCGCAATTTCTAAGCCATTGAAATTGCAAGAGAGGGGGCCACGTCTTGCACCGATAGTTTTCGAGATCGGTGCGTCCCTTCCTACCCCCGCTCTTGTAAAAACTAAGAATTAGACGAGGGACGAGCCCTCGCCTAATTCTAAGTTTTTACTTTCTCGCCCGCCAAGGGCGAGATAGGCCGCTGCGCTTGCCGCGCCTCAATCACACTTCGACTATCCCCCGGCCACCCAAAGTCCTGATCTGACCTGTGGGAACAGTCTCTACCGAAGTTCCAGCCCTCGTATAAAGCCTCAACCGCCGGGTCCCACCGGGAGCGAGGTGGAACCAGTCGTCCTCCGCCCGATAGGCTTCGAAATCGATCTGTACCGATTGTGCCAACCGGTCGCTGCGCAGATCAAGGAACCAGTGATCGTCCTGCTGCACGACGGAAGCTGTGATTTCGGCCTCGTGAAAGGCTTTTGTCCTGCCCAGGGGGAAGTAGAAGGCTTCAGTAATCAGCGCCCCTGTCTCGCGCGCTGTAAGCCGCGCCACCGTCACATCATGTGACGGCGGGCCGAAACGGAAGGCATAGGTCGTGTCGAAGAAGGCGCCGAAGAGATCGGTGCAGGCGATCTTGTGCTTGCCGCGGGCTTCGACCGACAATTCCCGCTTCCCGCTGACCACGGTCTGGCGGCCGTCGCGCAGGCAGACCGCGTCTAGATCGAGGTCGAGGGCAACATCGCCCTCGTTGATGACATGCACATCGAGGCCATTGGTGCCTTCGTCGGTGAGCAATACTTGCACCGGCCGAAAGGCGCGGCGGAGCGCATACCATATGGGCTTCGGCTCACCGGTGGAGTCAATCACGCCCCAGCCGGGGCCGGGCAACAGATCCTGTAGCGTCCAGACAAGGGCACCGTTGCAGCCGGAGCCCTGCCGCCGCCATTCGGCATAGGTTTCTTCCGCGACTTCGCCGGTAACGGCGCGAGACAGATCAAGATAGAGATCCGGATCTTCGCGCCGCAGGCGGCTTGGTTCGAAGCCGTAGAGTTCGCTGACATAATGATCGCGCACATCCTCGAAATCCCAGGAAGCACCGCGATCGCGCGGCACCCGCTCTTTCCATAGCGGGCTATGGACTGCCGGCACTGGCAAATGCCGCGCCAAGGTCCGGGCCTGCGGCACATGCGCGAAAGCCAGACTTTCCGCCGCGAAGCGAACGTCGGCGCGGCGCGCATCGCCAAGCGGCCGCATATAGGCGCCGACGCCATAGTAATGCGTCACCCCCGCATTCGAGGAAAACGGCATGGCGCCGCCCGAGGGGGAATTGACGACATAGGGAACATCGGGCCGCAGCGACTTTACGATGGCCGGAATGATTTCCTCCACGATCGGGCTCGCCCAGAAGCGTTCCGGCAAGCCCATCATTGCCGCCTGCTGGTGGATCTCGCTACCGCCGCAAAGCACAGCGAGCGAGGGCGACAGGCGCGTACTCGAAAGAAGCTGCGCCGCCTCCGCCTCGACATGGGCATTGAAGGCCTTGTCGTTCTTCAGATAGTCGAAATTGGCGAACATGAAATCCTGCCAAACCAGCAAGCCGAGTTCGTCGCAGAGCCGGAAGAATTCCGGGGTCTCATAGGCCATGGTGCCGCCGATGCGGACCATGTTCATGCCCGCCTCCGCCGCCAGCCGCAGCCAGGGCTCGTAATCTTCACGGCCGCCAGGCAAGCGGGCAATATCCGCCGTCGTCCAGACGGCGCCACGGCAGAAGATGCGCTCGCCATTGACAACAAGCGCGAAATCCTGACCGTCCGCGCTGCGATCGACCGCAAGCCGGCGGAAGCCAGTACGCCCGAGCGGGTGCTCGACACCATCGACGATCAGCGCGACGTCATGGAGATAGGGCGTTCCGTGGGTGTGCGGCCACCACGGCGTCACACCAGGGATTTTCAGGATCGCCGTGTAGCGACCGCCATTGTCCTTCTCAAAGGCCTGTTCGACGCCACCACAGCGAAGCACGATCTCACCGACCTGTCCCTCAACAATGAGCGAGGCATAAAGCCGGCCCTCGTCATCCTCCAGCAGATCCGGACGTAGCGAAAGATCGCGAATGATCGGGCTATGCGGGCGAAACAGTGAAATCGGCCGCCAGGGGCCAACCGCATGGATTTCCGGGCACCAGCCGGGCATGTGGCCGAGCAGTGTCGTCCGTACCAGGCGCAGCCCCTGCGGCGTGATCATCTGCGGCCGCCACCGGGCTCTGGGGCCGGGTTCGGCAAGCCGTGGCTCCAGGGCACGAAAACACAGTGCCAGTTCGTCGCCGCCCAGCAGATGGACGGCGAGTTCGTGCGACTCGAACATGCTCTCGGAAACGAGGATTTTTGTGCCGTTCAGAAAGACGTCGCAGAGCATCGCCAATCCTCCGAGCCGCAGAACCGCATTGCCGGGGTCGGCGTCAACCAATCTGCAAAGATACCAGGCGTCCTTGTCGTTCAGCGGATGGGGATGCTCACGATTGAAAAGCCCGGCCTTTTCCAGCGCCCCGGCCACCGTGCCTGGCACCGACGCGGGGATGAACCCGGCCGAAAGCGGCACGTCCGAAGGCGAAGCGCAGGCGCCCGCATCCGTCAGAACCAGGTTCCACCCTTCGCTCAGCAGCGTCTCGCCGCCAATATCAGCCAAACGCCCGTGCATTGCATTCCTCAGCTCAGAACAGGATTCCCAAAGAGCAGGCTTTGGGAGGAGATCACGTTCGCCTACAGCTTTTGTTCAAGCAGCCCCATCATCGAATCCCATGCATCCGCGGCCGGATCAAGGGCCGTCTGCAACGGCTCGAATTTCTTGCGTGTTACGGCGCGGGCGAGCTGAAACTGCACGGATTTCGCCACTTCCGAAATTCGCCGGGCCTCGCCAGCAGCTTCCGAAAACGCCCCCGACAGCCAGTCGAGATGACTGCCCGCCAGCTCGAAATTGGCGCCGAGCTGGCGCAGCGTATTGAAGGCATATTTGTGGAAAAAGCCGAAGGGCCGTTCGGCTACCACTTCCACCTGCGCCGGGAAAACCGCTGCGAAGGCACGGATGGGATTGGCCGCGGGACGGCGGCGGAAATGGAAGGCCAGAAGTTGCCTGGACGTCTGCCGGATGGCGGCCTCGCCCGGCACATTCTCGGGAAACTTCGCGAATTCCGTATAGGGCAGGAAGGGCAGATCTTCATCCGTCAGATGCAATTGAAACAGCCCGTCGAAATCTTCGCCCGACAGCCGGAAGAAGCCGCCATTGTGGAAATAGTCGAGCTCGCGGCCCGCCATGTCCAGCCTGTTGATGGCGACGGTCGTCTTGCCGTGCTCGCGGCGATAGCCGACACCCTGAGTGTCCGGCATGTAGAAGGAATCCATCTCGACCAGGCAGAGCCGGCGACGGCCGATCTGCTCGGCGACGTGGTGCTGGATCTTGTCGTAGATTGCGAGTTCCGTGCAGCGGATGCCGTACAACGCTTCCAGATCTTCGAGCGGCACTTTGAAGAAGGTAAACTGATCACCCTCGAAATCTTGGCCCACCGTGAAGCCGAGCATGGCTTCCGGCGACAGTTTCAGGCTTGAGAGCACCTCGATCCAGAGATCGATATAGCAATTGGTTTCCGGCCACACGCGCTCGCTGTCGTGCAGCGCATGGGACCTGTAGCTGGTGGGATCGAGTCCCGCGAAGACGGAAGCCATGGAACCGATCAGCCCCACAGCGCCTTGCGCACGCTTTCGGGCCATTCCTTGGTGTCGAGACCGTGGTGATGGAACAGCGCCAGCGCAATGCGTTCCAGACCGAAGCCGACGCAGGCCGTGTGTGCAACGCTGCCGTCCTCGAAGTTCAAACCCCATTTCGCGCCGAAGGCGTCCTGGTGATAATTGAAGCTCATGCAAGCGGTCGGATTGGCCGAGGAGGTGATCTGGATCAGCAGCTCGAACTTCAGGTTCTGGTCGCGCTGGTTGTTGGCGAGCATCTTGCCGGCGCGGCCGAAGAACGGGTCGTTGGCGACATCGATGGTCACTTCAAGGCCGACGGCCCTCATCATCTCGACGCCGCGATCCATCCAGTTCTGGCGGAAATCCGTCACATGCTTATCGGTGCCCATGCAGACATATTCGCGCATGCGGAACAGTTGCTGACGGGCCGGATCCTTGGAAGGCTCATGGCGGAAGCAATAGGACTGCAGGTCGAAGAGCGCGCCGCTCTCAGGCAACGCGCCACGCTTGGCGACCGTCGGGTAGAGCGGATAGCAGGCCGCCGGCGTCAGTACGATGTCGGTCGCTTCCTGATCCTTCGTCCAATCTTCTCCCACCTCCATGCACTTCAGGAGGCTCATGTGATCGAGCTCGTTGCCGCAGAAGCTGTGCACCGTGCCGGCAAGCTGCGGGAAGCTCTTCATGTAGCCGCTCTTTTCGAAGAAGGCGCGGTTCATGCCGGGCGGAAAGCGGATGGCCTCGGCACCATCGGCGCCGCCGAACTTGTCGATCAGCCTCTCGAAAGCGGAAATGACGTCTTCGAACTGGCCGCTGCGGCCATAGAGGCCATCAACGCCGGTGTCGATCAGAAGACCGGATTCAAAAAGGCGGTCGAGAAACGAGGTCTGCATATCCATGACGATTATCCCAGTAGGCTGGTATCTTGTTTGTGGACGAGCAACATGGTCGACGTATTGCCGAGAATGCGGTCGTTCGAGATCATCAGTTGAGCGGAGTGCGCATCGCGCAAATGGCGGCCGAGGCTGTAGGGCGTGCCGTTCTTGTAGCCCATGATGCCGCAGATCAGCATCGCATGGTTGATGATCGGCAGGATCATCTCCGACGACGCGATCTTGACGTTGTTCATGGCGACGGCAAACGCCATCGAAGAGAGCCGGTCGGCATCGGCCTTGGCCTCTTCATAGACTTTCAGGCCGGCGACGACATTCGACTTCACCATCTGCAGCAGGCTGGAAACTTCCGCCAGCCGCAACGCGCCGGGCGGCTGCTGGCCAGGCGACTTGCGGGCCGCGGCGCGCACGAAAGCCTGGGCGCGGGCCACCGCGTCGGCTGCGATGCCATACCAGACGCCGCTCCAGAGCAGATGCGAGCTTGCCAACATCGACTGCGCGGCAATCTCGGCAAACGGCTTCGGCAGGATCTGCTCGGCCGGTGCTTCGCCTTTGAACAGGAAGCCGTCGGAGCAGGTGCCGCGCATGCCGAGCGTGTTCCACTCGATGGTGCGCTCCAGCGTGTATTGATCCCTAAGGAATACCGTCATGACCTGATCGGAGGAAGCCGCCTCGGCATGGCTGCGCGAGGTGATGAGAATAGCGTCTGCATGGGCGCCATAGGAAATGACGGTTGCGTCCTTCTCGAGGAAGCACTGGTCGCCTTCCACCTTGATGGCGCAGATACTGTTGCGGAGATTGCCGCCGATGCCGCCTTCGGTCGTCGCCGATGCCAGCAGAAGCTGTTCCTTGGCGATGCGGTGCATGAACTCGCGGTGCCAGTCGCTCTCAGCACCATGCTCGACCAGGCTCGACAGCTTGATCTGATGCATGGCGAAGACCATGGCGCTGGCCGCGCAGGCCTGGCCGAGAATCGAGCAGAGTTCGGCTATTTCGGTGGTCGATGCACCCTCGCCGCCAAGATCGGCGGGGATCTGGATCGACAGCAGCCTTTCGGCGCGCATCGCGTCCACAGCCTCGCGCGGGAACCGGCCCTCTATGTCGACTGCATCAGCATGTTTACCGGCGATCGCCGCAACGCGTGCGGCACGCACCGCCGCCGTATCTGCGGCTCCGGCTTCAACCAAAGCGACCGCGACACTCATCAGGCAACCTTTCGGCTGTCCAGGATCATGCCGACCGTCTTTTCGATGGCGACGATGCTGGCAAAGGATTTGCGGTTCAGCAGATTGTCGGGAAACTCGATGTCGAAGGCTTCTTCGATGCCAAGCATGAGCTGCACCGACGCAAAGGAAGACAGCCCGGCCGCGTAGAGATCGGCGTCGTCGGCAATCTGATCCATCGCAACGGGGAGCGCACCAAACTTGGCCAGCAAATCGCGAATCGTCTCATTCATCCTTTAGTCCCTCCAAGCGATCGTAAACGCGACGGCAGCAACGCCGTCCTATCCTGCGCCGAGAAGTAACAGGGAAAATAGAACATTCCGCTAAGCGACGTGGTAAATATAACCAGGATATACTTATCAAGAAAATCTTATTTTTTAGATTTTTCTAAAAGAAATTTACGATATTTAAGCCATATAACATGTCGTTTACGGGACAATATCTTACAATTCTAAAATCTGTACGGAATGAGGTGCGGAAAAATGGTACTTGACCGCAAGGTTAATGCACCAAATTTTTCCCAGCAAAGTTCATTTACAAAAGCGGCGCTACAGACATCCTGAAGTAGCGGAAACGGCCAGTGAGCAGACTATCCTTCCGGCGGATAGATATGCTCGCCGCCACGATAATCCGAGATGGAATAGCAGCCTTCGCCGATCTCGCGGACGGCGTTTCTGCCGATGTCTGCCTTGCCGTGCCCACCTGGGATATCGAGGATATAGGTGGGCTGGCAGAGGCCGGAAATGCGGCCGCGCAGCGCGGCGACGATCTTCTGCCCCTCCGCTATCGTCAGGCGGAAATGGCTGGTGCCGGGGGCAAGATCGGGATGATGCAGGTAATAAGGCTTGATCCGCGTCTCGACGAAAGCCTTCATCAACGCCGCCAGCACATCCGGATCGTCGTTGACGCCCTTCAGCAAAACGGATTGGCTGACCAGGACAACGCCGGCATCGACAAGCCGCGCGCAGGCGGCACGCGCCTCGGCGGTCAGCTCGCGAGGATGGTTGGCATGCAGCGCCACATAGACCGTCTTGCCGCTCGCCTTCAGCGCCGCGATCAGCGCCTCGTCGATCTTCAGGGGATCGACGACGGGCACGCGAGTGTGGAACCGGACAATCTTCACATGGTCGATATCGGCGAGCGCACTGAGCATCTCCTCCAGCCGGCGCGGCGACAGCACCAACGGATCGCCGCCGGTCAGGATAACCTCCCAGATCTCGCGGTGATCGCGGATATAGGCGAAGGCGGCATCGAGTGCCGCCGCATCCAGCGTGCCGAGACCCTGCGGCCCGACCATCTCGCGACGGAAACAGAAACGGCAATAGACAGGGCAGACATGCACGGCCTTCAACAGCACACGGTCGGGATAGCGATGGACGATCCCCTCGACCGGACTATAGGCATGATCACCGATCGGATCGGCCCGCTCTTCCGGCGTAACGACAAGTTCGACCATGTCAGGCACGAATTGCCGCGCAATCGGATCGGCTGGGTCGCTGCGGTCGATCAGCTTTGCCATCGTAGGCGTCAGGGCAATGGCATAACGCGCGGCAACCGCCTCCAGCGACAGAGCCTCACCGGCATCGATCAAACCGGCCTGTTCAAGGTCGTCGACGCTTCTGATCGGACGCATCACGTTCATGAACCAAACTCCGAAACGGGCGCCCAGAGCACCTGTTCGATCCGCGATGCACCCGTCGCCAGCATCACCAGTCGATCGAAGCCGAGCGCTATGCCGCTCGCCTCCGGCATGACGGCAAGGGCTTCGAGAAACTCCTCATCCAGCGGATAGGTCTCGCCGTAGATGCGAGCCTTCTCGGCCATCTCTATCTCAAACCGCCGCCGCTGCTCGTCGGCATTGGTGAGTTCGCCGAAAGCATTGGCGAGCTCGACGCCGCAAGCATAGAGCTCGAAGCGCTCAGCCACGCGATGATCGCGCGCCGAGGGCCGGGCAAGGGCCGCTTCCGAGACCGGATATTCGTCGAGGATCGTCGCCCGGCCGAAGCCAAGATAGGGCTCGACCTTCTCGACCAGCACGCGGCTGAAAAGATCGGGCCAGTGATCGTCTTTTGCCACACGCATACCCACGCGCTGCATCTCGGCCGCCAAATGTTCGCGATCCGTCGATCCGTCGAGGCCGATCGAGCCCAGCAGATCGATCTTGGCATAACGTTCAAAGGCGGCAGCGACGCTGATGCGCTCCGGCGCAAGGAACGGATCGGTTTCGGCGCCGCGATAGCTGAGTTTCTTTGCCCCCACCGTCTCCGCCGCCAGCGCCAGCAGCGCAGCACAATCGGTCATCAGCGTCTCGTAGGTCTCGCCCGCCCGATACCATTCCAGCATGGTGAATTCCGGATGGTGCAGCGGCCCGCGCTCGCGGTTGCGATAGACATGGGCGAAGCAGGCAATGCGCTCCTCGCCGGCGGCGAGCAACTTCTTGCAGGCGAACTCCGGCGAAGTGTGGAGATAGAAGGGCGCCTTCTGGCCATCCGTCGTCAGCGCCTCGGTGGCGAAGGCATGAAGATGCGCCTCGTTGCCCGGCGACACCTGCAGCGTCGGCGTGTCGACTTCGATGAAATCGTTGCGGATGAAGAATTCACGCAGAGCCGCCTGGATGGCATTGCGGCCAATGAGGAACGGCCGCCGATCCGCGTGGACGGTGCGGGTCCACCAGGGGGACGCTTTGCTGCTCGTTGGCTCCATTGCACGCTTTCTTCTCGGGTCGCCAGGGATGGGGGTGGCTATTTCTGTTGATTTAGGGTAGTTGCGCCCCCAAGCAAACAATAGCTGCGTCGCGAGGTGCATTTCGACAGTCCTCTACGACGTGACAGGCCGAGTTACAAGGAAGTCTTATGGTCAAGGTCATCGCCTCTTCAGTCCGCAAGGGCAACGTTCTCGACGTCGACGGCAAACTCTACGTCGTTCTCACCGCTCAGAACTTTCATCCGGGCAAGGGCACGCCGGTCACCCAGGTCGACATGCGCCGCATCGTCGACGGCGTAAAGGTGTCCGAGCGCTGGCGCACCACTGAGCAGGTCGAGCGCGCCTTCGTCGAAGACGTGAACTTCCAGTACCTCTATGAAGATGGCGAAGGCTTCCACTTCATGAACCCGGCCAACTACGACCAGGTCGTCGTCGACGTCGAAACCATGGGTGACCAGAAGGCCTATCTGCAGGAAGGCATGACCTGCATCCTGTCGATCCACGAAGGCATTCCGCTGGCACTTGAGCTGCCGCGCCACGTCACGCTGGAAATCACCGAGACCGAACCGGTCGTGAAGGGCCAGACGGCATCGTCCTCCTACAAGCCCGCCATGCTGTCGAACGGCGTGCGCACCATGGTGCCGCCGCATATCAACGCCGGCACCCGCGTCGTCATCGCCACGGAAGACAATTCCTACGTCGAGCGCGCCAAGGACTGAGTGATCGGCCTATCGTTCAACGGAAACGCCCTATCCTTGCGGATGGGGCGTTTTTGTTTTTGGGCCTTGGCATGGTGATGGTCAGGTGAACGTTCTACCGCCGCGATTACGTGCGTGGCCCCTCAGCCCAGCTTCAGCCGCCCTCTTCTGCGGTCGGGGCGGCCTTTCTCAACGCAATCGCATTGTTCACTGCAAGTGCAGCGGCTGTGGCGGTCGAGGTGCTGGACACTGTAGGCGCGCCGTCAGCGCCAACCTTTCCTTCATTGGCGACCTGAACCGTCGGAGAGGCGAATTCAATGCCGTTTTCGGCGAATACCTCGCGGATCATCGCGTAGGCGCGCCGTCGGATCCCGGACTGATGACCGGGCTTGGTGGTCATAGCAAAGCTGACGGTCATTCCGTAGTCTCCGAACTGCTCGACGCCCTTGAACTTTACGGTCTCGAGGATCAGCGGCCCGAATTCCGGATCTTCGAGCAACGTCGCTCCGACTCCCTTCACCAGCTTCTTCACCTTGACGAGATCAGTGTCGAAGGCCACGTCGATCTTAAACTTGTCGATCGCCCAATCCCGCGACATGTTTTGGACCGCGCCGAGGACGCCAAAGGGCACGGTAAAGACCGGACCGCGATGGTGCCGCAATCGCACCGATCGGATGCTGAAGGATTCAACGGTGCCCTTGTAGCTGCCGCTCTGGATGTATTCGCCGACACGGAAGGCGTCGTCCATCATGTAAAACACGCCGCTGAGGACGTCCTTGACAAGTGTCTGCGAGCCGAAACCGATGGCTACGCCGAAGATGCCTGCGCCGGCTATCAGCGGGCCAATCGCGACCCCGAGTCCCGACAGCACCGTCAGGATCGCGATGACGGCAATCAAGACGGCGAGGAAGTTCTTGAGAATCGGCAGCAGCGTCAGAAGGCGGCCATTCCGGGCTGCTTCTGCAGCATCGTTATCGGCAGCATGCGCCTTTGCTAGCCTACTCTCGATCAGAGCCTTCACAACTTGCCAAAGAATGTCGGCCACAAGAAGAATTACGACACCGCTTAGCACGCCGCGGAAGATACGGCTCGCGGTCTCGTCCTGCATCATCATTGAGTTAAGGCGCATCACGCTCGTCAGCCACAGAGCCGCAAGTGCGATGAAGACGGCCCTTGCAGTGCGTTCGACGATGACCTCGAGAACCGGCTTCGCGGCACCCGCATCGCTAGCGGAGCGCAGAAACGCGCCGTGGGTAACGGCGGTCACGATCTTTAGACCGGCGGGGACAAGAATGAGATAAGCGCAAAGCCACATCAGGACGCTCGCGCCACCCACCCAGAGGACCCAGATCAGGCATAGCCAGAAAACGAGTAGCCAGTCCAACACGCCATGGCGGCTGTGATGCTCGGTCTCGCGCGGACGGTGCCATGCCATCTCAATCGCCGATGCAAGCAGGAGAAGGCCGAGGCAATAGACGACCACTTCCCTCGCTGCAGGCAGGAAGCCGAGATCAAGCATGATACCATTCGCTGCCCAGCCAAAAACGAAGATTGAAATGAACAGGGTTAGGCGGCTGAACCAGAAATGGGCGGCACTTTCCCCGATCGGAATCAAGCGCGTCGCGCCATCGCCACTTTCGTTGGGGTAGGGCGTCAGCAAGATCCTGGTAAGACGGATCATGAAGCGTCCGGCAATCAATCCAAGCAGAGTTGGCACTATAAGTTCTGTCAATAGTTGCGGCCAACTGAAACTCAAGAAAAGGCCCAGGCTTGCGATGCCGAAGATCACGAGGGGCGCAATCTCCGCAAAGAGATACCGGCCCAGAATTTGGAAACCACTCGGTGGAGACTGCGAGGCATCTACCTCCCGGTTCGTTTGCATGCGGCGTGCAAAACGGCCAAATACCCATTCAACAGTTCGACCAATCGCCACAAGAAGCAGGAAGAAAGTCAGGACGGTGATTGGTCGGCGATCGTTAATGCCCGCCATCGTCGTCTCTCTGGCCTTCTCGAACTCGCCCGGCACGAGTGGCACTGCGGCCACGACCGACGTCACATGATCCCTTATGGCGTTGAGCCGCTGCGTGAATTCGTTGGCGGAGGCGCCCGGCATCCCTTCGTCTGCTGGGGCCGGCTTGGCGCGCGAAGCGAGCAACGACCGAATGTCGGCGTCGTCGAGGAGCTTTGTAAGCTGATTGATCTTCTGCTGCGTCGCCTCAGAGACGGCAGTTTGATCGGCGGCTAGGCCGGCGCTGCCGCTGGCCACAATCAACAGAAACGCCGCCAAGATAATGAATGGCCTTGACCAGACTAATCGCGCACTCGTGAACATCATGCTCCGCCCCCTCCCTCAATATACAGTCATTATCCGCTCACTTTCGAAAAAAGCCTAATTTTGTTGAAGCATCATCTCGCTTTTTGGCGGACTGCGGCGCTCAACGACACGCTCACAGGCGGTAGATGATAAGTTACAAGAGCGGGGGGAGGGGCCAGGCAGAAAATTGCGTCGTCCGTAGCCGTGCCTGACTATCGCCCCAAACTACCGCGACGGCGAATTCGCCCTCTTGGGGCTTATATCCGGTATCGCTACGGCCGGCGGCACGACTTCGGCGACGACCTCCTCGTGCGGCACCAGTGCCTGCAGGTGCAGCACGCGCGGCGACATTGCCTGGAGATAGGCTTCGGAACGGCCGATATAGATGACGGTGGCGTCGGTGAATTCCGTCAGCAGCGCCGAGAACTTGGCCTGGATATCCGGCTCCAGCCCTTCCATGACTTCGTCGAGGATGATCCATTTCGGTTGCGCCAGCAGCAGATGCGCGAAGGAGAGCGCCTTTTGCTCGTCATTGTCCAGCAGCCGATCCCAACGCGCCTGCGTATCGAGCCGGCTCTTCAGGCGGCTAAGGCCGACCCTGTCCATCGCGGCCTCGACGGCGGCATCCTCATAGGCATCCCGATCCTCGGGGAAGCAGATCGCTTCGCGGAGCGTACCGCCCGGGACATAGGGCGTATGCGGCATGAACAACATGTCTTCCATCGGCGGCAGGCTGATCTTGCCGGCGCCGCAGTTCCACTGATGCGCCAGCGACTGGAACAGCAGCCTGCGGTTCACGCCATGATCGCCGTTGACCATGATGTGCTCGCCGGCGGCAATCGTCACCGTGCCTTCGCGGATACGGAAACCGTTCTCGATGACATCCTCGCTGGTCTTGGTGGAAATCTCCATATCCGTCCAGACCATTTCACCGGGCGCAGCATGATCGAAAGCAATGGTGTGCGGCATGACCGTGCCGTCATCCATCTCCGTCAACGCCTGACGGAAATCGGTGACACGCATCAGTGTGGCCCGCCACTCTGCGATCGGGCCGAAATTGGCGACATACCAACGCAAGGCGGAATTGACCTGGTTGAAGGCACCGACCGCCACCATCAACTGACCGATGGTCAGTCCGCCGGAGAAATAGGCGGGCGCAGCCACCAGGATCGGAATGATCAGCACCAGCCAGCCATAACCGGCCGAAACCCAGGTGAGATTGGTATTGGCGATGGCGAGCTGGCGGATGACGGCAAGCACAGCGGAGATATCGAGATTGATCCGCCGGCGCTCATTCTCCTCGCCGCCGGCAATGGTGATCGCCGGCATATGCTCATTGGCATGCATCAGCGCAAAGCGCAGCTCGGCTTCCTTGGAATAGCGGTCGGCGTTCAGCCGCACCAGCCGGCGGCCGACGAACTGGCTGAGGAACGAGGCAGACCCCGCATAGATGATCGCCGCCCAGACCATGTAACCGGGAATGGAGAAGCTCATGCCTTTGAAATTGAAGACCATGCCGCTGGACAATTCCCAGAGCACGCCGATGAAGCTCAGCAGCAGGATCGTCGCCTGCACCAGGCCGATCGCGAGGCCTGTCGTGCTTTCAGCCAGATTGCGCGCATCCTCATGCAGCCGCTGATCCGGATTGACGCCGATCAAGCCGGAGGAGGCGAGACGAAGCGCACGCTTGGCCTGCAGCCATTGGTCGACGAGATCGCGCGCCAAGCCCTCGCGCATATAGAGCGCGGTCATTTGATTGAGCCATGCCTGCACGACGTTGAGGACCAAAAGCAGGCCTGCGATAATGCCGAAGACGCCGAGCTGATGGAAGAACGCATGGGTGTCGCGCCGCGCCAGCGAATCGTAAAATGGCGCATTCCAATTGTTGAGAAGAACCTGGACGTACGCCGTAACCAGGATAATCACGAACAATGCGATCGTAAGGGAAATAATCTTGATGCGTACCGCCGAATTCCAAAAAGCGGAAAACATCATGCGCAGCCGATAGAGAACGCTAAAGTCGTAACCGACCCGGTCAGCACTCTCGATATTCGGCTTGGCTTGTGCTTCAACTGCCATCAACAGGTCCCTGCAACGCACTTAATCCCCAGTTAATCATGACCTGCTCACATGTCCATCCATGCGTTACATCAGCGTGATCACGTTCAGTATATACACCGTTTCACGCCTTGAACCGAATAAGGCCAAGGGATAGCTTGCGCCCGAAAGATTGATGAAAGCCTTCCAATGCAATTTCACGGCACCGCGGACTATATTGCCGACAAGGATCTGATGGTCGCCGTCAATGCCGCCATACGGCTGGAACGACCGCTTTTGGTGAAAGGCGAGCCGGGAACCGGCAAGACGGAACTGGCTCGTCAGGTCGCCGCGGCCCTGGGTCTCGACCTCATCGAATGGAACATCAAATCCACCACGAAGGCGCAGCAAGGCCTCTACGAGTATGATGCCGTCTCGCGCCTGCGCGACAGCCAATTGGGCGACGCCCACGTCAATGACGTCAGGAACTACATCCGCCAAGGCAAGCTCTGGCAGGCCTTTACGGCACCGAAGAAATGCGTGCTGCTGATCGACGAGATCGACAAGGCCGACATCGAATTCCCGAACGATCTGCTGCAGGAACTCGACCGCATGGAGTTCCATGTCTACGAAACCGGCGAAACGATCCACGCCGCTGTCAGACCGATCGTCATCATTACTTCGAACAATGAAAAGGAGCTGCCAGACGCCTTCCTGCGCCGCTGCTTCTTCCACTATATCCGCTTCCCCGATGCTGAAACGCTGACGCATATCGTCGAGGTGCACTATCCCGGCATCAAGCAGGCGCTGGTGCGGGCGGCACTCACCCAATTTTTCGAGATCCGCGATGTGCCGGGGCTGAAGAAGAAACCCTCGACCTCCGAAGCGCTCGATTGGATCCGCCTGCTGGTCGCCGACGACGTCGATCCCGCCACCCTGCGTGCCGATGCGAAGAGCGCGCTGCCGAAGCTGCATGGCGCGCTGCTAAAGAACGAGCAGGACGTCCATCTCTTCGAACGGCTGGCCTTCATGGCGCGCGGGCAAGGGAAATGATGCAGCCGGATGCAGTGAAGGTCTTGATCTACGCGTTGCGCGACCGGCATCTGCTGGTATTCGATGAGCCGGATTTTCCCGCCATCCAGCTCCAGGTTCCCGGCGGCACCGTCGAACCCGGCGAAGATATTGCAACGGCGGCGGCGCGCGAATTCGAAGAGGAGACCGGTTTTGCGCCGGACGAACTCCATCCGCTCGACGTCCATGACTACCGTTTCGAGAAGGAAGGTCGCGAGCACCATCACCGCCGGCACTATTTCCGCTGCCATATCTCCGAGACGGCGCCTGCCACCTGGCTTCACTACGAAATGACGCCGTTCGGCGGCGGCGATCCGATTGGCTTCCGTTTCTTCTGGCTGCCGATCGAGGACGCCAAGCAACGTCTGGGCTATGGCATGCAGGCACTCCTTGAACATCTGTAGGCTACATCCGAAATAGGGCGCGGCCGCCAGCTTCCTTCAACGCTTGCCCCATTGACCCGCCGGGGTAGCAGGTCTATTGAATTTCTCCCGTGGTGATTTGGCCGGCCGGCTTGCAGCCACGTTAAAAAAGTCGCTAAAGGGCCGCGTGCGGACCGGTAGCGATTCTTATCGCGGCCGGTTTTTTTGTTTTTGGTCGAGTGACAACGATGCCCATCAAGATTCCCGATACGCTGCCCGCGTTTGAAGCCCTCCAGAGCGAGGGTGTGCGGGTGATGACCGAAACGGTGGCAATCCGGCAGGATATTCGCCCCCTTCAGATCGGGCTTCTCAATCTCATGCCGAACAAGATCAAGACCGAAGTTCAGATGGCGCGCCTTGTCGGCGCCTCGCCGCTCCAGGTGGAATTCTCGCTGATCCGCGTTGGCGGCCACAAGGCCAAGAATACATCCGAAGAGCATCTGCTCGCCTTCTACCAAACCTGGGAGGAGGTGAAGCACCGCAAATATGATGGCTTCATCATCACCGGCGCGCCGATCGAGCTGCTGGATTATGAGGAAGTCACCTACTGGGACGAGATGCAGCAGATCTTCGACTGGACGGCGACCAATGTCCATTCCACAATGAACGTCTGCTGGGGCGCAATGGCGGCTGCCTATCATTTCCATAAGGTGCCAAAATATACGCTGAAGGAAAAAGCCTTCGGGGTCTATCGCCACCAGAACCTGAAGCCCTCCTCGGTCTATCTCAACGGCTTCTCCGATGATTTCGCCATTCCGGTCTCGCGTTGGACGGAAGTGCGTCGCGCCGACATCGAAAAGGTGCTGGGATTGCAGATCTTGATGGAATCGAGCGAGATGGGCGTCTGCCTGGTCCACGAGCAGGCCTGTAATCGGCTCTACATGTTCAATCATGTGGAGTATGATTCCACTTCGCTGGCGGACGAATATTTTCGGGACGTGAATGCGGGCGTGCCGATCAAGATGCCGCATAATTATTTCCCGCATAACGACCCGGAGATCGCACCGCAGAACCGTTGGCGCAGCCATGCGCATCTGTTCTTCGGCAACTGGATCAACGAGATCTACCAGACGACGCCTTATGATCTCGAGGAGATCGGCCAAGAGAGGTTCTGAGCTTGTTCATTCCCTTCCTCCTGAAGCTGAAGGAAGCAAAGGTTCCGGTGACACTCCGGGAATTCCTGTCGCTTCTGGAGGGAATGGAAGAGGGGATCGCCGATTACGACGTCGAGGCCTTCTATTATCTGGCCCGCGCGACGCTGATCAAGGACGAGCGCTTCATCGACCGTTTCGATCAGGTCTTTGCCGATTATTTCCGCGGTGTCGAGGCCGTCGGCGGCGATACGGCGCCGGCTGAGGCGGTCGCTATCCCCGATGAATGGCTGCGCAAGCTGGCCGAAAGACATCTGGCGGACGAGGAAAAGAAGCTGGTCGAGGCGCTCGGCGGTTTCGAAAAGCTGATGGAGACGCTGCGTGAGCGTCTTGCCGAACAACAGGGCCGACATCAGGGCGGCTCGAAATGGATCGGCACGGCGGGCACGGCGCCATTCGGCGCCTATGGCTATAACCCGGAAGGCGTGCGCATTGGCCAGGATGCGTCCCGTCACCGCAAGGCGGCGAAAGTCTGGGACCGTCGAGAATTTCAAAACCTCGACGACAGCGTCGAGCTCGGCACCCGCAACATCAAGGTGGCGCTGAAACGGCTGCGTCGCTGGGTGCGCGAAGGGGCGGCCGAAGAGCTCGACCTTTCCGGCACGATCCGCTCCACCGCCGAGCACGGCTATCTCGACGTCCAGACCCGGCCCGAACGGCGCAATGCCATCAAACTGCTGATGTTCTTCGATGTCGGCGGCTCGATGGACGATCATATCCGCGTGGTCGAGGAACTATTCTCCGCGGCCCGCGCCGAATTCCGGCACATGGAATATTTCTACTTCCACAACTGTCTCTACGAAGGCGTGTGGAAGGACAATCGCCGCCGGCGCGCCGATGCCACCGCGACGACCGATCTGATCCGTACCTTCGGCCCGGATTATCGCGTCGTCTTCGTCGGCGATGCCTCGATGAGCCCCTATGAGATCACCCATCCCGGCGGCTCGGTGGAACATTGGAACAAGGAGGCTGGCGATATTTGGCTCAGCCGCATCACCGGCCATTTCCGCAAATGCGTCTGGCTCAATCCCGTGCCGGAAAATTACTGGGGCTACACGACCTCGATCTCCATCATCCGCCGCCTGCTTACGGAGCGGATGTATCCTCTGACGCTCGGCGGCTTGGAGAAGGCGACGAGGGAATTGTCGCGCTGAGCTACGTCTCCTCGGGGCAGCCGCAGCCTTTGCAAGCCGAAATGCCACCAAATCACCACAACCCCTTGTAGAAAGAAACATGCGGCATTGGTGAATACTATCCCGGATCACGGGGAAATTGGTGGAGATGTGCGTGCGCTACGCTGTTAAATTGCTTCTCTTCATCTCAACCGTTTTGTTGGTCTCGCATCAGGCAAGATCGGAAGAAGGTAACTTCTCCGGTCAGTGGGAGCAGATCCATTCCGACGCCGGTCCATGCGAAAAATGCCTTGTGGGAATAGTAAGGCAGGGCAAATTCATGATGATCAGCGCAAACAACGGCTGGAGCGCCACGGCGGAGACGAGCAGAAACGGAAATGTGAGCTACGCGGCAGGCACAGGCCAATGGGACGCCCAGATAGAAAAATATAGCCAAAAGGCGTTCGATATCCTTCTTACCATTCGCGGCGATAGGCTGATGGTGATCATAACAACCGAAAAAGCGGACGGGTCGAAACAATCGATCAAAGCGTTTTTCAGCAGGCGGGCAGCTAAACTTCTTTACGACAAGGCGTAGCTCGAACGCACATCTTCACGGATCAGGCAACGAGCACTCTTGCTCGGTATAGGCAAAGCACACACAGATGATGGGAAAATCGGCCGCCTGTCGTACGCGCTGCACATTTGCGGCGCAATTTGCCAGTCCGAAGCTATCGGCGAACGCCGTATGCAGCCTTGATCCCCCTCTGCCCGCCCCTAAATTTCGCGATCGGACCGGTTGCGGAGCGGCGCAAATGGGGGCAGGGTCTGGCCTCGAATTTTCGATAGAAATGGATGAGTTGATATGACGAAAGATAGTTTGGAGCGGGAAGTTTTCGGAACGACGGCCGATGGAGAAACGGTCTATCGCGTCAAGATATCAGGCGGCGGTCTGACGGCCCATATCATGACCTGGGGTGCCGTCATTCAGGACCTGCGGCTGGACGGCCACGGCCCGGCGCTGCTGCTCGGCTTCGACAATTTCGCCGATTATCCGGCCCATTCCTCCTATTTCGGCGCCACACCCGGCCGCTGCGCCAACCGCATCGGCGCCGGCCGTTTCACGCTGGACGGCAAGGACTATCAGCTCGATCTCAACGAAAAAGGCGTTACCCATCTGCACGGCGGCAGGGACAACACCGCCAAGCGCAACTGGACGATCGTCGAGCACGCCGCCGACCGCGTCGTGTTGAAGATCGTCGATCCCGACGGCCGGGCCGGCTATCCTGGCAATTGCACGATCCAGGCGACCTATTGGGTACATGGCAATGGCGAATTCTCGGTCACCTATGAATCGACGACCGACAAGCCGACGCTCGCCAATGTCTGCCAGCATGCCTATTTCAACCTCGATGGACGCGACGACGCGCTCGGCCACGACATCATGATCGCCGCCGACCATTACACGCCGACGGACGAGAAGCAGATACCGACGGGCGAAGTGCGTCCCGTTGCCGGCACCGTCTTCGATTTCCGCGAAATGGCGCCGATGAAGCGCTTCGATGGCGCCGAACAGGCGCTCTACGACCATAATTTCTGCCTGTCATCCGAACGCACCGCCAAGCGCTCTGTGGTGCTGGCGCGCAGCGTCAATTCCGGCGTGTCGCTGGAAGTGCGCACGACCGAGCCCGGCGTGCAGTTCTATGCCGGTTTCAAGCTGGATGTGCCCGTTCCCGGTCACGATGGCCAGAAGATCGGTCCCTTCGCAGGTTTCTGCCTGGAAACTCAGGTCTGGCCGGATGCCATCAACCACCAGAACTTCCCGAACGCCGTCCTTCGCCCCGGTGAAGTGCTGCGGCAGGAAACGGACTACATCTTCACCAAGAATTGAGCTGACGACATCCTTTTCGACCGGGCGCACATCACGCCCGGTCGATTCATTTTTGGCCGATAGATCAGATTCACCTTGCAGATTGGTTCTAAATAGGTTCTATAAAGAACTCATGGATAGAACCAGTTTGATCGCTGAATTGAACAGCCGTGGTCTGCGCGACGAGGCCATGACCGGCCCGTTGTACAAACGCCTGGCACAGGCGCTGACCGGCCTTATCCAGGAAGGCCTGCTGAAATCCGGAACGGCTTTGCCGGGAGAGCGTGATCTGGCCGAGGCGCTGCAGGTCGGCCGCGTCACGGTCCGCACCGCCTATCGCGATCTGCTTGCCTCCGGCGCGATCGAGTCGCGCCATGGCAGCGGCACTTTCGTGTCGCAGCGCGTCGAGCGTATCGAACAACCGCTCTGGCGCCTCTCTTCCTTCTCGGCCGATATGCGCTCGCGTGGCCGCGAGCCGGCGGCAAAGATCCTATCGCGCACCGTCAGCGCCCCTGCCCCCGAAGAATCCTTCCTGCTCGGTCTCGGCCTGGACGAGCCGGTGCTGCGGCTCGACCGCCTGCGCCTGGCGGACGGCCAGCCGCTCGCCATCGAGCGCGCCGTCGTGCCGATCAAATTTCTCGGCGAGGATGCGGTTTCAGAGGGTTCGCTCTATGATGCGCTGGCTGGGAACGGCTTCAAGCCGGTCCGGGCTCTGCAGCGACTGACAGCAGTGACGCTCGATCCGACCTCCGCGTCGATCCTCAACGTCAAAGCCGGCGCGCCCGCGCTTTTGATCGAACGTATTTCACGCCTGGAAGACCAGCGCGTCGTTGAATACACCCGCTCGCATTATCGCGGCGATGCCTATGATTTCGTTGCCGAATTGAGAATTGGAGATGACTTATGAGCGAGACCCAATCCCTGATGCTGACGGAAGCCGGCCAGTCGCCGGACGTCGTCGCGGCCCTGCTTGAAAAAGAAAAGCCCGTCTTTGCGGAAATCGCAAAGCTCTTCGCCTCCACCCGCCCCTCCCTGATCACCACGGCGGCGCGCGGTTCTTCCGATCACGCAGCCACTTTCTTCAAATATCTCTTCGAAATCTCCCACGGCGTGCCCGTCGCCTCGGTCGGCCCATCGATCGCCTCGGTCTATGGCGCCCCTCTGCACCTGAAGGGCGGCATCCACTTCACCGTATCGCAATCCGGCGGCAGCCCCGACATCATTGCGCTGCAGGCCGCCGCCAAACAGGGCGACGCCACCACAATCGCCGTCGTCAACGTCACCGACAGCCCGCTCGCCAAGGAGGCCGATATCGTGCTCGGCCTCAATGCCGGCCCGGAAAAAAGCGTCGCCGCCACGAAATCCTTCATCGCCTCCGCCGCAGCACTTGCCGGCGTCACTGCCGCAATCTCGAAAGACCAGGCGCTTGCCGCCGGCCTCACCAAATTGCCGGAAGCGCTAGCCGCGACATCGGGGATCGACGGCCAGGCCGCCGAGGACGTGCTGTTCAACGCCACATCGCTTTATACCGGCGGACGCGGTCCTGCCTTCGCTATTGCGCTGGAGGCAGCGCTGAAGGCCAAGGAAACCTCCGGCCTGCATGCCGAAGCCTTTTCGCTTGCCGAGCTGATGCACGGACCGATGCGACTGGTGCAGCCGGGCTTCCCGATCGTCGCCTTTTCACCCGATGATGCGGCCTTCGCCAACAACGCCCAGGCGCTGGAGCGCCTGCAGAAGCTCGGCGCCACCGCCGTATCCTTCTCCACCGCGCCCCTCCCCGGCATCAATCTGCGCATGCCGAGCACCGGCAACGGCCTGCTCGACCCGCTGGTGTCGCTGCTCTGCTATTATCGCCTCATCGAGTCAGTGACCCGGCGCAAGGGTTTCGATCCGGATAAGCCGGCTAATCTTCTTAAGGTAACGGAGACCATGTGATGGACTACAAGGTCTTTACCGGCGCCCGCATCTTCGATGGCGACCGGTTTCATGAGGACAGTGCGCTTGTGATCGGCAATGGCCGCGTACACGCCATTACAGGCGCGAACGACGTGCCCGACAATGCCGAAACGATCCGCTTCAATGGCGGCGTGTTGGCCCCCGGTTTCATCGATGCGCAGGTGAACGGCGGCGGCGGCCGCATGCTGAACGACGAGCCCTCGCCCGAATCCATGTACATGATCGCCGAGGGGCACCGTCCCTACGGCACGACATCGGTGCTGCCGACGCTCATCACCGATGTCGCAGCAGCTACGACGGCGGCGATCGAAGCCGCCATCGAGGCCGTCAAGGCCAATCGCGGCGTCGCCGGCCTGCATCTCGAAGGTCCGCATCTGGCGCCGGCCCGCAAGGGTGCGCATCTCGCGGAACTGATGCGCCCGGTCGAAGACGGCGACGTCAAGACCTTCATCCGCGCCCGCGAAGCGATCGGCACCCTGTTGATCACTATGGCGGCCGAGCAGGTTACAGAACGCCAAGTGCAGGCGCTGAACGAAGGCGGCGTCATCGTCAGCATCGGCCACAGCGACAGCACGGCGGACGCGGCCGATGCCCGCTTCGACGCAGGCGCCCGTGGCGTCACGCATCTGTTCAATGCCATGAGCCAGTTGGGCCATCGCGCCCCGGGCCTCGTGGGAGCTGCGATCGACCATCCCGCGCCCTGGTGCGGCATCATCGCCGATGGCCACCATGTCGATCCGCGAGCCCTGCGCATCGCGCTGCGCGCCAAGCGTGGCGAAGGCCGGCTGTTCTTCGTCACCGACGCCATGTCGCTCGTCGGCACCGACCTTCCGAGCTTTACCCTGAACGGCCGCACGGTCTATCGCACCAAGGGCGGCTATTGCTCGAAGCTGACGCTGGACGACGGCACGCTTGCCGGCTCCGACGTCGATATGGCCTCGACGATCCGCTACGGCGTCGACATCCTTGAATTGCCGCTGGCGGAAGCCCTGCGCATGGCGACGTCCTATCCGGCACAGTTCCTGCGGCTCACCGACCGTGGATATCTGACGCCCGGCACGAGGGCCGATCTCGTCCATATCAACAACGGCATCGAAGTCACCGCAACGTGGATTTCCGGCCAGCGATCGGCCTAGAGCAATTCCAGGAAAAGTGCGTGAGCCGCTTTCCATTCGGAATTGCGTGGAAACAAAGAGATAGAGCAAACGAGAGAGGCACAGATGACCGCAGTCACGGACAGCTATTTCTCCGCCCTCATTGGCCGGCTGGAAACCTTGCGCGAAACGCTTGCCGAGCCGATGGAAAAGGCAGTCGACGTCATCTCAGCGGCGGCGCGCGCCGATCGGCGCGTCTATGTCTTCGGCACCGGTCATTCGCATATGCTGGCGGAAGAGGTGCATTACCGCGCCGGCGGTCTGGCCTTCACCATCCCGGTGCTGGTCGGCTCCGCCATGCTACATGAAGGCGCAGTCATCAGCTCGGTCTACGAGCGCACCGAGGGTCTGATACGGCCGATTTTCGAGCGCTACGGCATGCAGCCCGGCGATGTCCTGATCATCGCCTCCAATTCCGGCGTCAATGCCGCCCCGATCGAGGCCGCCGATTACGGCCGTGAGATCGGCGCGACCGTTATCGCCATCACCTCACTCGCCTACTCCGCAGCCATTGCCAATGGCCGCCTGCGCTTGGCCGATATTGCCGACATCGTCCTCGACAACGGCCTGCCGCCGGGCGACGCCATCATCGATCTGCCGGGGAGCGATTTGAAGGTCGGGCCCGCGTCGACCGCGATCGGCGCGACCGTGCTGAACGCCATCTTCGCCGAAGTCGCCGCCGAGCTTTGCAAGGACGGCGACCCGCCGGTCTATCTCAGCGCCAACATGCCGCGCGCCAAGGAGATCAATCAGCGGCTGGTCAAAAAATACCGGCCGCGCAATCCGCATCTCTGATCGGCATTACTGCGCCGCTGCATCGTGGGCCGAAGACGCTTCCGCCGCAGCCTCCTCCGCCTGCCGGCGACGCCTGCGCAGCACGACGTAGAAGACGGGCGTCAGGAACAGGCCGAACAGCGTCACGCCGAGCATGCCCGAGAAGACCGCAGTCCCCAGCGACTGGCGCATCTCGGCACCGGGGCCGGTTGCGATCATCAGCGGCACGACGCCAAAGATGAAGGCAAAGGCGGTCATCAGGATCGGCCGCAGGCGCAGATGGCTGGCCTCGATTGCTGCTTCAACGGCAGTCTTGCCCTCCAATTGCGCCTGGCGGGCAAATTCCACGATCAGGATCGCGTTCTTCGCCGCAAGGCCGATCAGCACGATGAGGCCGATCTGCGTCAGGATATTGTTGTCCATGCCCCTCAGATGCACGCCGATGAGAGCAGCGAGCACCGCCAGCGGCACGATCAGGATGATGGCAAGCGGCAGGATCCAGCTTTCATACTGCGCCGAAAGCGCCAGGAAGACGAAGATGACCGACAGCGCGAAAATATAAACCGCCGTGTTGCCGGTATTCCTTTCCTGATAGGCGAGCTCCGTCCATTCGAAGGTGGTGCCGGGCGGCAGGAGGTTCTTTGCCAGTCCCTCCATCGTATCGAGCGCGCTGCCGGTCGAAACACCCGGCCCCGGGTTACCCTGCAGGGGAACCGAGACATACATGTTGTACCGCTGAACGAGCGTCGGCCCGGTCGTATCCTGAATGTCGACAAGCGTGCCGAGCGGCACGAGCGCACCGGTTGCCGAACGAACCTTCAGAGCAAGGATATCGTCGCGGTCCATGCGGTATTCCTGATCCGCCTGCGCGCGCACCTGGTAGACGCGACCGAAAGCGTTGAAGTCATTGACATAGGACGTGCCGAGATTGATCGACAAGGTCTCGAAGATATTCGGGATCGGCACGTTCAACGCCCGCGCCTTGTCGCGATCGACCGCCAGGAAATATTGCGGACTGTTGGCGGAGAAGGTGGTGAAGACGCCGCTGACACCCTTGTTCTGCGCGGCCGCACCCATGAGCTGATAGGCAAGCGGGAGAATCCGGCGCATGTCGGCATTTTCCCGGTCCATGATCTGCATCTTGAAGCCGCCGGAATTGCCGACGCCGCGAATCGAAGGCGGCGGAATGGCAATGATGAAGGCCTCCTGGATTCCTTGCAGGCTGCCATAGAGCTGGCCGATGATCTTGCTGGCCGATTCTCCGCTCTTCAACCTTTCCTCGAATGGCTTGAAGGGCGTGAAGATGACGCCGGAATTCGAGGCATTCGTGAAGGTCGCACCGTTGAAGCCGGCGAAAGCAACGGCATTTTCGACGCCCGGTGTCTTCCTGATGATCTCCGTCGCCTTCTGAATGACCGAATTGGTGCGCGCGAGCGACGCGCCGTCCGGAAGCTGCACGACGACGATGGCATAGCCCTGGTCCATGGTCGGCACGAAGCCTTGCGGCACGATCTTGCCCATGTACCACGTCGCACCAAGCAGCCCGGCAAACACGATGAGAGCGCAGGCGAGCGCCACCCAGGTCGTGACGAGATGACTGATGACCCAGGAATAGCCGCTGCTCATCCGGTCGAAACCGCGGTTGAAACCGTTGCCAAGAGCGCGGCCGAAGCGGGAGAAGATGTTCGTCGATTTCTTATGGTCGTGCGGGCGCAGCACGATCGACGCAAGCGCCGGCGACAGCGTCAGCGAATTCAGGCAGGAAATCGCCGTCGCAACGGAAATCGTCACCGCGAACTGCCGGTAGAACTGCCCCGATATGCCGGGAATGAAAGCCGTCGGCAGGAACACGGCGATAAGGACCAGCGAAATCGCCAGCACCGCCGTGCCGACCTCGTTCATGGTGACGTGCGACGCCTCTTTCGGCGTCATCCCGAGCGCGAGATTGCGCTCGACATTTTCGACGACGACGATCGCATCGTCGACGACGATGCCGATGGCAAGCACCAGGCCGAACAGCGTCAGCATGTTCAGCGAGAAGCCGAAGGCAAGCAGAAAGGCAAAGGTGCCGATCAGCGATACCGGGATGGCGACGATCGGAATGATCGCCGTTCGCCAGGATTGCAGAAAGACCAGCACGACGATGGCGACGAGGATCGCCGCCTCGAAGATCGTCTTATAGACCTCGTTGATCGATTCCGAGATGAACTCGGTCGGATTGTAGACGATGCGATATTCGAGGCCCTGCGGGAAATCCTGCGCCAGATCCTTCATCGTCTTCTGAATATCTGCAGCAGCGGCGAGCGCATTGGTGCCCGGCCGGGCAAAAATGCCGAGCGCAACGGCAGGGGCGCCGTTCAAATAGCTGTTGGTAACATAGTCCTGCGCGCCGAGTTCGATACGCGCCACATCCTGCAACTGCACGAGCCGGCCGCTATCCGTCGCCTTGACGATGACATAGCGGAATTGCCGCGGATCGGAAAAACGCCCTTGGGTCGTCACCGTATATTGGAAGGCGTTGGTGCCCGAAATCGGCGGTCCACCGATCGAGCCGCCCGATACCTGCACGTTCTGATCCCTCAATGCCTGGACGATATCGCCGGCGGTCATGCCGTAGGCGGCAAGTTTTTCCGGGTCGAGCCAAATGCGCAGGGAATATTGGCGCTCACCAAAGAGCTGCACGTCGCCGACGCCGTCGAGCCTGACGAGAAGGTCGCGGATGCGTGTGCGAGCATAGTTGGAAATATAGAGCTGATCGTAGCGATTGCTCGGCGAGAGCAGATGCACGACCATCATCAGATCGGGCGAGCTTTTGACCGTTGTGATGCCGATGCGGCGGACTTCATCCGGCAAGCGCGGTTCGGCGATAGAGACGCGATTCTGGACCAGAACCTGCGCCTTATCGAGATCGGTGCCGAGCTTGAAGGTGATGGTCAGCGACATCGAACCATCGGCGCTGGAATAGGAGGACATGTAGAGCATGTCCTCGACGCCGTTGACCTCCTGCTCGATCGGCGTCGCCACCGTATCGGCGATGGTCTGCGAGTCAGCGCCCGGATAGGAAGTGCGCACCACGATCGTCGGTGGCGCGACCTCCGGATATTGCGCGACCGGAAGCTGGAAATAGGCGATGCCGCCGACGATTAGCAGCACGATGGAAAGGACCGACGCGAAAATCGGCCGGTCGACGAAGAAATGGGAGAATCTCATTGGTCCGACCCCTGGACCGATGCCTGAGCCGGCGCCTCTTCGTTCGCTGCTTCCTGCGGAAGCTGGATCAATTGCGGCGCAACCTTGACGCCGGGCCGGATACGCATCAGCCCGTTGACGACGATGGTTTCGTCACCGGTCATGCCGCTGCGGATGACGCGGTAGCCGTAAAGCTTCGGCCCAAGCCGCACGGATTTCGGGGTAACGCTGCCATCGGCGCCGACGACATAGACGACGCGCTGATCTTGATCGGCGCCGATGGCCTCATCAGGAACAAGGACCGCCTTGTAGCTGTTGGAACCCGCGACCTGAATGCGGCCGAACAGGCCGGGCTGCAAGATGAGATCCGGATTGGGGAAGCGGGCGCGCACGCGGATCGTACCGGTTTGGTTGTCGACGCGGTTTTCCGCGAAATCGAGCTTGCCCTTGAACGGCTTCTGGCGCGAATCGGCGATCATCACGGTGACATCGAGGCCGCCGCCGCCCTGCTGCAGGGCACTGCCGTTCTTGCGCGCTTCATCGGCATAGGAAAGCAGCCGGCGCTCGTCGACGTCGAAATAGAAATCGATCGGATCGAGCGAAACAATGGTGGTCAAAACGGTCTGGTCGGCCTGAACGAGGTTGCCGACCGAAATCAGACGCCGGTCGATGCGGCCGCTGAGCGGTGCGGTAATCCTGGTATATTCCATGTCGAGCGAGGCGCGATCGACCGCCGCCTGCGCGCCGCGGACATTTGCCTGCGCCGAGATCAGATCGCGACGGCGATCGTCAAGATTGGATGCGGACAAACTGCCGGTGCCCGCCAGTGCCTGCGTGCGCGCAAATTGCGCATCGGCATTCGTCAGCGTCGATTTCGCGACCTCCAGGGAAGCCGTGGCTTCATTCAGCGCGTTGACATAAGGCCGCTGGTCGATGACGAAGAGCAGGTCGCCTTGCTTGACGATAGTGCCGTCCTGAAAATGGACTTCCTGCAGATAGCCGCCGATGCGCGAGCGCACGGAGACTTCGTCCACCGCCTGGAAGCGCCCGATGAATTCATCACTGTCGATGACATCGCGGACGACGGGCTTGGCGACCGTCACGGGTGCCGCGGGCGGCGCGCTCTGCGCCAGCACCTGAGATCCCGGGAAAACAGCAATTGCACAGCTCAATAAAGCGACACGCGCCAGCGTCATCGGCATGAAGGACCCCCTGGACAATAGATCACCTACGGCAAAACTGCCGGGTCAAGCGTTCGTGATGTCTGCCTGCAGCCTTCCGCGAAGGACCCGTCACCGCCAGCGGCGGAATTTCGTCAGGTCTCTTCGGACTTCCCAATGCGTCGCGGATGACTGACGATCCGCGGCGTCCTCCAGCTCTGGAACGCCGTGCGTTGGTTTAAACGCAGAAGGGGCGCTCTGGACGTTTGAACCTGGAGCATCTGTTCGCTTGGAGGGGATGTTTACCTGAAAGCAGGATGCTCTGGTCTGGTACTTTCAACACAATGTATAAACAGTTTATCGAATTCGACAACAGGGAATAGCATCGGCTGCAACCATCTGTTTTCTTTAATATACCGATGGCTATGAAAGGTTGATGACACGGTTTGAGCCGCGTCTCAGCCCTCCAGCTCCTCCCGCAGCATCTCCAGCTCCAGCCATTCCTCTTCCATTTTCGTCAGGCTGTCGCGCAGCTTTTCCATCTCGGCCGCAAGACGGTTGAAGCTTGCCGGGTCCTTGGCGAAGAGGTTGGGATCGGCCATTTTCTGTTCGCGGGCGGCGATATCAGCTTCGGCCTTCGCCATCTCCTTCGGGAGGTTTTCTAGGGCGAATTTCTGCTTGTAGGAGAGCTTGCCCTTACCCTTCGAAGCCTCGGCGGTGGCTGCTGACGTCTCCGCTGCCTTCGGCTTCTCGGCTGCCTTTTCGGCCCGCTTGCGCTCGTCGATCGCGCCCTTGCGCTGGGCGAGCATGTCGGAATAGCCGCCGGCATATTCGATCCAGCGGCCGTCCGGCTCTTCGGGATTGGCCGGCGCGATGGTCGAAGTCACGGTACGATCGAGGAAATCACGGTCGTGGCTGACGAGGATAACGGTGCCGTTGAAGCCGGCGACGATCTCCTGCAGCAGGTCCAGCGTCTCGATGTCGAGATCGTTGGTCGGTTCGTCGAGGATCAGGAGATTGGTCGGCCGCGACAGGATGCGCGCCAGGATCAGCCGGGCGCGCTCGCCACCGGAAAGATTTTTGATCGGCGTGCGCGCCTGTTCCGGCTGGAAGAGAAATTCCTTCATATAGCCGGTGACATGCCGCTGCTCGCCATTGACCAGCAGGTTTTCGCCGCGGCCATCCGTCAGATAGTTGGCGAGCGTGTCCTCCGGATTGAGGTCCTCGCGCTTCTGATCGAGGGTAGCGATCTCCAGATTGGTGCCGAGTTTGACCGTGCCGCTATCCGCTGCCAATTGCCCGGTCAGCATCTTCAGCAGTGTCGTCTTGCCAGCGCCGTTCGGGCCGACGAGACCGATGCAATCGCCGCGATGCACGCGGATCGAAAACGGCGCGACGATGACGCGTTCGTCATAGACCTTTGTGATCTTGTCCGCCTCGATCACCAGCTTGCCGCTCTCCTGCGCATCGGAGGCTGCCGCCTGTACGGTGCCTAGAGCGCCCTTGTGGCCGCGATGACGCGCGCGCATGTCCTGCAATTCACCGAGGCGGCGCATGTTGCGCTTGCGCCGCGCGGTCACGCCATACCGCAGCCAATGTTCCTCGCGCTCGATCGCCTTGCCGAGCTTGTGCTGTTCCAGCTCCTCGGCTTCCAGCACCTGGTCGCGCCAGGCTTCGAAGAAGGCGAAGCCACGATCGAGCCGCCGCGACGTGCCGCGGTCGAGCCAGACGGTCGCGGTCGATACTTTTTCCAGGAAGCGCCGGTCGTGCGAGATCAGCACCAGTGCGCTGCGGCTCTTCTGCAGCTCGCCTTCCAGCCATTCGATGGTCGGCAGGTCGAGATGGTTGGTCGGTTCGTCGAGCAGCAGGATATCCGGTTCCGGCGCGAGAACGCGGGCGAGAGCCGCGCGGCGCGCCTCGCCGCCTGAAAGAGTCCTCGGGTCCTCCTCGCCGGTCAGGCCGAGATGGGAGAGCAGATAGATGACGCGATAGGGATCGTCGCCCGGGCCAAGCCCGGCTTCGGCATAGGCTGCCACCGTCTTGTAATCGGCGAAATCCGGCGCCTGCTCGAGATAGCGCACCGTTGACGACGGATGGCGGAACACGTCGCCGGACTGGGCCTCGACGAGGCCGGCAGCGATCTTGAGAAGGGTCGACTTGCCAGAACCGTTGCGGCCGACAAGGCAGATCTTATCGCCCGGCTCCACCTGCAGCCCGGCGCCGGCCAAGAGCGGCGCGCCGCCGAAGCTCAGGAAGATATCATCGAGTTTCAGGATAGGAGGGGCCAAGATCAGACTCCGCTGAGATCATAAGGGCGGGCAAGCACGATCGCCCTGCCGCTGCCGAGCGAAAGGCGCACAGGGCCTTCCGCCACATTGGAAATAGTACGCGATGCGCCGAAAGGCAGATGGAAATCGCGCAGGGGATAGCGAGCGTTGTGAATGAAGAGACCCGTCAGATCGCTGAAGCCAAGGACGGAAAACAGCGAGCCGGCCGGCAGCGCCAGTTCCAGTTCACCCGGCAGCAGCGGCAGGGCCTCTTCGTCGCCTGAGGTCAGCAGCACGTCGAAACCTTTTTCGGCAAGCTGAACGCCATAGAGCATATGCTGGATCGCATGGTCCGAACGTTCCCCGCCCATCGCGCCAGCAAGGATCAGCCGCGTCGCTCCACGGTCGATCGCTTCCGATATAGCGATCTCGCCGTCGGTCGCCGCCTTTGCCGCCGGATAGGGCTGCTTGGGCACATTTGGGAACGCGCCCCGCAGGTCCGCCGGCGTCGAGTCAAAATCGCCGACCCAGAGCTCGGGCGTCGCATTGAGCGCCACGGCATGGCGCATGCCGCCATCCGCCGCGATGAACCGGCTACCGGCGACCGCGGCGCGCAGCCGGTCCGTCAGACGAAGCTCGCCGCCGAGAAGGATGGTGAAGGTGGTGGATTGGCTCATGTGCCAAGCCCATAGCGCAAAGACGCGTCACTAGGGAAGAGCGCTGTTGGCAAGAACGGCAGCGTCGGCCGCTCAGCCGTCCGTTTCCTTGATGCGCGCCTGGAAAACCCGCTCATAACCGCCGACGAACCGATCGAACAGCAGCGAGAAAGCCTCGACATCCTCCGTCGACCAGTCGGCGATAATGCTCTCGATGACCGAAAACTTCTGCGCCTGGATCTCGGCAAGCAACCTTTGCCCAAGCGCGGTCAGTACGACGACAATGCGCCGCGCATCGGCCTGCGAGGCCTTGCGGCGCAGCACCCCGCGGGTGACCATCTCGGCGACGATGCGGCTTGCCCGCGATGGATCGATGCGCAGGATGTCGGCGATCGTTCCGACCGTGACTTCGCCGGCCTCTTCCGCGCGCCTCACGGCATCGATGACGTCGAGATGCGAAAGCTCCAGACCCGGCGCGACGTTCTGGATGGCAAGCCGGCCGATCATGCGGCGGCCGGTCATCAGGCGCATGCGCGTCATTACCTGCCCGATGCGCAGCAGGTTTTCGTCTTCGGGCAGCGGCGAGGCTTCAACTTCTCGTGTGTTCGTTGCTGTTGTCATCATTCCAACATATCAGAGACGGACAGGAATTAAAATATGCAGACAGCATTCACTTGCCATTGACAATTATATGCTGATAGCACATATGTTGCTCCGGAACGTCCGCTTTCGAAGACCTGCCCGAAAACGCCACGTTCCGCATTCAGGAACCGGGGCGTTCCCATGCGTTCGATCGAATGCATAGCGTTTCGGCAAGCTCGGATTTCTCGTCCCATGGATATGCAAGTCACGCACGCGCCACTCGTGGCGGATCATCGCCGCCGGCTGATTCTCTTCCTTTTCCTGATGACCGCCATGTTCATGGCAACCCTCGACAACCAGATCGTCTCGACGGCGCTGCCGACCATTGTCGGCGAATTCGGGCATTTGGAACGCTTCGGCTGGATCGGCTCGGCCTATCTGCTCGCCCTTTCCGCCTCGATGCCCGTCTACGGCAAGCTCGGCGACCTCTTCGGCCGCAAATATGTGATGATGACCGCAATCGCGATCTTCACCGTCGGCTCGGCCGTTTGCGGCCTTGCGGTATCGATGAACACGCTGATCGCCGCCCGCGTGCTGCAGGGCCTTGGCGGCGGCGGCATTCTGGTGTCGATCTTCGCCGTCAACGCCGATCTCTTCGAGCCGCGCGAACGCGCCCGTTATCAAAGCTATTCCAGCCTGGTGCTGATGGCCTCCGGCGCCATCGGCCCGGTTCTCGGCGGCACGATGAGCGACCTCTTCGGCTGGCGCTCGATCTTCCTCGTCAACGTGCCGATCGGCTTTATCGTTCTGACCGGCCTCGCCCTCATGCTGCCGTATCGCAAACCGGCCCGCAAACCGAAGATTGATTACGCCGGCGCACTCCTCCTTGCGCTAACCACCACCAGCATCGTGCTTGCCGCCGACGGCACCGAGCTTTTCGGATCGCTGCTTTCGCCGCAATGCCTTGGGATCATCGCCTTCGGCGCGTTTTGCGCATTGGCCTGGGTCTTCGTCGAACGCCGCGCGCCGGAGCCGATCGTACCCATGACGCTGTTCCGCAACCCGACCTTCGGCCTGCTGCTGATCATCTCGGTCACCAGCGGTGCAGTCGCGATCGGCATGGTCAACTACTTCGCGCTCTTCCTGCAGACGACAACCGGCTTGTCACCCTCCATGGCCGGTCTTCTGTTCATCCTGTTGACCGGAGGCATCGTATGCGGTTCGCTTTCGGCCGGCCGGCTGATCTCGGCCAGGGGCCGCTACAAGCCCTTCGCCATCGCCAGCGCCGCCTGCAGCACCATCGCCTTCGCCACGCTGGCGCAGGTCCATGCCGGCACGCCGATCGTCTTCATCGGCGCCCTGATGCTGCTGCACGGCATCGGCATCGGCCTGGCACAGCAGGTCCCGGTCATCGGCGTGCAGAATGCCGCCGCAAGGGGTGACGTCGGTGCCGCCACCGGCGCCGTGACGCTCTCGCGCATGGGTGGCGCCTCGATCGCCATTTCCATCTACGGCGCCATCATCGCCGCCAAGCTCAGCAATATCGGCCTCTCCATTCCGGGCGTCGCCAACATCGAGGAACTGACGCCGAAGATGATGGCGGCCCTGCCGGAGGCCACGCGCGAAAGCGTTGCCAATGCCTATGCAAGCGCCTTCAGTCCGCTGTTCATGACGGCCGCCGCCATATGCTTCCTCGGCCTGCTGACGGCGATCATATTGAAGAACGTGCAATTGCCCAGTGCCGCCAAGAAGCTCGACAGCCAGGCAGCCGCCCACGCTGCCGAGTAAAAACGCGGTCCTGCAATCGACAAGGGAATCATCCTCTTTTTATCCCCTTGTCATCCCTTCGTCACAGGACTAAACCTGCCAACGCTCTAACGGGGTGCCTTATGTCTTCGAAGACATCTGGCTGAGAGGCTTTCACCGGCCAACCCGCGGAACCTGATCCGGCTAACACCGGCGGAGGGATTAGACGCGTGACAAAATCATAGCGCCCTTTTCCCGTTCAAGACAAACCAACGAGGAGGCGCTGTCATGCCCAACCGATCGCTGCTATCACTGTTTACCGGCTTGGCTCTCGCCGCCGGCGCAACGCTTTTTGCCGCCCAAGGCGCCGAAGCCGCAGACAAGACGCTCACCATCTACACCTATGAAAGCTTCACCGCCGACTGGGGTCCGGGCGCCAAGGTCAAGGCCGCCTTCGAGAAGACCTGCGGTTGCACAGTCAATTACGTCAGCGTCACCGACGGCGTGGCACTGCTTTCCCGGCTGAAGCTGGAAGGCACCGGCACCAAAGCCGACGTCGTTCTCGGCCTCGACACCAACCTCGTCGACGAAGCCAAGGACACCGGCCTGTTCGATGCCAGCGGCATAGACACATCGGGCCTCAAGGTTCCCGGCGATTTCAAGGACGACGTCTTCGTGCCCTATGATTACGGCCATTTCGCCGTCGTCTACGATACGCAGGCGATCAAGAACCCGCCGAAGAGCCTGAAGGATCTGGTCGAAGGCGATCCGTCGCAGAAGATCGTCATCGAAGATCCCCGCACCTCGACGCCGGGCCTCGGCCTGTTACTCTGGGTGAAGTCGGTCTATGGCGACAAGGCAGCCGATGCCTGGACGAAGCTCAAGGGCCGCATCCTGACCGTGACGCCCGGCTGGTCGGAAGCCTACGACCTGTTCACCAAGGGCGAAGCGCCGATGGTGCTCTCCTATACGACATCGCCGGCCTATCACATGATCACGGACAAGACCGACCGCTATCAGGCGGCCGCCTTCTCCGAGGGTCATTACATCCAGATCGAAGTCGCCGGCCTAATCAAGTCGTCGCCGAACAAGGAGCTTGCCCGCGACTTCCTGAAGTTCATGATCTCGCCTGGCTTCCAGGACACCATTCCGACCAATAACTGGATGATGCCGGCCGCGGCCACATCCGAGCCGCTGCCGGATGCATTCAGCAAGCTGGTCGTCCCATCGAAGACCTTCCTGATGAGCCCTGACGTGGTCGAGAAGAACCGCAAGGCCTGGGTCGACGAATGGCTGGCCGCCACCAGCACCAATTAACGGTGAGATGTTGCTGACGGCACCCGAGAAAAGACATGCCATTGCCGGCGGGGCGTTCAGTCTTGCCGGCATCGTGTTTTTCATCAGCCTTGCCATCGCCACCCTGCTTACCGCCGGCATCGAAACCGCCGGCGGCGGCAATCCGCTCGCCGATCCCTACCTTCTGCGCGTGCTGCGCTTCACCCTGCTGCAGGCGACGCTATCCACCCTTCTTTCCGTTGTTCTCGCAATTCCCGTGGCTCGCGCGTTGGCGCGGCAACCGCGTTTTCTCGGCCGACTCTGGCTGATCCGCCTGATGGCTGTCCCCATGGGCCTACCGGTGCTGATCGGTGCGCTCGGGCTGCTCGGCATATGGGGCCGCCAGGGCCTTCTAAACCAGGCGCTGACGGGGCTCGGCCTGGCGCAGCCGGTGAGCATCTACGGGCTGATGGGCATCCTGCTCGCGCACGTCTTCTTTAATCTGCCGCTGGCCGCCCGCCTGATGCTTGCCGGGCTGGAGCGCGTGCCGGCGGAATATTGGCTGATGGCCGGCGGGCTCGGCATGCGTCCGGCCTCCGTCTTTCGTTTCATCGAATGGCCAATACTGCGCGGCCTCATTCCCGGTATCGCCGGTCTGATCTTCATGCTCTGTGCCACCAGTTTCACGCTGGTGCTGATCCTTGGTGGCGGCCCAGCCGCGACCACGCTCGAAGTGGCGATCTATCAGGCGCTTCGCTTCGATTTCGACCCCGGTCGCGCCGTAGCTCTGTCCCTGCTGCAGATCGTGGTGACCGCCGCCATTCTCGGCGCAATGGCCCTGCTTCCGGCACCCGACGATCACGGGCTGACGTCCGGCCGCGCCGTACGGCGCATCGACGGAACATTGCCCATCGCCAAACTGGTCGATAGCCTGCTGCTCCTGCTCACCACCCTGTTCATCGGCCTGCCGCTCGGTTCAGTAGTCGTCACCGGCCTGAAGGCAGATCTTCTCAGGCTTGTCGGCCAGACGATCTTCCTGCAGGCGACCTTGACCAGCCTCGCAATCGCTTTTGCTGCCGGCATTCTGGCGGTCCTCGCCTCCTTCACCATTATCCGCGCCCGCGCAGCCATATCGGCCGAACGCCGGAAAGCGCCGAGCCTGCGCGGCTTGGCCGTTGCCTTGAGCGGCACATCCTCCCTCGTCTTGCTGGTGCCGCCGATCGTCCTGGCGACCGGATGGTTCCTGGCGCTCAGGCTGGTTGACGATCCCGCCCGCTTCGCGGCGCTGCTGATCGTCGTCATCAACGCCCTTATGGCGCTTCCCTTTGTCATCCGCGTCATCGAACCGGCCCATGCCGTCCATCGCCGCCGCACCGAACGGCTCGCCGCAAGCCTCGGCCTTCATGGCCTCGCGCGGTTACGGCTGGTCGACTGGCCGGGCCTGCGCAAACCGCTTTTCACGGCGCTCTCCTTCGCCATGGCACTGTCGCTCGGCGATCTCGGCGCCATCGCTCTTTTCGGCTCCGATAGCCTGATGACCCTGCCCTGGCTGGTCTACAGCAAGCTCGGCAGCTATCGCACCAACGATGCAGACGGACTTGCTTTCATTCTGGGGCTGATATGTCTTCTCCTGACCATCGCCGGCACGGCCGGTCAAGGCAAGCATGAGGACGAAGGCAGGCGGAATGACCGATAATCAAGGCATGGCGGCACGAGGCCTCGCGATGACCGGCGTCGAATTGCGGCTCGGCACGCATGATTTCCGCTTTGATTGCGAACTGCCACAGGCGCGGATTATCGCCATCACCGGCCCGTCCGGATCGGGCAAATCCACCTTCCTCAATCTGCTCGCCGGCTTCGAGACGCCGGACCGTGGCCGCATCATGCTTGCCGGACAGGAGGTGACCAAGCTGCATCCTTCAGCACGGCCGGTCTCCCTGGTTTTCCAGGATAACAACCTCTTTGCCCATCTCGATCTCTTCACCAATGTCGGGCTTGGCATCAGCCCATCGCTAAGACTCTCGGCAGACGATCGGCAAAGGATTTCTGAGGCCCTGGCCCGCGTCGGGCTTGCCGGCTTTGACAGACGCATGCCCGGCACCCTCTCCGGCGGCGAGCGCCAACGCGCCGCCTTCGCCCGGGCGCTGGTGCGGGATAGGCCGATCCTGCTGCTCGATGAACCCTTCGCCGCGCTCGATCCGGGCCTGCGCTCCGGCATGGCCGAGCTTTTGTCCACGCTTCACCGCGAGACCGGCAATACGGTGCTGATCGTCTCGCACGACCCAGCCGAAGTTCGCCGTCTCGCCGACCATGCCGTCTTCATCGATGGCGGAACCATTCGGCTTTCAGCTCCCATCGAACGTTTCCTGACACAGGAAGGCATTCCGGCACTGACCACATTTTTGCAGCATTGAATGCGATGCAGCAATTTTGCTGCCGGTTTTGCCTTAATTTCGTCGTGGCGAGCGGCTGAAAGCGTGGCATATGCTTGCCAAAATACAACGCTGCCACATTTTAAACGGAGTCTCGCTATGCAACTGCTGCCGAAATCGGCTACAGCAAAGGGCAGAGACCATCCGGATGAACTCAGGTTTGATCGGGATGGATGCAACCTTTGACGAAACCCGGCGATGATCGGCCTAGCCATGATCAACCGAGTTCGGTGTTCGGCCGGCATGGCAGCGAGATGAGTGGGATACAGGCACTGAAGCAGAGCGAGTACGCAGGACGAAGGATCAGCGTGACAGTTGCGGCCCTTATGCGCCGCTTCGCCCCCGTCCTCATTGCCGCAACGGTGCTCAACGGCTGTCAGTCGGTGCTGGATCAATCCTACCAGCCGAATGTTTCCCCCTCGTCCAGTCCGCAGATCGTTTCCGAAGTGCAGAAGAACGATCCGCGCGCGCAGATGGGCGCCCGCGAGCATCCGCGCATCCTGGCTAGCTATGGCGGCGAGTACAAGGATGCCAGGACCGAGCGCCTGGTCGCCCGCATTGCCGGCGCACTGACCAGCGTGTCGGAAAATCCGCAGCAATCCTATCGCATCACCATTTTGAATTCGCCGTCGATCAATGCCTTCGCGCTGCCCGGCGGCTACCTCTACGTCACGCGCGGTCTGCTGGCCCTTGCCAACGATGCCTCGGAAGTTGCTGCCGTGCTGTCGCATGAGATGGCGCACGTCACCGCCAATCACGGCATCGAGCGCCAGAAGCGTGAAGAGGCCGAAGTCATCGCTAGCCGCGTCGTCTCGGAAGTTCTGTCGAGCGATCTTGCCGGTAAGCAGGCGCTCGCGCGCGGCAAGCTGCGCCTTGCCGCCTTCTCCCGCCAGCAGGAGCTGCAAGCGGACGAGATCGGCATCCGCACGCTTGGCCAGGCCGGCTACGACCCCTACGCGGCGGCCCGCTTCCTCAATGCGATGGAAGACTACAGCCATTTCATGACGGCCAATTCCGACGCGGACCAGAGCCTCGACTTCCTATCGAGCCATCCGAGCACGCCGCAGCGCATCGATCTTGCCAAGACGCATGCCCGCGAATTCGGCGAGGAGGGCAAGGTCGGCGATACCGGCCGCGACTATTACCTCAATGGCATCGACGGCCTGCTTTATGGCGACAGCCCCGAAGAAGGCTATGTGCGCGGCCAGACCTTCCTGCACGGCGGTCTCGGCATTCGCTTCGAAGTGCCGCCCGATTTCCACATCGATAACAAGGTCGAGGCGGTCATGGCGACTGGCCCCGGCGACATCGCCGTCCGCTTCGATGGCGTGGCGGACAGCCAGAATCAGAACCTGACGAATTATATTTCGAGCGGCTGGGTCACCGGTCTCGATCCCTCGACCATCCGGCCCATCACGGTCAACGGCATGGAGGCGGCCACCGCGCGCGCCTCGGCCGATCGCTGGGATTTCGACGTCACCGTCATCCGCGACCGCTCGCAGATCTTCCGCTTCCTGACGGCCGTGCCGAAAGGCAACACTGCCGCTCTGCAGCAAACGGCCGATGTGCTTCGCTCCAGCTTCCGGCACATGACGCCGGAGGAAGCCTCGTCGCTGAAGCCGCTGCGCGTGCGCGTCGTCACCGTCAAGGCGGGCGATAACATCACCACCCTCGCCGCCCGCATGATGGGCACCGACCGCAAGCTCGATCTCTTCAAGCTGATCAACGCCTTGCCATCAGGCGCAAACGTCGCGCCCGGCGACAGGGTCAAGATCATTTCCGAATAATTGAATCGCGTACCTTCGCCCCAACGCGAAAAAGCCGCGCACAAAGCGGCTTGAAGGGCGTTATCGGGAAAGCTGCTTTTTTGGCTGGCGCCTCGACCCTTCTCCCCATGGGGAGAAGGGTTTTCATCAGGCATAACTCGCCATGCGCGGATCGGCGTCGACCAGGGCGCTGCGGAGTTTCTCCATGGCGCGGCTTTCGATCTGGCGCACGCGTTCCTTGGAAATGCCGAGATCGGCACCCAGCTCCTCCAGCGTCGCACCATCCTCCACCAGGCGGCGTGCGCGGATGATCTTCATTTCACGCTCGTTGAGGTGCTTCAACGCGGAAGCCAGCCAGATGCGGCGGCGTTCGCCGTCGATCATATTGGAGACCTGTTCGTCCGGCAGAGGCTCGTCGCTGATCAGGAAATCCATGCGCTCGGCGCTTTCGGCGTCGCCGGAAATAGACGGCGCCTGCAAGGATGCATCGTTGCTGGAAAGGCGCGCATCCATGGTCTGCACATCGGCAAGGCTGACGCCGAGGGCGATGGCGATTTCCTCGTGGATGGACTGCACGGTGACGCCGGTATTGCCTCTGGCGAGCTTGGCGCGCAGGCGGCGGAGATTGAAAAACAATGCCTTCTGCGCCGAACTCGTGCCTCCGCGCACGATCGACCAGTTGCGCAGGATATAATCCTGGATCGAAGCGCGGATCCACCAGCTAGCATAGGTCGAGAATCGTACTTCCCGTTCCGGTTCGAACCTTGCCGCCGCTTCCAGGAGACCTACATAGCCTTCCTGTACCAGATCGCTCATCGGCAAGCCGAAATTGCGGAATTTGCCCGCCATCGAAATAACGAGGCGCATGTGGGCTGTGGCGATCTTGTTGCGAGCGCCGCGGTCGTCGTGATCCTTCCAGCGGATGGCGAGATCGTGCTCTTCGTCACGGCCGAGATAGGGAGCGGCCATCGCGATCTTAATCATACGCCGATCTGCAGACATATTCTTCATATGCATATCCCCTAATCCTGCCCCAAAATCGTCTCTGTGCCACGGTCAACGGAAAAGGCAGCAAACATCGTTTCCGGACATTGCTGCGCGGGTGAAAATCTATGAATGGAATTCAATTGGAGGCCGATCTCCGGATATCCGACGATCGGTTACGGGTCTAATTCGGCTTCACCAAAATGACCTAGCGAACGAAATGACTTCCGATCGCCGGGAAATTTCCAATCAAAACACATGGGGTCCGGTCCTCGTGAATGTTAAGGGAAACGGCTGCCCGAGAAACTCACATCATGAGAAAGCGCGCAGCAGTCGCGAATACGAGGCATAAACGCATCAGACCAAAAAAGGTTCCAAAGAAAAAACCCGGCGCGAGGGCCGGGTTTTTTGACGTGGTATGTGACCTCTGGCCTTATGCGGCTTCGTCCTGGGAATCGTCTTCTTCGACGACCTTGCCGCGCTTCGGGCCCTTGTTCAGGTTGACTTCGACGAGGCGAACGGCCTCGGTCTCGGACATCTTGTTGACGGCGGCGATTTCGCGCGCCATGCGATCGAGTGCAGCTTCATAGAGCTGACGTTCGGAATAAGACTGCTCAGGCTGGTTCTCAGCGCGATAGAGATCGCGAACAACTTCGGCAATCGAGATAAGATCGCCCGAATTGATCTTGGCATCATATTCCTGGGCCCGGCGCGACCACATGGTGCGCTTGACGCGGGCCTTGCCCTGAACAACCTTAAGCGCCCGATCGACAAAATCCGTCTCGGAAAGCTTACGCATTCCAATGCTCATGGCCTTTGCCACAGGCACCTTCAGACGCATCTTGTCTTTTTCGAAGTCGATTACAAAAAGCTCAAGCTTCATGCCTGCGACTTCCTGCTCTTCAATCGCGGTGATCGTACCAACGCCGTGGGCGGGGTATACGATCGCTTCACCGGTCTTGAAGCCATGGCGTGCTGCTGAAGGTTTTTTCTGCTGGATCGTCATTCTTTTCAAAAACTCCCTGTTACGCACCCAGCGTGAGCCGGGGCCGGGTCAGTCAGGCCCGGTTGAGACGGAAGCACCGTCGGGGTGACTTCATCCTGGTCCAGCCAGACGCGTGCAAAAAGAAATCCGTTCATCGCGATCCCAGACCCCGACACCTCAAAACGTTGATATGTCAAGGAAACCGCGTACGGATTTGTTAGTTGCTTTCGTGATGGTTTGGGGCACGCGAAATGCCGCAGTGGATCAGTATGAGGAAGCTATCACAAAAATCTGACTAAATCAATAATTTGCTTTACGCACACCAAAGCGGCCACGTCGACCGCTCCAGCGGCCAACGGCAATGATTCGTCTTTATGCGCTATCGACTACACCTTTATCGGCGGCCTGTCACGACCTTCAATCAGTCACCTGAACCGGGGTTGGCCGAGAAGTATTTCTCAAACTTGCCCTGTTCGCCATCCATTTCCTTGGCTTCCGGAAGGGGATCGCGCTTGACTGTGATGTTCGGCCAGATCGATGCGTAATCCGCATTGATTTTCAGCCACTTGTCGAGACCCGGCTCGGTATCGGGCTTGATAGCCTCGGCGGGACATTCCGGCTCGCAAACGCCACAATCGATGCATTCATCCGGATGGATGACGAGAAAATTCTCACCCTCGTAGAAGCAGTCCACGGGGCAGACTTCCACGCAATCGGTGTATTTGCAGCGAACGCAATTGTCGGTCACGACATATGTCATGAAGCACTCCAGGAATGTCTCTCGTTTCCGCGGATGCGCAACCTGGAACGTCGCGCTTTTCCCTCGGAAGCCGGCGGGCAAGCGGACGCGCTAGGCGCAGGCATGCCGACCGGCTGGTTACCAGCGGGTTGACCGTGAGGTATCGACTTTGCCAACCAATTTCAAGGGATAAACAATCCCAAAATCATAGAGGCCGGGCAGAGTTTTCTAATCATCGTCGGAGGTCAGGCGGTCGATAGCGCGTCGGTCGCGCTTCGTCGGCCGTCCGCTACCGGGCGCGCGGAGCGCCTGTTCGAAGGGAGTGAGACGTTTTGTCTCATCTGGCGGCGGCGTCAGGTCCTCGTAAAGCAGCTTCGCTTCTTCGAAAGGCCCCCTCCGCTCGCCCGTCTGACGCACGATCAGGACGACGTCGCGCCGCTCCAACGACAGCTCGATCCGGTCGCCGGCCTTGACGCCATAGCTCGGCTGCGCGACCCGCTCGCCGTTCACCCGCACGCTGCCGTTCTGGACATAGACCTGCGCCAGCGAGCGGGATTTTACCATGCGGGCAAAGAACAGCCACTTGTCGATGCGCTGACGCGAACCGGAAGATGGCTGTTTTTCGTCCGTCATGGCCTATTTCTTCATCTGCTCCTTGAGGGCTGCGAGCTTGGCGAAAGGAGAATCCGGATCGATCGGCTTTTCCTTGCGCGGCGGCTTGGCCTCGAAGCGCAACGGCTGCGATGCACCGCGATTGTTGCGGTCGTTCCGGTCATTGCGATCGTTACGCTCTTTCCGGTCGCCACGATCCTGGCGGTCGTTGCGGTCGGAACGATTGCCCTGGTGCTGCGGACGGCCGCCGTCGCGATTGCCGCGCGGTCCCTTGTTGTCACCACGGGCTTCACGCCCTTCGCGATTGCCTTCACCGCTCGCTTGCTGCTCACCACCGCCATTGCGGCGATTGCCCTGCTGACCGCGTCCCTCGCCCTGATGGCCGCGACGATCGCCATGGCCGCGTCCGCCCTGACGCTGCTGGTTGTCGCTGCGTCCGCCAAGACGCCAAAGCAGAACCGGCTTCGGCTCTACCGGCTCGGCGGTGACGATATCGGCACCCGCCAGCTCGGTTGCGGCCTCGGCAGCTTCCGTCGACTCTGCAGCGGCAGCAGCCGGCTCAGCAGGGGCTTGCTCTACGGCAGCGGCGTCCTGCGCGGCAGCTTCACCTTCCGTAGCCGGCTCATCGCTGTGGCTGTCGGCATCATCATGATCGGCTTTGTCGGCGACAGCTTCGGCAGCCTGCGCCGCCGCAGGCGCCGAGGAGGCATCCTGCTGCGAAAGGAAGGCTGTCGCGTCTTCGGCCTTCACAGCGTCAGCGCGGTAGCCGAGACCCTTCAGGATCTCTTCCATATCTTCCAGCGTCGCGCCGAGAATGGAAAGCATTGCCGTCGTCGTCGTGAAGCGACGACCATCATAGGCGCCTTCCGGACGCGACGCCTGGCCGGGCTTCCACTGCAACAGCGGACGGATGATATCCGCCAGCCGCTCGAGAATATCGATACGCACCGCGCGCTTGCCGAGGAAACGGAAGCCGGCGAGCTTGTAGAACATACGTTCGAAAGTCGGATCGGTAACCACGGACGTGCGGCCCGCCGCCAAAACCGGGATCAGGTCGCCATAACCCGGCTTGTCGAGGCCGTCGTTCTTCAGCGCCCAAAGCAGGGTGATGAGTTCGGCCGGAGCCGGCTTCAGCAGGGCGGGGACGAAAATGTGGTAGGCGCCGAAGCGGACGCCATAGCGGCGCATCGAGGCGCGCGCATCCTGGTCCAGCGACTTCACCTCTTCCGTGACGTCGCGGCGGAAGAGCACGCCAAGATTTTCGACGAGCTGGAAGGCCAGCCCCTTGGCAAGACCCTGCAAATCCTCGGCGCGCGACAGATCGTCGAGCGGCTTCAGCACCGTGCTGATATGATGGTTCACGAAGCGCTCAATACGCGCAGCGACATGATCGCGCGCATTGCCCGTCAATTGCTCGTCGGCGAGCAGGATGACGCGCGGACGCATGACGTGATCGCTGCCCGACAGCCGCGCCACAGGATCGCCAAGCCAACGGACGAGACCGTCCGCACTGATCGCCAGATCGCTGTTGCCGGCCGCATGGATACGGGCGGCCCGCGCCTCGAACTCCAGCGCCAGCGCCTTTTGCGAGGCGGTCTGGACGGCCTTCGCGTCCGGCCCCTCGGTTCCCGCGATTGGCGTGAACCGGAATCCGGTCAACTGTCCCACATGATGCCCCTCAACGAAGACATCCCCATTCACACTGATTTCAGCTTCCAGCATCGCATTCTCTCTCAGGCGCTTCATGAGCACAGATGTCCTGCGATCAACAAAGCGTTTCGTCAACCTTTCATGTAACGCATCGGACAATCGATCTTCGATTTCCCGCGTCTTTTCTTGCCAGTGTGTCGGATCGGCAAGCCAACCGGGCCGGTTCGACACATAGGTCCAAGTCCTTATCTGCGCGATTCGCGCCGAAAGCGTGTCGATCTCACCATCTGTCCGATCGGCGCGGTGCACCTGCTCGGCCAGGAAGTCCTCTTTTACCGTGCCATAGCGTACAAGGTCGGAAAAGAGGGTGGCGATAAGATCGGCATGCTGGGCGGGCGTAATCCGCCGATAGTCCGGAAGCGCACAGGCTTCCCATAATTTTTCCACTCGCGCCGGATTATTGGCAAGATCGGAAATTTCCAGATCGCGCGACAAATATTCCAGCGCCTGCTGATCGACCGATGGCAGCGCGCGTGTCAAGCCCTGCACACGCGGCGCGCTCTCAAGACTCGCCCGCAGCGATGCGATCGAGGAGAAATCGAATTCCTTGGTGCGCCACTGTAGCACTTTAACCGTATCGAACTCGTGACCTTCGATGCGCCGAACCAATTCATCGTCGAAGGGATCGACCTGGCCCGTGACACCAAAAGTGCCGTCCTTCAGATGGCGCCCGGCGCGGCCGGCGATCTGGCCGAGTTCGGCCGGATTGAGATTGCGGAACTGATAGCCGTCGAACTTGCGATCCTGGGCAAAGGCGACGTGGTCGACATCGAGATTGAGGCCCATGCCGATCGCGTCGGTCGCCACCAGATATTCGACATCGCCGTCCTGATAGAGCGCCACTTGCGCATTGCGCGTCCGCGGGCTGAGCGCGCCGAGAACGACAGCCGCTCCGCCGCGCTGGCGACGAATGAGTTCGGCGATGGCATAGACTTCATCGGCGGAGAAGGCGACGATCGCCGTGCGCTGCGGCAGGCGGGTGATCTTCTTCTGCCCGGCATAAAAGAGATGCGACAGCCGCGGCCGCTCGACGACGGTGATCCCCGGCAAAAGCTGCTCAAGGATCGGCCGCATCGTGCCGGCGCCGAGCAGCAGCGTCTCCTCGCGCCCCCGCAAATGCAGGATGCGGTCGGTAAAGATATGGCCGCGCTCCAGATCACCAGCGAGCTGCACTTCATCGATGGCGACGAAAGAGGCCCGCGTCTCGCGCGGCATGGCTTCGACGGTGCAGACGGAATAACGCGCATTCGGCGGCGAAATCTTCTCTTCGCCGGTGACCAGCGCGACATACTGCGCCCCAACCTTCTCGACGACACGCGTATAGACCTCGCGCGCCAGCAGCCGCAGCGGCAGGCCGATCACGCCGTTGCCGTGCGCCACCATGCGCTCGATGGCATAATGGGTTTTGCCGGTGTTGGTGGGTCCGAGCACCGCGGTCACGCCGCGTCCGCTCAGGATCATTGGCTGCGAAGTCTGAGTCATAGGTCCATGCATGGGCGAGAAACCACTGTCTTCCGATCAGCAAGGTCCCCAAGGAAGAAAAGAAGAGATGACGACCATATGTGACAAAGGCAAGACCTGATTCAAAAAACAACGGCCGCAATATGCGATTTTATCTTCGGCAGGTTCAACCAAGAGCTACATTCTCCCTACATCCCACACGAGTCCTGTCGAGTGGGGAACAGCTTGAGAACGAATCGGCGACGAATCGCTGACTCCGTTTAGTTCCGCTTCTGTTCACTACTATATATGGATTTTGATTCGCAAATGCCCACCAGATCGTGAATCGCCATTTGGACCGCTTTTTCACATGAATCATGAGTCAAGCGACGAGTCCGGCGGAACGATGCCCTCACACAAGAACATGGTTAACCGTTTGTAAATTTGGCGAATTTCTCAGAACAAGACCCGAATGATTTCGGCATTAAGATTCGGGCCAAAGCCGGAACGAATCGGCGACGAATCGCTGACTCCCATCAGTTCCGCATCCGTTCTCCACAATATCTAGTGTCTTAGCCAACGAAATACACAGGACTCTGCAGGGTTGAAGCGCCGAATCACGTCGAATCGTGGATTGCAATTAACCTTTGAGCGAAACGTAATATAAAAAGCTCACAATTTCGCGTGGTGATTGAATCCGTTAACTTATCGATCAAAGCCGGAACGAATCGGCGACGAATCGCAGATCAACTCATGTACTGTATTTGTTCACGGCTAGATATAGCGTTCGGATGAGGAAGCTCATCCAAATGGGGAATGACGCAACAAAGGAGGTAGAAAAAAAATTGCGCGGTATTAACCATTTCGACCGGGATAGTACCACTTTTGGGCGATGAGGCCTAAATTCCCTCTCCTAAAGAGGTAGGTCCTTCCGGGACGCAATCCCTGCCGCCGTTAACCAAAGCCCAAATGCAGAACGAATCGCTGACGAAACACGGACACGTCCGCTTTCTCGTTTCGTTCACCGCAACATATTGTATTTAAAGCAATTTTTAACCATATGCGGAACTCGTTGTTATGTATTCTCCGCATGACGCCGATGCCTACGTTAACATTTTGACTCGACATGCCGGCTCATCTTCATGTCTTGTTATTTCTGAGCCGGAACAATTTCTCGTGAAATAAGTTTCTATCGACAGCGGCATTGGTGCGCTCCTATTCGCCAGGAACGGTAGATAAGGACGCACCGGCACTTGTAATCTAGCGCATCTATCCGCCTGCGTGCGGTCGCTCTGGCGGGATGCTCTAGGCGCTGGACGCGGAGGAATACGCCATGCTTGGTACAGTACTGCTCGTGATTTTGATTCTATTGTTGATCGGAGCGCTCCCGAACTGGGGTTACAGCCGAGGTTGGGGTTACGGTCCATCGGGTGGTCTCGGACTGGTTTTTGTTATCATTCTCATTCTGCTATTGATGGGCCGGATCTAATCCGGCCGATATTGTTGAAGACCTCACACACTAGGGAGCAATGCTATGAAGAAAATTATCGTCGCGATCGCCCTTGTCGGAGCACTTGCTTCGTGCACGGCAACGGAAAAGGGGACAGCCATCGGCGCCGGAACCGGCGCGATCATAGGCGGCGTCGCCAGCAATAGCTGGGGCGGCGCCGCAATCGGCGCCGTCGCCGGTGGTGCCGTCGGCTACCTGATCGGCCGGTCCCAGGAGCGCCCAGGCTATTGCATCTATCGCGACCGCAACGGCCACCGCTATGAGGCTCGTTGCCGCTAAGCGCTTACACGCAAGGATCGATTTCCTTCAGCCCGATCATCAACGCTTCGTTGACGATCGGGCATGAACTTTATCTTTCGAAAATTTCGGGCCGATTTTCTTAAGACGAACACTCACATCCACGCCGGTTTCGGGGGATCGCGTCAACGTTTTTTGAAAGGAACGGCACCATGGCCGAATTCATCGCGAGCGCCGCGGCGCTCACACTTCTCGGCACCACATTTTATGTACTGGGTCATGCCGTACGAATGCGGGAGAAGGAAATGCGCCGCGTGGCCCTCGAGGCCGTCGTTTTGGAATTCAAACCCCGGCCGCAGCAGCCCAGGAATTCAAGCCGGCAATGACTGCCGGGCATTCCCGGCAATCATCCGCCACGTCATTCCATCAGCTCAAACGAAGAACTGCCCGCCATTGGCGCTGATGGTCGATCCCGTAATGAAGCCGGCGTCGTCGCTGGCAAGGAAGACCGCGATGCGGGCGATTTCCTGGGGCTCGCCGAGACGACCAACCGGGATCTGCGGGATAATGCGCTCGTTCAGCACCTTTTCCGGCACCGCAAGCACCATCTCCGTGCCGATATAGCCGGGGCAAATGGCGTTGACCGTAATGTTCTTGGCAGCACCTTCCTGTGCAAGCGCCTTGGTAAAGCCGAGATCGCCAGCCTTGGCGGCGGAATAATTCGCCTGACCCATCTGGCCTTTCTGACCGTTGATCGAGGAGATGTTGATCACACGGCCGAAGCTGCGATCGCGCATGCCCTGCCAAACATGATGGGTCATGTTGAACAGGCCGGTGAGGTTCGTATTGATGACATCATGCCACTGCTGCGGCGTCATCTTGTGGAACATGGCGTCGCGGGTGATCCCGGCATTGTTGACGAGGATGTCGATCGGACCAAGCTCGTCCTGGACCTTGGCGATGCCCGCACCGCAGGCTTCGTAGTCAGACACATCCCACTTGTGAACGGAAATGCCGGTCTCGTCCCGGAAAGCCTGCGCCTTCTCGTCATTGCCGGCATAGGTTGCCGCAACCCGGTAGCCCGCATTGCGCAACGCAATCGAAATGGCCGCTCCAATACCGCGCGTACCGCCTGTCACCAACGCTACTCTGCTCATAGTCCACTCCCCTCTGTTGTCGCCAAAACGGGATGAGCAATCTCGAATCGTTCATCCGTCGCTTGCCATTTATTTTAGAATGATCTTATTCACAACCCTCGCGCGTTTGATATTCGAGCGAAGCGACCAGAGCGCTATGCCGCTCCGGTCTTTTGAATCAAGAGCATCCCTATCCGTTTGCAGGAAATTCCACCTGACAGCGGATGCTCTTAGAGCGCCTCGAAACACATGGCGACGCCCATGCCGCCGCCGATGCAGAGCGTTGCGAGGCCCTTCTTGGCGCCGCGACGCTTCATTTCGAACAGCAGCGTGTTGAGGATGCGGGCGCCGGAGGCACCGATCGGATGGCCGATGGCGATGGCGCCGCCATTGACGTTGACAATCGACGTATCCCAGCCGAGATCCTTGTTGACGGCGCAGGCCTGCGCGGCAAATGCCTCATTGGCCTCGACGAGATCAAGATCGCCGACGGACCAGCCCGCCTTTTCCAAGGCCTTGCGCGAGGCCGGGATCGGGCCGCTGCCCATGATCTGCGGGTCGACGCCGGCGGTTGCCCAGGAGACGATGCGGGCCAGCGGCTGGATGCCGCGGCGCGAGGCTTCCGCCTCGGTCATGAGCACGGTAGCGGCCGCGCCGTCGTTGAGGCCCGACGCATTGCCGGCCGTCACCGTGCCTTCCTTGTCGAAGGCCGGGCGCAGCTTGGTCATGCCGTCCAGCGTCGCGCCGAGACGGATATACTCGTCGGCGTCGACGCTGACGTCGCCCTTGCGGCCCTTCACGATGAAAGGCACGATCTCATCCTTGAAGCGGCCGGCAAGCTGGGCAGCCTCGGCCTTGTTCTGCGAGGAAACGGCGAACTGATCCTGGTCGTCGCGCGAAAGTTGCCACTGGCGGGCGATGTTTTCCGCCGTGATGCCCATGTGATAGCCGTAGAAGGCGTCCGTCAGACCATCCTTGATCATCGTGTCGATCATCTTCATGTCGCCCATCTTGGTGCCACCGCGAAGATGCGCGGCATGGGGAGCCATCGACATGGATTCCTGGCCGCCGGCGACGATGATCTTGGCATCGCCGGAAGCGATTTGCTGCATGCCGAGCGCAACGGCGCGCAAACCCGAACCGCAGAGCTGGTTGACGCTCCAGGCGGTCGCTTCCTGCGGGATGCCGGCTTTCATCGCAGCCTGGCGGGCCGGATTCTGCCCTTCGCCAGCCTGCAGCACCTGGCCGAGGATCACCTCGTCGACTTCCCTGCCCTCGACACCAGCGCGCTCCAATGCGCCCTTGATCGCAGCTGCGCCGAGCTCATGAGCCGGAATGGTCGCAAAGGCGCCGTTGAAGGAACCGACAGCAGTGCGAGCTGCACTGGCGACGACGATAGATGGATTGCTCATGGAAGCCTCCTCACAGGTTGAACATATATAAGTCGAAACTGTCAAAGCTTTGCGCCCGAGTCAAACGCCAAGAATTTCGATCTTGCAGATTTCATGAAGCCGTCATTGCCGGCAAAAAATCCAATTAATGGAAAGGGCTTGCCGCATTGCACAAAGCGATTGTCACCAAGCTTCTTTTGCGTCTACACTTAGCGGTGGAGGAGTTTCCATACAATCAGACGGGTCCAGGAGACTGATAATGGCAAAGAATGAGGGCCAGATCGTAATCAAGAAATATGCCAATCGCCGCCTATACAATACTGGCACCAGCACATACGTGACGCTGGATGACCTGGCGGAGATGGTGAAGAAGGGAGAAGAATTTATCGTCCAGGATGCAAAAAGCGGCGAAGAAATCACGCATTCGGTGCTGACGCAGATTATTTTCGAACAGGAATCGAAGACCGGAAATACGCTGTTGCCGATTTCATTCCTGAGGCAACTGATCACCTATTACGGCGATCAGATGCAGATGGTCGTACCGAGCTTCCTCGAACATTCCATGCGCGCCTTCACCGAGCAGCAGACGCAGATGCGCGAGCAGATCAACCGCGCCTTCGGCGAAACGCCGCTTGGCAAGAATCTGCAATTGCCGATCCAGATGGTCGAGGAACAGGTCCGTCGCAATACCGAAATGTTCCAGCAGGCCATGCAGATGTTCTCGCCCTTCATGAAGCCGCCGGCGAAAGAAAGCCGCAAGGCAGAGGCAAAAGACATCGACGAGCTGAAAGAGCAGCTCCGCGCGATGCAGAATAAGCTGGATAGTTTGTGAGTTCCTCCCCTCGCCCCAGCGGGGCGAGGGTGGCGCAACGCCTGCTCAATCATGCTCCGTATAACCTTCTCCCCGCCGGGGAGAAGTCAAAAGCCCTTACAAGCCGATCGAAACATCCCGTCCCGCCGAGCGGATCGAAATCGTGAATCCGCCGATGACGTCGATGAAGGCAATCGTCATAAGGACGAAGAAAGTCTGCGTCGCCGCATCCTTGACCAGCAGGAATTCGACGAGATAGGCGATGAACACCAGCATCGACAGCATGTGATTGAGCAGTGAGCCCGAACCATTGCGCGTCGCCTTCAGGATTTCGAAGAACAGCATGATCAGCGCGATGACGATAAAGAGATCGCCGAGCTGCAGCGTCCATGTCGCGCTCGAAAGCATCGCGAGAGCAAGCATGACATCGTTAAGGGAAGCAATGCCGCCGGCGCCCATCAAACCCAGCATCGCCAGATTGTAGAGCACGAGGGGAACGATCATCAGCGGGAAGGCAACAATCATAGTCGGGAAAATCTCTTCGAAATTGAAGTCGCCGCGAGTTTTAGCGCAAAGGCCCAAAAGTGCGAAGCGGTTTTCGGACGCAACCTGCTGGACGAAATGCGCAAACAGAAAAAGGCCGGCGAAACGCCAGCCTTTGAATCTCAGCCCTTACGGGAGCGCTTAAATTATGCGCTTTCCTTCGGCGTCAGAACCTGACGGCCGCGATACATGCCGGTCTTCAGGTCGATATGATGCGGGCGACGCAGTTCGCCGGAGTTCTTGTCTTCGACATAGGTCGGAGCCTTCAGCGCATCAGCCGAGCGGCGCATACCGCGCTTGGACGGGCTCGTTTTTCTCTTCGGTACAGCCATTCTCGTTACTCCACTTTGCGGACGAAACATATCAGCGGCCAGCCAGGCGGCCGAAACAGACATGGATCAATTTCGGAAATTGGGCGGGCTTATACATGGCTAAAGGGGCTTTGACCAGTCCCTTCCCGCATTTTTTGCCCGCACCGTCGGATTCAGCCGGATGGAAGCCGAATCACCGATCAGGCTTCGTCCTCCGGCACGATCCACGGCTCCTCACGCGCCGCCTTTTCCCATTTCTGCCAGGCGGGCAGGGCTTTCATCGCAGCCATGTAGTCCAGCGTATCGGCAGCACTGACGAGATCATAAACCTCCAACCGATTGACGATCGGCGCGAACATGGCGTCTGCGCCGGAGAAAGCGCCGAACAGGAAGGGGCCGCCGGAACGGGCGCGCATCTCGCGCCAGATCGTCTCGATCCGCGCCACATCCTCCATGACGCCTTCCGGCAGATCGAGCCGGCTGATGGGACGACGGATGTTCATCGGGCAGGCATTGCGCAGCGCCCGGAAGCCCGCCAGCATTTCCATGGAGATCGAACGCGCCATCGCACGCGCCTGCCGCTCTCTGGGCCAGAGGCCGGCGTCAGGGAAAAGCTCGGCCGCATATTCGATAATGGCGAGTGATTCCCAGACCTTCAAGCCGTCATGAACCAGCAACGGCACCCTGCCCGTCGGCGAAACCTCGCGGATGCGCGGGTTGCCGGCCGGAAAATCGAAGGGGATCAGCACCTCTTCGAAAGCGATGCCGCAACCCTCCAAGGCGATCCACGGCCGAAACGACCAGGAGGAATAGTTCTTGTTTCCGATATAGAGGGTCAGCTTGTCCATGGTTTGTCCTTCTTATTTTTGGAACTCGAACACCAGAAGTTCCTCGAAATGCTTCATGTCGTCGAAGGCGCAGAAGGCCGGCGGGCGCAGTTCGAGAACCGGCACTTCGGCGCGGACTTCGGCGGCAACCTTGTCCAGCATTGCCTGCCAGCCTGGCAGCGCCTCATCATCCAGCCGCTCGATGACATAGGCGAAGGTGATGTGGAACGGATAGACGTCATGATCGGGGTGGCGATAGCCGAGAAGATCCGCAAGAGCGTTGCGCCACTCCCGTATCACCTTCCGATCCGTCTCGGTCGCACCATCCATCAAAAGGCCGCTCGGCCGCGCATGCGTCACCGCCACCTTGAAGGGATCGCGCATGGAAAAGGCCTTCAGGCGCTCGCCCATGATCTCGGTCATCTCGTCGACCGGCGTATCCTGGGCAATATCCGCCGGCCAATAGGGCTGGTTGCGGCGGTATTCGATAATACCCTGAAACAGCGTCATATGCAGGCTGGAAATCGGCGTGAAGGTGAATTGCGAAGCTTCCGGCATGGCCAGAAATTGCTCGCGAGCAGCAACGAGGGCGCGCTGCGTTTCGGAGCCCTCCACCACATGGCAGACGATCGTATTGCCCGGCTCATATTGGAAATTGCCCGAGAGATCAAAGCGCGTGCCGAGATGAATGGACGGTTCGGGATGACGGCTCTTGGAATATTGCAGCAGTTCGGGCGAAAAGACATCGAGCTCATGGGGCAGGTCCGATTTGGTTGGCAGATCACCCGCCCTTACGTCAGAAGCAAGAATGCCAGATGACGGTTAGCCGATCGAACGACAAGTTCTGATATCAGTTATAAAGGCATTTGATGTACTCGCCGGAATTCTTCGCCCGCCGCTGGATCAGCGAGGCGAGCTGGCGCAGTCCGCGCCCCGGCTTGCTCGCCACCCGGTCGATCGGATTGGGCAGGGAAACGGCGAGAAGGGCGGCCTGACGAGCGTTCAACTTGGAGGCCGGCACTTTGAAGTGATAGCGAGCCGCCGCCTCTATGCCATAAATGCCCGGCCCCCATTCGGCGATATTCAGATAGATTTCCATCATTCGTCGCTTCGACCAGACGAAGGATGAGGAAACGGCCAGCGGCAGTTCCAACGCCTTGCGCACGAAGGAGCGGCTGTTCCAGAGGAAAAGATTCTTCGAGGTCTGCATCGGGATGGTGCTGCCGCCCCGCGTGGCCTGGCCCCGCAGCGTATCCTGCACCAGCATGCGCATCTCGCCCCAGTCGACCCCGCCATGAAAACAGAACTGCCCGTCCTCGGAGACCATGACCGACTGCACCAGCACCGGCGCTATCTCATCGAAGGAAACCCATCGGCGATCGTATCCCTGAAAGGTGACGGCATCGCGCAGCATCAGGGTCGAAATGGGGTGAATGAACGGCAGAACATAAAGGAGGATGAGCAGATAGGGCAGCAGCATCAAACCGACGACGACGAGAACAATGCGCTGCCAGAGCGGACGGGCCTTGAACCGCGCAAGCCGGCCTGGGCTTTGCCGCATCTCGGCTTCCTCATCGCTGTCAGTCGATATGTCCAATTGCTGAAGGCCCTCAGTCACTCCACCCCCCGAACATCCTTGCACGTCCGAGGAACACGCCAGGAATGTTCCAATTGTCATACCGTCTACACAGAGCGATGACCAGAGTGCGACGAGATTCCCACCTTGGCTGTTGACAATTCTCGTTGCCAGCAACACGCACTCATGCCAAACAGCGGCCATGGACAGCACCAACTCCTCCTTCGAACATCGCCTCAGGGACAATGCCGGCAAGGTCGAGGCTATCCTGAGCCAGCTACTTGCCGATGCTTGCCTGAGCGGCGAAATCACTCGCCCCACCCGCCTGCTCGAAGCGATGCGCCATGGTGTGCTGAATGGTGGCAAGCGGCTGAGACCGTTTCTCGTGATGGAGACTGCCGCACTTCTCGGTGGTAACGACGACGCAGCACTCCGCATCGGCGCGGCGCTCGAATGTGTGCACTGTTATTCGCTGGTGCATGACGACCTGCCGGCCATGGATGACGACGACCTGCGCCGCGGCCAGCCGACCGTGCATATCGCCTTCGACTATGCGACAGCGATCCTCGCCGGCGACAGCCTGCTGACCTACGCTTTCGATATCATCGCCGCACCGGAAACCGACCTGCCATCGAACCGAAAGATCGAACTCGTGCTGGCGCTGTCGCGCGCCGCCGGCATTGGCGGCATGGCCGGCGGCCAGACCCTTGATCTCGCTGCCGAAAAAGAGGCTCCCGATGAGCGCGGCATCACCATGCTGCAAGCGATGAAGACTGGTGCGCTGATCCGCTTTGCCTGCGAAGCCGGCGCCATCATTGCCGGCGCCTCGGCTGAAAACCGTCAGCGGCTGCGAACCTTCGGCGAAAAGATCGGCCTCGCCTTCCAACTCGCCGACGATCTCCTCGACCTCACCGCCGATGCCGCCACCATGGGCAAGGCCACCGGCAAGGATGCCGGCCGCGGCAAAGGAACATTGGTGGCGCTGCACGGCCAGGCCTGGGCCGAAACCACGCTTGCCCGCCTGGTGACGGAAGCTGCGGAGCTGCTATCCCCTTATGGAGAGAAGGCGACGTTGCTGATCGAGACGGCACGCTTCGTGGCGAGCCGCAGGAGCTGAAATTTTCGTGCCGAGAGCACGGGTGGACGAGCGAAGTTGTCGTGTCAGCTAGCGGCCAGCTTTGACAAATGGCCGAAACGAAGCCTGTACTGGGCGGGCGTCAGGCCGGTCTTGCGTCGGAACAGGCGGTTCAGAAAGCTAACGTCCTCGTAGCCGACCTCGTCGGCTATGGCTTCCACACTCATCTCACTCGTCTCAAGCAGTTGCTTGGCTTCCTCAATCCGAACCGCATGGAGATAATCGATCGGCTTCATCCCGGTCGCCTTCGTGAAACGACGAAGGAAGGATCGTTCGGGCAATCCGGATCGTGCGATGATCGATGCGATCGGCGCACGTGTCCGGTAGTGGAGCGCCAGCCATTCCTGACAACTGCCGATCATAGGATCGTCCGAGCAGCGGCGACAGGTAAGAGATGCGAATGGCTGCTGGCCAAGGTCATGCCACTGCAGCATATAGACCTTGGCGACCTCGATCGCCTCCTTCAGCCCCACGAATCTCGCGATGACATAGAGTGCGAGATCCTGCCAGCTCGAACCTCCTCCGGCCATGACGATCCGCTCACCTTCGCCCGTGAGAACGAGGGAACGGTTGATGTTCACGTGCACACGAGGATAATTGTCCGCCAACGTCGAGACATAGCCCCAATGTATGGTCGCCTCGCAATCCGAGAGCAATCCCGCTTCGCCGAACAGGACTGCCCCGGAGCACGCGCTCGCAAGGAATGATCCACGTTGGTAGTTTTCGGCCAGCCATTGCGCTTCGGGATCATATTGGCCGGAGACGCTTTCGCCTGGGTTCACGAAGAAGTCGGGAATGCAGACGATGTCTGGCGACGGGCAGTCATGTAGGGCGAAGTCTGGATGGATCCGCACCTCGTTTATCGCCCGAAAATTCTCGACGCTTCTAGCGACGACATAAGGCCGCATCCGTGCCTCGCAGATCTCGCCCCTGGTTATGAACGGCCAGTCGCGACCGGGCGACGAGAACAGATCGAGCATGCCGTAGAGGGTCGAGGCCGTCGCCGCGGGGACGGCGAGTATCGCGACGTTCAGTGGTCGATCGCCTGCGGACATCGAAATCACCCCCATCAAATGGCGGAAATCACCAGGTCATGGCATTTATAGCTTTAGCACCTCATCCGACGTTGAACTAGCTTTGAGACATTTCGGGCAGAAGGCGGAGGTTCGACATGTCGACTGACCAGCTACGCAATGGCTTTCGCGGAGAACTGCTGGAGCCTGATGACGCCGGATATGAGCAGGCCAGGATCGTCTGGAACGGCATGATCGACAGGCGGCCGGCGGTGATCGCGCGGTGTCGCAACGCCGCCGACGTCGTTCTCGCCGTAAACTATGCCCGGGAACACGATCTCCTGATCGCCGTGCGAGGCGGCGGCCACAACGTCGCGGGATACGCTGTCTGCGATCGCGGGATGATGATCGACTTGTCGCAGATGAACTCCGTGCGCGTGCCTCCCGAACTCGATCGCGTGTTCGTGGAAGGAGGCGCGACCTGGGGCGACGTCGACGCGGCCACGACGCCGTTCGGCAGGGCCACTCCCGGCGGCCTCATTTCCGCGACCGGCGTCGCTGGCCTCGCCCTTGTCGGCGGCATCGGCTGGCTGCGGGGAAAGCATGGATTGAGTTGCGACAACATAATCTCGGTGGAATTGGTGACCGCCGACGGGCGCTTGGTTCGCGCCAGCGCAGCGGAAAATCCAGATCTCTTCTGGGCGCTTAGAGGCGGAGGCGGCAATTTCGGTGTCGTCGTCAATTTCGAGTTCATGCTCCATGAGATCCCGCCGCTGCTCATGTTCTGCGCGCCAGTCTATCCGGAGGAGAGAGCCGTGGAGGTACTCGCCCTGTGGCGCGACTATATGGCGGGGGCGCCCGACGAAGTCACAGGATTGGCCGAGTTCTCCACGGTCCCCGACGATCCGGCCTATCCGCAGAATTGTTGGGGCCGCAGGGTATTGAGCTTGGCGACAGTCTACGACGGTCCGGCGGAGACCGGCGAGCTGGTCACGATGCCGCTTCGTCAGTTCGGTGAACCCCTGATGGATTTCAGCGACCGCCTGCCATACCGCACCCTGCAGACGCTCTATGATGGTCTTTTTCCAAAAGGGCGCGACCGGTGCTACTGGAAGTCCACCTATCTCGCGCATCTAAGGCAGGAGACGATCGAGGCGATTGCGGCTGGACTGGACAGACGGCCATCGGAGATGACATTCGCATCCATCTGGAAGTTTGGTGGACAGTTGGGCCGCGTCGCCGCCGACGCCACCGCCTTCGGCGACAGGTCCATGCCCTTCATGCTTAGCCTCGACGCCATTTGGTCGTCGCCGTCGAACGATGAAGCCAACATCGCATGGGTGAAGTCGGTTTGGAACGACATGCAGGTTCATGGCACCGGGAGGAGTTACCTGAACTTCCCGGGCCTCGGGGAGGCCCAAAATCTTGTAAGGGACGCCTTTGGGCCTGATGTCTTCGAGCGACTTCTGCGGATCAAGAGAAAATACGATCCGGGCAATCTGTTTCGAATGAATCAGAACATCTGCGAGCAGCAGCAAGCTTTAATGGGCTAGAGAGCCGGCCAACTCTATTTCGCCGGAGGCGAATGCGAGAAGATCGCACCATGGCGACATGGCGCAAAATGTCACCATGACAAGAAATCTTCGGGACAAGAGTGACGTTCCGACGATTCCATGGCAAGTCTGGCGCCAATTGCAGTTTCAGGCACGCGGAATAGGCCGCGTCGTCTGAAATCCTGCGGAGCCATCCCATGCATGAGGCACTTGCCTATCTGCCGCAGATCCTGCCGGCCTATATTGCCTATCTCATTGCCGTCGTCAGTCCCGGACCGGCGATCATGGCCATCATCGCAACGTCGATGACGCATGGCCGTAAGGCGGGCATGACAATTTCGCTTGGCATTTTCGGTGGTTCGCTGACCTGGGCGACCGCTGCCGCCGCCGGGCTTGCCACGCTGTTGCAGACCTATGCGATGGCACTCGAGATCCTGAAGATTTTTGGCGGGCTCTATTTGCTCTATCTCGCCTACAAGGCATTTCGCGCGGTGCGGGCAAGCGGCGACTTGCCGGCCGTCAAGGAAGAAACAAGAAGCCCCAGCTTTAAGTCGCTGATCCTGCGCGGCTACGGCATTCACGTCACCAATCCGAAAGCGATCTTCGCCTGGCTCGCCATCATCGCGCTGGGCATGCCGCAGGGCGCACCGGCCTCCGTCGCCGTGCTGATCATCGCAGTCTGCTGCACGACCGGTTTTGTCGTGTTCATGGGCTACGCGGCGCTGTTCTCCACGCCGCATGCCTTGAAAATCTACAGGAATGCACGCCGGTGGATCGAAGGCGCCATGGCTGGCTTCTATTGCTTCGCCGGAATCAAACTTTTGACCAGCAATATCTGAGGCCAAGTATCTGAGGGCAGATCCAGCGGCGGATCACTCCGCCGCTGCGCTCTTCTGGCCGAAACGCTTCTCGATGTAATCGGTCACCAACGCTTCGAAGTCCGAAGCGATATTGGGGCCGCGCAACGTCATCGCCTTCTGGCCATCGATGAAGACGGGGGCCGCCGGCGTTTCGCCGGTGCCGGGCAGCGAGATGCCGATATCGGCATGCTTGCTTTCGCCGGGGCCGTTGACGATGCAGCCCATGACGGCAACGTTCAGTGCCTCGACGCCCGGATATTTCTCGCGCCAGACCGGCATGTTCTTGCGGATGTCGTTCTGGATGTTCTGGGCCAGTTCCTGGAACACAGTCGAAGTCGTGCGGCCGCAGCCGGGACAAGCGGCGACGACAGGAATAAACTGACGGAAGCCCATGACCTGCAGCAGCTCCTGCGCCACCTGCACTTCGCGGGTACGATCGCCATTCGGCTCCGGCGTCAGCGAAACGCGGATGGTGTCGCCGATGCCATGCTGCAGAACATAACCCATGGCCGCCGACGAGGCGACGATGCCCTTGCTGCCCATGCCGGCCTCGGTCAGGCCGAGATGCAGCGCGTGATCGGAGCGGGCGGCGAGCATGGAATAGACGGCGATCAGGTCCTGCACTTGGCTGACCTTAGCCGAGAGAATGATGCGATTGCGCGGCAGGCCGATTTCCTCGGCGAGATCGGCTGATATCAGCGCCGACTGCACGATCGTCTCGCGCGTCACCTCGCGGGCCGACAGAGGCGAACCTTCGGCAGCATTCTTATCCATCAGCGCGGTCAAGAGATCCTGGTCGAGCGAGCCCCAGTTGACGCCGATGCGCACCGGTTTGTCATAGCGGATCGCCATCTCGATGATTTCGGCGAACTGCTTGTCCTTCTTGTCCTTGAAGCCGACATTGCCGGGATTGATGCGGTATTTCGCCAGCGCCTCGGCGCAAGCCGGGTGGTCGGCGAGCAGCTTATGACCGATATAATGGAAATCGCCGATCAGCGGCACGTCCATGCCGAGGCGCAACAGCCGCTCGCGGATCTTCGGCACGGCGGCGGCACTTTCGTCGCGATCGACGGTAATCCGCACCAGCTCCGAACCGGACCTATAGAGCGCCGCGACCTGCGCCACCGTCGAATCGACATCGGCGGTATCGGTGTTGGTCATGGACTGCACGACCACGGGCGCGCCGCCGCCGACAATGACGCCGCCGACATCGACGGCAACGGAGGAACGGCGCGGCTTCGGATCGAAATCACTGGCGGACGACATGGAGAACTCTCGTTAGCCTCGGGAAATGGGTGCCTTTCAGGTGGATCACGGAGCGGTCGTTGTCAACCGCTTCGGGCATCACTTTTGCTCAGGCGAAAGCATGGTCGATAGCAGGCGAAAGCGACCAAATTAATGCGAGCCGCCGCCGATGCCATCGGCATAACGCGCCAAGGACGACAGCGCCAGCACGACAAGCAGCAGGACCGGCAACGCCATCAAAACCGGCGAGAAGCCGACGTGTTCGGCAGCAAAGCCGATCGCAGACGGGGCGACCAGCATGCCGGAATAGCCCATGGTGGTGACGACGGAGATGCCGATGCCCGGCTGCAGCCCCGGAATATTGCCCGCAGCCGAAAAGGCGATCGGCACCATGTTGGAAATGCCGATGCCGCATAGCGCGAAACCGACAATGGCCAGCTCTGCATTCGGCGCCAGCGCCGCGAGCAACATGCCGACAATCGCAAAGACCGTGCAGACACGCAGCGTCTTGACGGCGCCCAGCCGGTCGCGAACGAAATCACCGGCAAAACGCATCGTTGCCATGGTGAGCGAGAAGGCGGCGAAGCCGAAGCCCGACAGCGTTACCGATGCGCCCTTTTCCTGGCCGAGATAGAGCGCGCTCCAGTCGAGCACCGCCCCTTCCGGGATCATGCAGAACAGCGCCATCATGCCAAGCAGCCAGGGCAGCGGGATCATCGGCAACCGCGCCTTCGGCTTTGCCTCATCCGGATGCGGCTGGTCACCGAGGATCATCGGCCAGGCGACGGCGAGAAAGAGAAGAGCAAGGGCGGTGGAGACTTCGGCATGGCCGAGCACGCCCCAGCGCGAGATCAGAAAACCGCCGATCGCCGAGCCAATGAGACCACCGAGGCTCCAGAAGGCATGGCAGGACGACATGATCGCCCGATGCATGGATTTCTCCACCGATACGGCATTGGCGTTCATCGCCACATCCATGGCGCCGATGAAGCCGCCGAACAGGAAGAGAGCGATCGCGGCGGTCCAGACATTCTGGGTGACGGTCAAGGCGAGCAGCATCGGCAGCAGCAGCACGGCAAAAGCCTTGACGACGATCTTCGAGCCGCGCCCTGCAATCTGCGCACCCGCCATCGGCATCATTACCAGCGACCCCAGGCCGAAGACCAGGATCATCAGGCCGAGTTCGAATTTGGTCAGTTGCAGCCGCTCGGCGAACTCCGGAATCTTTGGCGCCCAGCAGCCGACGGTGAAGCCATTCATCAAAAATAGCAGGGAAACGGCGGCGCGAGATTTTGTGAAAAATCCGCTTCTACGAGCCTGAAAGCTACCGGATCGTGTCATATCATCCATAAGAAATCCCCCAAATCGGTGGCCGCAGGATATTTAAATCGATTAGAATCTCAATATCCGAAAAGACTCACATTGGTCACGTTTCGTCTCCGCCTGTTAAATCGGAGGCAAGGAAGTCACAACCGCAAATAATATTATGAACCCGGTCTACCCCGCCCATATGGCCTATTGACGGCGAAAAACTAGGCTCCTATCGGTTGAGCCTTAAAAGAGTTTTCGGCCGGCCTGCTTCGAGCCATTCCCCTGGTGCTTCCGTGAAAAACCCCATCAGCTACGGCATCCTGCTTACGGTGTTTGCCTACATGCTGTTCACTGCCCATGATTCGGTGGTGAAACTGCTCGTCACCGACATTCCGGTCTGGCAGATCCTCTTCTGGCGCAGTTGCACCATCCTTGCCGGCTGCTTCCTCTTCGAGGGGCCGGCACTGGTGCGCAAGGTCCGCCGCTCGCCGATCATCAAGCCGATGATCGTGCGCAGCATATTGCTGGTGATCGCCTGGACTTCCTACTATTCCGCCGCCCGCTACCTGCAGCTCGCCGAAGTAACGACGCTTTACTACGCCGCCCCGGTCGTCGGCACGATTCTCGCGACCTTCGTGCTCCGCGAGAAGGTCAGCTTCGTCCGCTGGATGGCGGTTGGCCTCGGCTTTTGCGGCGTGGTGATCGCCTCCAATCCAGTCGGCCTGTCGATCTCCTGGCCCGTCTATCTAGCGCTGCAGGCCGCCGTGCTCTGGGCAACCGGCATGGTACTGCTGCGCAAGACCGCGCTGCACGAGAAGAGCCATATCCAGATGGCCGTCTCGAACATCATCTTCATCCTGTTGACCGCCACCATGGCCATCCTGCATTGGCATACGCCAAGCGCCTATCAGGTGCTGCTGCTTTTCGGCGGCGGCGTCATCGCCGGCGCGGGACAGCTTGCCCTGTTCGAAGGCATGCGGCAGGCTCCGGTCTCCGTGCTGGCGCCGTTCGAATATACCTCGCTCATCTCAGCCTTCCTGCTCGGCTTCCTGATCTGGGGCGATATCCCGAAGGCCAACACCTTCGTCGGCGCAGCCTTCATCCTCAGCGCCGGCCTGATCATCATCGTCAGCGAGCGGATGAAGGGAAGAGTAGCAACCGTTTGAGGTGGAGCAGATAGCGGTTTCTGAGGCTCGTTATGCACTGTCGCTTCTGTTGGCCATACGCGCGACTCGACGGCAATCACGATCCGGCCGACCGGCGGCTCTGCGCCACCGGCAGCCATTCCGATAGATAGTTTTACGCCATCACTAGTATGGCGCAACGCACGGCCGTCGCGGACCGTAAGAGGGCTGGAACGTGTCGTCGTAAGCCCTGTAGGACCGATAACGCGCATAGCACCAGCGCACATGCCCACTGCCACCATAATAGGCCCGGCGGTAGTACCGTGGTGCGTAGTAGTACCGCGGCGCGTAATAGCCCGAACCATAGTAGGACGGGCCGTAATAGCCTGGGTCGTAGTAGCCAGAGCCATAATAACCAGAGCCGTAGTAATTCGGCTGCGCCAGCAGCCCGCCGATTAGTGCGCCTGCGGCGAGGCCGCCAAGCGCCCAGCCCCAGTTGTCGCCATGGTGGTGATGATAGTACCCGCCATATCCGCCGTATCCACCATGATAGTATCCGCCGTGACCGCCATGATAGTCCACCGGCTGCGCCTTCGGCGCCTCGACCTTCGGAATGACAATGGTCGGAAACGCCAGGGCCGGCGAGACGCTCATCAACGTCGTCGCGAGCGACAAGGCAACGATTGCTAGCCTCTTCATTGACTTCACCTTTCCGTCTAAATCGCAGCCGGACATTATAGCGCGGAAAGGGCCATATGGCACTTAATTTCCAGGCCGGCGGCAGCGCCTATAGGGCCGACTTTTGTGGCCATTTCGCACCGGCGGGACGCTTCATTCCATCCGGCGTGGAACCAATGTTATGAATGGACTTATGATGACGCGCGAACCTGGACCCCAAGACAAGGATTGGATCGTCAAGCTCCTCACGGAACGATGGGGCGACACGAAGGTCGTCGCTCATGACGAGACTTTTGATCTACTGGATCTGCCGGCTCTCGTCGTTGATCCTGACCAGGGATTGGCAACCTACCGGATGCAAGGCAATGAGGCGGAACTGATGTCGCTGGATGCTGTTCGCCCCGGTCAGGGCGTGGGAACGGCCTTGATCGACGCTCTGGCCGATCAGTTGCGTCGGCAAGGCCTATCCGCACTCTGGGTCATGACCACGAACGACAATCTCGATGCTCTCCGCTTTTACCAACGCCGAGGTTTTGAACTTCGGCGGGTTCGACCTGGGGCGGTCGACAAAGCGCGGTTGCTGAAGCCAAGTATTCCAAGGATCGCCGACAACGGAATCCCCATCAGAGACGAACTCGATTTGTGCCTTCGGCTTCTTTGAGAAAAATATTCGCAATTGCCGATTTCTTTTGCAGTTTTCTACGCTTCACTGCCCTAGATTTTCTGCAATGTATTCATCATCGATTGAACCGATCAAGAAACGGAAGAAAACAATGAACTGGTTGAAGACTGTCGCCGCTGCCGCCCTCGTTCAGGCTGCGTTCCTGCTGCCCGCCCATGCCGGCGATAACCTGAAGGCGATCCAGTCCGCCGGCGTCCTGAAGGTCGGCACGGAAGGCACCTATGCTCCCTTCACCTATCATGACGAAAGCGGCAAACTCGTCGGCTTCGATGTCGAGATCGCCGAAGCGGTCGCCGGCAAGCTCGGCGTCAAGGCACAGTTTCTGGAAGGCAAGTGGGACGGCCTGATCGCCGGCCTCGACGCCAACCGTTACGACACCGTCATCAACGAAGTCGGCATTACCGATGCCCGCAAGCAGAAATATGATTTCTCCGATCCCTATATTGCTTCCAAGGCCGTGCTGATCGTCAAGGAAAGCAATAGCGACATCAAGGACTTCGCCGATCTCAAGGGCAAGAAGGCCGCGCAGTCGCTGACCAGCAATTTCGGCAAGCTCGCCACGCAGTCCGGTGCTGAACTCGTCGGCACGGATGGCTTCGACCAATCGATCCAGCTCGTGCTGACCGGCCGCGCCGATGCCACCATCAATGACAGCCTGTCCTTCTTCGATTTCAAGAAGCATAAGCCCGATGCGCCGGTGAAGATCGTCGCCCAGCAGGCCAATGCCGATTATTCCGCCGCCATCATCCGCAAGGGCGAACCGGAGCTGCAGGCTGCCATCAACAAGGCGCTGGCCGACATCAAGGCCGACGGCACCTATGCCAAGATTTCGCAGAAATACTTCGGCCAGGACGTTTCGAAGTAATAGGCATAGACGCCAAATTGTGAAAAAGATGCGTCCGGACCCGTTTCCGGACGCATTCTCTTATTGAAAGGCCGCTTTTTCGTGCAGCACTGGTTGCAATTGTGGTGGGAGTCTCTGGGCACGCTGCTTTGGGCGGGGCTCGTCTTCACCATCCCGCTCACCCTGATCACTTTCGTTCTCGGCTTGCTGCTCGGCCTGCTCACCGCCGTCACGCGGCTTTTCGGCCCGCGCCCGCTCGTCGCCGTTGCACGCTTCTACGTCTGGGTGATCCGCGGCACGCCGCTGCTGGTGCAGCTCTACGTCATCTTCTACGGCCTGCCGAACATCGGCATCCTGCTCGACGCCTTTCCGGCCGCTGTGATCGGCTTCACGCTGAGTGTCGGCGCCTATACGTCGGAGATCATCCGCGCCGTGATCTCCTCCGTTCCGAAGGGACAATGGGAAGCCGCCTATTCCATCGGCATGAGCTGGCGCCAGGCGATGAGCCGCACCATCCTGCCGCAGGCTGCGCGCGTCGCCGTGCCGCCGCTGTCGAACACCTTCATCTCGCTCGTCAAGGATACGTCGCTTGCCGCGGCGATCACCGTGCCGGAGCTGTTTATGGCAGCACAGCGTATCGTGGCAACGACCTATGAGCCGCTGATCCTCTATATCGAAGCGGCCCTGATCTATCTTGCCATGAGTTCTGTCCTGTCAATGCTACAGGTCTCTCTCGAACGCCGTTTCGCCCGCTATGGCGGCACGCTGGAGGCGCAGACATGATCGAGCTGTCGCACATCGAAAAACGCTTCGGCGATAATGTCATCCTGAGAGACATCAGCCTGCTCATTCCGGAAGGCACCGTGACGGCGCTGGTCGGCCCTTCAGGCGGTGGCAAGAGCACGCTGCTGCGCTGCATCAACCTTCTGGAAATCCCAACGGCCGGCATGATCCGCATCGGCGAGGAAACGACCACCTTTCAGCCGGGCAAGAAGATCGGCTGGCAGGATATCCAGAAAATTCGCCGCCAGACCGGCATGGTCTTCCAGAATTTCCAGCTCTTTCCGCATCAGACGGCGATCGAAAACGTCATGGAAGGTCTGGTGACCGTGTTGCGCTGGCCGGCCGAAAGGGCGCGCGACCGCGCCGTCGAGCTTTTGACCAAGGTCGGCATGGCGCACAAGATGGATGCCTGGCCCTCGACGCTATCGGGCGGGCAGCAGCAGCGCGTGGCGATCGCCCGTGCGCTTGCCCCCTCGCCCCGCGTTCTCCTCTGCGACGAACCGACTTCGGCGCTGGACCCCGAACTCGCCGCCGAAGTCGTCGACGTTCTCGGCCGGCTCGCCAACGAAGGCACGACCATGGTGATGGCAACGCACGACCTGCGCCTCGCCTCGAAGATCGCCACCAGCGTCGTCTTCCTCGAGGCCGGCAACATCGTCGAAACCGGCCCCTCCCGCACCCTCTTCGGCGCCCCCACACAGGAGCGCACGAAGCAGTTCATCTCGACGCTGAATGCGGGGCACAGCTACGATATCTGAGGGAAAAACCCTCGCCCCATCGGGGATCCGAAGGGTGGGTTGAGACCCGTGGCTCGACCCCGGTATGGGTCGCGTGGAACGCGTGGGGTGAGGGGGCAGGAAAAGGGCCAAGTATGTCACACCGGCAAGATTTGGTAGCCCTCGGAGACCCGCTGTACGCGACCGAAACCGCTGATGTGGCCACCGGCGATGATCCATCCTTCGCGGGCAGCATTTTCCAGTGTTGCTTGGCGAGTTTGCGCCGCCATCTCGGGGTCGACATCGAAGACCAGCCCGATCTTTGGATCACCGGGTTGAAGATCTTGTAGGTGCAAGGTGTCGCCCCAGATCAAGAGAGCGTTGTCCTCGCCACGAACCAGATATCCGGTGTGACCGGGAGTGTGGCCCGGTAGAAGACGCGCCTCTATGCTGGGGAACACCGGACCTTCCGGAATCGGCCGCACCCGCGATCCATATACGCGCTGGAGCTGTTCGGCCGCCTTGAAGCCACCCCGCCGCGCCTCCGGCGTCGCCTGCCGAGCCGCCGGATCGGTAAAAAAGGCGAAGTCGCTCTCCGGCACGAACACATCGGCATGAGGGAAATACGGGGTATCTCCATCGAGCAAGCCGAGAGCATGGTCGCCATGGATATGGGTGATCAATATACGCTGGATCTGGTCCGATGTGATTCCAACCTCATGCAGCGCAGATCGCGCGTGACCATATTGAGGTCCCCACGATGTCCCGGTGCCGGTATCCACGAGAATGATACCGTCGGCGCCCCGCAGGGCGAAACAGTTTACATCCACCTGAAGCGTCGGTTTTCCCCACGCGTCGATGGCGCGCTGCCGTGCAACGCTGCCATCTGTATGGATCAACACATCCGCTGGCGCTTCGAAGACGCCGTCACGCAAAAGGATGACGTCATATTGCCCGAAGCGATGAGAACTGATTGTCATCGATGGGATTTCGTCTTCAATTCCGCATTCAGAGAAGGGGCAGGCTCAAAGAGCTGCCCCTTCCTTGTTTCGCTATGGACGTTCAAGCCCCGTAAACCACCAGCAGGTCCTTGGCGTCGATCTGGTCGCCGGCGCGGACGAGGACTTCGGCGATGGTGCCGTCTTTCTCCGCATGCAGGGCCGTTTCCATCTTCATCGCCTCGATGGAGACCAACACGTCGCCGGCCTTGATCTCCTGGCCGGGTGTGACGAAAACCGTCGAGATGACGCCCGGCATCGGTGCGCCGACATGGGCGGCATTGCCGACTTCGGCCTTGCGGCGGATGGCACTGCCCGACGCACCATGGGCACGGTCCGGCACCTTGATGCGGCGCGGCTGGCCGTTGAGTTCGAAGAACACGGTGACCATACCCTTGTCATCGGTGGCCGTCATTGCCTGGTTGACAATGACGAGCGTCTTGCCCTTCTCGATCTCGGCAAACAGCTCGTCGCCTTCCTTCAGACCGTAGAAATAGGCAGGCGTCGACAGGACCGACACCGGACCATAGGTATCGGCGGCCAGCGCATAGTCGGTGAAGACCTTCGGATACATCAGGTAGGAGGCGAATTCGAAGTCGTCGACCTTGCGTTCCAGCTTGGTCTCGATGACCTTGCGTTCGGCATCGAGATCGGCTTCGGCAAGCAGCGAGCCGGGGCGGACCGTATAGGGCTTCTCCCCCTTCAGCGCCTTCTTCTGCAGCGCTGCCGGCCATCCGGACGGCGGCTGGCCGAGATCGCCCTTCAGCATGGAAACAACCGAATCCGGGAAGGCGATGTCCTTGGCGGGATTTTCGACATCGGCAACCGTCAGGTCCTGGGACACCATCATCAGCGCCATGTCGCCGACCACCTTCGAGGACGGCGTCACCTTGACGATGTCGCCGAACATCTGGTTGGCATCAGCATAGGCCTGCGCCACCCGATGCCAGCGGGTCTCGAGACCGAGCGAACGCGCCTGCTCCTTGAGATTGGTGAACTGGCCGCCCGGCATTTCGTGCAGATAAACTTCCGAGGCCGGTCCCTTGAGGTCGCTTTCGAAGGCCGCATATTGATGGCGCACCGCCTCCCAATAGAAGGAGATGCGACGGATCCATTCGGGATCGAGGCCCGGATCGCGCTCGGTGCCCTTGAGCGCTTCGACGATCGAGCCGAGGCAGGGCTGCGAGGTGTTGCCGGAGAGCGCATCCATCGCCGCATCGACCGCATCGACGCCGGCATCGACCGCTGCCAGTACGGTTGCGGCTGCAATGCCCGAGGTGTCGTGCGTGTGGAAGTGGATCGGCAAGCCGGTCGCCTCACGCAGCGCCTTGAACAGCACCTTGGCCGCAGCCGGCTTCAAGAGGCCGGCCATGTCCTTCAGCGCGATGATATGGGCGCCCGCCTTTTCCAGCTCGACGGCGAGATCGGTATAATATTTCAGGTCGTATTTCGGGCGGGCGGAATTGAGGATATCGCCGGTGTAGCAAATCGCTGCTTCACAAAGCTTGTTCTCCTCGGCAATGGCATCCATCGACACGCGCATGTTTTCGACCCAGTTCAGGCAGTCGAAGACGCGGAAGAGGTCGATGCCGCCCTTGGCCGCCTGGCGGACAAAATATTTGACGACATTGTCGGGATAGTTGGTGTAGCCGACGCCGTTGGCGCCGCGCAGCAGCATCTGCAAGAGCAGGTTCGGCGCACCCTCGCGGATCAGCGACAGGCGCTCCCACGGATCTTCGGTCAGGAAGCGCATGGAGACGTCGAAGGTGGCGCCGCCCCAGCATTCCAGCGACAGCAACTGCGGCAGAGCGCGCGCATAGGTGCCGGCGACCCGGGCGATGTCGAAGGTGCGCATGCGGGTGGCAAGCAGCGACTGATGGCCGTCGCGCATCGTCGTGTCGGTCATCAGTACACGCTTTTCGCCGCGCATCCACTCGGCGAATTTCTGCGGGCCGAGCTGATCCAGACGCTGCTTGCTGCCGTCGGGAACCTTACCGTCGATATAGGGCAATACCGGCTCGGCCGCCTTCGGCGACGGCGCCGGCCGGCCGCGGGCTTCCGGATGGCCGTTGACGGTGACGTCGGCGAGATAGGTCAAAAGCTTGGTGGCGCGGTCCTGACGCTTGACCTGCTGGAACAGCTCCGGCGTCGTGTCGATGAAGCGCGTCGTATAGCTGTTATCCTTGAACTTCGGATGGGTGATGATCGCTTCGAGGAAGGTCAGGTTCGTGGCGACGCCGCGGATGCGGAATTCGCGCAGCGCGCGGTCCATGCGGGCAATCGCTTCCGACGGGCTCGGCGCCCATGCCGTCACCTTGACGAGCAGCGGATCGTAATAGCGGGTGATGATGGCGCCGGAATAGGAGGTGCCGCCGTCGAGGCGGATGCCGAAGCCGGAGGCCGAACGATAGGCGGTGATGCGGCCGTAATCCGGAATAAAATTATGCTCCGGATCTTCCGTCGTCACGCGGCACTGCAGGGCATGGCCGTTGAGGCGGATGTCCGCCTGCTTCGGAACGCCCGATTCCGGCGTGCCGATGGCGAAGCCGTCGAGGATATGGATCTGCGCCTTGACGATATCGATGCCGGTGACGACTTCGGTCACCGTATGCTCGACCTGGATGCGCGGATTGACTTCGATGAAGTAGAATTTGCCGGTATCGGCATCCATCAGATATTCGACGGTGCCGGCGCCGACATAGTTCGTGGCTTCAGCGATCTTCAGCGAATAGGCGGCGAGTTCCTGGCGCTGCGCTTCTGTGAGATAGGGTGCCGGTGCACGCTCGACGACCTTCTGATTGCGGCGCTGAACCGAACAGTCACGCTCGAACAGATGCACGACATTGCCGTGCGTGTCGCCCAGCACCTGGCTTTCGACATGGCGGGCGCGCTCGACCAGCTTTTCCAGATAGACCTCATCCTTGCCGAAAGCGGCCATCGCCTCGCGCTTGGCTTCGGTCACTTCCTTGGCGAGATCGGCCTTGGAGCGGATGACGCGCATGCCGCGGCCGCCGCCGCCCCAGGAGGCCTTGAGCATGACCGGATAGCCGATCGCCTCGGCCATCTTGGCAACCTCCGCCATGTCATCCGGCAGCGGCTCGGTGGCCGGCACGACGGGAACGCCGACCGAAATCGCCAGATTGCGGGCTGCCACCTTGTTGCCGAGCTGGCGCATCGTATCGGCGCGCGGGCCGATGAAGATGATGCCGGCGGCATCGCAGGCATCGACGAATTCCGGGCTTTCCGACAGCAAGCCGTAGCCGGGATGGATGGCATCGGCGCCGGACAACTTGGCGACGCGGATGATCTCGTCGATCGACAGATAGCTTTCGATCGGCCCGAGATCGCGGGCCAGATGCGGGCCGCGGCCGACCTGATAACTTTCATCCGCTTTGAAACGATGCAGCGCGAGTTTGTCTTCCTCGGCCCAGATGGCGACTGTTTTTATGCCGAGCTCATTGGCCGCGCGGAACACGCGGATCGCTATCTCGGAACGGTTGGCAACCAGGATCTTGGAAATGGGCAATGCGCTCTCCCTCACGAAGCCGAAAGCGGGCCATGCTGCACCCGCGAAGGGAATTCTTAACTTCTTGTCACAAGAAGTTCAATTTCCCCTGCGACATCCGACATCAAAATAGTTGCCATTACGGAATAAGTCCGTTTCTGAACGCGATGGCAACGATATGCTGGCGGTTTTTGGCGTTCAGCTTATCCTGGATGCTGTTCATATACCAATCGACCGTGTGATTGGAGATCTTGAGCATCCGGCTGATCTCCATGGAGGTCATGCCTTCTGCCAGAAGATTCAACACCTCCGTCTCGCGCCGCGTCAGCTTGACGTCGATTGTAGACGGCTGTTCCAGCGAATGCGCTTCATTGCGCAGCTCCAGTAGCCGCCAGAAGGCTTTTTTCGCCACCGCCTCGAACAGGGAGATTTCGACGGGCGACAGGTCGACCACGTTGCCGCCGATCGTCATGCTGCCGAGCAAGCCGCTGCGTCCATAGATGGGGAAGATGTAGCCATCGATCAGCCCGTTGGCGCGGGCATCGGCCATCATCTGCTCCATGCGCCGGCGCAGCGGATCGCCCTTCAGCGCCGACATGGCTTCGCGCCAGCGAAAAGGCCGTTGCGCCCGGCCGAGATAGCGGATGGTAGGGTCGACAAGCAGGTATTTCTTGGAGACATAAGTGAGGGGCCATTTGTCGGGCCAGCGCCCGGCCAGCATCACCGTCATGGGGTCCGTATTCGGCCGCGGCTGCTTCAGCAGACCATAGAAATCGAACTTATAGGACCTAAGAACCAGCTCCAGTTCCGCCACGACATTCTTGGCAAGCTTGCATTCTTCAATGACCACAAGCAATTGTATTAAGGAATGAATATTCACATATACCCCCTGGCCTAAAAGCCTGGTCGTTCGTCAGCAGATGCCGCCCGCATTTCCCGCGAGCCTCCGAGGCGGCTGATGGCGCGCAAACATAATCGGATCGAAATTAAATTAAACGTCTTTGGCGAAAAATTTTGTGATCAACCCTGAATAGCAACCACATCGCCGCCCGACAATGCCATGATATAAACTATTCTCAAATTGTCGCATTTTCCTGACAACCGATTGCACGCCCCTGCAGCACCCGGCAAAACGCCAAAAAATTCGCCTGAAAAAACAGTGTAGGATTCCGTTAATCGCCGGTTCAGGAACCAATCTGTAGCATCCGAGCATTCCGTATTTCGCAGATGCACAGAGGGTGCCAGACGTGTCGCTGTTCAAAGTCTATGCAAGAGCCCTGAAGTATCTTGGCGCGTATCGATATCGCGTCTGGATGGTTGTCATTGCAAACATCGCATTGGCGATGACGACTATTTACGAGCCGGTTCTGTTCGGCCGCATCTTCGACGCCATTGCCAAAAAGCAGGCTGCGGCGCCGACGATGATGCTGTGGGCTGGTTTCGCCGTCTTCAGTGCGGTTGCCTTCATCGTCGTTTCCCGCGAGGCGGATCGTCTTGCCCATGGACGCCGCGCCTCGCTGCTGACCGAAGCGTTCAGCCGCATCATCTCCATGCCGCTCTCCTGGCATAGCCAGCGCGGCACGGCGAGTGCGTTGAACACGCTGCTGCGCGCTTGCGAAGCCCTCTTCGGTCTGTGGCTCGAATTCATGCGCAACCATCTGACGACGGCAGTCGCTCTCATCGTGATGATCCCGACCGCCATCGCCATGGACCTGCGCCTGTCGGCCGTTCTCATCCTGCTCGGCGTCTTTTACTGGATCATCGGCCGTCTGGTCATGAACCGGACGAAGGATGGCCAGACCTCGGTGGAGAGCCATTACAATACCGTGTTCTCGCACGTCAGCGACTCGATCAGCAACGTCTCGGTGCTGCATAGCTACAACCGTATCGAAGCCGAAACCAAGGCGTTGAAGTCCTTCACCGAACGACTGCTCGCCGCCCAGTATCCGGTTCTCGACTGGTGGGCGCTGGCCGGCGCGCTGAACCGTACGGCTTCGACCGTCGCGATGATGGCGATCCTGATGATCGGTACGCTGCTCGTCCAGGACGGCAGCCTGAGCCTCGGTGCGCTCATCACCTTCATCGCTTTCGCCAACGTGCTGATCGGCCGTCTGGAACAGCTCCGCAACTTCGCCAACCAGATCTTCGAAGCACGCGCCAAGCTAGAAGACTTCTACACGCTGGAAGATTCCGTCCGCGACCGCGAAGAGCCGGCCGGCCTTGCTGAAATCAAGGACGTCAAGGGCGAGGTTGAGTTCCGCAACGTGTCCTTCGGCTTCGGCAATACGTCGCAGGGCCTGCGCAACATCAACTTCACGGTGAAGGCCGGTCAGACGGTCGCCATCGTCGGCCCGACCGGCGCCGGCAAGACGACGCTGGTCAACCTGCTGCAGCGCGTCTTCGACCCGCAGGACGGCCAGATCCTCGTCGACGGCAATGACATCACCAAGGTGACGCGCAAGTCGCTGCGCCGCTACATTGCCACCGTCTTCCAGGATGCCGGCCTGCTGAACCGCTCGATCAGCGACAACATCCGTCTCGGCCGCGAGGGCGCGACGGAAGAGGAAATGGTTCGCGCTGCCGAGGCGGCTGCCGCCAATGACTTCATCGAGAATCGCGAGAGCGGTTACGAGACCCGGGTCGGCGAACGCGGCAACAAGCTCTCCGGCGGCGAGCGCCAGCGTATCGCTATTGCCCGCGCCATCCTCAAGGACGCGCCGATCCTCGTGCTCGACGAGGCGACCAGCGCGCTCGACGTGGAGACCGAGAACCGGGTCAAGGCGGCGATCGACAATCTGCGCCAGAACCGCACGACCTTCATCATCGCTCACCGCCTGTCGACGGTACGCGAGGCCGATATCGTGCTCTTCCTCGACAACGGCCGCGTCATTGAAAACGGCAGCTTCAACGAGCTCAGCCAGAGCAACGGCCGCTTCGCCGCCCTGCTCCGCGCCAGCGGCATCCTGACGGACGACGAAGTCCGCAAGGCACACGCAACGGAAAACGAAGCCGCCTAGCATTTCGCAGGGGCCTAAAGATCGAAGCCGGGAGAGTGATACTCTCCCGGCTTTTTTGTTGCCGAATTTTCGCCAGACGGCATTTGTCAGGCGAGCGCGTTACCGCCGCAGCTTTGTGCCTGGCCCCTCACCCCAACCCTCTCCCCGCTTATGCGGGAGAGGGAGCTTACCGAGCAAAGTCAGCACATTTAGTCCATGGCACAGAGCGTGCCCCAAACACGGAACTGGTCCCCTCTCCCCGCAAGCGGGGAGAGGGCTAGGGTGAGGGGCTCTGCCAAATACCCGGGCCATACCCAAAAACAAGAAAGGCCCGGCAGGGAAAACCGGGCCTTTCTCCTTCTCTGATCGGAGGTCAAATCGGTAGTGGCGTCAAGCTGGAGTTACGGCCGACGTCAAACCGGTAGTGACGGGTCAACCTGGTTATGACCAAGGTCAACCCGGGATCAGATCAGAACTTGCGTTCGAAGCGAAGCACGCCGGCCCACTGGTCCTTGTCGGCCGCATCCCAATCTGTGTAGGAGACTTCCGGCTCGATCAGCAGGTCCTTGACCGGACGCCAAGCGACGTTGGCGGTGGCGGCAAAGATCTTCGAGTCGGTATAGGCTACCTGCGCATTGGCCTGCAGCTTCGGCGTCAATTGATAGCTGGCGCCGGTCCAGAAGGCCCAGTCGCCCCAGCCGCAATCCGCACCATTGGTCGGGCAGGCAGAACGGTTGCTGTTGAGGTAGGACCCGGCATACTTGTTGAGCTTGTCGCCGTCCGTGTTCCAGCCGCCCATCAGGAAGGCCTTGAAGTCACCGAAATCGGCATCGATACGCGCCTTGATGGCGCCTTCCTCGACAATGCTGTCATAGCCGCCGATAACCCGCAGCGTCCATGCACCTGCCTTGTAGCCAGCGCCGGCGACAACGTCGGGAGCATAGTGATCGGCCTTGCCGGTTCGCCATGCGCCGCCGTAGGAGGAGGTGTCGGCGGACGAGTTGGAATCTTCCAGCGAGATCACCGCCGTGAAGCCGTTGCCAGCATCATATTTGTAGGTGAACTGGTTGAGTTCCTTCGGGCCGTCATAGACGACGTCGTCGTTGATGACGTTGCCGGCATAGCCCATGTAGAGATTGTACTGCGAGTCGAGCTTACCGACGGTGAAGCCGGCGAGGCTGATATTGGCCCACAGCAGCTTGGTGGAGGTGCTGCCGCCTTCTTGCCAGTCCCAACGGTAGACGGTGTTGGTCTTCAGCGGGCCGTATTCGGTATCGCTGGCCGTGTCGATGTAGAGCTCGGCGCGGGTGTGCCAGAGCGTACCGTTCCTGCTGTTGGCGTTGTAGGCATCGTACCACTCGCCTTCGGTACGGACGCGGCCGCCGATCTTGAGGCAGGTTTCGGTGCCCGGAATAAAGAAGTAGCCGGCGCCATAGGCGTCGCAAATGCGAACATATTGAAGCGGTTCCGGTTCGGCGGCCACGATGGCGTCAGCCGCCTGCGCCCCCGATACGGCGGCCAGGGCGGCGGCCGAACCGAGAAGAAGACTTCTGATATTCATAGATTACTCCAATCCAGTATCGATTGGGCATGAGTGATCGCGCCGAGAATTCGACGTCCCTACCCCATTCCCGTTTTGACAATCCCCACGAATGCGTCGCGTCCGTTTGGACGCGTATAGCGCCGGGGTGACGGCACTCCCCGAGCGCCCTCACAAACCGGATGTATGTAATTCAATTTTGCACAACAAGATTTTGAGCAATAGAATCTTTGCTGCAGCGCAATGAGCCGCCATTGCGTTGCAGAAAGATCACGTCACACTTCGTTCACATAGCGTCGCAAATCGAATTACCGATATAAATCAGTAAATTATTCGTTGTGGTACCAAATGGCCGCAGAGCCGACTATCGGCGCTTTTCGATTTGCACCGGCAGCGGAATGCTCGCGACAGACGTTGAAAGCGGCCGGCGGCTGGCGCCATCCAGCCGTTTGTGCTCGAGATAATAGGCATAGGCGAACTGCGCGACGAGGCCGACGATGACATAGGCACCGCCGACGGCCGGGTCCTTGTCGGTGACGTAGAGGATCACCTGGCCGGCCATGGCGAGAATCGTGCCCGCAACGAAGATGCTGAGGGAATGCCGCCCGAGGATTGCCAACGGATGATCGGCGGACCGACGCAGCAGCCGCGAAATGGTCGGTAGAGTGATGATGAGATAGGCAAGCGCCAGCACATGCAGCAAGCGCGGCAGCGACAGAAACGTCTTGTCGAAACCGGTGACGACCGTCGGCAGGCCGAACGCCGCGAGATGATCGCCCAGCACCCAGAGCTTGTCGGTGACCCAGATGAAGGACAGGATCACATAGGCGAGCGATAGCGCAAACAGGACCGGATTATAGGATATCCGGCCACCGCGCTTCACATGCATGACGGCAACGAAGCCGATGACGAACAGGAACTGCCAGGAGAGCGGATTGAGGAACCAGAAGCCGTCCAGCAGCATGGTGTGCGGCGCGATCTGATAGATGCCCGCGACCAGCCAGACGCCAGCCGAAACCGAAAGCAGAAGCAGCGGGCTTCGCGCCTCCAGCACCATGATCAGCGGCAGCATCAGGAACAATGCGCCATACATCGGCAGGATGTTGTTGTAACCGATCTGGTGTCCGAGCAGCAGCAGGGCGGCAATGCCGCGGGCGGGATCCATCAGCACGGCGAGGATGTTCACCTCGCAGAGCAGGCCCGCATGCCGGAATATCCAAGCGCCGGAAATGAACAGCACCAGCGTGATGAAAGTGGTGATCATGTGCGCCGTATAGAGCGTGAAGGCGCGCCTGACCGCTTTCCAGGCGATCGACAATCGGTTGCCGGGCTTGAACCGCGTGCCGTAGGCAAGACCGACGGAGATGCCAGAGATCAGCACGAAAGCTTCCGCCCCATCGGAGAAGCCGAAATTCTTGGTGGTCAGCCGCTCAAGGAACTGACCGGGCACATGATTGATGAAGATCGTGATCAGGGCCAAAGCCCTTAGAACATCCAGTCTGGTATCCCGCTGCGCCCCTGGCATCGGCAAGCGCACCGGACTTGCCGAGGCTAGATCGATATTCGCCCTGGAATTCATGGATCTCTCCTGTTCCGACAATCAAATGCGATCGTGGCCAAAGAGTTCCCATTGCTGCGCCCCCGCGCCCCGGAGGGCGCGTAAGGTCGCAGCAACGTTTTTGATGGCGCATAGTTTTTCCGGAAATCGATTCCGACTTTCGGGGCTATGCGCTGGCCCCGATCGTCAAAGCGAAACAGTGCGGGAAAACCCTACTGTCCGATCGGATAGCCCTCTTCGGGATGGGCGATCGCCCTGTCATTCACGGTAACCAAGTATCCCTTAGCATCGGGCGCTTTTGAGACGGAAATACGGTATTTTCCGCTCGGCAGATCGAGGTCCGCCGCAAAACCATCCCACTTCGACGGCAGTGCCGGCTTGACGTAGAGATGGCCGTTTTTGACACGGATACCGAGAATCCCCTCAATTGCTACGCGATAAAGCCATCCGGCCGAGCCCGTGTACCATGTCCAGCCGCCGCGGCCGGTCAATTGCCCCTCGCCATAGACGTCGGCGGCAATGACATAAGGCTCCACACGGTAAGTATCGGCCTGATCACGATTTCGTGCATGGTTCACCGGATTCAGCAGTTCGAAGCAATGCCAGGCATCGTCGCCGCGATTCATTTCCGCCAGTGCCATGACCACCCAGGTAGCGGCATGGGTATACTGGCCACCGTTTTCGCGGACACCCGGCGGGTAGGCCTTGATGTAACCCGGATCTCGCGCCGACTTGGCGAAAGGCGGCGTGAACAGCCGGATGATGCGGTTGTCATCATCGACCAGCTTTTCGAGAACGGCGTTCAGCGCCTTCTCGCCGCGCTCGCGGTCGCCTTGGCCGGAGAGAATATTCCAGGACTGCGCGATCGAATCGATCTGGCATTCGAAATTCTCGTCCGAGCCGAGCGGGCTGCCATCGTCGAAGTAGCCGCGACGATAATGACCGCCATCCCAGCCCGCCGTTTCCAGCGCCTTGCGCAATTCCGGCAGATGCTTCTTCCAGCGCTCGACGCGCTCCTTGTCGCCGCGGGCTTCCGCGTAGGGCAGAAAAGCGTTGAGCGTGCCAGCCAGGAACCAGCCGAGCCAAACGCTTTCACCACGACCCTGGATGCCGACGCGGTTCATGCCGTCGTTCCAGTCGCCGCCGAGGATCAGCGGCAGACCGTTGCCGCCCTTGCGCTTGATCGCGAGATCGAGCGCCAAAGCCGCATGCTCGTAGACGCTGACCTTATCCTGCGACACGGTCGGCTGGTAGAAAACGTCATGCGTGCCGGGCATGAGGGCCGCACCTTCGACGAAGGCAAGCTCTTCATCGAGGAGCGACTTGTCGCCGGTCACGGTGCAATACTGGTCGATGGCATAGGCGAGCCAGACGACATCGTCAGAGATACTCGTGCGTACGCCGGCGCCGCTGCCCGGCAGCCACCAATGCTGCACATCACCTTCGCGGAATTGGCGTTGCGCCGCATTCAGGATCTGGTTGCGGGCAAGCTCCGGTGCGTGCATCAGGAATGCCAGCGTATCCTGCAACTGGTCGCGGAAGCCGAAAGCACCCGACGACTGATAGAAGGCCGTACGTGACAAGATGCGGCAACCGAGGCTCTGGTAGGGAAGCCAGGCATTGATCAGGTTGTCCATCGCCTTGTCCGGCGTCGAGATCTGCAGACGGCCGGTGAAGCCGTCCCAGAAGCCGCGGCTGGCCGAAAGCACGGCCTCGAAATCGGCCTTGCGGATATCGGCAACCAACGCACGCGCCTCTTCGATCGAAGCGGTATCGCCCATATAGAGGCAGATATCCTTCTGCTCGCCGGCTCCGACAGTCAGGTCGAAGGCGAGTGCCGCGCAGGGATCGCCGTCGAGATCGGTGGAGTTGGAGAGGACCGCGCCGGAAACGACCGCTTCCGGCATCTGCACCGTGCCATGGCGGCCGATGAATTCGCGGCGGCTGGCTGAGAAGCTCGAATGTCCTTCGCTCGCCGCCATGAAAGCGACACGCTTGGAATAGTCGATGCTGTAGGCATTGTTGGCAAACAGCGCACCCGTTTCCTCATCCAGCGACGATAGGATGAACGGCCGCGTCTTGTTCGGATTGGTGCCGAGGACCCATTCCGCATAATTGTAGAGCCGCAGCCGGCGGGCGCCGTCGCCCGTATTGCGGATGCGCAGGCGGAAGAGCTTGACCGGACGCTCGCGGTCGACCGTTTGCGTCAGTTCCAGCGCAATGCCGTTTTGCTTGCTCGAGAACACCGAATAGCCAAGCCCGTGACGGGCCTCATATCGCACATTCGGATTGCGCGACAGGCTCGCATAGGGAGTCATGACCGTGTTGCTGTCGAGATCGGTCACGTAAAGCGCCTCGCCCGGACGGTTGATGACCATGTCGTTGGTCCACGGGGTCAACTGATAGTCGCGTGAGTTATGGCTCCAGGTGAAGCCACCGCCTTCGGCCGGCACATGGAAGCCGAAGCGCTCGTTGGAGATGACGTTGATCCACGGCTGCGGCGTCGACTGACCGCCGGCGAGCCGGACGACATATTCGCGGCCATTGTCGGCAAAGCCGCCATAACCGTTCCAGAAGTCCAGATCGTCCTGCGCTTCCAGTTCGTCGGCTGCGAAAACCGATTTCTGCGGCACCATCGGCACGGCAAGACGATTGACCGGCGCCGGCCCATCGGATTGCGCGGAACCGAACAGCGTCGCCGCACGGGCGATTTGATCGACGAGCTTGCCGTTGCGTGCATGGAAGATCACGCGCGAGGCAGCAAGAATCTGCTGGTAAGTCTCCTGCTCGATCAGATCCTTGCGGACCGAGAAGATATTCTGACGCAGCCCTTCGCCCTGATTGTGGCGAATATGCTCGACGAGCTTGTCCAGCTCGCGCTGCATGTCCTGGGCCTGATCGACGGCGCGCTCGTTGACGATCACCAGATCGGCATTGATGCCGCGCGAACGCATATATTCCGCCGCGCTCAGCGCTTCCCTGGCGATTTCGAGATCGATATCGTCATTGATGCGCAGCGTGAAGATCGGGAAATCACCCGAGATCGTCACCGGCCAGAGCGCCGACTGCGAATGCAGGCCAGCCTGAACGGTGGCGCCGTCGGCGCGCAGATGCATATCCGGATAGACGAGATAGCGCGCAAGCTTCTGGAAGGCTGCGGCCTGCTGCGAGGTGACGCCGACATGGCGCATCTGCATCTGCGTGCGCGTCCAGGCCTGCGTGAGCTCGATGCCGAACGTATCGGGATTGCGGTAGCGATCGACCGCCTTGTCGACATCCTCACGATGCGGTGCGGCGATCGTCCAGAAGATCACGCTGACCTTCTTGCCCGCCGGCACGCGCACGACGCGGCGCAGCGAAAGGCAGGCGTCCATGGTGAAGCCATCCGTACCGGAGAGGACTGCACCCGGATCGAAAGCAGCAGCTTCCGCCAGCGTCCGGCCACGGCCGAGGAACTTGCGGCGGTCCGTCTCGAATTCAGTCGGACGCTCGGTGCCGGCATTGTCGACGACCAGGTGGGCGACAGACATGTCAGGCTCGTTATAGTCGCGCTTGTTGCGCTCAGCGCGGATCACATCGCCGCTGCTGCCGATTTCGGTGCGCACGAACATGCGGGCAAAGACCGGATGGCCGGAATCGACGTCATCGCTTGCGATAGCCGGCTCGAGATAGGAGGTCACCTCGATGAAGCGATCCTCCGCGCCCATGTTGAGCAGCGTCACGCGGCGGCCTTCGGCATCGTGTTCGGTTGCGACGATGCACTCGACGTCGCTGGTGAGATCACCCACCGTCTTGCTGTATTCCGCCTTTTCATCGCTGAAGGTGACCTTGACCTTCTCGCCTTCGACGCTGCGCGGCTCGGAGGTGGCCGACCACCACTGGCCGGACGCGGTATCGCGTAGGAAGATGAAGGTGCCCCAACGGTCTTCCGTCGGATCGGCCCGCCAACGCGAGACGGACAAGCCGTTCCAGCGCGAATAACCGGCGCCAGTCGCCGTGAGCATGACGGCATAATGACCGTTGGAGAGGAAGGCGAGTTCGCGGTCCTGCGTGGCCGGATCGGCGATCTTGCGGATTTCCGGACGCAGCATGTCTTCCTGGATATTCGCCGGCTGGTCGCTCTCGTGCTTGGCGGCCATGACCGGGATGTCGCGCGGCGCCTTTTCCTGCAGCAGCAGTTCGGCCGCTTCGATCACCGGATCGGCGTGGAAGAGCTCGCGCAGGCGACCATTGAAGGCGACGTTGGCAATAGCCGCAATCGACATGCCGTGATGGTGGGCATAATAGTTGAAGACCACCGCGCACTTCTTGCCTTCCGGAACGCGGGTCGGCGTGAAGTCGACGGCGTCGTGGAAGCCATAGGTGCCGAGGGCGCCGACCTTGCGCAGCTTCTGCAGGTTTTCGAGCGCCGCTTCCGGCCGGTATTGGCTGGCGAGGATAGAGGCATAAGGCGCGATGACGGCATTCTGGCCGAGGCCGCGCTTCAGGCCGAGCGAAGGCACACCGAAGTTGGTGTACTGGTAGTGCATATAGTGGTCGCGGGCGTTGAACGCCGCTTCCGAAATGCCCCAGGGAATGCCGGCGCCGAGGCGCTTGGCATAGTTCATCTGCTCCTGAACGATCAGATTGTTGGTCTGGTTCAGGATACCGCCCTGACGCTCCTGCATGACGAGCGGCGGCATCAGATATTCGAACATCGAGCCGGACCAGGAAACCAGCGCGCCACGCGAGCCGATCGGCACGACCTGGCGGCCGAGACGATACCAATGCTCCGTCGGCAGGTCGCCCTTGGCGATGGCGAAGAGGCTGGTAAGACGGGCTTCGGACGCCAGCAAGTCGTAGCAGGCGGCATCGAGTTCGTTGGTTTCGACGCGGAAGCCGATGGAAAGCAGGCGCCGTTCCGGGCGGTAGAGGAAACCGAATTCCATACCGAAGGCGGTCTCGCGCATGCGGTCGCGCAGCTTGGCCAGGCGCTGACGCAGCGCATCGACATTGGCGAGATCGAAGACGCTGTCGGCGATATGGCCTTCGCAGACCTTCACCAGCGATTCCGACCAGGTGAGCACCTCGCCGCTCTGCGGCGACTTGACCTCGTGGTCGAGGTTGGCGGCGAGTTTCTGGATATCATGCGCCAGGACGGACAGGTTGATGATGCGGATCGAGGCGAACTCGTGCTCGCGCTTGACGGCCGCCAGAGCGTTGCGGAAGCCGATGATGCGCTCTTCCAGGCGATGGCGCAGCGGACGAACGGTCTTGCGGTCATCCGGCAGTTCGGCAAGCATTTCGCCGAGAATGCCGGCGACATCGCCGATACCGTCGAGGTTGCCCTGCATATGCGCGGAAGGTGCTTCCGCCCAGATGCGGCAGGCCGAAGACACGGCGATCAGATGGCCGGCAAAGTTACCGCTATCGACCGCCGAGACGTAGCGCGCGCCCATCGGCTTCAGCGTATCCGTATGATACCAGTTGCAGAGATGCCCGCGGAATTTCTCGAGCTTCTCGACGGTCGCCATGGTCTTTTCCATGCGATCGATGGTTTCTTCGAAGGAAATCCAGCCGAAATTGCGGGCCGAAATCACCGAGAGCAGGTAGACGCCGATATTGGTCGGCGAGGTACGCGAAGCAACCACCGCATGCGGCGTCTGCTGCACATTGTCCGGCGGCAGGTGGTTCTGCTGCTCGACAACGAAGGTGTCGAAATAACGCCAGGTGCGCCGCGCGATCTTGCGCAGCTCGGCCGAAACGCTTTCCGGCACTTCGAGCTTGTCTTCGGTTTCCGCCGTCTGGCTGACATACCAGGCGATCGCCGGCGACAGAATCCACAGCAGCGCGAAGGGAATGCCGACAAAGAAGGCGTTGTCGCCGGAAAGAGACGCGAAAGCCAATGCCAGCAGCGCCAGCACCGGTGCGTGCCACATGACGCGGTAATGGCCGAGGATCGTCGTCTGGGCAGCCGCCTGGGCGCTGGCCGCCGTGCGCCATTGCAGCATCAGCTTGCGGCTGACGAAGGCACGGTAGAGCGAGCGGCCGATAGCGTCAGCCATGATGCAGGCGCCGTCGGCGATGAAGACGATCCGTAGCGCTACTTGCGCATTGGCGGCACGAATATCCGACCAGACCGTATAGAGATGGGCGCGGGCGACGATATCGCTGGTGCGCGGAATGATGCCGTTGATCAGCGACAGCGTCGGTGCCACGAACAGGCAGAAGATCAGCAGGATCTGCCAGATCAGGGCGGCGAACGGCCCCATGAAATACCAGCCGAGCACGGAGGCGAAGAACCAGGCGATCGGCGTCAGCGAGCGGCGCAGATTGTCCATCATCTTCCAGCGGCCGAGGCCGGTGACACCGCGCTTCGGATTGAAGAGATAGGGAAGCAACTGCCAGTCGCCGCGAGCCCAGCGATGCTGGCGCGAGACTTCGACTTCGTAACGGATCGGGAAATCCTCGACGAGTTCGCAGTCAGTAACTAGGGCGCAGCGCGCCATCGAGCCTTCGAGCAAGTCGTGGCTGAGAACCGCGTTCTCCTCGATCTTGCCCTTCAGCGAAGCTTCGAACGCGTCGACATGATAGAGGCCCTTGCCGGTGAACGTACCTTCCTCGACCAGGTCCTGATAGACGTCGGAGACAGCAAAGACATAGGGGTCGAGACCGCGGTTGACGGAGAAGACGCGCTGGAACACCGAAGCGTCCTTGCCGGTCGTCAGCGACGGGGTGACGCGCGGCTGCAGCACGCCGTAGCCACGCACGACACGCTTGGTTTCAGGATCGAAGACCGGGCGGTTGGTCGGATGATGCAGCTTGCCGACGAGCTTCGTGACCGTGTCGCGCACCAGGCGCGTATCGGAATCGAGCGTCATGACGTATTGCACGTTCTTCGGCACGGTATTGGCGCCGGGCAGGAAGGTCGTGTCGCGGTCGCCGCGCAGCAACAGGTTCAGTTCGTGCAGCTTGCCGCGTTTGCGCTCCCAGCCCATCCAGGCGCCTTCGGCCGGATTGTAGAGGCGGCGGCGATGCAGCAAATAGAAGCGCTGCTTGCCGTCTTCCGCATAGCGGGCCGAGAGATTGGCGACTTCGCGACGGGCGTAATCCAGAATTTCCAGATCGCGTTCGCTCTCTTCTTCCTTGCTGTCCGGCCAGTCGCTCAGCAGCGCGTAATAGACTTCGCCAAGCGGATTGGCGAGATAATGAACTTCGATGTTGCGCACCAGTTCGTCGACGCTGTCGCGATTGGCGATCAATGTCGGCACGACGACCAGCGTGCGGGCCTCTTCCGGAATGCCCTCCTTGAACTCATAGCCGACGAGACGCGCCGGCGTGAGGTACATGGTGACCACGAAGTTGAACAGGCCGGTGGCGCCTTCCGATGCCGGCAGCGAGAACATCAGCAGCAGGATTATGGTTTCAGCCCAGCCCATGCCGGCCTGGATCATGAAATAACCAACGATCCAGAGAGCGATGACGGTGAGCAGAAGAACGGGGGCGGCGATCGCCAGCCAGTTGAACTTGCGCCACTGGCGGACGAAGCGCTGCGACAGCTTCGGGCGGAAGCCGATCGCCTTTTCCAACTTCTCGATCTGCTGGCCGACAATGAAATCGCCGATATTCGGCTCATGCGGCTGCGGCTCGCCCGAGGCCTTGGCCGCTTCGGTCATGGCCATGGCGACCTGGGCGATCTCCATTTCCGTCTTGTCGGAGCGGCGGGCAAGCTTCTCGATGGCGCGGCGATAGCTGTTGCGTGAGCCGGGATCGAGCTTTGCGTAATCGGTCTCGTCCCAGAGCAGCTTGTCGACCGCGCTGACCTCCTCGACCCAGCCCGACCAGTCGGTGTCGTCGATCAGCCGCAGGCTTTTGATGATGTTGCCCATCGTCACATTGCCGGACGACAGGCGGTTATGCTCGGCCATCATGACGGTTTCGGCATCGGTGCCGGCTTCCGTCAGGCGCCTTTCCAGCCAGGTGACGGCAAGGCCAGAGGTATGCGAGCCATCGCGCAGGCGATAGAGGAACTGCGTGGCGAAGGTATTGTCTGATGTATAGGGCTCGAGCGTCCTCAGGAACTCGGTGACCTTGGCGTCGTCATTGAGGCGAATGAGCTCATCGACCGCGGCGTTGGCCTTCTTGCGCGTCAGGCGGCTCTGCTCGACGCGGCTGGAGATGCGACGCAGATTGTCGACGAGAACATAGCGCACCAGCGACGGAACCGCCCAGAGTTCACCGATCTTCAGCATCTCGTGCGACTGGAAGCCTTCGACGAGCGCCAGCAGGCCCTGGTTGGATACGGTGCTGTGCGTGTGGGCGACATAGAGCCAGGCAAGCGCCAGCGTGCGCGGCATCACCATGCCGTCTATGGTGATCTTCTGCAGTTGATCGTAGTACTTCTTCGGGAAATCGCGGCGGACTTCCTGGATCGCTTCCTCGATGATGTAGTGGTTGTCGAGCAGCCATTCGGCCGCAGGTGTGATCGATTCGCCGGCGTCGACGTCGGCATTGGCCGAACGATAGACGCGCAGGATCTCTTTTTCGTTCTCCTTGTGCCGGTCGAAGAAATCGAAGGACGCAAAGCCCGGCAGCTTCGTCGCAGCGCCGTTGCGGGCGAAGATCGCACCGCATTCCCGGATCTGATCGTTGGAGAAGTAGGTGGCACGGATCGAATCGTTATGATCGATCTGCTTGGCTTCAGAATCGCGCGGCGGAACAGTGGAGAGATTTTGAGATGTCATGGATTCGTGTTCTGGGTCCAAACAGAGTGACAGGCATTGTCGCCTTTAACGTCTCTTGTCCTGCCTCACACAACTATTCATGCATTTGGACCCTTTGCTTCGCTTCCCGGCGTGCGAAGGGGATGAATTCGAAGTGGCGGCTTAGAACAAACGTATTCAGGCGAAGATTTTCACGGCCTCTTCGTCAAGATCATGGCAATTTTGCGCCACCATTCGAAACAGGCTTCCGTGAAACTTGAGACGCAACCGGATGATTCCGGCAGCAGTCCGCTCGTGTCAAAGACAATCGATCAAGGTCATGAGGCATTCTCCTTAGGCTGATTTCTTGCGACCGCAAATCGGCAGGGCTTGGTAGGTTGAGCCCTGCATATCCCGCGGAAGATGAACTTAAACTGAACTCCCTCAAAAGATTCGCAAATTCCTCTCAAGAGCCGTTTTTTTCCGGGTAGGAAATGATCGACAGAAAGCGGATCGGCAGACTTGTCAGCACCTCCGGACCATGCGGCGCATCGGCGTCGAAGAACAGGCTGTCGCCGGGCCGCATCGCATAGAGCTTGTCGGCGTGACGGTATTCGACCTCTCCTTCCAGCATATAGATCAATTCCAGCCCTTCATGTTGAAACGCCGGAAAAACATCGGAATTGGCCGTTAGCGTGATGAGATAGGGTTCGACCTGCAATCCGCTAGACCCGTTGGCGATATGGCCGAGCAGATTGTACTGATGACCGGCGCGCGTCCCTCGCCGCTCCATCTCCAAACCCTCGCCGGCCCTGACGAAGACGGCGTTGCGTTTTTCTTCGAAACGCCGGAATAGCGATGTGACAGGCACACCGAGCGCCCGAGCCAGGGCCTGCAATGTGGTGAGAGACGGCGACGTGTTGCCGTTTTCGATCTTTGAGAGCATGCCGAGCGATATGCCGGTTGCCGAGGCAAGATCGGCGCCGGTGATGCCGAGCTTCTTGCGAAAGGCACGAACCTCGTGGCCGATCGCCAATTCGAGATTATTCTCCTTGGCGTCGCGTACGGCATGCGAATCCTGGTTCAGGACCGCCTTCACGTCGAGAGCACCACTCCGCCTGCTGCTGCGCCCAGCCCCCACCTTGGTCATGCTTCCGCCCCACTGTACTTTGTGTTTTGGCGGAGCTTACTGTTTTCATGAAGCGCATTCTATTGGGCGCAAGAAATTTTCTTTGCCCAGCAAAGTTTTGACAACGGTGGGAAAGAAGAGTTGCCGTAAGGTAAGGTTTCAACTTGGAACAAATAGGAATGTAATGGTAACCGTCAGGAAACAGAGAGGGGATGACCATCATCCTACAGCGCGCCGCAACGGCAGGCGCAAGATATGACCGATCAATGCCGGTCATATCATTCTTGCGGCGCGCTTAGATAACGATGCCGCAGACGATTGCAGCGATAAAGACAAACGCGGCTGAAAACAGCGCAACGTGGATCGCAGTCTGAATCTTGCTCCGCGTCGTTGCTACGCGCTTAGAACCGTCGAACTGATTCACATGCGTATTAGACATACCCAAATTCGCCATGTGTTGCCTCCGTTCGTTATTTTTTCGATGTTTTGCGGGCGAGTTCACGCCCGACATTCATACAATCCCTATCAATTAGGTAGAGATGGTTTTTCTTCCAGAGGCCAACGAAGGAAAAAATAAACCACTGGATGACGGTCGGGCTCGAAAGATCAGCAAAGCCGAAATCAGCAGAGAATACGGCGAGCCCAGATCAAAGTGCGCTCTACGGCGCTTACTTCGGGTTCGGGAGCCGCAGCTTCGGTCGGACCGATCTGACGGCGGCTCTTTTCTTCCGGCAGAGTGACGGCCAACGCGTCCTCCTCTTTCGCCGGCTGTGGCGGATGAAGATAACCCATGGTCATGCCACCCATGAAAAACATGCCTGCCTCCACTCGTGTATGACCCGTAACAGGGATCACGAAAGTTAACCGCCATTAATGGGATCATGACAGAATTGCGGCACGAGTCAATAGTCTATACGATTGGTCGTCTTTTAAGCGCTGCTTAACTAAAAGAGTGTTGAAGACACAACGAATACAGCTAGTTAGGCGCGGACAAAACCCTTGCTCGCAATCATCAGGTTGCGCGTGTAGTCCTGCTTGACATCGCCAGCCGCCAATTCTTTTGCGCTCAGACGCTCGACGACGGCGCCATTCTGCATCACCACCAGACGTTCGCACATATGCGTGACGACGCCGAGATCGTGGCTGACCATGACGAAAGTCAGGTGACGATCCCTGCGCACCTGCTCCAGCAGATTGAGCACTTCCGCCTGCACGGAAGCGTCCAGCGCCGAGGTCGGCTCGTCGAGCAACAGGATCGACGGCTCGACAATCAAGGCCCGGGCGATCGCCACGCGCTGACGCTGGCCGCCCGACAATTGGTGCGGATAGCGAAAACGGAAGCCCGACCCAAGGCCGACTTCGTCGAGCGCCCGGGTGATGCGCGTCTCGCTGTCGCCGATACCGTGGATCGCCAGCGGCTCCAGCAGCAGCCGGTCGATGGTCTGACGCGGGTGCAGCGAACCATAGGGGTCCTGAAACACCATCTGGACCTGGCGATAGAACGCCTTGGCGCGTTTCGCCCCCTTCAGCACCTCGCCATCGACGCGGATTGAGCCGCCGCTGACGGGCGCAAGACCGGCGACGGCGCGTAACAAGGTCGACTTGCCGGAACCGGACTCGCCGACAAGACCGAAGGATTCGCCCTTGTTCACATCGATACTGACCGCATCGAGGGCAGAATAACCGTCATAGACGACGCTGAGGCCGTCGACTGCAAGCGCTGCCGTCATGCCGCCCACTCCGGCTTGCGGTCGAGGACCGGCAGCGGATGGCGGTTCTCACCGATCACGGGCATGCAGTTCAACAGGCCGCGCGTATAGGGATGCTGCGCATTGTTGAGATCGGCAGCCTTCAGTTCCTCGACGATCTTGCCGGCATACATGACGATGACCCGATCACAGAAGGAAGATACCAGCCTCAAATCGTGCGACACGAAAATCAGCCCCATGCCACGTTCCGATACCAGCCTGTCCATGATCCTCAGCACATCGAGCTGCACGGTGACGTCGAGCGCCGAGGTCGGCTCGTCGGCGATCAGCAGTTCCGGCCCGGCGATCAGCATCATCGCGATCATCGCGCGCTGTCCCATGCCGCCGGACACCTCATGCGGATGCAGCTCGTAGACGCGTTTGGGATCGCGGATCTGCACGGCTTCCAGCATGGCCAGCGCACGGTCGCGCGCTTCCGCCTTGCTGACCTTCTCGTGCGTTCGCAGCGTCTCGGTGATCTGCTTGCCGATGGTCATCACCGGGTCGAGCGAATATTTCGGGTCCTGCAGCACCATGGCGATGCGCTTGCCGCGCAGAGACCGGCGCTCCCTGGCCGAGACCGACAGCAGGTCTATGCCGCTGAAGTTCAGCTTGTCCGCCGTGACGATGCCATGTGACGGCGTCAGCCCCATGATGGCGCGGCCGGTCTGCGATTTGCCCGAACCGCTCTCGCCGACGATGCCGAGCCGCTCGCGGCCGAGCGTGAAGGATACGCCGCGCACGGCCTCGATCACGCCGGTGCGGGTAGGATAACGAACCCTGAGGTTCTCGACCGTCAACAATGCCGTCATTGGCCGCTCTCCTTCGGATCGAGCGCATCGCGCAGGCCGTCACCGAGCAGGTTGAAGCCCAGGCTGACGATCAGGATGGCGATACCTGGCATCGCCGCGACCCACCATTGATCGAGATAATATTTGAACCCGGTGGCGATCATCGCGCCCCATTCTGGCAGGGGCGGCTGTGCGCCGAGGCCAAGGAAACCGAGGCCCGCTGCGGTCAGAATGACACCGGCCATATCGAGTGTCACGCGCACGATCACCGAGGAAATGCAAAGCGGCATGATATGGCGAAAAACGATACGCATCGGCGAGGCGCCCATGAGCTGCACGGCGGCGATGTAATCGGAGCGCCGCACTGTCATCGTCTCGGCCCGCGCCAGGCGCGCATAGGGTGGCCAGGAGGTGATGGCGATAGCGATGATGGCATTCTCGATGCCGGGGCCGAGCGCGCCTGCAAAAGCGAGCGCCAGCACCAGTTTCGGAAAGGCGAGGAAAATATCGGTGATGCGCATCAGCACGGTATCGATCCAGCCACCTGCATAGCCAGCTATCATACCGATAAACAGCCCCAACGGCGCCGAAATGATCGCGACGAGCACAACGATATAGAGGGTCCATCGCGACCCATAGATCAAACGGGACAGGATATCGCGCCCGAGATTGTCGGTGCCGAGAAGATAGCCACCAGTGCCGGGCGGTTTCAGATAGGCGTTGGTCAGATCGCCGATCGTTGGCGGATAGGGGGCGATGACATCGGCAAGGGCCGCCACGAGAACGAGGGCGACAATAATCAGCAATCCGAGAACGGCCAGCCGATTGGCGGAAAATTGCCGCCAGGTGACATAGGCGCGCCCGAGGCTCGCCTGCCGGCGCGACTGCGGCCGATCCGACAGCAGCCAGTCACGCCAGGAAAGTTGCGTGGTCCCAGCCGTCATTTACGTCGCGTCCTTGGATCGAGAGTGCGGTAGAGCAAGTCGGAGAGCAGGTTGATCCCGATGAAGACCGTACCGACGATGACCGTGCCGCCGAGCACGGCGTTCATGTCGGCATTTTGCAGCGAACTGGTGATATAGAAACCGATGCCCGGCCAGGAAAAGACGATCTCGGTCAGCACAGAGCCTTCCAGCAATCCGGCATAGGAGAGCGCAATCACCGTGATCAGCGGCACGACGGCACTGCGCAGCGCATGGCCCCAGATCACCCGCGTCTCCGAAAGCCCTTTGGCGCGGGCAGCGACGATATATTCCTGACCCAGCTCGTTCAGCATGAAACTGCGTGTCATCCGGCTGATATAGGCCAGCGAGAAATAGCCGAGCAGCGAGGCCGGCAGAATAATGTGACGGAAGGCATCCCAGAACACATCCCATTGCCCCTGCATGGCACTGTCGAGCAGATAGAAACCAGTGATCGGCGTGAACGTATATTCGAAGGCGATGTCGATGCGGCCAGGATAGGCCACCCAACCCAGCTTGGCGTAGAAGATGACGAGCGACACCATCGCCAGCCAGAACACCGGCACCGAATAGCCGACAAGTCCGATGACACGGACGATCTGGTCGACGAAGCTGTTGCGGCGCACGGCGGCTAGCACACCAAAGGGAACGCCGAAAACCGCGCCGATGATCGTGCCGACGGTCGCAAGCTCCATCGTCGCCGGAAAGACACGCCGGATATCGTCCATCACCGGATTGGTCGTCAGCACGGAGGTACCGAAATCGCCGGTCAGGGCACTCAGCAGATAATAGTAGAACTGCAGATAGAGCGGCTGATCGAGATGCATTTGGCGGCGCAGCCGCTCCAGCACCTGCGCAGGCGCATGGTCGCCGGCAATCGCCAGCGCCGGATCGATCGGGATAACGCGCCCGATGAAAAACGTGACGGCGAGAAGGCCGAGATAGGTCGTGACCGCCACGACGAGGAAGCGCAAAACACCCATCGCAATGGGCGCGGCACGGCCCTTTTTGGGCCGCACCTCCATTTTCCGTTCGACTGTGCTCAAAGAACTAGTCCTATCGGACCATTACTTCGACACTGGCCAGACGAAGTTGGTGTCGAAGCTCGGGCCGAGCTTGAAGTCCTTCACATCCTTGCGATAGCCGGCGACTTCCGTCTGCTGGAACAGGAAGACGAACGGGCTGGCATCCAGGTACTTCTTCTGGATATCTTGATACATGGCGCCGCGCTTGGTGGCGTCGACCTCGAACAGGGCAGCCTTTGTTTCCTTGTCGAGCTCCGGCGTCGTCCAGTCGTTGCGCCAGGCGAGCGTCTTGTTGGTGCCTGCGTCGGAGTTGTCAGGATTGTTCGTGAACGTATCGGCGTTGGAATGGGGGTCCCAATAGTCGTTGCCCCAGTTGCCGAAATAGATGTCGTGGTTACGGGCGCGATACTTGGTGAGCTTCTGCTTGCCGTCGCCGGGAATGATCTCGACCTTGATCCCGGCCTGGCCGAGCGTCTGCTGGATCGAGGTGGCGACACCCGTATCCGGCTCGATGCTGCGCACGTCCATCGTCACGGAGAAGCCATTGGGCAGACCGGCCTTGGCGAGCAGTTCCTTGGCCTTGGCGACATCGAGCTTGAACGGATTTTCATCCAGAGAGCCAAGCATGCCCTTCGGCTCGAAGGTCTGATGGATTTCGCCGATGCCCTTGATCAGCGTCTTGCTGATGGCGTCGTAATCGACCAGGTACTTGAACGCCTGCTGCACTTCCGGCTTGGCAAGGTTCGGGTTCTTCTGGTTGAGGCTGACGTAGTAGATCGTGCCCTTCGGCGCATTGGTGGAGGTAAGTTCAGCGTTCTTCTCGACGGCCGCGAGGTCCGTCGGCGACAGGTTGCGGGCAACGTCGATGTCACCATTCTCCAGCGCCAGGCGCTGTGCGGAGCTTTCCTTCATGAAGCGGTAGATGACGCGCGCAAGCTTCGGCTTTTCGCCGTAATAATTGTCGTTGCGCTCCAGAACGACGGCCTCGTTGGCGCGCCATTCGCGCAGCTTGAACGGACCGGAGCCGGCAAAGCCGGTCTTCAGCCAGCCATTGCCGAAGTCGTTGTCATACTTGTAATCGGCCGACGGTGTCACCGGCTTGACGTGCTGCGTCACCAGCTTCTTGTCGACCACTTCCGCAACGGTCGCCGTCAGGCAGTTCAGCACGAAGCTCGGCGCGTAGGGCTTGTCGACGGTGAAGGTGAAGGTGCTCGGATCGGTCGCTTTCGCCTTTTCCGTGACATTGGCGCCGGTCAGGCCGAACTGAGTGAGGATGAAGGCCGGGCTCTTGTCGAGCTTGACGACGCGCTCAAAAGACCAGGCGACGTCATCGGCGGTGATCGGATTGCCCGAAGCAAACTTCAAGCCGGGCTTCAGCTTGAACGTATAGGTCAGGTGATCGTCGGAAACCGACCAGCTCTCGGCAATATCGCCCTGGATCTTGGAGGTGTCGTTGATATCTAGGCGAACGAGCAGGCTGTAGGTGTTGCCGGTGACTTCGGCAGCGGAGAGTTCGTAGGCTTCGGCCGGGTCCATGCTGAGAATGTCGTCGAAGGCGAAGCCTTCGACCAGCGTGTCCTTCGGCGTCGTGGCGAAGGCGCTCGGCACGGCCATCGTCAAAAGCGAGAGAGCCGCACCGGCCGAAAGGATGCGGAAGCTGCGGTTCATCTTGGTCATCATCATTGTTTTCGTTCCCTTATTTTAGCTTTTGTTACTACGAATCACATACGCGGTCTGCTGCTCTCTCCCCAAGCAGAGGCCAGGATACGAAGCCAGTTCTCCCTGCACAGCTTCACAAGATCGGCTTCACCATAGCCAACGTTCCTGAGCGCAGCAATCAGCTTTTGATTGCCTGCAGCATCGCTGATTTCATGCGGAATCGTCGCCCCGTCGAAGTCCGATCCGAGGCCGACGCAATCGATGCCAACGCGGCTGACGAGGTGGTCGACATGGCGAACCATCACCTCGATCGGCGTGTTGGCATCCGAGCGGCCATCCTCACGCAGCATGGCCGTCGCATAGTTCAGGCCGACGATGCCGCGGCTCTCCCGGATAGCGTCGAGTTGCCTGTCGGTGAGATTGCGAGCGACGGGGGTCAGCGCATGTGCATTGGAATGGCTGGCAACCAGCGGCTGATCCGATGTCTTCGCCACATCCCAGAAGCCCTTTTCGGTGATATGGGCGAGGTCGATGACGATGCCGAGGCGGTTGCATTCGCGCACTAGCGCAAAACCTGCATCCGTCAGGCCCGGCCCTGTATCCGGTGAACTCGGATAGGCGAAGGGTACGCCATGGGCAAAGACGTTGTTGCGGCTCCAGACGGGACCGAGCGAACGCAGGCCGGCCGCGTAGAAGGTTTCAAGCGCGACGAGATCCGCGTCGATCGCCTCGCAGCCTTCCATATGCATCACCGCAGCGAAGATGCCCTTTTCCATGCAATCGCGGATTTCCGCGGTCGAGCGGCAAAGCTTCCAGACACCGGCGCGATCGAGCTTGAGGGCGATCGCTGCCATTTCGAGCGCGATATCGAGCGACGGCGCACGCTCCAGCGGCGGCGAGAGCGGCGTGGCATAGTGGCCGTTGCGGTCGGGATCGGCGAAGACCAGATTTCCGGAGGGGATGTAGATGGCGCAGAGGCCACCGGCCAGCCCACCAGCCTTGGCGCGACGCGCATCGATGTGGCCGGTCGATGCCCCATCCCTGAATTCCGCGACCGGATCGGTTCCGTCGCGGGCATGATTCCAGAGTCTTAAGAGAACGTCGTTATGGCCATCGAATACGGATTGCATTGTCTATCCTGGATAGTGTGCTCGAAGGAGCAGCGGGAAGCGGCCAGAATAGAAAAGATGGCAGGATTCGCCATAGCTAAATGAAAAAAATCTGCATTAGCATAGAATGACGCCGCAAACGAAAAAGGCGGGGGCAAAACCCCCGCCTCGAGATATCAGATGAAACGCGGCCGTTTCAGTGTTTGGCCCGCTTCTTCTGGCGGTAGACGTCGATTGCGACAGCGGCAACGATGATGACGCCCTTGGCAATCTCCTGGTAGTAGGCATCGACGTTCAGGAAGGTGAAGCCCGAGATCATCACACCGAGAATGACGGTACCGATGATCGTGCCGGTGATACGGCCAACACCGCCCGTGAGCGAGGTGCCGCCGATAACGGCAGCGGCGATCGCATCCAATTCATATGTCACACCCATGCCGGCCTGCGCAGTCTGGACGCGGGCGGCGGTGATGATGCCGGCGAGACCGGCGAGCAGACCGGCAATCGCGTAGACCTTCACCAGATGCGCCTCGACATTGATACCCGAGACGCGTGCCGCTTGCACATTGGCGCCGATCGCATAGGTGAACTTGCCGTAGCGCGTGTAGCGCAGCACGATATGGAACACCAACGCGACGAGCAGGAAGACGACGACGGGCCAGATGCCGGTGCCGATGAAATTGAACTGATCGGTGAGGCCGGAGACCGGCTGCCCCTTCGTGTACAATTTCGACAGGCCGCGGGCCGAAACCATCATGCCGAGCGTCGCGATGAATGGCGGAATCTTGGTTTTCGTGATGAGCTGGCCGTTGACGTAACCGGCGGCCAGACCGATCAGCAGGCCGACGCCGATCGGAATGAAAAACGGCAAATCGGTCAGAGATGGATAAAGCGCCCGCGCCCAGGTCGAGGACTGTGCGAAGCTCGCCGCCACCATGGCCGTCAACCCGACGACGGAGCCCGATGACAGATCGATACCGCCGGTGATGATGACCTGCGTCACCCCGACCGAGATGATGCCGATGACGGAAACCTGCAGGATCATGATCTTCAGGCGCTGCACATTGAGCAGGAAGCTCTGGCCGACGAAAATCCAGCCGAGGATTTCGCAGACGAGCGCAATGCCGATCAGCACGAGGAAGATCCCGAGTTCCGGCGGCACGCGGCGGCGCCTGGGGCGCGTCACTGACGGTGCGGTCGCCTCTGCAACTTTGCTAACCATGGTTCAATCCTCCCTTTGCGACGGCCGGGCCGATCATTGCGCCGCCAGCTCCATCACCTTGACTTGGGTTGCTTCCGCGCGATCGAGAAAACCGGTCACCCGTCCCTCATGCATCACCATGATGCGGTCGCTCATACCGAGCACTTCCGGCATCTCCGATGAGATCATGATGATGGCGACGCCATTGCGCGCCATTTCCGTGACCAGACGGTGTATTTCCGCCTTGGCGCCGACATCGATGCCGCGGGTCGGTTCATCCAGGATCAGAATACGCGGATTGGTGAGCAGCCAACGGCCGATCAGCACCTTCTGCTGATTGCCGCCGGATAGATTTTCGACCCGCTCATCGAGATTCGGCGTCTTGACGCGCAGCTTGCGCGCCATGTCTTCGCAGGTCTCCTCGATCGCGCCCTCCTGCACGAAACCGGCCCGCACGAACTTGTCGTGCAGCACGGCGACCTGCATGTTCTCGAGCACGCTGAGGATCAGCAGACAGCCGGTATCCTTCCGGTCTTCCGTCAGGAACGCCATGCCGTGCCGGATGGCCATCGCCGGCGAGGAGATATCGACCTTCTTGCCGAAAAGCTCGATCGTCCCGGACGAGGCCGGCGTCACGCCGAAGATCGTCTCGGCGACATTCGACCGGCCGGAGCCGACGAGACCCGCGACCCCCAGGATTTCACCGGCCTTCACATCGAAGGAAACATCGGAGAAGACGCCGTTCAGAGTGAGCCCCTTGACGGAAAGGACCGTATCACCGATCGGCACTTCCTCTTTCGGGAACATCTGGGTGATCTCGCGGCCGACCATCATGCGGATGATGTCGTCGCGGGTGACATCGGTGGACAAATGCGTGCCGATGTATTTTCCGTCGCGGAACACCGAAAATTCATCGGCGATCTCGAACAGCTCGTTCATCTTGTGGGTAATGTAGACGATGCCGATGCCCTGGGCACGCAGATCGCGGATGATCTCGAAGAGATGCGCCACCTCGCGTTCTGTCAGCGCCGAAGTCGGCTCGTCCATGATCAGTACGTCGGAATTGTAGGATACCGCCTTGGCGATTTCGACCATCTGGCGGTTGGCGACCGAAAGATCGCGCACCTGAATTTCAGGATCGATGGTGATGTTCAGCCGACGAAAGAGCTCTTCAGTCTTCCTGTTCATCTCGGCATGATCCACGAAGCCCAAGCGGTTCTTCGGCTCGCGGCGGATCCAGATATTCTCGGCGACCGTCATGAATGGCATCAGGTTGAGTTCCTGATGGATCATCGCGATGCCGTTCTCCAGCGCATCCAGCGGCGATTTCAGGCGGATCTCGACGCCCTTCAGGCGCACTTCGCCCTGATCCGGTATATAAATGCCGGCCAAAATTTTCATCAGCGTCGACTTGCCGGCGCCGTTTTCGCCCATCAGCGCATGCACGGTGCCGCGCTTCAGACGGAAGGAAACATCATCGAGGGCCAGCACGCCCGGAAATTCCTTGCGAATGCCTTCGGCACTCAGCAGATAGGCGGCATTGGGGACCGCGCCGCTGGCGCGCACCGCAGCCATGGTGGATGGGCTCACAACCATCTTTTCCCTCCCGGGAGCTGTCGGAATTTGGGGATGCGGGCTGTTGCGCCCGCATCCGTCGCTAACAGCGCTCTGTTAGTTCTTCTTGACGAAGTCCTTGACGTTCTGGGGCGTCACGAGCTGGAAGGGAATATAGACCTTCTTGTCGACCTTATCACCCTTGGCAAGCTTCAGCGCGGCATCGACCGCACCCTTGCCCTGACCGGCTGCGTCCTGGAAAACGGTGACATCGAGGTCACCGGCCTGCATGGCTGCCAAGGCGTCCTGCGTCGCGTCGACACCGCCGATGACTACCTTATCCATCGACTTTCCGGCTGCCTTCAGCGCCTGAATGGCACCGATCGCCATTTCGTCATTGTTGGAAATGACGGCATCGAATTCCAAACCGCTGGAGAGCCAGTTGGTCATCAGGTCGGAGCCCTGGGTACGCTGCCAGTTGGCGGTCTGTTCCTGAACGATCTGGATGCCCTTGCATTCGTCGGTGGCGAGAACGTCATGCACGTCCTTGGTACGCATGCGGGCTGCCTGGTTCGACAGTTCGCCCATCATGACGACGGCCTTGCCCTTGCCCTTCAGCAGGCGGCAAACTTCCTTGGCTTCCAGCGTGCCGGATTCCTGCTCGTTGGAAGCGACGAAAGCCTGTTTATCCGGCAGGCTGTCGACGTTTGCCGGTTCGCGGTTGACGTAGATCAGCGGAATTTTCGCATCAGCGGCCAGTTTCGAAATGGCAGCCGTGGCGTCCGTATCAACTGGGTTGACGATGATGGCGTCAACGTGGCTGGCGATGAAGTTCTGGATCTGGCTCTGCTGCTTGGCGACGTCGTTCTGAGCGTCTTCGACCTGTAGCGACACGCCCTTCATGGTCTTGGCATAATCCTGCATGCCGTTGCGCAGAACGGTCAGGAAGTTGTCGTCGAACAGCGCCATCGAGACACCGATGGTCTGGGCATGGGCCGCAGTCGACAGCATAAGGGCCATCGCGGAGCCCAGGATGAGTTTTCTCATGATTTTTTCCTCCAACTACGGTGTCCGGCTACACCCCTCCTTAACGCCGGAGCCCCCGGTCTCCACCGTAGGGCCAGCAATCCGAGCTGCCATCTCCCATAACGGCAACCCAAAAACGGAACAAACAAACCGTAAAATTCCATCTGCGGAATATTTATTCCATTTTTCGACAAAAACGTCAACACTATTTTGTAGTCGCAATGACGGAACTGGCGATCGAAGCGCAGCCGGTAATTTTCGGCCGAAAAAGGCTGTAAAAGGCGGTGATCAAGCCTACATGTGAGCGGCCAATCCGATGGAACAGACATTCCATCGACATTTGAATGGCGTAAAATTCCGTCGATATCGGGCCGAGACCACCTCATCGGCCGACCATGGAGAACCAGCATGCCCTCGATGTACCGCTTCTCAGTCCCCATCTTTCAACGCGGCCTCGCAAAACTTTCGACCTATCTCGACAAGATCGAGGCCTATGCGGCCGAAAACGACACCGATCCGAACGACCTTGTCGGCGCACGCCTCATTGACGACATGCTGCCGCTCTCCGGCCAGTTTCAGCGCGCCACCGACAGCGCCAAACTCGCGATCGCCCGCCTGACCGGCATCGACGCACCGCGCTTCGAGGACAACGAGACCACCGTTGCCGAGCTGCGCGAACGCCTAAAGAAGACTGAGGATTTCCTGGCGACGGTGACGCCGGAGACGATGGAAGGCAGCGAAAACCGGGAGGTGATCGTTACGCCCGGCGGCAACAAGATCGTGTTCAGCGGCGAAAGCTATCTCGCAACCTTCGCGCTGCCGAACTTCTTCTTCCACGTTACCACGGTGCACGACATTCTGCGCAGCCGCGGGCTGCCGGTCGGCAAGATGACCTATCTCGGCTCGTTTTCCTGATAGCCTGCTATGTAAATCTGATCAGGGCCGGCGAGAGACCGGCCCTGTTTCCGTCAGTTCGGTATAGGCGAGCGTCTGATCGAGATGCCGCGCCCTGAGCGACAGCAGCTTTTCGGCATAGGCAAGCCGGGTCGCCGCATAATTCGGGTCGTCCGCGAGATTGATAAGTTCCATCGGATCCTTCGCCAAATCGAATAGCAAGGGCGGCAGTCCGGCGAAATGGACGTATTTGAAGCGCTCGCCTCGGATGACAGCGAGATTGCAGGCATTCGACCTGAGCCCAAAATGCCGTTCTGCGTCGCCCCTGGCGATATCGCGGAAATCGAACTCCCAGAAGGCCGCATCGCGCCAGTCCTCCGGCTCCGCACCCTCGATAAAGGGCAGAAGCGTCTCGCCGTCGAGGTGATTGTCGGGCAGGAGGCCCAGGCGATCGCAGAGGGTCGGAAAAATATCGGCGGCGCTGGTGAAGTGGTCTACCTGCTGGCCCATACCGCCAGGCTGTCCCGGATCGCGGATGACCAGCGGGATGTGATAGCTGCCATCGAAAAAGCCGCCCTTGCCGAGCATCCAGTGATCGCCCATCATTTCCGCGTGGTCCGATGTGAACACGATCAGCGTATCGTCCCAGGCATCCGCATCTCTCAGCGCCTGCCAGATCCGCCCGAGCTGCGTGTCCACTTCGGCGATCATGCCGTAATAGATGGCGCGGATCGCCGACAGATCTTCAGCCGTCCAGTCGCTTGCAGGCCCCTCACCGCCATGGATGAAGCCGCCCTTGCCGATCAGTGGCATGGCGTAGGCGAGAAAGGGATGCGCCGTCTGCTCCGTCTGGCGGTCCGCTGCGCGCGCAAAAGCCGGTCCGTCGCTTGCGGCAAACATGCGGTTATAGGGTTCCGGCACCGAAAACGGCGGATGCGGCCTGAGAAAGGAGACATGCGCGAACCAGGGCTCGTCCTGTTCGCCGAGCCAGCGAATGAACTCCCCGGCAAGAAAAGCCGTCTGCGTCTCATCCTTGGAATAGGCAGGCGCCGCATTGGAGATTTCACCGGGCTTGGCACCGACGGGAATATGAATATTGCGGCTCGTCGCACCCACATGGCCGTGCGAGCGCAGCCATGAGAGCCATTGCTTTTCATGCTCCGGCAGAAGCTGACGCGCGCTGAAGCCCGGAAGCACGCCCTCATAGGTCGTCAGATACGGATCATTCGGGTCCATGCCGCGCGGATCCGGCGCCGTATCGGTATAGCCGAACAAGGTCGGATCGTAGCCGGCGCGGCGGGAGGCGGCCGCCAGATTGTCGAAGCGGGCATCCAGCGGCGAACCATTGCGGCAGACGCGATGGTTCATTTGATAGAGACCGGTATAAAGCGTCGCCCGCGCCGGCGAGCAGGGCGCTGCTCCGGCGAAATGCCGGCGGAACAACACGCCGTCCCGCGCCAGAGCATCGACATTGGGCGTCTTGACGCAAGAATGACCGACGGCGGAGAGACAATCGCCCCGCCATTGATCGGCCGATATCAGCAGCACGTTCGGGCGTTTGCCCGAAGCGCGCCGCTCAATGCTGGTTGGATTTGGCATGCCAATTCCAGGCGGATTCGATAATGCGCGACAGGTCATATTTCGGCGACCAGCCGAGAACGTCGCGGGCCTTATCGTTATTGGCAACCAGCGTGGTCGAATCGCCCTCGCGGCGGCCAACATATTCGACGGGGAAAGGCCGGTTCGACACCGTCTCGATCGTCGACAGCAATTCCTTGACCGTCGTGCCCGTACCCGTACCGAGATTGAGCGCCACCGATTCACCGCCCCGCAGCAGATATTCCACCGCCCGGACATGTGCATCCGCAAGATCGAGGACGTGGATATAGTCGCGCACGCAGGTGCCGTCGCGTGTGTCATAGTCGCTGCCGAACACCTTGAAGCCCTGACGACGGCCAAGCGCCGCATCGATCGCCAACGGGATGGCGTGGGTTTCCGGCGTATGCCATTCACCGATGCGCCCTTCGAAATCGGCGCCGGCCGCATTGAAATAGCGCAGCACCACGGAGCGCAGCCCCTTGTATTGGTCATAATCGGCAAGCGCCTGCTCGACGATATATTTGGTGCGGCCATAGGGATTGATCGGCACCTGCCGGTGGCTTTCGTCGAGCGGCACGCTCTGCGGCAGGCCATAGGTCGCGCAGGTGGAGGAAAACACGAAAGCGCCGATGCCGGCCGCCTGCGCCGCCGATAGCAGCGTCAGCGTGCCGATGACGTTGTTCTCATAGAAGGAGACAGGGTCCTTGACCGACTCGCCGACTTCGATCAGCGCCGCAAAATGCAGGATAGCGGCCGGCTTGTATTTCGCCAGGACTTCATCGAGCCGCGCCCGGTCGCGAATATCACCCTCTTCCGCCGGACCCCATTTGACGAATTCGCGGTGACCGTTGGAAAAATTGTCGTAGACGACGGGCTGAAACCCCTTGTTCGCCAGATCCAGACATGTATGCGAGCCGATATAACCGGCTCCCCCGACCACCAGAACCGTTTCTCCTGCCATGACCATCCCTTCTCAAAGACTGACTGCTCAAGCACGCAACATCGTGCTCGAATCCCCGCGTAGAGTTAGAGACCTGTAGATCAGTTGCAAGACCAGAAAAAGACTGGAGCTTTGAAGCCGCTCTAATGGCTATGCTCGCTTTCCAGCGCGGAGATCTCGTCGGAAACCTCCCGGATCCTGTCCCTCAGCTCCACCTCGGTGCCGTCGTCGACCTCTCCCTCGCCAAAACAATAGCGTGCTATATGCAGCTCGAGCCTGGATTCGAGCTCCGCGCGCCTGGCGTATAAATGGGCAAGATATGTGTTACGCATTGCGAACCACGCATTCCGAGAAATATGTCTCTGAATACTAAAATAGGTTCGCAGCGAAGGGTTTCGATAGGGGACGCCGCGACCTTTTGGCCTGCCGCGGCGATTTGAGGGTGAACCAGTCCGGCAGCGCCTATCCGCGCGCAGGGATCATCCGGACAAGCACGCGGTCGCGAAGCACATAATGATGCATGAGGGCCGCTGCGGCATGAGTTCCCGCGATGGCGATGATTGCCCAGGCGGTGTAGTCGTGCAATTCACTCATCAGATGCCGTGTCGGCTGATCAAGAACGAGCAAAGGCGGCACCGAGAACAGGCCGAAGAAGCTCGGTCCGTTGCCGGAGACCCAGATCATCAGGAAGCCATAGGACACCTGCGAAATCATCAGCGCGTAGAGAGCGAGATGCGTAAGCGTCGCCACCACATGCTGAAGCCCGGAGACGGCTGGCGCTGTGCGCTGGCGGGTCGCGACGCGCCAGACAATGCGCAGGATGAGGACAGCCGCTAGCAGAACGCCGAGCGAGATATGCACGAAGATCAGGTCTCCACGAAGAGGCGTTCCACGGGCAACGAAGCCTCGGGCCTCGGCCAATGCGAACAAGGTCAGAACCAGAAATGCCGTCAGCCAGTGGAGTGCGATGGTGAAATGGTCATAGCGGGCCGCCCGCTTGTCCGCGGCGGCGATATTGAAATTACTCATGATTTGCGATCTCCTTGGGAGGGAACGAGCAGAAAACACGCAAGACTTCCGTTTTATTCGTTCACCTCGAAAAGATGGCCGGCGTGCGGCGACGCCCCGCGGATGCGTCTATTGCAAAGCCTCGGCCTGATCGTCACATTGATCTGACTTGCACCCGAATTGGCCTCTTCTAACAAAGATTTGCGCTGACACGCCGCTTAGGTTTGGCTAATTCAGGTCGATTGTTCGAGGTGGATTGTGTTGAGCGAAAAAATTGCCGTCATTGGCCTGGGTTATGTCGGATTGCCTGTCGCGATCGCCCTGGCTGAGAAATTCTCCGACGTGGTCGGCTTCGATATCAAGACGTCCCGCGTCGCGGCCCTGAAAGCCGGAGAGGATGATACCCGCGAGGTTTCATCCGCACGTCTGAAGGAAAGCGGGCTGCGCATCAGCAGCGACATTCACGACCTGCAAGACCGGGATATCTTCATTGTCGCCGTTCCGACGCCGATCGATAGGAACCGGCAGCCGGATCTGCGCCCGATGATCTCCGCCTCACGCACCGTCGGCCAGGCTTTGAAGAAGGGCGGCATCGTCGTCTATGAATCGACGGTCTATCCCGGCGTGACGGAAGACGTGTGCGGCCCCGTGCTTGCCGAGGTCTCGGGCCTGCGCCAGGGCGAGGATTTTCACGTCGGCTATTCGCCTGAGCGGATCAACCCCGGCGACAAGGAGCATACGTTCGAACGCATCGTGAAGGTCGTCGCCGGAGACAACGAGGAAACGCTCGATAGGATCGCCGCCGTCTATGGCGCGGTGGTCCAGGCTGGTATCCACCGCGCGCCCAGCATCAAGGTGGCGGAAGCCGCCAAGGTGATCGAAAACACCCAGCGCGACCTCAACATCGCCTTGATGAACGAGCTGTCGATCATCTTCGAGAAAATGGACATCCGCACGGCCGACGTGCTGAAAGCGGCCAGGACGAAATGGAATTTCCTGCCCTTCACGCCCGGTCTGGTTGGCGGCCACTGCATCGGCGTCGACCCCTATTATCTCACCGCCAAGGCTGAGGAACTCGGCTATCATCCGGAAGTCATCCTCTCCGGCCGCCGCATCAATGACGGCATGGGCGCCTTCATCGCCCAGAAACTCATCAAGATGCTGGTATCAGCGCAAAAGCCGATCAACGGCGCCCGGATCGGCATCTTCGGCCTGACCTTCAAGGAAAACGTCCCCGATCTGCGCAACAGCCGCGTGCCGGACATCATCCGCGAACTGCATCAATTCGGCCTCGAACCGCTGGTGCACGACCCCATGGCCAGCCATCACGAGGCGGAGGAGGAATACGGCGTGCGGCTGGCGGCACTCGAGGATTTCGGCAAGCTCGACGCCCTCGTCCTTGCCGTGCCGCACAAGTCCTATTTGACCGATGGCGCTGCGCAGATTCTTGGTCTGCTTGGCGAGAACGGCGTGGTGGTCGACGTGAAGGCCGCGTTGGAGCAGAGCAATCCGCTGCTCGAGGGGCATGCTGTCTGGAGCCTGTAAGCAGCAGTCAGCGATCCCGCTCGGATGCCGCAACCGTCAGCCGCAGACCGTCCTCGACCGAAAAAGGCGGCGACCAGCCGGTGATCGCCGTCGTCTCGCCAATATCGACCTGCAGCGACCCCAAGAGACGTTGCGCCGCCGCGCGACGGCCAAGCAGCGCCGCAAGCCCTTCCAGCAGTCGCGGCGGTACGGGCAGCAGCAGCGCTTTTCGCCCCATCGTCGAAGACAGCTTGCCGATCAATTCGCCGATCGAAAGATCCGCGCCGTCGCTGATCAGGAACACGCGATTTCCCACATCGGTATGGCGCGCGCAGAGCAGGATGAAATCGACGAGATTGCCGACGAACACGAGGGATCTCCGGTTTGCGACCAGGCCGAACGGCCAAGGGAACGGCCGCTTGGCCCATTTCATCAAGCTCGCGAAATTCGCCTTCACCCCAGGGCCATAGACAAGAGGCGGGCGGATGATGACGACATCCATCTTCGTTTCGTTGCCGATGGCCAGGAGCGCCTCCTCCGCTTCCCGCTTCGATTGACCATAGGCGTCCTCCGGATGCGGCGTATCGGACGCGGTAAACGGCTTGCCCGGTGCGATCGCCTCACCATTGACCTTGATCGAACTCAGGAAAATGAAGCGCTTGACGCCGGCCTTCGCCGCCTGCCGCGCCAGATTGACGGTGGCGTCGACATTGGCGGCGCGAAAGGCGGCAAGCGGATCGGCCGAGGTGTCGTTCATGACATGGACACGCGCCGCCAGATGCACGACCGTTTCGACGCCGGCGAGCGCGCCGGCCCAATCCGTCCCGCTATCGATGTTGCCCATGGCCAGAAAACCCGGCTTCGCCGCGCGGCTGACCGGTCGATAGGCCATCTGTCTCCGCGAAAGCTCGGCACAAAGCGCCTGCCCGACAAAACCCGTCGCGCCCGTCACCAGGATCATGCGTCTGCCACCCCTTGTTCTGCCCGATTTTCATTCCCGTCATGCTTTGCACAATCCCTCCTCGGGGAACAAGCCCGGCAAAATTCGTGATGAGGGCGATTGTGAACAAGTCCACGATATGAGATGCACTCCGCACAAAGCCGTCATCGGCGCAACGACACACGAGCCCCGGCAGAACTACCAGAAACGATGCCCTATACGATCGCCAAGCGCCTTTTCGACTTCCTTGCCGCCCTCGGGGCAACATTGGTCTTTTCCATCCCGATCCTGATCGTCGCCATCGCCGTCCGATTGACCTCCCCCGGTCCCGTTCTCTACTGGTCGGACCGTGTCGGCCGTGGAAACAAGATTTTCCGCATGCCGAAATTCCGCAGCATGCGGACCGACACGCCGGCGGTTGCGACCCATCTGCTGAAGGACGCCAACGCCTATCTGACGCCGATCGGTTCCTTCCTGCGCAAATCCAGCCTGGATGAGCTGCCGCAGCTCTGGTGCATCCTGAAGGGCGAGATGAGCATTGTCGGCCCTCGCCCGGCCCTCTTCAACCAGCATGACCTGATTGCGCTGCGCACCGAGCGTGGCGTCGACGCCCTGCCGCCGGGTTTGACTGGCTGGGCGCAGGTCAATGGCCGTGATGAGCTGCCGATCCCGCAGAAAGTGGCGTTGGACGAAGACTATTTGCGCCGGCGCTCGTTTCTCTTCGATCTCAAGATCATCGTCCTGACGGTGCTGAAAGTTCTGCGCAGCGACGGAGTGACGCATTAGCGACGCGGCGATATCAGAAGGTTTTGATATCATAAACGGACCGCATAAAGTGTCGGCCACCGAAATGCCGTATTCATGCCGGCTTGCGACCTTACGGGCCAGCGGAGACCGGCTGGCAGAAATATGAACAAAGGCGGACGCAATATTGGCTCAGTTGCAGGCGAATAAACCACAAGTCGATCGTGGGTCCGGAAGCAATGCCGGAGAACTCGTGCCTGTCGTCCTGCCGCAGCGCTTGATCGTCCTTGGCAGTCTCCTATGGCTCATCGTCGTATCGCCGCTCTTTGTCGAAAGCGCCGCCTATCGGTATGTCGCGCCCTTCATCGCCCTCATCGCCCTGCACTATTACCGGAAAGCGTCGGTCCGCCCGCGCACAGACTGGCTCGGATGGCTGTGCATGGCCTGGGGCACCTATGTGCTCGTCCGCTTCGTCGCCATCTTCCTCCTGACGCCGGCGCATTTGATCGGCGCATCCGACTGGCTCTATGCCTATCCCCTCTTCTTTCCGATCCTCGGCGTTGCCTTGTTGCTCTACGAACCGGTGCTGGAAAAAATCGTCGCCGCTGTTCTTGCGATGGCGCTGATCATGCTGATCGCCACGCAGCATTTTCGCGAGGTCTTTGCCGGCGAAACGGTGCGCCCGCTGATCATGAACAATCAGATTCATGGTGCAGTCGCCTGCGGCCTGATCCTGATCCTCACCGCTTTCTGGCTGCTGCACTATCTGACGGACAAATCCAGCAACCGGTCGATCGCTCGCTTCGCGTATATCGTCTCGCCATTGATTGCCATTCTCTGTCTGATCGCCATCTACGGCGCCAAGTCGAAAGGCGTCTGGCTAGCGCTCGCCGCCACGCTGCCAGTGCTGGGGCTGGTGACCGTGACCTATCTGCGCTTGAAAACCGGCCTCATCGTCGTCGCCTGCGCAGCAGTGCTTTTGCTGGCGGGCGCCTATGCGGTGCGGCACAATATCGAAAAGACCGCTGGCCCGACGGTGGCTTCCACCATCGAGATGTTCGACAACATCACCAAGAGCCGCGATCTCGGCGACGCCGTATCAAGCACCATCACCTCTGATGCCACGCCCTTTGCCATGGATGCCCGACTTCAGCTTTGGTCGAATGGCTGGGAACTGTTCTCCTCCGCGCCCATTTTCGGCTGGGGCGGCGAATGGGTGGAGCGCTGGAAGCATACGCGCTATGCCGACGTCCAATATACGCTGCTGCACAACGGCTATCTCGAAATGCTGGTGCGGCACGGATTGTTCGGCGGCCTCGTCATGGCCCTCATTCTCGCCGCGCTCATCTCCAATGTCTGGCGTGCCCGTAAAGCTGGCCTGATACCGCGTACCGCCTGGCATGCCTATGCCGTCTGTCTGTTCTTCTTTTCGCTGACGCTGCTCAGCAACTCCAACAACCGCCTCGCGATCGGCGAAAGCCTAGCGCTGACAAGCTCCGCCTTCGCCTTCTGGTGCCGCATGCGCTTGAAAGGGGAACGCTTGTTGATGCCGAGGACGAAACCACAGGCGGAAGCGGTCAGCGCCTGATCACGAGCGGGTCCCCTACGCTGTTAGCGCTTACCTGCGCCGGACGGCATTTGACTGTGCAGTCGTTTGTAGAGCACAGCATAGGCATTACCCATCCGCTCGGCGGTAAAGCACTCTTCGTATCGCAGGCGAGCCGCTTTGCCTAAAGACGATGCCGTCTCGCCATCGGCAATAAGACGTCCCATTGCATCTGCAAGTGCCGCTGGGTCGTTCGGCCGCACGACATAGCCCGTTTTGCCGTTTTGATTCACGAAACTGGTGCCCGTACCGATTTCACAGGAAATCATCGGTTTACCGAACATCGCGGCTTCGACAAGCGAAAGGCCGAATGCTTCCGAGCGGAGATTGGAAGGGAATACGAATCCCGTGCAGAGTTCGAGAAGGGCAGTCTTGTCCGCATCCGGCAGCGCGCCGAGAAAGATGACGTTTCCGAGGCCGTGCTGCTGCGCATATTCCTTCAACGATGCTTCCATCGGACCTTCGCCGACGATGACAATATCGCTGGCCGTCTGTCGCGCAGCCTCAAGAAGGATGTGAACGCCCTTATAATAGCGCAGTACGCCTACAAAGAGGAAAAACGGCTTGGGGAATCGTGCCCGCCAACGCGCCCTATCCTCTTCCTTTGCCTTCCGATAATCCGCCTCGTCCAGGCCAAGCGGGATGACGGTGGTCTTGTCCTTGTAGCGCTGCAAGACCGCGCTCGTCGCCAGATAGTTCGGGGAGGTGGCCACGATCGCGCCGACGCTCGCCAGGAAACGGTGCATGACCGGTTCGTAGAGCTTCAACAGAAACTTCTGCTTCACGATGTCGGAATGGTAGGTCACGATCGTCGGCTTGCCGGGCGGGGCGGCAAGATGGACGATATCCATCATCGGCCACGGGAAATGGTAGTGGATGATGTCGGCCTTCCGGCTCAGCTCCCGAAAGCGGCCGAATGCCTCGCGCGAAAAGCCGGTGGAGGCAAATTCCAAATCGAGCTTCGCCTTATGGGCCATATGGCCGTCGAATTCGACGTTGCCATTCTCAGGCGTCTTGCTGAGCGAGAGGACGTCGGACTGTATGTCGTGCCCTGCGACGCCCTTGACGATCGCATGGATTGTCCGCTCGATCCCGCCGAAAGTATCCGGCCAGTATGTTTTGAAAAAATGTAGAACGCGCATGTCATTCCTGTAGCGAGAGAAGCTGCGCAGGTCCATAACCGGCATCGCTCGAAGCGCCGGATGTCAGATCAACCCTTCATGCCGCAGACGATCCACCATCTTCTGCACGCGGCATATGCAGGCTCAATCGAAGATCTCGGCATCCGCCAGCAGCGGTTGCCGCTGATCCTTGTCGGAAAACGTCAGGGGGCCGACCGTTTTCCAGTCGATTGCGAGCGTCGGATCGTCCCAGCGAATCCCGCGGTCGCACTGCGGCGCATAATAGTCGGTGGTCTTGTAAAGGAATTCGACGCGGTCGCTCAGCGTCAGGAATCCATGCGCAAACCCTTCCGGAATCCAAAGCTGACGCTTGTTCTCCTCCGACAGAAGGACGCCGACCCATTGCCCGAAGGTCGATGAAGACCGTCTGATGTCGACGGCGACATCATACACCTCTCCGATGACGACGCGAACGAGCTTGGCCTGAGCATGTGGCGGCAACTGATAATGCAGGCCGCGCAGGACGCCCTTCCCGGACCGGCTGTGATTGTCCTGCACGAATGTCGCGCTTCGCCCGATCGCCGCTTCGAATTTGACCTGGCTGAAGCTCTCGAAGAAAAAACCGCGATCGTCGGCAAACACCGTCGGTTCGATGATCTTGACGTCCGGTATGGCGGTATCGATGGCCTTCATCTGTCTTTCCTGCTTCACTCTGCCCGCATCGGAGGGACCAGCGGGTGCAACATTACCAAGCGCGTGGTTAAAATACCCGTTCCCGCAAAATCCCGAGAAGATACTGCCCATAGGCGTTCTTCTTCAGCGGATCGGCCAGGGCCTCGACCTGGGAAGCATCGATCCAGCGGCTCCGATAGGCGATTTCCTCGGGGCAGGCGACCTTCAGGCCCTGCCGGCTTTCGATGGTGGCGATGTAATGGCTCGCCTCCAGCATCGATTCATGCGTGCCGGTGTCGAGCCAGGCGTAGCCGCGGCCCATCGTCTGGACATCGAGCTGCCCTGCCCTAAGGTAATGCGCGTTGACATCGGTTATTTCCAGTTCGCCGCGCGGCGAAGGACGTATGGACTTCGCCACATCGACCACATCGGCATCGTAGAAATAGAGCCCTGTGACAGCATAGTTGCTCTTGGGGACTTTCGGCTTTTCTTCGAGGCTGATCGCGCGACCCTGAGCATCAAATTCGACCACGCCATAACGATGCGGGTCCTGCACATGGTAGGCAAAAACGGTGGCACCGCCCTGCTTGTCGCTTGCTTGATGAAGAAGCTTGGTGAAATCGTGCCCGTAGAAGATGTTGTCTCCCAGCACCAAGGCCGACGGGGCGCCGTCGAGAAACGACTCGCCGATAAGAAACGCCTGCGCAAGACCATCGGGGCTCGGCTGAACCGCATAGTCGAGCTTGATGCCCCACTGGCTTCCGTCTCTTAACAACTGCTCGAAACGAGGCGTATCCTGCGGCGTCGAAATGATGAGGATTTCGCGAATGCCGGCCAACATCAAAGTCGTCAGCGGATAGTAGATCATCGGCTTGTCGTAGATCGGCAGGAGCTGCTTGCTGACGGCAAGGGTCGCTGGGTATAGGCGCGTTCCGGATCCGCCGGCGAGAATGATGCCCTTACGTGCTGTATTCATTGTAGAAAAGTCTCGACTCGAATTCTTTGCAGGCAATCGGATAAAAAACGACAACTATAATTTTAGAACTTCGCGCAACTCAACTTGAAGCGGGAGAAAGCCTCGCGATCACCTCCGTCACACCCTCCTGCCAAGCCGGAAGATCCAACCCAAAACCACCCGTCAGTTTCGCGCAGTCCAACCTGGAATTATGCGGCCGCTTCGCCGGCGTCGGATATTCGGCGGTCGAGATCGGCTTGAGAGCATCGAGCGTCAGCGCAAGATTGAAGTTTTTCGCGGATGCTTCGCGGACGATATGTGCGGCATAACCATGCCATGACGTCTTGCCCTCAGCGCTCAGGTGATAGGTGCCCGATACATCAGGCGTATTCGAACCACTGACGATGTCGACGATCCTGCGCGTGACATCCGCAATCAACGCCGCCGAAGTCGGTGCGCCGATCTGATCGGCGACGACGTTCAACGCACTGCGCTCCTGCGCAAGACGCAGGATGGTCTTGAGGAAGTTGTTGCCGTGATGGCCGTAAACCCAGCTCGTCCGCAGGATGACGTGATTTGCGCCAGCGGAGCGCACCGCCTCTTCGCCCAGCCACTTGCTTTCGCCATAAACCGACTGCGGATTGACAGCATCGCTCTCCACATAAGGATCGGCTTTCATGCCGTCGAAGACGTAGTCCGTCGAATAATGCACGAGATAGGCGCCGTTATCGGCGGCCCAGCGGGCCAGCACGCCGGGTGCCGTGGCATTGACCGCCATCGCCTGCCCTTTTTCGCTCTCGGCACGATCGACGGCCGTATAGGCGGCGGGATTTACGATGATCGCCGGCTTGTGCTCCCTGAGCACCGAGAGAATGCTCGCCTCATCCGACAAATCCATCTCCGCGCGCGTCGCGGCGATTATTTTGCCCAGGGGCGCCAGGGAACGCTGCAATTCGAAACCGACCTGCCCATTGGCGCCGGTGACCAGAAGCGCGCTCACGCCTGAACCTCATACTGCTTGCCGACCCATTCGCGGTAAGCGCCGCTGGTGACGTTCCCTACCCAATCCTGATTGGCGAGATACCATTCGATCGTCTTGCGAATGCCGGTTTCGAACGTCTCTTCAGGCTTCCAGCCCAGTTCGCGCTCGAGCTTGCGGGCATCGATCGCGTAGCGGCGATCATGACCAGGCCTGTCCTTCACGAAGGCGACCTGGTCCTTGTAACGACCGCCGCCAGCCTTCGGCCGTAGCTCGTCGAGGATGCTGCAGATCGTATGCACGACGTCGAGATTGGGTTTTTCGTTCCAGCCGCCGACATTGTAGGTCTCGCCGACCTTGCCGGATTGAAGCACGCGACGGATGGCGCTGCAGTGATCTCTGACATAGAGCCAATCGCGAATCTGCTGACCATCGCCGTAGATCGGAAGGCTCTTGCCTGAGAGCGCATTCAAGATCACCAGCGGGATCAGCTTCTCCGGGAAATGGTAAGGGCCGTAGTTGTTGCTGCAATTCGTCGTCAATACCGGCAGGCCGTAGGTATGATGCCAGGCGCGCACCAGATGGTCCGACGCAGCCTTGCTTGCTGAGTAGGGGCTGTTCGGCTCGTATCGATTGAGTTCGTTGAACGGCGCATCATCCTTAGAAAGCGTGCCGTAGACCTCGTCGGTCGAGACATGAAGCAAGCGAAACGCCTGCTTCTCGTCACCCGGCAGGCCGTCCCAATAACCACGAACCGATTCGAGCAAATTGAACGTGCCGACGACATTCGTCTGAATGAACTCGCCAGGTCCATGAATGGAGCGGTCGACATGGCTTTCGGCGGCAAAATTGACGACGGCGCGCGGTCTATGGGTGGCGAGCACATCACCGACCAAATCGCGGTCTCCAATGTCGCCATGAACGAACACATGGCGATGATTGCCGTTCAATCCTTTCAGCGTATCCAGATTGCCGGCATAAGTCAGCTTGTCGAGGTTGATCACCACCTCATCGAAGCGATCCAACCAATCAAGAACGAAGTTCCCCCCGATGAAACCGGCGCCCCCAGAAACCAATATCGTCATTTCGCTTTCAGTCTCACTAAGCCTTTTAATACAACTTCCAATATGACAGCGGTCGCCAGACCTATATTTTCGGGAAAAATTGCCGATGAATGGCTGACTTCTACAACGTCTACGAACGTTTTGAAAAGCGTTTCGCTGCGACTTCGCTTAAAAATTGTCCCAGCATCCAGCGATTTTCGGTCGCGAAAAATGCTAACAACAGCGCATGGGGAATCATGGCCCGGACAGCTATGCCTGCGAAGGAAGATCTGTTGATTGGAGCGCTTAGATTGGCTGGGAAACCTGGATTCGAACCAAGATTAACGGAGTCAGAGTCCGCTGTTCTACCATTGAACTATTTCCCAACAGCCGCCGGACGTTGAACGCCCCCGCGGGGAAAGCAGCGCCTCTATAATGGAATTCGCCGCGGATGCAAACACTTTAACGCCCATGAATGAGATTTTTTGGGCAAGGCACAGCCAACAGACAAGATAGTCCCTGAACAACGGCGTTTCCAGCCACTATTTGAAAACTGGCCGGACGCCTTCCCGGCAGCTTCGATCAATCCAGCGATAGCGTTTACGACCGCCGCGTCGCCGTCCAGCCCCAATCCATCACCAGCGCAGCATGCGCCTGCCGACGAGATATCCAACCGACGTCACCGCAGCAATGGCGATCGGATACCACAGCAGGACGAAGAGCGGGCTGTCATCCGTGCAATTGGAAGCATAGAAGGTGGCGGCGACGCCGCTCGCGGCAAGCCCGGCGACTGCGCCGGCGAAACCCGGATTTTCCGGCGCCCCTTGGCGCAGCGCAAAGAGGAAACAGGCAAGCGGGCCGATCGACAGCAGCGGAATGAGTGTCAGGCAGAAGCGGGCATTGTGCCCGATCATGCGTGCGCCCCAGCTATCGGCCGGCATGACCATCATCTCGGCGAGAGCTGCAGCGACCAGCAGTAGCGGTGCCGCAAAAAGCGCCCAGCCCCAGGGACGCAGCGACACGCCGGGACGGCCGACGCGAAAGACGACGGCCCCGGCGGTGACGGCCAGCGCGATCGTGACGACGAATTTGAACAGGAAGCGCACCGTTTCCATGGCGGTGCCTATATCGGCACGAAAACCGATCGCCGCGAAGAAGATCGCGCCGCTGATGAGGATGCCACCGACGACCGCCAGCATCAGCGCCTGCCCGATCCGCGAACGGACCGGCGCATCCTGCGCCAGAAGATTGATGAGGTCATCGGTTTTCACGTGTCTCGCTCCGATATAAGGCGGCAAGCGCCTTCAATGCGCGATGCAGGGCGACGCGCACTGCACCCTCCGTCATCTTCAGCCGATCGGCGGTCTCGCGCACGCTGGTTCCCTCGACGGAAATCGAGCGTACGATGGTCCGCTGCGGATCTTTCAGTTGCTCCAGCATACGATCGACATCAAGCCGATCCAAGGTATCCGTCTGCTCTTCCGCCTCCAAAATATCGATGACATCGTCGATCGGCACGTTCACATGCCGCCCGCGTCGCCTCAGGCTGTCGATCAGCTTGTTGCGCACGATGGTCGATATCCACGGGCCGATCGGACGCGAGGTATCCCACGTTCCGCGTTTCAGATGTATCGTCAGCAACACTTCCTGGACCACGTCCTCGGCCTCGCTTGCCGGCGCGCCGAACTGATCGCAACGCCGGCGCGCCATTGCGCGCAGGTATGGAGTGACGGCAGACAGGAAGCGATGATAGGCCTGCGCATCGCCATCGATGGCGGCCCGCATCCAGACTGCCCATTCCTCTTCGCGCGCCGAATAATTCATTCGGCATCTCCTTCTACGCGCGACCGCAGGCTTTTGTTACCGGCAATGGTCATTCTTTTGCAAAACCTTGCCTCAATCGGATTTCGGCCAAGACAGATGCGCCAGAGATTGGGCATCGTCAGGTGATTCGACCACTATGAGGCATGAAAGAGTGCCGCTTGGAAAGGTCGTTATTCCACATCCGCTACGTATTGACCCTCGGCCTCAGCGATCTTCCCTGCCGCTCCCTTTGTCTCACGGAAACCAAACCTCATTTATTGCTTCCGATATACATCCAAAGAATGGAATAATGGACTGCGTTGAACAGACGTTTGCCCGTGGCGTCTGTAATCGCCGCAGACGCCTGCGCAATCCGCGGACAGCTCATGCTTTTTAGGGAAACAAGCTTATGAGGGACAGCGTCGTCACTGTGGCTATTGCCAGCATGCTGGTGTCCGCGGTCGCATCCCTTATTGCGGCTCCAGCCGCAGCGGCCGACGGCAAGGCGAAGGAAAAGTGCTACGGCGTGGCCCTCAAGGGCCAGAACGATTGCGCGGCCGGCGCAGGCACCACCTGTGCCGGCACGTCGACAATCGACTATCAAGAGAATTCCTGGAAGCTGGTGCCCGCCGGGACCTGTGAAATGATCAAGACGCCGAACGGCCATGGCACCCTGGCACAAGGACCGGCGCCCGCTTGACCGAAGCCAGCCGTCGGGAGCCCGGATGTCCGGGCAGAGCCCAACGGATCACCACCTATCGCAGAACCGGCTCTCCATGGAATCGGCGGCGCGACGGCTTCGAAACGCCGAAACCGACTTCCATCATCAGCCGTGGCTTTTGCGTCGGCACGGTACCCATGTGGAAACCGAAGGGATCTTCGACGAAGCCGAAACCGGCTTTGCCGGTCAGCGTGACGGCGCTTTCCTCTCCGTAAAATCGAAGAACCTCTTCTGCCGGATGGCCGACCAGGAGGGTCAATTGATGCTTCACCCGCCGCCTTCTATGGCTGCCCTTGACGAAGACGTGCGGCCCGGTGCCTTCATCCACATCGACCAGATTGAAGAAGAACTTCAGCATTCGCCAGTCATCGAGGTCGAAATGATATTTGTCGAGCGAAGCGAGGCTGCGATCCGCCTCCGAGGCCTGCGTCGGAAAACTCCACCAGATGCGCGTGGTTATCACTTGGGCCTGCCCGCCGAGATAGTGCCGGGCCACGTCGCCAAGCAGAGGATCGCGCTGAACCGCGAGGACCGCATCGCAATCGAGCGAACGCTCGAAAAAATGTCCGCTGAGAAGAGGCCGGCCGAAACGCGCCTCCGCATCCGCATGTTCGGGCGCCACGAATTCAAGCTTCCTATCAAAATTGCCGAAGCAGCCGGTGGTTCGGGCAAATTCGGCAATGTCGCGGTGAATGCTCTCGGGCAGGATCAAACCGGGGAAAAGCCCATCCGTCCGCAGCGCATTGACAACTGCGTCGCACTCGATCCCTGAAAACATCGATTGGCCGGCCCCCGGACGCGCCACAGGCCGCCTGGTCGCCAACCAATGCATACGCCGAAACGGCATCGTTCGGGCCAGCAGAAACATCGGCAGCCAAGCCGGATTTTCCCGCACGTCCGTCAAATAGGTGGGTATTCGAACAGCCATTCGCTTCAGGCGGCCGCCCTTCCGGGCGATGGACTCCAAGTCGTCAGCCGGAGGATTGTGCATCGGTATCCTTTCCGCACGCGCATGAATCGACAACAACAGGCGAAGCTTGTTGAAAAATTCGCCGGAGGTAATCCTTTTCGGCGCCGCAAGACGCCTGTTGCAGCGCGGCAAATAGAAGCTCCTCAACCGGGGTCAAGAGGCTGGAAAGGCACATTCCTGCTTGTTTTACGAAAATCCGCGAGACGATCGCCTTACGATTTTACAAATGTTTTCAAGGACTCACGGGTCGGTTGTTAAATGTTGCTGTACTTTGCTGGCGATGAACGGATGTAGCGCTATTCGCTCCGCCGACCGCAATTTATTTGCCATTGTTTAGGATAAGAGCGCTAGGAAGCATTTACAGCGAACGGGTGGCCGACCGAGACTGAGGCGAAACTGGAACAGTTTTCTAGGAGTCGATCGCGCAGTCAATTTACAGTCACAATCCTGTTCCGATCATCGGCTAGACGAACGAGCAACTGCGAAAGAGGGCGGCATATGACAGAGACAAAGACCTTTGATCCGGCGGAAGGCATCGTCGACTTTGACGCGGGCGAAGGTGAAGCAGCGACCGTGGTGATGGACGACTACACGAAAAGCCTCGCCCGGGCGAAGGCCAAGTCCGTCAAGCTCGTCGACGCTATCACCGGCGCAACGCTCAAGAAGAAGGATGCGGTGCATTTTGATGACCTGCGCCCCTCGCTTGCGGAATTCGTGCGCCACAGACATCCGGACATCCGCTCCGACGACTATATCAGCCGCAAGGCGATGGACGATTATCGCGCCCAATATATCGCCGAACTGCTGGTAGACGAGCGCGGCGAACTTTCCAACCTCGAAGACGAAGTCGTCGAAAGCCTGAAGACGCACGACACGCTCGCCGAGAACATCGAAGAGGACTACGAGGATCATCGCTCCATCGGCGACCGCATGGCCGATATGGTCGCGTCCTTCGGCGGAAGCTGGACCTTCATCATCTCGTTCTGCTTGTTTCTGACGGTGTGGATGGGCATCAACCTCGCCATGGGCGAAAAGAGCGCCTTCGACGTCTATCCCTTCATCCTGTTGAACCTGATCCTTTCAACGATCGCCGCCCTGCAGGCGCCGATCATCATGATGAGCCAGCGCCGGCAGGAAGCTAAGGACCGCTTGCGCGCCCTCAACGACTACAAGGTCAACCTGAAGGCCGAATTGGAAATCCGCCACCTGCATGAAAAAGTCGACCATCTCCTCAATCGCCAATGGGAGCGGCTGACCGAAATCCAGCAGATCCAGATCGAGATGATGCTGGAACAGGCCAAGGCGGCCACCCGCGCGCTGAAGGTCAGCAAGGCATCGAAAGTGAAGACCAATGCCTTGAAGAACCTCTTCGGCGGCAAGCCCAAGCCGGAAGCCGAGGAGCCGGAGGATTCGGCGGAATAAAGCCGATTGGCTTGGTGGGCGCCGCCCGCCAGGCCTGCCGTCTTAACACATGCTCGTACATTCAGAGGCCGCCATTGTCCCCTCGGCCTCTTCTCTCGAACAGAAAAATACGCCTGGTTTCCTATGGCTGCGGATGAACGGCCATCCGCGCTCCCGTGGGCGCATATTCGCTCGACGACAGGCCGGAAGCCCGCCGGCAGCATAGCCGAACCCCGTCGGAAACGTATTTCTTGTTGTAGACGCAGGGAGCCCTCTCCGCGGTGCCGGGCAGCAACAAAGCGCTTTCCGCGATCTCGGCTGCGGGTATTATCGACGACACACGGATAATGTTTTGCGCCGCATCAGCGGCCGTAGCACCCCAAAATACGACGAGAAAACACACGATCGTTCTCATGCCCCTCTCCTTTATGTTAGAAATTAAACAATAAACCTGAAGTTGTTTGTCGTCAATTTAACACTCTTAAGGTAGCTAGAACGGATGAGGCTGGCACGCGACGCAGCTCTGCCGGATGCGATTTTCGCGATGCTGCACAAGACGATAGATCGAATAAGCTCAGCATTGTGGGCCTGGGAAGGACGCTAGGCGACGTAATACCTACGTGTTAGCCACCATAGTAAGGTTGACTCGCGGTTTGCGCGTCCTAAGCTTCACCTTGGAACTACCACTGAGGTGTCGCCATGACCTACTTCGAGGAGACCAAAAGAATAGCATGCGAAAATGACGCCGGGCGCCGCATCGTCATTATCGAACAATTGAAATGGCCCAAATTCGCCTTCTCGGACCGACCGGGAGGCCCCGTCTTCGACTACATGACGGAAGACGGACAGATCGCCAACAAGCTGGACGACGAGAACTTCCTTTTGCTCCTGACGGACGAAGTCTTCCATCGCGCCTAGCGCACCCGCTTTCGGGTGAAATCGCCAGCAAACGGAAAAATGCCCCTGGAGTCAAAGACCGGAGCGACCTTTGTGCGTTCAAATGAACGCACGGCGCTCTGACCGAACAAGTCAGCCTCCATCACAAGCGCGGCAAGCTTCGCACATCCCTCATACAAGATACTCCTAATGCGCCGTTGAACTCGGCGCAAATAGAGAAGGGGGATATAGTTATGGACTACGACTGGGACGGCGTGAAGACACGCCGCATGAGGATGCTGAAGCTCGGCATATCACTATTCATCTTCGCGATGACCTTGGTAGGGCCGACGATGTTTCTTTTACATTTTAGGTAGGGAAGGGCGTATTTAATCGGCGGGCTAGAGCTTGGCCGTAGGCGGAAGCCGCTGACGCTTGGCGGAAAGTCAGCATGCTGCGCAAGCAATATGGCGACGGAGAGGCGAATTCGACCACTCTGCCATCTCTTCGGGTATGTTGGTCGACGCATTTGAAGCGCAGGCGTTCTCAATAACGATAGAAGAATGGGTGGCAATTTGGGACACCTTCCGAAGTATCGTTTCTCTGCAGAGTTTTGAGCGCAATTGCCTCACGGAGATTGTCTCAGGATTGTCGAAAGCATTGATGCCGCTTTGATTGATACCATCGTCTGGCACGAGATCGGGACAAGTTGATGACAACGTTGATTAAAATCCTAAAGATTGAATTTATCGGCCTCTAGCATATGGCGAGCTAGTCTCTCTCCAGACAACTTTTCCTTTGGTTGAGGCCGGAATGATTAGGATTGCTGGACCCTTGGCTCTCTGCGCAGTGACGCTGGGCTCATGCTCGGGTGAGAACCAAAGTCCGGACGTGCAGAAATTTGAACGGAGCGAACTCCACGCCCTAGACGAGCGATTCCATGAAAGCGGCCTTTGATGGAACCTGAAGCGGGCTGGCGGATTCCTGGTTTGAGTTATCCAAATGAGGAGTTTCATCATGGCACCCAGACGGCGCGTAATCGAGTTAGCGATGAGCGAGCAGGAGATCGAAACGTTGACGGCTCTTTCGCGGTCTCGAAGCGAACCGGCGAGCCGGGTATCGCGGGCAGCTATGCTTTTGGCCTATCGGGAGAACCCGTCGTTCTTTGCCGTGGGACGAAGACTTGGCGTGCACCATCAAACGGTCCAGCGCTGTGTTGAGCGCGCCGAGAGCTATGGCCCGCTTTCGGCGCTCGACGACCGGCCGCGGCCGGGCAAGGAGCCGGTGATCACGCCGGAGGCCAAGGCCTGGCTGGTGTCTTTGGCGTGCGACAAGGCCAAGGACCATGGCTATCCGCACGAACTGTGGACGACGCGGCTGCTGGCCCGCCATGCGCGCGAGCACGGACCGGGGGCCGGACATTCCTGTCTGGCCCGCCTGGTTCAGGGCACGGTCAGCAAGCTTCTTGGCCAGGAGGAAATCAAACCGCACAAGATGCGCTACTATCTGGAACGTCGCGATGCCGAGTTCGAGCAGAAGATGGCGGAGGTCTTGTGTGTCTATCGCGAGGTCCAGGTCCTGAAAAAGGCCGCCGCCAAATCGAACAAATCGGGCAAGCCGGTCGCGATCGTCTCCTATGACGAGAAGCCTGGAATCCAGGCGATCGCGACGACGGCGCCGGATTTGCCGCCCGTGCCAGGTGTCCATCCGGCCTTTGCACGCGATTTTGAATATAAGCGTCATGGCACGCTCAGCCTGTTGGCTGGAATTGACCTGTTGACAGGCAAGGTCCACGCGCTTGTCAAAGACCGTCACCGCAGCCGCGAGTTCATCGAATTCCTCAAGCTGCTCGATGCCGCCTATCCGGCCGGCACCGCCATCAAGTTGATCCTCGACAATCATTCCGCCCACATCTCGAAAGAAACCAAAGCCTGGCTCGATAAACGACCGGCAGGCCGCTTCGAATTTACCTTCACGCCCAAACACGGCTCCTGGCTCAACCTGATCGAGGGCTTCTTCTCCAAGTTCGCCCGCTCCGTCCTGCGCCACATCCGGGTGAGCTCAAAGCACGAACTCAAGGAACGCATTATGGCCGGCATCGACGACGTCAATCGCCATCCCGTCATCCACACATGGTCCTATAAACTCGCCGACGCCGCCTGATAGGATTCGAACCACGAAAACGTTGAACTAGGCAGATCCTGCAACGGAGATTTTTTTGCTGTGCGCGATGGCAATTTTGTGTGGGTCAGCGGCCTAGAAACGCAGATTGTTCAGAAGGATGTTAAGATAGCTGATCTTGGATCACATCGAATCGCCATCACTGCCACCTTCAAGGCGGGAAGCATCGTTACAACGTTCGCGTTAAATGACGCAGGAAACATCGCGAAGGTCGCGGACATAACATTCAACACAGATCTGCCCCCAGAAGCATGGGCCAGAGCCGGCATTGATCGTGAGCAATTCGATGCGAAGCTAAAACAGTTTAAGACCATCCCGACAATGGTGCTTTGTCCGCCAGCGGCCACTTAGGCTGTGATGTCTCTTAAACTCAGCCTCGGCTGAGCGAAAAATGGCGGAGAGGGTGGGACCCTCTCCCAAAACAGCCGTAAGTCATTGATTTCCCGTGAAACGGGACGCTGCCTGGGTCCACATTTTGGTACACATTTTCCGACCGGTTGTCAAAGGTTGAACCAGGCTTTTCGCGCACCACCGCGATAGTAGTTGAGGATTGCTAAGGCTCGTGACCGCATGAATCGGTAGCGCAGCCCCTAACGCAATCCCCTATAGGTGAAGCAGGGGGTTAGTGGATTTCGTCTAAAACTTAGGGAGTTCATCAATTGATCGGACAACAACTGGGACTTGGGGAGCCAGGTCATCCGGCAATCCGCACTTAAGACCGCCCTTTTTCAAAAAATCTCCAAGGCCCGAAGCCGACTTCGAGTTTACCGCTTGGGAGGAGCTTCGATCAGATAGTCGGTCCCGGCGAAATGACATTGTTCTCGGCCATTGAAGCCTTGAGGACGGCTTCTTTCTTGTCTTGAAGAACAGCACATGCTCTCGAAAGGACGAAGTCTGTGCCACCAAACGCGAACCCCGGCTGCAGTCGCAGGATGCCATAGGCAGCTTCCACCAATTCCAAAGTCGCTCCGGCCTCCCGCTTGCGCTCGACCATTTCCTTGATCTTAGCTTCATGACGTCTTTTTTCGGCGATTTCCTCAACAACGACCTTCGAGTTCAGCCTATGCAAGCGGCGTTCACAGCCCGACACCTGGTCCGACGCCTGTCTTGCATCATCCTCCAGCGTTCGAAAGCGGCGCTCTACGATGAAAGCCACGCACAAAAGGTAGTGCCACCAACGTACCCGAGGAGCCTTTCGCAACCGCAACTCGGCATTAAAATGGTGGTCGCGTGCCGTTAAAAGCTTCCTTTCCAGGCTTTTGATATCAACGTGGAGTTTGGTGACAGTTTCAGAAAACTTGAAGTCGGGAACCACTCTATGGAAATCATATTGAGCCTGCTCCTCAAGGTGCCATATCGCAGCCATCACGCGCTCGGCAGGCTTCATAGCCAACGTGTTCGCCCACCCCAAAAGCTCAGAAAGACGTGTTTGATGTCCGCCAAGCCCTCGAATCCACCCAGTGGGTTTCAAGTCGGGAGAGACCGCACTGCCTGCGGTTGACTGAGGCATTCGAGCCGGGACAGAAGTTGTTCGAGGCACTCCAGAATCTTGCCCTGCATTTGGATCATCATTTCCAGGCCCTGCGTCTCGGAATTGGTCGAGTTGTCGAGGAGCGCTCGGATTTCTCGGGCCTCGTTGAGGATTGCTTGTTCGATGGTCGCCTTGTTTGTTTGCTGATTCATTTCTGATATTCCTCATCAAATCATCGATTTCTGATTTACGTCTGCCACTCAGGCGGGAAAGTGATCCGACCACATTTCCATTCAGGTCTTCTACGATCCACGTCCCTTCTTTTTGACCGGCAACGACGGTCAATGATTTCGACATTAGCAGAGCTTCGAGGTCGGCCCTCGTCGTTGCGGTGGCGACTGCGGCCTTCACAACCTGTCGGATTGCAGGCAGGTCGATGCCAACTCTCTTTTTCGCCTGGTGCTGCGATTGCGTGAATGCTTCGCCCATCGGTAGCTCGGTTTGGGCAAACTCGGCTTCAATTCTTGAAGCCACATCGACAGCACCGCGCTTTCGCAGTCCGGCGATTACCGTCTTCGTGTGTTTGCCCAGAACAAACCTGTGCCCGAATTTGAATTCTGACCACCTAGCGACAAGCTCATGGATGATCCGATCAAACGAGCAACTGAGCACCTTACCCGCAACAGGATCAATTTCACCGACGAGGACATGCCAGTGAGCGGCATGGGCGTCTGCGGTAGTACGCTTCTTCTTATGTTCAACGATGACCGCTCGCGCTACATCGAAATCGAATTCTCCCGCGATCATCGCAACCACCTCGCGCATCTGCGTCCTGGTGGTGGCTTCGTGAGGGTTAATGATCCAATGCCTAATGGAATATGTTGAGCGCTTGGCAGACGCATCGAGATGCATGTCGTCGATATCGGCTGCCGTGCCCTTCAAGAATTCAACGTCGTCGTTGTCTTTGCCATTTTTGAGATGGCTGATCAGCTTCTTTACGTTCGAGCTGGTCCGAAATCGGATAGCTTTTATAATCATATTGAAGACCATAATGCAGATCATGTCAGGACCCTGGCGGCATCCTTGCGTACCTGCGCGGCGACTTCCTTGAGCCGTGGGACGTCAATGGGTTTTCCGGCAAAGGCTTCGAGCATTAAGTTCGTCGAACGCCGCAATTTCGCAATGCCTTCTCGTCGCTGTTGACCGGCAACGCGCCCGCGCATGGTTTCGTTAATGGCGCAACGTATGATCGCGGAAACAGATTTCCCGGCCTCATCCGCGAAATGCTCCAGCCGTACTTTGTCGACGTCTGAAATTCGGAATTTTACAATCGCGCCCTTGGTCAATTTATAAGTTCCTTTGGGGGTCCACGGGGGCAAAGTCCCCTGGTCAGCTGCGTCCACGGACGCATGGCTGGCAGCCGTAGGCCCCTCGAAATTTTGTGCCTACGTCAAGGATTGTCTGGATGTTGGTCGGCCGCAAGTCGAAAACGCATCAGGTCAGACTGGACGCGAAAAGCCTTCAAGGAAACGGGCTTCTTCAGCGGTGATTTTTGAGATTACTTGCGGTGGATTGAAGCCAACTCTCATCGATCTCAATTGCCTGATGGGAATGGGTGATATTTCGCGCACGTGTCCCAAATAAATACAAACGCCTGACGCTGTACCTTCAAAGTAGCTATCAAAATCTTCTTTAGTTATACCAGTTTCAGCACCGAAACTGGCCCACAACTCGTCCGGATGACCTCGAAAAATCTGGACCGCAACAGCAACGGCAACCACCGCGCCAATTGGTAATGTTGCATAAATCCAGAGAGTTGTTCCGGCTTGAATCGGAGGTATCCGCCTCCGCACCTCAACCGTCTTTACACCCGAAACAATCGCCTGAACAAACTTGGGGCGAATTGAAATAATTGCATTTTCAGACAAATTACCAACCTTCAGCGAGAATTTGGGCGATCTTCTCGCTTGGCAACTCAACTGGGGACACCAGATTGGCACGACCAACGGATTCCAGCTCTCTCAACCTTTTCACCGGCACAGGCTTTGGCAACTGGATGAGATTGTCAAATGTCGTCAACAGAATATCTTCGCTTGCAGAAAAGTCGGCAATATTTTCAACGACCAAGCGACGCTTGTCCTCTCCCGAAATCTCGTGTTTTTTCGAAATCACTGCGTCGACGATCCTAGCGACAGCGACCACCGCACCAATTCCCTGTCGATCCCTCTTAGACTCGTAAAAGATAATCGGCATATCGGGTCGCATCAATTTTGCCGCTTTCGGGCTATTGATATATGCCCGCTTCGTCAAGAAAGAGGCGTCCATACTTTCGATGAAGGACAGCCGTTGCTGTCGGTTTGTGCCAAGAAGTTCGTCTGCATAACGTTTGGTGATCGGCACAATCACTCCAGCACGACCGGGCCAAACGATTATCGTGGGGCTGAGCAAATTTTCTAGTTCGTCAGGACGAAGCAAACCGGCGCTGTCCTGATCGTATCCTGCAACTATGGCGTCCGCATTCGTCGGAAAATTCGCGGGCAATGTAAATCCTGTACGACGCTGTAGTTCCTTTGTAGACGCGGTCCAGTTCTGTTCAGCAAGGGGTTTGCCCACGGCAATCTTGATTAACCGCGAAGCCGGTCCCTTCGTGAAGCCCTGGCCTCGCGCGATGCTGTGAACCATAGATTGCCCAGGAAGCTGCTCCAGCTCAAGCGTAATGGGGCCGCCTTTACATGCTTCGCGTACCAGGAAGTCCAGCAAATAATCGCTGAAAAAAGCAGAGCTTTGATGCTCGGGTCTGGTGTGAACAAGCAGTTTTCCTGATGGCATTATCGAACGTTTAAGCGACAACCAACCCAGGGCGACTATTCTCTGGTCTTGAGCTATCTTCCATATGACGTTGGTTTCAGAAACGGAATCCAAGAATGATTTCGTTGCCGTAGCCACATTGTTTTCTCGTAGATATTTTTCTGCCTCATCCCTGGATGATACTTGGGCCTGAAAGCCAGCTCCCGCGACTGCAACAGCGGCGGAAGCAATTTCATCGACGGGCAACAAATCTATGATTTCATTTAACGAAATCACATCTATCCCAAAATTGCGGATCAACTCATCTCTTGAATCAAGCAAAGCAGCGTCCCGAGTAACGAAAGCAGTCGCACGAGCAATTGCCGCGTGGGCAAGATGGCGTGCATCACTCAAAGCCTGCGCCGTACCGGAGCTTCGCAGCCCTCTCCTGACGAACACAAGGTCATGCACCTTTTCTTGAAGCTGGGCTTGATTGTCGACTTCGGCCGTAGGCAGCCGGGGCATGCTCAGGGCCATTTGCAACAACGGATCGTTGTTCACATCAGTGGAGTTTCTGCGAAGCTCTCGTACGAACTCGTCAGAAACCGCGACACGGATATCGTGGGCCAGAGCAGCACCAAACAACCGGCGAGCTTGATCACTGTGCTGCCGGTTCCGAACCAGGTCCAGAAAGATATTCAAATCTAATGCAAAGAGCGGTGACTGACCGGCACTCCGGCGGCGAAGCCCTAATTCAAATCCCGTGGGCGGGATACGATTTGATATGGAGAACAGTGTATCAGTCTCAAGCTCTCGCATATGCACCAAAATTGTTCGTCCGCGAGCTTTTCCGCCACTTCGTTCTCGAACGATTTCAAATTTTGAGCGGGCGTAAAACGCGAGAGCTGAGGGCAAATCTGCGGCGACATCAGCACGAACCGTCATAAAGCCTCGGACTTCCAACTCCGAGAGGAAGGTGCGCATCAATGCGCCCGCAAACCCAAGGCCACGGTACTTATGAACAACCGCAATTTGCTGAACTTTGGCATGAGGGAAAACACCGCTATATAGAAGGTATCCCGCGAACTCATTTTCTGCGCCAGCGTTCGCCAGCATCGCGATCACACGCCTCCGACTTATAGCCTCTCTGATCGCCGTTTCCGGCAAGAAGCCAAGGGACTCTTTCTCACTGTCGGCCAGGGCCTGAACCTGACCTGCCAAGGCGAGAAGCGTGTCAACATCTTGGACTGGCGACAATTGAAGCTGGCTCACCAACGCACCTCGTACACTAGCTTGCAACCTTCGCCGACGGAGGCAGAAGCCGATTAAGGAAAGCTTCGAGCGCCTGCCCTGGCTCAGGAGAATCCTCGCTTATAACCTTAACGTCCCATTGCCGGAGTACGACTTCCTGGATTGGGTCTGGCGTCGGCAAGAAGACGTAGGAGCTGGGTCGATATTTTGCATGTCCCGAAATCTGCCAAGTTTTCCAAATTTTGTGGAGCAACAAACGGATATTCATGTCAGTCAGACTGTAACCAATAAACAATATCGTTTTACCTAACGCATCCGACCTTAACTTAACGTCCAGAGGATAATCGAACGTCAGCCTTTCAAAATAATCAGTTTCCGTCAGAACTATAGAGTCGTCGTTTTCGAAGTCTCCGTGAAACTTCACTATTTGAGTATGTCCATCTTCAATCCTAGATATATCTCTCACATCCACAATTTTTATATGTTCTTTTTTGTGCAATTTAAAAGATGCTTCAATATTCGAGTCGTAGTTGGTGGTATATATAATAGGAAAGCCGATTTCGGTAATCAGCCTATGCACTTCGGACTTGCGTAAGACCTCGTCGTCAACGTTCCAATTCTTATCCATCCAGCTTCGAAGAGGCCCGATTGAGCCTTTTTCCAATCTGTAGAACTCAGCAAGCGTAAGATAACTTGCACCACGAGCGCCAAACACCTGGGGATCGTAACCCAATTCTCTACCCATGTGGTCAATCAGCTCAGCCCAGGTCGGCGCTCCAAGGTTTTTTGAAACACCCGCGCCGACAAAGAGGATCACATTCTTACTAGCGATTGACTGAATCAATTCATCGAGCACTGACACGTTCCTCCAGATAGGTCCGGAAACTTTCCAGGGCCCGCTTCCGCATTGATATGCTGTTCTTCTGATCCCCAAGTTCGGCAAATGTCTTATCGTAACCGTCGGGAACAAAGATACAGTCCCACTGGAAATCCCGATTTCCTCGTGGCTCAGGCGAAATCTTGCCCGAGATCGCCCCCTCGAACTGGAAGACGTTCTTTCCGTCACAAAAGCCAATCTGGGTCTTAGCGATGACGCTTGTGTCCGCCATTTGACCGAAGATTGCTGCGACGCGATCAGCTTCTAGAGTGTCCCAGAATACCTGGGTGAGGCCTGCTGGAAATCCGTTCAGCGCGTTGATGTATAGACCTGTATGCTCCACAAACAGAGGCCGACCGACCTTCTGAAAAGCCTTTATGCATTTGTCTTTGACAAGTTTTTCGACGTTGTCAGTTTGTATCTCATCGATAGCGGCATCGACCGCCACAATCTCAACGCCGGAGGCTTCAAGGATCGATTTAACCTCCTTGATCTTGAACTCATTTCTAGACATAAAGCGCAATCGCATGTTGTATCTCCTCAGAAAAACACCACTAACTTCGCGACGGAAAAACTGCAATGGCTCCTCCTGGGGGAAACCTTCCCACTATTGATCTTCATGTCCACCTTCGCGGCACCATCGATCAATCAACTGCCCTCACCTTGGCGAAAAAGAACCATGTCCATATAGCCAACCGGTACCTGAAACCGGACGAAGGGTATGTTTGGAGTAATTTCGAGGAATTTCTGAACGTCTACGATCAGATTGGAAGAGTGGTCCGCACCGCCGAGGACCTTTACGCAATAGCGATATCTTACCTGAAGCGATGCGCGTCAGAGGGTACGATTTACGTGGAATTGATGTTGTCGCCCGGGCACTCGGTCCTGAACGGCATTCCTTTTGGAGAGCAGATCAATGCCATGGAGACGGCATTCGAACACGCTCGTCACGAAGCTGGTATCGAAGGCGGGTTGATAGTGACTTGCGTACGCCACCGTGGACCAGATGAGGCCGTTGCTATGGCCGAGCAGACGGTTCAAAATTTGTCACCTGCTGTAATTGGCTTCGGTTTGACAGGTAATGAACTACTATTTGACGCAGCGGAGTTTAAGGGAGCATTCCTAGTCGCTGGGGAAGCTGGTCTGGGCCTGACCGCACATACCGGGGAATGGCGTGACGCCGCTTCAGTTTTGCATACTGTGGAGCAACTGAATCTATCGCGTGTGGGGCATGGAATAAGGGCCAGCGAAGATAAGGCCGTCCTAGAGAGACTCGTAGAACGGAATGTCGGATTTGAGGTATGTCTGTCGAGCAACTTCGCGCTAGCGCCACATTATTCGCGGTTAAAACATCCCCTGGGCGAAATGCTTGCTGCTGGATGCAAAATCTCGCTCGCGACGGACGACCCCGCGTTTTTCAACACCACCCCAAACCGAGAGTATTCAATCGCGGAAAAGTCGTTCGGTCTCTCCGCCAGTCAGCTCCTGCAGATCACGCTCGATTCAATCGACATGTCTTTCGGTCGAAGCGATACAAAGATGAGACTTCGTCAAAAGGTTGGTCACTGAAACGTATTTGGAGCATTGAATTAGTGACGGGATAAGTGACTGCTTGCCGCCTATAAATTCATGACTCAGACTGTGTCATGCAAACGAAGGTTATGAGCGGCATAAACGAATCCGTCGAATATTCTCGTGCCTCCAAACCAGCTGGCGGTTTTGGGTCGATCACTCCTCCCGCAAGGCCCTAAAGACACTCGACCGGCTCACACCCAGTTCCTTCATAATCCCAGCGACTGTCTTCCCCTCTGCCTTAAGCCTGCGCACGTCAGCGGACTTGCGACGAGCGGTAGGAGCACGGCCCTGATACTTACCTTCGGCCTTCGCTTTTGAAATGCCCTCCCGTTGCCGTTCAAGCATTAGCTCCCGCTCGAACTCGGCGATTGATCCCAGCAAGTTGAGCATCAGCTTTCCGGTGGACGTGGATGTATCCAGATTGAGGGCGAGCACCTTCAGCTCAACGCCCTTGGCCTTCAGCTTCGCGGTGATCTCGACGAGGTGAGGCATGGAACGCGCGAGCCGGTCTAGCTTGGTCACAACCAGCGTGTCACCTTCCCGCACGTAGTCGATTGCCCGCTCCAGGTCCGGCCGCTTGGTGTCGACAGAGGAGAGCTGCTCCTTAAAAATACGGTGACAGCCTGCCGCTTCCAAGTCGCGTAATTGCGCCTCAAATCCAGCTGTCTGATCGATGGTGGAGGTTCGTGCGTAGCCGACAATTGCTGATGTCATATGCGCTTAGGTTCCAATAGGCTCTGAAACATCATGAGGCGGGCAGTATCAAAGGTCAACGACCACTCATGTGGCACTTCAAAACGTCGCGCCCTCCCAGTGTCATATGGGCAAGGCCCAATGAGACACCTGAACCGGTGGTTCGGACGACCGTCGGCTCATTGAGCGAACGTCCCGGCTGGGATTTCGGCCTACGCTACTTCACAAACGCCTGTATGTTCGCTAAATGTTCACGTTTGGAGCGTTGCCTTGGGTGCCGTTTCCAAAGACACTCAGGCCATTACAGATGGATTGATTTATGGACGCGACCTACAATCTAAACGGCGGTTTTAAACCCACGACAAAACGGTTTGCCGATCTTGAGGGGCCGGACTTTTTTCCAACTCCTGGGTGGGCAACACACGCATTGATGGACAACGAGCACTTCGCAGGTGACGTTTGGGAGCCCGCATGCGGCGATGGGGCCATGGCCAAGGTGATTGAGGAATACGGCAATCCCGTTTTCGCATCCGATCTGTATGATCGTGGCTATGGGAAAGCTGGTGTAAATTTTCTTGAGGCAGACCACATAGCCGAGAATATAATCACCAATCCACCATATAACTCTGCTGAAGGCTTTGTTGCCTCGGGTACGGCGAAATCGCGAAGGAAATTTGCGATGCTGTTGCGGCTTGCGTTTCTGGAAGGTGCTAATCGTCAGCGAACGATTTTTAAAGACACACCGCCAGCAAGGGTATGGATATTCAGCGAGAGAATTACCTTCTACCCGTCAGGTAGCGTCCAAAAAGGATCAGGTACCACTGCCTATGCTTGGTTCGTTTGGGACAAGGACCATCATGGCAGTTCTGAGCTGAAATGGCTTCCTCTTGGCTACAAGGCAAGGTTTTCGGATCAGGATGCGAACCCGATGCTTTTCAAATAATCGTACCCTTTATCTGTCAGCTTTATCCCGCCGGGGATAATCTCCGCCAAGCCTTGGGTGAAGATACTTTTGCTGCCTTTATGATGGACCTTCACGTTCCCAATGATTTGCCTCCATATTGCCTCACCTTTTCGAGTCAGTGAAGGCGCGAGGTCGTCGTTTGATAGGTCGTAAAAGTCTGGCACGCGGTCCTTTATTTTCCCAGTGCTAGCCTGATGGCCGGAGAATGTGGATATTATTTTTAGCACAAGCACCCTTGCCTCGGGTTCTCTCAAGCGATCTTGAGCCTGCCGCGTGAGTTCTCCATACTGGATTTGTTGCCCCCGCCTCCACGCAAGAGCACTTTCCGGAATATCGAGTGCTCGGATGGCTGTCTCTATCTGCTCCTGTATGGCGTCATCCTGATTGATTTCGCTGGGAAGATATAGGGTGACGGTTTGCGGCGGGTGTCCTAGATACGCGCGGATATCGAAGGGTGTATTATTTTCCGTGTAACCGACGAACTTGAAGTGATCCAGCTCATCCTCATCGTTGAACACGGCGTCGCTGAAATAGGTGATTGGTCTCCACATAATCGCTTGCGGAGAAACCATAGGGCCGAGTGATTGTTTTCGTTTTTTTATCATGATCAGGGCTGCATATTGATAACAGTTGCTGTGATACAAGCCATGTCCTCGCCTTTTGCGTTCACTCGGTGCGAGACGCCCGGCGTGCGCGAGTAATACCATCTGGCTTCAAGCGGCGAACTGCCACCGGGTTCAGGAGGGATATCGCTTTCGAACTGAATGCCCCGGCGGTTTACCAGTGGGCCGACGTAGGCTTGAACCGTAGGCTCCATACCGCCGCGCGGTACACCGCCCCAAATCTCGCCAGTTTTGACTTGCTCAATCGCATCCGCTGAAGTCTGCGTAGGACTTTCCACTCTTCTGTAAGTCATTTTCCCCAACACGATTACCCGCAGGACGAGAACAGCATACTAGAAGATGATCCGTCAATATTGCCTCAACCTTGTTGGCGACGTGTGAGGAGCCGCTATCAGCAAAGAAGGTGTTTGAGGAGGGTTTTCCCGGTTCTCTCAATTTTCCGCTTCCACGATAACGTTAGCGCCCTGGTCCAGCTGCAGGCCCTTCTAAGGCCATTTGCTATTCGATGGGACGGTGGGCGAGCCAGCTCTAGCGGAATCGTCGGTCCCACCCCCAAGGCCTCTCCCTGAGATACGACATTAGCCGCTGAAGAATACTCCCGGGCGGGCTGCCCCCGCGCGGGAACCATGGAAGGTGCCGTTTCGAAGAGTAGTGCAGGGACCCGCACTCCACGGATGGTCATGACAATCTTGGAGAGCAGCCGGTCCCCATTGGTAACCCGCTGCCGACTATCGGTAGTCTCGGCCCGGTTACGGCGCTTCTTGTCGTCGTCAACTCTCTGACCGGTTTTCTCCCTAAGTGGCGACTTTGACGCTCTCCATTGAGCGAAGGCCCCTCCGGCCCTAACAAACTTGAAACGGCCTTCTGTGAGCTTCCAAGCAGCTTGCAGGGCATGATCAGGCCATTGAATCATTGCTTTATTCCGGAAGACGCCCCAAAGCATGTAGGTTGCAACTGCACCCGCCTTGCGGATCGGACTGTTTGAGAAATCGTGCTTACTGAATTTCAGGCGCAACCTATTTGCCACGGCCTCGCGATGTTCCTTTGGGACCCTGGCAATAAAATGCGCGTGCAAATCGAAAAGCCCCGAGACATCATCGTATCGCGGATGGATCACGAGTAGGAGTACCTCGAATTTCCCACTTTTTCGCAGTTCGCTGAACTCAATATTGATCCTGTCGTTGAAGCCCTTTAACGCTTTATCAAGGCGATCCGGATGGGCTTTGGCTCCCGTAAGACCAATGCACCAAAACACGCAGTCGCACAGACCATCTTGTTTTGCAAACGCTTCAAAATCAGCCACCATGGGGCGATCCTTGCGGATAGCGTTGGGGCCGAAAAAGCGGGTTCCGCGTAGCGGTCGCCCCCAATCCAGGATTTCGCCAGCCCCCCCTCCTATTAAGACGACATATCGTTCCACCTCGGATTGGAATGGATTAATCCCGATGGCGAGTAAGCGTTTTGCCAAGGCCGAGGCCGCAGCATAAGGAGATTGTCGAAGGGTCACGAGGCGGCCCAAATTGTCACTGTTTCAAATGGTCAGAGCATTTGTGGCAACAGTCAAGTTTGGGCGGCCTCACGACTAGGCGGGGGGTTAGTACCGTTCTCTCTTTTGCAGGTAGGGTGAAAGATCGAGGCCCGGCGGTAGCGGCATCGCACGTAGCACCTCAACTTCTTCGGTTTTAAGATGTTTCTTTCCGTAGTTTTGGGACACGGAAGACAGGCGATGGCCGCTTTGTAGATCGCTTGTGCGCTCATCGATGCGAGCCAGCCGCATAGCGTCTTTCGCGTTGTGGCGCGTGCTATGAAACGTGCTTTCGATGCTTTTATGAATCCCAACTTTTTTCAACATATTGTTCATGCGCTTGCTGGCGGCATCAGCTGGGTCTTTGACCTCCCCCTTGTTGAACCAGAAAGCTGCCGGGAAGACCCATTGTGTGGCATCTCTGTCGCGGGCGTACTTGATAAAGCCCGTCTCTTCGAAGACTTCATGTAAGGCGATCAACCTGCGGCTCGGCTTATTCTTAAGCTGCCGCTTTTCCTTGCCGCCATCGTCGTCAATCAAATCCGTCCGCAGATCGAGGACCCAGTAAAGCTGCCCACTGGCACCGATCATCGGATAGACATCTTTCCCCTGGAGATAAACCAGCTCCCCGACCCGGGCTCCGGTGATCGTACCGAGAAGCGGAAGCCACTTGTGGTCTGGCCGCGATAGTGTCGCTGCATGTGCAAACCAGGCATTGAGGTCTTCCACCTCGAACGGGACGCGGTCGACAGATTCCTTTGCGTCTTTAGGAATTCGGATGATCACGTCGGTCAATGGAGAACGAAACTGATATTGTGCGGCCATGTCACGGAAAAACATTCTCAACGGTGACAGGTAATTATCCTCAATACTTTTTCCAGCGAGTGTATCCAGTCTGTCCTCGGGACTTAAAGAATTGTTGTAGTCAGCGGCCTCTTGCCTGGTTTTTCCCTTTAATTCAGGAAGCTTTGAGTAGTTGGATGGGACACGTGCCAGGAGGCTCGCGAATTTTTGGAAATCAAAAAATTCATACTTGTTCACTGGTTTGTCACCAGCAAATTCCTTGAAATCATTTATCCGGTTCTGGTCCGTCCGAACTTTTTTCGGGTCAATGCCCTCATGATACCGGATTTCATTCGTCCATTGCTCCAATGACTCCGATAGAAGAGGGCGTTGGGGGCCGCCGTCTAAAGACAGGGCGACCAATCTTGCAAGACCATCCAGGTCTGCCTTCACGCCTTGCATACCATTGGAGCCCATCTGATCGGCCTGTTTCTGTAGCCTTTCGATTCGCTCACCGACTTCCTTGATTTTGATCGCGGTGGCAGAATGCTGTCGAATTTGTTCGTTATAATGCTTCAACGTCAGAGCTTTAATTTCTTTCCTGCGCACCTCCTGCTGTAGTTCGAGTGTGGAGATCGCTTCGTCATAAGTGGCCTCAAGGAGATCAACAAGTTGATCGATGATGACGCCACGCATGTCCGGAATTGTCATATTTATCGGTCCGTTGTTTCGAACCGTAATGAATATGCCTTCCGCATGACCGGCAAGTAAACGCGCAGTTTTTTTCGCTGCCGAAACGCCAGCACTCTTGAGTGTAATGCGAAGGGGGGTGCTTCCAAGCTGCTCAACTAGGTCGCGGGGCACGCGAATCTGGAACCGAAAGCGGCCAGCAGACTGGGTAAAATACATCGAATTTCCTGGTACATCGTGTGGTACAATGCCCAGTCACAGCGCCCGTTCATAAGGGAAATTCAGTGGTACAGCGATGGCGGAGAGGGTGGGATTTGAACCCACGATGCCCTTGCAGGCATGCCGCATTTCGAGTGCGGTGCATTCGACCACTCTGCCACCTCTCCGGTTATGCTGGTCGGCGCGTTTCTCAGCGCGGGCTGTCTCATAGCGAGAGAAGGATGGGATGGCAAGGGTGAATATTCAAGCTTTTCATCCTTTTGCCTTGACAGATCACAGGCCCTTATATATCCCGTGCGACGCAATAGGTGTGGATAAGTCCGTGCCTTGGCCGCCCTGCTTTGTGCGGGGCTTCACCGGCAGATCCTTTTCGAGGCCGCAAGCCTTTGAAATCCCTGCTAAATTTAGACTGATAAAAAGACGGCCGCTCGCCTTTGTGGTGAGAGAGCCGGAACGAACATGAAAGGATAAAAAATGTTCGCAGTCATCAAGACCGGCGGTAAGCAGTACCGTGTGGCAGCAAACGACGTGCTGACCATCGAGAAGCTGGAAGTCACCGCCGGCGACACCGTAGAATTCACCGAAGTCCTCGTTATCGGCGAAGGCGCCGACGCTGCGATTGGTGCTCCCTTCGTCAAGGGCGCTTCCGTCAAGGCCGAAGTGGTCGAGCACAACCGCGGCAAGAAGGTCATCGCCTTCAAGAAGCGCCGTCGTCAGAACTCGAAGCGTTCGCGCGGCCATCGCCAGCATCACACGGTCGTCCGTATCACGGACATCGTGGCTGCCAAGTAAGTAACGGGATCAAGGTTTAAAGGAGAACTCCAATGGCACACAAAAAAGCTGGCGGTTCCTCGCGCAACGGTCGCGATTCCGAATCCAAGCGCCTTGGCGTGAAGAAGTTCGGCGGCGAAGCCGTCCTCGCAGGCAACATCATCGTGCGTCAGCGCGGTACGCAGTGGCATCCGGGTTCCAACGTTGGCCTCGGCAAGGATCACACGATTTTTGCGCTTACGGCGGGCAACGTGAACTACCGTACGAAGGCCAATGGCCGCGTGTACGTATCTGTAATGCCGAAAGCGGAAGCAGCGGAATAAGCCGGTAGCGCTCTAAAACAGCCGGCGTCTCATCGACCCGGCTGACGCATCAGGTTCAGTCAAGAAAAAAGGGGAGATGGGGCGCCATCTCCCCTTTTTCTTTACCCCAACCAGGAGGACTGAACCATGCAAGGCGAATTGTTAAGGGAAGACCAATCGAGGTCTCCCGAAGAACGGCTGAGGCCGGAGCGGTTAAGGACCGATTGCCCTGTCTTATTGTCGGAAAGGCTCGTCATGCGCGCGCCCCACGAAGAAGACATTGACGCCCTTGCCCATCTCGCCAACAACGCCAACGTCGCCACAATGGTATCGCGTATGCCGCACCCGTATACGACCAATGATGCCGCCGATTTCGTGCGACGCACGAAGCTTGGCGAGATTGGCAAGTGCGTCTATGCGATCACCAAAGCCGAAAACGGCGCCTTTCTCGGTTGCTGCGGCGTCGAGCCGACGGCCGACCCAGAGACCGTCGAGATCGGCTATTGGCTGGGCGAGCCCTATTGGAACAAGGGCTACATGACGGAAGCCGCCCATGCCCTGATCGACATGGTCTTCCGGACGCGCGAAAACGTCGCCCAGATCGATGCCCGTTGCCGGGTGATGAACGTCGCCTCCAGGCGAGTCTTGCAGAAGTGCGGCTTCCAGTTCCAGGGATCCGGCCTTGCCGCATCGCTGGCGCTTGGCAGCACGGTATCGGTCGAATGGTACCGGCTCGACCGCAAGACCTGGATGTCATTGCGTAGCTGGGGAGGTCTGAGATGAACGCCGCCATCCTCCCCCGCCGTGACGTCAGGCCCCTGACGCCCGGACCGACGCCGGTCATCCGGACCGAGCGGCTGACGCTGCGCCCGCACCGGCTCGGCGACGCCGACTCGATGACGGAATCCCTGTCGGATTTCGCCGTCACCCGCATGCTGGCCCGTGTGCCGGTGCCATACGACCGACAGGATGCGCTGGATTGGCTGATCCCGCGCACCGCCGGCCTCGAGAGCGACTGGATGCTGGCCATCACCGAGCGCGACGATGTCCATATCGGCTGCGTCGGCATCGATCTCCGGCATGGCCGCTGGCATCTCGGCTACTGGCTGAACCGCTACTACTGGCGGCGCGGCATCATGAGCGAGGCTGTCGCGGCCGCGCTCGAGCGCTTCGCCCGTCGCATGCCCGAGGTCGCCGTGTTCTCCGGCGTCTTCGCCGACAATCCGGCGTCGTTGAAGCTGCAGCAGAAGCTCGGCTTCGACATCATCGGCTGCGCGGAGGTCTACAGCTTCGCCCGCAACACCATGGTTCCGCATATCGAAACCGTGCTGAAGCCGGGCGCGCTGCGGCTCTCGCAGGCGGCATGAGGCCCCGAAACAGTCATCGCCGGCTCTGTCCGGCGATGACACCTTTATCCGTCGATCTCAATCCACACCGGAAAATGATCGGACCCTTCCGCATCGATATCCACATGGGCCGATCGCAGACGATCACTGAGCCCGCAACTGATGAAGCAATAGTCGAGATGCATGCGCTTGCTACGATCGTTCGGATCCATCCAGCTATAAGCTTCCGGCTTCAGCCAGCCGGCGGCATCGAGCGCGTCGGTCGGCACGTCGAAGCGCGGCAGACGGCCGTAGAAGGCGTCTTTCAGGCCGGCAAGCGCACAATATTCCGGCGATTCCGGCACCATGTTGAAATCGCCCATCAGGACAAAATCCTCCGGCAGCGGCGGATCGGGGAGGTCGATCTCGATTGCGCCTGTCAGCGAACCGCCATCGCGCGCAAAGTTGATCGCATGATCCCGAAGACAGTGGATCTGGCGGATGCGCTCGTCCGGAGAGACGTGGTCGAGCTGCACGGAATAGGCCCGGATGGCGGCGCCGGGCGCATGGATCACCGCCTCGACGGCAGCGCGCTGCAGATTGAGTTTGGAAAGCGTGCGGCTGCGCGGCAGAAGCAACGTCCGTGTCGCAACGATCGGCCAGCGCGACAGCACCATATTGCCGAACTGAAAGCGGAGATCGCGTGGACCGGCGCCGAGCGGCAGCAGGTCCATCCCCACCCCATAGATGGAGTAATAGCCGGGCAGCAACGCTTCGATCGCCGCGACCATGTCGATGCCGCCGTTGCGGGCGAAGCCGCGGGTTACCTCCTGCAAGGCAATAATATCGGCGCCCGCAAGGTTGGCGACGATGCGTTCGAGATCATATCTACCGTCGAGGCCGAAGCCGTACTGGATGTTATAGCTCACCAACTTCACGATAATCTTTGACCTCCGGCTGAACGGCCTATATCGAAGGCGACATGACGGGCAAATGACCGCGCCGCCTGTCCTGGCGGACATGCAGAGGACGCGGTAACAATTGAAAAGAGCGCAGAGGCTTTCTTGAATCCCATTCGATCTCAGGGGTTATGCGCCAATACCGAGTGACGGAAGTAAAATGAAATTTCTCGACGAAGCAAAGGTCTATATTCGGTCTGGTGATGGCGGCGCGGGTAGCGTCTCCTTCCGGCGTGAGAAATTCATCGAGTTCGGCGGTCCCGACGGCGGTGATGGCGGCCGCGGCGGCGATGTCTGGGTCGAGGCTGTCAACGGGCTGAATACGCTGATCGATTTCCGCTATCAGCAGCATTTCAAGGCCACGATCGGCATGCACGGCATGGGCAAGAACCGCGCCGGCGCCAAGGGCGCCGACGTGACGCTGAAGGTCCCGGTTGGCACGCAGATTTTCGAGGAAGACGAAGAAACCCTGATCTGCGACCTGACGCAGGAGGGCCAGCGCTTTCGTCTCGCCGCCGGCGGCAATGGCGGCTTCGGCAACGCCTATTTCAAATCCTCGGTCAATCAGGCGCCCGATTGGGCCAATCCCGGCCTGCCGGGCGAGGAAAAGACCATTTGGCTGCGGTTGAAGCTGATTGCCGATGCCGGTCTCGTCGGCCTGCCGAATGCCGGCAAGTCGACCTTCCTTGCCGCCGTCAGCCGCGCCCGGCCGAAGATAGCCAACTATCCGTTCACGACTCTTCATCCCAATCTCGGCGTCGCCACCATCGACAGCCAGGAATTCATTCTGGCCGATATTCCCGGCCTGATCGAAGGCGCGCATGAGGGTGTGGGCATCGGCGACCGTTTTCTCGGTCATGTCGAGCGCACCCGCGTGCTGCTGCATCTCGTCTCCGCCCAGGAAGAAAAGGTCGGCAAGGCCTACAAGACCGTCAAGCACGAGCTGGAAGCCTATGGCAACGACATCACCGACAAGCCGGAGATCGTCGCACTGTCGCAGATCGACGTGCTGGACGACGAAACTCTGAAGAAGAAGACCCGCGAACTGGCGCGCGCCTGCGGCAAGACGCCGTTCCGCATTTCCGCCATCACCGGCAGCGGCATGACCGAGGTGCTGCGCGCTTTGCGTGACGTGATCGTCGAGGCGAATGCAGGCATCCAGGAAGAGAAGCCGGCGAAAGCGCCGAAGCTGCGCCACCGCGACATGCAGCCCTCCGCCGGTGCGGACGAAGATGAAGGCGATCATGGGCGCCTCAGTGACGACGGGGATTATCAGGGATGACTGCCCGCAAGCCACTCGAGCGCTACCGCCGTATCGTCATCAAGATCGGCTCCGCCCTTCTCGTCGACCGCAAGGCAGGCCTGAAGAAGGCCTGGCTTGATGGCATGTGCGCCGATATTGCCGGGTTGAAGGCCAAAGGCGTCGATGTCCTCGTCGTCTCCTCCGGCGCCATTGCGCTCGGCCGATCCGTGCTCGACCTGCCCTCCGGCGCGCTGAAGCTGGAGGAAAGCCAGGCAGCGGCCGCCGTCGGTCAGATTTCTCTGGCGCGCGCCTGGTCCGAAAGCCTGTCGCATGACGATATCGTCGCCGGCCAGATCCTGCTGACGCTCGGCGACACCGAAGAGCGCCGCCGCTATCTCAACGCCCGCGCCACCATCAATCAGCTCCTGAAGATCAGGGCCGTGCCGATCATCAACGAAAACGACACGGTCGCCACCAGCGAAATCCGCTATGGCGACAATGATCGCCTCGCCGCCCGCGTCGCCACCATGACCGGCGCCGACCTGTTGATCCTGCTGTCCGACATTGATGGGCTCTACACTGCTCCGCCGCATCTCGATACGCAGGCAAAATTCCTCGAAACGATCGCCGAGATCACGCCGGACATCGAAGCCATGGCCGGCGGCGCCGCTTCGGAACTGTCGCGTGGCGGCATGCGCACCAAGATCGATGCCGGCAAGATCGCGACCGGCGCCGGCTGCGCCATGATCATCGCCTCGGGCAAGACGGATCGGCCGTTGAACGCCATCGCAAACGGCGCGCGCTCCTCCTGGTTCGCGCCTTCGGGCACGCCGGTCACCGCCCGCAAGACCTGGATTGCCGGACAGTTGCAGCCGGCCGGTGAGCTGCATGTCGACGAGGGCGCCGTCACCGCGCTCGGAGCCGGCAAGAGCCTGCTGCCCGCCGGCGTGCGCAGCATCGTCGGCCATTTCAGCCGCGGCGACACCATTGCCGTCATCGGCCCGTCCGGCCGGGAAATCGCCCGTGGCCTTGTCGGTTACGATGCCGAGGAGGCCCGCCAGATCACCGGCCGCAAGTCGACGGAGATCGAGGCGATCCTCGGTTACCCCGGCCGCGCCGCCATGGTGCACCGCGACGACCTCGTCATGACTGCGTCCGTCAAGACGAAGGCCGAGAAATTGAAGAAGGATGAAGCCCATGCTTGATACCGTCGCACAAAGCCCCGACATCGATACTTTGATGAACGATATCGGCCGCAAGGCCCGGGCTGCGTCGCGACCTCTGGCCTTCGCTTCGACCGAGAGCAAGAACAAGGCCTTGGAAGCCATGGCGGATGCCATTCTGGCCCGCAAGGATCATATCCTTACCGAGAACGCCAAGGACCTGAAAGACGTCGAAGGCACGGATATGCTCGCCTCCTTCGTCGATCGCCTGACGCTGAACGACAAGCGCGTCATCGAGATGGCCGAAGGCATTCGCGCCATCGCCGCACTGGCCGATCCCGTGGGTGAAGTCATCGCCGCCTGGGATCGTCCGAACGGCCTGAAGATCGAGCGTGCGCGCACCCCGCTCGGCGTCATCGGCGTTATCTTCGAAAGCCGGCCGAACGTCACCGCCGATGCCGGCGCGCTGTGCCTGAAGGCCGGCAATGCCGTGATCCTGCGCTGCGGCAGCGATTCGCGCCGGTCGTCCCAGGCGATTCATGAATGCCTGGTCGAAGGGCTGAAGGCGGCGGGCCTGCCGGAGCACGCCATTCAGCTCGTGCCCGTCAGCGACCGCGCCGCCGTCGGCGCCATGCTGCGCGGCCTCGAAGGCAATATCGACGTTATCGTGCCGCGCGGCGGCAAGAGCCTCGTCGCTCGCGTCCAGACCGAGGCAGGCGTGCCGGTCTTCGCGCATCTGGAAGGCCTCTGCCACATCTACATCGATGCCTCGGCCGATCTGGAAATGGCTAAATCCATCGTCGTCAACGCCAAGATGCGCCGCACGGGCATCTGCGGCGCGGCCGAAACGCTGCTGGTCGATTCGAAGGTCGCTTCCACCCATTTGAAGCCGCTGCTCGATGGCCTTGCCGCGGCAGGCTGCGAAATCCGCGGTTCCGCCGATGTGCTCAAGCTGATGCCCGGCCTCAAGGCGGCAACGGAAGAGGACTGGTCGACCGAATATCTGGCCGCGATCATCTCGGTCGCGCTGGTCGACGGCATTTCCGGCGCCATCGCCCATATCGGCAAATATTCGTCGAACCACACCGAAGCCGTGATTGCCGAGGATGCCGCAGTCGTCGAACGCTTCTTCACCGAGATCGATTCGGCGATCCTGCTGCACAACGCCTCGACGCAATTTGCCGATGGCGGCGAGTTCGGCATGGGCGCGGAGATCGGCATCGCCACCGGCAAGATGCATGCGCGCGGGCCGGTCGGCGTGGAACAGCTTACCTCCTTCAAATATCGCGTGCGCGGCACCGGACAGATACGGGCCTGACGTGCATAGAGAAGAGATCGATTACCGCTATCAGCGCATGCCACATGCCGAACGCGGCATGGTAGTCGGTCTTTTCGGCGGCTCCTTCAATCCGCCGCATCAGGGCCATGCCCTGGTGGCTGAAATCGCACTCCGCCGGCTCGGCCTCGACCAACTCTGGTGGATGGTAACGCCGGGCAATCCGCTGAAGAGCCGTAATCATCTCGCGCCGCTTGCCGAACGCATCGCGCTCAGCGAGGCGATCACCCATGATCCGCGCATCAAGGTGACGGCTTTCGAGCAGACGCTCGGTATGAGCTACACGGCCAATACGCTCGCCTACGTCAAGGCGCGCAATACCCACGTTCACTTCATCTGGGTCATGGGCGCCGATAGCCTCAATACGTTTCACCGCTGGCAGAAATGGCAGGAGATTGCCCGCACCTTTCCGATCGCCGTCATCGACCGGCCGGGATCGACGCTGTCCTATCTCTCCGCAAAAATGGCCAAGACGTTTCACTACGCGCGCGTCGACGAGGACGACGCCCGGGTCTTGTGGAAAAAACCGGCGCCCGCCTGGACCTTCATCCACGGCCGGCGCTCGACATTGAGCTCTACCGCCCTGCGCGCAGCACAATGACCGCTTAGAGCAGTTCCAGGAAAAGTGCGCAGCGGTTTTCCGTCCGGAATGCGTCAAAACAAAGGGATAGAGCGGGAAGGCAATTCCTTGAAACGCTGGACCGCTCTGGACGCAATATCGACTCTAAATTTTTCGGAAAAACCTCCAAAATGAAAAAGCCCGACGGGGGAGGAGATCCGTCGGGCTTTCAAACCTGATCAGCAACTGGGAGGAGGAGAGTTGCTGATCCATATCGAAAGGCATTGGGAGGAGGAGATCGCCGTTTCGATGATTATGTTTTAGCAGATTTGACCAAATGATAAAACGCTGATAGCGCAATGCAGCAATGCATTATCATCATAGCTATGAAAACGATCTGCCCAAAAACGCTTCTTTTTCATGATCTGACCAGGAACCCTGGGCTGTCTCAAGAATAGCACGCCTGAAAACTCCTGTGAAATTGCACGATTCTTAACGTTACGTCTTACGCCGTGAGCGTTTGCCAGTGCGCTGAGCGAATCAAGCCATGCATTTCTGCAGTAACAAAGCAGCCCAATATGCGCCCCAAAGGCAAATCCCTATAAAATTCGTAGAGTTACGTCCCTCAACAACGCTATGTTTTCCAAAATATATCCCTAGCCAAGCTTCTTCGGTCGTTATATCTCTCGCAATACGACGACACCTTTCGGGAGAAGCATGATGGCCTCGAGCCGCCGCCAATGGATCAAACTTGCAATCGCCGCCCTTTCCGCCGCCTGGCTTGGCATATCCGCAATTCCTGCGCCGGCCTTTGCCGCCGACAAGATCACCGTCTTTGCCGCTGCGAGCATGAAAAACGCGCTGGATAACATCGACGCTGCCTTCACCAAGGAAACCGGCAAGCAGGTCACCGTCTCCTATGCAGCAAGCGGACCTCTGGCCAAGCAGCTCGAAAACGGTGCGCCGGCCGACGTCTTCATCTCCGCCGACACCGACTGGATGGACTATGTCGCCAAGAAAAAGCTGATCAAGGACGACAGCCGCGTCAACCTGCTCGGCAACAAGATCGTTCTCGTCTCCGCCAAGGACAAGGCTAAGCCCGTCGAGGTGAAGCAGGGTATGGACCTTGCAGGCCTTCTCGGCGATGGACGCCTGGCGATCGGCCAGCCGGAATCGGTGCCGGCAGGCAAATACGGCAAAGCGGCGCTGGAAAAGCTTGGCGTCTGGTCTTCCGTCGAGAAGAAGGTCGCCGGTGCTGAAAGCGTGCGCGCCGCGCTCGCGCTGGTTTCACGCGGCGAAGCGCCCTACGGCATCGTCTACCAGACCGACGTTTCCGCCGATCCGGGCGTCGCCGTCGTCGGCACCTTTCCGGAAGACAGCCATCCGCCGATCATCTATCCGATCGCGATCACGGCCAGCAGCACCAATCCAGACACGCAGGCCTATGTCGATTATCTGAAATCGGCTAAGGCTGTTCCGTTCTTCGAGCATGAAGGCTTTACGGTTCTGAAGCGCTGAGCGCTATCGCTCGACCGTAGGCAAAAAGCTCATCTCTACAGGCTCGCCGGCTAATGGCGGGCCTGACATGTCTTTGCGAGGCCGGACTTGGACGCATTGGGTTTGAGCAGCGATGAATGGACGGCGATCGAGCTGAGCCTGCGCGTCTCGACCGTCGCCATGCTGGTGAGCCTGCCCTTCGGCATTGCCGCCGCGATGGTGCTTGCGCGCGGTAAATTCTGGGGTAAATCGATCTTCAACGGCATCATCCACCTGCCGCTGATCCTGCCGCCCGTCGTCACCGGCTTTATCCTCCTCATCCTCTTTGGCCGCAAAGGCCCGATCGGTGCTTTGCTCGACCAATATCTCGGTATCGTCTTCTCCTTCCGCTGGACCGGCGCAGCACTTGCCTGCGGCGTGATGGGCTTTCCGCTGATGGTCAGAAGCATCCGCCTGTCGATCGAAGCGGTCGATCGCAAACTTGAGGAGGCCGCTGGTACGCTTGGTGCCAGCCCGCTCTGGATATTCCTCACCGTGACCTTGCCGCTGATCCTGCCCGGCATCATCGCCGGCATGATCCTGTCCTTCGCCAAGGCCATGGGCGAATTCGGCGCCACCATCACCTTCGTCTCCAACATTCCAGGCGAAACACAGACGCTGTCGTCGGCGATCTACACCTTTACGCAGGTTCCCGGCGGCGATGCCGGTGCGCTGCGGCTGACGATCGTCGCCATCGTCATTTCCATGGTGGCATTGCTCGCCTCCGAATTCCTCGCTTATCTCGCCGGCAAGAGGGTGGATTGGGAATGACGCTGACCGTCGACATCCGCCATCGATTGGGCGCTTTCTCGCTCGAGGCCGCTTTCACTTCCGACGGCGGCGTCACGGCCCTGTTCGGCCGCTCCGGCTCCGGCAAGACCTCGATCATCCGCATCATCGCCGGCCTGATCCAACCCGATCATGGCCGCGTCGACCTTGATGGCACAGTGCTCGCAGATACCGACGCCGATGTCTTCGTCCCGCGCCACCGCCGCCATTTCGGCTATGTCTTTCAGGAAGCGCGGCTGTTTCCGCATCTTTCCGTGCGGCAGAACCTGAATTACGGCCGGTGGTTCGCGCCGAAGAGCGCACGCAGCGAAAGCTTCGATGGAGTCGTCGATCTCCTCGGCATCGAAACGCTTCTCGATCGACGGCCTGCGAAACTTTCCGGCGGCGAAAAGCAGCGTGTCGCCATCGGTCGCGCCCTGCTGTCGTCACCGCGGTTGCTGCTGATGGACGAACCGCTGGCCGCACTCGACGAGGCCCGCAAAGCCGAGATCCTGCCCTATCTCGAACGGCTCCGCGACGAGACGAAGGTGCCGATCATCTATGTCAGCCATTCCATCGCCGAGGTAGCGCGGCTGGCCAACCGTGTCGTTATGATGCGCGACGGCAAGGTGGAGGCAACGGGAGCGGCGGTCGACATCTTCAGCCAGCTTTCCGGCCCGCAGGCTATCGACCGTCGCGAAGCCGGCGTTCTGCTCGAAGGCCGCGTGGAACATATCGACCGCGAGCACCGCCTGACCATCGTGGCGCTGAGAGCGGCAAAGCTCTTCGTACCCGGCGAAGCGGCTGCAATCGGCAAGACCGTTCGCGTCCATATCCCCGCCCGCGACGTCATACTGGCAACGGCGCGGCCAGAAGGTCTCAGCGCCCTCAATATCCTCGAAGGCCGGGTGCTTGCCATTGGCACAGCCGCCGACGGCACCGTGGAAGTAAAGGTGGATTGCGGCGGCGACACCGTACTTGCCCGCATCACGCAGTTTTCGTCTGAACGGTTGGGTCTGCAGATCGGATTGCCCGTCCATGCGGTCATCAAGACCGTAGCGCTCGAATCGTAAGCGCGATCAGGACTCTGTTTGCGGCTCTGCGGCGGCCTCTGCGGGGTTGCGATTGGCCTCCAGCCATTCGAGATCGCCGGCAATCGCTGCCCGTACAGAGTTCTCCATGCCGCGGAACCGCCGCAGTAATTCCTCGCCGAACGGCGTTAATGCAGCGCCGCCGCCATTCTGGCCGCCGCGCTGGGATTCGACCACCGGCTCCTGGAACATATGGTTCAATTCGCTGATCAGCAGCCAGGCGCGGCGATAGGACATGTCCATGGCCCGGCCGGCCGCCGAGATCGAGCCGGTTTCGCGAATATGTTCAAGCAGTTCCATCTTGCCGCGACCAAGCCGGTCCTGTCCCGGAAAATTGATCCGGAGAATGGGCTTCAGGGACTGTTGCGGGGCTTTGGTCATGGCGTCGGAGCGTTTCGATCTGCTCCTGTGTATACGCGTCCTTGGCTCGCCTGTACATGGGAAGCGGGAGGGCGGCGGCCTCTGCCGAATTTTACATCACCTAACGTGAGTTGGCGCCTCCGTTGAGGAGTTGCGTGGACAATTGCCCATATATGGTGCGAAAGCGGTGAAAAATACCACAAAAGCTTGTCTTTACGTCCAATAGATGACAACCAGCGTCTTGAAACCTTAATGCTTTGGTGCCTATCTTTAAGGCGTGATCGACTCAGATCATGTGCCTGTTCTGTTACTCAAGGAAGGAAGAGCACTGACAACAGTACACGCCAAGGGAAGAACGCCTGTCGTTATCCCGAAGAGCCCGGAACGTGGCGTCGATGCCGCTGCCCGCGCCCTGCAAGCCGTCCTCGTAAGCCTCGAGGACTCCAAGGCCGAAAATATCGTCACCATCAACATTGCTGGCAAGTCCGCGCTTGGAGACCACATGGTCGTCGTCTCCGGACGCTCGAACCGGCATGTCCTGGCGATCGCCGACCATCTGATCACCGACCTCAAGGACGAAGGCCTGGGCAATGCCCGCGTCGAAGGCCTGGAAGGCGGCGACTGGGTGCTGATCGACACGGGTGACATCATCATTCACGTGTTCCGTCCCGAGATTCGCGAGTTCTACAACATCGAAAAGATGTGGGCAGCACCCGATCTCGACGAAGGCACGCTGCACTAACCTGTTCCGGGCATTATTCCCGGTCCCGGTTAGTAGTATCGAATCGCCGGACATGTTTGTCCGGCAACGATCTATATTTGTGCCGCCATGATGGCGGATATGCTTGGGAGCGGGAATGCGGATAGGTCTTTTTGCCGTGGGACGGTTGAAAACCGGCCCTGAAAAGGATCTTGCGGCCCGCTATCTCGACCGTTTCGCCAAGGCTGGTCCGGCAATCGGCCTCGAATTGGCGCGCATGACCGAAGTCGCCGAAAGCCGCGCATCCAACGGCGAGACGCGCAAGCGCGAAGAAGCGGTCCTGTTGCAGAAAGCGCATCCGGACGGCGGCGTCCTCATCCTCCTCGACGAGCGCGGCAAGGCGCTAGACAGCGAAGCCTTTGCCACTTTGCTCGGCACATTCCGCGATCAGGGCAAGCGCGATCTTACGATTGCCATCGGCGGTGCCGACGGTCTCGACCCCTCCCTTTACGACAAGGCCGACGCGACCATCTGCCTCGGCAAAATGACCTGGCCGCACCAGCTTGTGCGCATTCTCATCGCCGAACAGCTCTACCGCGCCGTCACCATTCTGTCCGGCCACCCGTACCACCGGGTTTGATGTCTTCTGCTTGGAATCGAAAAGCTCGAAAACAGTTTGGCTTTCCGATATTTTGCGTTAACGGAACGCTCACACAGGCGTGTTTTGATTCCCGCCGCAAAATTGATGATGCTTCCTAGATAATCGCGCCAAACCGGTTTAATTTCACGCGATTTGAAGGGGCTAAGCCCAAACGACTGGATGAGAAAAACCCCGCCCACGCTTTTCCGCTTGCTGCTGCCCTCCCTGGCAGTGTGCCTTGGCGTCGGCGTCTATCTGGAAAGTCCGTTTCAATTCCGGGACATGGCCCTGGCGCAGGAAGATGACGGTGCTTCGCCCGCTCTCGCGCCAACCAAAGACGATCAGCCCGTCGCCACATCGACCGCACCATCGGCGCAGCAGCCGGAACAGGCGCCAGATCCGGCCGCCGACCTTGCTCGGAAGCGCGACCAGACCCGCGCCGAGCTGCAGGAATTATCAAAGACGATCAGCCTTTCCTCCGACAAGACGAAAGCCCTGGAAGACAGCATCGCTTCGCTCGACAAGAGCACCGACAGCCTGCGCCAAGCGTTGATTGACAGCGCCGCCCGCCGAAGGGATATGGACCGCAAGATTCAGCAGAGCGAAAAGACGCTGACCGATCTCGCGGTCAAGGAAGACAAGATCCGCCAATCGCTGCATGAGCGCCGTGCGCTGCTGGCCGAAGTTCTGGGCGCGCTGGAACGCATGGGCCGCAACCCGCCGCCGGCGCTGCTGGTGACGCCCGACGATGCGCTTGCTTCCGTGCGTAGCGCCATCCTGCTCGGCGCCGTCGTTCCCGGCATGCGCAAGGAGACGGACAAGCTCATCGCCGACCTCACCGATCTCACCAAGCTGCATGCCGCCACCGCGGCAGAAAAGGCTGATCTCACGGCCACCATGACCAACAGTCTGGAGGAAGAACGGCGCATGGACATGCTGATCGCCGAAAACGACAAGCTCAGCCATGAGAACGCCGCCAAACTGGATGCCGAGCGCAAGCGTTCCGAGGAATTGGCGGGCCAGGCGACCAGTCTCGAGGGCCTCGTCGCGTCGCTGGAAAGCCAGATCGGCTCGGTGCGCGATGCCGCCGCCGCGGCCCGCGCGGAAGAGGCCCGCCGCGAGCAGATGACCGATCAGCAGCGCGAACAGGCAAAGGCCCTGGCCGAAAACGGTGTGCCCGATAAAAACCGCATTGCGCCCGCATATCCGTTTTCCGACCTTAAACGGAAATTGGAGCTGCCTGTGGCGGGTGATATTCTCCGCCAGTTCGGCGACGATGATGGTACGGGGCATACGGCGATGGGCCTGACCGTCGCAACCGGCCCCGATGTGCTCGTCACCGCTCCCGCCGATGGGACGGTCGTTTACGCCGGCGCGTTTCGCAGCTATGGCCAGATGGTTATTCTCGATACCGGCGACGGCTACCATATGGTGCTGTCGGGAATGGACGCGATCAAGACGCGTCTGGGCAAATTTGTCTTCGCTGGCGAACCGCTTGCTGTGATGGGCCAAAAAAGAGTCGCGAGCGCGACTGCATTGGCGCTGGAAACGGATCGGCCAACGCTTTACATTGAATTTCGAAAAGATGGGAAGCCGGTCGATTCTCGGCCTTGGTGGACCTCCAAAGACACTGGAAAGGCACGCAATGATACGTAGGGCTTCTCTTGTTCTCGTTGGCGCATTGATGGGTGCGACCGCGATGAGCGTCATCTACACGGCGGTAGCGCCGGCGGAAGCCGCAGGCGCTTCCACGTACAAGGAACTGTCGATTTTCGGCGACGTCTTTGAACGTGTGCGCGCGCAGTACGTAACGCCGCCCCAGGAAGACAAGCTTATTGAAGCCGCCATCAACGGCATGCTGTCCTCGCTGGACCCGCATTCGAGCTACATGAATGCCAAGGACGCCGACGATATGCGCACCCAGACCAAGGGTGAATTCGGCGGTCTCGGCATCGAAGTGACCATGGACAACGACCTGGTCAAGGTCATCACGCCGATCGACGACACGCCCGCCGCCAAAGCCGGTGTTCTCGCCGGCGACTACATCACCGCCATCGACGGCCAGTCGGTCCGCGGCCTCAAGCTGGAAGACGCCGTCGAGAAGATGCGCGGCGCCGTCAAGACGCCGATCAAGCTGACGCTGATGCGCAAGGGCGCCGACAAGCCGATCGAACTCACCATCATCCGTGACGTGATCGCCGTTGCTGCCGTCAAGTCGCGCGAAGAGGGCGGCGATGTCGGTTATCTCCGCATCATCTCCTTCACCGAAAAGACCACGCCGGACCTGGAAGCCGCGATCGCCAAGATCAAGAAGGATATCCCGGCTGACAAGTTGAAGGGCTATGTCCTCGACCTGCGCCTCAATCCGGGCGGTCTGCTCGACCAGGCGATCAACGTCGCTGACGATGTGCTGGAGCGTGGCGAAGTCGTCTCGACCCGCGGCCGCAACCCGGACGAAACCCGCCGCTTCAACGCCGGCCCGGGCGATCTGACCGACGGCAAGCCGATCATCGTGCTCATCAACGGCGGTTCGGCATCGGCATCGGAAATCGTTGCCGGCGCCCTGCAGGATCTGCGCCGCGCCACCGTTCTCGGCACCCAATCCTTCGGCAAGGGCTCCGTGCAGACCATCATCCCGCTTGGCGATGGCAACGGCGCGCTGCGTCTGACGACGGCGCTCTATTACACGCCGTCGGGCCGTTCGATCCAGGGCACCGGTATTACGCCTGACGTCAAGGTCGACGAGCCGCTGCCGGATGACCTGAAGGGCAAGCTGGTGACGGAAGGCGAATCCAGCCTGCCGGGCCACATCAAGGGCCAGAGCGAAACCGATCAGGGCTCCGGCTCGGCCGCCTACGTGCCGCCGGATCCGAAGGACGACGTCCAGCTCAACTACGCGCTCGACCTGTTGCGTGGCGCAAAGACCGACCCGTCCTTCCCGCCGAACCCGGAAAAGGCGGTTTCCTCCAAGTAAGGAAATAGCGCCGGGCTGGAAACAGACCCGGCGCGTTCATATCAAGAGCGAGGTGACTCATCTCATCTCGCTCTAACTATTTGAATAAGCAGGATCTTATTCGAAATCCATTTTGGATCTGCTTGAGTGTTTTGAATCTGGAGCGTCCTTCCGCTTTGATGGTTGCATGACAGCGGAAGGCACAGGGGCAGACAGTTTCCCTTTTGGGGTGGATACGGACTTTGGGAACGGATTTGCATGCACCGCTGGGCCAGAACCGCGGCTCTGGCCGCAAGCCGCGGCGTCCGCCCTTCGGGCGCATCCTCGCCGGCTTCTGCCTGATCGCGATCGCCAGTTTTTCGCTCTATTCGGCACTGCTGCGCGACAACCTGCAGAAAACTCCCCCCGTCGAGACCACAGCGAAGGTATCGCCGCCTCAAGCCGACGATAAGCAGGCTACAGCCGATCAAACCCCGGGCCTGAAGCAGGTCGATCCGCAATCCGGCGCCGATACGCATCGGGTCATCACCAGCGATGGTTCCGTTGTGACCATGTTCAGCCCGAACACCCGCGATGGCGATGGCCCCGTACTGATCAATGCCAATCAGGTCGGCCAGGATCCGCGCATGGCGGCAACGCCGAACGACAGCCTGCTGGAGGATTCGCCTTTCGGCAAGCTGCCGATTACCGCGCCCGGTGGCTTGAGACCGATGGACCAATATGCGCGGCCATGGTCCGGCGCCCGCGGCACGCGCATCGCCATCGTCGTCAGCGGCCTCGGCCTCAGCCAGACCGGCACGCAGCGCGCCATCGAGAAACTGCCGGAGGATATCACGCTCGCCTTTGCCGCCAGCGGCAACAGTCTGCAGCGCTGGATGCAGGAGGCGCGGCGGGGCGGCCATGAGATTCTGATCCAGGTACCTTTCGAGCCGTTCGATTATCCCAGCAACAATCCGGGACCGGATACGCTTCTGACCTCGCAGCCGGCGGCCAAGAATATCGAAGACCTGCACAAGGCCATGGCCGAAATCACCAATTATACCGGCGTGATGAACTATCTCGGCGGGCGATTCCTGTCGAATGCCGGCGCCATGGAACCCGTCATGCGCGATATCGGCAAGCGCGGCCTGCTGTTCCTCGACGACGGCTCCTCGGCGCAGTCCAAATCCGGTACTATCGCCAAGGCGCTGGAGATGCCGCATGCCTTTGCGGATCTGCAGCTCGACGGAGAATTGAAGCAGGATGCCATTCTGAAGAAGCTCGACGAGCTGGAGCGCATCGCGCGCCGCAATGGATCGGCAATCGGCGTTGCATCCGCTTTCGACGAGAGCGTCGACGCCATTAGCAAATGGAGCGAGGAGGCAGCCATGCGCGGCATTGAGATCGTCGCCGTCTCCGCCCTCGCCGACGACCCAAAACATCCCTGAGGCTTAGAGGATAATCATGAGCAAGAGCCACTTCCCCGTCAGAGCTGAAGACCTGCCCTATCGCGCTTGCGTCGGCATCATGGTGCTCAACCGCGATGGGCTGGTCTGGGCCGGCAAGCGCATCCCGGACGGCAATTCCGAATATGACGGCTCTCCGCATCTCTGGCAGATGCCGCAGGGTGGCATAGACGAGGGCGAAGACCCGCTGGCGGCGGCCTATCGCGAGCTCTACGAAGAGACCGGCATGAAGACCGTGACCCTGCTCGCCGAAGCCAAGGACTGGATCAATTACGATCTGCCGCCGCAGTTGATCGGCATCGGCCTCAGGGGAAAATTCCGCGGCCAGACCCAGCGCTGGTTCGCCTTCCGCTTCGACGGCGACGAGAGCGAAATCGCCATCAACCCGCCGCCTGGCGGTCATGAGCCGGAATTCGATGCCTGGGATTGGAAGCCGATGGCAGAGCTGCCCGGCCTGATCGTCGCGTTCAAACGGTCGGTCTACGAACAGGTCGTCGCCGAATTCCAACATCTGGCCGGTCTGAAGGCGGAAGATTGAGGGCGTTCCGGCCACCTTTCAGGCGGCCGGAAGCAATAGAGCGGTTCAGCTTTTCACAGCATCTAACAACCGCTCTATCACTTTGTTTTTACGCAATTCCGGACGGAAAACCGCTTCGCACTTTTCCTGGAATTGCTCCAAGCCAATTATTCAGCAGAATCAGCGGAATCGGCGTTGAGCTGGCCGTATTTGGCCTCGCCGATCTTTTCGAGCAGTTCGATCTGGGTTTCCAGGAAGTCGATATGGCCTTCCTCGTCCGCCAGCAGCTCTTCGAACAGCTTCATCGAGACATAGTCGCCGGCATCGTGACAGATATCGCGCGACTTCTTGTAGGCGGTGCGGGCATCATATTCGCCGGCGAGATCGGCCTCCAGCACTTCCTTGACGTTCTGGCCGATGCGCAGCGGCGCCAGCGTCTGCAGGTTCGGATGTCCTTCGAGGAAGATGATCCGAGCGACGAGGCGATCGGCGTGGTGCATCTCTTCGATGGATTCCGCGCGCTCCTTCTTGGCAAGCTTGGTATAGCCCCAATCTTCCAGAAGCCGGTAATGAACCCAATATTGATTAACTGCACCGAGTTCGAGAAATAGGGCCTCGTTAAGCCGCTCGATGACTTTTTTGTCGCCTTTCAATGTCCGCTCTCCTGTTGTCTTCATGAAATTTTTTCAAGCGGGACATGAAATCAAATATTTCCGCCTCCGTCGAGTGGCGGCGGGCATGATAGTCCTCGGTCGTCTGTATAATGATGTCGACGACATTCGGGAAACAGCCGCAGCAACGGCCACGCTTCGACATGGCGTGATAGACCTTGGCAGGAACGATGAGCTGCCAACAATCCTGATCGAGGAGCTCGATAATCGTCTCCCGGATTTCCTTGTCGGTGATGTAATTACAACTGCAAACCAGCATTCTTCGCTCAGCCCGTCAAACATGACATCTGCTGTCTTGTTATCTGCGAAAGAAGACGATCTTTGTCAAGAAAAATCGATTCATTTTCCAGCGGGCAAGCCGGACAAGGTCACTTCAGCGTGAGCCCTAACATCCGGCGCATCAATGGAAGTTACGGCCTCGCGGCATGACGCTTGCCGTCTGGGCGATAGTGCTGCGGCCATCTGCCGCTATCTCAGCAGTCTGCTCGCGCACCGACCGGCTTTCGGCAAGCCGCTTCTTTTGCCGATGATCCATGGTCGGACGCAGGGCCTCATCCGCCCGATCGTTGACGCCGAACCGCCTGGCTTCGCGTTGCAGGATCCCCAGCGCTGGTGTCATATCCTCGATATAATCGACCACCACATGGATGACACCGCTCTCGCTCTGCAAGCGGCCGCGTATCTTGACCAGCCGGGCGCCCATCACGATGGCCCGGTATTTCTCGAACATCTTCGGCCAGACGATCGCATTGGAGACGCCGGTCTCGTCCTCCAGCGTCATGAAGATCACGCCCTTCGCCGATCCCGGTCGCTGCCGCACCAGCACCAGCCCGGCAATCGTCACCATCCTACCATTAGGAACATTGGGCAAATCCCGGTTCTGCACGATGCCCAGTCGGGCGAAATCCGCACGCAGGAAGGACACCGGATGCGCCTTCAGCGACAGCGAAAGATAGCGATAATCCTCGATCACCTGCTCGCCGGGGAGCATTTCCGGCAGGGAAACTGCGGGCTCGACTTGCAGGTCGGTCCGATCGGCAAGATCGAAGAGGGGAAGCTTTTCCGCGGCGCTGCCGACATCGAGCGCCCTGACAGCCCATAGCGCCTCGCGACGGCTGAGGCCGATCGAGCGAAAGGCATCGGCATCGGCCAGGCGCTCGATAGCGGACTTGGCAAGCCCGGAGCGCAGCCAAAGATCGCGCACGGACCGATAGCCATCGCCGCGGCGCTCGACGAGCTGTTCCATCTCATCCTCGGACAAACCTTTGACCTGCCGGAAGCCGAGGCGGACGGCACATTGCGCCTTGATGATCTCGCGCATCGACGCATGACGCGGCTCGACGGCATCCTGATCGAAACGCGCCTTCTCCAGCAGGCAATCCCAACTGGAATGATTGACATCCACCGGCCGCATCTCGACACCATGCTCACGCGCATCGCGCACGAGCTGCGCCGGCGCATAGAAGCCCATAGGCTGGGCATTCAGGATCGCCGCACAGAAGACATCGGGATAATAGGCCTTGAGCCAGGAAGAGGCGTAGACGAGAAGCGCAAAGGACGCCGCATGGCTTTCGGGAAAGCCATATTCGCCGAAGCCTTCAATCTGGCTGAAACAGCGCTCCGCAAAGTCCCGAGGGTAACCGTTCGCGACCATGCCCGAAACCAGGTCCTGCTTGAATTCGTCAACCTTCCCCGTTCGTTTGAATGTCGCCATGGAACGGCGTAGCCGATCGGCCTTGGCGGGCGAGAATCCGGCCGCTGTAATGGCAATCTGCATCGCCTGCTCCTGAAACAGGGGAACTCCCAATGTTCTTTCCAAGACCGCTTTCAATTCCGGACGATGGTATTCGATCGGCCTATTATGAAGAATGTCATCCCGCCGCTTGAGATAAGGGTGAACCATGTTGCCCTGGATGGGACCGGGCCGGACGATCGCCACCTCGATGACCAGATCATAGAATTTGCGAGGACGGAGACGCGGCAGCATGCTCATCTGTGCCCGGCTTTCGATCTGGAAGACGCCGATCGTATCGGCGCGGCAGATCATGTCGTAGACCGGTATGCGATCGGGATATTCGCCGCTACCAAGATCGGCGAGCTGCTTCTTCACATCGTAATGCAGCAGCAACAGATCGAAAGCCTTGGCGAGACAGGTCAGCATACCGAGCGCAAGCACGTCGATCTTCAGTATGTTGAGATTGTCGAGATCGTCCTTGTTCCACTCGATCATATAGCGATCGTCCATCGCCGTGTGCATGATCGGCACCACCTCGTCCAATCGATCCCGGGTGATGACGAAACCGCCGACATGCTGGGTCAGATGCCGCGGAAACCCCATCAGAGTCGTGGCGTAGGAAAGGACGTTGCGTGTCGTCTTGTCCTTGAGATCAAGACCGGCAATCTTCGCCTCGCGTTCGGACAACTCCTCCGTCGACCAGCCCCAGACACCGCTTGCAAGGGCAGACTGCACATCCTCGGACAAGCCGAAAGCCTTGGCGACTTCGCGACCGGCCGAGCGCGCCCGATAGCTGGTGACCGCCGCCGTCAGCCCGGCATGCTCCTTTTTGTAATGCTTGTAGATGAATTGGATGACCTCTTCACGCTTCTCATGCTCGAAATCGACATCGATATCAGGCGGCTCCTCGCGTTCCGTCGATATGAAACGCTCGAAGAGCAAGCTTGTTATTTCCGGATTGACCTCGGTAATCCTGAGGCAATAACAGACCGTCGAATTGGCCGCCGATCCCCGTCCCTGGCACAGGATATTCGCGCTACGGGCAAACTCCATGATGCGGTGCACCGTCAGGAAATAAGGCTCATATTGCCGCTCACGAATGAGCTTGAGTTCATGCTCGATCTGCATCGAGACCTTTTCGGGAATCTTTTCAGGAAAGCGCCTTCTGGCCCCCTCCCACGTCAGTCGCTTCAGCGTCTCCGCAACGGTCTCGCCATCAATGCTTTCGTCGGGATAATTGTGCTTCAACTCGTCCAGCGAAAAAGACAGCCGGCTAAAAAACTTCTGCGTATTGGTGATCGCCTTCGGATAATCCCGGAACAAGCGTGCCATCTCGACCGCATTCTTCATGTAGCGTTCGGCATTGGCCGCCAGTTTGAAGCCGGCCTCGGCGATCGGCACATGCTCGCGGATCGAAACGACGATATCGGCAAGCGGCTTGCGTTCGGTCGCGTGATAAAGCGGCTGGTTGCTGGCGATTAGCCGCACGCCGTTGCGCAATGCGATGATGGAGAGCGTAGCAAAGACCAGCCGATCCCTACCATCATAGGCCGGCGACAGGACCAGATGGAGCTTGCGGCCGAAGCGGGCCCATAGTCGCGCTAGGCACTGTTCCAGCTTGGCCTGCCCCTCCGACGTCTCGACGCTATCAGCATCAGGAACAAGGGCCAGCATCATCTCGTCGCCCCATTCCATGAGGTCGCTTTCATTGAGGATACAGACGCCTTTCTCGCCGCTCAGATTGCCGGCGCTCAACAGCCGGCAGAGATGCGCCCAGCCCTTGCGGTTCTGCGGATAGGCAAGGATGTCGGGCGTACCGTCCGAAAACACCAGGCGAGCGCCGGGTTGGAAGGGAACCGGCTTCAGGAGGGGCTTTTCCGGCTCCCCCTTGGCTCGAAGCTCCCTGTTGTTCCTAGCGGCCTCTTCATATTTTTCTCGGAGAACTTTGGTATGCGCATGCGCCTTGACGACGCCTGCAACCGAATTGCGGTCGGCAATTCCAAACCCCGAAAGTTTCAGGATAGCGGCTTGCGCCACTATTTCTTCCGGATGCGAGGCGCCTTCGAGAAAGGAGAAATTCGTTCTCACCCCGATCTCGAAGAAGGGTACGGGGTCGTGAAAGCTCGGGCGCGCATTCATGCGAAGACCCCGTGCATGTACCAGTCCGGCGCCGTTCCGCCTCGGCCGTAGAGACCCTTGCGAAACAGCCAGAAACGATGGCCCTCTTCATCCTCGATCTGGAAATAATCGCGGGCAGGCTCCTCCTTTTCCTCGACCCACCATTCCGCCGAAAGCCGCTCCGGCCCTTCGGCTCGGCTGACCCGATGCATGATCCGTCGCCAGCGAAACTGCCGGGGAGGACCGTCGGGCACTTCGGCGGCAACGGTTTCGACCAGCTCCGGCATGCGAAACAGCCGCAGCGGCCGCTCACCGCGGAAGAAGCCAGACCCGGCATCTTCCTTACCTATCCGCCGCCGGGAAGCGAGAAGCCCCATGGCCGGCATCGGTCGCACGGCCCGCTCGGGAATATGGCTTTCCTGCAATTCGAAACCCTGCAGGCAATCCGGCCCCAGCCGCGCAGCCACCCGGTCGACAAAAGCGGCGAGCGACGCGTCCTGGCGGCCTTCTCCGACAAAATCGCCCTGCATCGCGTCGAAAGGCGCATGCTGCAGCACATTGAGACGGACGATTTCAAAGCCGTATCCCACATCGAGATCGTCATGAATGGCGGTGAAGCGCTCCGTGAACAGGTTGGCGATCCGGCTCGGCTCCCGCAGCGGCTGCGATGCGCCGGCGGCAATGCGGAACACAGCGCCATCGACCCGGAACAACAAAAGTTCGAAGGAGCGGCCGCCGACACCGCGGGCCTCCAGCCCCGGCTTCAAGGTTTCGGCAAGCTGACGGGCAAGCTGCAGAATATCGTCTTCCGCCTGCACCGGCTCGGCAAGCCGCCGCTCGGCTGACAATTGCGCAACCGGCCGACGAGGCGAGATAGGCTCCTCGTTGAGGCCGATGGCCTGATCGAGCCGCAAAAGGAGTTGCGCACCGAAACGGCGGGTCAGCGGCGCCCGCGGCGCTGCCAGGAGATCGCCCACCTGCCTCAATCCCAGCTTCTGCAATGCGGCGACGGTTTCCTCGCCAAGCCTGAGCGAGGCGACCGGCAGCGGCGCCAGCGCCTCTTCCATGGCCTCCGGAGGAACAACGCGGCTGTCGTCGAAGCGGGCAACCGCCCAGGAAAGGCCCGGTGCGGAGGAAATGGCGCCGCGCACATAGAGACCAAGCCGGGAAATTCGGATCAGAATATCCTCGAGCAGCGCCTCTTCGCCGCCGAAGAGATGGGCGCAGCCGGTGATATCGAGGAAAAGCCCATCCTTGCCGTCGATCGCCACCAGCGGCGTATAGCGATCGCACCAATCGGCGATCGCCTCCAGCAGTTTGCGGTCCGCGCCCGGGTCCTCTTCGACGACGTCAAGGGTGGGACAGATTGCCTTCGCCTCGGCAACGCCCTGTGCGAGCTTCAGGCCGATCGTCTCGGCCCTTTCATTGAGCGCGGTGAGCCGCATGGCATTGTTCAGCTTGCCGGCACAGGCGAGCGGCGGCGCCTCAAGCCGACCGGTCGAACGCCAGGACAGACCCCATCGCTTGCGCGCGATCCGGTCGGTCGGCAGGTGCGGAAAGGTCAGCGCCAGAATGCGCTGCGTGTTCACCGGGAAAGGCAGGGTGCTGAGCGTCGAGGACAGGGGCAAACTGGCGGTCATGGGCATTCCACTCCAGGGTTATGGAAAAGGGCGCCGGGTTACGGCTTTTTTCCAGGGTGAGACGAAAGGCCGGATGACCGATGCTGCCGCCAAGCAGCGATCCGTCCGGCAAGGGCCGCGCCAGGGCCGGCGCGGGTTCGACGGCGAGACGGAAGAGAGCGCTGCTCGCCTCCTCCTCGCCCGCTTGACGCAACAGAAACAAGGGCCGCCCCGCCGCCTTGGCCCGCAGCGCCAGCCGCCGGCTCTCGGTCAGCCCGAAGCGGGCCGGATTGCCGCGCACCTCCAGAATGACGACCGCAAAGGCCGCACTGGCAAGCGCCGTCTCCGCCAGCCATAGCGCCTCTTCCAGCTTGCGCGGCGACGCCTGTAGAAAGCCGGCCGGCTCCAATCCGAAATCCTGAAGCCCGAGCGCATAGGGCAGGCCCGCCTCCATCCCCGCGACAGTATCGCCGATCCACAAAACCGGCGATACGGCCGTGGTTTTGCCGACGGCTTGCCCCCGAGGCCGCCCTGCAAACACTCTGAGCCGGGCAGCAAGAGCAAGGGTGAAACCGCTCGCCGCTCCGGCATCACGCAAGGCGAGCGAACGGATCTCCGTCAGCGCATCCAGCGGCACGCCGCCCTGCATCGCCTCGTCGAGAGCGGCAACCCCTATTGCAAGCGGCTGGACAGCATCGGCCGAACCGGCCTCCGGCTCTGCCGCCCGTGTCTCATGCGCCATGGCTGCCAGCGCCGGTATCGGCCTGCCTTCCAGTCGGGCAATGGTTTCACGCAGGGCAAAAAGCGTCTCCCGCGCCACGGCGGCCTCAGCCATGACGGTAGCTCCAGATCAATTATGTTCCTGTTATGTTCTTATGGATTCCAGAGGTCGGAAGAAGAGTCAACACCATTTTATGAGAAAATATTCCTCTGCCTGAATCCACTCTCGAAAAACCGAAACAAAGGCTCTATATGACCAGCTAAGGAAGGAAGCATTCATGGCCCGCATTGACCAGAGCGAGGATTGGCGGGACCGCCATGCCCCCTCGATCAGCACATTCGAATCCCTGGCCACGGAGGCTTACAGCCACCTGCCGGACGAATTCCGTTCGCTCACCGGCAATCTCATCATCCTCATCGAAGATTTCCCCGACGACGACGTGTTCGAGGACATGGCGCTGGAAACGCCGTTCGACCTGCTCGGTCTGTTCGAAGGGCGCGGCATATCGGAGCGTTTCACAGCCCAAACCGGGGAAATGCCGAACAAGATCCGCCTCTATCGCCGGCCGATCATCGATTATTGGGCGGAAAACGACGAAACCCTCGGGGACATCATCACCCATGTCCTGATCCACGAAATCGGCCACCATTTCGGCCTGAGCGACGAGGACATGGAACGCATCGAGGCGAGCGCCGAAGAGGCGACGGACCGCTGAATAAGCGATCCTGTTACTCTTACTGCTCCGAAAGCTTCATTTCCGGATCGTAATCCTTGCCCGCGACGTCCTTGACGACTGCCTGGCCGCACAGCATTAGGCCGGTCGCCGCATTGAAGGCGTAGGTCGGCGAGCCCGAGAGTTCCCAGCCTTTGTTCAGCGCCGCGGTCACCTTATGGCAGAAGGAAGCGTCGTCGGGGCCGGTAAGGAAGCGATAAAGTTTCATCAAATCGTCTTTCATAACCTAGCAGTTCAGCGCTTCACGGAATCTCTGAACTGCTCTATCTCTTTGTTTTCACACAATTCCGGACGGAAAGCGGTTCACGCACTTTTCCTGGAATTGCTCTATCAGCCTTCATCCCGAGGTGCGGCCGTAGACAACCGCAAAGGACGCTCTGAAATCAGGCGAGCTTTATGGACCAGTCTCTCCGCCTGGACAAGATGCAGCCGCTCGACCATGCGCCCGCCGAGGTTCACGACATTGAGACCGGCCGCCGCCGGATCGGCGAAAGCGGCGATAATGGCTTGCGCCTCGGCAAGAGCGGCCTCGTGCGGCCCGAAATGCCGGTTGGCGGCTTCGATCTGGTTTGGATGGATCAGCATCTTGCCGGCAAAGCCCATGGCTCGGCCCTCCGCACATTCGACGTCGAAGGCTTCCATATCCTTGAAATCGTTGAAAACACTGTCGATGGCGTCGAGCCCATAGGCGCTGACGGCCAAGATCACCTGCATGAGCCACGGCATGAGATAGGTGCGGCCCGGCTGCGGCAACACACCGGTTTCCTTGCGCAGATCATTGAGGCCGACGGTCAAACAATCGAGCCGGCTTCCCGGTGTGCGGCCGGCCTCGGCGATGGCCGCGGCATTCAAGACGCCGCGCGGCGTCTCGATCATCCCCCAGATGCGCAGGCTCTCCGGCGCATCCGCCTCGGCAAGCCTGTCGCTGACAACAGTCACATCCTGCGGCTCGTCGACCTTTGGCAGAAGAACCGCATCGGGCTCAAGCGCCAGCACCAGCTCCAGGTCTTCGGCACCGAAGCCGGATGACAGCGTATTGATGCGGATGATGCGCTCCTTGCCAGCCTCTCCTTTGCCGGCAAGCAGCGAGCCGGTGAAAAAAGCCCGCAAATTCTCCCGCGCTTCCGCCTTTTTCTCCGGCGCCACGGAATCCTCGAGATCGAAGATGACTGCGTCGCAATCGAGATCGGCTATCTTCTCAAGCGCACGGCGGTTGATCGCAGGGACACTCAGCACCGAGCGGCGCAGACGGACGGAACGGGGAGGGGCGAGACGGCTCATGATGCAGTTTTGCCGCGCTTTCCGCCGTCAAGCAAGACAACAACGGGCAAGACAACAAAAAGCCATGCTCCTCTTGCAGAGAGAAGAAGAGAGGACCACATTGCCATGAGTAGAGAGGTCTCGACCATGCAGAATATCCGTTCCCTGTTCATCGCGCTTGCCGGCATCACCGTGTTTGCAGCCCTGGCGCTGTTTACCGTTTCAATCACGCTCGCTGTCGGCGGCATCCTCACCGTGCTTATGGTGGGCCGCGCGATTTCGTTGCGGATGAAACCTGCTCCGGTGCGTGCCAAGGCGAATGCTCAGCGCGAAATGCGCGTTTGGAACGACGGCCGCGGCACGATCATCGACCTCTAAGCCAAGATCAGGGCAGGGCGGCGCCTCGCCGCTCTCCAATGCGCTTAATCCACGCGCAATTCCTGAACTGCGGCCAAGGCGCCCGGTTTAGAGCATTTCCAAGATTCCCCTTCATTTTTGCCGGGATTTGCTCTATTGGCAGGATAATTCGTGCATAGACGAAAATTGAAGGCAGGACCCCCATGGACAAGTTCGTGAAGTTGACTGGTGTCGCAGCACCCCTCCCGGTCGTGAATGTCGATACCGACATGATCATCCCGAAGGACTATCTGAAGACCATCAAGCGCACCGGTCTTGGCACGGGATTGTTCGCCGAAGCCCGCTACAATGAGGATGGTTCGCCGAACCCGGATTTCGTGCTGAACAAGCCGGCCTATCAGAATGCCAAGATTCTCGTCGCCGGCGACAATTTCGGCTGCGGTTCCTCGCGCGAACATGCCCCGTGGGCACTGCTCGACTTCGGCATCCGTTGCGTCATTTCGACCAGCTTCGCCGACATCTTCTACAACAACTGCTTCAAGAACGGCATTCTGCCGATCAAGGTCAGCCAGGAAAATCTCGACAAGCTGATGGACGACGCCTCGCGCGGCTCCAACGCCATCCTGACGATCGATCTGGAAAACCTTGAGATCACCGGCCCGGACGGCGGTTCGATCAAGTTCGATCTCGACGAATTCAAGCGTCATTGCCTGCTGAACGGCCTCGACGATATCGGCCTGACGCTGGAAAAAGCCAAAGCGATCGACAGCTTCGAAAAGACGAATGCCGCATCCCATCCCTGGGCTGCCTGATCGATTTCATCATCACATTTGCGTGTCGAAGCCGGGCTGAAAAGCCCGGCTTTTTGTTTTCATGCCGTGGCAAGCTGATGACTTTGCCGGCTGTAATATGCCCGACAAAAAGGGGGATCATATAGCCTTTGCGGAGCCCCTCTGGCCGCTCCCGCTCCCTCCATCTCCTCCTCCCGATCGGAGCATTTCATGTCTTCCCTTCCCATTCTTGGCGCCGCCATGACGCTTGACGACGTCGAAACCCATCGCAACTGGCTGCTCGAAAAGCGGCGCGACTTGGAACTGCAGAGCTTCGTCGAAGCCGAAATCTTGAATGGCGACTGGGCGCCGCTTGCCGAGCGCGCGAGGAAGCTGCTTGACGGCCATCAGGGCCGCCTCGGCATCCACGGCCCGTTCTGGGGCTTCATCATCGCCTCGCAGGACCCGGAGATCCGCGCCGTCGTCACGAAGCGCCTGCTGCAGGCACTCGACGTCTGCGCCAATATCGGCGCCACCCAGATGGTCATCCATAGCCCCTATACGTCATGGTCCTACAACAACCTCGACAACAACAAGGGTGAACGCGAGAAGATCATTGAATACACGCATCTGACGTTGAAGGATGCCGTGAAGCGCGCCGAAGACATTGGCCTGACCATGGTCATCGAGAACATCGAGGATAAGGATCCCCATATCCGCGTCGGTCTTGCCGACAGCTTCAACTCGCCCGCCGTCGCCGTTTCGATCGACACCGGCCATGCCCATTACGCGCACGGCTACACCGGTGCACCGCCGGTCGACTACTACGTCCACGCCGCCGGCAACCGCCTCCAGCACGTCCACCTGCAGGATGCCGACGGCTATGCCGACCGCCACTGGAGCCTCGGCGAAGGCAATATCCACTGGCGCGCCGTCTTCGCCGCCCTTGCCAAGCTCAACAGCAATCCGCGCCTGATCATCGAGATCAAGGACAAGTCCAAGATCCCGGCATCGGCAGCCTATCTCGCTTCGCTTGGATTGGCTGAGTAAAGATAAAGCAACGCAAGCCATCCGCCCTCGTGGTTCGAGACGGCCCTTTGGGCCTCCTCACCATGAGGGCTCGTCCTCTCGCCTGGCTTATAGTTCGCTCCGCCCTCATGGTGAGGTGTGAAGCCCAAAGGGCGCAGCCTCGAACCACGAGGGTCGGCCGCAAAAGCCCCAAACCGTACCGTTTCCGCCCCTTCCTCGCTTGAAAAGCCTTCTTGGCGGGTCTAAGAACCCGCAACTTATTTCTTTTGCGGAGGCTTTTCCCATGACAGTGCGCAATCTCTTCCTCCTGCCGGGTGACGGCATTGGTCCCGAAGCCATGGGCGAAGTCCGCAAGATCATCGCCTATATGAACGAGGCGAAGAATGCCGGTTTCGTTACGGATGAAGGCCTTGTCGGCGGCAGCGCCTATGATGCGCATGGTGTCGCCATCTCCGAAGAGGACATGCAGAAGGCGCTTGCGGCCGACGCCGTGCTCTTCGGCGCCGTTGGCGGCCCGAAGTGGGACGACGTTCCCTACGAAGTGCGCCCGGAAGCCGGCCTGCTGCGCCTGCGCAAGGACCTCGAGCTTTTCGCAAACCTGCGCCCGGCCATCTGCTATCCGGCGCTGGCATCGGCTTCCTCGTTGAAGCCGGAACTGGTCGACGGCCTCGATATCCTTATCATCCGTGAGCTCACCGGCGGCGTCTATTTCGGCGAGCCGAAGGAAATCATCGACCTCGGCAACGGCCAGAAGCGCGGCATCGACACCCAGGTCTACGACACCTACGAGATCGAGCGCATTGCCGGCGTCGCCTTCGAACTGGCACGCACCCGCAACAACCGCGTCTGCTCGATGGAAAAGCGCAACGTCATGAAGTCGGGCGTGCTCTGGAACCAGGTCGTCACCGCGACGCACAAGGAAAAATATGCCGACGTGCAGCTTGAGCATATGCTCGCCGACGCCGGCGGCATGCAGCTCGTTCGTCAGCCGAAGCAATTCGACGTCATCGTCACCGACAATCTCTTCGGCGACATGCTGTCCGACGTCGCTGCCATGCTGACCGGCTCGCTCGGCATGCTGCCGTCCGCTTCGCTCGGCGCACCCGATGCCAAGACCGGCAAGCGCAAGGCGCTCTACGAGCCCGTGCATGGCTCGGCCCCCGACATCGCCGGCAAGGGCATCGCCAACCCGATCGCCATGATCGCCTCCTTCGCCATGTGCCTGCGCTACTCCTTCGGCCTGGTGGCCGATGCCGATGCGCTGGAAAAGGCAATCGCCAACGTGCTCGACAGCGGCATCCGCACCGGCGACATCATGTCGGCTGGCAGCCGCCAAGTCGGCACCGCCGAAATGGGCGATGCCATCCTCGCCGAATTCAAGGCGCTGTCGGCATAATCGCGGTCTGATATTTCATGTGAAACATCAAAGGCCCTCGCTCTCGGCTTGCAGAGCGGGGGCTTTTCGTTGAACTCCGCGCGGCGGACCCTTATTTCCGTTGGATGAGCACGGAAACGACATCGCCGCCGGTGAGCACAATCCAGAAGCAATCACGGCCTTGGCAGAGGCTGGCGCGGCGTTATGACCTTCGCCGCAACCGTCATGGCCCCCTTCCTTGGCTTGGCTACACGCTGACCGCGGTCAACATCGTCATTCTTGCCTTCCTCGTCTTCGATACGCCACTTGGACAGGCTGCAAAGAACCTCTCGCCGCAACTGATCGCAGTCGCAGGCGCCATCACCGATATCGGCAGGCTGGCCTGGATCCTCGCCGCTATCGCCGTCGTGTCTGCCGTCGGCCTTTTCATCCTACGTCGTGCACCGACGCACGGCCGTTACCGGGCCGCCCTTTTCATCCGGATGATCGCCTATGTCGGCCTGTCCGTTCTCACGACCAGCATCGTCGTCAATCTTCTGAAATACGCGATCGGCCGCGCCCGGCCCCCTCTTTATGATCAATACGGCATTTTCGGTTTCGAGCCGTTTCACGGCGACTTTCTGTTTGAAAGCTTTCCCTCGGCGCATTCGGCCAATGTGGGTGCGCTCTTTGTCACTCTGGCCCTGCTTTTCCCGCGATTCCGGCTGCTGTTCATCGGCATCGGCCTTTGGCTTGGCGCTTCGCGCATCATCATCGGTGTCCACTATCCAAGCGATGTCACCGCCGGCCTGGCGCTCGGCGCCTGGATCGCTTTCGCCGTTGCGATCCTCTTTTCCCGTTTCGGCCTGGTTTTTTCCGTGGTCAAAGACGGGTGGCCGCGGCCGCGGCTGAACCACGGGCTTCGCTGAACCACCGACCGTCTTAAATCTGTAAAAAAACTGTTGCAGGAGCCTGCTACAGCAATTCCAGGAAAGTGCGTGAGCCGCTTTCCGTCCGGAATTGCGTGAAAACAAAAAGATAGAGCAGTCCAGCGATTCCGTGAGGCGCTGAACTGCTCTGGGCGTAATTGCCGACTTGGGTAGGAAGTAGCGGCGACAGGCGGTGGATATGCAGGCGATCTTGACGTCTCTGGACAGGCGGTGGCGGCGGAACAAGAGCGGCTTCGCACCGTCGCATTGGAAGATCTGTCTGTTCCTGACCGCCAATGTCGTCTTGCTCGCGGCGCTGCTGTTCGATTGGCCGGTCGGCGCCAACATCAAGAACATCGCTCCACCCATTCATTTCTTCGGCAAACTGCTCACCAATTTCGGCGAATCCGGCTGGATCATCCTGCTCAGCGCCTTTCTGTTCTTCGAAGGCTGGGCCGGCAGCCGGCTGTTGCAATCGCCACGCTGTCGTTGCCAGGCCCTGCGCATCTGTCAGATCGGCGGCTATCTGCTGACGACCATCACGCTGTCGGGTATCATCGCCAATCTCCTGAAGCGCGCCATCGGCCGTGCCCGCCCAATGCATTTTGAGGATTGGGGTCCTTTCGGTTTCTCGCCCTTCAACGGCCATGCCGGCTTCGAAAGCTTCCCGTCCGGCCATGCGACCACCATCGGCGCCTTCTTCGTGGCGCTTGCCTTCCTCTTCCCGCGCTATCGTTACATCTTCATCGCCTGCGCCCTCTGGCTGGCGACCACGCGCGTGATGATCGGCGCCCACTATCCGAGCGACGTCATCGCCGGCCTCGCCCTCGGCGGCTGGTTTTCCTTCATGGTGGCGATCGTCTATTCCCGCTACGGCCTGCTCTTCCGCATCGGCGAGACCGGCTGGCCGGTGCCGAGATTGCCGCTGTTGAAGGGGAAGTAACCTCTTTGCCGCGGCCTTGGGGCCACCCTCGTCCTTCGACAAGCTCAGGATGAAGGTGGAGCGCATACCGCGCCCGGCCACAGGGGATAAAGTCCTTCACTCCGAGGAGCGAAGCCAAAAAAGGTTAGCCCTCATGGTGAGGCGGCGCACAGCGCCCTCGAACCACGAGGGCGGATGAGGGAAAAGAAAATTCCCCTCATCAATATGCCACGCAACGCACCATCACACCTCGAATAGTTGCCAAGTATTGCCTGCATTCATATATCTGAAGCGGCGAATTTGCGGGAAATCCATTCCCCGTTCGAGTGTGGCGAAGACAATGACCGATGCAGGACAGACGCGACTGAGCGAAAGGCAACTCGGGTTGATTTCCCGGGCGCTCGCCGAGCCGCGCCGCGTGCAGATATTGAAGGAAATCGGCGGTCGCGCCGAGCCTATGCCTTGCAGCATCCTGACGCAGTGCCATGCTGTCAGCGCCGCGACGATATCGCACCACATCAAGGAACTCGAAAACGCCGGCCTCATCGAGATCGTGCGGGAAGGCAAGTTCGCAAACTTGCTGCTTCGGCGCGATGTCCTGAATGCCTACATGGCGGAACTCGCCACCATCTGACAATTCTTTTCCCTCCGCCCGCAACGGCTGCTCTTGTATCAGTTAGATGATTATCTAAATATCAAAGGGACGGGATGAAGGTCGACACACTAAGGCCCTCGTCTGCGTCAACAATTCGATAGTTATAAAATTATCTAACAACCTTCTCGACAGGAGATAACATGAGCAAGCTGGCAGGCAAGGTCGCGATCGTGACCGGAGCATCGAAGGGTATCGGCGCAGGCATCGCCAAGGCATTGGGCGAGGCAGGCGCGGCCGTCGTGGTCAATTATGCGTCGAGCCGGGAAGGCGCCGACAAGGTCGTGGCCGAGATCACCGCCAAAGGCGGCAAGGCGATCGCAGCACACGGCGATGTTTCGAAATCCGCCGACGTGAAGCGGCTTTTTTCCGAAACCAAGGAAGCCTTCGGCGGCCTCGACATCCTCGTCAACAATGCCGGCGTCTATCAATTCCAGGCGCTGGAAGAGATCACCGAAGAAGAATTCCACCGCGAATTCAATATCAACGTTCTCGGCACACTGCTGACGACGCAGGAAGCGGTGAAACATTTCGGCCCCGAAGGCGGGAACGTCATCAACATCGCCTCGACAGCCGTTACCATGAACCTGCCGACCGCTGCGGTCTATACGGCGACCAAGGCCGCCGTCACCTCGATCACCCAGATCCTTGCCAAGGAACTCGGCCCACGCAACATCCGCGTCAACACCATCTCGCCCGGCGGCGTCGAGACTGAAGGCGTCATCGCGGCAGGCATTATCGGCAGCGATTTCGAGAAGCATATGGTTTCGCAAACACCGCTTGGCCGCCTCGGCCAGCCGACCGATATCGCTCCGATCGCTGTTTTCCTCGCCTCGAAGGATTCCGGCTGGTTGACGGGCGAAACCCTCTATGCCGGCGGCGGCTTGAAGTAACCGCTTATCCCGCAGAGCCGCTTTCCTCCCAACGAGGGAAGCGGCGTCCCCCATGCCATGGCCGATCCGGCCGGCCGGCACCTCCGGCAACAATTGCCAAACCGCATCCGTCTTCATACTATCATTGCCGTTCGGGTTTTTCCGTCGATCCGCAGCCACTTTTGCTGCAAACGACATCTTGACCGCGAAAACCTTCACGACAGATCCTATCTGCAATGCGATCCCTTGCGAGCGAACGCCGTAAATTCCTGTGAAAGTCTCTGAGAGATCGCTGTTGCGACCAACGAAACGGAGCACGTCATCATGAATACCGCCAATACCAAATCGAAACTGGGCACGCGCACCAATCTCAGCGAAGAAGCGACACGCGATATTTCCGCAGCACTGAATGCGCTGCTGGCCGACGTCTTTTCCCTTTATCTCAAGACCAAGAATTTCCATTGGCATATGAGCGGGCCACATTTTCGCGATTACCACCTGTTGCTGGATGAGCAGGGCGAGCAGATCTTCGCCATGACGGACCCGATGGCCGAACGGGCCAGAAAGATCGGCGGCACCACGTTGCGTTCGATCGGCCACATCGCCAAGCTGCAGCGCATCCCCGACAATAATGCCGAATATGTCGACGCTCAGGATATGCTCGCCGAACTGGCCGACGACAATCTCAGGCTTTCCGCCGAAATCCGCGCCACGCACGATGTCTGCGATGAATATGGCGATGTCGCCACCGCCAGCCTTCTTGAAAATTGGCTGGACGAGACGGAACGCCGCATCTGGTTCCTGTTCGAATCCACGCGCAACAGCAGTCGCTGAGGCTGAGATCGATTTCCGCGTTCCCGCCTCGGTGGGAACGCAAAATCCTTGACTCCTGTGGAAAACCCCTTAGAACCGGCGACGGAAAAGGAAGACCTCCATGGTTCGCTTCGAACAGATCGATAGATTCGATCACCTGGCAGAATTTGCCGGGCAGGAGTTCCGTTTTCCGGTTTCTTCCAAAACCAAGGCCAAAACGACGACGAAAACCGTCTGACGTCTCTGGCCTGCCGCTCTCTCCCCGGCTCGGCTGGGGACAGGAACCGGTCGTCATGACCGTGGTTCCCCCCTCGCCAAAGAGGAGAGAAGAGAAAGAGAGCTTGAGAAATGGGTTTCAAAGTTGCAGTTGCGGGCGCGACCGGGAATGTCGGCCGCGAAATGCTCAATATCCTGTCCGAACGCGGTTTTCCGGCTGACGAGGTCGTAGCGCTCGCATCGGCCCGCTCGCAGGGCACCGAAGTTTCCTTCGGCGACCGGACGCTGAAGGTTTCGAACCTGGAGAATTACGATTTCTCCGATACCGATATCTGCCTGATGTCGGCCGGCGGCGATGTCTCCAAGAAGTTCTCGCCGAAGATCGGTGCCCAGGGCTGCGTCGTCATCGATAACTCCTCGGCCTGGCGCTACGACGCCGACGTGCCGTTGATCGTGCCGGAAGTGAACCCCGATGCCGTCACGCAGTTCACCAAGCGAAACATCATCGCCAATCCGAATTGCTCGACCGCGCAGCTCGTCGTGGCGCTGAAGCCGCTACATGACTTTGCCAAGATCAAGCGCGTCGTCATCTCCACCTACCAGTCCGTTTCCGGCGCTGGCAAGGACGGCATGGACGAGCTATTCAACCAAACCCGCGCCGTCTTCGTCGCCGATCCGATCGAGTCGAAGAAGTTCACCAAGCGCATCGCCTTCAACGTCATTCCGCACATCGATGTCTTCATGGAAGACGGCTACACCAAGGAAGAATGGAAGGTGCTGGCCGAAACCAAGAAGATGCTCGATCCGAAGATCAAGGTCACCTGCACCGCCGTGCGCGTGCCGGTCTTCATCGGCCATTCGGAATCGGTCAACATCGAATTCGAAAACGAAATCACTGCCGATCAGGCTCGCGATATCCTGCGCGAAGCCCCGGGCTGCCTCGTCATCGATAAGCGCGAAAACGGCGGCTACATCACGCCTTATGAGTCTGCTGGCGAAGACGCGACCTACATTTCGCGCATTCGCGAGGATGCGACGGTCGAAAACGGTCTCAACATCTGGGTCGTCTCCGACAATCTGCGCAAGGGCGCGGCACTGAACGCCATCCAGATTGCCGAACTCCTGATCAACCGCGGCCTCGTCAAGCCGCGCAAGCAGGCGGCCTAAACGGTTTATAAACCAATTTACGGTTCTTAAACCTTTGCTGGCTAAGCAGGATTTAAAGAAAAGCCTCGTCATTTCGCATCGAAAGGCGAGGCTTTTACAAAGCTGCTTAGGTGCAATGTTTCACGTGAAGCGAAATATTGATCGCGAAAACGTGATAATGACAGAATTGCCGGATACTGGCATGGTCCGGTCACAGTAAGACCGCGTGTAGGCCTGGAAAATAGAAGGCTTATGCGCCATCAAAAACCGTTACCGCGTCTCGCGCGGTAAGAATTCGGGGACTCTGAATGCGCATGACAAAGTCTGGAATGGCAGCTCTCGTAGCAGGCGGGTTGCTGTTGGTGACGCCGTTTGCGGCCAATGCGGCAGCTTGTGGCAATACGTCGGCTGGTTTTGAGAATTGGGTGCAGCAATTCAAGCAGGAAGCCCAGGCTCAGGGCGTCAGCGCCTCTGTTCTCGACCGGGCCTTTGCCAACGTGCACTACAATCAACCAACCATCCGCGCCGATCGCGGTCAGAAAAGCTTCAAGCTCTCCTTCGAAGACTTCATGAGGAAGCGCGGCGGCCAGACGATCATTACCCGCGGCAAGGCCATGAAGCAGGCCAATGCCCCGTTGTTTGCGAAAATCGAGAAGCGCTATGGCGTGCCCGCCGGCCCGATCATTGCTATCTGGGGCATGGAAACCGGTTTCGGTGGCTTCATGGGCGACCAGCATACGCTTTCCGCCGTGTCGACGCTCGCTTATGACTGCCGCCGCTCCGATTATTTCACCGATCAGCTCTATGCCGCCCTCAAGCTCGTCGGCGAAGGCTATCTTAGCCCGACCGCCCGCGGTGCAGCCCATGGCGAAATCGGCCAGACGCAATTCATGCCGAAGAACGTCGTCAATTTCGGTGTCGACGGCGATGGCGACGGCAGGGTCGATCTGGTCGGATCCCGCGCCGACGCGCTGGCCTCGACTGCAAACTTCCTGAAGGGCCATGGCTGGCAGCCGGGTCTTGGCTATCAGCCCGGCGAGCCGAACTTCGCAGCGATCGGTGGCTGGAACGATGCAGCCGTCTACCAGCAGGCAATCGCCTATATCGGCAAGCAGATCGACGGCCAATAATCACGGCGACAAAATTGATAAAAGGCGCTCGGCCAAATGGCCCGGGCGTCTTTTTCGTTTGTCCCTATCGAGGTCTCAGATTTCCGGCCGGATAAAATCGCGCGTCTCGGGGTCCATCACCCACAGCTCGCCAGTCGAAATATCGAACCACGCACCGTGCAGGCTCAATTTCCCTTCCTCTTCCAGCGCCTTGATATCAGGAAAGCTGCGCAGATTATTGAGCGAATTGCGGATGGAGATGCGCTCCAACGCCGTCTGCCGCTCGGCCGGCGTCATGACGTCATTGCTCTGGATCTGCTCGGCGGCCGGCTTTACGAGGCCCATCCAGCGGCCGATGAAATCGCCCGGCGACAGCGGCTCGGCATTCGGGTCCAACGCTGCGCGGATACCGCCGCAACGACCATGCCCCATGACCACGATATCTGAGACCTTCAGCGACTGCACCGCGAATTCCAGAGCTGCGGACGTCGAGTGAAAATGACCATCCGGCTCGTAGGGCGGCACCATATTGGCGACGTTGCGGATGACGAAAAGCTCTCCGGGACCCGCATCGAAAATAGTCTCCGGTGCAGAGCGGCTGTCGGAACAGGCAATCACTAGCGCCGCGGGCTTCTGCCCATCCTCCGCCAGACTGCGATAGCGCTCGCGTTCGTCGACGTAACGCCCGCTCATGAAGTTGCGATAGCCATTCAGAAGGGAGGTAGGAAAGCTCAGCATAGTATTGAATTACAGCGCACTGCGGCCGATGGCAACTATTGCGCTGCAAAAACCTATCGCCCGAGCCGATCGCTATTTCTTCCGCCGTTGCGCCGGATGCAGCAGGCGCCGCATCTGCACCATTGCCATGGGGGTCGATAGGCTGGAAGCATCGGCGGCGAGCGTCAATTCGTCGCTGCCGCGCTTAACCGCCCGCGCCAGCACTTCGTAGACGCTGGCCGTGGTCAATTGCAAAGCCCGCTCTTCGTCCATCCCTGACAGCAGCCGCGACAGGAACACGGCCGAGAGCAGGTCGCCGAGCCCGTTCGGCGCCTTGTCGATGCTGCGATGTTCGGCAAACAGCGCGTTGCGGCCGCTGAGATAGAGATTTCCGGTGCCGCCGGTCATCATCGGAACGGCCGACGTTACCAGCATGCGCGGCGGCCCCAGCGCCAGGGCAGCCTCCATGACGGCATTGTTGTCCTCTAGCGGCGCGCCGGCGAGCCAGGCAAGCTCGTGGCGGTTCGGCGTCGCCAGCGATGCAAGCGGGATGAGGTGATCGCGGATCGCTTCCGCGGTTGCTTCCGGCACATAAAGCCCACCGGAATCGCCGATGACGGGATCGCAGGCATAGAAGATATCGGGGTTCTTTTCCCGCAGTGCCGTTACCAACCGCGCGACGGAGCGCACTTGCGCTGCATTGCCGAAATAACCCGACAGCACCGCCTTCACCTCCGCCAGCCAAGGCGCGGCGATGAGATCGTCGATCGCATGGTCGAAATCCGCCTCGGCAAAGGTTAGCCGGGTGGAGCGGCCATGGCCGGGGTGCCAGGGCAAAACGATGGTCGGCAGCGCCCAAACGGGGTGACCCAGGGTTTCCAGCGCGAAGACGGCGGCGCGATTGCCGACGGAGCCTCTGACGACATGGCTGGAGATGACGATAACGGCGCCTGCCGCAGTGTCCGACATGATGCTTGTTTCCAGTTCCGATCTTCGGGCCACGATGGCGCCGGTGATGATCTCTTTATCGTCAGTCTGTCAACCACGCTTCACAGAGTCATGAAAACCTCTGTTGAGGACGCAATATCGCCAATTCTGCGCCGATTTTCCCGCGATTTGCATCGAGATCACAAAAACCAGCAAGATTTTTCAAAATTTGAGGCCAAATCCGTCGAAAAGCGATGAAATCCGCATTCATTTTGCCAGTTTTTTCGATAAATCTTCTGATAAGGTCACCAAAACTCTGAAATGGGGAGGAATTTCATGGCATCGAGGACCAATCCGAAACGGGAAAAACAGATCGAAGCGGCCCGCAAGATCGCCGCCGCGACCGGCGAGGCGCATCTCGATCCGGAAATCCTGTTCGGCCGGGCGAGCAATGACGATATGGAGCGCTACAGCCCGGAAATGCTGGCTCTTGCCGCCGTGCATGCGGCGGGTGAACTGGCGGCCTGGAGCGGCTCGTCTCCCCGTGTGACCATCGAACAGGTCGCCAATATCGAGCCCGAAGGCGCACCCGTTTCGATCCTGTCTATAACGGATCATAACATGCCGTTCCTCTACGAATCGGCGATGGGCGAGGTGACGAGCAGCTACCGCGACCTTTACATGGCGGTGCATCCGATCCTCGTCATCGAAGACGGCAAGCAACCCACGCTCTATTCCGCCGATCAACCAAGCGATCCGGCCAATCGCGTCAGCCATATTCAACTGCACCTGTCGCCGCTGACCGCGGCGCAGGCAGCGGACTTGATCAAGCGCGTGCAAACCGTGCTCGACCAGACGCATCTGACCGTTTCCGACTGGAAGCCGATGCTGACGCGGCTGGATACGGTGATATCCGAGCTTTCCACTTACGAGACCACCGGCCGTCGTAAAGCGGATCGCGATGAAGCGCTGGCCTTCCTCGCCTGGCTGCGCGACGGCAATTTCACCTTCCTTGGCATGCGCGAATATGTCTATTCCGGCAAGGGCGCCAGCGCCAAGGTGGAGCGCGACCGCGGCGCCGGCCTCGGCATCCTCTCCAATCCCGATGTCCTCGTCCTGCGCCAGGGAAAAGACGCCGTCACCACGACCCCGGAAATCCTGGCCTTCCTCGAGGGACCGGATTTCCTGATCGTCACCAAGGCCAATGTGAAGTCTGTCGTCCATCGTCGCGCCTATATGGACTATGTCGGCGTCAAGCGTTTCGATGCCGATGGCAAGGTCACCGGCGAACTGCGCATCGTCGGCCTCTATACATCCACCGCCTACACCAGCGCCGCCGCCGAAGTGCCGCTGCTGCGTTCCAAGGTGCAGAAGGTCAAGGACTACTTCGGCTTCGACCCGGCCAGCCATTCCGGCCGCATGCTGGACAACACGCTGGAATCCTATCCGCGCGACGATCTTTTCCAGATCGATACGACGCTGCTCGCAAGCTTTGCCGAACAGATCAACGACCTTGCCGATCGGCCGCGCGTCCGTGCGCTGCCGCGCATCGACCATTTCGATCGCTTCGTCTCGGTCATCGTCTACGTTCCGCGCGAGGAATATGATTCCTCCGTCCGGGAGCGAATCGGCAATCATCTGAAGACCGTCTATGACGGCCGCGTCTCCGCCTACTACCCAGCCTTCCCGGAAGGTGGCGTGGCGCGCGTGCATTTCATCATCGGCCGCAGCGGCGGCAAGACCCCGCACATTCCGCAGGCCAGGCTTGAAGCAGCGATCCGCGCCATCACCGCCCGCTGGGACGACCGCTTCGAAATGCTGGCCGGGCCTAAGGCGCCGCATATCTCCGTCAGCCAGGCCTTCCAGGAGGCCTTTTCGCCGGAGGATGCCGTTGCCGACCTGCCCAACATCATGGCCATTGCCGGTGCCGGACAGATCCGCATCGCCTTCTACATCCGCAAGGATGAAACGGGCGATATCCTGTCCCTGAAGATCTTCCACGGCGAAGGCAATCTGGCGCTGTCGCGCCGCGTGCCGCTGCTCGAAAACCTCGGCTTCAACGTACTCAGCGAGCGGACCTTCGACATATACGTCACCGCCAAGAACGGCGGGAACGGCCATATCGTTCTCCATGATATGGAGCTCGAAGCTCGCGGCGGCGTGACGATCGACCTCGCGCGCCACGGTGCGGCGCTGGAGGAAGCCTTCCTCGCTGCATTCGGCGGTACGATCGACAATGATAGCTTCAACCGGCTGATCATCTCCGCCGGCCTTTCCGCCCGCGAAACCAACGTCCTGCGCGCCTATGCCCGTTATCTCCGCCAGGCTGGCATTGCCTATTCGCAGGATTACATTGCCGCGACGCTGGACAAATATCCGCGCATCGCGGGCTCGATCTTCCGCCTGTTCCACGACACGCTCGACCCCAGGCTCAGCGAGAAGAACCGCACGAAGAAACTCAGCGACTTGCATGCGACGATCGAGACCGAACTCGCCGACGTTCCAAGCCTCGACGACGACCGGATTCTCCGCCGCTACGTCAATGCCGTCGACGCGACGCTGCGTACCAACCATTTCCAGAGAAACCCAGATGGCACGCCAAAGGCCATGCTTGCCTTCAAGCTCGATCCGAAGCTTCTGGACGGTCTGCCGGAGCCGCGGCCTTTCCGCGAGATCTTCGTCTATGGCGTCGAGGTGGAGGGCGTGCACCTGCGCTTCGGCAAGGTCGCCCGCGGTGGCCTGCGCTGGTCGGACCGCGCTGAAGACTACCGTACCGAGGTTCTGGGCCTTGTGAAGGCGCAGCAGGTGAAGAATGCCGTCATCGTGCCTGTCGGCGCCAAGGGCGGCTTCTATCCGAAGAAACTTCCGGTCGGCGGCAGCCGCGACGAGATCTTCAATGCCGGCCGCGAAGCCTACAAGACCTATATTCGCACCCTGCTGTCGATCACCGACAATATCTCGGGCAACGATATCGTCCCGCCGCCGGACACTGTGCGGCAGGATGGAGACGACCCCTATTTCGTCGTCGCCGCCGACAAGGGCACGGCTACTTTCTCCGACACCGCCAATGCCCTGGCGCAGGAAGCCGGTTTCTGGCTCGACGACGCCTTTGCCTCGGGCGGCTCGGCCGGCTACGACCACAAGAAGATGGGCATCACCGCCCGTGGTGCCTGGGAGACCGTCAAACGGCACTTCCGTGAAATGGATATCGATATCCAGACGACGCCCTTCACCGTCGCCGGCGTCGGCGACATGTCCGGCGACGTCTTCGGCAACGGCATGCTGCTGTCACCCAAAATCCGCCTGCTCGCCGCCTTCGATCACCGCGACATCTTCATCGATCCGGATCCGGACATGAAAAAGACGCTTGCCGAGCGGCAGCGGCTTTTCAATCTCGCCCGCTCGAGCTGGCAGGATTTCGACAAGAGCGTCCTGTCGAAGGGTGCGATGATCATCTCGCGTTCGGCCAAATCGGTGACGCTGACACATGAGGCCGCTGCCACTATCGGCATCGACAAGACGGTGGCGACACCCTTCGAGATCATGACGGCGATCCTGAAGAGCCCGGTGGACCTGCTCTGGTTCGGCGGCATCGGCACCTATGTGAAGGCGCCGGCCGAAACGGATTCGGAAGTCGGCGATCGCGCCAACGATCCGATCCGCATTACCGCGGAGGAGGTTCGCGCGAAGGTCATCGGCGAAGGCGCCAATCTCGGCGTCACCCAGAAGGGCCGCATCGCCTACGGCCTCAAGGGTGGACGCTGCAATTCCGACGCCATCGACAATTCCGCCGGCGTCAACACCTCGGACGTCGAGGTCAATATCAAGATTGCGCTGGCATCCGCCATGTTTGATGGCCGCCTGACGCGCGCCAAACGCGATACGCTACTGGCATCGATGACCGACGAAGTCGCGACACTGGTGCTCCGCAACAACTATCTGCAGTCGCTGGCGATCTCGCTGACGGAACGCAAGGGCACTGGCAACGGTCTGGAGCTCAGCCGCTTCATGAGTGTTCTCGAAGGCGCAAAACAGCTCAACCGCAAGGTCGAGACGCTGCCGGACGACCAGACCTTTGCCGAGCGCTACGCCAATGGCCGGCCGCTCAGCCGCGCCGAGATCGGCGTCCTGCTCTCCTATGCCAAGATCGTCCTCTTCGATGCCTTGGCGGCGAGCGACCTGCCGGACGACCCCTATTTTGCCGCGACGCTCAGCCGATATTTCCCGGCGAAGATGCAGCGCTCACATGCCGCCGATATCGCCGGCCACCGGCTGCGCCGCGAAATCATCGCAACGGCATTGGCAAACGAAGCGATCAACCGCGGCGGACCGGGCTTTGCCGTCAGCATGATGGATGCAACGGCCGCTTCTGCCGCTGAAGTGGTCAAGGCTGCCGTGCTCGCCCGCGACGGCTTCGATCTCGACAGGCTGTGGAACGAGACCGATGCGCTCGACGGTAAAGTCGGCGGCCAGACGCAGAACCGCGTCTATGGCGAAATCACCGAAGTCTATACGGTGCTGACCCGCCTGCTGCTGAAAACCGGAGCGGCCAAAGGCGACATGGAGGAAACCGTTAGCCGGCTTCAGGCAGCATTGAAACGGCTGCGGCCTGTCTTCCTCAGCCAGATCCCGGCGGATTTCGCAGCCGAGATCGCGACCCGGCAGGCGGATTATCAGACCGCCGGCCTCCCGGAAAAGCTCGCGTCCGAGATCGCGACGATCTACGCGCTCGTCCTCGTGCCGGAGATCATGCAGATCGCCGAGCGCACGGGCGATACGCTCAACCGCGCCGCCGAAAGCTACTTCACGGTGTCGCAGACCTTCCGCGTCGGCCGCCTGCTACTTGCCGGCAGCCGGATCATCACCGGCGATCACTATGAAAGCCTGGCGCTGGCCCGCAGCCTCGACCAGATCGCAGGCGCTCGCCGCGATATCGTCATCTCGGCGCTCAGCAATCATCCCAAGGACAAGCAACCGATCCTCGCCTGGCACGCCGAAGACCGCATCCGCATCAACCGCATTGCCGAAGAGCTTGCGGGCCTCAGCGAAAGCGGCGATCCGAACCTTGCCCGGATTACCGTTGCCGCCGGCCTCCTGACCGACCTTGCGCATGACCGGGCGAGATGACACAGTCCGCCCGGTTCGATTGAGCAATTCCAGGAAAACTGCGAAGCGGTTTTCCGTCCGGAATGCGTAAAAACAAGGATAGAGCGGGAAAGCGATTCCGGGAAACGCTGAACCGCTCTATCCGCGCTATGGAAACAGGGGCAGGCATTTGGTGGCTACAGAAATAAGGGACGATGCGCCGGCAAAAGTGCCGGCGCGGGGCATCTGGGGGTGGATGTTCTTCGACTGGGCGGCACAGCCGTTCTTCACCGTCGTCACCACCTTCATCTTCGGTCCTTATTTCGTCGCGCGGCTGACGGCGGATCCCGCCTCTGCGCAGATAGACTGGGCTAACATGGGGACGATCTCTTCGGTGATCATCGCCGTGTTGTCGCCGGTACTCGGTTCGATCGCCGATCAATCTGGCGCTCGCAAGCCCTGGATTGCCTTCTTCGCCGTCATCAAGATCGTAAGCCTCCTCTGCCTCTGGGGCGCGGCACCAGGCTCGCCTTTGATCTATCCCATCATCTTCATGATCCTCGCGTCGATCTCGGCCGAGTTCTCGATCGTTTTCAACGATTCCATGATGCCCCGGCTGGTCGGCAAGGACGATGTCGGCAAGCTGTCAAACGCTGCCTGGGGACTTGGCTATCTCGGCGGCATGATCGTATTGATCACCGTCGTAACGCTGCTGGCCGGCGATCCGCAAACCGGCAAGACTATTTTCGGTCTGAAGCCGCTCTTCGGCCTCGACGCAAGGCTCGGCGAGGATGCGCGCATCACCGGGCCAATCTCTGCCGTGTGGTATTTCATCTTTATCCTGCCGATGTTTTTGTTCACGCCCGACGCCCCACGCGGCCTGCCGCTTTACGCAGCAGTGCGTTCGGGCCTGCGCGAGCTCTCGACGACCTTGGGTGAATTGAAGCGCCGGCGCGGCATCAGCCTCTTCCTCATTGCCCGTATGATCTATCAGGATGGCGTCAACGGCCTGCTGTTTCTCGGCGGCGCCTTTGCTGCAGGCATGTTCCATTGGACAACAATCGAGATCGGCATCTACGGCATCATCCTCAACGTCATCGCGATTTTTGGCTGCTTTGCGGCTAGCTATGTCGACCGTTGGCTCGGCTCGAAAACGACCGTCCTCATCAGCCTAACATTGTTGCTTATCGCAACCCTCGGCATCATCTCGACAGGCCCGGGCTTCACGCTTTTCGGCCTCGTACCGCTCTCGACGGTCAGCTCCGGCGGTCTGTTCGGCACCGCAGCGGAAAAAGCCTATATCGGCTACGGCCTATTGATCGGCATCGCCTTCGGCCCTGTGCAGGCCTCATCGCGCTCCTATCTTGCCCGCAGCGTCAGCCTTCATGAGGCGGGCCGCTATTTCGGCATCTACGCACTCTCCGGCCGAGCAACCAGCTTCATGGCGACGCTATTCTTCTCTCTGGTGACCTATTGGAGCGGCTCAGCGCGCCTTGGCATGGCAACGCTCATCATTTTCCTCGCTGGCGGGCTGCTGCTACTGCTGCCGACACCGTACCCGGCTGACAAGGCGAAGTAAAATATCCCTCCTTTGATAAGGGATATACCGGTGAGATGACTAGCCCTCATGGTGAGGAGGCCCACAGGGCCGTCTCGAACCACGAGGGCGGGTGGTAGCCTACGGGGCCACCCTCGTCCTTCGACAGACTCAGGATGAGGGTGGAGTAGCGACGATGTTAGTGACGGAAGTGGCGCACGCCCGTGAAGACCATCGCGACATTGTGCTCGTTGGCAGCATCGATGACTTCCTGGTCACGCATCGAACCACCCGGCTGAATGACGGCCGTAGCACCTGCGGCAATCGCCGAGAGCAGGCCGTCGGCAAACGGCAGGAAGGCTTCGGACGCCACGGCGGAGCCGCGCGTTAGCGGTTCGACAAGCCCCATGGCCTTGGCGGCTTCCTCAGCCTTGATCGCGGCGATGCGGGCCGAATCGACGCGGCTCATCTGGCCGGCGCCGATACCCGCCGTCTGGCCATCCTTGGCGTAGACAACGGCGTTGGATTTCACATGCTTGGCGACACGGAAGGCAAACTTCATGTCTTCCAGCTCCTGCGCCGTCGGTGCACGCTTGGTGACGACCTTCAGCTCCATATCTTCGACCAGCGCATTGTCGCGATTCTGCACCAGCAGACCGCCAGACACGGTCTTGGCGGTCAGGCCGGCTGCACGCGGATCGGGCAGGGCGCCGACGGAAAGCAGGCGGAGGTTCGGCTTGCGGGCGATAATTGCCTTGGCTTCTTCGCTGACCTCAGGCGCGATGATGACTTCGGTGAAGAGCTTGACGATCTCTTCTGCCGTTTCCGCATCGAGCAGGCTGTTCAACGCGATAATGCCGCCGAAGGCCGAGACGGAATCGCAGGCAAGAGCCCGCTTATAGGCTTCAAGGAGGCTCGGACCGG
>NZ_PYJN01000003.1 GCF_003025035.1 Rhizobium sp. SEMIA4064
GCTTCGCTCTTAGCCAACAGAGCCCGGACGAGGCTCTGCAGGGCCTGCGCTAGGCTTGCATAGGGAACGTCCCGCTGGTTCTGGTCGAATTTGCCGGAGGCAAACAGCCCTCGTGGCGGCACAAGCGCTCGGTGAAGCTCGTTCACCACGGTGGATTTGCCAACTCCGGCATGGCCCGAAACCAACACTAGCGTCGGTCCGCCGCCTGCAACAACCCGGTCGCACGCGGCAAGAAGGACAGCGACTTCAAGCTCACGACCATAGGGCCGCTCGGGAACTAGAAGCCGGTCCTGCAGATCGTGCGTCCCGAGAGGAAATTCTTCGATCCGCCCACTCCTCTCGTTCTCGATAAGTGCGCGGCGGAGATCCGCTTCCAGCCCGGCCGCCGTCTGGTAGCGTTCTTCGGCGTTCTTGGAAATCAGCTTCATCACGATTGCCGAAATGCCGCGCGGTAGTTTCTTTATTCTCTCCGAAGGTGACACTGGTCGCTTGGCAATATGGCAGTGTACCCACTCCATGGGATCCGAAGCCGTGAACGGCAGCTTGCCGGTGAGCATTTCGTACAGCGTGATGCCCACGGCATAGAGGTCACTACGGGAGTCGACTGATCGGTTTATACGGCCAGTCTGTTCGGGCGCCATGTATGCGAGGCTGCCGGCAATGATCTCAGGAGGGTCGGGGGCCTGACGTTCCCGAGAAATACGCGATGCCACACCAAATCCCGTCAGCCAAACCTTTCCGTCTGCCGTGTTTGCCAGAATATTCGACGGCTTGATGTCTCTATGAATGAGGCCGCGTTCGTGAGCCTTGCCAACTGCTGCGGCGATACCGATGGCAAGACGCAAGAAGATGGGGAGCTCGGCAGCCATGCCATGTCTACGCAGTCCGATCAGCTGACGGAGCGGCGCGGCGCCACTATCTTCCAGGAGAAGAGCGCTGTGGCCATTCTGCGTGATGAGGTTGAGTGGCATCGCTGCCCATGTACGCTCGAGTTCGCTTCTGAGACCATATTCGTGCGCCAGCCTGTCGAGGCTGGCGCGAGCGGGGTGCTCGGCTATAAGCCGCACGACCAAAACGGCCCGTGATGCGCCATAGTCATCGTGGTATATTTCCCTCGTGAAGATGCGATCGCCGTCATTCCAGGCGCCTTGCAGCCCATCTTCTCGAGGACTTGTGGGAATCTTCTGGTGGACGAAGGCGGCAGCAGCTTCCTGTCTGCTGGCGCTCCTTCTGAAGCTCCTCTTTCCGATGTCTTGGACCGTGTCGTCCATCACCACACCGCTCGGCTCAATGCTGCCCGCATCGTTCTTGTCACGGGCATCGCAGTTCTAATAAGGCTTGACTGACTTCCCTTCTGTGTCAATGGCGCAATTCAGGTACTTAGCATGGCTGATCACTTGTCTCGGTGATCCTCCTGCTGTCCAAGTTCGGTTGGGATGCATACTGCCCGCTAAAATCACAACAGCGACAGCGCTGTTCCCCGTTTTGATAAAAGCCGCGCCGGCGGGGGCTGGAGTCTTTGCGATCAACAATATGCCGGCGCGGCAAATGGTCCCCTGATGGGGTGTGTGGTGGTTTCAGGGTACCGCTATAACGGTAGCGCTGCACGCAGCATTCCAGGTATTATACTGAAGTATATGCGCTTAGCCGTTTCGGCATATTTTCTAAACATGGGGTAATCGCGGCGCAATCGTCCCAGGCCAAATCACGCGAGTGCATTCGGCTCGCCGGTATCCGCGTTGGCTAGCTGCCGATGTTCGTACTGGCCCAGACGATGCCGTTTGGGCGCATGCACTGGCTGGCAACGAAGAAACGGAAACTGGAATTCCCGGCGTTCGAACAATTTGCGCCTCGAAATCAATCTTCCATCGATAAGAGTTACTTATCGATGATGATAGGCCGAATAAAATGCTTTACCGCGATCGGAAGTGATTATCCTCTTAGATTTTTTGTAAAGAAATTATGCAATAAATACATTGCACTATCGCTTGAGTGATGCGAGCATTTCGCGCCGCAAAATGGCGTTGATTGCGCTTCACCAAACCCGTTCATGCAGCACGGTGTCGAACGCGACGTCGAGCGACACGAAGGCGCAGTGCTCCAGCCGCGTCTGGGCAGCGAGAATGCGATCCCAGGGATCGCGGTGGTCCCAGTCGAAGCTTGCCGCGAGCTCGGCGTGCAGATCGCTGATGGCAAGCGTCTGCAAGCCGCTGGCGGCAACGGCGGCGCGCAATTCTTGCGGCTTCAGATCGAGCTTTTTAAGCCGCATCTTGTTGTCGAGCTCGTAGAAGGAGACGGCGCTGACAAGGACGGTGTTGGCCTTGTCCTCGATCAGCGCCCGGGCGTTGCCGGACAGCCGGTCGCTGCCGATCGTCCACCAGTAGATGGCGTGGCTGTCGAGTAGAAGCTTCATGCCTTGGGCTCGCGGCCGGTTGGGCCGCCCTGCCAGACGCCGGTATCATCGTTGAAGTCACCGGCATCGATGGCCGCCTGTTCGGCATCGACCGCGTCGAACAGATCGTCCGGCAGGCCGCGCTGGCGCAGCAGTCCGAACGGCCGCTTGCCGCCACCGGCCGGGCCAATGCGGGCATAGATCTCATTGCCGCGCATGATGATGATTTCCTCGCCCTGGTTGGCACGTTCGAGCACCTCGGCGAAATTCTTGCGGGCCTCGCTGATTTTGTAACTCGTCCGGGGCATCATGGTCTCCAGCCGTTGGAAGGCTCACGCTATCATGGGTTATGCCGTTGTACAACTCAGATGTACATGTCCATTACCGGTCAGACCCGTCGGTGAGCTTCTGCCCCAGTTTGATGATCTGGGCCACGATTGTCGCGCGTCGCCGGTTCACATTGAAGTCGTTGGCCAGCCAGGGGGGTGTGACATCACCCTCCCGCACCATCTGATCCCACCGCCCGGAAGGAATACGAGCCTGCAAGTGCGGATCAATCCTGAGGTTGCGCAGGAACACGATCCGCTCGGTCAGCCCGACCAGGTTCCCTGCCGCCTGCGCATCCGGCGCTGATTTCAACCACTGGAACCGCGTCTGGCCGACAGCCGCGTCCACGACCAGTAGATCGTCCAAGGTTTGCAGCTTTTCCGGATCAATATTCGAGATCAACGCTTGTTCGGCACGCCGGCGCGCAAGAGCGCGCGCCGCAAGCCCGATCTTCTCGATGGAATGTTGGGAAGGAAGCAACGGCTCTGTTGCAAAAAATTCTTGTGATAGAATGAAATTCCGAAAAGCCTTGGGACTAAGCGGCGAAGCCGACTGGGATCTGATGCCTCGGATCATCGCGGCGGTTTTCACATTCGTAACGAACAACGCCCGCGACTTCCGGAAGCTGTATGCAAGAGAGGAACTGCATGCGGGCTTGATGATCATCGTCCCGCAGGTACTCCCTTTCCTGCAGCGAGAATTGTTTGCCCTCATTCTGGAGGATTTGGTTGGGGCGGAGGATATGGTCAACGAAGTCATTGAAGTGACCCTCGATGGAGATGACAGTGCGAGCCTCACCCGCTATACGCTTCCAGAGGCATAGTCGCTTCTGCTGAGTAAATGCCCATTGACCTTGAGCCACGGCCACGAGAGACGTGTGAAGGCATTCGTCGATGAGAAATTTCACGAGGTCGAGCCCGTGGATTTTGGGGTGCTCTCGTTGTGAAGTCGCAGACGCTTCACGGACTTCACTTTCAGGCCGAGTTCCGAAAGCTTGCGGGGCCGTCCTCGGGCCGGGTGGGCGGCTGCCCAGATTTCGGCAAGCGCCACCATGCGCTCGCTGAGCGAAGGATATCCCTCGACGATTTCCTCGGTGCTCGCGCCCTGGACCTTCATTGCGGCAATAGTCCGCACCGGAACGCGGGTTCCCTTGAAAACCGGTTCGCCACCCACGACGCCCTTTACGCTGTGGATTTTTCGTTCTGCTTCTCGAAGCGCTTCGGCGCGTGCAGCCAACTGCTCTCTTGCCCGGGCGACATCGATGATCAGATAATCGTCTACCCTCACGGTATCGGCATTGGGGTTCTCGTCGATTGTGTCGAACAGACGTTTGCGGCGCTCGGCAGACAAAATCGATCCGACACCATACCAGAGCTTCAACCGAAGGAGATCGTCATCCGTGAGTGCGCGACCTCCCCCGCTGCCGGTAAGATGAGTTGCGATGATCCGCTTGTCGATGGCATTGTGCACCGACTTGACAGCGATCTCACTGACAGCTGCAGCTTCGGCGGGCGTGTAGGCGTGTGAAGTACTGGCCAAAATCATTCTCCTTGCGGAGAATATATAACGCGAGTATCGGCCGTCGTAAAGCTTTGTTTCTGGAGTCGCTCGAAAGCAACCTGCCCGGCCGTTCTGATGGTGAGCGGCAGCAATGGCTTGAAGCGATCCGTTTAATCGTCAGGTTGACGCTCCGGCAATGACCGATGACCGGTACGGCGGGAATAAGGCTATCCCAAGCCTGCCGCGCTTGTGGAACGAACGTTTCAAGCTCCGCGACAAACTGCCCATGCCGCTACCTCAGTCCGGCCTTCTCTACACTGGCGAAATCGCGACACAGCTGAGCAATTCCGCCTCGGCCTTCCTGTGCACGATGATCTTGTAGTTCACGCCTATTTGGCCCAGTCGATGGGGTAGCTGGCGCGCTGGGCAAAAGCAGTTAGGTCTCGCTCTTGCCGTTCGCAAGACTGGTCGGCGGTCGAAACGCGGCTGTAGATGGCTGCGCGTTGTCCCAATTGAACTCTCGTGGATTTTGGTGCCTGGAATCTGTGCTTTCAAACCAGCATCGACTGCTGGGCGAAGATGCCCGCCATCGTGCCTTGCCATGATGCCGTGGTGACCGAGGGGATGAGGGGGGTGGTGAGGTCGCCGGCGCCGTAGATGCCGGGCATGCTGGTTTCACGGCGCTCGTCGACCTTGAGGACAATGCCGAGGGGCGTGCCGGCCGTGGCGAGGCCCAGTGGTTCATGCAGACTTGCAGACGGCTTGTTGCGCGGATGCGCAAACAGAATATCGACTGCGACATCGGGGCCGGTATCGATCTTAATGGTGGCGCCATGGCTCCCGTGCCGAGCTATCTCAACGATCCGACCATCGATGATAGGTGTGTTGCGACGCTCCAGATCGGCCCGGATATCGGGCGGAATGTCGTGACCATCGGCGAAGACCGTCAGCCTGTCGGTCCAGTCGTGGAACAGCCTGACCTGATTATGCGACTGCGGGCCCGACCAGACGAGGCCCCAATGCTGGCCGGCGACTTCAAAGCCGTCGCAATAGGGACAGGGCACGATGGACGTGCCCCAGCCTTCGGCAAAGCCCGGAACATCGGGCATCTGGTCGGTGATGCCATAGCTCAGGATCAGGCGGCGCGCCCCAATGTTTTCGCCATCGCCAGTGAGGACGGAGAAATTGTCGATGGTGCCGGAGATGCTATCGGCCCGGGCATTGACCAGTTTGATCGCTGGATAACGTGCCAACTGCCGCCGCGCTTCGGCCAGGATGTCCAGCGGCGGCTTGTGATCATGGCCGAGCATACCATGCGAATGGCCGGCGAAGCGGTTGCGCGGCAGGCCGGTATCGAGAACGATGACCTTGCGGCGGGCGCGGCCGAGCTGCAGGGCGGCGGCGAGGCCGGCAAAGCTGCCGCCGATGATGATGACGTCATCCATGATGATGGGCTCCGAGTTGTGAAGGGAAGAGGTTGGGCAGAATCTGGCGCGCAATGTCGCCCAGCGATGCGCATTCGAAATCGCTGGGTGGCCAAGGGAAACCTGATTTGGCGGACACGATAAAATCCACTCTTGGAATTTATGAAACTACGTAGTATCGTAATTCAAGAATAACGATACTGTCAAGGACTGGAATTATCGTGCCCGAAGAAAACATCCGCGCACGGCGCGGCCGGCCCGCCAATGAGGCGCTTGGCCAAACCATAGTCGACGCAGCGGGCGAACTCTTTGCGGAATTGGGTTTCCAAGCGACGACATTGGACAAGGTCGCCCAGCGGGCGAAGATATCCAAGCTCAGCATCTACCGACACTTCGAGAATAAGGAGGCACTGTTTGGCGCGTCGTTTGCGGCCCGCTGCCAGCAGTTGATACCACAAGCCCTTTTTGAAGGCGTCGACGGTTCGGCCGAAGATCAGCTCATGGCGGTGGGATCATCGCTGCTTCGCACGCTGTTGCGCCCGGACGTGCGCAGTGTCGAAGCCATGGTCATGGCCGACGTCACGAGTCAAAAGTCATTAAGCAAGCTCCATTACGAAGCCGGCCCCGCCCATATCATCGCCCAAATCGAGGCCCTGTTGCGTCAGTTGCACGCGAAGGCGGTTCTGAACGTGCCCGATCCTCTCCGGTCCGCCCGCTTGTTTGCCGCGCTTTTCAAGGGATCCGATCTCCTGATTATCGCACGCTTCGATGAGGCGAGAGCAGGGGACAGAGACGAGATCGAATCCTATTGCCGGTCGGCCGTCGCGATGTTCATCGCCGCGCACGGTGGCAGCGACCACGCGGGCGGACAACCTGGTTAAGAACGGATCAGAACAAGGGGATATGGTATGGCAGAGAACAATGTTTATCAGGTCTCGGACTGGAATGGCCAAAGCGGGGAGCGCTGGGTCGCTCACCAGGCCCGGCTCGATGCCATGATGGCGGTGTTCGGCCAGGCCGCGATCGAAGCCGCCGCGCCCGCCACGGGCGAACGCGTGCTGGACATCGGCTGCGGCGCGGGGGCGTCTAGTCTGGAAATGGCCGCCCGCGTCGGCGCAGGGGGCCATGTGCTGGGCGTGGACGTATCCGAACCGCTGATCGGCAGAGCGCGCGCGCTAGCGCCGCAGGATACGCCAGTCCTGTTCCAGGTGGCCGACGCCAGCAGCGCCGAGCTGCCCGACGGGGCGTTCGACATCCTGTTCTCCCGTTTCGGGGTGATGTTCTTCGACGATCCGACAGGGGCGTTCGCTCATATGCGCCGTGCGCTCAAGCCAGGCGGGCGCGTCGCTTTCGTCTGCTGGCGCGGCATGGCCGAGAACGATTGGGTGCGCCTGCCGATGGGCGCGATCAAGGGCATCGTCCCGCCGACGGCGCCGCCCGATCCCGAAGCGCCCGGCCCATTCTCGTTCGGCGACTCGGGGCGGGTAGCGCGTATCCTGACGGCGGCCGGCTTCACCGATATCGCTATCGCGCCATTCGACGCCTCCATCCCTTTTGGTAAAGGGGAGACGCGGGACGTAGCGCTCGCCGACGCCGTGAAGATGACACTCGAAGTCGGCCCGCTGGCGCGCGCGCTCGTTGATCAACCCGACGACATCCGGGCCCGCGCCTCGGCCGCGGTTCGTGCCGCCTTCGCGGACCGCGCCGGCGAGCGATCGGTGATGATCGACGGCGCGGCGTGGATCGTCACCGCGCGCAATCCGGCAAGCTGACACGACTTTGCCGCTGCGGACCGCCTCTGCCAACGCTACAGATCGTCGATAGTCAAGCTTGAAGACAACGCCGGCGAACAGCCGCAGGAAAAGAACCGCGCGATCAGTCGGTTGATGAATCGTGCCCTCAGCGGCGGATAAGGCCAAACCGGTGGGCTTCGTCCAGCAGGTCCCGGACGGAGGAGGGTTGCCATCTTTTGCCCCCTCGCACAGGCCGTTCTCCCATCTTGTCCAGTTGAGAGGCAATGTCGCGAAGCGACAGATCGGGATCGGCAATGGCGATCGCCGCCGCCAGCTTCATCAGATGATCTTCGGGAGCGCGGCGAGGGGACCGGGCCAGGAGTTCTTTCTCAGCGAGCTTTTCGCGGACCAAGCGGTGAACCGCGCGTCGGAGTCGCTCAACGGTCCAGTCGTGGCCGCGGCGGTTAAGGACGCGGACGACATTGTCCCAGCTATGCTGCGGTCGCAACTGCCGCACGGTCGGAAGCCACGTTTGTGCCGACGAAATCAATTCATCGAGATAGAGTTTCTCGCGTGCTTGCGACACCGCCTTGATCGCTTCCGGTCGGCGCTCGCGCAGACCGGGATTGCCGGGAAGCTTGCCTCTGGCTTTCGCAGCCTTAATGCCAGCTTTGGTTCGCTCGGCGATCAGAGCGCGCTCGAGCTGGGCGACGGCGCCAAGCACCTGCAGGGAGAACATGCCCTGCGGCGTCGAGGTGTCAATCGGATCGCGCAGCGAGCGGATTGCCTAATAAGATCGGGACAGTCGATGCGACGAGAAGAAACGCGACCGAAAGATTGAAGATGCGCGCATAAGTCGGCCGGGTAAGCACGTTGCGGAGCAGGCGGCCGGCAGCCGCCCAGACGGCAACGCTGGGGATGGCCACAAGAGCCAGCAAAGCCGCAGCGATCGAGATGTTCAGCAGATAGTCGCTGCTGGGAATGTAGGTTGCAGCAGCGCTCACCGTGATTGCCCACGCCTTTGGATTGACCCACTGAAACGCGACCGCACCCCAAAAGCCGATAGGCGAACTCTCCGTGCTTTCAACAATTGGGCCGCTGCGCGCGATCTTCCAAGCAAACGACATGAGATAAAACGAACCTCCGATCCGCAAGATCTCGTGCGTGACCGGATAGGCCTCGAATAACGTACCCAGGCCGAGGCCGATTGCCAACATTTGCAAGGCGACGCCAGCAGCAATGCCGCCTATGAGCGGAAACGACCCAGCTAGACCAACACGAACGCCAGAAGCCAGAGCCATTGCGTTGTTGGGTCCCGGCGAAACTGTCATGAGAAAGGCGAAGATGAGGAATGGGGCGAGAATTACTGGATCGGTCATACGCGCAATGTTAGGAAGGTTTTTGCAGAATGTCGGTGCAAATTTCATCAGCGGAGCCGGAAAGATTGCAACAAAAGCCTGTATTTGATCGTATTGACCGTCATATATTGCGCGAGCTATCTGTCGACGCACGCCAGCCGAATGTACGTTTGGCTGAGCGCGTCGGCTTGTCTCCGTCGGCATGTTTACGTCGCGTTCAAGAACTGGAGCGTGCCGGCGTCATTACGGGTTACCGCGCCTCTATTAACCGAGCGCGAATGGGGGCCGGATTCCTCGCCTATGTTACGGTGGGTCTCTCGGATCACACCAAAAAGAGCCAAGACGCATTCGAGGAGGCGATGTCACAGGCTGATGAAGTCGTTGAATGCCATAACGTGACAGGCACAATAGAATACTTGTTGCGTATCGAAGTTGCCGACATTGCCACTTACAAGGCGTTCCATACAGGCGTTTTAGGCACGCTGCCGCAGGTCACGGCGATTACCAGCTTCATCGTTCTGGGCTCTCCGAAAGATCAAAGACGGTGAGATACTCTGTCTTTATCGGGCGCGTCAGCCGCCCTGTGTCAGGTGCTGATGCCGCGAGAGAGCCTAGGGAAGGAGCCAAAATCTAGCCGATGGGCTGACCTCATGCCAGCCAAGCTTGTGACCGGAGAACCAGACGGCAGACTTCTAGGACTAGGTGACAAGCCGCGCCGCACGGCCGTTTTTCCGTTCCGCATTGTTGTAGTAGCCGCCTGCGTCACCGACTTGTGCAGCGACTGCTGCATGGCTTCCTGAAGCGGGATGCCGCGGTCGGCTGCTGCGGTCAGATAGCCGGATCTCAGCCCATGCGCAGAAAACGCCTCCGGATCCAAGCCGGCCTGCTTGCAACGGCTTTTGAGGATGAGGTTGACCGACTGCGGCGTCAGGGGGCGCCTATCGACGTTGCCCCATTGGTCGATGCGCCGAAAGAGCGGTCCGGTATCGATCTTGGCCTGTGCCAGCAATTGCTTCACGGCTTCGACCGGACGGCCGATGAGAATGGCATGCGCCTTCTCTTCAGCTGTCGTCGTCTTGGTGCGGCCGAGATTGATGGTCAGACACGGCAGGAGAGGGGAGGCCGAATCTCTCGGATCGGCATGGACCGGTTCCTCGTCGACCAAATCCTCGATGCGAAGGCCGGCAATTTCGGAGCGTCGGCGGCCTCCGGAGGCGAAGGCGGTCAGCAACAGCGCGCGATCACGAATGTCAACCAGCCGATCGCTGGCGCAGGTGGCGATTAATTCTGCTAGGATATCGCCGGCGACCGCTTTCTTGCTTTTCCGTTGCCTTGGTCGTGCATTTGCCCGAACGGCGAGCCTGAGAGCAGATTTTAAAGACGGAGCGGTGAAAGATCCCGTCAGGCCGCGCCAACGGGTCAGGATCGACCAGGAGGTCAGGCGCCGGCGCACCGTATCGGGCGCGCGCGGGCCGTCGGTACGCAGCAGCCCCTGAAGACGCATTCCCGCTTCGACGTCCAGCGGCATGCCGTGGCTTGGATCCTCGGCCCGTTCGACCGGATCCCAAAGATGGTGGGCGACGAATTTCAACAGCAGGCTTTCGGGCGCCGGCCAGGGCAGGGGGGTGCCTGTCGACAGTTCGCACCAGGCCTCGAGATAGCCGAGATCGGAGGCGAGCGCCCTAAGCGCGTTGGCGCCCATGCCTTCCCTGGCCAGATGTTTGAGGGTGGCGACATCCTCGTCTGTCAGCAATGTTGCGAGCTGATCCCGACGGGCAAATGGAAGGATGGCATCGAGCGCATCCAATTCTTCGGCGCGTTGCAGCACCGGATCGGCAGCGGAGGGGAGGGGGATTGCTTTGCGTGTCATTGGGCTGCTGATGCAGGATGACGCATTATATCTGTCCGTCCGAAATCATTTCCCTTGAAGAGGAGAGGGACCTTGGCGACGCTTGCAACCGCATAGGAAAAGCAATCCCCCATGTTCAACCCCGCCGGATGGCGGCCTTTGCCATACCTGTCGAGCGCCTGCTCGGCTGCACGCTAATGTTTTGCATCAAAGGCGACGGCGGTGATGTTTGGCACCTCCGAAAAACGGGCGACGATATCACCGGGGTTGGAAAATCGCTTGGCGGTCAGCACCGTCCGGGTTTCAAACAAAGTTGGCCAGCCAATGGCGATCACCGGTTCCTGCCGCAACACTGTCTTGAATGTTTCAGCTTCCGGCTCATCGAGCATGATCGCAACAAGAACCGAGGTATCGAGAGCGATCATTTCGGCAAGCCATTCTCGTCATAGAGATCGTCGTGAGCCGAAGTGGTGCCGGGTGGCACGGTGCGCCGCCCTTCGGCGGCGAGCTCCCAGATGGCATCAAGCGGATGCGCCTTGTTCTGCTGCCGCAGTTCGACATCGTAGCGCTCAAGTGCCTTTTCAACGAGTTTGTTGACCGGCATGCCGGTGCGGCGGGCGAGCGCATGCGCTAGTTCTTTTGCCTTGGCGCTGCGGACAGAGAGTTGTGGTTCGGACATTGGTTTTCCTTGATCGAATTTTCGCCAAATATAGCGATTTTGAGCGAAGACGGCAATAAAGCGCCATTAGATGGCTCACTATCGATACCGCGTATCAACGTTTGGCGGAGCAGATATTGGCCACCCAGGATTGGAAGACGATTTCCGATGCGAAGGGGCGCCTGCGCAACAGACAGCTTGGCCGCCTCATGAACCAGGCGCTCAAGCGCAAACACGACCGAAGCGACACCCATCGCCCGGTCCCACCGACAAATGGCTTGAACTCTGGACAATGAGTACAATCAGCCGCAGCACTTGCTTTCTACGGCTGGGCCACAGCAAGCGGCCGCCGCCTTGCGGTTTTCTTCTGCCAGCCAGCGATTACGCGGCTTGCAGCTCGCGGCCCGCGGCGTCAGCTCAACATGGACCTGGCCCGCACGAAGGCTGGGATAGGCTGCCTGATAGAGCTGCATCGGCTGTACGCCGTCGCTCACCTCAAAGGTCAGCTTTGCCGACCCGTCCAGTTTCACGTGCTCCGAGACTTTGCGGATGATCGCCGCGAATTTGCCGGCCGGCATATGGGTGCGGTCGCCTTCCTCGATGTCCCACAGCTGCACGAAGATCTCCGTCCAGCTTTCCGGGTTGGCGCTGCAGTCGAGCGCATCAAACTTTCCGGCTTTGACCTCAGTGACATGATAGCCAGCCTTCACCAACTTGCCATCATAGTGGAAGACGAGGGGAATATTCTTGGCGTGCGCCAGCGTTTCGAGAAGCAGGCCGAGGCTGATGTCGGCGTTTTGAATTTTCGAGTTGTCGATCGCGTTCATTCGCGGTAATCCATATTTCAATGATTCAAGGATTATTGAAATATGGATCAACGGCAAGTCCTCGCTGTCTTTTCCGCTCTCTCGCAGGAAACCCGGCTGCAGATCGTCCGCCTGCTCCTCGTCACCGGTCCGGACGGCATGGCGGCCGGAGCTCTGGCCGAGAGGCTTGAGGTTTCGCCCTCGAACATCTCCTTCCATCTGAAGGAGCTTGAGCATTCCGGACTTGTCGATGCTGAGCGCCAGTCTCGCTCGATCATCTACACCGCGAACTACGAAGCGCTTGGTGGGCTTATCCGCTTCCTGATGGAAGACTGCTGCTCCGGGCACCCGGAGATTTGCGCGCCGGCCGTGGAGGTTGCGGCCTGCTGCGCCCCTAAAATGGAGGAGAAACGGCAATGACCACGGACCGCGTCTACAACGTCCTCTTTCTTTGCACGGGCAATTCTGCCCGCTCGATCCTGGCGGAATCCATCCTGAATGCCGAGGGAAAGGGTCGCTTCAAGGCCTATTCGGCTGGCAGCCAGCCGAAGGGTGACGTCAATCCCTTCGCGCTGAAGGAGCTCGAAACTCTGGGTTACCCGTCAAACGGCTTTCGTTCGAAAAGCTGGGACGAGTTTGCCGAACCAGGCGCTCCGCACATGGACTTCATCTTCACGGTTTGCGACAGCGCTGCCGGTGAGGCGTGCCCGGTCTGGATCGGCCATCCGATGAGCGCCCACTGGGGCATCGAGGATCCCTCAGCCGTCGAAGGCAGCGAAGTCGAGAAAGCCCGCGCCTTTGCGCAGGCCGCCCGCTTCCTCAAGAACCGCATTATGTCCTTTATCAGCTTGCCGCTCGCCTCGCTCGACAGGCTCGCGCTGGAGACGCATCTGCGCCAGATCGGCGCCATGGAAGGCGCCAGCATCAAGCAGCCGAAGGCAAGCTGATGGGTGGATTCGATCTGCCACGGCGGCTGGTTGCCGAAGGCCTCGGGACCGCAATGCTGGTCGCGACGGTGGTCGGTTCGGGCATCATGGCAACATCGCTGACACAGGACGTTGGCTTGGCATTGCTCGGCAATACACTGGCAACCGGCGCGATCCTGGTGGTCCTGATCACCATCCTCGGGCCAATCTCGGGAGCGCACTTCAACCCCGCGGTCTCGTTGATCTTCGCAATCTCCCGCACGCTGCCGAGGAGCAATCTCACCGCATATGTGCTGGCGCAGATTGTCGGCGGTGTGATTGGCACGATCGCCGCACACCTGATGTTCGGCCTGCCTGTTATCGAACTGTCGAGCAAGGTCAGGACAGGTGGCGCCCAATGGTTCTCCGAGGGCATTGCGACGTTCGGGCTGGTGGCGGTGATCCTCGCCGGCATCAAATTCGAGCAGAAGGCAGTGCCGTGGCTGGTCGGGCTCTACATCACCGCCGCCTACTGGTTCACCGCCTCGACGTCATTCGCCAATCCGGCTGTTGCCTTGGCCCGATCGCTGACAAACACCTTCTCAGGCATTCGGCCGATCGATCTGCCGGGCTTCTGGGTGGCGGAGGTTGCCGGAGCGGTTGTTGCACTCATGCTGTTCACCTGGCTCCTGCAGCCGTCCACTTCATCGACAATCTCATCGGAGCCGAAGCTATGAACGTTACCATCTACCACAATCCGGATTGCGGCACGTCACGCAACACATTGGCGATGATCCGTAATGCCGGAATTCAGTCTTGAGGTTAGATGCAAAACGACAATTGCATCGGCGCTCATGATGCTTGCCACTATCTCTCAAGCCAGTTTTCGAGTTTCAGGGCATGAATGCGTTGGAACTCACGAGTGTTGTCCGTAACAAGCGTCAGATCCAGTGCATTGGCATGCGCGGCGATCAACAGATCGTTGTGGCCGATGCTCTGACCGGTAGCCTCCAATTCTGCACGAATGCTGCCGTATTTGATGTCTGCCGGCATGTCTAGCGGGAGAACGGGAATCGTTTCGAGCACGCTTTCGACTTTGGCCGATAGTTTTGCCGATCCTTTCTTTGCGCAGCCATACCGCAGTTCAGCCGCGACAACTATGCTCGTGCAAATCTCTTTGGGATCGATCTCTTCGATGCGACGCGCTGCCGGTCCGAACGGGTTGCGTATGAGGTCGCTGATGATGTTCGTATCGAGCAAATATCCGCTCAAAAGATGTTCTCCGGCTTGACGGGCATATCCTCAATATCCGGGAACTGGTCCTCAGGTCCGAGGGCGTCTTCGTTCTTCCATTCGGCAATGAGCTCAATGATATTCGCGGGCCGGGCTACAGGCTCGATAATGAGCTTGTTTCCCTCACGGTGAATCATCACGCGATCCCCCGGCAGCTCAAATTCCGCAGGGATGCGTACCGCCTGGCTGCGATTATTGCGGAAAAGTTTTACTTCCTTCGGTCGAGATGAGGGCAATGAGATAGGCATCAAGGTGACCTCCTTTGTATATGCCATAATGTATATGCCATGGCGCATCGATTCAACTGCGATTTCGGGCGGATTGCTGAATTCGCATTCGTCCCTTTGAAAAGGTGAGGGCGGCAGATTTCCAAATCCAGAAGATACGCATAAACGATCGTTTGTGAGTGTCTCTAGCGCGGTCTCTCGGGCATTTAAATCGGTCGAATCCCTGGCAATGGGACTCTTTTTATCGGAAAAATTCGTTGTCAAAGAAGCCTTGTTCAATTCGATATGAGGGGCTTATCGGAACCTCAGCCAGATCAAGCTCTTCCCAAATCTTCAACCTGCACGCCGAGTGCCTTTGCCAGGGCGTTCCTGCCGCTATCAGGCAGTCTTGTAAGGCTGCTGGTGATCCCTTCCTGCCATGAAGGTCCTCTTTCCCATGCCTCTTCATAGGCATCGGCCAGCACGTCACCTTGGCGCGTCTCTACAAGGGCTTCAAAGAGCAACGCGGCCTGCGATCGATCTTTGTCCGCCTTGGCACGCCCAAGTGCATCTGTAAGCCGTCTCGAGGCCACGATAAGCTTATGGACGGCATACCGCTCGGGCGCTGGTACGAGGACGTTCACGCCATCACGATGAAGAAGCACCGTGCGGACAGGTTCGTAGATCAGGTAATCGAGAAACCGCAGGTTTTCTGCCGACGCGCCACCGAGGGCGGGCATGGGTGACGGTTTGCCTGTATGTTCGTCCGATCCCCGGTTTCCCGTCAGGAACTCCACCCGGTAGCCTTTGCCGTTCACGAACGCGACGACCTTCGCCTGGTCCGATCGATGCGGGACTGCTCGGAAGCCGGGATCGATCGACTGGAGGATTTTGAGCACGGGTGGCAAGCTGTCGCCGACCTCGGCCGAGATCGCAAAATCCTGCGCGAAATCGGCATCGCCTGTCTGCATTGCCGACGACGGCAGCCGAACGCCGAGAAGGCCCGCATAGGTGCCGAATGCCACTGATCCGATCAAGACAGCCCGCAGTCGGAACAATCCCGCGTCCGCAAGAGCCTTCGTGATGTCGCCCGCGAACGGATCTGGACCGGGGAGGCCGGCACGACGCAACGAGCTAACCATGCGTCGGCGCTCCTTGATGTTGTCCTTGATCTCCTTATGGGCGTTCACCCGCGCCGTGATCTCTTCGTCGCTGTGTGGACCGACATAGCTTCGCTTGTCGCCATTTGGAGTAGGGAGATCGAAATACCAGTAGTCGCGGCCCTTGACAGGAACTGTGACGAAACGGCCCTCCAGAGGAAAGTCCGCGTGGAACCGTGCGTCGAGCGACCGCTGCGCTAGCTCGGCAAACATCGTGCGATAGACCAGGTCGATCTCTTTCATTGTTGCGTCGCTTCTTTCCTGAGCGCTGCGGGCGCTAGCTCGGCCGTCGCCCTCTTTGGGGACGGTCCTTTCCTAAGAAGGTGCGTCCGGTCACCGGAGACACCACTAGTTATAATTTTTCTGCAAAAACATTATAACTCTCTTGCGACGTGTCAACGACTGAGCCGGTTATAATGTTTTCGCGAAAACATTATAACTGCGTCGGAACCCCTGCGCTCGCAAGGGCCGCCGGTCGAAAGAGAATGGATCCGCTTTCCAATATCGGACAGATCGCGCCCTTTATCGTGATACCAACTTGTTCAGCCCACGGGCGGATGTCTACCCTCGTCAAGTCACGAGCCGCGCGGCCCGGCCATTCTTTCGCTCGGCGTTGTTGTAATAGCTCGCCGCCTGCGTTACCGACTTGTGCAGGGATTGCTGCATGGCCTCCTGCAGGGATACGCCGCGGTTGGCCGCTTCGGTCAGATAGCCCGATCTTAGCCCGTGCGCCGAAAACGCCTCCGGATCCAGACCTGCCTGCCTGCATCGGCTTTTCAGGATCAGATTGACCGACTGCGGCGTCAGCGCTCGCCGGTCGACATTGCCCCACTGGTCGATGCGCCGAAAGACCGGGCCGCTCTCGATCCTGGCGACCTCAATCCAATGCTTCAGCGCCTCGACCGGCCGACCGATCAAAATAACATGGGCCGTGTCGTCGGCGCTTGTTGTCTTGGTGCGGCCGAGGTTGATGGTGAGGCAGGGAAGAAGAGGGGAGGCGGGATTTTTCGGATCGGCATGCACCGGCTCTTCGTCGACCAAATCCTCTATGCGCAGGTTGGCGACTTCGGAGCGCCGGCGGCCACCGGAGGCGAAGGCGGTCAGCAGCAAGGCGCGGTCGCGCAGATCGACGAGGCGCTCGCCGGCGCAAGTGGCCAGCAGCTTTGCCAGGATATTGCCGGTCACCGCCATTTTGCTTTTACGCTGTCGTGGCCGTCCACTCGCTTTGACCGCGAGCCGCAAGGCCGTCTTCAGCGATGGCGCCGAAAACGCCCCCGTCAGCCCGCGCCAGCGCGTCAGGATCGACCAGGAGGTCAGGCGACGCCGCACGGTATCGGGCGCATGCGGACCGTCCACGCGCAACAGCCCTTGGGCGCGCAAGCCCGCCTCGACCTCCGCCGGCATGCCGTGGCTCGGATCTGCGGCGCGCTCGGCCGGATCCCAGAGATGATGCGCGACGAATTTCAGCAGCAGGCTTTCGGGTGCTGGCCAGGGGAGCGGAGCACCGGTCGAAAGCTCGCACCAGGCCTCGAGGTAGCCGAGATCGGAGGCGAGTGCCCTGAGCGTGTTGGCGCCCATCCCTTCCTTGGCCAAGTGCTTCAGGGTGGCGACGTCCTCGTCGGTCAGAAGTTCAGCGAGTTGGTCGCGCCGGTCGAAGGGCAGGATCGCATCGAGAGCGTCAAGCGCCTCGGCGCGCGCGACCCGCGCTTCGTCCGAGGACGCCGTTGGGGCGGATTTTAGCAGACGCATCTTGTTCGCTTTCGTCTTGCGGGATTTCCGGGAAATCCGTATATTACGGAAAAAGGAGAATAGCCATGACAGCGACGGTCACCGCCGCGGCGGTTTCGAAAAATTTCGGCGCCTTTCAAGATGCCGCGGTTCGCGAGCCGGTGATCATTACCAAGAACGGCCGGCCCCGTACGGTGCTCATTGCCTATGAGGACTATCTTCGGCTGATGCGGCGAGAGCGTCGCGTCGACCTGACGACGGAGCTTGGCGACGCGGACATCGCTACGGTCGAAGCATCCGAAATGGACCTGGGTCTCGATCATCTCAATGCCGAACTGCTGACCGACAAGAATGCTGCCGACTGAACCGAAGGTCGGCTGGGTCTTCCGTTATTCCTATCTCTGGCACCGTCACCACCTCGAGGGACGCGAGGAGGGCGACAAGGATCGGCCGAGCCTGGTGCTGGCGATCGTGGCCGCGCTTGAGGACGAAACGCCGGTCGTGCGCGTCTTGCCGATCACCCATTCGCCGCCAAGCAATCCGGATGATGCGATCGAGATCCCGCCGGCCACCAAGCGCCGCCTTGGCCTCGACGACGAACGCTCGTGGATCGTGCTGACCGAAAGCAATCGCTTTGTCTGGCCGGGCCCCGATATTCGTCCGCTCGAGCGCGAAAGCGGCTATTACGGGCCATTGCCGCCGGCGCTGTTTGCCGAGGTCAAGCAGCGTTTTGTGGCGTTTGCCCGCGGGCAGGGCCATCGCTCCACGGGCCGCAGCGACTGAGGCTGGCACGGCCGCGGCAATTGCCGCGCTGGCGCGGCGTCGGCAGGCGCGACGTTCAATGACAGTTCGAGGGCATTGGAACTGGTTTTCCATCGCTTTGAGCTTCGAGCGGGCTTGTGAGTTGGCACGAGTTTAGCTTGTCAGTCTTAGAGGATGAACGGGCCATTATTAACTGTTTTTTAACGATTTGTCCTCGGGGACGATCGGTGGACTCGACCTGGTTCAGCGGATTTTTTGTTCCTCGAAGAAGTCGCTGTCTTTGATCTGTAACGATCCACAGTCATCGTAGTCCAAAATCGGGAACTGGCTTCGCACCTTGGTCAGGAACGAGGAGGTCTTCGATGGCGGACAGACCGGATAAACTGACCGTGTGTGACCCGGCTTGGCAGAAGGCCGTGGCACGGGAGGCGGTCATAAGGCCTTTGATCTCAGCAACCCGGATATCTCGAGGAGATATCACTTCGGCCTGCCGACAACTCGGTCTGAAGCGCACGCGGCTCTATGAGCTCGTCGCTAAGTTTCGCAAGCGACCAGTCACCAGTTCGCTTCTCGACGAAATGCCCGGGCCGGAGAAGGGGAGGCGACTGCTCTCGGCCGATCAGGAAGACGTGGTCAGGCTTGCCATCGAGGCAGTCTATTGCGCTCGCGAACGTCCGACCATCAGCGCAGTTCATGACCACGTTCTCAGAGCCTGCCGCCAGCGGGATCTGCACCCTCCGTCCTGGAAGGCAGTCAAAGCGCGAGTGGATCAGAGCGACCAACGGCGGCTGATGAAGTTGCGGGAGGGTGCGAAGGCGGCCCGACAGCAGTTCGCGGCAGTGGTGGGTGAATATTCGGCCCAATATGCGCTCCAGGTCGTTCAGATCGACCACACCCTTGTCGATCTGTTCATCGTCGATACAGTCAGTCGGCAACCGCTTCAGCGACCGTGGCTGACGCTGGCAATAGATGTCGCGAGCCGGATGGTCGCAGGGTTTTATCTCAGTCTGGAAAACCCGTCGTCGACATCCGTCGCCCTGGCTGTCCAACACGTTGTTTTGCCAAAGGAGAGCTGGCTCGCTTCGCGCGGAATTGAGGCGGAATGGCCGGTCTTCGGGTTGCCCGACGTCATCCACCTCGACAATGGCCGCGAGTTTCATGGCAAGGCGCTGGTGCGAGGTGCTGCGGAACACGGCGTAGAGCTTCAGTATCGTCCCGTCGCCCGTCCTCACTTCGGGGGTATCGAACGGCTGATCGGAACGATGATGGGCGCTGTGCATCTCCTGCCGGGATCCACGTCCAGCGATATCGGCAGCCGCGGGGATTATGACCCACAGAGACACGCCATCATGACCCTCGACGAGCTTGAGCAATGGTTGGCCCTGCAGATCGTCGGCCGATATCATGCAAACATCCACCGCGCCTTGCGACTGCCTCCAAATACGGCCTGGCAAGATGCTGTCGCTGCACGCCCACTTCCCCGACGGCTACCCTATGACGAACACCGTTTCCTCCTCGACTTTCTGCCATTCGAGGAGCGAAACGTCCGAAGGGACGGTGTGCACTTATTCGGCCTCAAATACTGGGATGACGTCCTCAGTCCGCTGGCAGGCGGGCCATGCAAGATGCGCGTTCGATATGATCCTCGCGACCTCTCCACGGTTTACGGCGAGGCGCCCGACGGATCGACCTGGCCAATTCGCTTCGCAAATCTCGGCTGGCCACGCATCACGCTCGGAGAGCATAGGCAGGCACTGGCTTTATTGAGGCAGCGTGGCGTGCGCTCCGTCGACGCCGACCTGATCTTCAAGACCATCGACGGGCAGAGACGGATCGTCGAAATGTCGGGCCAGCAGACCCGCAGCGTGCGACGGAATGCGGAAAAGCGCTCCTGGGCGCTGGCATGGGAGGGGCACTCTTCCGTTCCTGCGCGGGACTCTGGGGATGACCAACACTTTGTGGAGCTGCCTCCGCTCAGCGTCGACGAGTGGTCGTGACGCATTACTCCCACCTGCAGCCGGCATACAGGCAATATGCGGATCTCACAGCTGATGAGCGGATCGCCTGGATCCGCGCCGATCGGTGGCTGGAAACGGCGAATGCACACCTGGCGCTTGCGAGGTTGAACGACCTGCTCACGTACCCGCCGCGAGACCGAATGCCATGCCTGTTGATCTACGGCGACACCGGCATGGGCAAGACCAAGATCATCCGAAAATTCCTTCGCGATCGCGTGCCAACTTTCGATCGCGGCACTGGCACGACGACCATGCCGGTCGTGGCGATGCAAATGCCAGCCGAACCGATAGAGCGTGACGTCTATGGCGAGCTTCTCAATGCAATGAACGCACCTGGACCGATGGGCGACGCGACCTTTCGGCTAAAGGCGACCTGCCGCAACCTGATGCGCAGCATGAGCGTTTGTATGCTGATCATCGACGAGATCCACGCGATGCTGAGCGGCACCTACCGGCAGCAGCGGATTTTCCTCAATGTCATCCGGTTTCTGGCGAATGATCTGAAGGTGCCGCTGATCTGTGCAGGAACGGACCTTGCTCGGCAGGCGCTGTTGACGGATCCGCAGCTGGCAGAGCGGTTCGAGACGTTTCATCTGAAGCGGTGGGTCAACGACCAGCATCTTGCGCAACTCCTGGCGAGCCTCGGCACAATCCTTCCGCTGAGGCGCGCCTCCGATCTCGGGTCTGCGCCGGTTCGTCGGCGTATTCTCGAACTCACGGACGGCGTCACTGTGCGGATATTTCGGTTGATCGAGACCGTGGCGGCAGAAGCGGTCCGCAGCGGCAAAGAGGCGATTGCCCTCGAAAGCTTTGCCGGCGACGATCTGGTCTTGCCGCTGGTCGCCATGACGCAGCATGCGGAGCACCAACTCAGACGACAGGTGGCTCAGTGAGACATGTACGGTTGCTTCCGGTCGCACCCCGTCCATGTGAGGACGAGCTCCTGTAATCCTGGCAGTGCCGCGTCGCCTGCCGCTATGACAGCACACCGGCGCAGATCGAGGCTTGGTTCGGTGGGCGGTCGGTTTCGATGGGAGATAGCTTTGAGGCTCGGGATTTCCGGCCGGAACAAGACATGACGTGGCGCTGGACGCGGGCCTGCAGACTCAAGGAACGCGATCTCGAGCAGCTGGCGCTATCCAATCTTGAAAGGCCTGAAGACTAAGAAGAGGGGAGGCGGGATTTTTCGGATCGGCATGCACCGGCTCTTCGTCGACCAAATCCTCTATGCGCAGGTTGGCGACTTCGGAGCGCCGGCGGCCACCGGAGGCGAAGGCGGTCAGCAGCAAGGCGCGGTCGCGCAGATCGACGAGGCGCTCGCCGGCGCAAGTGGCCAGCAGCTTTGCCAGGATATTGCCGGTCACCGCCATTTTGCTTTTACGCTGTCGTGGCCGTCCACTCGCTTTGACCGCGAGCCGCAAGGCCGTCTTCAGCGATGGCGCCGAAAACGCCCCCGTCAGCCCGCGCCAGCGCGTCAGGATCGACCAGGAGGTCAGGCGACGCCGCACGGTATCGGGCGCATGCGGACCGTCCACGCGCAACAGCCCTTGGGCGCGCAAGCCCGCCTCGACCTCCGCCGGCATGCCGTGGCTCGGATCTGCGGCGCGCTCGGCCGGATCCCAGAGATGATGCGCGACGAATTTCAGCAGCAGGCTTTCGGGTGCTGGCCAGGGGAGCGGAGCACCGGTCGAAAGCTCGCACCAGGCCTCGAGGTAGCCGAGATCGGAGGCGAGTGCCCTGAGCGTGTTGGCGCCCATCCCTTCCTTGGCCAAGTGCTTCAGGGTGGCGACGTCTTCGTCGGTCAGAAGTTCAGCGAGTTGGTCGCGCCGGTCGAAGGGCAGGATCGCATCGAGCGCATCGAGTTCTTCGGCACGCTTTAGAATTTCATGGCGTGAAAGCGGCAGCTCAGTGTTCATGTTCGAGTGGCCCAACGACGGTGACACCTTCACCGCGGGCGGCGGCGGCCATCTTTCGGTCGCCGGTTGCCAGAGGTAATCCCCGGGTTCTGGCAAGCGCGACATAGCTCGCGTCGTATGCGGTCAGTGCGTAACGCGCCGCCAGTTCCAGCACCAGGCCATCTCCGCCGGAGCCAGCGTCCTCGAGCGGCAGCCCTCGCAGCTGTGTCATCAGCAGCAGTGGTTCGCCCTGCTTCAACCGGCCGCGTCGCTCGGCCACCAGAAACAGATTGCGGGTCTCAAACCAGAACAGTGCCGGCACAAGACCGACCGTCGAGCGGATCTCCGACATCAGCCGATCGGCGGCGTCGTGTTGTTCGTCGGGCAGAAACCAGGCGGCGGCGACAGAGGCATCGAGAACGAAGGCCATCAGTATCGCCGGCCTTCATCGCGCCATTCGCGGATTTCGTCCTGCGTGGTGACGGCGCGGCCGGCGCGCTGGGCCTTGATCTCGGAGATCAAGGCATCGACGTCGTTGTCGCGGCGGATGCGGGAGAGGCGGGCGACAGGTGTATTTCCGCGCGAAATAATCACCTCTTCACCGGCTTCGACTTTCGCCAGCAGCTCGGACAGATGGGTTTTGGCCTCGGCGACCTTTACGGTAACGGTCATGACGGGTGCTCCAGGTTTGTCTCTCTCGTCGAGCAGAGGGTGGATGGCATCGTTTTTCGACATTCTGCGCGACTATAGGGCGCTTTCCTCAAGTTGGTCAAGGCCTAACCATATCACTATCGATACCTGCAACTTATCGGTGGTCACCCGAGCAGCAACTCGAACTCCGCCTCCGTCATGGAGAGGGTGGGTTGGCCGTCATGGTCGAACAAACTGGCAGCCAGTGCCCGCTTTTTGTCTTTCAGAACATCCATCTTTTCCTCGATCGTGTCGGTGACAATCAGCCGGTAGACAAACACCGGCTTATCCTGGCCGATCCGGTGGGCGCGGTCGACGGCTTGCTCTTCCACAGCGGGGTTCCACCAGGGATCATAAAGAATGACAGTATCTGCTGCCGTAAGGTTCAACCCGACGCCGCCGGCCTTGAGACTGATGAGGAAGACCGGCAGATCGCCCTGCTGAAACGACCTCACCTCGATTGCCCGGTCGACGGTATCACCGGTCAGCAAAGCATATGAGATGCCTGTGTCGTGGAGCCGAGACCGGATCAGCTCGATCATGGAGGTGAATTGCGAAAACACGATCACCTTGCGACCCTCATCGACAAGACTGCCAAGCAGCTCCATCAGCCGATCGAGCTTGGCGGAGCCGGGAGGCGCCGAGGCATTCTTTTTCGTTCCCGTCAGTTTCAGCAAGCGTGGATCGCAGCACGCTTGGCGTAGTTTCAAAAGAGCGTCTAAAATGATGATGTGGCTGCGAGCGAGCCCTTTCTCGGCAATGGCAGCTTGTACTTTTGTATGCATGGCCAGACGAATGGATTCGTAGATTGTCCGCTGACCGGCCGAAAGCTCAATTTTCTCTGTGATCACGGTTTTTGGCGGCAAATCGGTAGCGACCTCATCCTTGGTCCGGCGTAGCAAGAACGGCTTGATGCGCCCCGCCAGAAGCCGCGCGCGCGTTGTGTCGCCCTTTTTCTCGATCGGTGTCCGCCAGTTTCGGGTAAAGTGGAGTGCACCCTCCGTGTGAGACAGGGAAATTCACGGACAGCTCGCGCGTTTAGTTATGTCGCTTTTTCCATCTGTCGTCCATCTGCGGTCGCTGGAAAGTGCGGTTAAGTGGTGCCGAAGCCTGTTTTCGGTGGTGGTCTAGCTCGACGGTAGCAAAGCCGCTCGCTCGCGCGCCCTCAATCGCGCTGT
>NZ_PYJN01000004.1 GCF_003025035.1 Rhizobium sp. SEMIA4064
CTACATGACCGAGATCAACGTGACGTCGCCGACCGGCATCCGCGAAGTCAAGCGCTTCGGCGGCGCCGATATTGCCAGCCTGCTCTGGGATGCGATCGAAGCCAAGAGGGCCTGATCGGCAGTTTCCTCCACGTTTTCGCCGGACGATCGTGGTCACCCCGGGACGTCGATGATGTCAACATCCCGAGGAAGTTTTTGTTCGTTTATTGTTCTTGTTTCATTCCTTGTCTTGTGCCAGATTGCAACCCGAAGTTTGCCGGTCGGGGCACGTAACGGCAAACGGTTCGGCGACAGGGGATAGGGC
>NZ_PYJN01000005.1 GCF_003025035.1 Rhizobium sp. SEMIA4064
TTGCTTGAAGCTGTCAAGCCCGAAGGCAGCCAGCGCGATCATTGCGATGTCCATCTGGACCTCCATGTGAAGCTGGACGCTCAAGGCGCCTGAAGAGAATATCTTCAGACAGTCTATATAGTCCATAATCTCGATTATTCGTGCCTTAGGGTGTCACAGACCCGTCATCAACAGTCGGGGACGAGAGCATAACCGGAAGCACACGGTGCTCTTGTCCCCTCTCGCACAAAGGTTCGTCGTGAAACCATGGTCCCCCTCTATCCGACTATACCCGCATTTTGACGCACCGATTACGGCTACAGAAGCAGAGAAGTTCGCCAAATCCCCACAACGAGTTGCCACACACAAGTTCTTTCCTTTCCTCAAGTATGATGAAAGGTGGACTATGTTTGCGCCCAAGGGAGAGCGTGGCAAATCCAAAGACCGCCCCATTCGCTTTGCAGCAAGGCTGGATAGCTGCATATTCTCCTATTATCGATATCTGCTATCTGAGCCGTATGAGCAAAAATTGAAAGCGGAAGGCCTAGATCACTCGGTGATCGCATATAGGCATATTCCAAAGGCCCGCGGCGAAAGCGGTCAAAGTAACATTGATTTCGCACTCTCCGCGTTCAGAACGGTACAACGTCTCGGAAACTGCTGCGCTGTGGCGCTCGACATAAGCAGCTTCTTTGAGAACTTGGACCATGACCGGCTACGATCGGTTTGGGCCGACCTCGTCGGTCAATCGCGGCTGCCTTCCGATCATTACAAGGTGTTCGAGGCAATCACGCGCTACGCCTTTGTTGACGTTAAGACGGCCTATGAAAGATTGGGGTACTTCGGTGACAAGGAGGACCGGTATGGAAACGTGCGCAAAGGGTACCTTCGTTCGCGCCAAGATATCCCCATCCAGCTCTGCAATGGGAAGCAATTTCGTGAGAAGATTGCTGGAAACGGGTCTCTCCCGTCAATTATCGAGGTGAATAAGACCGGCAAGGGCGTTCCCCAAGGTGCCCCATTGTCCGATCTTCTTGCTAACGCCTACTTGCTCGAATTTGACAAGTTTATAAGGGATGTCTGCTCTGAACTCGGGGGGACCTATTTCCGGTACTCAGACGACATTTTGATTGTTGCGCCGATATCCGCGAGCCAGGCCATTGCTCTCGAAGAACGTGTTCGGAATGCCATATCCGTCTACGGAGCGGGTCTCCTTATCAAAGAGGAGAAGTCCGCGATCCATCAATTTAGTGTGACCGGCGCTCGACAACAGGTAAACGTTGTGAAAGCCACCGGCAAAAACGGGAAGCCCGCGCTGAACAAACCCTTTGAATATCTTGGGTTTCGCTATGATGGACAGAGCGCATTCATTCGGGACAAGACGATGAGCAATCTTCATCGGAAGATAGCATCCATCTGTCGAGCAACCGCTATTCGCCTTATCAAGCGATATCAGGGTAAATCCATGGATGAAATAATGGCGCTTGCTGACTTCGAGCAGCTTTATCAATCCTTTGGATCGGTCAAAGACTTTTATGAAAAATACCATGACTATCGCTCATGGACTTTTACCACCTATGCGAAAAGAGCGGTAAAAGAGATGGGTCAGCTAGGGGCTCCCATTACTAAGCAACTGCGCCGGCTGCGTCAGTCGATTGAAGAGCGGCTAAGGAAAGAGATTTGTCGCGTTAGGGCGTAACATTTCCTACGCACAATCGATCTTGGCATTGCGCCCGATGCGTCGCCTTTTGCGACGATCTCCACCCTCTCGCTGCTCCGGTCGGCTAATCTCTAAGTGGAAGCAGAGTAAGCCCCTGCGGCCTATTACTTGCTCTCCAGAGCCTTCACCTCATATCGCGGATATTTTGCCATAGCAGCCGCCTTGGCCTTGTTGGTAACGGTGCCGTATTTGTCGCCCTCATCCTTGCTGTCATGCCCGGTGATGTCGAAGCTGATATCTCGTGGTATTCCAACGTTGCGGGCTTCGGTCCTGAACCGGTGCCGCCAGCCGTGGTTAGGTTGCACTTCAGGGTCTTTGACAACTTCGCGAACGAAGTCCGTCACACGGTTCTTGGTGGTGCGCCATGCTGCTCGTTGCGCCTTCTCGGTGTCACCAAACACCTTCATAAAAAGGTAGCCCTCTTTGGCTTTGGACACGAATGCAGGAAATCCCATCTCTACAAGGTGTTCATGGAGCGGGACCTCCCTGAACTCGCCGTCCTTCACCGTACCCGCCTCAGGGGTAATTTTGATGATCCAGAGGTCATCTTCCTGACGAAGGTCCTGCTTCCGGAGCTGTGCCATCTCCCCTACGCGAGCGCCCGTGTAGGCACAGAGCCATGGTAGCCATCTCTTGGCATTGGATAGGTGTTCTGACGCCTTCCCTGTGCGCTTGTGATGAAATGCGTGGGACAGAATGGCGACCGCTTCATGATCGGAGAAGCCAGGATCACGGGCCCGCTTCTTCTTCACCTTCGCGACTTTTACGCCCTCGGCAGGATTATGGCTCACTTTCCGGTTGGCCATTCCCCAAGCGTATAGCTGTCGTATCCCCGGTAGGTCGCCGCCCGTGATCGTCTTGAGGCCGACGCCTTGCGAAAGTCTGTGATCTTTAAACGCTATGATGTCGTCTTCGGTTACGGCTCGGGCATCGTCATGACCCACAAACTCAGAAAGCAACCTCGCGGCCCTGGAATAGGCCTCGTACGTGCTAACCGTCCTGCCTGCCGCCTTGGCCTCGCGCCACCAGCCTTCAGCCAATCCAGTTATCGTCTGAGACCCTTGTCGGAGCGGCTTCGCGACCTTCACGTCCTTTGATAACTCCAACGGTGGGAAGCGCGTCACGATGATGTCAGGGCTGTAGTCGCCCCCCGCGTTCTGTGCAAGGCGAACCGAAGCCAGCGACAGCGACACACCAACTGCATCTATGAGAGCGGTACGGCTGTCATTGTCTATGGTGAGTCGATGTTTCGCCAAGGTCTGGTCCACGGTGGGGCCGAACCACTTCTCACGCGCATCATGGTCCCCTGACAGGGCCCTTGCGTGTAGCTGGATGATTTGCTTCCACGTTTCGGACGAACCGGGGTCATCCTCAAACGACGCGACAAGCGCATTGTACGCTTCCCCCGCAAGCGCTGCGATCTGCTTATGAGTTAATCGCTTCGGACCTTCTCGAAGTGATTTCCACACGCTCTCCAGATAGGCTAGCGCGACGGCCTGCCGCTCTTTGGCTTCCCTTGGGTCTCGCGTCCGCAGCGATCCTGTAATCTCGGCAGCCTTGTCACCTACCACGATATGGAGGACTTCATCACCAACCGGAATGGCCAGAGTTACGCCGCCAGCCTTACCGATGACATCTTTCGGAATACGTTTTCTGAACTGGATAAAGGTAGAGCCTTTGCGGCGCATTGGACTGGCCATTCTGATATGCACTGTGTGTCACCCGTGTGTAGCAGTGGGTGAGCGAAAGACTTAGCAATATCAGGAAGTTGAACGCAATCAACACGTTCTGAATGGAATGGTGCCCAGAAGAGGACTCGAACCTCCACACCCTTTCGGGTACCAGCACCTGAAGCTGGCGCGTCTACCAATTCCGCCATCTGGGCGACGGACACGCATGTAAGGGGGTGGCTCTCCGGTGTCAACAGGGTTTTTGAAGTTTTCGTGGCAATCTGAAAAAAAGCGGTTGATGCCCGGGTTAACCCCGGGCTGCCGCCCAGGCGCGGATGAGGCCAAGTCCCTGTTCCAGCAAGGCCTTTGCTTCGTTTTCGTCGGCCGCTTCGACATAGCAGCGCATCTCCGGCGCATTGCCGGAGGGGCGGAAATGGATGATTCGGCCATCGGTCAGCGTCACCCGCAGCCCGTCGATGTCGCTCTTTGATGCTACGCCGGCGACCGGCGCCAGGAAGGCGGCGAGATTGGCGTCGGAGGCGCGTAAGTGAGCCATCAGCGCCGCGCTGGTTTCGACCGGGAAATTCTCCAGCCGGTCGGCGGCGGCAAAGGGCAGGCGGTAGTTGGCGGCAACAGCAGACAGCGACTGTTTTGCGCGCGCGGCGGCGTAAAGCGTCGCGAGGATGGGCAGGAAGCTGTCGCGCGTCGGCAGGGCGCGTACCTGCTCGCCTTCGATGATGAAACGGCTTGCCGTCAGCGTGCCGCCATTGGCCTCGAAGCCCATGACATTGGCCTTGCCGGCCGCCAGCGCCTCATCCATGCCGGCGATGACATAGGGCGAGCCGACGCGGGTGCGGGTGACGGCGTAGGAGCCGGCGGCTTCGATACCGGAATTGGAGGTGACCGGCGTCACCACGACTTCGGCGCCGAGGAAATTCGCGGCGATGAGGCCGAGCAGATCGCCGCGCAGCGGCTCGCCGGTTTCATCGGAGACAAGGGGCCGGTCGCCATCACCATCGGCGGAGACAATCGCATCCAGCCCATGCTCCGGCGCCCAGCCCTTCAGCAGGCGGATGGTTTCCGCGGAAACCGCTTCGGTATCGACGGGAATGAAGCTTTCGGAGCGGCCGAGCGGCACGACGCGGGCGCCGTAGTGCGCGAGCACCAGGCCAAGCAGATCGCGCGCCACGGTGCTGTGCTGATAGACGCCGATGGTGAGACCGGCGAGGCTGTCGGCGGGCAGCAGGGCGATATTGCGTTCGAAGAACAGCGCTTCGGTCGCCGCGGTCCGGTCTTCGCCGACGCCGGGCGCCTCGTCAAGGTCGGCGTCGCCGATCGCTGCGGCTTCCGCGCTGATTGCCAGCTCGTCCTGCTTGTCGATCTCGCCGTCGGGGCGGTAGAATTTGATGCCGTTGCGGTCGGCCGGAATATGCGAGCCGGTGATCATCAGCGAGGCCGCCTTGAGCTCCAGCCCGTAAAGCGCCAGCGCCGGGGTCGGCAGCGTGCCGCAATCGACCGGCGTGAGGCCGGCACGCTTCAGCGCGCCGATGCAGGTGGCTGAGATCGCCGGGCTGGACTCGCGAAAATCGCGGCCGACCAGGATGAGATCGCCGGGCTGCGCGTGGCCGCTCTTCAAGAGATGGCGGGCATAGGCCGTGGCATAGAGGGCAGACGCGCGTCCCATGAGATCAACGGACAAGCCGCGAAGGCCACTGGTTCCAAATTTCAAGCTGCTCACGTGCAATCTCCTCGGAAAGGTTGCGCCTCTTATGGAACAAGCGAGGAAAAGGATCAACCGATCGGTCGCGGCCGATATCTGCCATCGGGACCCTGGTTTTGCCTCAGGCGAAGGCCCAAATATAGAACGAGCCGCGGGAAAAGGTGTTGGGTCGCCACGACCTGAAACAGGAGTCCGTCATGACCGTTTTCGGCAAAATCGCGTTCGGCTGCGCTGTCAGCCTCGTTTTGCTGTCGCCGCCAGATCTCGCCAATGCGGCCTCGAACAGCCCGAAGATGGGCCTTCCACCCCCGAGGGTTGGGCCTACGGTTTGCGACAGTCGCGGCTGCTTCGGCTTTGGCTCGCAGCAATGGTATCGCCCGCCGGGCTATCCCATTCCCTATACGCCGCGCAGCCTCGATAGGAATCGCTTTGACAATCCTCGGGTCTATAACCCGCCGCGCTACAATTATGTCCCGCCGAAAACCGACTATGAGGCGCCGGTCAACAATCGCACCCGGCATCAGATATGGTGCGCCGAACGCTATCGGACCTACAATCCCGGCACCAATCTCTACACCACCCTTCACCATGGGTTCCAGACCTGCCGCTCTCCCTACAATTGAATGGGAGGGCCTCTGGCGCCGTTTTTGCCGCGGAGCACATCTATTCGCCTTGTCTATATGAGCAAGCGAAAATAAATCGCTTGCTTTTCTCGCGACTTGGGCGGTCCCTATGATGTCGCCGCTTCCACAAGGTCGCGCGCGAAGCAAGGAGCCCAAAATGGCAAAGGGTCAATTGAGAAGTAGTCGCGAAGCGCGAAAACCCAAGAAGGGCAAGATCGTCGCTGTAAAGCAGCAGCCGGGCTCTCTGGTCAGGCAGGCTACCAGCACGGTCAGCCTTGGCAGGAAAGATAAGTGACGGAGCGAAGGCGCGCCGGCGGGCCGCCTTCTCACATGTCAGCCGGTGCAATGTCGGCCGGCGCGCCAGGGAGGTGCGCCGGAGAGCGCTGTGGTCAGCTTTCCAGCGACCCACGGTCCGTATGGCCGAGATCGCGGTCGGGATCGATGATATCGCGCACCCGCTGCTTCAGCTCCTTTGGACCGGGGAAGCCGCCGTCGCGCTTGCGCTCCCACAGCAGCTCGCCGTCGATACGGATTTCGAAATTGCCGCCGGTGCCGGGGATCAGCGCCACTTCGCCCACGCTGTCGCTGAAGGTTTGCAGCAGCTCCTGCGCCATCCAGCCGGCGCGCAGCAGCCAGTTGCATTGCGTACAATAGAGAATGGTGATGCGCGGCTTGTCGGTCATCGCTGGGATTCCTTGTTGTTTGCTGACATTTAGGCTCAACTTTATTCGGCCGCAAGCCGGGCTCTTGCGTCGTCGTTCCGCCCATGCTCATCTTTGCCCGAATTATTTTCGGGGTTCATGAGAATGCAGGTCGCAATCGTCGAAAACATGAAAAAAACGCCGCTCGGCGCCCTCGGCATCGCGCTGGAGGAGGCGGGAGCGGAGATCGAATGGTTCCGCGCATGGGACGGCGAGGGGCTTCCGGAGGATCTAACGGTGTTTGATGCGCTGGTCGTGCTCGGCGGCGAGCAGAATGCCCGCGACGACGAGACTCACCCCTATCTGCCGGAGCTGGCAAGGCTCATGCGCCGGTTCGAAGAGGCCGACAAGGCCGTGCTCGGCATCTGCCTTGGCAGTCAGCTTCTGGCGCGCGCCTATGAGGCCGAAAACCTCATCGGCGCAGCCCAGGAATTCGGCTGGAAAACGGTCGGCGTCACCGAAGAAGGCAAGGCCGATCCGCTTCTATCCGAACTCGGCGACGATTTCACCATCTTCCAATGGCATTCGGACACGTTTTCGCTGCCGGCCGGCGCCGTGCGCCTCGCCACCAATGCGGTGACCGGGAACCAGGCCTTCCGCATCGGCCGCGCAACCTACGGCACGCAGTTCCATTTCGAGGCCAATACCGCCGTCGTCGAAGGCTGGCGGACGGAGTTCAAGACATCGATCGAGCGCAATGAGCCCGGCTGGCTGGAGCGCTATGCCGAGATTGCCGCACAGCATGCGCCGGCGGCTGAGATCGCCGGGCTGGCGATCGCCCGGGCCTGGGTGAGGACGATTGGTGCTGAGGCGAAGCTGCAGGCGGCGTCTTAGAGCAATTCCAGGAAAAGTGCGTAGCGGTTTTCCGTCCGGAATTGCGTGAAAACAAAGAGATAGAGCGGTTCAATCGGCTAGCGCATCTATTGCGGCTCTCCATTGCCGGAAGCGATCTGTGCCGCCCCGCCTACGGCGTTGCGGAATGCGTCATCGAAGCTGACGCCGCGGATTCGCCAGTGATGGATTTTTCCATTTTCCATCATCGACCAATCGGCGACCCAGCCGAGATCCTTGTCGCTCCAGACGAGCGAACCCGCCAGGGCGACATCGCCGCCGATGGTTTTGGCCAAGGCATCGAGTTCTTGCTGTGCCGTCCCCGCCAAACCGGTTGTGGCGATACCCCGGCTGACCAGCATTGCCTTGTTGGGCACAATGATTGCCATGGCAAGCGGTCTGGCGGCCGCTTCGAAAGCGTCGATCATATAAGGGCTTTCGTCACCGTCGCGGGTCAGCACGAAAGTGCGTCGCGCATCGCGTACGACCAGGAAAATCGCGAGTTTCGGGCGCGGTGACAGCCATGGCTTGTGCCCGAGCGTAGACAGCAATTGATCGATGGTATCGGGCATGTAGATGCAAGTGAGGTCCTGCGGCCGGTCGTGGGTGCCTTGCTCGTCATGGATCGGCGTACCTTCCAGGCGATCGCGATAGCTGTAGGTCGCGACGAAGGAGCCGGCGTGCGGCAGCATCGCTTGAAAGGCATTCTCCGTCGTCACACGCTGATCGCCGCTGACCCTGATAAGTACCCGCCCCAGGCAATCCTTGAAGCCGAGTTCGCGATTGACGGCGCCAGTGCCGGTAACGATTGCCTGCGCTTGGTAAAGCCGGCTGTGATCATCGGCGTGAGCGACGGCTGCCTCGTTGATGACTGCGAGAGCGAAGGCGATGGCAATCGATCGTGGTTTCAACATCGGGACATCTCCGAACGCTGCCATGGTGTCGTGAAAACAAGCGGCAGGCAATGTCAGATTATGACGGCCGAGCGACGTTGACGATGGCTTTGACAACGGCGTCAAGGCCACTAGATTTCATAGAAACCGGAGGAGGCGAGATCATGACCCAGCCAGAATTACCCTGGGAAGGCGGATGCCGTTGCGGGCAGATACGAATCAAGGTCAGCGCCAAGCCACTATTGACCATGGCCTGTCACTGCACTGGCTGCCAGCACATGTCATCCAGCGCCTATTCGCTGAGCGTCGCGATCCCGAGCGAAGGTTTCGAAGTCACGCATGGCGAACCTGTTATCGGCGGGATGCACGACGAAAACCTCAAGCATTATTTCTGCCCCTATTGCATGAGCTGGATGTTCACCCGCCTGGAAGGATTCGACTGGTTCGTGAACCTGCGCCCGACCATGCTCGACGATCCCCGCTGGTTCACGCCTTTCGTCGAGACCTGGACAAGAGAAAAATTGCCCTGGGTGACGACCCCTGCGGTTCACAGCTATGCCGCGCTGCCCGAGATGAATGAGTATGAGGGGCTGATCAAGGAGTATGGCGCGGGAAACTGAGAGATCAGAAGCCCTGGAAAAGAAAGTCGGTCGCGGCGGTAATCTGATCGCCGTGCGAACTCAGATCGGTGATCAACTCCCCGATCTCGGTGCGCGGTATTGCCGCCATCAGTTGGGTCGCCATGATGTAAGGCTTGCCAGCGATAGTGAATTGCGGATTGAGCCTTGCCATTGGTGTCGACACATCTTCTGCGCGAAGCAGAGGCGCCATCATCCGTGTGCTCAGCCTCTCCAACAAGTCAGACTGAAGATCCAGCGCGAGAGCTCGACTTTGCTTGAGGCCATAGACATGGAACCTTGCCATCAGAACTGCCGATACTTTCCAAACGGCAGACCATGTTTTTCAACATAGGCATTGGCTTGTTCGATTGCCTTAGCATTTTCCAGAAGCCATAGGCGCTCGCGCTCAGCCTTGATGGCGCGCGCTATGCCATCTTCGGCCGCACGCGAGATATTGATTTTCAATTCGCGGGCATCTGCGATAAGGCTCTCGTCCAGAGACAAGTTTGCGGCTTTGCGCGTCGTTTGAGCCATGGGCGTTCCTCAAATTATGCGCAAACTATATGCGCATAATTCTTTATTGAGAAGCCCTCACTCGTCGCCCATCTTCAGCGCAGCGATAAACGCTTCCTGCGGGATTTCGACCTTGCCGAACTGCCGCATGCGCTTCTTGCCTTCCTTCTGCTTGTCGAGCAGCTTGCGCTTGCGGGTGGCGTCGCCGCCGTAGCACTTGGCGGTCACGTCCTTGCGCAGTGCCTTCACTGTCTCGCGGGCGATGATGCGCCCGCCGATGGCGGCCTGGATCGGGATCTGGAACATGTGCTGCGGGATCAGGTCCTTCAGCTTCTCGCACATGACGCGGCCGCGCTTTTCGGCGGCGGAGCGGTGCACGAGCATCGAGAGCGCGTCCACCGGCTCGGCATTGACGAGGATCGACATCTTGACGAGATCGCTCTCGCGGTAGTCGGTCAGGCTGTAGTCGAAGGAGGCATAGCCCTTGGAGATCGACTTCAGGCGATCGTAGAAGTCGAAGACGACTTCGTTGAGCGGCAGGTCGTAGGTGATCATGGCGCGGTTGCCGACATAAGTCAGCTCGGTCTGAATACCGCGGCGGTCCTGGCAGAGCTTCAGGATCGAACCGAGATAATCGTCCGGCGTCAGGATCGTCGCCTTGATCCACGGTTCGCGGAATTCGGAAATCTTGACGACGTCGGGCATGTCGGCCGGATTGTGCAGCTCGATCTCGGTGCCGTCGGTCATGGTGAGCTGATAGACGACGGAAGGCGCCGTCGCGATCAGGTCGAGATTGAATTCGCGTTCCAGGCGTTCCTGGATGATTTCCAAATGCAGCAGGCCGAGGAAGCCGCAGCGGAAGCCGAAGCCGAGAGCGGCCGAGGATTCCATTTCAAAGGAGAAGCTGGCGTCGTTGAGGCGCAGCTTGCCCATGGCCGAGCGCAGGTCTTCGAATTCGGCGGCATCGACCGGGAAGAGGCCGCAGAACACGACAGGCTGCGCCGGCTTGAAGCCCGGCAGCGGCTCGGCGGTCGGGCGCTTGTCCTCGGTAATGGTGTCGCCGACACGGGTGTCGGCCACTTCCTTGATCGAGGCGGTGATAAAGCCGATCTCGCCGGGGCCGAGGCTGTCGACGGCCACCATCTTCGGCGTGAGAACGCCGACACGCTCGATCTGATACTTCGCGTCCGTGCCCATCATGCGGATGGTCTGGCCCTTGGTCAGCGTGCCGTCGATGATGCGCACGAGAACCATGACGCCGAGATAGGTGTCGTACCAGCTATCGACCAGCAGCGCCTTCAGTGGCGCCTTTTCGCCGCCCGCGCTCTTCGGCGCCGGCAGCTTGTGCACGATGGCTTCGAGAACGTCGGGAATGCCGAGGCCGGTCTTGGCCGAGATCAGCACGGCGTCGGAGGCGTCGATGCCGATCACTTCCTCGATCTGTTCCTTGATGCGGTCAGGTTCGGCCGCCGGCAGGTCGATCTTGTTGAGGACGGTGACGAGTTCGTGGTTGTTGTCGATCGCCTGATAGACGTTGGCAAGCGTCTGCGCCTCGACACCCTGCGACGCATCGACCACCAGCAGCGAGCCTTCGCAGGCCGACAGCGAGCGCGAGACTTCATAGGCGAAGTCGACGTGTCCGGGCGTGTCGATCAGATTGAGGATGTAGGTTTCGCCGTTGTTCGCCTTGTAGTGCAGGCGCACGGTCTGGGCCTTGATGGTGATGCCGCGCTCGCGCTCGATCTCCATATTGTCCAGCACCTGCTCCGACATCTCGCGTTCGGCAAGGCCGCCCGTCGTCTGAATCAGGCGGTCGGCCAGCGTCGATTTGCCGTGGTCGATATGGGCCACGATCGAGAAGTTGCGGATATGCGAAAGCGGAGTGGTGGAATTGGTGCTCATGCGCGCCATATAGCAGCGCCGCCCCGCGCCGCAAAGCGGAAAAGCAGGGTTTTGTTAGGGATATCCGCATGCCCAAGAGCATTTGGGGGTGCTGCCGCGATCGGGGGCCTTACCCGGCTTGATTCCATCATTTGATCGTGTATTTCTTCTATGATAGAATTTTGGTGAAGATGATGGAACATGATCTCGAAAGCGCCATTGGCGCACGCATCAAAGAGTTGCGGATTGCCCGCGGCCTGACCCTGGATGAGCTGGCGACCGCTTCGGCCGTCAGCCGTGCAATGATCTCGCGCATCGAGCGGGCAGAGGCGAGCCCGACGGCTTCCTTGCTCGCTCGGCTCTGCGCGGCACTCGGCCTGTCGCTTTCCGCCTTCTTCGCCGAGGAGGAAAAGGACGTGTCGCCGCTCGCCCGCCGCAACGATCAGCCGGTCTGGCGTGATCCGGAAACCGGCTATGTCCGCCGGGCTGTCTCCCCGGCTGGCACGCAATCGCCCGTGGATCTCGTCGAGGTCAGCTTTCCCGCCGGCGCCCGCGTCAGCTTTCCACCCAATGCCGCGAGCCGCGGGATGAGCCAGCATGTCTGGCTGTTCGAAGGCGAAATGGAAATGACGGTCGGCGAGACCGTGCATCGCCTCATGCCCGGCGACTGCCTGTTCATGGGCATCGGCGACGGCCACGTTTTTTATAATCCGGGCGACAAGCCGGCGCGTTACTGCGTCGTCCTCGATCGGCCCCGGTCATAATCGAGGATATTTTCATGCCCGATATTCATCTTCTTTCCGCCTCCGAAGCCCGCGCCGTCTCCGCCGATCTCTGCGAGGTGCTTGCCGATTGCGTCAATGGCGGCGCTTCCGTCGGTTTCATGCAGCCCTATAGACCCGATGATGCTTCACCCTATTGGCGTGATGTGGCCGACAGCGTCGAGGCGGGTGCGACGCTTCTGCTCGTTGCGGTCATCGAGGGCAAGATCGTCGGCACCGTCCAGGTCGGCGCCGCGCAGATGCCGAACCAGCCACATCGCGGCGACCTGAAGAAATTGCTGGTGCATCGCCGCGCCCGCGGCAAGGGCCTTGCCCGGCTGTTGATGGAAGCGGCCGAGCGCGAGGCGGTAAGGTTTGGGAAGACCTTGCTGGTGCTCGACACGGCAACCGGCAGCGATGCCGAAGCTATCTATCCGCGCCTCGGCTGGCAGCGTGTCGGCGTCATCCCCGATTATGCAATGTGGCCCGAGGGCGGGCTCTGCGACACGACTATCTTCTACAAGCGCATCGCGGCTTGAGCGCGATCGGCATTGTCACTGTGAAAATACCGCAAGGGCGTCTTCCAGCCTCGATCCTGGCGCCCAATGCATTGCCTTCCAGCCGAATTGCCGCGCGGCTTCTATGTTGGCGGGGTAGTCGTCGATGAAGGCGATCTCGTCCGGCGCAATGCCGACGCGCTCGGTCGCCAGGCGAAAGAATTCGGGCGCGGGCTTCTGGTATCCCAGCATGGCGGAATAGAAGATGCCGTCGAAATAGGAGGAAAGTTCGAGCGTTTCCATCAGATAGGCGGCGCGGCGATGCTCCTGGTTGGTCGCCAGATACATCGGAATGCCCTTTGCCCTGAGCGCGGCGAGATCGGCGAGCAGGGTCCGGTTCAGGCCGGAATCGTTCGCGAACCAATAGTCGATCAGCGTTGCGGCGCTGAGCCCGGGTGCGATTTTCTCCAGAACGCTGGCAAGCCGCGGTTCGAGATCATCGCGGCCGGTAACGACATCGCTCCAATGGGTTTTGAAGAATTCTTCCTGAAGCACATCGAGCCGCAGCCCGAGATCGCGTTCCAGATAGGTGCAGTAATGCAGGCCATCGTCGGGTCGGCCATGCACCAGCACGCCATCGACATCCACCATCAGAACTTTCATGCGGCGCGAATCTCCCAGTTGACTGAAAGGCCTGCGGAAGGTGGCGTTGTTTTTCCGGACGATCAAGAGTGCGGGCGGTTCTTTTTTCCGTCCTTCAACCCGTGTAAGCCTATGCACCAAAGAAGAAACTTAGCCGGCGACAGGAGGCTGCCATGCGCGTCATCTATTCGGAAGACCACAAGCTGAGGGACGCCAAAACCGAGCTGCATGATGGCCAGCTCGTGACGCCTTTCGAAGCGCCGTTTCGCGCCGAATGGATTCTGGCGGCGGTGAAGGAGGCGGGTTTCACCGATGTCGTTCCACCCGAGACGCATGGGCTGGAAACTGCGCGCAAGGTACATGGTCCGGCCTATCTCGATTTCCTGGGAACAGTATGGGAGCGCTGGGTCGCGGCCGGTTACAAGGGTGAGGCGATCGCCAATTCCTTTCCGGTGCGGCGCACCAGCCAGCGCGTGCCGGAAAACATCGTCGGCATGATCGGCCATTATGCCAACGCCGCCGATACCTCGATCACCAAGGGTTCCTATGAGGCGGCCGTGGCATCGATGCGCTGCGCATTGACGGGCGCCGATTGGCTCCATGCCGGCAATCGCCTTGCCTTCGCGCTCTGCCGCCCGCCTGGCCATCACGCTGGCTTCGATCTCTTCGGCGGCTATTGCTTCATCAACAATGCCGCCGTCGCCGCGCAGCGGCTGCGCGACCACGGCGCGAAGAAAGTGGCCGTGCTCGACGTCGATTTCCATCATGGCAACGGCACGCAGGATATCTTCTATCGGCGCGGCGATGTCTTCACCGCGTCGCTGCACGGCGACCCCATCCATGCCTTCCCCTATTTTCTCGGTCATGCCGACGAGGAGGGCGAAGGCGAAGGGCTGGGGACGAACCGCAATTACCCCATGCCGCGCGGCACGACCTGGGAACAATGGTCGGCAGCGCTTGCCGATGCTCTCAGCGGCATCAAGGATTTCGGTGCAGAGGCGATCGTGCTTTCGCTTGGCGTCGATACGTTCGAGCGCGATCCAATTTCCTTCTTCAAGCTGACTTCGGAGGATTTCATTCGCATGGGCAAGCTCGTTGCCAGTGCCGGCCTGCCGGTTTTGACCTGCATGGAAGGTGGCTACGGCGTGCCGGAAATCGGCCTGAACGTCGCCAATGTGCTGAAGGGCCTGGAAGCCTGAAAAGGTCTTGCATCAAAGCGCCTGATCGCAGGATGAAAAGTTTGAATTTGCCAGCATACGGCGAGACCTCTAAAAAGTCCGCGTGATGGGAGAGGTCATGGATCAGACGCTTATCGAAAGTGGTACGGATGGCGGCGCGGCGCTGATGCCGCATCCGGATGTTGCGCCATCCTCCGGCGGCATTGCTGCCGGAGTGCTCATGTGCGTGATGTCCATGTGCAGCATCCAGTTCGGCTCGGCCTTGTCGTCTCCGATCATCAACGCCTACGGACCGGTCGGCGCGACGTGGCTGCGGCTCGTCTTCGCGTCAGCCGCATTGGCGATCATCGTCCGGCCGAAGATCATGAGCTACAGCCGCTCGCAATGGATCAGCGTGCTGGCACTTGGCACCGTATCGGCGTTGATGACGGCTTCCTTCTTTTCGGCGATTGCGCGCATTCCGTTGGGTCTTGCCGTCGCCATAGATTTTCTCGGGCCTCTGCTCGTCGCGACCCTCGGCTTCGGGCTGAGCCGTCAGCTTCTTTGGCCTGTCTTCGCCGGCATCGGCGTTCTGCTATTGGCCTATGACGGCGAAGAATGGATCGGCAATCTGCCGGGCATCCTCTTTGCCTGTGGTGCGGGGGTGGGCTGGGCCTGCTACATCCTGTTGACGAAGAAGGTCGGCAAAGCCTTCAAGGGCCTCGAAGGGCTTTCCATGTCGCTGCTGGTGGCGGCGGTCGTTTCGACACCCTTCGGCTTTGCTTCCGCCGCCCCTCATCTGACGGCCTCTGGCCTCTTTGAAATAGCCGGTCTGGCGCTGCTCGTTCCGCTTCTCCCCTATGTGCTGGAAATGGTCGCGCTGCGGCGCATGCCGACCTCATCCTTCGGCATCCTCATGAGTCTCGAGCCCGCCATCGCTGCCGTTGCCGGCTTCGTTATCCTGTTGCAACCGATGACAGCATCGCAAATGTTCGGCACGGCGCTCGTCGTCACCGCCAGCATCGGGGCAACGATTTTCGCCACCAAAAGGTGAGCGCAAGGCGCATCGCGATCTCTTGGCTTCGCTCCTTGAGGCTTATACTTGCGCGACCCTCTATCGCTCCTACTCCCACGGTTGTATAATTCTCCGGGGAAAGCGTCGTGGGGTTTTGAACTCGTTATCAAGGGAGGATACCTTGCCTAGATCATCGTTGTTCCTGTCATTAGCGCTGGCTGTCGGCCTGTCCGTCACATCAATAGCCGTGCCGACCGTCGCAAGCGCACAGACGCACGTCTCCATCAGCGTCGGCACCAATCTCAATAGAGGCAGAGGGATTAGCTGCAGCCAAGGCGAGAGGCTGCTCCGCAACCGCGGTTTTAGGGACATCAGGCGGATCGACTGCCGTGGTCGTATCTTCGTTTATCGTGCCTGGAGGGGCGGTAACCGGTTCGAGGTTAGCGTACGGCAACGCGATGGCCGCGTTGTGGATATGCACCGCATCAATAGACGGCGATAGTGCCAAGAAGGTGAGCTTGCCCGGTTTTGGCGCAGAGCTGGCGCGGACGCCACCACGATGGTTGGTGGCGTCTGCCATCGAATTCCACACTCTCGTGGGGTGCGCGTTAAACCGTCTTCTTCGCGGGATCGTCGAGCGCCGGATTATAGAAGAGCGATAGCGTCAGGCTCTTGGCGATGCGTTCGGCCGTGGCCATGAACCAGGCCCTGGCTTCGTCCGAGGGTGCTATGTCGGCAAGTGTTTCGGAAAACAGCGCCAGCCATTCCGGAAAGAGATCGGCCGCCATGCCTTCGACGCCGAGATGAGCTTGCACCGGCTTGCCGCCATAGGCGCCGTTCTTGAAAGCGACGGACGACCAGAAGCGTTTCATCTTCTCCATATGGTCCGGCCAGCGGCCGGCAAGACGCCCGTCAAAAACCGGGCCGAGCCTGGGATGCGCCTGAACGCGGCCGTAGAAGGTTTCGACAAGTCGGTCGATGAAGGCGGCATCGATGCCGATGCGCTGCATCTCGGCTTCGGCCCTCTCACGAATGCCAGCCATATGAGCGGCGCGGCCCTGTATGTCACTGTCCATGTGATGCTCCTGCCGCCGCGCAGACTTGGCGCAGATACGGCGTTGTCGATCCCTTATCTAAGCATTTTCATGGCGCAACCAAGGTGTCATGCCGCCGTTGCGGCAATCTGTCAAAGTGGCGGTTGGTTCAGCCCTGTCTGAAAAGCACATCGCGGCTTTGGGGATCGTGCCTTAGTGCTTGACCCGTATGATCGGCCACTTTAGATTAGAATAATTCTAAAGATGGAGATTCTTAATGTTGCTCGGGTTTTTCCGCTCGCCCAAACGTTCCTTTGCCTCTTTGACCGAACAGGAAATTCTCGCCATTGCCATCGCCTCGGAAGAAGACGATGCGCGCATCTATCTCGCCTATGCCGACATTCTGAGAGCCAATTATCCTGACTCCGCCAAGGTGTTCGAGGACATGGCCGAAGTCGAAGACACCCATCGCAAGACGCTGATCGACATGCACCGCAAGCGTTTCGGCGAGCGCATCCCGCTGATCCGGCGCGAACATGTCAGCGGTTTCTACGAACGCAAGCCGGACTGGCTGCGCAAGAACCTGTCGCTCGAATCCATCCGTGCCGAAGCCGAGGGCATGGAGCAGCAGGCCTACAATTTTTATGTCGAGGCCGGCAAGCGGGTTGCCGATGCCTCGACACGCCAGCTTCTCGGCGATCTGGCCTTGGCGGAACAAGGGCATGAAGACATTGCCCGTATGCTCGGCGACAAGCACACGCCGCAATCGGTGAAGGAAGAAGAAGACGCTGATGCCCGCCGCAAATTCGTGCTGACCTATGTGCAGCCGGGCCTTGCCGGCCTGATGGACGGCTCCGTCTCGACGCTTGCGCCGATCTTCGCCGCCGCCTTTGCGACCCAGCAGACATGGCAAACCTTCCTCGTCGGTCTCTCGGCTTCCGTCGGTGCCGGCATTTCCATGGGTTTCACCGAAGCCGCCCATGACGACGGCAAGATTTCCGGGCGCGGCTCGCCGATCAAGCGCGGTTTTGCCTGCGGCGTCATGACGGCGCTCGGCGGATTGGGTCACGCGCTTCCCTATCTCATTCCGGATTTCTGGACGGCCACCATCACCGCCGCCATCGTTGTCTTCTTCGAGCTTTGGGCGATCGCCTTCATTCAGAACAAATATATGGAGACGCCGTTCCTCCGCGCCGCCTTCCAAGTCGTCGTCGGCGGTTCCCTGGTGCTTGCCGCAGGTATACTGATCGGAAATGGGTAAGATGCGAGGGTAAGGACAAACCCACCATCACGAAATGTTAAAATTCGGAACGCCCCTGGGTGCCACCGGTTAGCCCCACGAGGCCGCTCTTGGCCTCGTTTGGAAACCCAAGGAGATAATCCAATGGCAAACCAAGGTGGAACCCACGATCAGCACGTCAAGGCTGGCCAGCAGAGCCATAAGAACATGAATGACAAGGCCCGTAGCGCTTCGTCTTCCGATTCACGCGAGCAGCAATCGAGCGGTATGCGTGATGGCAACCATGAGCAGCATGTCAAGGCCGGTCAGCAAAGCCGCAAGAATCACTAGTCAATGACGATTCAATTTGTCCATGCCTGAAGGGTAGGGACCGTTCTAATCATTTCCGGAAAAACAGAAGGCCGGCAGGTCTGCCGGCCTTCTGTATGAATTCTGCTTTTGGGCTGCTTACTTGACTGCACCGACCAGAACGTCGTTGCCGTTTTCGATGGTGACCCAGCGGCCGGCATTGTAGCTCGCCTGGCGCTTCAGATAGGAATAGGGGGTCTGGTACCAGACCTTCACCTCGTCATCGAGATTGTCGAGAATGAAGTCGCCCTGGTCGGTACGCAATGTCAGCACGGCATGGCCCTCGCCATCGGGCTTGCGCACGACCGTCATCAGAAGATTGGCGGCGGAAATGCCCTTCTGCATCAGAAGCCTGCGCTTCAGAAGCGCGAAATCTTCGCAATCGCCAGCCGTCTTCGGATATTCCCAATATTCTTCCTGGCCGTAGACTTCCATGTCGGTGGCGGGCGTGATGGTCTTGTTGACGCGCAGGTTGATCTGATTGACCAGCGCCCAGGTGGAGGCGTTCATATCGACCGGGCCGGCATTGCGTGTCGGGCCGCATTCGTCGGTATGGCGCTCGCAAAATTCGTAGTGCCCAATCGGCTGCGACGTGACGCCGCCGATGGTCATCGAAGCGGTGTTCTGGGGGGCCGGCATGGCCGACGACGACATCGCAACTATAGCTGCGAAGGCTACGAATACGCCCTTAATACGCACGCCCACTTTTCCTTGTATCGTCCCTGCATTTGTTAACAAATTGTTAATGTAAGGGGGCGCGCCAAGTCAATCGTTACTTAAGTGTTAACAGCGGAACCAGCCTTTATGGTTAATTTCAGCACAATCAAGAGGCTAGCTGCCATAATTCAATGCCTCTTTTGATTAGCGGACGCACACGAATTCTACCCCGCGGGCGGGGCCATCCGCAGGTTCTCTCAAAGGCTATCTATATGTTTTTATGGATGATTGTGGAGCGCCAGCGTCTCGGCGGCGGTCAATATGCGCTCGATATCCTGTGGCCGGGACAGCCGATGATCGCCATCGCGCACAAGTGTTAACACGACGTCGTCCGCCGGCAAATGTTCGACCAATTTTAACGAATGCGCAAAAGGCACATCCTCATCCTGCATGCCCTGCAGGATATGAACCGGGCAGCCAGTTTCGATGATGCCGGTCAAGACGCGGTTGGCGCGGCCATCCTCGATGAGTGCGCGGGTAAAGATATTCGGCTCGGGACTATATTCCGAAGGCTCCTCGAAATAGCCGCGTTCGGCAAGCGATCTCCGTTCGATGTCGGAAAGGTTCGGCTCGATGAGGTCGATGGTGAAGTCCGGGGCGGGAGCAATCAGCACAAGGCCCTGGATAATCGGCGCCTTCTTGCGCTTGCGCAGTTCCTGGATGAGCCTCAGCGCGATCCAGCCGCCCATGGACGAGCCGACGAGGACGACGTGCTTCGGCTTGGCGTAGTCGATGACGGCAAGCGCCTCTTCCAGCCAACGCGAGATTGTTCCTTCGGTGAAGACGCCGCCGGATTGGCCGTGGCCCGAATAATCGAACCGGATGCAGCCGTGGCCCAGCCGTTCGGCCAGAGCGTCGAGCTCCAGCGCCTTGGTACCGCTCATGTCGGAACGATAGCCGGAGAGCCACATAAACGTCGCGCCTTTTGCACCCTTCCTGGCGGCGCGCAATTGCACGGCAATCTGCCGTTGATCGCCGACGCTGCCCACGGAAACAAAGGTCGGTTCAAGATTGGCTAAGGCTTCGGACATCGGAAACTCCCGGAATTTTGTGCTCTATAAAGCAGATTCGCGCGCGGGTAACCGCAAAAATCCTTCCCGTTTCTGAAGAAGGCTTATGCGTTATTTTGCGAAGTTGCTGTGTCCTTTGCGCATCTTGCGGCTGCGCAGCACAGTTATGGTACGCGGGAGGTGATTTTTTCCTGGCGGCATGCTATTGACTTCGCCACAGCTTTTACGACATTTCCGTCAGTTGCGCCGACGGGAGCGAGAGGCTGCAGCAAATCCGAAACAATTCGTGGAGAGTACGACCATTCGCAGACCCTTTAAAGCCGACGCGCCCGTAAAGGACGGGCCGCGTTCCAACAGGGAAATTCGCATTCCCAAAGTTCAGCTCATCACGGCTGACGGCCAGAATATGGGCATCGTCCCGACCGACCAGGCGTTGAGAATGGCAGAGGAGGCCGGTCTCGATCTGGTAGAGATTTCCCCCAATGCTGAACCGCCTGTGTGCAAGATCCTCGATCTGGGCAAGCTGAAATATGCCAATCAGAAGAAGGCCGCCGAGGCGCGCAAGAAGCAGAAGATCGTCGAAGTCAAAGAAATCAAGATGCGTCCCAACATCGACACCCATGACTATGAGGTGAAGATGAAGGCGATCGGCCGTTTCTTCGAAGAAGGCGACAAGGTGAAGGTGACCTTGAAGTTCCGCGGCCGTGAAATGGCCCACCAGGAACTCGGCATGAAGCTTCTCCAGCAGGTCAAGGAAGATACGCTCGAGATCGCCAAGGTAGAGGCCGAGCCCAAGCTCGAAGGCCGCCAGATGATGATGGTGCTTGCGCCGAAGTGAGGCGCGAGTGAGGTAGAGGCCGGAGCCGTCCGATTGGGCGGCTTTTTCCTTTTGTGGTGCCAGGTTGACGCCTGTCATCGATCTGCAAAAGAATCCCCGCCGTGCCCGTTGCACTTATGGGCGACTGCGGTTATAAGCGCGCGTCCGAACTGACCGGCAGGGCATGCCGTGGCAGTTCAGAATGCTGGCGGAGCGGTTCGTCACCGGATCCGCCGTTCAACAACAAACGCTCCGGCACCTTGTTGCAGCCCGGCCTGGCCGGATCTGTGGGAAGGGCTTTTAGCAAAGCGCGCCAGGAAGCATCGAAGGAGTAGCAAAATGCCCAAGATGAAGACGAAGTCGTCTGCCAAGAAGCGGTTCAAGATCACCGCGTCCGGCAAGGTCAAGGCAGCCGCTGCTGGCAAGCGCCACGGCATGATCAAGCGTACCAACAAGTTCATTCGCGACGCCCGCGGCACCATGGTTCTCGCAGAACCGGATGGCCGTAAGGTTGTCAAGAACTACTTGCCGAACGGTCTCTAAGACTATTCGTAACGCTATAGACTATAGGAGATCATGAAATGGCACGCGTAAAAAGAGGCGTTACCGCCCACGCCAAGCACAAGAAGGTTCTGAAGCAGGCCAAGGGCTTCTACGGCCGCCGCAAGAACACCATCCGTACCGCCAAGGCCGCTGTCGACCGTTCCAAGCAGTACGCTTACCGCGACCGCAAGGTTAACAAGCGCAATTTCCGCGCTCTCTGGATCCAGCGCATCAACGCTGCCGTCCGCGAATTCGGCCTGACCTATGGCCGCTTCATCGACGGTCTGAACAAGGCTGGCATCGAAGTCGACCGCAAGGTTCTCTCCGACATGGCGATCCATGAGCCGGAAGCTTTCGGCGCGCTCGTTGTCGCCTCCAAGAAGGCCCTGGAGTACCTCAAGGACGCCGGCACGAAGAACGAATTCGAAGCTGTTGTAAGCTAACACCGCTTCGCACGTAGTTCGTGTATTCATTGCAAACCCGCGCCGGTAAAACCGGTGCGGGTTTTGTGTTTGCAGCAGGCGCGATCGGCTTATGTGGCCTGGTCAAAGCGTGCGCCGCCGGAGGCGGCGGCCGAACTTCGGCACATGAGCCGCTTTCTTGGCGGGTTTTTGTCATTTGCCCGGTTGATTGGCCGCGTGCACATGGGTAGTGATCTGCAGCGCTTCATCGTTGCCACCAGCTATCTGATGTATGTGTTCACCAATTATTCTGCGGAATAGCGGCGCGGTGAGCCCGCCCTCCGCAAGGCAGGACAAGATGACGGAACTCGATACTCTTGAAACCCAACTCATGGCCGACGTGGCCGCTGCCACGGACGAGCAGGCGATCGAAGCCGTCAGGGTGTCCGCTCTCGGCAAGAAGGGCTCGGTTTCAGAACTGTTGAAGACGCTAGGCAGCATGTCGCCGGAAGAGCGGCAGACGCGGGGCGCGGCAATCAATGCGCTGAAGAATTCGGTGACCGACGCCATCAACGCCCGCAAGGGCGCGCTGCGCGATGCCGCGATTGATGCCAAGCTGAAGGCGGAGACGCTGGACGTCAGCCTGCCGGTGCGTTCTTCGCCGGCCGAACGCGGCCGCATCCATCCGATCAGCCAGATCGTTGACGAAATCACGGCCATCTTCGGCGACATGGGCTTCTCGATTGCCGAAGGTCCTGATGTCGAGACCGACTATTATAACTTCACGGCGCTGAACTTCCCGGAAGGGCACCCCGCCCGCGAGATGCACGACACCTTCTTCTTCCAGCCGGACGAGAATGGTGAGCGCAAGGTGCTACGCACGCACACCTCGCCGGTGCAGGTTCGCACCATGGAAGCGCAGAAGCCGCCGATCCGCATCATCATTCCCGGCAAGACCTATCGCCAGGATAGTGACGCCACGCACTCGCCGATGTTCCACCAAGTCGAAGGCCTTGTCATCGACAAGACGGCGAATGTCGCCAATATCCGTTGGGTGCTGGAAGAATTCTGCAAGACCTTCTTCGAGGTCGACAATGTGACGATGCGGTTCCGCCCATCCTTCTTCCCGTTCACGGAACCGTCCTTCGAGGTCGATATCCAGTGCGACCGCTCCGGTCCAATCGTCAAGTTCGGCGAAGGCACCGACTGGATGGAAATCCTCGGCTGCGGCATGGTGCATCCGAACGTGCTGCGCTACGGCGGCCTCGATCCGGACGAATATCAGGGCTTTGCCTGGGGCATGGGCCTCGACCGCATCGCCATGCTGAAATACGGCATGCCCGACCTGCGCGACTTCTTCAACGCCGACGTCCGCTGGATGAACCACTATGGCTTCCGCCCACTCGACATGCCGACACTGTTCGGCGGTTTGAGCGTGTAAGGAAGGGATAAAGCAAATGAAATTCACACTCTCCTGGCTGAAAGAGCACCTGGAAACAGACGCCACGCTCGATGAGATCTGCGCTCGTCTGACGATGATCGGGCTGGAGGTCGAAGATGTCGACGACAAGGCGGCGTTCAAGCCCTTCGTCATCGCCAAGGTCCTTTCCGCTGAAAAGCATCCGCAGGCCGATCGCCTGAAGGTGCTGATGGTCGACAATGGCTCCGGCAAACCGGTTCAGGTCGTTTGCGGCGCACCGAACGCGCGCGCCGGCCTCGTTGGCGCCTTCGCCGCTCCCGGCACCTATGTTCCCGGCATCGACGTGACGCTGGCGGTCGGCAATATTCGTGGCGTCGAAAGCCACGGCATGATGTGCTCGGAAAAGGAGCTGGAAATCTCCGACAGCCATGACGGCATCATCGATCTGCCAGAAGATGCGCCTGTTGGTACCAGCTTCGCCGCCTATGCCGGCCTCGATGATCCGATGATCGAGATCAACCTCACACCGAACCGTCCGGACTGCACCGGCGTTTACGGCATCGCCCGCGACCTTGCCGCTTCCGGCCTCGGCACGCTGAAGCCGCGCCTGACGCCAACCTTCGCTGTCGACGGCGATACGTCGACCGGGCTGAAGATCGAGCTGGACGATGCGCGTCTTTGCCCCGGCTTTGCGCTTCGCCTCGTGCGCGGCGTCAAGAACGGCCCGAGCCCGAAGTGGATGCAGCAGCGGCTGCTCGCCATTGGCCTCCGCCCGATCAGCGCGCTGGTCGATATCACCAATTACATGACCTTCGACCAGGGCCGGCCGATGCACGTCTTCGACGCCTCCAAGGTCAAGGGCAATCTCGTTGTCCGCCGTGCCAAGGACGGCGAAACCGTGCTGGCGCTGGATGAGCGCGAATACAAGCTCAACCCCAGCAATGTCGTCATCTCCGATGATAATGGCGTCGAGTCGATCGGCGGCATCATGGGCGGCGAGCATTCCGGCTGCGATGAGAATACGGTCGACGTGCTGATCGAATCGGCGCTTTGGGACCCGATGAACATCGCCAAGACCGGCCGCAGCCTCGGCATCATCTCCGATGCCCGTTATCGTTTCGAGCGTGGCGTCGATCCGGAATATATGGCTCCGGGTCTCGAGCGCACGACCGAGCTAGTGCTTGCCTGCTGCGGCGGTACGGCCGCGAAGGCCAAGATCGAAGGTTATAAGGGTTATGACGCCAAGATCGTCGATTTCCCCTTCTCCGAGGTCAAGCGTCTGACCGGCCTTGACGTCTCCATGGAAGAGGGCAGGTCGATCCTGACGAAGCTCGGCTTCACGGTCTCCGGCTCCGGCGAGCGTGTCTCCGTCGCCGTGCCCCCATGGCGGCCGGATGTCGATGGCAAGGCCGATCTCGTGGAAGAGATCATGCGCATCCACGGCGTCGACAATATCAAGCCGGCGCCGCTTGCGAGCCACAACGCCGTCAACGGCAAGATCTTGACGACGCTGCAGATCCGCACCCGCACCGCCAAGCGCGCGCTTGCATCGCGCGGCATGCTCGAGGCCGTCACCTGGTCGTTCATCTCGGAAGATCAGGCCAAGCTCTTTGGCGGCGGTTCCAACGAGCTGAAGCTTGCCAATCCGATCGCCGCCGACATGTCCGACATGCGCCCTTCGCTGCTGCCGGGCCTTCTGTCGGCCGCGCAGCGCAATGCCGACAAGGGCTACGGCGATGTTGCTCTCTTCGAAGTCTCCGGCACCTATGAAAATGACAGGCCGGAAGGCCAGCGGCGTGTCGCCGGCGGCATCCGTCGCGGCACCGCCACGCTCACCGGCGCCGGACGCATGTGGTCGAACGCTGCCAAGGGCGGCGGCAAGCCGGTCGATGTTTTCGATGCCAAGGCCGACGCGCTGGCCGTGATCGAAGCCTGTGGCGTGCCGATGGGCAATATCCAGATCGAGCAGGGTGGCCCCGGCTGGTATCATCCGGGCCGTTCCGGCACGATCAAGATGGGTCCGAAAGTCGTGCTCGGCTATTTCGGCGAATTCCATCCGAAGACGCTGGAAGCGCTCGATGTCACCGGCGCACTCGCCGGCTTCGAGGTCTATATCGACGCCATGCCGGAGCCGAAGAAGAAGACGACGCGCACCAAGCCGGCACTGGAGCTCTCCTCCTTCCAGGCGGTCAAGCGCGACTATGCCTTCGTGGTCGACAAGACGGTGGAAGCCGGTGCCATCATTCGCGCCGCCACCGGCGCCGACCGCAAGCTGATCACCGGCGTCAATGTCTTCGATATTTTCGAGGGCGCCTCGCTCGGCGACGGCAAGAAGTCGATCGCCATCGAAGTCCAGATCCAGCCGGCCGAGCGCACGCTGACCGATGAGGATTTCGAAGCCCTGACCCAGAAGATCGTCGCCAATGTGACGAAAACGACGGGTGGGGTTTTGCGGGGTTAAGCTGCGATCGGCTGTTGCAGAGTTTGCGGTGGGGGCGGCACCCCCTTGTCACTGTCGTGACATCTCCCCCACAAGGGGGGAGATTGGTAACTTGTGGCATCCTCTCATTTCAAACGACTACCGAACCTGCGGAAACAGAGGTTTGTTGTTTTGAAACGAGGGCGGCGGCATACTCCCCAACGATCTCCCCCCTTGTGGGGGAGATGTCCCGAAAGGGACAGAGGGGGTATCAGAACCTCAGCATAGAAGGGGTGGCTTTGAGATACCGACAGCGCTCTGTCACCGATGCAAATGATATACCTTATTCACGATGGTCCATCGTCCGTCGATCTTCAGCAGAGACAGATAGTCGGAAAAGCGCATGCCGGCGAATTCGTCGACGACTTTGACGCTTGCGGCATCGCCTTCGATATCGATCAGCTCGATCTCCATCAACGGCACCGTGTCGGGTGGTGCGCTACCTTCTTCGACGATCGCGGTGATGAATTCGTCGCGCGTCATCCACTCCACCGCGCCCTGATAATTGCCTATGATCGCGACCCGTGGATGCAGCGCTTTGCGCAAAGCCGGCTCATTCGCGAATGCCATGCCGTCGACATAGAGGTGAACAACTGCGCGGATTGCTTGCTCTTCCGACATCTCGCCGTTCCTCATTTGAGTGCCTGTTAATATAGCATGAACGCACAGACAGGCAAAAACGCCCAGTATCGCAATGATTTTATCGGGTCCTATTCCACGAAAACCCGCACGCTGGCGGCCCGGCCGGCGGCATCGATGACGGTCAGCGTCGAATAGCCGGCGCCATCCGGAATCCATTGGTTGGTGCGGCGGCGGGAAAGGTCGGGCAGCGGCTTGCCATTGGCGAGCCAACGGAACGGCGCGCGGCCGCCCTGCAGCTTCAGCGCCAGCGGCATCAGCGGGTTGGCGCCACTGTTTGCGCCAAGGTCGATGCGCGCGCCCTCCGGCGGATAGACGATCTGCGGCGCCGGTTCGCGGGTCGAGGCCGACAGCAGACCGGCGGCGGTGACTGAAAAACGTCGCTGGCTGATTGGCAGTTCGGTGGCGGAAATGCGCACCGCGCCCATGGGAGGCGGCGGAAACGGCGCGATGGCGACGCCGGATTTGGCAAATCCTTCAAACAGAATGGGCGCGGCCGAGACATAGCCCGCTAGTCCCGGCACTGCGCCGTTGTCCGGCCGACCGACCCAGACGCCGAGTACATGCGCGCCGTCATAGCCGACGGACCAGGCATCGCGGTTGCCGTAGCTGGTGCCGGTCTTATAGGCGATGCCGAGCTGCTTGCTGCCGGCCGGCGCGATGATGTCGGAGAGAATATCGGTGATGTTCCAGGCTGCCACCGGTTCCATCAGCGGCTCGCCTTCGATAGGTCCCGGCTTATCCTGGATGCCGTCGCCGATCCGCATCGGCTTGCCGCGATTGGCGAGCCCGGCATAGAGCTGCACCAGATCCTTGAGCGTGATACCGACGCCGCCAAGGCCGATGGCAAGACCCGGCGCCTCGTTGGGCGGCAGCACTGGCTTCACTTCGGCGCGACGGAAGCGCACGAGCAGCCGCGTCGGCCCGACGGCATCGAGCAGGCGCACGGCCGGCACATTGAGTGACAGTTGCAGCGCCTCGCGCACGCTGACATCGCCCTGGTAGGTCATGTCGAAATTGTGCGGACGATAGCCATAGAAATCGGCAGGGCGGTCTTCGATAATGGTTTCCTGGGCGACATATCCCTCTTCGAAGGCAAGGCCGTAGATGAAGGGCTTCAGCGTCGAGCCGGGCGAGCGCAGGACGCGCGTCATGTCGATCCAGCCCGAGCGGCTGGAATCGAAATAATTGGCCGAGCCGACTTCGCCGACGATCTCGCCGGTATGCGCATCCGCCATCACCATGGCGACCGAGACCTTCGGTCCCAGCCGCTTCGACGCTTCATCGGCAACGGCTTCCAGGCCCTGCTGAATATCCCGGCGCAGCGTCGTGTGGTGCTGGACGATCCCGGGTTCCTTGCGCAACGCGGCTTCTGCCAGATGCGCAGCGTAGGCTGGCAATTGCCGCCGCTTGGCCGGGACGGGAACGAGCGCTGCCCGCTCCGCCTCGCCATCGCCGACGGCAGCCGACACAGCGGCGCGGTCGAGCACACGACGGCGGGCCGCCTCGGCGCTCGCGAGATTGCGGTCGGGCCGGCGCTTTTCCGGCAATTGCGGCAGGGCGACGAGCAAGGCTGCCTGCGCGACCGTCAGATGCCGCGGCTCCTTGCCGAAATAGGCGAGGCTTGCGGCTCGTACACCCTCCAGATTGCCGCCATAGGGCGCATGCGTCAGATAAAGATCGAGAATCTGCTCCTTGCTGAGCCGTCGCTCGATCTGGACGGCGCGGACGATCTGCAGCAGCTTCGCCGTCACCGACCGTTCGCTGCGCGGCTCGATCAGCCGCGCCACCTGCATGGACAGCGTCGAGCCGCCGGAGACGATGCGGCCATGGCTGACGAGCTGCAGAAAGGCGCGGCCGAGCGCCACCGGGTCGACGCCGTGGTGATCGTAGAAGCGTCGGTCTTCATAGGCGACCAGCATGCGCAGGAATTGCGGATCGACATCGGCAACATCGGTTTTCAGCCGCCAGCGTCCCTCCGGCGTGGCGAAGGCGCGGAGCAGCTCGCCATTGGCGTCCAGCACTTCAGGCGAAACGATGCCGGCCTTGTCGAGCGGTGGCGGAAAGGCGTGATCGGCAGCCGCAAGGCCAAAGGCAAGCGCCACCACCGAGAGGGCGCTCACCCCGACACCGATCGCAATTTTCCACCGCGTCTTCATTGCCTGCTCTTACTGCTGTGCTGCCAGCACCTCCATGCGACCCATCGCCGTGCGGGCCGAGAATTGCGGCCGGTACATGTCCTCGACGCTCGCGGCCGGATGGTCGTAAGTGCCGGGGGTAACAGCGCGCACGACATAGGCGAAGCTCAGATCGCGGTCGGACGATTGGTCGAAGGCGGCGACGAAGCGATCGTTGCGGAACTCGACATGAGCCGGCTGCACATCGCTCAGCCAGTCGAAGTTCGAAAGCTGCGCGCTGTTGACGATGCTCGGATTGTCGATCTCGAAGCCGGCCGGCAAGAGGTCGGTGACGAGAACGCGCGACGGCCAGTCGTTGGTTTCCGTGATATGCAGCACGACCACATAGCGTTCGTTCTGCTGCGCCTGGGTGACATTCGCTTCTTCGCCGTCGAGCGTGTAATATTTGCGCTCAATGTTGAAGCCGTTGCCGCCGGCCGGCAGCGGCGTCACCGGCGCCGCGACGGTGGTCACGGAGGCTGACAGCGGCTGGCGGGTGGTGTTGGTGACGGTCAGCGGATGACCCATCAGGGCGTCACCGGTCATCTGGGCCATGTAAGCGCCGCTATGGGCAGCACCGTTGACATCGAGTGTCAGGCCATCATCGCCATTCTGCAGGGCGCGTGCGGCAAGCAGCATCCAGGTCTGTTCCTGGGTGCTGGTATAGGTCTTTGTCTGCCATTCCTTGGCGACGACGGTTGCCAGTTCCGGAATGATCGGCGGCACCGGGCGGCTTTCGGCAGCAAGTGCCAGTACGGCCGCACCATCTCGCAATGACGAACCGTAGTCGGAACGGGCGAAGCTGACCTTCGTAACCGCCGCCTGTTGCGACATCTGCAGCGCATCGACGAAGATATTGCGCGAGCGCTGCGCATCGCCATAAAGCGCCAGAGCCGCCGCCAGATGCGCCTTGGAGAGTGGCGTCGGGAAGTCGTTCAGCATGGTGTCGGCGTAGTAGCGAAGATCGCTGATCGATGCTTTCTTGTTGCGGGCGAGAACGTAGAGCGCATAGGCGATCTCGTTGCCCTGGTCCTTGACGTTGGTGTTGATGCTCAGCGAATTCTGCAGGTTCTCCAACGCCTGTACCATGGCCTGATCCGGCACCGTGTATTTCTGCTCGCGAGCACGGGTCAGGAAGTCGGTGACATAGGCGTCGAGCCAGAGATCGCCGGAACCCGGAGCCCAGAGGCCGAAGCTGCCGGTCGACGACTGATAGGACATTTCGCGATAGATCGCGTCCTGAATGCGCTTATGGATTTCAGTGTCGTCGGCGAGACCGTTCTTGATCGCCATCTCGCTGAAATAGAGCAGCGGCAGCGAGCTGCTGGCCGTCTGCTCGGCGCAGCCATAGGGATAATGGCTGAGGCTCATCAGCAAAGCCGGTACGTCGAAGGCGCTGGAGCGGCTAACATTGACGCTAACGGAAGCGCCCGGCAGCACGCTGTCGGCCAGCAGGTCAGCATTGACCGTCAGGCTCTTGCCGGATGCGAGCGTGATCAGCCGCCGTTCGGTCACCGGCAATTGCGCCGGCCGGACCGGAATGTCGACCGACTGGTCGAGCGACATTCCCGAAGCATTGGACAGGTTGATCGCAACTGCGCCGGCACCCGGTTGTCCACCGGTCAGAGGCAGCGTGATGTCGTATTTGCCGCCTTGTTTCAGATTGATCGTCTGCTGCGCGGCGCTGGCATCGACGGTCACGGCTGAATTGCCAGCCACCGTCAGCTTGTAGTCGCCGGCAGGCGCGTCGGTATTGGCGATATCGAGCCGGAGATTGGCCTTATCCCCGGGAGCGAGGAATTTCGGCAGGCTGGCCGTGACCACCACCGGATCGCGGATGATCACATCCTGCGTGGCATGGCCGATCCCGGCCTTTGACCAGGCAACCGCCATCAGGCGCGCCGTGCCGTTGAACTGCGGAATGTCGAAGCTGACATTGGCCTTGCCGTTGGCATCGAGCTTGATCGGACCAGAGAAGAAGGCGATCAGCTTTTCCGTCGGCGGGCTGGCCTGTAGGGCCGCCTGTCCGCCATCGCCGCCGGTGCGCAGCCGCCCGGTGGCGCCGAGCGAACCGTCGATGAGGCGGCCGTAGAGGTCGCGGATTTCGAGGCCGAGCTGGCGCTGGCCGTAATACCATTCGTCCGGAGCCGGCGGTTGGTAGCGCGTCAGGTTGAGAATGCCGACGTCGACGGCGGCGATCGTCACATAGGCATCTTCGTTGGCGCCTGCGCCCGCCACCTGCACGCCGATATTCAGCGGCTGGCGCGGCAGGGTCTTCTGCGGCGCATCGAGCTTAACCTGCAGCTTGCGTTCGCCGGGATCGACGGTCGCCCATTTGATGCCGATCGCGCGCATCGGCATGCGGCTTTCCTGCGCATCGCCGGGGCGGAAGAGGGTGGCGGTCACATAGGTGCCTGCGCCCCAATCGGCGGTGACGGGAATGTCGACTTCGCCGCCGGTGGCGCCGACGTCGGCATTGGTCACCGAGATCAGCGTTTCGGAGCCGGCCGTCACCATCAACTGGCCGGCATAGCGGGACGTTACCTTCAGCTTGGCCGTATCGCCGACATGGTAGCTATCCTTGTCGAGCGCGATCTCCAGCGCATCCGGCGTTTGCGTCGAGGTGGAGGCGACGTACCAGCCGGCGTCGAATTCGACGCTGGATTGCGGACCATTCGTATCGGCGGTCTCCACCTCCAGCCGGTAGCGGCCCCAGGTGACCGGAACCGAGATTTCCGCACCATCCGTCGTGGTATTGATCGTGCCAGTGGCGACTTGCTTGGTCGAGGCGATAGGCTCGTATTTCCAGCTACTGCCGTCACGATACCATTGGTAGTCGCGCTCGACGGCGAGCAGCTTCCAGGTCAGGCCCTGCATGGCCTGCTTCTGGCCGTTCTGGTTGACGGCGATGACGTGGAAATTGCCGATCGAATTTTCGCCGAGATTGCCGTCAAATTCCGGCTTGATGCCGATCCGCGGCCCGTCCGCCTTGACCGGCAGCGTCAGCGAGCGCTCGACGGCGCGGCCACCGGCCTCCTGCATGCGGACGGTGATGTTGGCGTTGAGGAGCTGCGTGGTCGAGGGCGTATCGGCGATGGTAACGTCGAAGGTCGTCTTGCCGTCCTCGTCCAGCGCCTGCAGGTCTTCGAGCGGCACTTGCGAGCTCTCGGCCTTGTTGTCGCTGCTGCTGCTGTCGCTATCGCTATCGCTGGCGTCCTGCCCGGCGGCCTCGTCGGCGAGGCCGAATTCGTAGCCCTTATAATCGTCGCTCTCGCGCGTCGGCTTCAGCGTCACTTCGCCTTCGAGGCTAAGGCCCGCCGCCGGCGCGCCGTAGAGATAGCGCCCTTCGATATTGACCGGCGTCGGCTGGCCGACTTCGATCGCCTTGGCGTCGCTCTTCATGTCGAATTCGATGCGATCCGGCACGAAATCGTCGACGAGGAAGGTCTGCGAGCCAATGGAGGCGCCCTTCGGGTCGGTATAGATGTTCATCGTCCAGGTGCCGCGCATCGAGGTCTGCTGTAGCGGCAGGTCGACATTGTAGCCGCCGAGCTTGCCGCCATCGGTAACGATGCGGCGATCCTCAACGCCGTCGGGGCGCAGGAAGACGAAGGTGAGCGGCAGGTTCTCGACCGCCATGGAGCTGACGTCGCGGGCAAGGGCCGAGGCATGCACCGTTTCGCCGGCGCGGTAGATGCCGCGTTCGGTCCAGGTAAGCAGATCGATCGCACCCGGTGCCGTGCGGCCGGTAACGCCGCGGTCGGAGAGATCGAAGCCGGCGCGGGTCATGTCGAGGAAGACGTAATCCTGATCGCCGTTCTGCGCCGTAATGACAGCCGGCGTCATGCCCGCAGTGCCGCGCATCAGGCCGGCACTGAAGGTGGCGCGGCCATTCGCATCGGTCTTCGCAGTACCGAGGATTTCATTGTTCTTGGCGAGCAGTTGCAGCTCGACGCCGGCGATCGGCTTGGCACTGCCGAGCGAGCGGGTGAAGACGTTCAAGCCATCCGTGCCGGCATAGGTCGTGACGCCGATATCGGAGACGACGAACCATTGCGTCGCCTGCGGATCCCATTCCCGGCCGGAGTTCGGTGCGACGGCGGTCAGGACATAGACGCCAGGCTTGCGCTTCGGCAACGCCTCGTCGACCGGGAAGCTGGTGACGACATCCTTGTTGAGATCCTGCTGGATATCAATCGAGCCTTGCCAGACCAGTTCGCCGCTGGTGTCCTGAATGGTCTGTGCGCTATAGCTGTCCATCTGCGTCAAAAACTGCGAATTGCTGAGCAATTGCGCGATATTGCGGTCGCCGATGCGGTAGAGCTTCAGGTTGGCCGTGGTGGTGTTGACCGAAACCAGGGGAATGCCGCGACGCGCCGTCGACGGCAGCACGAAATTGTCGCCGGTGAAGCGGATCGAGGCGGTGCGATCCTTGACGTAGACTTCGATGTCCACCTGTGCGGCAAGGTCCTCATCGACGGAGGAAGGCAGGCCGCGGCGCAACGAAATCTTGTAGTGCTGGCCGAATTCGAGACCTTCGACGCAGATCTGGTTGTCCTTGGCATCGACACCCTTCGGGGCGGCGCCATTGACGGTCACGAAGGGCGTATAGTCGACGCCGCTCTTCACCAGTTTTTCCGAGAATTGCAGGCAGGCGCGGGGCGAGGCGTTGTCGTTGTCCAGCGTGTTGCCGGTGACACGGAAGCCCTGGCGTGCTCTCAGATCCTCATAGGCGGCCTGGATCGTCGGCGAGCCGGCCAGAGCAAGGCTTGCCTTATAGGCGCTGAGCGCCTGGCGATAATTCTGCGCGTTCTGCAGCGAGGTCGCGAGCACGGCGAGCGCGTCGGCGCGGCTCCGCGTCGTGCGGGAAAGCTGATAGCCGTTGAGGGCGGCATAGGCCGCCTGGGTGGCGACCGTCGTGTCGTTCGTGATCGTGTTGGCGGCCCGCGCCATCTCGACCCAGAGCGCGCCATTGTCAGGCGCAAGCGACAGCGCACCCTGGAAGGCGTTCAATGCGTTGTTGACGTTGCCGGAGGTCAGCTCGATGCGGCCGAGCGCCGTCAGGCTTTCGACGCCTTGTCCCTTCAACTCATTGCCGAGCGTGAGCCTGCTCTTCGCATCGCGTGCGCTCTGTACGAAATTGTCGGAAAGGAAGGGGAGAGCGGGTGCGGCGCCGATATCCGGCTCGCTGACTGCTGCGGTTTCGACGATCTTGCCGGCAACAGCGCCGGGGAAGCTGTTGAGCTGGTTGAAATCGGACTTCAGGAAGCACCATTTCACCTTGGGATTATAGGTGAAGGCCTTGCAGGACTTGTCGCCGACGCAGGACGTCGAGCATTGATCCAGCGTGACATTCTGCTCGGTGCGCAGATCGAAGCCGAAGTAATCGCCGTCCGGCGTAGTGACCACTTGCCGTTTGGCATCGGCGGCGCTCGCGGGCGTCAAAGCGGCGAAGGTGGCGAGAAGAAAAGCGGAAAGTCCGATAAACGCGCGCTTAGACATAAGTCCCCCCAACGCTGCCCGTTTCGATTGGCCGCACTCTTCAAACTTCGGGCTAATTTGTCAACCGAGCGTCGAGATGCAAACGCGCGATTTCGACTATACCGATCTGTTTGGTGCGATGTCTTCGATCAAAAATTGCGACTTTGGTCTACGCTTTTCAATGCTTTTGACAGAGCGTCCGATAGGAATACCCAATCATCCGGTTCACAGCGGACTGCAAGTGCCGAAGATGTCATTCTGTACGGACAAGCGAAGCAAAATCAAAAGCTTATTTTAGAAAAGGGCGATGCCTAGTTTCGCAGTACGGAGCTTTACAGAGCGTCTGTTTCATCCTTATGACGATGGTTGCTGGGGATCGCGTTCAGTTTGTCATCGAATAGATGTGTTACGTGTTCATCGACACCGGCGGGCGCCGGTGTCGATGTTGCGCGAGAGTGGCTGACGCTCCTACAGGTTCGTCATTGCCAGCGAGGTATCCGAATAGCGCTTGCCGGCCACCAGATCGAGCGGGATGACGTTGCTCAATTCCTGAAGTTCGCCAGCCGAGAGCGTGATGTCGGCAGCGGCGGCATTCTGCTCCAGATGGTGCAGCTTGCGGGCGCCGGGGATCGGTACGATGTCGTCGCCCTGGTGCAGCACCCAGGCAAGTGCGAGCTGCGCCGCCGTGACGTTCTTGTCCTTGGCGAGGGCTTCGAGCTTGGCGACGAGGGCTGCGTTGGCATCGAAGTTCTCACCCTGGAAACGCGGCACGGCGCGGCGGAAATCGTCGGCTGCGAGATCGCTCACATTGCGGATCGCACCGGTCAGGAAGCCACGGCCGAGCGGGCTATAGGGCACGAAGCCGATGCCGAGTTCACGGCAGGCGGCAAGCACCTCTTCCTCCGGATCGCGGCTCCACAGCGAGTACTCGCTCTGCACGGCGGCAATCGGATGCACGGCATGGGCGCGGCGGATGGTGGCGGCACCGGCTTCCGAAAGCCCGAGCGCACGCACCTTGCCCTCCTTCACCAGCTCGGCCATGGCACCGACGGTATCCTCGATCGGAACGTTCGGATCGACGCGATGCTGGTAGAAGAGGTCGATAACATCAGTGCCGAGACGCTTCAGCGAGGCTTCCGCCACTTCTTTCACATGCTCCGGCCGGCTGTCGACGCCGATCATCGCCGCCGGGCCGGATTTTTCCGGATCGAGCTTGAAGCCGAACTTCGTCGCGATGACGACGCGATCGCGGACGGGCTTCAGCGCACGGCCGACCAGAACCTCGTTGGTGAAGGGTCCGTATGTTTCGGCGGTATCGAAAAAGGTGACGCCGAGATCGACGGCCCGATGCAGCGTTTTGATGGATTCGTTGTCGTCGGTTGCGCCATAGGCGAAGCTCATGCCCATGCAGCCGAGGCCGACAGCGGAGACGGAAAGTTCCTTGCCAAGTTTACGGGTTTTCATAGTCGTATCCTTTTGAGCTTAATTCTGGTCCGCGACGACCATTCTCGTCGGTCGCGTGACGAGAGAGAAATTATGTCTGCCGATAACGAATGAAAATGCATGCAAACTCAAATGGGCTGTTCTATTGATTAGATCAATGAACAGAACTCAGCTCTCCCAATTGGCGGTCTTTGCCGCCGTTGCCGCCCATCGAAGCTTCCGTGCCGCTGGCAAGGAATTGTCGATCGCACCTTCCGCAGTGAGCCATGCGGTCTCGAGCCTGGAGGAAAGCCTTGGCGTGCGGCTGCTTGCCCGCACCACCCGAAGCGTGGCGCCGACCGAGGAGGGCAAGCTGCTGTTGGAGCGTCTGGCGCCGGCACTAGAGGAGATCGATATTGCATTGGAGGACACGCTTGCCGCCCGTGGGCGTCCGGCCGGCAACCTTCGCATCACCGCGCCGCGTTTTGCGACCGACCTGCTGCTTGCCCCGCGGCTTGGCGATTTCCTGAATACCTATCCCGACATCACGCTGGAGATCGCCAACGAAGACGGCTTCAGCGATATCGTCAAGGAAGGCTTCGACGCCGGCATTCGGCTGGAGGAGAGCATCGAGGGGGATATGATCGCGGTGAAGGTCTCGCCGGATATCCGCACCGTCATCGCCGGCTCTCCGGCCTATTTCGAGAAGAATCCGAAGCCTTTGCATCCGCGCGATCTCGTCCATCACCGCTGCATCAAGCGACGATTTACCGATGGCTCTCTCTATCGCTGGGAATTCGAGAAGGACGGCCGTGAGCTGATCGTAGCCGTCGATGGCCCCTTGATTGTGATTGAGGATCGGCTCGCGGTTCTGGCGGCAGTCAATGGCGCCGGCCTCGCCTATCTGTTCGATATCCGCGTGCAACAGGAACTGGATGAGGGCAAGCTCATCCGCGTGCTGGAGGACTGGTGTGCACCCTATCCTGGCTTCTGCATCTATTATTCCAGTCGTCGTCAGATGCGCCCGGCACTCAGGGCTTTCATCGATTTCTTCAAATATACCGGGCCATAGGAGAGCAGTGAGGCCGTCTGCCGCTGCTGACGGAATTCGGATTCGTGGTGTGAGATAGAATGTCAGCACCAGCCGCACGAACAGGGACGAGACGATGAAGAAGCCGGGATCGATGAAGGGGCTGGAGGAGCTCGGCCGCGTCAGGCTATCGAAGAACTTCTTCTTCCGCGATTTCCTGCATTCGGAAATCGCCGATTTCTATCGCATTCCGAATATCCCCGACGACCCGGAGCTAGCGATCGAATCCGGCAGCCGGCTTTGCGAGGAGTTGCTGGAACCGCTGGAGGCGACCTTCGGCCGGCTGCATATCCGCTCAGGCTACCGCGCGCCTGCCGTTAATGCCTTCGGCAACAGGAACGGCTTGAATTGCTCGACGAATGCCCACACCGCCGCGCATCATATCTGGGATATGCGCGATCTCGATGGCTGCATGGGCGCGGCAGTCTGCATCGTCGTGCCATGGCTGATCGATAATTGTCGCGAAGAGGGCGATTGGCGGAAGCTTGCCTGGTGGATCCACGATCACTTGCCCTACGCCTCGCTCTGCTTCTTCCCGAAATTATGGGCCGTCAACATCCAATGGCACGAGCGGCCGCAACGGACGATCCAGAGCTTTGCCCAGCCTCGCGGCATGCTGACCAAGCGCGGCATGGCAAATTGGCAGGGCGATCATTCGGCCCTCTACGAAGGGCTTCCGAAGCCAGTTATTTGACTGGGCATGATCTTATCCAAAAATCGCGTCACACTTTTCGAGATCATGCCTTAAAAGCTGATGCGGTAACGAATGTGCCCGTCGCTCTCGACGTAGCTGTCATAGAGCTTACGGGCCGTGGCGTTGCTCTCTTCCGTATGCCAATAGAGCCGCGCCCAGGCGTTCTTTTTGCAGAGAGCGACGAGATCGTCCATCAGCGCCCGGCCGACGCCACGACCGCGCGTACTTTGATCGACGAACAGATCTTCCAGATAGCAATCCGGCGTACGCACCCAGGTGCCTTCATGGGTCAGGCAGAGCGTGAAACCCTTGACCTCCCCATCGACTTCGGCGATGCGCATGAAGATGGCGGACGCCGGATCGAAGACCCGGCGCCATGTCTTGTCGGTGATATCAGGCGCGATGCCGACACGGTAGAAGGCGAGATAGTCGGCCCAGAGCTCGCGCCAGCGGATTTCGTCTTCGGGCTTGGCATCGCGGATCACCACGGTCATCGGTTCATTCCCGTCTGTTTTATGCGCCGGCTTTGTCGAGCAGGCTCATGGCTTCGTCGGAAAGCGAAAGCTTCGCCGAATTGATCAGCGCGTCGAGCTGGCTGAGGCTGGTGGCGCTGGCGATCGGCGCTGTGACGCCGCGTTTGCGCAGCAGCCAGGCAAGTGCGACATCGGCTGGCGTCGACTTGGTTTCCGCGGCAACTGTATCGAGCGCGGCGAGAACGCGGAAGCCCTTGTCGTTGAGGTAAGACGCGACGCGGTTTTCGCGCGCCCGGCCTTCGGTATCGGCCTTGCTGCGGTATTTGCCGGTGAGGAAGCCGGCCGCGAGGCTGAAATAGGTGATGACGCCGATCTCCTCTTTCACGCAGAGATCGGCAAGCGGGCCTTCAAAGCTTTCGCGCGCATAGAGATTATATTCCGGCTGCAGCACGTCGTAACGCGGCAGGCCGGCCTTGGCGGCGGCGTCGAACGAGGCTTGCAACTGCTCCGCATTGAGGTTGGAGCAGCCGGCATGGCGGATCTTGCCCTGTTCTTTCAGCTTGGCATAGGCGCTGAGCGTCTCCTCATGCGGCGTTTCCGGGTCCGGCCAGTGCGAGAGATAGAGATCGATATAGTCGGTCTGCAGCCGCTTCAGCGAATCCTCGACCGCCCGCAGGATGTAATTCGCCTTCAGCCCCTTCTTGCCGGGACCCATTTCCGAACCGACCTTGGTGATGATGATGGCCTTGTCGCGGGCGATGCGGCCCCGCTTCAGCCACTTGCCGATGATTTCCTCGGAATCGCCGCCCTTGTTGCCGGGAACCCAGCTTGAATAGACGTCGGCTGTATCGATCGTGTTGAAGCCGGCACCGAAGAAGGCGTCGAGCAGAGCGTAGGAAGTCTTCTCATCGGCCGTCCAGCCGAAGACATTGCCGCCGAAGACGATCGGCGCGGTGAAAAGATCGGTTCGTCCAAGCTTGCGCATTTCCATGGTGGCTCTCCAAATTATCTGAGCAAAAACCGGCATCGAAAAGGCCGGAAAGGGAGGGGACGTCGATGCAAGTTATCGTCCTACCATTGGAAATGCCACTAACGATTATTTTATTCGGCCGCCGACCGTCGGTAATGGCTGGGCGACAGCTCATTATATTTCGACCAGACGCGCCGCATGTGCCGCGGCGAGGCGAAACCGGATTTTTCCGCCACGCGCTCCATGTCCAGCCGCGAATTGGCAAGCACATCGCGGGCGAGCGTGACGCGCATCAGATTGACATAGGCGGTCACCGAAAGCCCGGCATGCTCCTGAAACAGCCGGGAAATATGCCGCGCGCTCATCGCACCGATGCCGGCAAGCTCCGCGAGCGACCAACCATGGGCGGGATCGGCCATGATCGCATCCTGAACGCGGTGAATGGCGGGATGCACATGATTGCGGCCGCTGAGCCAGGGCGAAAGCTGCGGGTCAGCGCCCGTGCGGCGCATGTAGACGACCATGTGGCGGGCGATCGTCAGCGCCGTCACCGGCGAGGTGAGCTTGGAGACGATGTGCAGCATCAGGTCCGTGCCGGTTGAGATGCCGGCGCTGGAATAGCGCTCGCGGTCCTCGACATAGAGCCGGTTGTCGAGAACCCGCGCAGTGGGAGCATAGTGCTGGACCTCCTCGATACAGGCTGCGTGCGTCGTGCAGGCGTATCCTTCGAGCAGGCCAGCGCGGGCGGCAAGCACAGCGCCTGAGCAGATGGTGATGAGGGTGACGCCCGGGCGGATCGATGTCCTCAGCCAGGTGGCGAGCAGCCCGTTCTCCTCTTCTATGTCGCCAGCGTCGGATGGCGGTGTGACGCTGCCGGAGACGACGACCAGGGCGCCCTCGGGAATGCAATCGGGCACCGGCAGGAGATCGGCGACCGTCAGGCCGATCGAGGTCGTCTGCGTCGGGCGGGCGGCAATGAAGCGGTAATCGAACAGGATATCCTCCTGTTCGATATTGGCGCGGCGCAGAACCTCCACCGGCCCCGCGACATCCATCAGCAGCGTGTAGGGCGGCAGGAGGACATAGACGGGAATGACCCGGAGGTATCTGTCGCCTTGGTTCATGCAGCACTCCTGATCGCCACGGATGCAAGCGCATCTTCCACGGTGGCGATGCGGGCGAAACGGCCCGATAGCACCAGCTCGGTGCGCTTCTTGATATCGTCGGCGCTGAACACCGTACCCGACGCATGCGTCATCGGGAAGGTCAGCGTCGCCTCGGTGACGTAGTCGACATCGTAGCCGAGGTCGGAGGCGTGGCGCGTCGTCGTTTCGCAGCATTGCTCGGTGCGGATGCCGGAAACGATGAGCTTGCGGATGCCGTTTTCCACCAGCCAGACATCGAGACCGGACCCCACGAGCGCGGAATGGCGGGATTTGTGGAATACCGCGTCAGCCTCGAGCGTAATCTCCTCGAGCTTGCGGACATAGCCGCTTGCCAGGCTGAAATGATCGTCGCCGTCGACATGAAAAATCTGGACCACCGGAATGCCACGGGCCTTGGCGCCGTCGATCAAAGCCTGCAGCCGGTCTACGAAATCCGGCAGGTCGTCCGCTTGCCAGTAAGGGCGCTGGCGAAAGGATTCCTGAACATCGATAACCAGCAAAGCAGTGTCGGCATAGGACATTTTCGTATCTCCTGTGATTGAAGGATAGCCGAAGCTAGATCCATAGCGCTAGCCACAAAAGCCACATGCCGGACAAAATGAGGACAAATCCGGCCATCGAAATTCTCAGAACGATGGCGAGTTTCTGGCTTGGGGTTGCTCGATGGCATTGCACCTTGGATAAGGGCCGAATACAGTTGCCTCCGGTTCTATCGCGAGCGAGATGACCCATCGTTTCGTTCCATCCATCACTTTCACAAGGTCCTATCCGAAAGCCGCTCTGCGCTTTCTGCCCTGCGGTTGTTTGCTTCGGGATCGTGCTCCAGGAGGAAAAGTCATGCTGCGTTTCGGAATCTTATCGACCGCAAAGATCGGCCGCGAACTGGTCGTGCCGGCCATTCAGGATGCGGAAAATTGCGTGGTGACGGCGATCGCCAGCCGTGACCTTGCACGCGCTCGCGAAATGGCGGACCGCTTCTCCGTGCCGCATGCTTTTGGCTCCTACGAGGAAATGCTCGCCTCGGATAAGATCGACGCCGTCTATATTCCGCTGCCGACCTCGCAGCATGTCGAATGGACGATCAAGGCGGCCGATGCCGGCAAGCATGTCCTCTGCGAAAAGCCGATTGCGCTGAAGGCCGATGAGATCGACAGCCTGATCGCTGCCCGCGACCGCAACAAGGTGCTGGTGACGGAAGCCTATATGGTCACCTATACGCCGGTCTGGCAGAAAGTGCGCTCGCTGCTGGCAGCCGGCGCCATCGGCCGGTTGCGTCATATTCAGGGCGCCTTCACCTATTTCAACCGCGATGCCGGCAACATGCGCAACATCCCGGAACTCGGCGGCGGCGGCCTGCCCGATATCGGCGTCTATCCGATGATCAGCACCCGCTTCGTCACTGGTCGCGAGCCCCTGCGCATCCAGGCGGTCACAGAGCGCGATCCGGAATTCAGCACGGATATCTACTCCAGCGTCAAGGCTGATTTCGGCGATTTCGAAATGACCTTCTATATCTCGACGCAGATGGCTGCCCGCCAGGTCATGGTTTTCCACGGTACGGACGGTTTCATCGAGGTGAAATCCCCCTTCAATGCCGATCGCTACGGCGCCGAAGAGCTGGAGCTGACCAATCGCAACCATTCGGAATCACAGATCTTCCGTTTCCCCGACAGCCGTCAGTACAAGCGTGAGGCGGAAGCTTTTGCCTCGGCGGCATTGGGTAAGGATGCGGAAGTCGTGACGCTCGAAAGTTCGAAGCTCAATCAGAAGGTCATCGATGCCATCTATCGCGCCAGCGAGAAGGATGGCTGGGAACCGGTGTGAGTTGGTTCCTCAAGGATTTTGTCGGTGGCGGAAGACGAAGCGTGAATAGCCGAAGAAGCTGAACGCAGTCGCGGCCGCCGACGCCAGGATCAGCGCGATGATCGGCCGGAGCGTCGGCATGGAGACGAGCAGCGAGCTGAACAGGGCGTAGTTCAGCAGTGCCGAGGTCAGACCGACCGAACCATAGCGGAAGCCTTCAGCCGCAAGCGAGCGATTGGAACGGCCGAAGGTGAAATTGCGGTTGAGAAACCAGGTCGCGAGCAGCGCACTCGGTATGGAAAGGGCGCGGCCGACGAATGGGCCGAAGGGCGTGAACCAAAGCAGCAAATGCAGCACGCCCGCATCGACCACGAAGCCAACGCCGCCGGCGATCAGGAAGCGCAGAAGCTTCTTCATGCAGCCTTGGCCTTTTTCCGCCGGCTCGCCGGCTTTTCATGTTCGGCGATATAGACCGTTTGCTCGTCGCCAATCTGCCGGGATACCGGTTTGGCCAAGCTCATATAGTGGATGCGAAGCTGTTCGGCGCGGGCGCGGGCGACGGAATCGAGGATCAGCCCGGCTGTGAACATCATGATGGAAATCATCATCAATGCCATGGACAGCACCCAGGTGGGCATGCGGGCGACCAGGCCGGTTTCGAAATATTCGACAAAGACGGGGATCATGAAGCCGATGCTCGCCTCCATGAAAATGGCGCTCAAAATGCCGAAGAAGGCGAAGGGTCGCGTTTCCTTCATCAGCATCGCGAACATCCAGAGGATCTTCCAGCCGTCGCGGAAGGTCGAAAGCTTGGAGTGCGAACCCTCAGGCCGGCGACCGTAATCGAGTTCCAATTCGCTGACGGGCAGCTTCAGCCGCGAGGCATGCACCGACATTTCCGTTTCGATCTCGAAACCGCCGGATACGGCCGGGAAACTCTTGACGAAGCGCCGGGAGAAAGCGCGATAGCCGGAGAAAATATCGGTGAAGTCGGTGCCGAAGATCGTCCGGTAAAGCCAGTTGAAGATCCGGTTGCCGAAGGCATGACCCTGCCGGCCGGCATCGTCGTGCACACCACGGCGCGTGCCCACCACCATGTCGGAACCTTCGGTCAGCAGCGTGCGGATCAATTCCTCCGCATCCTCGGGCGCATAGGTGCCGTCACCGTCGGCCATGAGGTAGATGTCTGCGTCGATATCGGCAAACATGCGGCGCACCACATGTCCCTTGCCCTGGCGGCGCTCGCGCACGACGGTCGCGCCGGCAAGCATGGCTTGCAGCGCCGTCCCGTCGGTGGAGTTGTTGTCATAAACGTAGATGCGAGCCTTTGGCAGCGCCTCGCGAAAGCCGCGCACGACTTGGCCGATCGTTGCGGCCTCATTGTAGCAGGGCAGGAGAACGGCGATGTTCAGGTTCTCACTCCACATGGTTTCTGGCCAATTCTTACGCATGACGTTCACTTGAGGCCTCGACGGATAATTTGGATGAGAACTTATCCCGCTGCGCGTTAATAAGACCCTATGGCTGCGGGTGAAAAATGGCAGGTTGTGATCTCCGCGGGAACATTATCGTGATATCGGCTGCAGCGCGGCCTGGCTTTACCCTTTCTTGATTGGCAGCCGTTAGCGTGGCGCCCTTGCATGTCCTTCAAACACGGGGTTTCATCGAAATGGTGCAGGCGGTGGGAATATCGCGCGGATCGGCATTGGCGGCCACGCAGACGGCGCCTTCGCGCTGGTCGCGGCTATGGCTCGTCGCGCTGATCTACAGCCTGATCATCATCGCCGCCCTGCTGATCCTCAATCGTCACGCCACGGACTATGTCGGGCCCGACAATGACGACATGATGCGTCTCGTCGAAGTGCGCGATTTCCTGGGAGGCCAGGGCTGGTTCGACATGGTGCAATACCGCCTCGGCCTCGATGGCGGCACGCTGATGCACTGGTCGCGTTTCATCGATTTGCCGATCGCCGGCCTGATTGCCTTCTTTCGGCTGTTTCTTACACCGGAAGGCGCGGAAGCAGCGGCGCTTACAGTTTGGCCGCTCATGCTCGTGCTGCCGCTGATGTTCTCCATGGGCCTCGCCGGGCGCCGCATCGCCGGCACGGAAGGCATGCATTTCTCGCTCGGTCTGACGGCGCTCTTCATTTTGGTGTCGAGCCGTTTCAAGCCGGGTTCCATCGATCATGACAATGTGCAGCTCGGGCTGGTCGCGCTCACCGTCGCCATGCTGGCCGACGAGACCTATAGGCCGCGTAATTTCGTCATCGCGGCCATCGCGCTTGCCATCGCCCTCGGCATCGGAGCGGAGACGACGCCGTTCGTCGCCGTCGCCTGCGTAGCGGTCGCCGGGCTCTGGGCCTGGGACGGCGAGATTTTCGCGCCCGCTGCCCGCGCCTTCGCCTTGACGCTGACGATCGCCGTCAGTGCTGCATTCTTGGCGCTGGTGCCGCCGCATCTCTATTCCGCAGTCACCTGCGACAATCTCTCGCTGGGCTTCTACAGCATCATCAGCATCGGCGGCGCCGGCCTGCTGCTATCAACACTGTTCGCCAGCCGTCTGTCGCGGCCCTGGCGTCTGGCGATGCTGGCGGCCAATGGCGCTGTCGTCTTCGCCACGACACTGGCGATCGCGCCGCAATGCCTGCGCAATCCGCTCGCCGATCTCGACCCGTTGCTGGTTCAGCTATGGTTGAACAGCGTCTCCGAGGCGCAGTCGATCCTGTCCTTGTCCCGTAATCAGCCGGAAACGCTTGGTGCCTTCTATGCCACTGGCTTCATGGCGATCGTCGTCTGCCTCTTCCGCATGATGCGCGGCGAGCGCGCCCGGTTGCATTTCGTTCTTCTGGCTCTGGTGGGCGTCAATTGGATCATTGCGCTGGTGCAGGTGCGCGGTGCCGAGTTTTCCAATTTGCTCGCCATTCCGCCGCTCGCACTACTGCTTGCCGAACTTCGCCGCATCTCCGTCGCCGATACGGAAGATATGGGCGCAGCCTTCTTTTATGTCGCCGCCACGCTGCTCTCGGCACCCGCCGTCTGGGCCGTCGGCGGCGCACTTGCCAACAACGGCATCGCAAACAGTTTCTCCGCGCCGGTCGCCAAGGCGGAAGAGACGGGGGTATGCATCACAAAAGACGCGCTGGCGCCGCTCGCCGGTCTCGCTCCAGGTGTCGTTTCCGCGCCGTCCAACATGGGTTCGCCCATCCTGCGCTTCACGCCACATCGCGTGCTGTCCGGTCCCTATCATCGCGATCAGGGTGGCATGCTGACCGAGTTGCACATCGGCCTGGCGGAACCGAAGGAGGCGGAAGCTTTCCTGCGCGGCGCCCATGTAACCTTGCTTGCCTTTTGCCCCAGCGACCCGCAGGTTGAAGAAGTTTCCAAGCTGAAGCCGGATGGGCTCTATGCTCAACTCAGCCAGGGGCATGTGCCAGCCTATCTTCAGCCGATCCCAGTGGCGGCGAAGTCGGATGTGCAGTTCTTCCGGTTCGCACCGACGGATTGACGGTGCCCCGATAGCCTGTGTTTTTTAGCTGTCTGATCAACGAGGCCTTATGGAAGAGCAGCCGCCAGCAAGTGGATCGTCGAGCATTTTTCGCGAGGTGAGCGGGTGCTTCTTCCGTTCCGTGCTTGTCGAACGCCTCGATCATGTCCTCGATCCTCCGGACCAGACGAGTGCAGGCCGGTATCACCGGCTCGGTCAGCCAGCCCTCTATATGAGCGCTTCGCCGGAATGGGCGATCATGGCGATTTCAGGTTATATGCGCGAAGACGGTCGGCGACGTGTTGTTGTGCCGCTGATGGTGAGCAACGCGTTCGTGCTCGATCAGCATGATCAGCGGGCATGTGAACGGCTCGGCATCGATCGGAATGCCTCCAATCTACCCTGGCGCCCTGCATTGGCTGCCGGCGAGGAGCCGCCCTCATGGCGCACGGCCGATGCTGCGAGAGCAGCCGGTGCCGACGGCATCATCGATCGGTCAAGGCTGATCCCCGGTGGATGGCATCTCAATCTGTTTCGCTGGAACGCGTTCGGCGGTCCGTCCGTCGAGGTGAACGGTGACCCCGTTGAGATTACATTGTCCGAAGATGGCCCGAAGTGGGGGCTGTAGCCAAAGCTTTGTGCCACGAACGCCCGGATCAGGCCCGGCGCTGCTCAAGCCTGTCAAGCGTGACGAGATAACCGATGAAGCCGAGGTTATAGCCGCCGAGCGCAACGAACAAGGTCATCAGAGGCGGCGGAACCGCGGAGGCGGCAACGGCTGCCATGAAGGCGATGCTGACCAGGGCCGCGCCCAGGATCGAGCCGATCGCCGAACGCTGCAGGCCGGCCGCAATTCCGATGATCATGGCGGTTACGAATATCATCGCTCCACCTCCTCTTTACCAAAAACAAGTTTGCACAGAATTGCACGCGGATGGCTAAGAAAGGCTTTGTGGACAAGGTTAACGCATGATGAAGCTCATTGTGCCATGCGTCCTGTTGGGACGGGCAAAGACGCATCAGCGCTTTAGATCTGCGCATAATCCTTTCCTCAAATCGATTCCGATTTAAGGGGTATATGGCTCCGCATTTGCGGCGACTTCGGATAAAAAGACCGTATGAGCAGCTTCTTTGAGAGTGATTCGCCGACCAATCTCGCGGAATATTCGGTCTCGGAATTATCCGGATCGATTAAGCGTACGGTCGAGAGCGCCTTCGATCAGGTACGGGTGCGCGGCGAAATATCCGGCTACCGCGGGCCGCATTCCTCCGGTCATGCCTATTTTTCGCTGAAGGATGACCGGGCTCGCATCGACGCTGTGATCTGGAAAGGCACATTCTCCAAGCTGAAATTCCGCCCCGAGGAGGGAATGGAAGTCATCGCCACCGGCAAAGTCACGACCTTCCCGGGCTCCTCGAAATACCAGATCGTCATCGAAACGCTGGAGCCGGCGGGCGCCGGTGCGCTGATGGCCCTGTTGGAGGAGCGCAAGCGCAAGCTCAGCGCTGAGGGTCTGTTCGATGCCGACCGCAAGCGCCGGCTTCCTTTTTTGCCCAAGGTTATCGGTGTCGTCACTTCCCCGACGGGCGCGGTCATCCGCGACATCCTGCACCGCATCTCCGATCGCTTTCCCGTGCATGTGCTGGTCTGGCCGGTGAAGGTGCAGGGGGAGGGCTCGGGCGATGAGGTGGCGAATGCTATCCGCGGCTTCAACGAATTTATGCCCGGAGGCCCCGTTCCCCGTCCCGACGTGCTGATCGTCGCCCGTGGCGGCGGCAGCCTGGAGGATCTCTGGAGTTTCAACGACGAAGCGGTCGTCCGCGCAGCCGCGGCGAGCGAGATCCCGTTGATCTCCGCTGTCGGCCACGAGACCGACTGGACGCTGATCGACTATGCCGCCGATATCCGTGCTCCGACGCCGACAGGGGCTGCGGAAATGGCCGTGCCGGTCAAGGCTGAACTCGAGGCGCAGCTCGCAAGCCTGGCCGCCCGCCTGCAGGGTGGTGTCGGCCGGCAAATGGATCAACGCCGGCAGTCGGTGCGCGCGCTGCTTCGGGCGCTACCCTCGCTCGACCAGCTTCTGGCCCTGCCGCGCCGCCGCTTCGATGAGGCCGCCGCCGGCCTGGGCCGCGGGCTTGAGCTGAACACGCTCAACAAGCGCCGTGCCTTCGAACGCACCGCCTCGCATCTGCGGCCCGACGTGCTGTCGAACCGTATTGTCGAGCGCCGGCAGATGCTGGGCGAGCGGATGAGCCGCGCCGAACGCACCGTCGAGCGGATGATCGACCGCGCCCGCGCCCGTATCGGCCGAGCCGATGCCGTTTTCGCCACGCTGCCATCGCGGTTGGCGACGCAGACTGGTCGTGCGCGCGATCATCTCGGCAATCTTTCCCGCCATGCCGACACCGCGATACGTCATCAGCTCGTGCGGGCGCGTGGCGAGTTGGTGGCCCAGGAGCGGATTCTGCAATCGCTATCCTACAAAAATGTGTTGAAGCGCGGCTATGCCGTCGTGCGCGACGAAGCCGACCGGCCCGTTTCGCTGGCCGCAGCACTCACCACAGGCGCCGCAATCTCCATCGAATTCGCCGATGGCCGCGTCGGTGCCGTCACCGGAGACGGCCCTGCCGCTCCTTCGCCGACGGTGCCGCCGGCAGATACGCCGCCGCAGAAGAAGCGGGTTGCGAAACCGGCCGATCCTGCCGATCCGCCGAAGCAGGGAAGCCTGTTCTGATGCGCATCCTCCTCGTGCTTGCCCATCCGCTGGAGGATAGCTTTGCGGCCGCGGTGGCGAAAACGGCGGAGGAGGCGCTTGTCGCCGGTGGGCATCAGGTGGATCTGCTCGATCTCTATCGCGAGGATTTCGACCCGCGCCTGTCCGAAACCGAGCGGCGCGGCTATTTCGATCAACCCTATGATACGTCGGCAGTCGAGACTATCATTGCCCGGCTACGGGCCGCCGATGGGCTGATACTGGTCTTTCCCCAGTGGTGGTTCAATTTTCCGGCCATCCTCAAGGGCTTCTTCGATCGGGTCTTCGCGCCCGGCATCGCTTTCCGCCACGATCCGGCCGGCGGTCGTATCGTGCCGCAGTTGAGCAATATCCGCCTGTTCTGGGCGCTGACGACGACCGGTTCTCCCTGGTGGGTCGTGCACCTCTATATGGGCAATCCGGTGCGTCGCCTCTTGAAACGTGGCATCGCCGCCTTCTGCTCAAAGCGGCTCGATTTCCGCATGTTGACCCTGCACGACATGGATCGGATCGGTGAAGACAAGCGTCTTGCTCATCTCGCTCGCATCAGGAATGCGCTGGCCGCACTGTCGCTTTGAGCTAACTAATCCCCAGTACCTAATTCGCAATCAATTCGGCTGATATGCGGTTTTGGCGACGGTATGTTATTCTAACACCATGTTTTTTTGGGAGGGCCATACGATGAGGCTGGCCTCTTACAACGTCGAAAACCTGTTCGATCGCGCCAAGGCGATGAATCTCGATAGCTGGGAGGAAGGCCGTCCGATCCTTGAGAAGTTCGCCGCACTTGAGGGCCTACTCGGCCAGGTGAGCTACAGCGACGCCGATCGGCGCAGAATGACGGAATTGATCGTCGCACTTGGCCTGGAGAAAAGCGATATCGGTCCCTTCGTTCTTCTGCGGCGCAATCGCGGTGCGCTGTTGACGCGGCCGAAAACCGGCGGCGTCGTCGTGACCGCCGACGGTCGCGCCGATTGGGTCGGCTCGCTGGAGTTGCGCGAAGAGCCGGTGGATGAAGAGGCGATGCGCAACACGGCCCGCGTCATGAACGATGTCAATGCCGATGTGCTGGGTATTGTCGAAGTCGAAAGCCGGCCGGCTCTGTCCTCTTTCAATTCATTGATCGTGCCGGCGGTCGGCGGCGATCCTTTCGCGCATGTCATGGTGATCGATGGCAATGACGAGCGCGGTATCGATGTCGGTCTTATGACGCGGAAAGATTTCCCGATCGGGTTCATGCGCAGCCATGTCGATGATCGCATGCCGGATGGATCGCTGGTCTTCTCACGGGATTGCGCCGAATATCGCGTCACGACGCCCGCCGGCGCGACGCTCGTCGTTCTGGTCAATCATTTCAAAAGCAAAGGCTATGGTGGCGTGCAAGCGTCGGATGCCCGCCGAAGGACTCAGGCGAAACGGGCACGGGAAATCTACGAGGCGCTGCTGACGGAAGGTGTCAACTATGTTGCCTTGATCGGCGACCTCAACGACTTTCCCGACAGCCAGCCGCTGAAGCCGTTGACGACGAGCACCCTGAAGGATGCCTTCACCCATCCGGACTTCGATGATGGTGGTTATCCCGGCACCTATGGCCTCTGCAACACCACCAGCAAGATCGACTATCTTTTCCTGTCGCCGACGCTCTTCGACAGGGTTCAAGGTGGCGGTGTTTTCCGCAGGGGCCTGTGGCCGGGCTCACGCCCGAAGCGCTGGGACGTCTATCCGGAGCTGACGGCGGAGAAGCAGGGCGCATCGGACCACGCCGCCGTGTGGGTGGATCTGGATATTTGATCCCCGCTCCATCGAAACGGGGGTATCTATGACCCTAAGCCCATTCGCCTCCGCGCATGACCGGCATGCGTGAGCCGTCAAGCTTGATGCCGTCGATATCGACCTTGTCGGAGCCGATCATCCAGTCGATGTGAATCAGGCTGGAATTGCCGCCCTGGGCCTTGATCTGCTCCTGGCTCAAGGTCGCGCCGTCGATGAAGCATTTGGAATAGCATTGGCCGAGCGCGATGTGGCAGGACGCGTTTTCGTCGAACAGCGTGTTGTAGAACAGGATGCCGCTGGCCGAGATCGGCGAGGAATGCGGCACCAATGCCACTTCGCCGAGGCGCCGTGCGCCTTCGTCGGTATCCAGCACCTTGTTCAGCACTTCTTCGCCTCGCGACGCTTTCGCCTCGACAATACGGCCGCCTTCGAAGCGAACCCGGATGTTGTCGATCAAGGTGCCCTGATGCGAAAGCGGTTTGGTCGAGGAGACATAGCCTTCGACACGCAGCGCATGCGGCGTGGTGAATACCTCCTCGGTCGGGATGTTCGGGTTGCAGGTGACGCCGTTCTTGGCGACCGAGGCGCCGCCATGCCATTCGTGGCCGTCGGCAAGGCCGATCTTCACATCGGTGCCCGGACCCTGGAAGTGCAGGGCGGCGAAGCGCTGACCGTTCATCCAGGTCGAACGCTTATGTAGATTGGCATTGTGCTCGGCCCAGGCGCCGATCGGATCCGGCACGTCGACGCGCGAGGCGGCGAAGATCGCCTTGGCGAGCTTGGCAACGGCGATCGCTTCCGGATCGTCCGGGAAGACCAGCTTCGCCCAGGAGGGATTCGGATAGGAAACGATGTTCCAGTTGATGTCGAAATTGGAGATCTTTTCCAGCGCCGGCTTGTAGGCGGCAGAGTTGGCGCGGTTGGCGCGCGCGACCTTGGCCGGCTCCTGGCCGGAGAGCAGCATCGGATTGTCGCCAGAGATCGCGAGCCGCGCGGCATTGTTGGCATAGGCCTTGGCCATGCCTTCATAGAGCCAGTTAGAAGCGCGGTCGAAGCTGCCGTCATGGCCGTATTCGTAGCGGGCGAGTGTGGTCTCCTCGTCGGAATAGAACGTGGTGACCAGACCGGCGCCGGCCTTGTAAGCCTCGCGGGTGATCAGCCGCACCAGCGGCATCGACACGACCGGGGCGGTGATGACCAGATCCTGGTTTTTCTGCAGTTGCAGCCCGACCTTCACGGCCACTTCGGCAAGCTTTTCCAGCTTGGCGGGATCGACGGGATGATGGTTGGGGGAGGCGAACGTCATGGCAAAACCTGCGTGCTGAGGATCGGAACAACGGTCCCAGACTTAGACCCGTTTGCGCCGGAAATGAAGGCTGTTTTGTTTTTTAAAGCCTGTCGCGCAAAAGTGCGTAGCGGTTTTGCGATCACGACATGCGCAAAATCAAATACCTAAGCGCACGGAGCGACTCTCAGAGATCGCGATGCGCTTTGGTGCGATCAAGCGATCAGCGGCGCGGCCTTCGCCTTCAAAAGCTTCAGCGCATCCTGCGGGTTAAGGCGCACTTGCAGGCCGCGTTGACCGCCGTTGATGTAGACATAGGCTTCCGTCATCGCCTGTGCCTCGATCGCCGTCGGCACGGTCTTCTTCTGGCCGAAAGGGCTAATGCCGCCGACATGATACCCCGTCAGTCGCTCGGCATCGGCGGGCTTCATCATGGCCGCCGATTTGCCGCCGAAGGCGGCCGCGAGCTTTTTCATGCTGACCTCATGGTCTGATGGAACGACCACGCAAACCGGCTTGCCGTCCACTTCGGCCATCAATGTCTTCAAGACCCGACGCGGCTCCTCGCCCAACGCTTCCGCCGCCTGCATGCCGACACGCTCGGCATTCGGATCGTACTCATAAGTATGGACGGTGAAGGCAACCTTGGCCTGAGTCAGCATCTGCGTGGCACGGGTGGTTTTGGACATGGCGCAGCCCTTATGCATCCACCTCGAAGGCACCCGCATAGATCTCCGGCTTGAAGCCGATCAGCAATTTGCCGTCGGCTTCCAACACCGGGCGCTTGATCATCGACGGCTGGGCCAGCATCAGAGCGATGGCTTTGTCCTTGGTGAGATCGGTGCGGTCTCCTTCGGGGAGCGCCTTGAAGGTGGTGCCGGCGCGGTTGAGCACGGTTTCCCAACCGGCCTGCGCGGTCCAGCGTTCCAGATGGTCGCGGTCGATGCCGACAGCCTTGTAGTCGTGGAAATCATAGGCGATGCCGTGGCCTTCCAGCCAGGTCCGCGCCTTCTTCATCGTGTCGCAATTCTTGATGCCGTAAATGGTGATCGTCATGCCGAATCCGTTCCTTGCTGTGTGCCATCGCATAACACGCAAGCGGAGACGAGCGAAAGTCGGGGCGAAGGTTCGACGATTCCTCTGAGATGCCTCAGTCTTCCAGCGCTCCCGGCTTGCGGGTAGCTTCGCTCGGCTTGTCGCAGCCGATTTTCATCAGGTCGCCGCGGCGGCGGACGAGCCGGTCGGACACCCGGGTGACGATGAGGCCGGCTTGCGGGGCGTGGACATCGATCGTGCCATCGGGCATGCCGGGCGCGGTAAGGATCGTCGCCAGCAGGTCTCCTTCACCGACACGTTCGCCGATATTGCGATGGAAAAGCACGGTGCCGGCCTGCGGCGCACGGATGATCTCGACATTGTCGAGCGGCACGGCCGGTCCGCTAAAGCTGGACAGGTTCACGCCATCATCACGGACGGCGCCACGGGCAGCGAGGAAACGCCAGAGCCCTTCGGCATCCCTTTTCGCCATCTCCGGATAAACATCGCGGGTGCCGCGCAATTCGACGGTCACCGACAATTTTCCCGGCAGGTGCGCCTTCTTCTCGCCGGGCACTTCGTATTTCCAGGCGAAGCTCACGGCTTCCTCGAAGGCAGAGCTTTCGCCATCCGACAGCAGTACGGCGTCCATGTTCAGCGCCGCCGCCAGATCGGCTGCCTCCGGCCAGAAGGCTTCGTCGATATAAGCATATTGCAGGGATTCATCATCGCAATGCAGATCGATGACCAGATCGGCCCCCAGCGCCATGTGGATGAGCTGCCGCTTCAGCCGGTCGGCGGCGGGGTAGCGTTCCAGATTCTCGATCAGCAGGTGACGGTCGCGCGCCGAGATCAGCGGAAAGTCACGGTTGAAATTGGTGCGCGTGCCCAAATCGAAGCGACCTTGCATTTCGCCGAAATGCGATTGCGCCGCGCCGATCGGATTGGCGTGCGGCACGACGATGATATCGCTCAGAACCGCGCCTTCCGTCTCCGCCTGCCTGAGCCGCTCGCAGAGGAAATGGGTCAGCGCCGTGCCCGGCAGTTCGCCGGCATGCAGCGCCGCCTGGATGTAGATCTTCGGCGCATCCGGTTTGCTGCCGGCAAAATGCAACACAGGCAACCGCCACGCGATCCCAGGCGTATCGCCGTCGATGGTGATATGCGTGATGTCCATGTGTTTTTCTCCTGCTTGCGATGGCTGATACCAAGTCGCGGCCGCCACGCGCAATAATTATGGGAAGATGGCGCGCGGGTGGATCAGAACTTGTTCCACCGCCTCCCGAAAGACAAGGGCTCCGGTTGCTGAGCCTTTGTCGTTGCTTCCGTATTATAGGCCGCCGTTTTTACGCAGGCTCATGATCAGCGCAAGGCTGAGCAGAACGGCGCCGGCACCGAGGAGAAAGGGTGCGGTATAGCCGAACCGATTGGCGAGCAGGCCGGCGATCGGGCCGGTGCTCCCAAGCGCCAGATCCAGGAAAACCGAATAGAGGCCCAGCGCCACGCCACGATTTTGTGGTGGGACATGCGCCATCGCCTCATTGCCGAGCGCCGGAAAGATCGGTGCAAAGCCAGCTCCGGCGAGCGCCGCACCGATGATGGCAATGGTGGGCGAGGGAGCAAAGGCGAGCGCCATGAGTCCCAGGATCTCCAGCACCAGCGAGACTCGCGCCAGCGGCAAGCCGCCGAAGCGGGCGACGGCTTGCGCCAACCCCAGGCGAACGCCGATGAAGGCCAGGCCGAAAGCGCTCAACGCCAGCGAAGCCCCGTCCCAATCGCGGCTATGGAAAAACAAGGCGACGAAGGCCATCACGACGCCGAAGCCGCTGGAGGCAAGCGCCAGCGCCACGCCAAAAGGCGCGATACGGCTGAAGACCTGGCCGGTGCCGATGCCCTTCTCCTTGACGCCGGGCACCGCTGGCCGCGTCTGCGCCAGCATCAGGCCCGCAATTGCCAGGCCGATCGTCACGGCGCCCGTGGCGAAGAAGCCGTATTGCCCCTCCAGCCAAGCGCCAAAGGGGGCCGCAAGCGCGATGCCGCCATAGGTGGCGATGCCGTTCCAGGAGATGATGCGCACGGTTTCGCGCGATCCCATCAGCCCGATCGCCCAGGTGATCGCCGCTGTGCTGACCAAGCTTTCACCGACGCCGAGCGCCAATCGGCCGAGCAGCAGTAGCGCCAGGCTCAGAGCGGGAGTACCCGCCACCAGTGCCGATGCCAATGTCAGGGCGCCGGAAAATCCGTAGGCGAAGAAGCCGAGGAAAACCGAACGGCGTGGCCCATACCGGTCGCACAGCCGGCCGACCTGCGCGCGGCTGATGATGGTAGCCACATACTGCGCGCTGATGGTGATGCCGGCCCAGACGACACCGAATCCGAGGCCGCTATCAACATAGGTCGGCAACACGGCGAGCGGCAGCCCGATGGCGACATAGCCGAAGAAGGTCAGCGCAACGATGGAAAGGAGGGATAAGGTCGAGGAGGACTGGATGGTTTGGGAGGCAGTGTTCACGAGATATCGCCTGCGGGCACCGGCGTGCGGTGTCCTTACTGTTTGCCATACGGATCGGGGTTCGTACCGGATAGGAGCGGCGGCAGCGGCCGAACGACCGTGCGACGTCGCGATCAGTTTGGTAACAGGCGAGGAGAGGTCGGGTCAATGAAATTGCTGCTCTGCAGCAAAAAATGATGACCCGTTCAAGCAATTGTGTTCGGCGTCCTAGCGGACGAGGGGATCGCACCACTTCTGGTCAGCGTTTTTGCCATGGGAAGGGAGGCAAGGTGACGATTGCGCCACCTTGCCCTGGCTTCACATCGTCAACACCACGCTTGCCGTCGTTCGCCCTGCTTCGAGGTCGGCATGCGCCCTGGCGGCATCCTTCAGCGCATATTCCGCGCCGATCGGATTGATCAGGCCGGCCTGCAATTCCGCCATGAGCGCCTCGGCGCCCTGCCGGTAGAGATCGGGATCGTTGGCATAGGTCAGCACGCTCGGGCGAGCGAGACCGATGGCGCGGGGCGCGGTCAGTTCCTCGATCTGGATCGGAGGAATCGGGCCGCCAGCCTGGCCGAGGCTGGCGACCATGCCAAAGGGGCGGACAGTGGCGAGTGTCTGCGACAGCATCGCGCCGCCGATGCCGTCGACGGCGAGATGCACGCCCCGGCGATCGGCGATGCGGCGCGTCTCTTCCACCCAATCCTCGGACGTATGCAGAAGAACGGCGTCGGCGCCGGCTTCATAGGCAAATTCGGCCTTGGCTTCCGAACCGACGGTGGCGATGACGTTAGCGCCGAGCCGCTTGGCCCAGCGCGCTACGATCTGCCCGACACCGCCGGCTGCCGCATGCACCAGAACCCATTCGCCCGGCTGCAGTGGGTGGACCTTATGGAGCAGCATATGGGCCGTGAGCCCCCGCAACATCGTGCTGCCGGCGAGCCGTTCGCTGACATCGTCGGGCAGACGCACCAGCCGGGAGGCCGGCAAAGTGCGCACTTCGGCATAACTTCCGAGCGGATGGCCGACATAGGCGACGCGATCGCCAACCGACAGGCCCTCGACACCGGAGCCGATCGCTTCCACGACGCCGGCACCCTCGAAGCCGAGAACAGTCTGGCCGGGCGGCCGGGGATAAAGCCCGGACCGAATATAGATATCGACGAAATTGACGCCAGAGATGCTTTGGCGGATGCGGGCCTGGCCGGGTCCTGGCTCGGTGATGGCAAGATCAACGAGTTTCATGGTCTCAGGGCTGCCGGGGCTGGTTATCGCGATGGCTAGAGGCATAGAACAGTCTCCTTTCAGACGCATTTTTGATCACAAAGCCGCGTCTGAATAAATTCGGTATGAACTCACTGCATCTGTGCAATAATGCACAGATGATCGACTGGCAGGACCTTCTTCACTTCGCCGCTCTGGCACGCACCGGCTCGCTTTCGGCGGCTGCGCGCGAGCTTGGCGTCGACCACGCCACGGTCGGCCGGCGAATTGCCGCGCTGGAACGCACGCTTGATCTGCGGCTCATCGACCGTCGGCCGCGCACCTCGCCGCTGACGGCTGATGGCCGGGCGATTGCCGAGCTGGTGGCCGGCATGGAGGACAATGTCGAGGCGATCAGGCGCTATTCGAAAAGTGCGGTTGCGGGGCTTTCCGCCGCCGTCATGATCAGCGCGCCGCCCTCCATCGCCGCGCACCTCATCGCGCCGAAAGCGGTCGCCTTTCGCGCCGAACATCCCGATATCACGCTGACGATCGCCGGCGTCACCCGCCGCTCCGCCCTTAATTATGGAGAGGCCGATATTGCCGTGCGCATGTCACGCCCCGAGGAAAGCGATCTTCTCGTGCGGCGCATCGGCGTCATGCGCTTCGGGCTCTATGCTATCCCCGAAGTCGCGGCGACGCCTAGGGATAGCTGGGTTTTCATCGGCTATGACGCGGCGCTCGATCATTTGACGCAGCAGACCTGGCTTCGTAGCCTGCTTGCGGGCCGCCCCATCGTTTTCCGCGCCGGCGACGTCTTCGGTCAGATGCAAGCCGCGCTCGCCGGTCTCGGCGTCGTAGCACTCCCTGCCTTCCTCGGTGATAGCGAAGCCGCCCTCACGCGGCTGCCGACGGAGATCCCGTCACCCACGCGCGACCTCTGGCTTGTTACCTATCCCGATCTGCGCCGCTCGCCGGCCATCCGCGCGGTGATGGATTTTGTCAGCGAGACGATCGGCAGAACGTGTCCGTTGAGAGAGGCTGACGGGGCCGCATGAGCCAACGGTTCGTCATGCTTACTTTCCTGTTGCAGCCTGCCAGCGAAACTCTACACCTAGTCAGATTGGCGATTCCTGTGGTCGGTGATCGATGATGAAACTGAGCGGCTGGCCCGCGATAAACAAAGCCGACGTGATCGCGGGCATATCGATTGCAGGCCTGATGCTGCCGGAAGCGGTCGCCTATGCCGGTATCGCCGGTCTGCCGCCGCATAGGGCGATCCTCGCCGGCATCGCCGGTTGCCTGGTCTACGCCATTTTCGGACGCAGCCGCTTTGCCATCGTCTCGCCGACATCCTCATCCGCCGCGATCCTTGCCGCGACGCTGGCGGTTGTTCCCGGCGATGCCACCGTCAAGGCAGGCCTCGCCACCATCGCCGTCGCGCTGGCCGGCATTCTCTTTGTCATCGCAGCCGCCTTCCGCCTCGGCGGCATCACCGGCTTCATCTCGCGCCCGGTGTTGCGGGGCTTTGCCCTGGGACTGGCGGTTACCATCATCCTGCATCAGCTACCGATTCTCGTCGGCGTCCCCGTACAAGGCTCCAATATCTTCAACTATGCCGGCGCGCTGTTGGCGGCGATCCCGCGATGGAACCTCGCAAGCGTCGCCGTCGGCATCGTGGCATTGGCCGCGCTGCTATTGCTGAAGCGGCTCCCGGGCGTTCCCGGCGCCTTCCTCGTGCTTGCCGCCGGCATCCTCGCCTCCTCTGTCTTTGATCTTAGCGGCCATGGTGTCGAACTGGTCGGGACGATCGAGGTCCTGCCGCAATGGCCTTCGCTGCCCGATGCCGGCTGGACCGCTTATTCGCGGCTGGTGCAGTTCACCGTGCCTCTCGTGCTCATTCTCTTCGCCGAATCCTGGGGTACGATGCGTGCCTTGGCGCTGCGCTATGGCGATCCTCTGGAGGTCAATCGCGAGCTGGGTGCGCTGGGTTTCGCCAATATCGCCAGCGCCATCGTCCAGGGCATGCCCGTCGGCGCCGGTTTTTCCGCGGGTTTCGCCAGCGAGGCAGCGGGTGCGAAGACGCGCGCCACTGCTGTCTTTGCCGCCATCGGCCTTGCCATTCTGATTGCCTGTGCCGGGTCGCTGGTGGCGCGGCTGCCGGAGCCGGTGCTTGCCGCCGTGGTGATTGCGGCCCTCACGCATGCGCTCGATCCCGGTCCGATCCTTCGCCTGCGACGGCTGCATCGCGATTTCTATGTCGCGCTGGGTGCGGCAGGCGGCGTGCTGCTCTTCGGTGTCCTCAACGGCATGCTGCTGGCGATCGTGCTCTCGCTCGTCGCGATGATGCATCGCTTGGCCTCTCCCTATGTCGCCCGCCTCGGGCGATTGGGGAGCAGCCACAATTTTGTCGATCTCAGCCGCCATCCGGAGGCGATTGAGACACCCGGCATTGCCATCTGGCGCCCCGGCGAGCCGTTGTTTTTCGGCAATGCCGATATGATCCTTGGCGAAATTCTAGCCCGCAGCCGCGCGGAAGCGGGGTTGAAGGCCGTGGTGCTCAGTCTGGAAGAAAGCTTCGATCTCGACAGTTCCGCACTCGACGCCTTGATGGAATTCGATAGTGCCATGCGCACCGCCGGCATCCGCGTGCAATTCGCGCGTGCCCATGATCAGGCTCGTGACCTCATGGCGGCGGCCGGAATGATCGATCTCGACAAGCGCTGCAGTTTCAGTGTCGACGATGCGGCGACTGTTGTCAGCCCGGTGGCACAAAGCGCCTGATGTCAGCCGAATGCCTGGGTAACCGGGCTAGTTCAGCGGCCAATAGCAGAGATGCTTGTGCTCGCCTTCGCCCTGCAGGCTATGGACCAGGACAAAATCTCGAACGGTCCAGGTGACGGGTTCGTCCAATATGACTTCGGGAATCAAATGGCCCCGATATAGCAATGTCATATGCGGCTCAAATTTCTCTCTGCCATCACTTGCAAATCCGATGTGCCGCATTGCGTCATCCAGTTCCCGATACAGCGCCTTCAGCTCCGCATTTCCCTCCTTGCGCCACAAAACAAGCGGCCGGTTATCACCGTTGCCAAAGCTGACGGCTCGATCGAAGACGACCTGGAATGATGTTTTGCTGACTGTCGATGCCGCTTGCATCGCCGCAAACGCAACCTCGTGCGGCGGCTCTGGCCTGCCGTTGTAGGATCCCAGCGGATAGAGCGTGATATGAAACAAATCCGACCGTCTCGGCTTTGTCGAAAAGCCATATTGCCGACGGAGATGGCCTGCCAGTTCAGCGCTTGAAGAAGCAACCTCCCGATCAGGCAGGATAGCGAAATATAGCGCATCGGAATGCATCGGGTCGGCTTCGGATTTCCTGACCCGTGATCCCCCGCCAAGATTGAGCGAAAGCTGTCCATTGTTCTTCATGAGATCGCTTCAAAGCCAAGTCGCTTTGCCTCGTCCTGTTCTTGCCGATCGCAGATATCCTACGGCCGCATAGCCTCAAAATCAAGAACAAATAGAGAACAAAATTAAGTGGCGGCAATTGGCTGGGAAGATCGAGATAATCCAGCGCATCCCCGATTTACGAAGTGTACCGAATAAAACTGCCCCTCGATTGTTCACGGCAGGTCAGGGCACCTTGCGCCCGCTCTCAACAAGGGAATGACCTCACATGTTGATAAAAGCCATCGTCTCAGCCGCACTTATCACCCTCATCGGCCTCGGCCTCTCCGCTTGCTCCACCACGGGCAATTCCGGGGGAGGCGGCATGACACAGAATTCCGCTCCGGCCGGCGGCGGATATTGATAAGCTCCCAAGCCGGATGGGAAGCGGTGCGGTTGATGTTGCCATAGCAGCATCGGCACCGCTTCCCTCAACCGGGAAATGTTGGCAACGCTCAGCCTGCGCAAGAATCGGGTTGAATTCGGGGGCCTGAAGCACGATTTTCATGGCAAGTGGAAACACGGAGACTCTGCCATGAGCGAGACGATGCAACACTATCTGATCTTCGAAAACGCAGGCGGTTTCTGTGGGATTGCGTGGAACGATATCGGCATAACGCGCTTCCAGCTCCCAACGAAAAGCGCTGATGCGACCGAGCGCCTTATGCTTCGCCGTCTGCCAAATGCAAGGCCCGGCGCACCGACATCAGATGTGGCCGAAGTAGTTGCCGCCGTTAAGCGCTATTTCGCTGGGGAGGAGATCGATTTCTCTACCGTCAAACTGGATCTCACCGAGCAGGATGATTTCTTCAAGCAGATCTACGCGGCCGCGCGGCAGGTCGGTTGGGGGCACACCACCACTTATGGCGCGCTCGCCAAACAGCTCGGCGCCGGTCCGGAAGCTGCGCGCGACGTCGGCCAGGCTATGGCCAAGAACCCCGTGGCGCTGATCATCCCCTGCCACCGCGTCCTGGCCGCCGGCGGCAAGATTGGCGGCTTCTCCGCGCCCGGCGGCTCGACCGCCAAGGCTCGCATGCTGGAGCTGGAAGGTGTCCAGCTCGCGCCGCCGAAGCCTGTGCAGCAATCCCTGGGCTTCTGATCGTCGATCGGATGAATTACGCGTCCGTAGATGCGGCTGCATCTACGGCGAGAGTCCGAATCCTCTGAGATTGAGGGCGCAGCAGCAAATAGAACGCGGCGACGTGCGTGATCATCAATAGCGGCACGTAGATGATCGGGATCGCGTAGGTGGCGCCAAGCTGCCCGGCCAATGCCGGAAGGTCGAGCTGGCTGCCGTGATAATAGTCGATGATGATGTCGCTTGCCCCCGCAACGTTGAAGGCGATGATGAACAGCCAAAAGAGCGGGCGCGTCCTTACCGTCAGGAGCGCCAGGATGGCGAGCAAGCCGGTTGCGAAGTCACCATAAGCGGCCGGTGTGGCGAAGCCGGCGGGCAGATTGGGGCCGACGACGCCGGGAACAATGAAGACGAGCCCGAAGAAGCGGAAACTGTGCAGCGTGGCGATGGCGCGCTGCGCTTCGACCGGATTCATCGCTTTGAGCCTCGGCCAGACATACGCCCCGAAGCACAGCAGCCACGGAACGTAGCCCAGAACAAGATGGAGCTGGAAGATGAATGCGGGCGACATGGGGCCTCCTATGAGGTTCTAATTCATGCGGCCTCGAACGCCGCGGGCGCTTTGCAAGCCAGATGTACGACCGCTTTCGCCTGGCGACTATTCGCTATAATGTTGACGGGCCATGAAGCAGAATTTCACAGTGAGACGAGGTGCGCTCGATGGTGTGGAGGCGTTCCTGAGCGTCGCCGAGCACCGCAGTTTTCGCAGAGCCGCCGCAGAACTGGGGGTGACTCCTTCAGCGATCAGCCAAGTGGTGCGTGCACTTGAGACGCGCGTCGGCGCAGCGCTCTTCCTGCGCACCACGCGCAGTGTCGGCCTCACCGAGGCAGGCGAACGGTTCCTGTCGCGTGCAAAGCCTGCCTTCGAAGAGCTCGTCGCCGCAAGCGAGGTCGCCGGTCAGCTTGGAGAGCGGCCGGCCGGATTATTGCGCCTTGCCGTGCCGCGCTCGGTCGTGCCGATCCTGCTGGAGCCGCTGATCGCCTCCTTCTGCGAGGCCTATCCTGCAGTCGAGGTGGAAATCGCCGTAAGCGAGAAGCTGGTCGATCTGGCTGCCGAAGGGTTTGATGCCGGTGTGCGGATGGGCGAGTTCATCGCCGCCGACATGGTTGCGGTGCGGCTGACGCCGCCGTTCCCGTTTGTAGTCGTTGGCAGCCCGGATTACCTATCTCGGCGCAAGCGGCCGGAGCGCATCGACGATCTGCGCGACCACGCCTGCCTGCGCATGCGCCGCTCGAACGGATCGGTCGCGCCCTGGTCCTTTGTCGATAGTGGCAAGGCGGTCGAGGCGATCGTCTCGGGGCCGCTGATCGCGCATGACTATCCCACGGTTCTGGGGGCTGCCATCCAGGGTGCGGGACTTGCGCAGGTGCCCGGTCCGCTCGCCGAAGCGGCTGTTGCCGATGGCCGGTTGCAAGCGCTGCTCACCCCCTTCGCCGTCACGACGCCGGGGGTTTTTCTGTACCATCCGGGTAGGCGTCAGGTCCTGCCCAAACTCCGAGCCTTCATCGAGCATGTCAGATACCGGAGTACCGACGCTCGGTTCGGAAAGGCGATCTAAGCCTGATCGCCGCTTGGACTCAGCCAGGCATAGTCTCGAACTGCGGAAGGTCGAGTGGCTTCACCCATTCGAGGCGGCGCTTGGTGAACATCTCGAGCATCGGCTCAATGCCCTCGGAACTATCCAGGCAGCCGATCGTCGCGAAGATCATTCCCGGGAAGCTCTCCAGCTTGCTGCTGAATACCCTGGCGCCGCAATCGGGGCAAAAGTTGCGATCCAGGCCCTTTCCTGACTGCGCGATGTAGTGAAACGCCTTCGGCTCGCCGCTGATCAGCGTAAAATCATCTTCAGGCACGCCGAAGAAAGCGGCCGCCTCGCCGCCTGATGCCTTCTTGCAGTCAAGGCAGTGACAGACGGCGACGAAGGTAGGATCGGTATTGAACTGGAATTTGACGGCGCCGCATGCGCACTGACCCGTGTGCTTCTTCGCCATGTATCAGCCCTCCTAGTCCGTTGACAGGCATCCGTGACAATTGCAGTGAGGTAAGCCGCCACATCTTATGCGGTTATTCAGCAAAAAGCATCGGGCATGCGATCAAAATAGGTCAAGCTCCGCAAGTCACCTCTGGCGGTGGATTATCTTTGCAAATCAGCCATCTCGTAAAACGGCCGGATTTCAATCTCGCTCGGTCCCGACATGGGATTGGGGCAGCGCTTTACCCAGGCGACGGCCTCGTCCATGTCCTTGACCTCCCAGATCCAGAAGCCGGCGACCAGTTCGCGGGGTTCGGCGAAAGGCCCGTCGATGACCGTACGGCCGGCACCATCGAATGCAACCCGCTTGCCGTCAGAGGAGGGTTTGAGGCCATCTGCCGTTAGCAGGATGCCGGCATCGCGCAGTTCGTCATTGAATCTGCCCATCGCCTCCATCATCTCCGTCTCCCATGCCGTATGGAGAAACCCCTTTTCACTCTCCTCGGTAGCCTTCACGAGCACCATCACACGCATTGTCTGTCTCCTTGTTCGAGCCGGCCTCATCGGCCTGATAGTGGAACGACGAATGGGGTTTTCGGAAGCCGACATTGTCCTGCAAATTTTTTGACACCGAACGTATGTCTCTGCGCTTACATCCGGCTCAAATGATCGGAATTCCGGCGCGAACAGAGGCCTTTCTCTCCACAAGCAGACATGTCACCTTTGCCGCCAAAAGCGATATCGAGGTTGTAAGGCCGCCGATGCCCAAAATTTCTTCCTGCACCCTGTCAAAATCTCCCCGGTTCAAACGTCGTTGTCGCAGCGAGCCATAAGGCTGCGCGTATCGAGTGAAAGGAATGCGTCATGCAATATATGCTGTTGGTGTATTGGAACGAAGCCGAACATAAGAATGCAAGCAAGGAGCAGAAAGCCGAGACATTCGCGGCCTATGCGGCTTACACAGAAGTGTTGAAAAAGGCCGGAGCCTTCGTGGCGGGCAGTGGATTGCAGGATTCCTCGGCGGCAACCGTGGTGCGCGCAACGGATGACAAGCCCACCGTTCTCAACGGCCCCTATATCGAAAGCAAGGAGCAGTTGGGCGGCTACTACATCATCGAGGCGGCAGATCTCGATAGCGCCATCGCCTGGGCGGCGCGTTGTCCCGGTGCTCGGCGTGATACCGTGGAGGTTCGCCCTCTGATGGTCTATTGATCTGCCATGTCGCAAGGAGACGACCAGTCTGCCGTCAAAGCCGCCGAAGCGGTGGCGCGCCGAAGCTATGGCAAACTGGTCGCTATTCTCGCGGCGCGCACACGCGATGTGGCCGGCGCCGAAGACGCCCTGTCGGAGGCCTTTGCTTCTGCTCTGGCCGATTGGCCGGTCAAGGGCGCGCCGCTAAACCCCGAAGCTTGGCTGCTTGCCGTTGCCCGCCGCAAGATGATCGACGCCATCAGGCGCAGACGGGTAAGCGCTGTCGCCTCCGGGCATCTGAAGCTCATGGCGGAGGAGTTGGAGGCAGCGGCGAGCCTTGCGCCGGAAATTCCAGACGAGCGCCTGGCTTTGATGTTCGCTTGCGCGCATCCGGCGGTAGAGCCCGGCATCAGAGCGCCGCTGATCCTGCAGACGATCTTGGGGTTTGATGCCCAGACAATCGGCTCCGCCTTCCTGGTCTCGCCGGCGGCGATGGGCCAACGGCTGGCGCGGGCGAAGAACAAGATTCGACGCGCCAAAATTCCCTTGTGCGTGCCCGAGAGGGCGGACATGCGCGCCCGCCTGGGGGCGATTCTGGAGGCAGTCTATGCAGCCTATGCGGAAGGCTGGAGCGATCCGGCCGGCGCCGATGCGAGCCTGCGCAACCTGGCTGAGGAGGCCATTTGCCTGGGCCGGCTGATCGTCGCACTTTTGCCAGAGCAGGCCGAAGCGCTCGGTCTGCTTGCGTTGATGCTCTATTCCCACGCGCGGCGTGGCGCACGGCGGAGTGCGGCCGGCGAATTCGTGCCGTTGGCCGATCAAGATCCTGCCCTATGGGACGAAGGCCTGATCGACGAGGCCGAGGATCTGCTTATTCGCGCCAGCGCGTTTGATGCTTTCGACCGCTATCAATTGGAAGCGGCCATCCAATCGGCCCATGTCGTGCGACGCCGTACAGGCGCGACGGATTGGGTGGCGATCGAGCGTCTCTATGATGGCCTTTGCGCAATCACCGGCTCGCCGGTGGCGGCAATCAATCGCGCGATTGCCGTGGCACAGACGCGCGGGCCTGCCGCAGGGCTCGCGGCGCTGCCGGTGCTGGCGCCCGGTAGCCGGCTTATCGAGTATCAACCCTATTGGGCGGCGCGCGCCGAACTTCATACGAGAATGGGAGAAATGGCGGCGGCTCGCGAAGCCTATGACCAAGCGATTGCCCTGGAAATAGACCCTGCCGTTCGCCGCTTTTTGCAAAGGCGGCGGAGGGAAAGCTTGGTGCCGCCGCGCTAGGCTCGGCGTTGCGGTTGGACAGGCCATTATCCCTTCCCGGATGGAAGGTTTGGCCGTTGTGCCTCATTCCCACTCGATCATTTGGATCTGCTCTAACGCATTGTTTTTATCGTGCTTTGGAACAAATGTCGTGCAAGACTGTTTATTTGTCACTTTGATACGACGCTAACGTCGTGCCCGGCCGGCTGGGTAAGCGGCGCTCTTGAGGAACATCTCATCATGATGAAGATTTCGTCCGGTTTTCGTTCAGTCGCGGTTGCAGCCATCGCCGCCGCGGGAATTAGCTTTGCCAGCGCCGCCCATGCCGACAGCGGGACGATCCGCTTCGCCGTTTACAAGGCGGCCTTCTTCGTCGGTGGCTCCGGAGGCGAGGGTACGCTGACCTTCCACGGTCGCCACTATCCGATCTCGATCGGCGGCATCTCGGGCGGCCTCGCCTTCGGGGCTTCCAAGACCTATTTCAGTGGTACCGTGCGCCACATTCGCCGCGCCCATGATGTGGCCGGAGTGTATGGTGCAGCGGGCGGTGGCGGTGCGGTCGGCAAAGGCGCCCAGATAATCGTCATGACCAATGACAAGGGCGCCCAGCTCGAACTCACAGGCCGGCAGGTCGGCTTGCAAGTCAACGCCGATATCAGCGGCATGAGCATCTCGATGAGGTAAGGGCATTACCTTGGAGGGTCCGATTTGCTAGTTCAGCGATCGGGCCTCTCCGGGAAAACGACCCCGGGGATTGCCGTTCGCCCTCTATTCCATTCGATTGTTCATAGGTTAGACGCGCCGCGCTCCAACGCGTGAATATGTCAGAACGAGCCGAGAATGCTCCCCAGCATGATGACGGCAATGAGCGCCAGGATCGCGCCGATGATGCCGACCATGACGATGTCGCGGTAGCTTTCTCCGTGGGTTGACCCGCAGACGGCAAGCAGGGTGACGACCGCGCCATTGTGCGGCAGGCTATCCAGCGTTCCAGCCCCGATGACCGCGACGCGGTGCAAAAGTGCCGGGTCGAGGCCTGTTTCCTGCGCTCGCATCAGGTAGGTGCTGCCAAGCGCATCGAGGGCGATCGTGAGACCGCCGGAAGCAGAACCCGTGAGCGCTGCCAGGATATTTGTGGCCACCGCGATCGAAACGAGCGGTCCCCCGCCGATGCCGAGCACCCAGTCGCGCACGATCCCGAAGGCGTGCATCGCCGCGACGACCGCTCCAAAGCCAACCAGGCTGGCGACGGCGACCGCCGGAAGGACGGACGCGTTGGCGCCCGCGTCCATCGTCTCGCGCAAGGTCGGCAATCTCCGGAAATTCAGCGCGACGACAGTTGCGACCGCGGCGGCCAGCGCCGTGACAACGGCCCATACGCCGCTGACCGAGGAGCGGGAGATCCCGCCCCATCGATCCTCCGAAAGGAAGCCGAGATCAAGCGCCGGCAGGATCAGCAGCGTCATGCTGAGATTCACAAGGACAACTATAACAAGCGGCAGCGCCGCAACCCAGATTGGCGGCGTCGTCTCGGCATGGCGGCCATGCGCGATCTCGGCCGGATCGAATTCCCTGCCGGCCGTGGCGCGTTCGCGCAGCCGGTCGTCGGAAGTGAGATGGTCTGATGTCGCCGGCATGCCCTCGCCGAACTCTTCGCCGGATCTTCGCGCGGCCGCCTCGGCGCGACGCAGCCACCATAGACCAAAGGCAAGCATGATGGCAGAAGCAATGATGCCCAGTCCGGGCGCTGCAAACGGCGTCGTCCCGAAGAACGGCATAGGGATGGCATTTTGAATCGATGGCGTTCCCGGCAAAGCCGACATAGTGAAGGTGGACGTTCCGAGCACGATCGCAGCCGGCATCAGCCGCCTGGGAATGCCTGATGACCGGAACAACTCCTGCGCCATCGGCGCCAGCACGAAGAAGGCGACGAAGAGGCTGACCCCGCCATAGGTGATCAGCGCTCCGGCAATGACGACGGCGAGGATGGCATGACCCTTTCCCAGTCGCCGCATCATAAAATCGGCGATTGCCGCTATCGAACCGCTGTCCTCCATCAACTTGCCGAAAAGTGCGCCAAGCAGGAACAACGGAAAGAACTGGGCGAGGAAACTCGCAGCGCTGCTCATGAAGGTCTGCGTCCAGTGCGCCAGCACCGGTTCCCCGGCAAAGAGCGCTGCAACGATGGCGCCGAGCGGCGCCAGCAGCAGCACGCTCCAGCCCCGGAAGGCAAGCCAGACCAGCAGCCCGAGGCCGATCAGAATGCCGAACAGCCCCATCCGTCAGCCCTCTTCCAGCAGGATATCGAGATCGAGCGAGGAGCGGCGGCCGAGATCGTCGCCATGGGCATCGAGGAAGGCGTCGGCGGACTTGCGTCCCCAGTCATGCAGCATGGTCAGGAACTCCCATTCCGCATTGAGCTTCGAGGAAGAACCGAGGCCGGACATCATGTCGCTGACGACCCGGTGAATGCGCATCGACGCCCAGCGCTCGCCCTCGTCATCCCCCACCTGAGCCACCTTCCGAAGCAGTGCGATCATTTTCAGTTCCTTCAGGAGGACCGCATTGAAGGAGACTTCGTTGATACGATTGAGGATCTCGCGCGCGGAGCGGGGCGTGCCCGGCCTTTCAACCGGGTTGATCTGCACGAGGATCGTATCTTGAGACGTGCATTCGCGAACCAGCGGCGTGATCGTCGGATTGCCGGCGTAGCCACCGTCCCAATAGGCTTCGCCATCGATCTCGACCGCTTGAAACAGCGTCGGCAGGCATGCGGAGGCAAGCAGGACGTCCGGTGTCAATTCGCTGTTACGGAAGACCCGACCGCGGCCGGTGCGGACATTCGTCGCCGTGACGAACAACTTGATCGGGCTGGCCGAGAGCCGGTCGAAATCGACGCTTTCCGCCAATATCGCGGAGAGCGGGTTGGCACTGGCAGGGTTGAGGTCGTAGGGCGAGAACAGACGCGCCATCATGTCCATCGCCACGAACATCGGCGAGTGATCGAGCGACCAGCGGCCCAGCAGGACATCGAGGGGACCGCGCTGGAAGGGACTGAAGCGCGCCGCCCCCGATACCTTGCGCCAGAATTCCGTTAGGGCCTCGCGGGCGCCTGCCACGCCATTGACGGTATAGCCGTGCGCCAAGACGGCCGCGTTCATCGCTCCGGCCGAAGTGCCGGAAATTCCCTCGATTCGCAGCCGTGGCTCTTCCAGAAGCCGATCGAGAACGCCCCAGGAAAAAGCCCCATGGGCACCGCCACCCTGAAGGGCAAGATCGATGTGCAGTGGGTCTCGCTGCATTGTCTCCCCTTTGCCGGCATCGGCCTTTGCCACCGCCGTGGTTGTGCGCCGCACAATACCGCACAATTGCGTACTCGTCATCCTCTCGTTGCATTAGGCAGGCGAGATGAAACTCATTTGCGGCAGTTCCGGCGGAAGCATAGGCGACGTATCCTTTCGGCGCGATCGTTCGTCTTAGCTGTTGACGGGCAACATCGCCCTCCTGACGAATTGGAGCGTGACAATGAATAGCAAGCAGAGCTTGGCAAACAAGATACACTACGAAACGCTCGCGGAGGCTTGGCGTAGCGGTCGAGAATCGCCGCAGGACGCCTCCGAGTGGTCTGTTTTGACGACAGAACCGGGCGGCGTCGATTACGTCGAGACGAACCTCGGCGATAAGACCGCGCTGTGGGTTCAGCCAAAACTGGCGGCCAAAGATCGGGTCATGCTTTACCTGCACGGCGGTGGCTATGTTGGCGGATCGATCTGGACCCATCGCAAGATGGTCGGACACCTTACCAAGGCGATTGGCTGTTACGCTCTGCTCGCCACTTACGACTACGCGTTTCAGAGCAAGTTCCCGCGCCAGATCGAGCAGGCCGTGAACGCGTTCGAGTGGCTGGCCGAGCAGGGCATCGCGACGGATCATACAATTGGCGCGGGCGACTCTGCTGGCGCGGGTCTGATCGTTGCAGCGGCGATCAAACTCCGCGATGCGGGACGTCCGCTGCCAGCTGCGCTCCTCAGTATTTCCGGATGGCATGATCTATCGGCGAGTGGGGCTTCCTACGAAACTAACCGCGCGAAGGATGCCTTCTTCCAGAAGGCGTCGGTAGATATGCTGGCGTCGCTGGTTCTCGGAGAGGCCGATGCCCGAAATCCATTCGCGAGCCCGATCTTCGCCGATCTCACGGGCCTGCCGCCGATCAATCTGCAAGTGGGCGGAGACGAAACGCTGCTCGACGACAGCCGGGTGCTCGCCGACCGCGCGAAGGCCGCCGGCGTCGAGGTGCGCCTGGACGTGTTTCCGGGGATGCTGCATTCGTTCCAGATGATGGCTGGTCGTGCGCCTGAAGCCGATGAGGCGATCGAGCGGTTTGCGCAGTGGGTCCGGCCGAAGCTCGGCCTGACCGGAACCGCGTCAACCCGCGGTGAAAGTCAGGTAGTCGCATGACGGGCACCCATGTCCTTAATGATGCAAGATGTGGCAGGTGAAGAACATGACTGAGCGACCGACTGGCCTATTCGACGCGCGGTATCGAGCCTTCCTCCAGACGGTGTCAGACGTCCGAGCCCAACTGCATCGCTACTGCGCCCGCATGACCGGCTCACGGCTCGACGGTGAGGATCTCATGCAGGAGGTGCTATTCGAGGCCTACACGAAGATCGAGACCCTCGATGACGCCCACAGGCTGAAACCCTGGCTATTTCGCATCGCTCACAATCGCTGCATAGATTTTCTAAGGCGCCGCGAAGCGCGCGAGCACGCGGAGGGCGCCTATTCGGACGACATCGGGGTCGTCACTGCGGAGCCGGCGACGACCGATGCACGTCGCGCCATCGAACGGCTGGTTGGCAGCCTGCCTCCCAAGGAGCGCGCCTGCGTCCTCCTAAAGGATGTATTCGACTATTCGCTGGAAGAGACCGCAGAACTCGTGGACTCGACGGTTGGCGGCGTTAAATCCGCGCTCTCCCGTGGACGGGCGAAGCTCGCCGACTTGCCCGCTGGACCTATCGGCGAACCGAGCCGTCCTCCGCTTGATCCCGACACCGCGCGACTCTTGCAGCGCTATGTTGACCTCTTCAACCGCCATGACTGGGATGGCGTGCGGGGCCTTACCAGCGCCGATGCTCGGTTGCGGGTCGCCGACTGCTTTGACGGCCTGCTCAGAAGCTCTCCCTATTTCTTCGAATACGAGCGAAATCCAGAAACGTGGACCATGGAGTTCGGGGAGATCGACGGGGAGCCCATCCTACTCGTGCTCTTCCAGCGAGGCGTCCAGTGGCAGGTCGCGTGGCCGGTTCGTGTCCATGTCGCCGACGGTGTTATCGACCGCATCGAAGACTATTATGCCTGCCCGTGGGTCATTGGAGACAGCTCGGAGTCCGACTTAAAACTCATGACCGAGTCGGTCGCCTTGGGAGGAGGATGACGGAGGCGGCGCGGAGGAAAGTCTCGGTGGTAGCGATAATGGCCTCGAAGTCCTTGACGAAACATGGCCATGCCCTGGCGGAGGTCGACGATGAGCACCGCCATCAAGTTCGCAAGGACGCACTTCGCTACGCCGCCGAGTTCTTCGCGTCGCTGCCCACACCCCTCACTCCCACTCGATTGCTCTAAATCTAGTTAGATCATTGATATAGCTAGGTTTTTAATTCGTTGCCGCGCAAGAAGCCGCCCCATAGGCCGTCAAAACATTACGGTCTTGATTTTAAAGGGAAAAATAGCCCGAAATTTTTTGTGCGGTTTCGGTATCTATCGAAGTCGATCGCCTTTCCGGACCCATTTTGGGCAACTCACGTGGGTTTTACAGCGAACGAAGAAAGTACCGTCACCTCCTTTGCGAACCGGCCTGAGCCTAGGAATCGTTTTGCTCAACTGCCCCTTCGAGACGGCTGACCAGCCAAAGACGCCCCATCCACCGAGCGGGGCGTCTCCGCTGGTAGTCCCTGTCAGCTTGTGGGATTGCGCGCGGTGACGATCCATGCCGCGCCGTCGATCATCACCGACCGCTCGCCGGGGAGGTCCGCGAAGGCGGCACGAACCGCGGCCGAGACGCGGGCGCGGATGTCGTCGGGCTGATTAGCGAGCGCGCGCGACAGCGGCCGACCTCGAGCGTCATCTCCACCGCGTCGTCGATCGCCGCGTCCCGCGTCGCGCCCTCGCCAAACGGGACGGAAGCATCGAAGGGCGCGATAGCGATATCGGTGAAGCCGGCCGCCGTCAGGATGCGCGCCACCCGCCCCCGGTCGCCGAACGAGAACGGGCCGGGTGCTTCGGGATCGGGCGCCGCCGTCGGCGGGACGATGCCCTTGATCGCGCCCATCGGCAGGCGCATCCAATCGTTCTCGGCCGCGCCGCGCCAGCAGACGAAAGCGACCCTCCCGCCCGGCTGGAGAGCGCGGCGCATATGCGCGAACGCCCCTATCGGATCGTCGAAGAACATCACCCCGAAACGCGAGAACAGGATGTCGAACGTGCCTTCGGGCAGCTCGGCGCTGCCGGTGTCGGCCACCTGGAACAGGGCCGGCGTATCCTGTGGCGCAAGCGCGCGTGCCCGGCCGATCAGCGGTTCGGATATGTCCACACCCAGCACTTGGCCCCCCGGGCCGACGCGGGCGGCCAGTGCCAGACTAGACGCGCCCGCGCCGCAGCCGACGTCCAGCGCGCGCTCGCCCGCCGCGGGCGCGGCGGCTTCGATTGCGGCCTGGCCGAACACCGCCAGCATGGCGTCGAGCCGGGCCTGGTGCGCGACCCAGCGCTCCCCGTTTTGGTCATTCCAATCGGCGACCTGATCGGCATTGTACTGTGCCATGACATATCCTTGTTCTGATGCGCTCTAAGCTATCCGATGCCAAAGCGGGCATCGTCTCCAGCGATCCTGCGCCCGCCAGCGATAAGGCGCCGGTGCCGCCTAGCGCCGGACTTGGAAGGACAACCGCGCCTGCGGCAACCGGAAAAGGGAAGCCCTGCTCTTAAACCAGCATCGACTGCTGGGCGGAGATGCCCGCCATCGCGCCTTGCCATGATGCCGTGGTGACCGAGGGCATGCCGGGGTTGGCGAGGTCGCCGGCGGCGTAGATGCCGGGCATGCTGGTTTCGCGGCGCTCGTCGACCTTGAGGACGATGCCGAGGGGCGTATCGACCGTGGCGAGGCCCAGTGATTCATGCAGGCTTGCGGACGGCTTGTTGCGCGGATGCGCAAACAGGATGTCGACCGCGACATCGGGGCCGGTATCGAGCTTGACGGTGGCGTTATGGCCCCCGTGATGGGCGATCCCGGCGATCCGGCCATCGACGACAGGTATGTTGCGGCGCGCCAGATCGGCCCGGATATCGGGCGGGATGTCGTGACCATCGGCAAAGAGCGTCAACCTGTCGGTCCAGTCGTGGAACAGTCTGGCCTGATTGTGCGACTGCCGGCCGGACCAGACGAGGCCCCAATGCTGGCCGGCGACTTCAAAGCCGTCGCAATAGGGACAGGGCACGATGGACGTGCCCCAGCCTTCGGCAAAGCCCGGCACATCAGGCATCTGGTCGACGATGCCATAGCTCAGGATCAGGCGACGCGCCCCAAGGCTTTCGCCATTGCCAATGAGGACGGAGAAATCGTCGATGCCGCCGGACACGCTGTCGGCCCGGGCATTGACCAAATTGACCGTGGGATAACGCGCCAGTTGCTGCCGCGCCTCGGCCAGGATGTCCAGCGGCGGCTTGTGATCGTGGCCGAGCAGACCATGCGAGTGGCCGGCGAAACGATTGCGCGGCAGGCCGGTATCGAGAACGGTGACCTTGCGGCGGGCACGGCCGAGCTGCAGGGCGGCGGCGAGACCGGCAAAGCTGCCGCCGATGATGATGACGTCATCCATGGTCATGGGCTCCGTGTTGTAGATGGAGGTGGTTGGGTTGGACCTGGCGCGCAATATCGTCCAGCGATACGCGCTCCAGACGGGCAGCGAGCAGGGCTTCGGCATCGGCGAGAAAGTCGCCCATCACTGTGTTGACCGACCGGATGATGCCGCATTCAATATCGCCGGGCGGCCCGGATTTGGAGGACATGATTGAAACCTACCCAATGGCTTGCACATTTTGGATACTATATGGTATCATAATTCAGGAATTAGGATACTGTCAAGGACTGGAATTGTACGTGACCGAAAATAGCCAGGGCCGGCGCGGCCGGCCCGCCAACGAGGCGCTTGGCCAAACGATCGTCGACGCCGCGGGCGAACTCTTTGCGGAATTGGGTTTTCAAGCGACGACCTTGGACAAGGTCGCCCAGCGAGCGAAGATATCCAAGCTCAGCATTTACAGGCACTTCGAGAACAAGGAGGCGCTGTTTGGCGCGGCGTTTGCGGCCCGCTGCCAGCAGTTAATACCACAGGCCCTTTTTGAAGGCGTCGCCGGTTCGGCCGAAGATCAGCTCATGGCGGTGGGATCATCGCTGCTTCGCACGCTGTTGCGCCCGGACGTGCGCAGTGTCGAAGCCATGGTCATGGCCGACGTCGCGAGTCAAAAGTCGTTGAGCAAGCTCCATTACGAAGCCGGCCCCGCCCATATCATCGCCCAAATCGAGGCCCTGTTGCGTCAATTGCACGCGAAGGGGGCTCTGAACGTGCCCGATCCTCTCCGGTCCGCCCGCTTGTTTGCCGCGCTTTTCAAAGGCTCCGATCTCCTGATTATCGCACGCTTCGATGAGGCGAGAGCGGAGGATGATAATGAGATCGAATCCTATTGCCGGTCGGCCGTCGCCATGTTCATTGCCGCGCACGGTGGCAACGACCACGCGGGCGGATAGCCTAGACGAGGCCGCGAAGGAGGGCGGTGAGCAACCAATAATACCCGCTTTTTTGGGAGGCACCATTCAAGCGCCGCCCAAATGGATGAAACAGGGACGGCAGCGAAAATTGGCGCTTAGACTGCGCGATCACCGCCGTTCCCCCTCACTCCCACTCGATCGTGCCGGGCGGCTTCGACGTGACGTCGTAGACCACGCGGTTGATGCCGCGGACTTCGTTGATGATGCGGGTTGCGGCGCGGCCGAGGAATTCCATGTCGTAGTGATAGAAATCCGCGGTCATGCCATCGACGGAGGTGACTGCGCGGAGCGCGCAGACGAATTCGTAGGTGCGGCCGTCGCCCATGACGCCGACAGTCTGAACCGGCAGAAGCACGGCGAAGGCCTGCCAGATGGCGTCATAGAGGCCAGCCTTGCGGATTTCATCGAGATAGATGGCATCGGCTTCGCGCAGGATCTCCAGCTTCTCGCGGGTGATGCCGCCGGGGCAGCGGATGGCGAGGCCGGGGCCGGGGAAGGGGTGGCGGCCGATGAAGCTGTCGGGCAGGCCGAGCTCCTTGCCGAGCACGCGCACTTCATCCTTGAAGAGTTCGCGCAGCGGCTCGACGAGCTGCATCTTCATGCGCTCCGGCAAGCCGCCGACATTGTGGTGCGACTTGATGGTGACCGAGGGGCCGCCGGTGAAGGAAACGCTCTCGATGACATCGGGATAGAGCGTGCCCTGGCCGAGGAAATCGGCGCCGCCGAGCTTCTTGGCTTCTTCCTCGAAGGTTTCGATGAAGAGGCGGCCGATGATCTTGCGCTTGGTTTCTGGGTCGCTGACGCCCTCGAGCTCGCCGATGAAACGGTCGGAAGCGTCCACATGCAACAGATGCAGATTGTAGTGCTCGCGGAACATCGCAACGACGTTCGCGGCCTCATCCTTGCGCATCAAACCGTGGTCAACGAGGATGCAGGTGAGCTGGTCGCCGACCGCCTCGTGGATCAGCAGTGCCGCGACGGAGGAATCGACGCCGCCGGAGAGCGCGCAGATGACGCGCTTGTCGCCGACCTGTTCACGGATCGCTTGCACCGCCTTGGCGCGATAGGCCGACATCGACCAGTCGCCCTTGATCCCTGCAATATTGTGGATGAAGTTGCTGATCAGCTTGGCGCCGTCAGGTGTATGCACCACTTCCGGATGGAACTGCACGCCGTAATATTTGCGCTTCTCGTTGGCGATGAAGGCATAGGGCGCGTTCGAGGAGGTGGCGACGACTTCGAAGCCTTCCGGCAGCGCGGTGACGCGATCGCCGTGGCTCATCCACACCTGATGGCGCGAACCATTCGACCACAGGCCTTCGAAGAGGGCGCAATCCTTGTTGACTTCCAGGAAGGCGCGGCCGAATTCGCGGTGATGGCCGCTTTCCACCTTGCCGCCGAGCTGCATGCACATGGTCTGCTGGCCGTAGCAGATACCGAAGACCGGGATGCCGCTGTCGAAGATGATCTGCGGTGCCCGCGGTGAGCCTTCATCCACGGTCGAGGCCGGGCTGCCGGACAGGATCACGGCTTTCGGCTGCAGCCGCTTGAAGCCGGCTTCGGCGGATTGGAAGGGGACGATCTCGCAATAGACGCCCGCTTCGCGCACACGCCGTGCGATGAGCTGGGTCACCTGGCTGCCAAAATCGACGATGAGAACGGTGTCTGGATGTGCTGTCTGGGTCATGGCGAGCCTTTAATGAAAAGCGCTTTCCCTGGCAATCCGGCAAATCAAGCCGGTGCCGATTTTATTGTCCCCATTGTATCAGCCGTTGCGCCGCTCAGAACCAGAAAACGCCGTCTTCCAGTGCCGTGAACAGCGCGTCGACGGCATAGGAGAGCTTGCGGTCGATGACATGCAGATATTCGGTCCAGCCGGAAATGTGCTGCAGCTCGACCACGCCATCGGAAATGCCGCGCAGTCCGATCAGCGGCCGGTCGTAGATCTGGCAGACACGCAGCACGGAGAAGGTTTCCATATCCACCATGTCGGCGGCGATCCGGCCATAGGCTTCCGCGCCGGAGATGACATTGCCGCCGGTCGAGAGGCTCGCTTCCGGAATGGCGGGAATGCGCAGCGGCATCTCGATCGCTGCGGGCAGGTCGAGGAATGGCGTGCGGCCCTTCTCGAAGCCGAGCGGCGAAGCGTCCATGTCGCGATAGGAAACGGAGGTGACCTGGTAGACCTCGGTCTGTTCCAGCTTCGCCGAGCCGGCCGAACCCAGCGAAACCACCATGTCCGGCAGATCGTCCTGTGCTTCGAGCTGAGCGAGCGCCCGCGTCATGACAATGGCCGCCTCGACCGGGCCGACGCCGGTCATCAGCGGATCGATGCGGGAGCGGAGGAACGGGCCGTATTCTGCCTCTGCCGCCATGACGAACAGGATCGATTTTCCCGACACGCGTTTCAGTTCGAATTTCATCCGGTAATTCCCTCTCGGCCTCGGATGACCATCATCGTCCCGGTCATGGAGGCAATCAGCTTGGCAGGCCCGTCGCCTATGGCATAGCCTCGCCCATCGGCGACAATGATGGTGGTGCCGGGCTTGGTAACATCGCCGCGGAACAGAAAGCGCTCGCCGCGTCCCGGTGACATCAGATTGATCTTGAATTCGATCGTGAGAATAGATGCCGTGGGATCGATGACGCTGTAGGCCGCAAATCCGCAGGCCGAATCCAGCGCGGCGGCGATGATGCCTGCGTGCAGGATGCCGTGTTGCTGCGTCAGCTTGACGTCGAACGGCAGCTCGATCTCGACCGTGCCATGCTCGACGCGCGTCAGTTCTGCGCCGATGGTCGCCATCGCCGCCTGTCGCTCGAAACTCGTCCGAATGCGCGCCCGAAAGTCGCCGCTGCTTTCTCCAGTCATCCCATTCCCTTTCGCGGGTGCGAAATTGGCATGGAGAGGCGGTTTGGACAAGGGTACTGCGGTAGAATTCGCCTTTTGAAGAATGACGCGCCATCGACATTTTTTTCCCATGATGGTGGGTATTCGATATGGCCATCAACAGATTCGAGATGGAACCCGAGATGACGACGATCCTGCAATCGACCAAGGCCTTTGAAACCTGGATGCGGGCGCAATTGGGCGCCGATCTTGTCGAGGCCGATCTCCAAAAGAAATACAAGAAGATGAAGAGCGGCGGTTTCGTCTTCCTGCGCGCCACCTATTGGCGCTGGGCCGAGACCATCTTCGATATGTGTCCCGATCTCGCGAGCGCACCGCAGGTGCTGGCGATCGGCGATACGCATCTGGAGAATTTCGGCACTTGGCGCGATGAAGAGGGGCGGTTGGTCTGGGGTGCCAACGATTTCGACGATGCGGCTGTCATGCCCTATGCGCTGGACCTCGTGCGCCTGGCAACGAGCGCGATCCTTGCACGGGGCACCACAGCGCCAACGCCGCGCGCCATCGCCGAAGCCATCCTCGGTGGTTATCGCCGCGGATTGAACGCGCCGTCACCGGTCATTCTGGAGCGGGATTACAAGTGGCTGCGCAACGACGTCATCCTCTCGAATGCCGAGCGCAAGGAATTCTGGGACAAATATCGCGATCTGCCGCCCCCGGCCAAACCGGTACCCACGCCTTATCTTGACGTGCTGCGGCAATCGCTGCCGGATGAGAAACTTCCGTTTGTCGCTAAGCCGCGCACGGCCGGCACCGGCAGCCTCGGCCGCCCACGCTTTATCGCTGATGTCGAATGGCGCGGCGGGCCGGTTCTCCGCGAGGTCAAGGCACTTGCCCAATCCGCCTGGTCGCTTCGACACAACCCATCGGACACGACGATCCATACGGCGGTCATTGCCTCCGGCCGCGCCCGCTCTCCCGATCCGCGCTATCAGGTGGTCGACAAGCTGCTGGTCCGTCGCCTCTCGCCGAACAGCCGTAAAATCGAGGTCGAGGGTGATGCACAAATCCTGCTGTCGCCGGCCATGCTCGACCTGATGGGCTTCGAGATCGCCAATTGCCATGCCGATGACGCCTCCCGCATTCCGGGGATTTTGGCTGACCTCGACAAGAGGGAGGTGGACTGGCTGAGGAACTCCGCCAAGGCGGCGGCTGTTGCGATCGGCATGGAGCAGGCGGAGTTCGCGGCGAAGGGTTAGACCGGCAAAAACCGGTCAATACCCGGCGGCTTCCAGGATCATATGGGCGATCGTATCGGGATGCGAGATCAGCGCGAGATGGCTGGCCTTCACCTCGATGGTCTTGGCGCCCATGCGTTTTGCCATGAAGCGTTCCAGATCCGGATTGATCGTCCTGTCTTCGGTGGAGACCGCGTACCAGCTCGGCTTGGTGCGCCAGGCGGCTTGGCTGGTCTTGCCGGTCAGCAACGCCGTATGGAAGGGCTGCTGCACGGCATAAAGCACCTCTGCCTTGGCCCTGGGCAGATCGCCGGCGAAATCCCGCAGGAAAGCTTCCTCAGTCAACCGCCCTTCATCGCCGTCGAAGACGATGCCTGCCGATGCCGGAGGCGTCGGATATGTCTTGGCGAGTGCCGTATAGTCTTCGCCTGCATCCGGTGCGCGGGCTGCGACATAGACCAGAGAAGAGACCTTCGGATGCACACCGGCTTCCGTCACGATCATGCCGGAGAAGGAATGGCCAACAAGGACAGTCGGGCCATCCTGGCGATCGAGAACGCGCTGTGCCGATGCGACCGCTTCGGGAAGCGTCGTCAATGGATTTTGTACGGCCGTGCAATTCAGCCCTTTGGCCTGCAGCCGCGCGATGACTTCCGTCCAGCAGGAGCCGTCTGCGAAGAGCCCGTGTACAAGGACGACGTTGCGGGCCTTCGATGGCGCCGGCGTCACCGGGCTTGAGGTTGGGCTGCTGGCGGCCGTGCCGCGTGAGGAGACTAAGGAAGCGGCGGCGCCGGCAATGAGCGCGGTCGAGAAATTCCGTCTGGTCATCATCATCATCGTGATCCTTATGGCGTAGAGGATAAATGGGCGACAGAAAGCCGTCCGCGCCGGATATCGGAGCGGTGAGCTTCTTGCGGGTTTCGTACTTCTGGGAGCGGCATCTGCCCAAACACACCGATCGAATGCGCCCCGTCTTGCATTCCGGCTGGGTATCGAGGCTGCTTTGTGTATGCAAAAGCAAGCCCGTTGAGCATTCTTGTATTCTTAAATGCGATATCAGTCAATAATTGGATGCGTAACGGTTGCGTGATCGAGTATTTGCATGCAAGATGAGGCGGTCGAAGCATCTTTGCATACAAGCGACAAGGGAGAATGAGGAATGACTGATGAATCGGATGATACGATAGAGGATCGCGAGTTGTTGTCCGATCGCATCCGCAACGCGCTAGCGGATGAGATCGCCGCCGGTAAGCTTGAGGCAGGCGCCGCACTGGACGAACAGCAGCTTGCCGATCGCTTCGGCGCCTCGCGTACCCCGGTTCGCGAGGCATTGAGGCAACTGGCAGCGAACGGTCTGGTGGAAATGCGAGCGCGGCGCGGGGTGGTCGTCGCCCGCATGACACCCGAACGCATCATGGACATGTTCGAGACGGTAGCCGAAATCGAGGCAATGTGCGTGAGGCTCGCCACCTATCGCATGACGCCCTTGGAGCGCAGCCACCTGATCGAACTGCACGATTCATCCGAAGCTATCGTGAAAAAAGGCGATTTTGACGCCTATGACACGTTCAACCGTGCGTTCCACGAGGCGATCTATCACGCGACCCACAACAGCTTCCTCGCCGAACAGGCGATCGCGATACACAATCGTCTGATGGCCTTCCGCCGCGCGCAATTGCAACAGGAACAGCGCCTCGATCGATCCAGGGCGGAGCATGAAGCCATTATGCAGGCAATCGCAGAGGGTGACGGGGAACTGGCGTCGCGCCGTATGCGGGCACATATGCTGAATGCGGCGACGACATTGCGGCGCTTCATCGAAGCCAACAAGCTGGCTTAGGCAGCGCCCAGATCAGGCGCGGGCGATGCGCACGATGTGCTGATCCCAGGCGACATCGCTGTGCTCGCCGAGGAAAGCGCCGTCATAGGAGGAAACGGCAAAGCCATGCTGCGCCGGCGCGATGCCGGCTGCATCGGCGATGCTTTCCACCTTCAACACCGCCCCGGTCTTCGCATCGAGCGTCACCGACGTGCCTTGGACCGGTGAGGTGACGCCGACAAGGTTTTCGGCGCGGTTGACGGCGATGGCGCCGACGTAGTTGCCGAGGGCGCGGGTGGTGTCGTCGGGCAAGGAGATGAAGGTCAGGTCCTCTCCCTTGGAGAAATGGCCGACGAGCGGCGGCAGGTCGCTGCGATGGCCTTCATATTGGCAGGCGAACCAGATCCGGCCTTGCGCGTCGATGTCGACATGGCGGGTGGAGACCTGGGCATATTGCGGCGGCAGGGCGTGCTTTTCGATCAGCCGGCCGCTTGCTGCCTCGATCAGCGTCAGCGACGGCTCCATGTGATCGAGGTTGAGCTTGGTTCGGCCGAAATCAGGATGGGTCTCGATGCCGCCATTGGCGACGATCAACAGCCTCCCGTCGTCGGAAACGGTCATGTCATGCGGGCCGGTGCCGTAGGTTTCGTATTCGCCGATGCGCGCGAAGCGATTGCGGGCGTCGTAGATGCCGATCATGCCCCTGTTGTTGTCGAAGTCGTTCTCGCTGGCGTAAAGCAGCTTTCCGTCAGGGGAAAACGTGCCATGACCATAGAAATGCCGGCCCTCGTGCGCAGTGATGACGATTGGCTCTCCCTTGTTCCAGGGATCGAAGATCATCGCATAAGTGCCGGGGCGGCGGGCGAAGGCGACGGTCTTGCCGGTTGCCTTCGAAAAGGCCATGCCGTGGGCACGGGCCGGCAGCGCCACCTGATCGAGGATCTGGCCGCGCTCGGTGACCGTCGCCACGGCGAAGGAACCGTCTGACGTACGGATGCCGGAGGCATAGACCGCGTCAGCCTGTTCCAGCGCCATCAGCGCACCCGGTTTCAAGGCAGCCAGGAAAGTCAGCCCCGCCGCTTTCACGAAGGCCCTGCGGTCGATCAGCGCGCTGCGCATGCCATCAATCCCCGTCAGCGAAGGAGAAACCGGCGGAAAGGCCAATCGCGCCGCCGTAATTGTCGCTGAAAGCGGTGGTGAGGTCGCGGCTGACATTCAGCAGCTTGTCGATCTTAGCGCGCTCGGTATCGTTTCCGAGCGCTGCTTCGATATCGGGATTGACCGTCGGCGCGGTCAGGGTCAGTTCCTTCAGCAGACCGTCGATCTTGTCGGCGATATCGCGCTTGTCGGCGGGCAGAAGGTTGGCCATGCTGGCTTTTTCCCAGAGCGTTTTCAGCCCTTCGAGATTGCCGGACAGCGAGGCCCAGGTGTCGCCGGAACGCCAATAGATCGCCATTTTCGGCCGCGCCGTAGCGGGATCGCCCTTGTAGAAGGTCTCGAGCCGCTGATCCCTGACATTTCCCGCACCGTGCACGAGGATGCCGAGCAGTGCCGTCACAGCTTCCTTGTTGTCCATGAAGTCGTCGCTGGTCTTGCCGGGATTCTTCCAGGACTTCTGCACGCCGTTCGGGTCGTCCCACTCGTCGGCGATATCCTTGGCCGTGTTTTCGATATTGCCGGCGACGGCCGCGCCATAGCGGCAGCGAAAACCTTGCTTTTCGGTGCTGAGAACAATGGAGCCGTTGCCATAGAGCACATATTCCAGCGCCGTCAGGCTCATCAGCGCCACGCTCTTGCCGGCGACCGCCTCGACCGTAGTGTCCTGCTCATCGGCCTTGGCGATCAGCGCCTGCACTTGCCGAAGGCCGACGCCCTTGCGATCGGGATAGAAGAGGATGTGTTCGAAACGGTTCTTTTCGAGGACCGGCCCGGTCTGCACGATCTCGATGCGCGACCAGCTTTTGACCGTGTCGCCGAAGGCGGATTGCGCGCTGGCGAGGCTTGCGGCGGAAGGATCGGCGCAGAGTGCTTTCATCGCCGTGGTCAGCTTCGAGGCGCTGTCATGCACGGCCCGGTATCCGGGGCGGATGACGTCATCGATAGCCTTCTGCAGTACTGCCGGCACGGCTGACTCGTTCAGCCCGGCGCCATTCGCCGTCGCGTCCTGGGCGCTGGCGGGCAGTGCCGCAAGGCTGAGGAAAAGGCCGGCCGCGAAAGGCTTCCAATAGCGCATCAGAGGGACTCCAGAAAATTGATAAGCGCTTGCCTGTCGCTCTGCGGCAGGTTTGCGAACGTATTGCGGGCCTTTTCTGCCTCTCCTCCATGCCAGAGGATGGCTTCGGTGAGTGTGCGGGCGCGGCCGTCATGCAGGTAGGCTTGCTGGCCGCTGACCGTTTGCGTCAGGCCTATACCCCAGAGTGGCGGTGTGCGCCAATCGCGTCCGGATGCCACACCGACCTGCTGGCCATCGGAAAGCCCGTCGCCCATGTCGTGTAGCAGGAAATCGGTATAGGGCCAGATGAGCTGGAAGGCCTGCGCCGTAGGCTTGCCGTCGCTGCCCTTGAGATCGTCACGGGTGACGAATTTCGGCGTATGACAGGCGGCGCAGCCGGATTGATAAAAGAGTTGCTTGCCGTGCAGCACGTCGGGAAAGCTTGCCTTGCGGCGCGCGGGCACGGCGAGGTTCTCGGAATAGAAGGTGACGAGATCGAGGATCGGCCCCGGTGCTTCCGTATCGCCGAGACGCTTTTGCACACCGGTCGGCATGGCAAGGCAATGGGCTTCCTTAGCCGTGCAGTCGCCGTGGGCGTTCGGCTGGTCGGGCGTGGAAATGCCGATATCGTTGAGGAAGGCGTCCGCCACCTGATCATGCACGCTAGCATTTTGCGCCCTCCAGCCGAAGCGGCCGAGCACGAGCTGGCCGGTGCGGTGGTCGCGGACCACAGCGGCGCGGCCGCGAATGCCGTTGCCATCTTTATCCTCGGGATCGGCATGCGCGAGGATATCCGTATCGGGAATGGCTTCGATCAGGCCGAGACCGATCATCGCGGGGGCAACACGCGGTGAGATCGTCGTTGTCTCGCCGAGCGGACCGTAGGCGAGGCTGGTCACGGCATAATGCGGCTTGCGCAGCGAAACGGTTTCGCCGCCCGCCAGTGTCACCATTTCCTCGGTATAGGTGACGGCCACCTTCCCCTCTGCGGCGAGGCCGGGCACGGCGAGGTCCTGCAACTGCGCGCCATAGGTCGAATCCGGAAAGTTCAGCGCCTTGAAATCCTTCAGGGCCTGTTCCTCTTCCGGCGTAATCGCCGGTCGCGCCAGCCGCAGAACCATCGAAGTGGCAGGGGCTCCCGCCGCCTCCGGCGGATGGCCACGGCCATCCCTGACATGACAGCTTTGACAGGAGCGGGCGTTGAACAATGGCCCCAGCCCGTCTGTCGCCTGCGTGGAAGAGGGCGAAGAGACCCAGAGCTGGCGAAACAGCGCATTGCCGAGATGGAAATTCTCTTGACGCTCCAGGCCCAGATTGGCGGAAGGCTGCGAAAAGATGTTGCGGCCGACGGGCGCGATCGAGGTCGTCGCGCCGCTCTCCATCGCCTCATAGGGCTCGGCCTTGGAAAAATCCGCGGTCGGACGGGTGACGTCCTGAACCCTCTTCAGGGTGTCGGCCGAGAGATCGGTGCGGACGGTCGGGAAATTCAGAACATCGGCTGCCGCCAGCGTGACGGCAAAAGCCAGAAAGCCCGCTGCGAGAGCGGGCAAGAATGCGCTGACAACCGGAATGCGGATCATCTGGATCAGAGCGGCAGCATCATCGGATGCCGCCGCCCTCCTTTATTACTTCTTGAAGACGGCGTTAGGATTATCCAGGCTGTCCGAGCCTTCAAGCTTGATCGTGCCGAGATCGAGGTCGGCGACGACGCGCTGGATGCTCTTCGTCTGATCGAGTAGGCCGTCGATCGCCTTCTGGACGGTGGCGTTGCCGACGGTGTTGCCTTCGGCGATCATCTGGTCGTACTTCTCGACCGTCTCGCCGCGATGAACCATGGCCTTCATGGCATCGAGCGTCGCGTTCAGTTTGCCTTCCATCTCCTTGTCCAGCGCCTTGTCCTTGGCGGCGACGAGATCGTGCAGCGACGGACCCTTCATCTTGGTGCCGTCGACGCGCGTGTAATTGCCGTTATAGGCCGCAGCGATGCCGATGGCGGCATTGTTGTGGGAGTTGTAGGTGTTGTCGGAGAAGCAATCATGCTCTTGCTCGGGATCGTGCAGCAGCAGGCCGAGCTTCATGCGCTCGCCGGCGAGTTCGCCATAGGAGAGCGAGCCCATGCCGGTCAGGATGGCGGCGAGGCCAGCCTTCGGATCGGCTTCGATATGCTTGGTGGCTTCACCATCCGGCGCCCAGTCATTGGTCATTTCCTGCATGGCGGAGACGAGCAGGGTCGAGGCCGATTTCAGATATTCGGCGCGGCGGTCGCAATTGCCGTGCGTGCAATTCTTCAGGTCGTAGTCGGTGGCGGGACGTTCGCCGGCACCCGGACCGGTGCCGTGCAGATCCTGGCCCCAGAGCAGGAATTCGATGGCATGGTAGCCGGTCGCGACATTGGCTTCGACGCCGCCGGCCTGTTGCAGCGTGCCGGAGAGGAATTCCGGCGTCAGATGCGAAGCGTCGACATCCTTGCCGTTGATCTTGATCGTCTTGTTGGCGATGACATTGGCGACATAAAGCGAGTTCTCATCGCTCTCGGTGCCGTAGGAGGCGTCGACATAGTCGATGAGGCCTTCGTCGAGCGGCCACGAATTCACTGCACCTTCCCAATCGTCGACGATGGGATTGCCGAAACGGTAGACTTCCGTCTGCTCGTAGGGAACGCGCGCCTTGATCCAGGCAGCCTGGGCAGCCTTCAGCGTCTTGTCGCTGGGATTGGCAAGCAATGCGTCGATCGCCTTGTCCAGCGCCTGCGCCGTGGTCAGCGCGTCCTGATACTTGGCATGGCCCACTTCGGCGTAATGCTTGATGATGGCGGCCGGCTCGGGCGCGGCCGCAAGCGCCGGAAGGATGGACATGGCGGTCGAGGCGACGGCCAGCGCCAGGGCGGCGCCAAAATTGATTTTCAGTTTCATGATCCTCTCCTGTGACGGCGGGGGCGCCGCCAGAAACTTGGCAAATTGTCTCATGTATTAAAAACAAACTGGTGTCAAACACTCTAGTTTGGAATGATTATAAAGCGGGAAATTATCGGTTTCAGTATCGGGAAAGGAGTGGATTCGCTGGAAAAAGCGGCTGATGTCGCACAATCTCGTTCCGCCCGCGCGAAAGCACTCGCCGCGGGCAGAGTGAGCTCAGCCTATCCCTTCCGGTGCAGCCGGCAGAAGAAGAAGCCGTCGGTATCGGTCGATGCCGGAGTCAGGGTGATGGTCTTGCCGTCCGATGAGCGCGGCTTCGGCGCATCGCCGCCGAACAGCTTCTCCCAGGAACTCAGCGCTTCGACCACTTCGAAGTCCGGATTGTTGGCTGCAAAGCGGTTGACCTGCGTTTCATTTTCTTCCGGCAGGACCGAGCAGGTGACATAGAGCAGCATGCCGCCGGGGCGCACGAATTCGCCAGCCTGAGCCAGCGCTTCCTGCTGCTGGCTGGTGCGCTCGTCGAGGTTCTTTTGCGTCAGCCGCCATTTCGTATCGGGGCGGCGGCGCCACGTGCCGGTGCCGGTGCAGGGCGCATCGACCAGCACCTTGTCGAATCTGCCGCGCAGCGGAAGCAGGCCGTTTCTTTCGTCATGAACCTGAACATTGCGCGTGCCGGCGCGCTTCAAGCGCTCGATGATCGGCGCCAGCCGCCGCCGATCGGAATCATAGGCATGGACCTGGCCCTTATTGTGCATTGCTGCCGACATGGCGAGCGTCTTGCCGCCGCCGCCGGCGCAATAGTCGAGCACCTGGTCGCCTTCTTCAGGCAAAACGAGATCGGCAACGATCTGCGATCCTTCATCCTGCACCTCGAACCAGCCCTTTTGGAAAGAAAGTTCGGCGGTAACATTCGGCAGGCGTGATGCGCCTTCGCCGGCAGGAATGCGGATGCCGTAACGGGCGATCTTCGAAGCATGGGCTCCTGCGCGTTCCAGTGCCTTCACGGCCTTGTCGCGGCTGGCCTTCAGCGCGTTGGCGCGCAGATCGAGCGTCGGCCGCTCGGCCAAGGCCTGCGCTTCTGCAAGCCAGCTATCGCCGAATGCCTGTTGAAAGGAATGCTCTACCCATTCCGGAATGTCGCCCTGGATATGGCGAGGCGCATCCTCGATCTTGCGTGTGGCAAAGGCTGCCAGCGCCTCGGCGCTTGGCGGCTCGGGCGCAAATTTGTCGCCTTCAAATTCGGCGGCCAGCTTTTCGGGCGTTAAGCCCCATTGGCGAAAGAGCACGGCATGGGCAAGAGCGGAAGGGCTGTCGTCACCCATCAGCCAAGCATGGGATAGCCGCATGCGCAGAGCGTCGTAGACGATATTGCCGATTGCGGCGCGGTCGCCGGAGCCGGCGAAGCGATGGGCCAGTCCCCAATCCTTCAGGGCATCAGCCACCGGTCGCTTGCGCGCTTCGATATCGGCAAGAACTTCGATGGCCCCCTGCAGCCGGCCGCCCAGACGCATTTACTATTCTCCTGCTTGCGCATGGTCCGAAATCACGTGGGTTGCCGGAAAGGCTCATGCGCCCACTAAAGTGTCACTGACACCTCATCAATCCGCACGAAATAAGCACGTGGCGGCAGATTATTGAGACGTCTCAACCGCGTGGTAGCCGCGATTGACGGAGAGAGCAAGCGTCAGGCCGAAACGCCGGGGTCGTTCCCAGCAAATCCGCCGGTTATTTCGAGGCGACGACGTCGTAACAAACACTCGCCGTGCCGGAGGCAACCATGCCGATACCCTGCGCTGCAGCACGGGAGAGATCGAGCACGCGTCCGCGAATGAAAGGTCCGCGATCGTTGATGCGAACGACAACGCTGCGGCCGTTGTGGCGGTTGGTCACCTTCAGGCGTGTGCCAAAGGCAAGCGAGCGATGAGCGGCAGTAAAATTGCCTGAACTCATGCGTTCCCCGGAAGCAGTCTTGGAGCTTCCCCCGTACCATGATGCGCCCCCGCATCCCGATGCTGCAAATGCATCCGTCGAGAGGATAGCAAAAGCAGCGGATATAGTTGCGACGATCGCAACAGAGCGATTGATTTTCTTCAAACCGATTTTCCCTCAAACAATTGAACTTACGCCTGGTGAGCGGCGGGGGCTTAAATCGGGCGAAAAATGGCAAAAAAGTGCCTGCTAATATCACGGAATGTTACAGCCTGTAACATTCGTGATTTATGACAATAAATATCGAGTATCTCTAAAACTAAGATTTGATGGAAAAAACACAATAAATTCAGTTAAAAACCGAACGAATTTTCTCAAATCGATGTTGCAATGCAGAAGATCACGAAATTTGAAAAAATAATTTTCTGACTTCGCCTTATTTGCTGCCGCATTTGTGCAATTTCAGAGACCATTAACCATAAATGTGGAGCAAATTGAACTAACCAATATGGGTTAGTAGGAATTTTCGTGCGATTTTTGGGGAGATAATCTCGCGTTCGTTTAGCCGCGCCAACGGCCAGAGGACCACAGTTGGGCGAGCGACATGCGGTAGTCAGGATAGCGGAACGGGAAGCCCAGCGCGCGCAGTTTTGCGTTCGAAACACGCTTGTTCTCACCATAGAACGAACGCGCCATCGGCGTTAGCTCCGCCGTTTCGAAAGCCTGTTCCGGCGGTGGCTCGATCCCCATGAGACGGGCCGCCTCGACGATGACGTCCTGCGGCGGACCGGGTTCGTTGTCGGTGACATTATAGATGCCGCCCAGCTTACGCTCGGAGAGGAACTTGGCGCAGGCGCCGATGTCCTCGACGCGGATGCGGTTGAACACTTGGTTCGCCTTGATCAGCCGCCGTGCCGTTCCCTTTTCCAGATTGCAGAAAGTGTTACGGCCCGGACCATAGATGCCGGCAAGCCGGAGCACGGCAACCGGAATGCCGAGCCTGATGCCGACGCGGTGCCAGCCATCCTCTGCCTCGACGCGTTCGACCGAGCGGTCGGAAACCGGATGCAGCGGTGTTTCCTCGCTGACCCATGCGCCCTTGTGGTCGCCATATACGCCGACGGTGGAAAGGTAGCAAACCCATTCGAGCTTCGGCATGAGCGCGCGGATATTCATATGCGCCAGCCGCAGCAGCGGATCACCCGCCTTGCCGGGCGCGATCGACTGGACGAGATGCGAGGCGGATTTCATCGTCTCGCTCAATGCGGGATCGAACGTCTCGCCGTCGAAGAGGAAAGCTTCGATGCCCTCCTGACCAAGAGGACCGGTCTTGTCGGGCGAACGGGTCGTGCCGGTGATCCGAACGCCCGGGCCGGCGAAGGCCTTTGCGATAGCCGTTCCCGAATAGCCGCAGCCGAAAATCATCACATGCATCACGCAACTCCCGCCATTGTCCATTCCGCGCGCACATCCGCGTCCGGTTCGTCACTTCTTTCTGCCGCAAAAGTGCGGAACTCGCCAGCCATCATCAACCGCGACAATGCCCAGACGGCCATGCCGCGCACCACGGCCGAGGGATCGCCTGCCAGACCGCGGCATGCCGGGATTAAGCCGCGCTCCCCGGAATTGCCGGCGGCGATCAGCACATTGCGAATGAAGCGATCACGGCCGATGCGTTTGACCGGCGAACCGCTGAAGAAGGTGCGAAAGGCGGCATCGTCGAGATCGAGCAGAAAGGCGATCGATGGTTCCTTGAGGTCATCGCGGGCGATCAGCTTCATCTCCGCGGCAGCGTTTGCGAATTTATTCCAGGGACAGGCGGCGAGACAGTCGTCGCAGCCATAGATGCGATTGCCGATCAGCGGCCGAAGCTGCGGATCGATCGGCCCCTTGTGTTCGATGGTCAGATAGGAAATGCAGCGGCGCGCGTCGAGCTGGTAGGGGGCCGGGAAAGCCGCTGTCGGGCAGACGTCGAGACAGGCGCGGCAGGAGCCGCAATGATCGATCTCCGCCTGATCCGGTTCGAGATCGGCCGTGGTGAACATCGAGCCGAGAAACAGCCAGGAACCGTGCGTGCGGCTGACGAGATTGGTGTGCTTGCCTTGCCAGCCAAGGCCGGCTGCGGCCGCCAGCGGTTTTTCCATGACCGGCGCCGTGTCGACGAAGACCTTGACGTCTTCCTGCGATCGCGCCGCGAAGCGGGTGGCGATCTCCTTCAGCCGCCCCTTGATGATGTCGTGATAGTCGCGATTGCGGGCATAGACGGAGATGGCCGCCTTGTCGGGTTTCTCCAGAATGCCGCGCGGGTCTTCCTCGGGGCCGTAGTTGAGGCCGAAGACGGCGATGGAGCGGACATCCCCCCAGAGCACGTTGGGATCGCCGCGGCGTTCGCGCGTCTCCTCCATCCACGCCATGGTGCCGTGGTAGCCTTGTTCCAGGAATTGATTGAGCCTGATCCCTGCCTCGGGAATGGCGTCTGGCCGAGTGATGCGGCAGAGATCGAAACCCTGCGTCCGCGCTTCGTCGCGAAGAAAGGCGGTCAGCGTACGCCGTCGCTTGCTTTCTTTTTCTGTGGCACGGTCTTCGGGCATATCCAGCCCTCGTCAGAAATCCAGATCGGCGTAGTGCGATACGGGTGTGATGCCGCGCACGCGTTCCGCCAAGATCGGCCGGAAAGACGGGCGCGATTTCAGCCGCTGATACCACTCCTTGGCAACGGGCGATTCCACCCAATCGATCTCGCCGAGATAATCGAGGACGGAAATCGAAGCGGCGGCCGCGAGATCCGCATAGCTCAGCCGGTCGCCGGCGAGCCATTGGCGGGAACCCGCGAGCCAGGAGAGATACTTCATGTGCTGGCGGATATTGCCCCGAGCCATGCGCATCACCTTGGAGTCAGGAGCGCCGCCGCCCTGATCGGCGGTCATCTGCAGCTTGTATACGCGTTCGCGCACCAAAGGCCGCGTCACGTCCTGTTCCATCTTCTGCATGAACCATTCCGCCAGCCGGCGTATTTCGGCGCGCTGGAACGGGTCTTCGGCAAGAAGCCGGCGATCTCGCTTCAAAACGCCATGCGTCTCGTCGAGATATTCGGAGATCACGGTCGCGCCGCAGAGCGCACGCATGCTGTCATCAACATAGACGGGCAGCGTGCCGGCCGGATTGAGCGCCAGAAAATCGCGCCGTTTTTCCCACGTCTGTTCCTCGATCAACTCCGTCTGATAACCGTATTCGGTCAGGATCAGACGGACGAACCGTGACGGAGATGACATGGAGTGATGATACAGCGTCGGCATTGATACTCGGGCTTTTGCAGTTGATGCTTATAAGAGTCTCGGGCCACGATTTGCGGCCCTAGTCATACGTCATCGGTTGAAGCTATAGGAGTTTGGCCTAGCTATTACAAGCGAATCGGGCCACCCCGGCCTTTGACAAAGGACACAATATGGCTGAACAAATTGTTATCGCGTTGTTTTTGGGCCTCGTGGAAGGCCTGACGGAGTTCATTCCGGTATCCTCCACGGGACATTTGATATTGATCGGACATTTCCTCGGTTTTGATGAAGCTGCCACTTTCGACGTTCTGATCCAGCTCGGTGCAATCCTCGCCATCTTGCTTGTCTATTTCAATCGCCTCGTTCAAATCGCAAAGGCGCTGCCGGTCAGCGTCAAGGCCCGTCATTTCGTGCTCGCGGTCCTCTTCGGCTTCCTGCCGGCTGCCGTCATCGGCGCGATCGCGCATGATTTCATCAAGACGGTGCTGTTCGATTCGCCGAAGGTTATCTGCATCTCGCTGATTCTCGGCGGCATCGTCCTCCTGGTTATCGACAGGATCCCGTTCAAGCCGAAATATACCAGCGCCTATGACTTCTCTTGGCCGATGGCAGTCAAGATCGGCTTCTTCCAATGTCTGGCAATGATCCCTGGAACGTCGCGTTCGGGTTCCACCATTGTTGGTGCCCTGCTTCTCGGTGCCGACAAGCGTTCGGCCGCGGAATTCTCTTTCTTCCTTGCCATGCCGACCATGGCCGGCGCCTTCGCGCTGGATTTGTGGAAAAGCCGCCACGACCTCAGCATGGATCAGGGCCTGCTGATCGTCATCGGCTTCTTCACCGCTTTCATATCGGCATTGTTCGTGGTCCGGGCACTGCTCGATTTCGTCTCGCGCCGCGGCTACGCGCCCTTCGCTTGGTGGCGCATTGGCGTCGGCGTTCTCGGCCTGATCGGACTTTATACGGTCGGCTGAGGCGGATCGCCTAAGTTGAGATCTTGAGAAAACGAAGGCCGGTGAGAACCGGCCTTTTTCATGCTCGATTAGTTCGAGGATGAAGGCTCGATGGACCCTGTCGTGCAGGGGTCGACGCCATAGGTCGGGGCGCATTCACCCTTGACCGAAGCGATGCTTCCGCGGGCTACGAATGAGCCTGCCAGAATCACCAGTGCCGCGCACGCAAACAAAAGCGCGATAGACTTACCCATCGAAGAATGCCTTTCCGCAGAAGTGAAGCGCGCCACGCATTGTGCCTTGCCGGGCTCGGCGACGCGCGGTTGTGTTAGTCAGTGAAATGATGAATAGCAATAAAGGTTCATGTTAAATTTGACGTTAATGCTACTATTTTCGGTGTGCGTCTTTTGAGCAACGCCAAGCTGTGAATCAAGACGGTAAAAGCGGCTCATTGGTGCCGGAAACGCGATCAGACGAAACAAAAACGCCGCCTGGAGGAACCAGGCGGCGCTTCGATTTTTCGAATCGGTAAAGCGTCACGCAGCCTTGCCGGAGCCGGTGAACTGACCCTGCGGGCGATAGCGCACCAAATAGGACGGCAGCACGGAGACAAGCAGGGTCGGCATGAGGCCGATACCCTTCAGGGTCCGGCCTTCCGCTTCGGCTTCCTTGGAGACGACGTTGTCGTGCTTCAGCAGGCGAACCTGATCGGCAGTGATCGGCGGCGTGATGAGCGGCACCCATGAAGCGATGTTGCCGATGAGGGAGGCAAGGCCGAACGGCAGAGAGACAAGTGACTTCTTGCGATTGATGACGGCAAGCGTCGTCTCGAGACATTCGCGGAAAGAAAGCACCTCCGGGCCACCAAGCTCATAGATCGTGCCGGCCTTGAGCTTGCCGTCGACGCCGCGGGCGACTGCCTCGGCGACATCCTCGACATAAACCGGCTGGAACTTCGTCAGGCCGCCGCCAATCAGCGGCAGGAAGGGCGCGGTGCGCGACATATCGGCGAATTTGTTGAAGAAGCCGTCTTCCGGACCGAAGACAATCGACGGCCGCAGGATGACGGCATCCGGCTTGATCGACAGGATGGCGGCTTCGGCGCGGGCCTTGGTGCGGGCATAGGCGGAAGCCGAATTGGCGTTGGCGCCGATGGCGGAAATATGCGTCAGCGAAGCGCCGACGCCGCGTGCGGCTTCCGCGATGGCCTTGGCGCCGAATTCCTGCACCGCATCGAATGTATTGCGGCCGCTTTCGGTGAGAATGCCGACGCAATTGACCACATGCTGCGCACCTTCGACGGCGCGATCGATCGAGTTGCGATAGCGCAGGTTCGCCTGGACGATCGAGATCTGGCCGAGATTGCCCTGCGGCTGCAGGTAACCGGCAAGATCAGGCCGGCGCACGGCGACGCGGATACGATAGCCGCGCTTAGCGAGTACGCGGACGACATGCCGCCCAATGAAGCCCGATCCCCCGAACACGGTCACGAGCGGCGGAAGGTTGGACAGGGTCATGGCAGGCTCCTCGAAAGGCTTAGAATAGGGCTGATGTGGCTTCGTCTTAACCGATCCGAGGGCCGAGGTGAAGTACTATCGCGCCGCATGTTCGGGCCACTTTTTTGGAAGCCTTAGACGCCTTCGACGACCACCATTTCGGCATCCGCCACTTCATGACGGATCTTGGCCGCGATCTGGTATTCCGGTGAATTATAGCACTCTACGGCATGCTGCAGCGATGGGAATTCGATAACGACATTGCGGCCGCGCGCCTGGCCTTCCAGTGGCGTGAAAGCACCGCCGCGGGCGAGGAAAACCGCCCCGTATTTTTCGAAAGCCGGCTTGGCGGCGGCAACATAATCCTTGTAGCGCTCGGGATCGCGAACATCCACGCGTGCGATCCAATATCCCTTTGCCATGTCCGGTCTCCCTGTTTCCTAAAATTTAGATCGCGGCGTCCATTTCCGCGAGGATGGCGCGGGCGGCTTCCTTCGGATCGGCGGCCTTGACGATCGGCCGGGCGACGACGAGGTGGCTCGATCCGGCCTTGATGGCCTCAGTCGGCGTCATCACACGCTTCTGGTCGCCCTTGTCGCTGCCGGTCGGGCGAATGCCCGGGGTCACCAGCGCCATGTCCGGGCCGATAATTTTGCGAACGGCGGCGGATTCTTCAGCCGAGCATACGATGCCGCCCATGCCGGCGAGCAGCGCCTGTTCGGCGCGGCGCAGCACCAGCGTATGCGGGTCGTATTCGTATCCGGCGGCGATCAGGTCCTCTTCATCCATCGAGGTCAGCACGGTGACGCCGAGCAGGCAGAGATCGGAACCTTTGGCTGCGGCGACGGCCGCCCGCATCGCCTTCGGATAGGCATGCAGCGTCAGCATCGACATGCCCATCTTGACGATATTCTCGACGCCGGAAGCAACCGTGTTGTCGATATCGAGCAGCTTCATGTCGAGGAAAATCTTCTTGCCATCGGCGGCAAGGTCGCGGGCGAATTCCAGCCCGCCGGCGAAGGCGAGCTGATAGCCGATCTTATAATAGAGAATATCGTCGCCGAGCGCCGTGATGACCTTTTCGGCCTCCTGAAGGTTTGGAACATCCAGTCCAACGATCAAGCGGTCGCGTGCGGTCATCTCAGGTTCACCCCTGCCAATCTTCTATAGGCGTCCAGTCGCATGAGACGGCGCGCTTCGCAAGGTCGAAACAGAAAAGATTGCCGCCGCCCGGTGGCTGATCGCCTTGACGCGCGATCGGCTTGCCCTCGAGGTGGCATTTCAGCAGCGTGCCGACGCCGCCGTGGCCGACGAAAGCGATGGGCACGCTCGGGTCGTGCCGCAACAGAACGGCTTCCACCTCGGAGACGATCCGTGCCTGCGCATCGATCGCACGCTCCCAGCCCTTAAAACTCTCATGTGGATGGGCAAAGAACCAGTCCGCCGCCTTCTCGAATTCCGGTGGGGTCAGAAAGCCCGTGGCGCTGCGGTCATTCTCGTGCGTGGCTTCGATGATCTCGACCGCAGCAGCGCTCGCCGTCGCCAGGATTTCGGCAGTCTCGATTGCCTTTCGCTCGCCGCTGGAAACGATGAGGCCGAGCTTGCTCGCCCATGGGCGCGTTGCCGCAAGTTTGGCGCGCGCCGTGCCGATATCGGAAAGGCCCCATTCCGGAACTGGCACCGAGGGATCAATGCGCACCTGCGGGTGCGTGATATAGAGAGCGAACATCGATTGCATGATCCCATGTTGAAAGGCGCAGTTTCGAAGCCGAGATATGCCCGGTCGAGGGAAGACGGCTCTACGAAAATAGCGTCAGCCCCGCCGATAGACCCAGAGCTGTGCCGGCGGGATGTTGCGGACGATGAAGTCGAAGTGCTGGATATGATAGCGATCCGGCCGGGCGATGATCGGCGAGACCGGCCCGTAGGAGATCTGCACCACGGGACGGCCGGGCGGTATGCGGTCCAGCAGGCTTTCGAGCAGCGCGACGCGCGCCTTCATCGGGAAGTTCAGCAGCGGAATGCCCGAGACGACGGAATCGAATGTCTGGCCGCGCAATACCCCCAGAGTCTTGTCGAGATCGAAGGCATCGCCATTGATGAAATGGACGCCGGGATAAAGACGGACGAGATGATTGTAGAAGTCGGTGGAATATTCGATGGCGACGAGATTTTCCCGCTCGATGCCGCGCGCCAGGATCGCCTTGGTGATCGCGCCCGTTCCCGGGCCGAGTTCCAGCACCGGTAGCCCTGAATGGGTGTTGACGATGCTCGCCATCTTGCGGGCGGTGATCGAGGATGTCGGAACGATGGAACCGACCGTTTTCGGGCCCTGCATCATGCCTTTGAAGAAACGGATTTCTTCGTCGAACTTTTTGCCCAGCCGTTCCTTGAGACGCAGCGCCATGCTCTCCCCCCACCAGATTTTACAGTTGCGAGTTACATATCGCTTATGTCTTATCTTGCAATGCTATGGCGCAATAACAAGAGAAAATGTCGCAAACCTCTACAGGTTCAAATGAAAGCGCCCTCTTTCGTTCCCAAGAACTTACGAGGATGCTTCGGTTTCGCTAGACGCGCATCGGCATCAGGACATAGAGAGCGTCATCGCCGGCCGTGTCGCGGATCAGCGTCGGCGAGCCGGCATCGGCAAGCAGGAAGATCGCGGCATCGCCGGACAATTGCGCGGTGATGTCGAGCAGATATTTGGCGTTGAAGCCGATTTCCATCGCGTCCATGTCGTAGCCCACGGCAACTTCTTCCGTAGCACTTCCGGAGTCGGGATTGTTGACCGTCAACAGGAGCTGACCGTCCGACAACGCCAGCTTCACGGCGCGGCCGCGCTCCGACGAAATGGTCGAGACGCGATCGACGGCCTGGGCGAAGGTCTGGCAATCGACCCGCATTTCCTTGTCGTTGCTGGTCGGGATGACGCGCTGATAATCGGGGAAAGTGCCGTCGATCAGCTTCGAGGTCATAACGATCGATCCGATCGTCAGGCGGATTTTGGCGTCAGACACTTCGACGGTGACGACGACATCGGGGCTGTCGACCAGCTTCTGCAACTCGCCGACCGTTTTGCGCGGAATTATGATGCCTGGCATGCCTTCCGAGCCCGAGGGGGCGTCGACATCGGCGCGGGCAAGACGGTGACCATCCGTGGCCACGGCCCGCAGCTTCAGGTCGCCCTTGCTTTCGATCGTGTGGAAGAAAATGCCGTTCAGATAATAACGGGTCTCTTCGGTGGAGATCGCGAACTGCGTCCGGTCGATCAGCATCTTCAGATCCGACGCCTTCAGCTTGAAGGAATGGCTGAAGCTGCCGGCGGTCAGGTCCGGGAAGTCCGATTCCGGCAGGCACTGCAGCGAGAATTTCGAGCGGCCCGAAGCAACCGTCATCGAGCTGCCATCGGGGTTGGTGGCGAGAAGCACTTCCGAACCGTCCGGCAGCTTGCGCACGATGTCGTAGAGCAGATGCGCCGGCACGGTGGTGGCGCCGGCCTTCTCGACATTGGCGGGCGTCGCTTCGGTGATTTCGAGATCGAGGTCGGTCGCCTTCATGTCGAGGCTCGCGCCGTCGGCCTTGAGCAATACGTTGGACAGGATCGGGATCGTGTTGCGACGCTCGACCACGCGATGCACGTGGTTCAGCGATTTCAGGAGGTTCGACCGCTCAATTGTAATACGCATGATGCTACCGCTTTCGACCGTTACTCCCGGGCAGCCACAGGCGCCCGAAGGATGCATTTTCGGACAAGGCCCGAGATTGGACGGGCAAAATGACAGAACTCAGCATGCGAATGCAAGAGGCATCGGGATATGCTGCACGTCATTTCGGTATTTGGCCGACAATGCTCACAGGATTTGCGCCGCTCTTGCCGTCAGGACATACCTCGCCCATAAAGGCGATGATTCCGAGACGAATTCAGGGTCGGTATGAGCGACGAACACACAGGCGGCGGAGCGCGCAGTTTCCGCCTGCATAATACCACGGTTCCCGCCCGGCCGCTGGAGCCGGCGCTTTATCTTGTCGCGACGCCGATCGGCAATCTCGGCGATATCACGCTGCGGGCATTGGAAACGCTGGCGGGCGCCGATGTGCTTGCCTGCGAGGATACGCGGGTGACCCGTGTGCTGCTCGATCGCTACGGCATCCAGAACCGGCCATTCGCCTATCATGAGCACAATGCCGATGAGGCAGGGCCACGGCTGCTGCAGGCGCTGGAAGCCGGGCGCTCTGTGGCGCTGGTCTCCGATGCCGGCACGCCGTTGGTCTCCGATCCCGGCTACCGGCTGGCGCTGCAGGCGATCGAGGCGGGTTACCGTGTCGTGCCGATCCCAGGGGCGTCTGCGCCGCTTGCCGCGCTGGTCGGCTCCGGCCTGCCCAACGATGCCTTCTTCTTTGCCGGTTTCCTGCCCGCCAAGGACAAGGGCCGCCGCGACCGGCTGGCCGAGCTTGCCCTCGTCCCCGCGACCCTGATCTTCTTTGAATCGCCCCATCGCATCGCCGCAACGCTCGCCGCCGCCGCCGATGTGCTGGGCGGCGAGCGCAAAGCGGCCGTCTGCCGCGAACTCACCAAGACCTTCGAAGAATTCCGTCGCGGCACGCTCACCGAGCTTGCCGCCTTTTACGACAAGGTCGATAACGTCAAGGGTGAGATCGTTTGGCTCGTCGGCCGGCCGGAAGAGACGGTTGCTGCCGAAGCTGATGTCGAGGCCATTCTCAGCGATCTCGCACGGAGCATGCCGACAGCCAAGGCGGCGGCAGAGGCTGCCCGGATCACAGGCTTGCCGCGCAAGGATCTCTATCAGCGCCTGCTCGATATGAAGGAGCGCCATGGTTGAGACCGGCGAGCGGCTGAAGCGGCGGGAAGCATGGCGACGCGGCCATGTCTCGGAATATGCCGCAGCGCTTTTCCTCTTCTTCAAGGGCTACCGCATTCTCGCCATCCGCCATCGTACCAAGCTCGGCGAAATCGACATCATCGCCCGCAAGGGCGATCTCGCCGTCTTCGTCGAGGTCAAAGCCAGGCGCGGCGAGCAGGAGGCGATCGATGCCGTTTCCTTTTCCGCGCAAAAACGCATTCGTGCCGCCAGCGACCTCTGGCTGGCACGCCAGCCGGACTATGCGCGCCTGTCGCAGCGCTACGACATCGTCGCCATCCTGCCGCGCCACTGGCCACGGCATTTTCCGGATGCTTTTTGAGACTGGCCATCATGGCGGCGTCACAAAGCGCGACTATTGCCAGACCGCCGCGCTCGCACTGCTTCCAGGTATAGCGCCCCACCCATTTCGACAGGTCTCATGATGATCCGCAGCACCGTTTCCGCCTTCGCCGTTCCCTCGCAGGAGGAACGCAAAGGCTTTATTTCGTTGGAAAAGACCCCCGATGTTCACGCCGCAAAACTGGCATCCCTTGCCTGCATGAACACCGTGCGCATCGGTGGCGCGACCGGTGAGGTTCGGCCGCTTGGCTTCCCCTTCACCGTGGCCGCGTGGAACATGGAGCGCTGCCTTTTTCCCCTCGAATCCGCCGCCAAGTTGCAGGCGACCAAGGCGCCGCTGATCCTGCTCTCCGAGATGGACGAGGGCATGGCGCGCACCGAACAGAATGACCCGACCGCCATCGTCGCAGGCGAACTCGGCATGAACTATGCTTATGGCGTCGAATTCCTGGAACTCAGCCTCGGCTCGGAAATCGAGCGCTCCCTCTGCAAGGACGATTTCAACGAAAAGGGCTTTCACGGCAATTCCCTGATGGCGTCCGTTGCCTTGCGGGATGCTTTCCTCTTCCGTTTGCCGGGCGAGGCCAAGTGGTTCAACGACAGCAACGAACAGCCGCGCATCGGCGATCGCTGCGCTGTCGGCGCTATCGTCGAAACCGAGGCTGGTCCCTTCGTCGCCGTTTCGGTCCATCTCGAAAGTGTCGCGACGGTTGCCTATCGCGAGCGGCAGATGGCGGCGTTGATCGATGCCGTCGAAGGTTTTGCGCCTGGCCTTCCGATCCTGATTGGCGGCGATCTCAATACCGGCAATCACACGGGCGGCGATTTCTCGACCGATACCCTATTCGCCATGGCCGAAGGCCGCGGCTTCGAGTGCCATGGCGGCCCGCTGGATCAAACGAGCACGCGCCCAAGCCTGATCACGCGCTTTCCCGATCGCATCATGAAGCTCGACTGGTTCTTGAGTCGCGGTTTGAAGATCAGCGAAAGCCACCTCGTTTCCTCCCTCAATGAAGAGGGCAAGCCGCTTTCCGATCACGATATGGTCGTTTGTACAATCGAAGGTTTTTCTGCCTGATCTCTGCAATCATTAAAATGCGCCGGATTTCATGAACCGCGCCGTTACCTCTTCCATGCGATGGAGATTGAGACGCGCATGGAATTGGGGGATTGCATGGTCTTGAAATTGATGTTGGCGAGCATGGCGGCCTTTGCCGCGCGTGCCGCTCCGGTCATTGCCGCGCCGCCGCAGTCGAAGAGTTTCGTGGCGGGCGCCAGCGGCGAGATGGAAATGAAGCCTTCGCCGATCGAGCCGTCTTGGATTCTGGCGGGCGATCCGGTCGCCCGCATTGCGGAGCATTCGCGCGGGCAGGACGATGCCGCGATGACCGCGCTGTGGGATTGCACCGCAGGCGAGTTTCGCTGGTATTTCGGCTGGGACGAAACGGTGATGATCCTCGAAGGCGAGGTGCATATCACAACGGAAGATGGCGTCGAACGCACGCTCAGCGCCGGCGATGTCGCCTATTTCGCCGGCGGCACTTGGGCCACCTGGCGTATCGATCGCTATCTGCGCAAGGTCGCCTTCTGCCGCAAGCCGTTCCCGAAGCCTTTGACCATGGCGTATCGCCTGCGCAACTTCGTCCGTCAGGGCGGCGCACAGGGGCTTGCCGCCTGAGTGCTGCCGGCCTTGATGGAAGTCCTTGAATAGCCGTTGCGTTTGGATGCGGGCCGACCTACATCTGTCCGCAAATTCGAGCGAGGGCTGACTATGGCTGGTATCAAGAATGTTGCGGTCCAGATGGACCACGTCAAGAGCATCAACATCGCAGGCGACTCGACCTTCGCCATGAGCCTTGAGGCCCAGACCCGCGGCTATAAGCTCTTCCATTACACGCCCGAGCGTCTCAGCATGCGCGACGGCAAGATCTATGCGTCCGTCGAGCCGATGATCCTGCGCGACGTCAAGGGCGATCATTTCGAGCTTGGCGAGTCGGAGCGCGTCGATCTCTCGACGATGGACGTCGTACTGCTGCGCCAGGACCCGCCATTCGACATGGCCTATATCACCTCGACGCACCTGCTCGAGCGCATCCATCCGAAGACGCTCGTCGTCAACGATCCGGCGTGGGTCCGCAATTCGCCGGAAAAGATCTTTGTCACCGAATTTGCCGACCTGATGCCGAAGACGCTGATCACCCGCGATCCCGCCGAAATCCGTCTCTTCCGCGAGGAGATGGGCGATATCATCCTGAAGCCGCTTTATGGCAATGGCGGCGCCGGCGTTTTCCATTCGACCCGTGACGACCGCAACCTGTCTTCGCTGCTCGAAATGTTCGGCCAGCTCTTCCGCGAGCCCTTCATCGCGCAGCAATATCTGCCTGACGTGCGCAAGGGCGACAAGCGCATCATCCTCGTCGACGGCGAGGCGGTTGGCGCGATCAACCGCGTGCCGGCCGAGCATGACGCCCGCTCCAACATGCATGTCGGCGGCCGTGCCGAGGCGACCGATCTGACGGCACGCGAAAAGGAAATCTGCGAGCGCATCGGCCCTGCGCTGAAGGCGCGCGGCTTCCTGCTCGTCGGTATCGACGTCATCGGCGACTACATGACCGAGATCAACGTCACCTCGCCGACCGGCCTGCGCGAAGTCAAACGCTTCGGCGGTGCCGATATCGCAAGCCTGTTGTGGGATGCAATCGAAGCGAAGCGCGCTTGAGGGGCGCCTGTCCTCCAGGGATCACGACGCCGCCTCTTCGCTCGCCGCAAGGCGCGCTATATCGCGATGCCCATCCGGTGGCAGGTTAGGATCACTGCCGACGGTCCGGTGGAGCTATCGTCCGCGATGACGGTCGGGACGAAGCCGAAAAACGGTTTCACGTCGACCATCATGCCGACGTAAGGCCGCTTGTCCATGACACCGTGCAGGCCACCAAAGGAGCTGATGGTGCCGCAGACGCTGACGTAGCCCTTGCTATCCTTGGAAGCCAACATCGGCCCGAAGATCAGCGCGCCCTCATAGGGAAGCTGCTCGTGCAAACCCTTTTCCACAGCGGCAATTTCCTTGGCGCTCAATTGATAGGGAACGCCTTTTTCCAGATTACCCCCGCCATCGATAGACTGACAGCCGGCCAGAACAGCACCCAGCAGAAGGGAAAGCGATACTACACGTCTCATATTTGCTCCCGATTGTAGAAATCGTCCCTTCGTTCTTTTATTGTTCTTGTTTCATTCCATAACTTCTGCCACTATGCAACCCATAGTCTGTTATGAAAAATTGATAACGGTAAACGAGTTAAAAGAGGGCGGGGATGGTAGCGCGCGTCAGCACGGTTGCGTTTCAGGGCATTGAGGGCGTTCCCGTCGAAGTGCAGGTGATGATCGCACCGGGTAAGGTGTTGATGCATATCGTCGGCCTGCCGGACAAGGCCGTGGCCGAAAGCCGCGAACGTGTGCAGGCAGCCCTTCATGCCTCCGGCCTGTCGCTGCCGCCGAAGAAGGTCACGGTCAATCTCGCGCCCGCGGACCTGCCCAAGGAGGGCAGCCATTTCGATCTTGCGATCGCGCTTGGGCTGATGGCGGCGCTGGGCGCCATTCCGGCGGATGCGCTCTCCGCCTATACCGTTGTCGGCGAGCTCAATCTCGACGGCACGATCGCGCCCGTTGCGGGCGCGCTGCCGGCCGCGATCGCCGCCAACGCAATCGGCAAGGGGAGGGGCTGATATGCCCGGCCGAAAGCGGCCCGGAGGCCGCATGGGCCGGCCCAGACATCGATATCCTCGCGCCGCGTAGCCTGATTGCGCTCGCCAATCATTTCCGCGGCACCCAGGTCCTGTCGCGCCCCGAACCGGCGATCAGAGCGAATGCCGCCAACTTCCCCGACCTTGCCGATATCAAGGGCCAGGAGAGCGCCAAACGGGCGCTGGAGGTGGCGGCGGCCGGCGGCCATAATTTGCTTTTTGTTGGTCCGCCCGGTTCCGGCAAGTCGATGCTGGCGTCGCGCCTGCCGTCCATTCTGCCGCCATTGTCTACGGCGGAGCTGCTGGAAGTGTCGATGATCCATTCCGTTGCCGGTCAACTCTCGGGCGGAAAGCTCTCCGACCGCCGGCCCTATCGCACGCCGCATCATTCCGCCACCATGGCGGCGCTGGTCGGCGGCGGTATGCGTGCCCGCCCCGGCGAGGTTTCGCTGGCGCACCATGGCGTCTTGTTTCTCGACGAGCTTCCCGAGTTTTCGCCGCAGGCGCTGGACGCGCTACGCCAGCCGCTGGAATCTGGCGAATGCGTCATCGCCAGGGCCAATCATCGCGTTTCCTATCCCGCCAGCATCCAATTGGTTGCGGCGATGAATCCCTGCCGTTGCGGCATGGCCGGCGAGCCGGGTCACACCTGCGCCCGTGGCCCGCGTTGCGTCGCGGATTATCAGGGCCGCATATCCGGACCACTGCTGGATCGTATCGATATTCGTCTCGACGTGCCCGCCGTTTCCGCGGCCGATCTCATTCGGCCGACGACGGCCGAAAAGAGCGCCGATGTCGCGCTTCGTGTTGCTCGCGCCCGCGAACGGCAGCGCGAACGTTTCGAGGCTGCCGGCATGAAGGGAATATCCACGAATGCCCGCTGCTCGACATCGATGATCGAGACGATCGCCGAGCCCGACGCCGCCGGCTTGCAATTGCTGCGCGACGCGGCGGAGAAGATGAAGTTTTCCGCCCGCGGCTATCATCGCGTGCTGAAAGTGGCCCGCACGCTCGCCGATCTCGACGACAAGCAAACTGTTGGGCGCATCCATCTCGCAGAAGCCATTTCCTACCGCATTGCCGGCGAACGGCTGACCGCGGCGGCGTAAATCAAGCGGCTGAAATGACAAAGGGCGCTGTGGTACCCTTCCTACAATCTCCGGCAACGTGCAGACCGCTCATTGATTTGAGGCGACGGCTTCACATTCTTTCAAATTTTTTGCTGCAACTACGAAAATTTCTCGAAGACGTTTTGCAACAGGGTCTCGATATGGGCCGCAGACTTGTTTACAGAAACTTTCAAGCTGTTCGGATGGCCGCATCCGTTGCGTAAATCAAGGCAGCCTTTCAATTGTGCCTTAACATTCTTGCCGATAATCGAAAGGGCCTCAATCCGATCGAGAAAATCGCTCTCGCCCATTCTTCCGATATCATCTTGGGTTAGCGCCATCTTCCATTTGCTATTGACGCGTGTCGCTTCGGTGTTGAAACCTGCAAGGTGATTGAGGAGAACATGTTTCTGAAGTACATCCATGGCACCGAGCCACGACATGACTATGGCCGAGCGATAGAGTTCTGCCTCGTGGCACTTAATCGCTTCCTCAACAAAGTTTCGCGTCTGAGCGTCCGCGACCTTGGATAGATGGTGCCGAAGATCGGTTGCAACTTGCATGGCGGCGGGGCTGATCGAAGCCACGCCCAGAGCACGGAGATGCATCTTACCTTCGGACGTGAGCTCCCAACCACTAGTTCTAATGGCCTTGCCTTTGGAACCAGTAAGTATTGCCGACACGTTCCATTTTTTGGGTTCTCGAAAACCCGCGCTTTCCGCTACTTCGATCAATTTTGAAACGCTGATGGGAGTGTCCTGAGTTGCAAGGACCAAAAGGAGCTTGTCTAGCCGGTCAAGGTTTTTATGGAGCCAGTCTTTAAGTTCAGTCGATTTCAGCAACCTTGACCTCAACCTTTTTCTTTTCAGAGGCGCTAAGAGAATACGACCCTGCTCCTACTTGATTGATGCGCTTAGCTTTCGTGAGATTGCTTAGGCTCTTACTCAAATTACTAGCAATGTTCGTGTTGAAGTAAGTTGTCGCGCTTTTCATCTCCGCAAGTATTTCGCTCCGACTGGATGAAGATTTTCCTTGAACGAGTTCGAGTTGTGCCATCGCGCATATGACAAGTTCAGGGCCGGTCTTAGCATCGAGATGGGCGGCGATGGTGTTAGTTGAGAAATGAAACCCAGCTAGTTCGCTTGGCGGGCTATTCGCGATTGCTATACCCGCCGCTTGAGCGGGCTCGTTCGGTATACGTCCCGCCAAATCACCCATGGTCGTCAGCAGAGCCTCGATGCCGCCTGTCAGAAACGCAGGATCGCCTTCATATTCGAGTTCCATCGAGCCGACTTTAATACGAATTTTCGCGCTAATCATTTGTCCCCCACATTCAGAAGCCAAGCTATAGTCTAAGTAATTTCATCGCAAGTTTCCATCTAAGATCGAAATTGACGGCGATTTAATCACTGGTAGGTTTTATAAAGACTTCCAACATCTCACGGAGGAAAGTGCTTCCAGAGCATTTCCAGCAGCCCAGTACGAAATTATCGCATCCTTAAGATGGCCCGCACGCTCGCCGATCTCGACGACAAGCAAACTGTTGGGCGCATCCATCTCGCAGAAGCCATTTCCTACCGCATTGCCGGCGAACGGCTGACCGCGGCGGCGTAAATCAAGCGGCTGAAATGACAAAGGGCGCCGCAGCGCCCTTTCGATAGCTGACGATCGAAGCAGGCCGTATCAGCCGCCCAGACCCTCGAACAGCGCCGTCGAGAGATAGCGCTCGGCAAAGGAGGGGATGATGACGACGATATTTTTGCCTTCGTTTTCCGGACGTTGGCCGATCTTGATCGCAGCCGCCAGTGCCGCACCGGAGGAGATGCCGACCGGCACGCCTTCGAGCCTGGCGATGTGACGTGCCTGCTGGAACGCCTCGTCATTGGTGACGGTGACGATCTCGTCATAGATGTGCGTGTCGAGAATCTTCGGGGCGAAGCCGGCGCCGATGCCTTGGATCTTATGCGGACCGGGATTGCCACCGGAGAGGATCGGCGAGTCGGCTGGCTCGACGGCAACGACCTTGATGTTCGGATTGCGGGCTTTCAGCACCTGGCCGACACCGGTGATCGTGCCGCCGGTACCGATGCCGGATACGAAGATGTCGACCTGGCCGTCCGTATCGTTCCAGATTTCCTCTGCTGTCGTCTTGCGATGGATTTCCGGGTTGGCCGGGTTTTCGAACTGCTGGGGGATGATGGCGTCAGGCAACGTCGCGGCAAGTTCCTCCGCCTTGGCGATCGCGCCCTTCATGCCCTTCGGACCTTCGGTCAGCACCAGCTCGGCGCCGAGCAGGAGCAGCATCTTGCGGCGCTCGATCGACATCGTTTCCGGCATGGTGAGGATCAGCCGGTAACCCTTGGCAGCGGCGGCGAAAGCGAGTGCGATGCCGGTATTGCCGGAGGTCGGCTCGACCAGCACGCTCCGGCCGGGGGTGATCTTGCCCTGCGCTTCCAGGCTCTCGATCATGGCGACGCCGATACGGTCCTTGACGGAGGCGATCGGGTTGAAGAACTCGAGCTTCGCCAAAAGGTTGGCCTTGACGCCCTTCTCCTTGGCCAGCTTGTCGAGACGTACGATCGGCGTGTCACCGATGGTGTCGGTGATCGAGGCATAGACGCGGCCGCGGCCTGGTTTGCGGGTGTCGGACATGGGTAGCTCCCCCTTTATTGGAATCGTAGAGGCACAATAAGATCAAACGCTGCCGGAAACCAGAATGAGATCACTTTGCCGATCCCCCACCGCGAGAAAAGAATTCCGCATAGGGTTTTATCGGGAAAGGTTTTTTCAGGCGGCCCGGGTGGCGATGAAGGCTGCCGTGCCGGCGAGAATGCTGGCGGCGACCCGGTTCAAAATCTGCAGTGCTTTCGGCCGCTTAAGGAAAGTGCGGGCGCGGGAAGCGAGCAGCATATAGGGGATCAGCACCACCAGAAGCACGACGAAGGTCGCCGCGAGCAGAATGGCATATTCGCGAAGCCCAATGCTGCCGATATCGATCAGGGTTGGCACGAGTGCCACGTAAAACAGCATGGTCTTTGGATTGCCGAGCGTCACCAGCAGTCCGGACAGGAAGGACATGCCGACGCTGGTCGATTTTTTTGCCGTGACATCGGTGGAGAGCAGCCCGGCCGTCCAGAGCTTCCAGGCAATGTAGCCGAGATAAAGCGCACCGGCGACCTTGATGACGATGAAGATCTCCGTGAAGGTCTGCGCCACGAAAGCGAGGCCGAGAATGACCGCCGTCAGGTAGATTGTGTCGCCGAGCACGAGGCCGAGGCCCATGAAGAAGGTCTCGCGAAAGCCGGAACCAAGCGCGCGGGCAACGATCGCCGTAATGCCTGGACCGGGAATTGCTGCCGCAATGAAAAGCGCACCGCTATAGGCGAGCAGAGTTGCGAGCGTCATGGTCCGTTCCTCCCAGGATAGCTCATTGCTCTATCGCACCGCTCCTGCCTTTTCAAGCGATTGCGCAAACGGCGCGAACATACTACCAAGAGTTAACGGCCCGTCGAAACCGTGTTGCATAAGGCTCTCATGTCGTCCGCATTGCTCCTGATCGACCTTCAGAATGCCATATTGACCGGCCTCGGCACGCCAGAGCGCCAGCCGGTGATCGACGCCGCTCTGGAAGGTGTCGTGGCCCGGCTTGCGGAACTGAAACACAAAGCCCGCGCCGCCGGCATTCCTTCCTTCATCGTGCAGCATGACGGCCAGGGAACGCATCGTCTGGCCAAGCGTGGCGAAGGCTGGCAGTTGCGCCGCGAAATCGCGCCGGAAGCCGGCGATGTCGTGGTGCATAAGACGAGCTGCGATTCCTTCTTCGAGACCGATCTGGAGGCGCGCCTCCGCGCAAAGGGGATCACCCATCTCGTCATCGGCGGCTGCATGACGCAATTCTGTGTCGATACCACCGCACGACGTGCCGTTTCGCTCGGCTTCGACGTGACGTTGCTCTCGGATGGTCATACGACCGCCGATATGGGCAAGCTGACATTCGAGGCGATCATCGCTCATCACAATATGCTGCTGGACGGCTTCGATGCCGGCCCGCATGAGATCAAGCTTATCCCGACCGCCCAAATTGCCTTTTAAATTTATTTCCCCCGCCGGAGACCTCCATGCCGCATCTGACCAGTATCATCACCTTTGCCCTGATCGCCGTCGGAATGGTGGTAACGCCCGGGCCAAACATGATTTATCTGGTGTCGCGATCGATCTCGCAGGGGCCGGCGGCCGGGCTGATCTCGCTCGGCGGCGTGGCACTCGGCTTCGTCTTCTACATGCTTTCGGCCGCGCTCGGCATCACGGCCTTCCTGTTCGCCGTGCCCTTTGCCTATGACGCGCTGCGTCTCGTCGGCGCGGCCTATCTCGCCTGGCTTGCCTGGAATGCGTTGAAGCCGGGCGGCCGTTCCGCCTTTCAGGTCCGCGATCTCCCGAAGGATGGGCCGCGCAAACTCTTCGCTATGGGCCTGGTGACCAGCCTGCTGAACCCGAAGGTCGCGGTCCTCTATCTTTCACTGCTGCCGCAGTTCATCGATCCCGCGAACGGTAGCGTCTTCAGCCAGTCCGTCATTTTCGGCTTCACCCACATTGCCGTCAGCGTGACGCTCAACTCCATCTTCGCGCTGACGGCCGGTTCCGTCGCGCTGTTCTTCTCAAGCCGCCCGTCCTTCATGCTGGTGCAGCGCTGGCTGATGGGCACGGTGCTTGCGGGGCTTGCCATGCGCATGGCCTTCGAGGCGCAGCGCTAGATCAGAACACGGGCTGCCTGAAGTGATCATTCAGCGGCTTCCTTTGAAAGAGGACCGCTTTTAAGACGCGGCAAGGCGATCGTCCAGCCGAGGTTCATGCCTGCCGCCGCGGCCAAAATGATCACGGCACCGATGATCTGTGCCAAGCCGAGCACATGGCCGAAGGCGAAGCGATCGACGACAATGGCGGCGATTGGATAGATGAAAGACAGCGCCCCGGTCAGATGCGTCGGCAGCTTCTGGATGGCGCCGTAGAGCAGCACATACATCACGCCGGTATGTACAACGCCCATGGTGACGAGGATCGACCATCCGCCCGCGTCGCGCGGCAGGGCGGAAAAGTCGGCGAAAGGCAGGAGCATCAGGATGCCCGTCGAAACCTGGATCAGTGCAATCAGATGCGGCGGCGTGCCCTTCAGCCATTTGGCGGCCAGCGCTGCCAGCGCATAGAAGAAGGCGGCGCCGAGCGAGAACAGGATGCCGATGGCATAGCTGCCGGCGCCCGTTGCTTCCGCCGGCTTGCCTTCGACGATGACGGCCATGCCGGCAAAGGCGAGACCCAGCCAGAAAAGCTTGGTGAGCGTGATCTTTTCGCCGAGAAACAGTGCGCCGAGGCCGAGCAGCATGAAAGGTTGCGTATTATAGACCGTCGTCGCGATCGAGATCGAGGCATGCGAATAGGCGGCGAAGAGCAGCAGCCAGTTGAGGACGATAGCGACACCGCCCCCGACGGCGATCACGAAGGTCCGCAGGCTGAGAATGCCGGGGCGCAACAGACCCATGGCTCCGCAGATGACAAGAAGAGTCAGCGCCCCAAACAGGCAACGCCAGAAGACGACGCCGGTGACAGGCTGCTCCGACATCAGCACGAACCAGCCGATGGTCCCCGAAATCAGCATTGCTGCCGTCATTTCCGCTGTGCCGCGTCTTATCTCGTTCATTGTCAGGACTCCCGTTTTCCAGAGCCTGATAATATTGCGGCGAGCGAGCGCATGATGTAGTCTGAATGAAGATTAATGGGTAAACAGCCTAATTATATGAGGCATTGTTATGGGTATACCTAATGCAGCTCTGGAGCTCGATACAATAGACCAGCGCATGCTGGACGCCCTGGCGCGCAATGCCCGGATTTCGCTGAAGGAATTGGCCGAAGTGGCCGGCCTGTCGTCGCCGAGTGCTGCCGAGCGGCTGCGCCGGCTGGAGGAGCGGGGTGTCATCGCGGCCTTCACCGTGGATATAGCGCTGGAAGCGGTTGGTTATCCCCTGCAGGCGATCGTGCGCATCCGGCCGCTGCCCGGCCAATTGCATGTGGTCGAGCGCATTATCCAGGAGACGCCGGAATTCATCGAATGCGACAAGGTTACCGGCGACGACTGTTTCATCGGCCGGTTGGTGGTGCGCTCGATGGGTGAGCTTGACGGCATTCTCGACAAGATCACCGAGCGCGCGGAAACCAATACATCGATGATCAAGGCGACCCCGGTCAAACGGCGATTGCCGCCGCTTTCGCGTTAAATTCCGCCGTCACACGCCGGTCGAGCCGAAGCCGCCGGCCCCGCGCGTGGTTTCGCTGACTTCGGCGATCTCAGCAACACGCGCCTGCGTGACCGGCGCAATCACCATCTGCGCAATGCGCATGCCGCGCGTGATGTCGAACGGCTCTTCGCCAAGATTGATGAGCAGTACCTTCACTTCGCCGCGATAATCGCTGTCAACGGTACCCGGCGTGTTGAGGCAGGTGATACCGTGCTTGAAGGCGAGGCCGGAGCGGGGGCGGATCTGGGCTTCGAAACCCTCGGGGATCTCCATGATGAAGCCCGTCGGCACCAGTGCCCGTTTGCCCGGTGCGATCGTCAGGGTCGCACCTTCCTCGACGGCCGCGCGCAGGTCCATGCCGGCGGCCCCCTTGGTCTCGTAGGCGGGCAGATCGAGGCTCTGGCCGTGGGCCAGGCGGATGAGGTTCAGCGTCGGGCGCGTATCGGTGTGAATGGTCATACGGCATTAGTTTGTGCTCGAACCGCTGAGGTCAATTGCAATTGCGCCTTTGAATCGCTAGATACAGCCGCAATTCACAGGATTTCACAAGCATGGCCGAAAGTCTCGCCGAGGCGGTTTCCCGCCGCCGCACATTCGCTATTATCGCCCACCCGGACGCGGGCAAGACGACGCTCACCGAAAAGCTGCTGCTGTTCGGCGGCGCCATTCAGCTTGCCGGCGAGGTCAAGGCCAAGAAGGATCGCATGCAGACGCGGTCCGACTGGATGAAGATCGAGCGCGAGCGCGGCATCTCGGTCGTGACCTCGGTCATGACCTTTGAATATGACGGCAACGTCTTCAACATTCTCGATACGCCCGGTCACGAGGACTTCGCCGACGATACCTATCGCACGCTGACGGCAGTCGATGCCGCCGTCATGGTCATCGACGCCGCCAAGGGTATCGAGCCGCGGACGCTGAAGCTGTTCGAAGTCTGCCGCATGCGCGACATCCCGATCATCACCTTCATCAACAAGATGGACCGCGAAAGCCGCGATCCCTTTGAAATTCTCGATGAAGTGGAAGAAAAGCTGGCGCTGGACACCGCTCCGGTCACCTGGCCGATCGGCCGATCGAAGACCTTCTGCGGTTCTTATCACCTAGCGGACAATACCGCCCGTGGCTCCGATACCGAGGTAGAGGCGACCCTGGTCAACGGCCCGCAGGCCATCGCCAACCGGTTGCCGGAAAATGAGCGGCAAGCCTTCATCGACGAGACCGAGCTCGCTATCGAAGCCTGCCGTCCCTTCGACCGTGAATCCTTCCTGGAAGGCCATATGACGCCGGTTTTCTTCGGCTCGGCTCTTCGCAATTTCGGTGTTCGTGATCTCATCAACGCATTGGGTGACTTTGCGCCGCCGCCGCGCGATCAGGTTGCCGATATCCGGACCGTGCAAGCGACCGACGACAAGATGACGGCCTTCGTCTTCAAGATCCAGGCCAACATGGACCCGAACCACCGCGACCGCATCGCCTTCGCGCGCATTTGCTCCGGCAAGCTGGAACGCGGCATGAAGGCCCGGCTGTCGCGCACCGGCAAGCAGCTTGGCCTGACCGCACCGCAATTCTTCTTTGCCTCGCAGCGCCAGCTCGCCGATACCGCCTATGCTGGCGATGTCGTCGGCATTCCCAATCACGGCACGCTGCGCATCGGCGACACGCTGACGGAAGGCGAATCCCTGGTCTTCCAGGGTGTGCCGAACTTCTCGCCGGAAATCCTGCGCCGCGTCCGCCTTGAAGACGCGATGAAGGCGAAAAAGCTGAAGGAAGCGCTGCAACAGATGGCCGAAGAGGGCGTGGTGCAGCTCTTCTCACCCGAGGATGGCTCTCCCGCCATCGTCGGCGTGGTCGGCGCACTGCAGCTCGACGTTCTGAAGGAGCGGCTGATGGCCGAATATGGCCTGCCGGTCTCCTTCGAAATGTCGCGCTTCTCCGTCTGCCGCTGGATATCTGCCGATCAGGCTGTCGACCTCGACAAATTCGTCACTGCCCGCCGTGGCGACATCGCCCGCGACCTCGACGGCGATCCGGTCTTCCTCGCCCAGGACGGCTTTTCGCTGCGCTACGAATCCGAACGTTATCCGGCTATCAAGATGGTCGCCATCAAGGAATATCACGCCGTCAAGGCGGCGTGATTTCAGTTCTCATCTGAACGTCGCAGCGCCTTATGCCTGCACGTTCCGTGTTATCTTTGACCAATCGGCATTCCGATCGGCCGGGTAGCGGTCGAGCGCTACCGACGGCATTTTGTCCGGATCGTTGTAGAGCGCCATGATGGCCGCTTCCGTGACAGCGGTCGCTGCCGGGATATCGGCATCGCCATTGCCCGCGTCCCAGGCCGCCTGCCAGATCTTCGCCAGATAGCGGGTGCCGCGCGCCATGCAGGTGATGGTGCGGTCGCCGAAGTCGTCCCACATCGCCGCCGCCTTTTCCTTGGCGGGTTGGCCGATAAGCTCAACCCATTTATCGACGATATCCCTTGGCGCGATATCCCTTTGCGTGTCGGCGATCAGAGCAATGACCGCCTTGCTGGCATCATAGCCATTGGCGATTGCCGGCATCGGCTCGGCTGCGAGAGCTGTAATGCGCTGTGCGAGTTCCTGGCCGAGTTTTTTGTTCTGATAGCCATAGGCGATCATGTCGTCTTCGTAGCCCACATGGACGCCGTCGGCTTCCAGTTTCATCTTGGGTGACCGTGGGCGGGGAACAACCTTGGCCGGATCGCCCTGCGAAAGATAGGAGGTGTGCAGCGGTTGGCAGGCATCGCCCATATAGTGGATGAGGACGCCGCCGGCGCAAAGGAACATCGCCGCGTCGCCATCCCTGGCTGCCTTCACCATGATGTCGAATAGCTGATGAACTCTGAAGGGCAGGGCTCCCCAGTGCTTGTTGCGCAGATCGGCATTGGGATCGAGCAATTGCGCCCAGGCGTCATATTGAGGCTTGATCGAAGCAAAATAGTCGATCCAGGCTTCCGGATTGAGGTAGGTGTCCGGTGCGGATTGATTGAGGGCGAGAAACGTCTCGCCATTCTGATAGGGAAGGTCCAGATCGGCAAAATGGTTCGGATTGTCATTCTGTCCGCGACTGCCGGGTCCGATCTTGCGCTGCTTCTTGCCGTCAGGCCCCTCCACCATGATGAAATTGACATTGCTTTTCCAGACATTGTCCGGAACGTCGGCCAGCGGCACGAAATGAACCTCGGTATCATCCTTTTCGAGAACGCGGGGATCGTTGCCGAGCGCGTCGTCCGGAGTGAGCGCCAGCAGATCGAGATTATTGTCGAGCAACCTTTGCAGGGTCTGTGACGTCACGAGATCTCCGGACAAGGGCAGGGAGCGGCCGATGATGTAGTGCCCGACCCATCCCCAGATGAAATCCTGATCCAGATTGATGTCGCGCACCAAATCGAGGTCCAAGTGATCGAGCGCCGTGCTGAGGGATGTGGCGAGGGCATAGGGCTGGGATAGGCTTTCGCCGCCTTCGAAGAATTCCTCTTTCCCCCACAACAGCGCGAAGGGGTAATAGGTGATCTTCCTGGCATCCTTCGGATGGTCGCGGTCGCTCTCCTCGGCATGTTCGATGAAGAAGACCGTGCCGGAATCGCCATGATGAACGCCGAGACTGATATTCTCCGCCCGATCGTGCGCTTCAGCTTCTTCCTCGATCTTCAGGCGATCCCTGTCGATGCCATAGGTTTCCGGCCCGATCAGGAAATCGCTGATATAGTCCGATCCACCCATCGCCTTATAGCGATAGAACAGGCCGTGGATTTCGCCCCTGATTTTGCCGGTCACAGCCGACTGGCCGACCACTTTCATGGTGATCAGCTTGAGGCTGAAGCTGTTGTCATAGAGATCCAGCACCGAACCGATGGGCGCGATGCCGGGAAACTCGGTTTTCCATTGTAGGATGTTGTCAAGTTCCACCAATCCGACATCCATCAGCAGCCGCTGGTTCGTGGACGGGAAATTCGGATAGATCGTTCGGAAGTCCTGTCTGCCAAGGCCCTTTTTTGCGGCGACGCCGATCTTGGGGCGGCGATGTGTCTGCAAGGCGCTGATCTCCGTTCCCGGTCCGCCGACGACATGCCGATTGGTCATCACGAAATAGCGTTCGCTATCGCGCACGATGCAGCCCGCGGTCGCGAGACGCGTCATGCCCTGGCCATCCTCGTTGATGATGGCCGAGCCCGGCGCCAGCAGATTGCGCGGCGTCCGGGTGTCGAGCTTGACCTTCAGGTCTTTGGATAGCGGCTGTTTGCGCGCTTCGATGACACATACCGGCACGGTCCGCCCGTCCGGGAGATAGAGCGTCTTAGGAACGACATCGGAGGGATCTTGTTTCGCCAGATCCTTCTCATATTCCCAACTGGAGACGAACACATAGACGCAAGGCCAGGAATAGGGGCGTACTTCCGAGTTGAAAAGCGTTCGCCGTTCGCTCTCCGGTGAACGCTTGCGCAGCGCCTGCTCGTCTTTCGAAGGCCAGGGGTCGCTCTTGCGAATTCTGTAGAGACCGAGCGCCGTCGCCACCACATTCTTCTTGTTCATCAAATGGTAGTGGAAGAGATCGCGCGCCTCCACCAAGTCCTTGAGCGAAAGAGAAGCGAAATTGCTGCTGCTTTTGAAGAGAGTATCCATGAGTCCGCCCACCAGGTTTCAGAGTGATTTGGATGTGGATTTCGAAAGCATGCGCCGAGCGCGAAACTGATTGCATCAAACGGCATTTCATCGCGATCACGATCGGCGCGATGGCATTTTGCAATAGAGACACATGATCCTACAATTTTTATGACAGGTTATCCATCGGTAATACAACTGTCGTCGCAGGGGCTGAAAAGCCGGCTAACGATGATCATGCCGCCGCCCTCTATGAAACCCGCTTGACCACACGTCGCTCGACGCGCGCGACGTAAAGTGCAGCCAGCAATGCGAGCGATGCCGATACGAGCATCAAGGCAAACAGTGTATGGATTGCCGCCGATCGTTCAAGAAATAGACCGGCGATGGAGCCTATCAGCGCTCCGCCGGCAATTCTCATGGCAGCGGCCAGTCCCGCAGCGGTGCCGACAAGATCGGGTCGCACGGACAGTGCGCCGCTATTTGCGGCGGGCATGGTCAACCCATTGCCCAAGCCGATGAACATGCAGGGTCCAAAGAATGCCAGACTATGGGTGATGCCCAGCGTCGAAAGGATCAGGCCGACCGACAGACCGACGCAGGTCAGGAGACGCGCAAGAACGAGAATGGTGGCGAGCGGGATCTTCGAGGCGTAACGGCCGGCCAAATAGCTGCCCAGAATGAAGCCGGCGGGAACCAGCCCCATGTAGAAGCCGAGCTTCGCGCTCGATCCGCCAAGTGTGTCGCCGACAACCAATGGCGCACCGCCCAGGAACGCATAAAGCACCCCCATCGAGCAGGCCATGCAGAGGGTGTAAGCCCAAAACCGTACCGAGCCGAGCAGCAGCCTATAGGAGGCAAGATAGGCCCCGCTTGTCCTCGATGAGGGCACTGCCGTTTGCCTCAGTTCGCGCATGGACAAAGCGAAGGCGCCGACGCCCAGGATCGCCAGGACAACGAAGCATGCCCGCCATCCGAACAGCTCGTCCAGCGCTCCGCCAAACAGAGGGCCGATCATGGGTGCTAGTGCCCATCCCATGGCCAGATATCCGAATTTGCTGGCGGCTTCGCGTTCGCCCGACGTTTCCTTGATGACGACTAGGGCGACGGAATAGCAGGGTGCGATACAGGCCTGCATCGCGCGAAACAGCAGGAAAACGCCGATATTCGGAGCCAAAACGCAGCCAATGGATGCGACGATGAAGATGGAGAGAGCGATCAATACGACCTGCCTTCGTCCAAACCGATCCGATATCGCGCCGCCGATGACTTCTAAGAGCGCGGTGATAATCGAATAGCCGGCGACTGAAAGGTTCACGAGTGCGAAATCGGCCTGGAACGTCGCGGCTATATGCGGCAGTGAGGGCAAGATCATGTTCACCGGCAGCACCGCAAGAGCCGAAAGCAAGATCAGGGTTGTCAGGCGGGGAGGGGCAGCGATCGCGGTCATCTGCGTGCTGGAAGTCTGTAGGGGACTATCGCTCGTCATGGTCTCGTCCGTCTTATGGTGGGAAATAGCGAAAGTCTGACGAGGCGCGGCCCAATTTCCGGGCATAAAAAAAGGCCCCGTCAGGAGCCTACTTTCCGCGCATGGGTGCTTTCGCCGGATGGCTACGCCATCCTGCCCATGCGCTCTACCACTACGATAAGAACCGTTGCGATCTTCATGACGATACAGCTAGACAGAAATTTCCACATCGTCAATGCGCCATCTGTTGCACCAAACAGCGTGCATTTTGGCGCTCGGGATATTCCTTGAGATATAACGCTATGCCATAGTGCCGTCGAACTATTGTTCCGTTGGATGATGGTGCCGACGCATCGGAGGGAAATCATGGTCCGTGAAAACGAAATCCGCGAAAACGAAGTCGCCATTGCGCCGCCGGCGGCGACAGACGCCGGTCTTGTCTTCATCGGCCGCATTTCGACGCCGTGGACTTCCCGCATGGAGACGCCGCGCCAGGGACGGCATGACGGTCCGCTCTGCCGGATCGAGATTTTCGAGCCCTGGGTGCCGGCGCTGAAGGGCGTGGAGAATTTCGAGCGGCTGGAAATCCTCTATTGGCTGGACCGCTCGCGTCGCGATCTCGTGCTGCAAAGCCCGGCCAGCAATAGCAAGGTGCACGGCACATTTTCGCTGCGCTCGCCGGTGCGGCCAAACCCGATCGGCACCTCCATCGTCAAGTTGGAGGCAGTCGAAGGCGCCGTCTTACTCGTGCGCGGTCTTGATTGCCTGGATGGCACGCCGCTTCTCGACCTGAAGCCGGACCGCACGCTGTTCAAACCGATCGCGCCGCCGCGGCCTGGCGATTTTCAGACCGGCGACGGCAAGACGGCGCATTTTTGTCAGAAGGCGTGAACCATGATCCCGAAGCGGTTTTCGGACAAGATCATGCTCATTTTGGGTATTAGAGCACTTCCAGGAAAAGTGCGTAGCGGTTTTCCGTCCGGAATGCGTCAAACCAAAGGGATAGAGCGGGAAAGCGATTCCGTGAAACGCTGAACCGCTCTAGTCGACAGCGACCATGACGTCGGAGGCCTTGATGACGGCATAGGCGTCGGAGCCGACCGTCAGGCCTAGTTCATCGACCGCCTCATTGGTGATCGAGGAGGTGACGATCGAGCCGTTGCCGATATCGATGCGGATATGGGCCGTCGTGGCACCCTTGGTGACTTCGACGACTTTGCCCCTGAGACGGTTGCGTGCACTGATTTTCATGAATATTTCTCCGATATATCGGCGCGACCATATCGACTTCCGAAAATCTCGGCCACAAAAACCTTACTCTCCACGCGGAAAACGCTGGTTCTCCTCCAGCACGTTCAAGTCCATATGGTTGCGCATATAGCGCTCGGACGCCTTCTGCAGCGGCTGGTAGTCCCATGGATAGTAGGCACCGTTGCGGAGCGCCGCATAGACCACCCATCGCCGCGCCTGGCTTTCGCGCACGGCGGCGTCGAAGGTGGCGAGATTCCAGCGCTGCCTGGCTTGCTCGGTCAGCCGCGCCAGGATTTCTGCGTATGCGGGATCGTCCGCAAGATTGGTGAGCTCTTTGGGATCGGCGTCGAGATCGAAAAGTAGGGGCGGGTCCTTGTCGCAGAGCGTCAGCTTGTAGCGACCGTCACGCAGACCGACGAGCGGCGCTTCCGATCCTTCCGCTGCATACTCCATCGGCACCGGGCCACGGTTTCCCCTGCCATGGACGAGCGGAGCAAGATCCTCTCCATCCGTCCATTGCCGCAGCGAGGCGATATCGAGCCCGGCAAGGCCGGCAAGCGTCGGCGTTACATCGAGCGTCGACACCGGCTGATCGATGCGCCGGGCATTCCAGCCGGGCGCGGCAATCATCAGCGGCACGCGGGCGGAGCCTTCGAAGAAGTTCATCTTGAACCACAATCCGCGTTCGCCGAGCATATCGCCATGGTCGGAAACGAAGAGCACGATGGTGTTGTCGGCCATGCGACCGCGCTCCAGCGCGTCGAGGATTTCGCCGATCTTTTCGTCGACATAGGAAATATTGGCGAAATAGCCGCGCCGGGCTTGGCGCACCTGTTCGGGCGTGATGTCGAAGGCGGTATGGTCGCTCGCCTTCATCAGCCGCTGCGAATGCGGGTCCTGTTCGTCGAAGGGAATTTCCGCGACATCGGGGTCGAGCGCCGGGCAGTCCTCGTAGAGATCCCAGAAGCGGCGGCGGGCGACATAAGGGTCGTGCGGATGGGTGAAGCTGACGGTCAGGCACCAGGGCCGCTCATCATGTCCGCGCGACAGGTCGAGCAGTTTGCGGGTGGCGTGATAGGCGACTTCGTCGTCATATTCCATCTGGTTGGTGATCTCGGCGACGCCGGCTCCGGTCACCGAACCGAGATTGTGATACCACCAGTCGATGCGTTCGCCCGGTTTCGTATAGTCCGGCGTCCAGCCGAAATCGGCGGGGTAGATATCGGTGGTCAGCCGCTCCTCGAAGCCATGCATCTGGTCCGGCCCGACGAAGTGCATCTTGCCGGAGAGCGCCGTCTGGTAGCCGGCTGCCCGCAGATGATGCGCGAAGGTCGGGATATCGGAGGCAAATTCGGCGGCATTGTCATAAACGCGGGTGCGGCTCGGCAGTTGTCCCGACATGAAGGAAGCCCGCGCCGGCGCGCAGAGCGGGCTTGCCGTATAGCTGTTGGCGAAGCGCACGGAGCGTTTCGCCAGTGCCTTCAGCACGGGTGCATGGAGAAAATCGGTCGGGCCGTCGGGAAACAATGTTCCGTTCAACTGATCGACCATGAGGATGAGGATATTCGGGCGCGCCATGTTGGATGTCCTCGACGGATTAAAGGCCGACCGCGGCCTTGACGGCATCGACGCCGGGCTTGCCGTCGATCGTCGTCACGCCAGCAAGCCAGGGCGTCAGAGCCTCGGGATGTGCCTTCAGCCAAGCGGTCGCCGCAGTCTTAGCATCCTGGCCACCGAGAATCGAACCCATCAACGAATTTTCCATGCCGATGTCGAAGGTCAGATTGTGGAACAATTTTGCGGCGTTTGGGCAGGTGGCGGACCAACCGCTGCGCGCCAGCGTGTAGACTTGTGCACCGCCGTAGTCCGGGCCGAAATAGGCGTCGCCGCCGGAGAGATAGGCAATCTTGAAGCGTTCATTCATCGGATGCGGCGCCCAGGCGAGGAAGACGATGGCGTGCTTGTCCTTGCCGGCGCGCTCGACCTGCGACAGCATTGCCTGCTCGCTCGATTCCACCAGTTCCCAGCCCTTCAGGCCGAAGTCGTTGGCGTCGATCATCTTCTGGATATTAGCATTGGCCGGCGCGCCGGGTTCGATGCCATAGATCTTGTGGTCGAAGTCGTCGGCATGTTTCTGCAGGTCGGCAAAATCCTTGATGCCCTTGTCGGCGATATAGGTCGGAACGGCTAGGGTGAATTTCGCGCCCTGAAGATTGCGGTTCAGCACTTCGACAGCTTTCGCCTTGTTGAGGTCATCGACGAAGGCTTTCTGTGCCGGCATCCAATTGCCGAGGAAGACGTCGATCTCGCCTGTTTTCATCGATTGATAGCCGATCGGCACGGAGAGCGTCTTGATATCTGGCACATAGCCGAGTGCGCCAAGCAGCACGCCCGTCACCCCATTGGTCGAGGTGATGTCGGTCCAGCCCGGATCGGACAGATGGATGGTGCGGCAGGAATCGCCATCGGCCTTGGCGACGCCGGCGAAGGACAAGGCGGACAAGAAAGCGCCGACGGCAAGCCGGCCCATGGCAGAAATTCGCATGACGACAGTTCCCTTTTATTATTTGCTCATTTTATTGAACATCAGTAGCATTCGGCCTGTGAAGCAGGCTTTTTTCAATGGGTGACAAAAGGAATTTTTATGGCTGAGCGGCCCGTAGACCTCGGATGGCTGCGAATTTTTGTCGAGGTGGCGCGCTCGGGCAGCCTGTCATCCGCAGCCGCAAACCTTGGATTGACCCAGCCTGCAGTCAGCTATCAGATCCGGCGGATCGAGGAGCAGATGGGCGTCACGCTCTTCGAGCGCCAGCATCGCGGCGTCGAGCTGTCCTCGGAAGGCCGCCGTCTGTTCGAGATCGCGGAGAAGGTGGTCGGTGGTATCGATTCGCTGGTGCGCAGCTTTCGCGCTGAGGCGCAGCGGCCGGCAGTGCGGCTCAAGACCGACTATGCCTTCTCGGCGCTCTGGCTGATCCCGCGCATGCATCGGTTTCGCCTGCTTCATCCGGAGCTGGATATTCAGATCGTCGCCACGCAACGGCAGGAGCGTAGCCATTCGGAAAGCGGCGATGTCGCCGTCGTCTTTGGCGCGCGGGAAGAGTTCGGGCCGGAAGTGGCATTGTTGTTGCCTGAGAAGGTAGCGCCGATTTGTACGCAGGGCTTCGTCGATAAATACGGTCCTTTCAGCGATCCCAGCCGTCTGGCGCAAGCGACGCTGGTGCATCTGGACACGGAAACACCATCGCCCTGGTTCGATTGGAAGAGCTATTTTGCGGCACTTGGCATCACTCGGGATACCTATGCTGGCCATGGCGACCTGCGGTTCAACACCTATTCGCTGGTCGTCCAGGCTGCGATCGGCGAACAGGGGCTGGCACTCGGTTGGATGGGACTGGTGGATTCACTGTTGGCCGGGCGCATGCTGGTGACCGCCGGTCCGGTGCTGGACGGGCCGAACCGCGGCTATTGGCTTCTGCCGCCGAAGTCGCAGAGCATGCATGCCGAGCGGCTGACGGAATGGCTGGTCAGGGAAGCGGCAGCAATGTAGCCGTTGCTCATTACTCCGCCCTCAAGTCGGTCAGGAAGGTATCGCACCAGCGCGAAACATCGTTTTCCAGCAGATGGTCCATCATGCCGCGCCAGCGCTCGCGCCGTTCTTCCAGCGGCATATTGATGCCGCGCGCCAGGGCATTTGCGGTGCCATCGACGTCATAGGGGTTGACCAGCAGCGCACCTTTCAATTCGCGCGCCGCACCGGCGAAACGCGAGAGCACCAGCACGCCGGGATCATCCGGGTCCTGCGCCGCCACATATTCCTTGGCGACGAGGTTCATGCCGTCGCGCAGGGGCGTCACCAGGCCGACTTTCGCCAGCCGATAGAGGCCAGCCAGGACCGGGCGGCTGATCGAGCGGTTGATGTAGCGGATCGGCACCCAGTCGACGGTGCCGATCGCGCCGTTGACCCGGCCTGCCTGCTCAGCGACGGCATGCTGCATCGCCTCGTATTCCGGCACTTCGGAGCGCGATTTCGGCGTGATCTGCAGATAGGTGACGCGGCGGTGATGGGCCGGATTGTTGGTGATGAAGCGTTCGAACGCGTCGATGCGCTGCGTGATCCCTTTGGAATAATCGAGCCGGTCGACGCCGATGATCAGGTCGCGGCCTTCGACGCTTTGCCGCGCTTTGCGCACCATGCTGTGGGCTGCGGCCTTGCGGGCGAAAGCGGCGAAGGCCGCGGTCTCGATGCCGATCGAGTAAGCACCGCCGCGGAAGTTGTGGCCGTGTGCGCTGAAATGGCCTGGGCTGTTTTCGACGCCCATGCCTTCGCGCTTCAGGCAGCCAGCGAAATTTTCGAGATCGTATTTGGTCTGGAAGCCGAGGAGGTCATAGGAGGAGAGACCCCGCATGATTTCCTCGTGCACGGGCATGGTGAAGAGCACATCGGCCGGCGGCCAGGGAATATGCAGGAAGAAACCGATGCGGTTCTTGAACCCCATTTGCCTCAGTTCTGCCGCCAGCGGAATAAGATGGTAGTCATGCACCCAGATGATATCATCGGGCTCGACGAGCGGCGCTAGCCGGTGGGCGAAGAAGCGGTTGACGCGGAAATAGCTGGCCATTTCCTTGCGGCCATATTCGGCCAAGTCCAGCCGGTAATGGCAGATCGGCCAGAGCACGCGGTTTGCGAAGCCTTGGTAATATTCCTCGACATCGGTCTGGGTGAGATCGGTCAGCGCGTAGGTGATGTTGCCGTCTTCGGTCAGCACCAGCGGTTCGGGTTCGATATCGCCGCTCGATTTGCCGGACCAGCCCATCCAGACGCCGCCGCGTTCGGCAAGGGCAGCCTGCAACGCCACGGCAAGCCCACCCGCCGCCGCCGCACCTTGGTTGTCGGGGACGGAAACACGGTTGGAAACAATGATGAGACGACTCACGGAATGCTCCTTTCGAGAGGGCCGCGGCGGTAGGCCGAAATGACCAAAAAGTGATTATTTGGCGAGCGCTGCGAGTATCTCTCTTAAACGCGCGGGCGAGGGAATGGATGCACGGGCGAGCGTCTTGCCCTTGGGCGGGCCGATGCGCACGGATTGACCGCCGAGGCGGTTCGCGACGGCGAACATGGTCTCGTCGGTGACGTCGTCACCGATCGCGAGAGGCCGCCGCCCGTTGAAGGGGGGCTCATTGAGAAAGGCCTCGACGGCATGCCCTTTGCTCGCATGCGCCGGACAAATTTCGACCACAAGCTTGCCGTGCTGCAGGATCCAGTCCGGGCCGGCTTCCTGCAGATAGCGCTGCATCACTTCGGCGACGTCAGCTTCGCGCTCGGGCGCCAGCCGGTAGTGAACGGCGACCGCAGCCCCTTTGTCCTCGACGAGAACGCCGGGCCAGGCCTCGACCTCCCGCGCGATCATGAGCTTCATCTCATGGAAGGCATGCGGTATCAGCGCGCGCCGCAGGCGTCCCGCCCCATCGCGTCGTTCGGCGCCATGCAGGCCGGCGACAGAGAAGTGGAAGGGAGCAAACAGAGGGTCCACAAAGGCAACCGCGCGCCCGGTCACCAGCGCCAGCGCGCCGCCGAGCCGGCGTGAGAGCGTCTCAAGTACAGAGGGCAGGCTCGGAGGTACGGCGATCGCTTCCGGGGTCTCCGCGAGATCGAGCAGCGTTCCGTCTATATCGAGGAACAGCGCCCATTCGTCAGGATACAATGAGAGTGCGGTAAGCGCCGGCTCATTCGGCGGCGCTGGCTCGGCTTCACCCTGTTCGGGCTGTTCCTTGTAAGTCATGGAGGTTTAGCTATGGCGCACTTTTCGTTCGGCAAGAGAAAAACGACCACGACGGAGGTTTATTCCGGCAATGACAGCCCTAAGTACCGCAATATAGGCAACCGATAGATGCAAAAAAGGGCCGCACGAAGCGACCCTTCCATGAGTTTTGGCCCGTAACTGGCCTGAAGCGCAAGACGCTTCCGGAAGGCTTGATCAGAGCGAGGGCTGCCTCGCAACGCTCACAACCATTTCCATGCCTGATACGCGGACCGAAATCTCACTAGACATTGGATCACCTTCCTTTCGCTACGTTGACGATATGCCTAACGTAACTCAAATTTCACTGAATTCAAGGGTGTTCAAAGGCGGAATGTTTCACTCTTCGTGACGCATTGAAACGCAAGGGTTCGTTCAACTTTTGCGTGATATTAATCGTGGCAGTTGGTAGCGGAAGTGGCACCTGTCTGTGCCAGCGGACAGGATCGGGGAAGATGTGCAACCTCGACCGTGGCGATCGGCCTCGCCGTCAACAAGGAGGTGAGCTATGTGGTTTCCATTTAGCGTCACGTTTCGCATAAGAAAAACCCGGACTAGCTGGCAGCTTGAGGTCCGGGTGACTTTCTAATCGCGAAATAAACGAGGGGTGGGCTGCAACCCGCCCCTCACTCCGGAAATATAGGCCAAGCCGACATTTTCATCAAGCTATGCAGCGTGGGGCGAAAAGCCGCTTAAAAGTCGGCACGTTCACATAAGAATAATGTTGCGACGCCGAAACGTGATCGGACGGCGTGTCAAGAATCTGTCACTTTCACCCCTCAATTCTTGGTAAATTAAGAGTTTATTACCTATTCCGCACGAACAATCGTCCTTGATTTTGACATTCTCCCGCGGGACAGGGAGCGAGCGGGAATTGGAGCGAAAGACGTATGTGTCGCTGGGCAGCCTATCGTGGAGACCCCCTCTATCTGGAGGAGCTGGTGTCTTCGCCTGCCCACTCCCTGATCGAACAATCCCACTGCGCCACACGCGCCAAGACGGCAACCAACGGTGACGGATTTGGTATCGCCTGGTATGGCGACCGGCCAGAGCCCGGCCGTTATCGCGATATCCTCCCGGCTTGGTCCGATTGCAATCTCAAGAGCTTGGCGCGGCAGATCCGTTCGCCACTCTTTCTCGCCCATGTCCGCGCCGCGACCGGCGGCGGCACGCGTCGGGACAATTGCCATCCTTTCGTGCATGGGAACTGGTCTTTCCAGCACAACGGGCAGATTTCCAATTTCGACCGTTTGCGTCGGCCGATGGAATCCATGCTCGACGATCAGCTTTTTCATGCCCGCGGCGGCACGACCGATTCCGAGCTTCTGTTCCTGCTGGCCTTGCAATTCGGTCTTGCATCCAATCCGTTTGCCGCGATTTCGGAAGCCATCGGTTTTGCCGAGGGCCTGTCGGTTCATCTGACCGGTTCGGCGCTGGTGCGCTTCACGGCCGCTTTTTCCGATGGAAAGTCGCTATATGCGGTGCGCTACGCCACCGACCGCAAGGCGCCGACACTTTATGCCTCGCCTGTCGGCATTGGCTATTGCCTCGTATCCGAGCCGTTGAACGACGATATCGATGCCTGGACGGAAGTTCCGGATGGCAGCGCAGTATTGATCGACGATATGGGCGTGCATATCACGCCCTTCCAGCCGGAAAAGCGCGCGTCCGCCGGGCCGCAGGCGCCCGTCACGATCCCGGCTTGAACTGTTCGGCAATCAAAGCCGCCAGACGCGCTGCCACTTCTTCCTTGTCGAGATCGGGCCACTGCTCCACGCCGTGATGGCGGATGAGTTTTACGCTGTTCCGCATACCGCCCATGATGCCCGTTGCCGGCGAGACATCGTTGGCGACGATCATGTCGGCGCCCTTGCGCTCCAGTTTCGCCCTGGCATTCGCCTCGACATCCTGCGTTTCGGCGGCAAAGCCGATGACGAGCTTCGGCCGCTGCGTGTGATGGCCGACGGTTTTCAGGATGTCGGGATTTTCGGTGAGCGCCAGCGTCGGAATGGATTCGCCCGGATGTTTCTTGATCTTCTGATCGGCGGCAGAGGCGACGCGCCAGTCGGCGACGGCCGCGACCATCACGGCGATATCGGCCGGAAGAGCCGAAAGCACGGCATCGCGCATCTCTTCTGCCCGCTCGACATGAACGACGTGCATGCCCATCGGATCGGGGATCGAAACAGGCCCGGTGACTAGTGTGACATCGGCGCCAAGGGCCGCGAGTGCCGAGGCGATAGCATGCCCTTGCCGGCCGGAAGAACGATTGGCGATGTAACGCACCGGGTCGATCGGCTCATGCGTCGGACCCGACGTGACGACGGCCTTTCTGCCGGCGAGCGGTCTTGCCCCATCATCCAGCCGCATCTCGGCGGCAGCGACGATCTCTAGCGGCTCCGCCATGCGGCCGGTGCCTGCCTCCTTGCTCTCGGCCATTTCGCCGGCCATAGGCCCGACGAAGCGGATGCCGTCGCCCCTCAATGTCTCGATGTTGCGCTTCGTCGCCGGATGCGCCCACATCTTCGGATTCATCGCGGGTGCTGCGAGTACGGGCCGGTCGGTCGCGAGCAGCACGGTCGACGCAAGGTCATCGGCCAGGCCATTGGCCATCTTGGCGAGGAGATCGGCAGTCGCCGGCGCAATCAGCACCAGGTCGCAGTCCCGCGCCAGCCGGATATGGCCGACATCCTGCTCATCCTGTCGGGAAAACAGGTCGGTGAAGACATGATCCGCCGCCAATGCGCCGACGGCAAGCGGCGTGATGAATTGCTGTGCCCCCGATGTCATGATCGGGCGGACTGAGGCGCCGCGCTCGCGCAGCCGCCGGATGAGGTCGAGGCTCTTATAGGCCGCGATGCCACCGGAAATGATAAGAAGGATGCGTTTTCCCGCGAGAACCATGGCTCGAACCCGTCGCCTGTTTTTGTGCCCATGAACCTAAGCCTTTGGCGCATAATAGGCAATCGGCAGCAGCGTCAGCCGAGAATGTCGACGCAGAAGTCGATGAAGGCGCGCACCTTTGCCGGCACATGGTGGCGGGACGGGTAAAAGGCGTAAAGCGGGTAAAGCTCGTCCTTCCAGTCCGGAAAAAGGTCGACAAGCTCTCCGCGGTCCAGAAAATCCGTGATGCCGAGCGTGAAGACCTGAGCGATACCGAGGCCAGCAAGGCAGGTTCCGAGCGTCGTCCCGGCATCGTTGACCAGGATGCGGCCGCGCGTCTCGACCGGGATGACCTTGCACCCGCGTCGGAATTCCCATTCGAATGCGCGCCCGGTGCTCGGGTCCTGATAGTGGATGCAGAGATGGTTCGCGACGTCGGCCGGCGTTTTCGGCCGGCCATAACGCTCGATATAGGCGGGTGCTGCAACCGTCATCACGCGGGTTTCCAGAAGCAACCGGGCAATCAGCGAGGTCTGCGGCGGCTCGCCGAAGCGCAGGGCTACATCCATGCCGTCGGCCACAAGATCACCGATCTCGTTGCGGGTCAGGATCTCGATCTGCAGGTCGGGATAGAGGTCGAGGAAGGCGCCGAGCCGCGGCGCCAGGACGAGGCGGGAAAAATAGGGGTCGACATTGATGCGCAGACGGCCGCGTACGGATTGAGCGACACCCGCCACCGTCGTCGCGGCCTCCTCGATGCCGCCGAGCAGCGGCACGACCTGCTCATAAAACCGCGCGCCATCATCCGTAAGCCGCAATGCTCGCGTGGTACGATCGAGCAGGCGCACGCCGATGCGCGCCTCCAGCCGCGAAACTGCTCGGCTGACTCCTGATGGCGTAAGGCCAAGCGCTTCCGCCGCCCGCACGAAGCTGCCACCCTCGACCACGGCCGTCAGCACGCTGACGCCATTCAGCAATCGTCCGTCGAACATTGTCCCATCCATGATTTTCCGTCAGCAATCATGAAGTCACGATGCATTTCCGTCAAAGTCTTTTGGATGCGAGGAGGCCGCGGAGGGAGAGGGTCCGCGGCCTTTCTTCAGTCATTCCGTACGTGGTTAGGTACGCGTGATCGAGGCGCCGCCATCGACCAGCGATGCAGTACCGGTGACGAAGCTTGCATCATCGGAGGCGAGGTAGAGGACCGAGCGGGCCAGTTCGTCAGGACCGGCGACACGCTTCAGCGCATGCAGATTGGTGATGAAGCCCTGCTTGTCGGGAGTGTCGTTCATCTCGCGATACATGTCGGTATCGACGGCGCCCGGCAGCACGGCATTGACCCGCACATTCTGCTGGCCGAATTCGGCCGCGAGTGCCTGCGTCAGGCCGATCAGGCCGGACTTGCTGGCGGCATAAGCGGCAACGCCGGGGAAGGCAAAGCTGTAGCCTACAAAGGTCGACGTGAAGATCACCGAGCCGCCTCCATTCTTGACCATTTCGCCGATCTGATGCTTTGCGGCGAGGAAGGAAGCGGTCAAGTTGATTGCGAGCGCATCGCTAAAACCTGCCTCGGAAACCTCAGTGCTCGGGCCGGCTTCGCCCAGCGTGCCGGCATTGTTGAAGGCGATGTCGAGCTTGCCATAGCGCTCGACGGCAAGGGCGACCAATGCCTTGTGGTAATCTTCCGAACGCACGTCACCGGCAAGCGCGGCCGCTTTGCCGCCCGCAGCCTTGATTTCTGCAACAAGGCTTTCCAACTCGGCCCCACGCCGGGCGCCCACGATAACTTTGGCACCTTCGGCAGCGAAGAGTTTTGCGGTGGCGCGGCCAATGCCGGAGCTGGCGCCGGTGACGATTGCGACTTTTCCATTCAAGCGGTTCATTGTTCCATCTCCTGTGTGTGGACGTGTCTGTTGTTCCGTCCGATGCGCAGAGAATGGTATTTTTCGATCGTTCGGATTAGTCTTCTAATCATGGAATTCGAATTCGGGATTGCCGAACGATGCTCAAGATTGAAGGAATCGCTGCTTTTGTGGCCGTTGCCGAAGCGGGATCGATCAGTGAAGCCGCGCGCCGGCTGCGCCTGTCGAAATCCGTCGTCAGCGAGCGGTTGGCGGAAATGGAGAAGACGCTCGGCGCGACGCTGCTGCATCGCACGACCCGTAAGTTGACATTGACGGAGGATGGTGCTGCTTTCCTGGAGCGCGCGTCTCGGATCGTGCACGATGTGCGGGAGGCGGCGGCCGATCTGGCCAGGCGACGTGGCACATTGGCGGGCCCCTTGCGCATCACTGCCCCCGTCACCTTCGGCCGCATGCATCTCGGTCCGGCGCTCTATCCCTTTCTGGCCGATCACCCTGAAATTGAATTGACGCTCGATCTCGACGACCGGCGTGTCGATGCCTCCTCGGACGGCTATGACGCCATCATTCGCCATGGCCTGATTGCCGATTCGCGCCTCGTTGCCTGGAAGCTTGCCCGCAGCCGCCGCCTTCTCGTGGCGTCGCCGGACTATCTCAGCCGTCACGGCAGGCCAACATCGCTATCCGATCTCGAGAACCATCGCGGTATTTTCTACAGCAATCGCGGCGTGGCCGACTGGCGTTTCCAAGGGCCCGATGGCGCTGTCGTCATCAGAGGGAAGCTGGCATTCGGCGTCAACAATGGCGATGTCATCCACGATGCCGCCGTCGCCGGCTTGGGGATCGCATTGTTGCCGGTCTTCATCGCAGGCCCGGCGATCGGGGAGGGGCGGCTTGTCGAGATCGACGTCGGCTACCGGCCCGAACCGGAGTTCATCTTCATGGCCCATCCCGAGGGGCGCAATCCCTCGGCAAAGCTCCGAGCCATCGCCGACCATCTGAAGCAGGCGTTCGGCGATCCGCCCTATTGGGAGCGAAACCGCTGACTACGCGATCAGGCTCATGAGATTGGCAACGACAGGCGATCGCTGCGCCTTGAGGCTCGCGAGGCCAAGCCGTGCCACGACCGGCGGCCCATCGATCTGCCGATAGGCCACGCCGTCGAGCTTGATCTGTGCGATCGAAGCCGGAACGATGGAAACGCCCAGATTGGCGGCGACGAGATTGACGACGGAGGGAATCTGCGGCGCTTCCTGCATCACCACCAGCTCAAATCCCGCTTCGCGGCAAGCTCCAACGATATCGTCATAGAGGCTGAGCCCCACCATGCGCGGAAAGAGAATGAAGGGCTCACCGGCCAATGCCGCGATCGGTACGCGTTCCTTTTCTGCCAGCGGATGATGCGCTGGCAGCGCGATCAGCATCGGCTCGTCGGCAAAGCGCTTCAGCCGGACATCCCGTGGGTCTTCCAGGCCAGGACGAATAAAGGCGGCATCGATCTCGCCGCGCATCAGCCGCTCCATCAGCGCGTTGGTGTTCATCTCCGTGAGCGACAGCCTCACTTCGGGCCAATGGCCTCGAAACTCGCGGATGGTTTCCGTGACGATCGTGTTGAAGGCGGAAGAGGCGGTAAAGCCGAGCGCCAGCCGGCCAATCTCGCCGCGATTGGCGCGCTGGGCGGCAAGTTTGGCTTTTTCCGCCGCATCCACGGCGGCTTTGGCTTCGCTGAGGAAAGCCTCTCCCGCCTCCGTCAACTCTGCCCCATGGGGAACACGGTGAAACAGCATCGCGCCCACCTCGTTTTCGAGATCGCGGATCTGTTGGCTGAGCGGCGGCTGGCCGATGCCGAGCTTGGCGGCGGCTCGGGTGAAATTTCCCGCTTCCGCCAGCGCCAGAAAATAACGGATATGACGCAGCTCCATCGCTATCTCCAAAAGCTATTGAGATCGCCTGTTCCATATATTGGACTAATGAAGCGGATCTGACTAGATTCCGGGGCAAGAAAGGTTGTGTGCCCCATGTTCCGCGCCGCCAGCAAGCAGCAAACCATTGCTTCCGAAGTCCCATCCCGTCCCGAACTGACGCTCGTCAGAAATGAGCCGCCGGCCGAGTCCCGCCAATTCCTCACGCGCGGCACGCCCGCCTTCCGCCGCGCCACCATTGCCCTGTTTCTCTCGGGTTTTGCCACCTTCTCGCTGCTCTATTGCGTGCAGCCGCTAATGCCGATTTTCTCCGAGGATTTCGGTGTCACGCCGGCTGCAAGTTCGCTGTCGCTGTCGCTTTCGACCGGCTTCCTGGCCTTCGCGATCTTCGGCGCGGCCGCCGTTTCCGAAAGCCTCGGCCGACGCAGCCTGATGTTCATATCGCTGTTGGGCGCAGCAATCTGTACGCTCGTCTGTGCGGTCTCGCCGAGCTGGCATATGCTGCTCGTCGCCCGCGCGCTCGAGGGTTTCCTGCTGGGTGGTGTGCCCGCCGTTGCCATGACCTACCTGGCTGAAGAGATCGAACCGCGCGGCCTCGGTAGCGCCATGGGTCTCTATATCGCCGGCAATGCCTTTGGCGGCATGGCTGGCCGCGTGGTCACGGGTACGATTGCTGAATTCCTGAGCTGGCGGCCGGCACTGGCCGCTGTCGGCATTCTTGGCCTGATCGCCTCCATCGGCTTCCTCTATCTTCTGCCGCCGTCGCGCAATTTCACGCCGCGCAAGGGATTTGATGCCGCCTTCCACCTGAAGGCCTGGAGCGGCCACTTCCGTAACCCGGCGTTGCCGCTGCTGTTCGCCATCGGCTTTCTCGTCATGGGCTCCTTCGTCACGGTCTATAACTATGCCGGTTTCCGCCTCGTCGCCGATCCCTATGACCTCAGCCAGACCGAGCTCGGCCTGATCTTTACCGCCTATCTCTTCGGCATCGCCGCCTCATGGGTCGCGGGTCTACTCGGCGATCGCATCGGCCATTTCGTCGTGCTGCCGGCGGGCGTATTGATCGCGGCGCTTGGTGCGGCGGTGACGCTTTTCAGCTCCCTGCCGCTCATCATCCTCGGCATCGTTCTGGTGACGATCGGCTTCTTCATGACCCATTCCGTCGCCAGCGCGCTTGTGGGACGGCTTGCTCGCAACTTCAAGGGACACGCCTCCTCGCTCTACCTGCTCGCCTACTATCTTGGCTCCAGCATTGCCGGTTCGGTCGGCGGCTATTTCTGGCTTGCCGACGGCTGGAATGCCGTGGTTGCCTTCATCCTCGTCATGCTGGCAATGTGTGTCATTAGCGCCCTTGCCGTTGCCAGACTGGCGCGTCGTTGAGGCCGGAGGCCGCCATGATCCGCATCGACCATCTCGATCATCTGGTGCTCACGGTTGCGAGCATCGATGAAAGCTGCGATTTCTATGTCCGCGTTCTCGGCATGGGCGTCGAAACTTTCGGCGAGGGCCGCAAGGCTCTCACCTTTGGCAACCAGAAAATCAATCTGCACCGCGCCGGCCACGAGTTCGAGCCCAAGGCCGATCGGCCGACACCGGGCTCGGCCGACATTTGTTTCATCAGCACCACTCCGCTCGATGACATCACAGCTCACTTGCATGCCGAGGGCGTTGCGATCGAAGAAGGTCCCGTCCGCCGAACCGGCGCGACCGGCCCCATTCTCTCGGTCTATTTCCGCGATCCGGATCAGAATCTGATCGAAGTATCCAACAACATTTCCTGAGATTGCCCCGCCGACCGGCGCTTCTCGACAGAGCATTGTTGCGGCCTATAATAAACCTATTAGTTAATTAACTATATGGTTTATGAAGTCGCATGGACACATTGAGCATCACCCTTTCCGCCTTGGCTGACCCAACCCGCCGGGCAATCCTGGCGCGGTTGGCGACTGGCGAGGCATCCGTTTCCGAACTGGCCGAACCCTTCGACATGTCGCTGGTCGCTGTCTCCAAGCATCTGAAGGTGCTGGAAAAGGCCGGGCTGATCTCGAAGGGGAGGGAAGCGCAATGGCGGCCTTGCCGGCTGGAGCCGAAGCCGCTGCGGCAGGTCGATGACTGGCTGGAGAGCTACCGTCAGTTCTGGAACGACAACCTTGATCGCCTGGAAGCTTACGCGGAACTATTGCAAAAGGGAGGAAAGAATGACCCCAGCAACTGAGGGCGGCAGCATGCGGCCACCGCGCGAGATCGTGCTGACCCGCGATATTGCCGCGCCGCGCGCCCTGCTGTTTCGCATCTGGACCGAGCCGGAACATCTGATGCGCTGGTGGGGGCCGCAGAACATGACGGCGCCATTCGTCTCCGTCGACCTTCACGAAGGCGGCGCCTGGCGGCATTGCATTTTGACACCAGAGGGCAGGGAATATTGGAGCCACGGGCGCTATCTGGAGATCGTCCCGCCCGAGCGCCTCGTCTTCACCTTCGCCTGGGAAAATCTGGATGGAAAATCCGGCCACTCGATGCAGGTGACCGTGGAATTTCAAGAGCTTGGCGAGAAGACACGCCTCATCTTCCGCAAGGTCGAACTGCCCGACGACACCGAACTAAGATTGCAGACCGGCGGCTGGGAGCAGGCCCTCGACAAATACGTCGCCTACGCAGAAGCCACCTCAAGGGAAGGATGAGAGTGATGAAAAAGACCTATCATGGAAGCTGCCATTGCGGCGCCGTCGCTTATGAAGCTGATCTCGATCTGCAGGGCGGCACCTTCAAATGCAACTGCTCGATCTGCAGGAAAAAGCGCAATTGGCTGGCCGTCGCCACGCCAGCAGATTTCCGCCTGACCTCGGGCGAGGACAGCATCGGCGAATATCAATTCGGCCCGCGCATCCTGCATCATCTCTTCTGCAAGAGTTGCGGCATCAGTTCTTTCAACTGGGGTGAAAATCCCGCACTCGGCGGCAAATTCTACGCAATCAGCATTAGCTGCCTGGACGATGCCACGGATGAAGAACTCGCCTCGCTTCCCGTCGGATATTTTGACGGCCGCGATGATCGCTTCGATCGCGCGCCGGAGGAAACGCGTTATCTTTAGCGAAAGGGTTCTAGCCTTTGGTAGCCAACCAGATGACATGACGGGCGCCGCTTTTGCCATTGGCGCGCGTATTGACCACCTCGGCGGCAAAACCGCTGTCGCGCAGCCGCCGTGTGAAGCGATCGTCAGGTCCCGAAGACCAGACCGCGAGCACGCCACCGGGCCGCAGCGCATCGCGTGCTGCCTTCAATCCCTGATAATCGTAAAGACCGTCATTGGCTTCTGATGTGATGCCATCCGGGCCGTTGTCGACATCGAGCAGGATGGCGTCGTATGTCGCCTTGCGGGCTCGGATGAGCGGACGCACATCGCCTTCGTGGATGGCGACGCGCGGGTCGTCGAGGCAGCCGTTGAAGACTATTGCCATCGGCCCGCGTGCCCATGTGACGACGGCCGGAACCAGCTCCGCAACCGTGACCTTGGCGTCCGCACCGAGTTCACCGAGGGCTGCCCGCAAGGTAAAGCCCATGCCGAGGCCGCCGATCAGGATGTGCGGCGCCTTCCGGTCCTTGATCTTTTCGTAGGAAAGCGTGGCTAGTGCCCGCTCCGAGCCGCTCAAGCGGCTGTTCATCAGCTCGTTGGTGCCGAGCATGATGGAGAATTCCTGGCCGCGCTGCTTCAAGCGCAGCTCGCCGCCACCGGGGATTTTCGCAGTGTCGAGCAAGGTCCAGGGGATCACGGGCACTCTCCAAAGCAATTCCAGGAAAAATGCGTGAGCCGCTTTCCGTCCGGAATTGCATGTAAAATAGGTCGTTTCGAATTGCCCGGGACCATAGTCTTTCAAAGCTGCAAATAACAGACGTGCTTATCCGAGACGGATATAGGGCACATCCTTTTTCGCAACTTCGTCCAGCGCTTCCTCATAGCCGGCGTCGGCATAGCGCATGACACCAAGCGCCGTGTCATTGGTCAGCGCGTGATCGAGCCGTTCATCGGCCGCCGGCGTGCCATCGGCGACCACGGTGACGCCACAGCTCGTCATATAGCCGGCATAGCCGCCGCCGCCGGAATGGACGACGACGAGATCGGCCATGGATGAGCAGAGCATCATGGCGTCGATCAGCGGCCAGTCGGCGATGGCGTCGGAGCCATCCTTCATGCGCTCGGTCATGATATTCGGATGCGCCATGGCGCCGGCATCGAGATGGTCGCGCGAAAAGGCGATCGGCCCCCTCAGCTCGCCGCTTGCCACAAGCTCGTTGACGCGGCGGGCAAGTGCTGTGCGCTCGCCATGGCCAAGCCAAGCGATGCGCGCCGGCAGCCCTTCGAAGGGCACATGCTGGCGGGCAAGGCGGATCCAGTTGGTGATGATCTTATTGTCCGGGAACATCTCCAGCAGCAGATCGTCGATGCGGGCTATATCGCTTTCCTCGCCCGAAAGCGCCATCCAGCGGAATGGACCGATGGCGCGGCAGAAGAGCGGCCGCAGATAGGCTTCGGTGAAGATCGGGATATCGAAGGCGTTGGCAACGCCGCCTTCCTTCGCCTGGGTGCGGATCAGGTTGCCGTTGTCGAAGACTTCGGAGCCCTTCTTCTGGAAGTCCAGCATGGCCTTCACATGCTCGACGATGGAGGCGCGGCTGGCTGCCATGAGCTGGCCCTGGCCATCGTCGCGCAAATCCCGAACCTGTTGCAGGCTCATGCCCTTTGGCACATAGCCATAGACGAGATCGTGGGCGGAGGTCTGATCGGTGACGATATCGGGCACGATGCCGCGCCGTGCGATCTCAGGGTAGATCTCGGCCGCATTGCCGACGAGGCCGACGGAAAGCGCCCGCTTTTCCTTGACCGCGGCGTCGATCATCGCCAGCGCGGAATCGAGATCGGGCGCGATCTCCTGCAGATAGCCGATGTCCTGGCGTTTCCTGGCGCGCTCCGCATCGATGTCGACGCAGAGGATCGCGGCACCCGCCATGCGGCCGGCGAGAGGCTGCGCGCCGCCCATTCCGCCGAGACCGGCGGTCAAAACGAAGCGGCCGAAGAGATCGCCGCCGAAGCGGCGCTCGGCGATGCGCATGAAGATTTCGTAGGTGCCCTGGATCACGCCCTGGCTGCCGATATATTGCCAGGCGCCGGCCGTCAGCCCACCCCAGCAGATCAGCCCCTTGCGCTGCAGTTCGTAGAACACTTCTGCCTTCGCCCACTGCCCGACGATATTGCAGTTCGCCATGATGACGAGCGGCGCCTTGTCATGCGTGCGGATGAGGCCGATCGGCTTGCCGGATTGAATGAGCAGCGTCTGGTTCTCATCCATTTCCGTCAGCGCCTTCACGATGCCCTTATGTGCTGCCCAATTGCGGGCCGCCTTGCCGAGGGCTGCGTAGACGACAAGATTGTCTGGATCTTCGCCGACCGAGAGCACGTTTTCGAGCAGGCGCAGCAGGGCCTCCTGCCGCCAGCCTTTGGCACGCAGCTCCGGGCCGCCCGGAATGGGGAATTTCGGGTGACGTGGATTGGCTTTCGGCATGGTCCTCTTACCTCTTGTTTGGTGGTCTTCCTTCTCCTCCCCGATGAGGAGAAGAGGGTGGCACCCCTCGGCATTCATTTCGGCGGCAGGCCTTCAACGAAATTCAGCGCGGCCAAAAGCAGTCGCTTGCGTAGCATGTCGTTGCCATAGGCTTCCGGCCCGGCGCGCACCCATCCCTGCATTTCGCGGCCGCCTGACAACATGGGTTTGATATCACGCTGCTCCAGCGCCCAGGCATCATTGCCCTTGCCGAGGCGGATCAGCATGCCGTCGTCGCGGGCGCCGCAAAGCAAGTTGCCGTTGAGCAGAAGGGCCCAACCCCCGAACATCGTTTTTTCGCTGAGGCCCGGCCGTTGCCCGATTTCTTCTTTCAGCAATTCCTCAAGACCTGCGTCGCGTGCCATTGTCTTCTCCCGGTGCTGTCAGCCTTTCTTGCCGGCCAGAGCGTATTTCGCGATCTCTATCCCCATGGCTTTTTCGACAGAGGGATAGACGGTCGGATCGAGCACGCTGGCAGACAGCGGAATGATATCCATCGGCACATGCAGGATGAAGACGTGCATGCCTTCGCGCAAGTGACCGACGCTTAAGGGCTCGCCTTCCGGCGACAGCGTGGTGATGACGGAGGGGAAGGTCGCAAGGCGCTTGCCGCCGGCATCTTCGACCGCCATGTATTCGTTCATCACATGCATGACCACGGCCTTCTCGCCGCTGCCGACCGTGACGGTGCCGATATCGAAGGCTTCCTTCGTGTAGACGACATCCTTCCTGGTGATCGTGCCTTCGGCCAGGATATGGCCGCCGGTGGTCTTGCAGATCGCGTCTATGACGGCGCTGCCGCCCTTCTTCTCTGCCTCGATGATCGCTTCGCCGAGCGAAAGCGCCATGGAGATGCCGCCCAGCGCCGCATGCGTGCGGACATAGGAGGCGCGCAGCGGGTTGCGGCAGGAGGCGATGAAACCGCCGGACTGGTCGGAGGCCGCGCGCAGGATCGGCGAAATCTTCGCCGTCGCGCCCTTCACGACCAGCTCGATATAGCGGTTCTCGGCGCGGTTGCCGCCGACCGCGGTCTGGATCATCTGCTCGGGCGAACCCGCCATGCCGATCGAGCCCATGTCGCCCGTCGGATGGGCGCGGATGTCGCCGACCGCGTCCACGACCTTCGTTCCGAGGATGGCCGATGGCAGCCAGCCGTTCAGCGTCGAGGACTTACCATTCTGGCCGATGATCAGGCCGGAAAGCTTTTCGCCAAGCTCGTCCTGCAGCAGTTGCACGGCTTTCACGTAATCGATGCCCTGCATTTCCCAGGCGGTCGTGGAGGCAGGCGCGCCAATGGCGGCGGCCGTTGCGATCCAGTCGTTGTCGTCGAGCTCGTCGATCGACACCAGCTCCGGCTTGCCGACGTTGACGGCCGCATAGCCGAGCATGCGGCCGTGATCGGCCCAGCCGCCGCCGCCGGCAGCGTAAACGGAGCCACCCTTGACGGCCGCTTCCACATCCTTGGCAACGAGTACGCGTCCCATTGGCTACTCCCGGTTTTGCTTGAGGTTCCTGTCCATGTCGCGCACCGCTTCGAACAGAACGGCCGCGCCCATGGCGATGTCATCATTCTCGGCCCATTCCTCGGCGCAATGGCTTCGGCCTTCCTTGCAGGGCACGAAGATCATCGCTGCCGGTGCGACCTTGGCGATCCACGCCGTGTCGTGGCCGGCGCCGGAGGCCATGCGGCGATGCTTAGCACCGACCGTGTCGCAGGCGCGCTCCAGCGTTTCCAGCAGAACCGGAGCGCCCGGCGTCGGGAAATTATCGGAGACACGGACCGGCGACTTGATGGTCACTCCGTAAGCTTCCGCTATCCGTTGCACTGCAGCGTCGATCCAGGCCAGGAACTCTTCCATGTCGCTGCGGATTTCGGCGCGGCCGTCGATCAGCAGCACCACCTTGGACGGCACGACATTGGCGGCATTCGGCTCGATGCGGAATTCGCCCACGGTGGCGGCGAAATGGCCCGGCGTCTTCGCCTGCTCGGCCGCTCGGCTCCGGATATCGAGCACGAGCTGCGAGGCGGCCACCAGCGCATCCGCGCGGCGGTCCATCGGCGTTGTGCCGGCATGGTCGGCGCGGCCTTCCACGGTGATCTCGATGCGCGTGATGCCGGCGATCGCGGTGACGATGCCGATATCCTTGTTCTCTGCCTCCAGCACCGGTCCCTGCTCGATATGCAGTTCCAGGAAGCCTGCGAGATCCGGGCGCTTCTGGGCGAGCAGCACCGACGGGTCGCCGCCGACCTCTGCAATGCCCTGCGAAAGCGTGCGGTCACCGCTCACGCGGGAAAGCCACGCCTCGGGGATCTGCCCGGTCATGCCGCGGCTGCCGATGCAGGATACGCCGAAGATGCTGACCTCTTCGGCCAGGAAATCGACGATCTCCAGATCATGATCCAGCTCGATATCGCGATCTTTAAGGGAGCGCGCAACTTCGAGCGCAGCAATGGTGCCGGCAATGCCGTCGAAGCGGCCGCCATCGGGTACGGTGTCGGAATGCGATCCGACGAGGATCGTGCCGAGACCGGATTTTGCGCCCGCGCGCCGGCCGATCAGATTGCCGGCGGCATCGATGCGCGTCGTGAGCCCCGCCGCCTTCATGCGCGCCTCAATGTAAGTGCGACCTTTCAGAAACAGCGGCGAGAAGGCGCGGCGTGTCCAGGGGTGATCGGGTTCCGTGATGCCAGCCAGCGCCTCGATATCCTCGGCGATGCGATCGGCGTTGACAGGCAGGTTGTGGCGTTTTGGTTGGTTCATCAGGCAGTCTCTCCGGCGATAATCTGGCGAGGAAGCGGGTGGACAAATCTGCCGCTGCCCGGCTCGGCCAATACTTTGTTTCCGTCAGTAATCTGCTTGCCCCTAAGATAGGTGGCGGATACCGTCCAAGGCAGGCGGATGCCGTTATAGGGGCTCCAGCCGACGACATTGTTGCCGCTCGAAGCAGCATCGTAGACGGTTTCGCGCGGTTCCAGCACCACGATATCGGCATCCTTGCCAGGGGTTAGCGCCCCCTTGATATGGTCGAGGCGGAAGTGCCTTGCGGGATTTTCCGCCATCAGCTTCGCCGCCCAGGTGAGCGGCACGCCGCGCTCCAGCGCGCCCTTGACGAAGAGCGGCACCATGACTTCGAGGCCCGGAACACCCGATGCGTTTGCCAGCATGTCCGGATTGGTCTTGCGGTTTTCCGACCAACTGACATGGTCGGTCGAGACAAGCCAGACATTGCCTTCCGCCACCTTGCGCCACAGCGTCTCCACTTCGGCACGCGGGCGGATCGGCGGATTGATCTTTGCCTTGCCGCCAAGGCGCTTCACGTCGTTTTCCTCGTCCAGCGTCAGGTAGTGAATGCAGCACTCCACCGTCGCCTCGAAGCCGTCGCGGCGGTAGGCGCGGGCAATATCGTAGCCGCGGCCGAGCGAGCAATGCACCACATGCGCCGGGCAGCCGGTGTCCGCGCCCGTCTCGAAGATCGTATGCATGGCAAGCAGTTCGGTGATCGGCGGTCGTGACAGGCCGTGTGCGCGATAGTCGCTGATACCGCTCGCCTTCACCTGCTCCATATAGGTGCGGACGGCTTCATCATCCTCATTGTGCACACCGGCCGTCAGCCCCGTCGGTGCGATCGCCGCGAAGCAGGCGTCGAGCAGGGCCGGCGGAATGCGCGGGAAGCGCTTCGGGTCCGTGCCGAATGTGGAGAATTTGAAGGCGGCGACGCCGGCCTCGACCATTTCGCGGATGCGTGCAGGCCCTTCCTCCGGGTCGACCGTGCCGTAAAGCGCAAAGTCTACGCGGGCTTGCGGCGCGGCACGATCGATCTTCTTTTTCACCGCCGCTGCCGAGCAGACCAGATTGCCCTCGTCATAGGGCATGTCGACTATGGTGGTAACGCCGCCGGCGGCTGCCGAGCGCGTCGACCAGATGAAATCCTCCTGGTCTTTCTGGGAGAGCGAATGGACCTGCGCATCGATCGCGCCGGGCAGGATCATTGCTTTGCCGAGCAGATGCCGTTCGCGCGCTGCGGGTGGGGTGCCGATGCCGATCTCTGCGATCTTGCCATCGCGCACGGCAACATAACCCTCTTCCACGATGCGTTCGGGAAGAACCACGGTGCCCTGCAGAACGAGATCGAAATCAGCCATATCCAGTCTCCCCGTTCACCGGTTGATCAGATCGCGACAGTGTCGTGATAGAGCCGCTCTTCCACTCGCTCCAGCGAGCCGAGGGCGAAGAAGTCATCATAGGCGAGGATCGGCGCATGGGCGATCATCTCGGACACGAAGGCTTCTGAGGCCAGTTCCTCTTCGATCGCTTCAACTTCGGCCGATAACGGTCGGTCGACGACATAGAAGTCCGCATGTTTGCGCACGACGTCGTAGAGCATGCGCGCCACACCTTCCGGCGTGTCGCCGAGAATGTCGATCGCCTGCGCCGAGAGCAGGGCTTCCAGTGCCGCAAGACGCTTCAGCGCCCGCATCTGCCGCTCGAAACGTTCGATCACCAGCGGCAAGAAGGCGGCTTCATCCTCCATGCCGGCGGCAACCACCAGTGACTGCGCCGAGACCGGATTGGACATGGACAGCACCCGCGAAAAGATCTCGCCGGCAAGCTTGATGATCGGGCCGAAGCCGGTGGCGATCTTGCCTTCGGGCACCAGATTGACCGGCAGGCCGCGCCGTTGGCCATTGCCGAGCAGGACGCAACGATTGAAGGCATTGCGCGCCGCATGCGCCATGCAGATGACCGCAGCCTCGAGCAAGATGGTCACGTCGAGTGGCAGGGAACCACCCGATGTCATGACGCGACCGTCGACGATGACGGGATTGTCGTCGGAGCGGCCCGTCGCCGCCAGGATCTTATGACCGGCGGCCAGAAGATTTTCGATCACCGCGCCGAAGACCTGGCCGATCATGCGTAAGCTTAAGGGGTCCTGCACATGTGTCGCGACGGGCCATGGCCATTCGTCGGAGGCTTTGCAAAGCCATGCACCGATCAGGGCTTCGCGCGCCGTGCCGACGTGTCGTACCGCGTGCCAGGGATCACGCGAGGCACCGAGCGCGCCGGCCGCCATCATGCCGGTCGCGAGCAATACGCGGATCGAGGAGGCGGCATTGCGGGTCGTTTCGGCGGCCGCCGCGAAACTGACGGCGTTGACGCTGAGCGACGCCAGGCTGTCGCGCGGCAGCATCCTCACCGGCTTGATGCCTGCCGCGGCAAAGGCATCCGCCGCCTGCATGCGCCGGCCGTGATAGACCGCTTCGCCGACCCCGGTCAGCACCGCGCCGATCTGCCCCATCAGGCCAATATCGGCGCAGCCGATCGAGCCGGTGCGGCGGACGACGGGAATGACATCCGCATGCAGAAGCTGGAGATAGGCGTCGATCAGTTCCGGCGAGCAGCCGACCCGGCCGGTAAGCGCGGTATTGACCCGGATCGCCATGGCATTGCGCACGACGGACAAGGAAAAGGGTGCCCCGGTGCCGAAATGATGGGCGCGTACCAGGCCAAGATTGAAGGTGTCGAGGTCTTCCGGCGACCACTCCACATCCTTCATCGCTCCAACGCCGGTGGTCGAGCCATAGACGGGCATGCCGGATTCGATCGTGCTTTCGAGAACTTCGCGCGCCGCGCGCACGCGCACCAGGCCGCTTTCCGATGCCGAGGGGATCACGACGCCAGCGCCGATCCGCACCAGATCGCTGAACCCCAGGGGTTGCCCGGTGAGTTCGATGCCGGCCTTCTGACGCTCCATCTTTGCGGTTCTCCTTTCCCGTGAGGTTATGCGAGCATAATTGATAATGGGATATCCCAAATGTCGAACACCTGCCATACCGCGCGAGCAGAAGTACATGCAAAGCAGGCTGCTGCATCACCCTGCAATGCGGCAGGATTGACGAATGGACGTCGCCGCCGTTTCTATGCCGAACGATCCGCTCAATCTCGGAAAAGCGCGGCGATGAAGATTCCTGAACTACCTTTTACAGTAACGAATTGGGATGAGATTTCGCCGACCAAGCATACAGGCGAAAGCGGCTATGCGCTCTGGCGGACATTGAATATCGGCGACATCCGTGTTCGAATTGTTGAATATACGCCCGGCTATGTGGCCGATCATTGGTGCGATCGAGGCCACATTATCTACGTGCTCGAAGGCGAATTGATCTCCGAGTTGAAGGATGGGCGGGTATCGATCCTCACGCAGGGGATGAGCTATCAAGTGTCCGATTTCGGCGACGCCGCGCACCGGTCATCGACGAAGACAGGCGTTAAGTTGTTCATCGTCGACTGAAATCGCCCAAGGGGCTACCGCGACATAGCGCATACGAGTGCCCTGGCCGCAACGGCGCGGCCACGGGAGCAGGTCAGCTCAAAAGCCATGCAATATAAATCAGCACGAGCGCGATGATCCAAAGCGCCAGGCGTCCGGAACGGCTGTGCTTCGCCTCGGCCTTGCCGATCGCCTCCGCCGTCTGCGGATCGAAGCGCAGACCGTTTTCGCTCATGGCGAGGAGTTCGTGGTGGAATTTCTCGGTCTTGGCCGCGATTTCGGGGACGGCTTCGGCAAGTTTCACGGCCGCTTTCAAACCGTCCTTCAGGTCGGTTACGATACGCTTGGGTCCGAGATTGGTGCGAATCCAGTCGCCGACGACGGGTTCCGACGCCTTCCACATGTTGAAGCGCGGATTGAGCATGCGCGACACGCCCTCGACCACGACCATGGTCTTCTGCAGCATCACCAGTTCCGGCCGCGTCTCCATATCGAAAAGCTCGGTCACTTCGAAGAGCAGTGTCAGCAGTTTGCCCATGGAGATCGTTTCGGCCGGCTGGCCGTGGATCGGTTCGCCGATGGCGCGGATCGCCTGCGCGAAACTCTCTGTGTTGTGATGCGCCGGCACGTAGCCGGCCTCGAAATGCACCTCGGCGACACGGACATAGTCGCGGGTGATGAAGCCATAGAGAATTTCGGCCAGGAAGCGGCGTTCCTTTTTGCCGAGGCGCCCGACGATGCCCATGTCGACGGCGACGATCTCCCCTTCGGCATCGACGAAGAGATTGCCGGGATGCATGTCGGCGTGGAAGAAGCCGTCGCGTAGCGTATGTCGCAGGAAGGACTGGATCAGCGTGTCGGCGAGCAGGTTGAGATCGTGGCCGGCGGCCTTCAGCCCCTCGACATCGGACATCTTGACGCCGTCGATCCACTCCATGGTGATGACGTCGCGGCCGGTGCGTTCCCAATCGACCTTGGGGACGCGGAAGCCTGGATCTTTCTCGGTGTTTTCGGCGATCTCGGAAAGAGCCGCCGCCTCGAGCCGCAGATCCATCTCGACCTTGGTCGTCTGCTCCAGTGTCCGCGTCACTTCAACAGGCCGCAAGCGGCGGCTCGACGGCATGAAGCGTTCCTGCAGACCGGCAACAAGATACATCGCCTTGATATCGTTGACGAAGCGCTGGCGGACGCCCGGCCGGACGACCTTGACGGCAACGCGCTTGCGGCCTTGCGCGGTCTGCACTTCCGCTGGATGCACCTGCGCAATCGACGCGGCGGCAATCGGTTCGTCAAAGCTTACGTAGAGATCGTCGAGCGGGCGACCGAGCGAACCCTCGATTGCAGCCTTTGCCGCCGCATTCGGAAAGAAAGCCATGCGGTCCTGCAATTGCGAAAGGTCGTTGGCCATGTCGACGCCGACGACATCGGGTCGCGTCGCCAGGAACTGGCCGATCTTCACATAGGAAGGTCCGAGACGCTCGACCGCCTTGGCCAAACGATCGCTGCGCGCCTGGGTCTTGGCACGCTTGCGGGCAAAAATGCTGACGAAGGATTTCGCAAGGCTGACGGAGGGCGGCAGTCCCTCGGACGGAAGCGCGATGACCACGCCTTCGCGCACCATCACCCAGCCGACCCTGATGAGGCCGAAATATGCGGTGAAAGCACTCATCGGGTCTCAATGTCTCGCTGGATGCCAGCCGAAAACCGCGTCACATTTTTCGGTATCATGCGTCAGAGCTTCCAGCCGGAGTGCAGGGCGGCGATGCCGCCGGTATAGTTGGTAAAGCTCACGCGCGAAAAGTCTGCCTCGCGGATCATCGTCGCGAAATCCTGCTGGTTCGGAAATTTGCGGATCGATTCCACCAGGTACTGATAGGGTTCGGCATCGCCGGTGATTGCCTTGCCGAACTGTGGAATGGCGTTGAAGGACCAGGCATCGTAGACGCGGTCGAGCAGCGGCAGGTCGACTTCGGAAAATTCCAGCACCAGCAGCCGGCCGCCGCGCTTCAGCACGCGGTAGGCTTCCTTCAATGCCACATCGATACGCGGCACGTTGCGGATGCCGAAAGCGATCGTATAGGCGTCGAAGGAGTTCGGCTCGAAGGGCAGTTCCTCGGCGTTGGCTTCGACGAAGGTGAGGTTGTCGGTAAGCTTCTTCTTCGCAGCGCGCTCTGCGCCCACACCCAGCATCGAGCCGTTGATATCGAGCACGGTGGCGTGCGCCAGCCGGTTCGAGGCCTCGACGATGCGGAAGGCGATGTCGCCCGTACCGCCGGCAACGTCGAGGACCTTATAGGCAGGGTCCTTGCGCGGATTGAGCGCGGCGATCATCGCATCCTTCCAGGCCCGGTGCAGGCCCATGGACATGACGTCGTTCATGATGTCGTAGCGTTTGGCGACCTTGTGGAACACCTCGTTGACGAGACCTTGCTTCTCGCCATCGGCCACTTCGCGGAAGCCATAGGATGTTTCCATGCCGCCATCGGCGGAGGTGCGGCTTTCTGCCATCAGCTCAACTCCGTTACATAAATTCGTGGCGGACCATAGCGAAATCGCGTTTGCCACGCTATCTCCTGAGCCAGGTCACCAGCCGCAATGCTTTGGGCTATAGCTCAGATCATAAGCGGTTGAAACATAAAGATGGATAGCAATGCCGGAATTACCAGAGGTCGAAACCGTCAGGCGCGGGCTTGCGCCTTCGATGGAAGGTGCGCTGCTCGCCGAACTGGAGCTGCGGCGCAACGATCTTCGCTTTCCCTTTCCGCCCGAGTTTTCGCGCCTCGCGTCCGGCCGCGGCATCACGTCGCTGTCGCGCCGCGCGAAATATCTGCTGATCGATCTCGATGATGGCATGACGATCGTATCGCATCTCGGCATGTCCGGCTCGTTTCGCATCGAGAATGGAGCGATTGCCGATACGCCGGGTGACTTCCATCATCCGCGCTCGAAAGACGAGAAGCATGATCATGTCATCTTCCATTTAAAGGGCGCCAACGGCCCTGCGCGCGTCATTTACAACGATCCCCGCCGTTTCGGCTTCATGGACATCGTCCGGCGCGCGGATCTTGCGAGTCATCCTTCCTTCCGCGATCTCGGCCCGGAGCCGACCGGCAATGAATTGAGCGCCGACTATCTGGCCGAACGTTTCTCGGGCAAGGCGCAGCCGCTGAAAAGCGCATTGCTCGACCAGAAGAATATCGCCGGGCTCGGCAATATATATGTGTGCGAGGCGTTATGGCGTTCGCATCTGTCGCCGCAGCGCGCCGCCGGGACATTGGTGACCGAAGCCGGCCAGCCGAAAGAGCAATTGCTTCAGCTGGTCGTCGCAATCCGCGAGGTCATCGCCGATGCCATAGCCGCCGGCGGTTCGTCATTGCGCGATCATATCCAGACGGATGGCTCGCTCGGCTATTTCCAGCATTCCTTTTCCGTCTACGATCGCGAGGCGGAGCCTTGCAGGACGCCCGGCTGCGGCGGTACGGTCGCCCGCATCGTCCAGGCGGGGCGCTCTTCTTTCTATTGCGCCTTCTGCCAAAGCTAATGTGAAGGGAGAGACACATGGCCTATGAAACCCTCATCGTCGAAACGCATGAGGCCGTCGGTCTCATCAGGATCAACCGGCCGCAGGCACTGAATGCGCTGAATTCGACGGTGCTTGCCGAATTGAAGCAGGCGTATGGCGCTTTTCATGCGGACGAGGCGATCGGCGCAATCGTGCTGACGGGCTCGGAAAAGGCCTTCGCCGCCGGCGCCGACATCAAGGAGATGCAGCCGCTCGAATTCGCCGATGTCTATAAGAGCGATTTCATTAGCGGCTGGGACGAGGTCGCCAAGGCGCGCAAGCCCGTCATCGCGGCCGTCAGCGGCTTTGCGCTCGGCGGCGGCTGCGAGCTTGCCATGATGTGCGACTTCATCATTGCTGCCGATACGGCAAAGTTCGGCCAGCCGGAGATCACGCTCGGCATCATTCCGGGCATGGGCGGTTCGCAGCGCCTGACGCGCGCCGTCGGCAAGGCGAAGGCGATGGATCTGATCCTGACCGGCCGGATGATGGATGCCGCTGAAGCGGAGCGTTCCGGCCTCGTGTCGCGCATCGTGCCGGCCGACAAGCTGATCGACGAGGCGCTGACCGCCGCCGCCAAGATCGCCTCACTATCGCGCCCCTCGGTGCTGATGGCCAAGGAGGCGGTCAACCGGGCGCTGGAGACGACGCTGGAAGAGGGCCTGCGCTTCGAGCGCCGGCTGTTCCACAGCCTGTTTGCCACCGAGGATCAGAAGGAAGGCATGGCGGCCTTCATCGAGAAGCGCAAACCCGTCTTCAAGAACAGGTGAAGCGAGATTCCGGAATTGCGCGGGTTCCGTGAGAATCCGCGTTGACGCCGACGCTCATTCCGGTTATATGCCCGCCACAGTTTGGAAAGCCGATCTGGTTTTCCGCAATTGCTCCCGCATTGCTGGATGAAGTGGCCGCAAGGCCCGCGCTGCACTGACGGAGTTATGTTCGAATTCTAAGAGAGGCATACATGGCCAATACCAGCTCGGCGAAAAAAGCGACCCGCAAGATCGCCCGCCGCACCGATGTCAACAAGGCTCGTCGCTCGCGCGTTCGCACTTTCGTCCGCCAGGTCGAAGAAGCCATCGCATCGGGTGATGCGGATCGTGCGAAGGAAGCCTTCCTCGTAGCGCAGCCGGAACTGGCTCGCGCTGCCACCAAGGGCGTCCTGCATGCCAACACCGCTTCCCGCAAGGTCTCGCGTCTTGCCAAGCGTGTGAAGGCACTTTCGGCCCCGACCGCGTAATTTTTCCTTAACGATTTGATCGTTAGACTTGAGCCCGGCCCTTGTGCCGGGCTTTTTGGATTCAGCCAAAATTGGGCTGTATGGTAAAAATGTAGCCGGCTGACCATGTCACTGAGGTGACAGAAAAAACCGTTTAAAAACAAGCGGTTATAGCAGGATGCCCCGATATTGGGTGATCTGCATGACGGCCCGCGGGCTCCCGGGTGAGTCAAGGATTTTTTTTATTTTTTTGTTTTGAAAGCTGTGGGAATCGCGCTGAACGGGAATCTCCTTGATTCAAAAGCGATTCTTTTTTGACGGGGTTGTGACACTCAAAAACGGCCTCCGGAGTCAAGGACCGCCTCTTAATTTTGTGTAAAATTCATCGTTGATCTCAGCCTACGATCCTGCCTAAATGACTTTCAACAAGGGGCGCGGACATCATCTCAAACGGCTTCGGCGAACACTGCCAGTCACGGCAGCGGGGGGTGGTTTTTGTTCCTTGTGACGGAGCGGTTCAGTTCCGTTTTTTCAAACAGTTGACGAGTTAAGGCCACTGGCGGTAACGCCTGCGGAACGAGGAAACTTGTCTGCTCTTTGCAGCCTAAGTCCCAAGCGTGGCTGCGGGGAGGGGAGAAAAATTGACAGCCGTTTGGGGCAGTCGGTCGGAATACGAGGACCGGGCGACTGCTTCAGATGCAAACACCAAGACGAAGGCCGCTCGGGGAGCAGTTTTCGCCAGGGTGTTTCGCGTAAGGTCCTATTGGCTTGGACCCGGCTGATGAACCGGTATGCGGCGAAGCTCGGAACCACGAGCGCGACCGCTATGCCATGGCGTAGACCTAAGGGCGGCGGTATTATCCAAAACCGCCCTATAAAAAGAGACTGTGGAAGGCGGCATTATGCAAATGATTACGAGAACGACGGGTGCGTTGGAAAACGGGGACAATGCACAGCAGGCGTTCAGTGCGGTTTGTCTTGAAGCGGCGGGGGAAAAAGGAGATATGCAGCATAACGTATTGTTCGAGCGTGTCAGTGCGCGCTTGAAGGCTCAGGTCGGTCCGGATGTTTATGCTAGCTGGTTTGCGCGGCTTAAGCTGCATTCGGTATCGAAGAGCGTCGTACGGCTGACTGTTCCGACGACGTTTCTGAAGTCCTGGATCAACAATCGTTATCTCGATCTGATCACCAACCTGTTCCAGGCAGAAGATGCTGAAATCCTGAAGGTTGAAATTCTCGTACGCACGGCGACCCGCCACGGCGCGAAGCCTTGCGTGGACGAACATGTAGCGGTGCCCGACACGGCTTCCGTGGCGCCGATCCGTCGCCCGGTTGCCCAGCCTGCCGGCCAGGTCGTTGCTCAGACGATCTCCGCGGCAGCCGCCGCCCGACCGGCGACCGTAGGTGCGCCGCTGTTCGGCTCGCCGCTCGACTCCCGCTTTACCTTCGATACCTTTGTCGAAGGCAGCTCCAACCGCGTCGGCCTTGCTGCCGCCAAGACGATTGCTGAAGCCGGCTCCGGCGCAGTGCGCTTCAATCCGCTCTTCGTCCATGCGACGGTCGGCCTCGGCAAGACGCACCTTTTGCAGGCGATCGCCAATGCTGCCGTGCAGAATCCGCGCGGACTGCGCGTCGTCTATCTGACGGCGGAATATTTCATGTGGCGCTTCGCCACCGCCATTCGCGACAATGACGCGCTGACGTTGAAGGACTCGCTGCGCAACATCGATCTTCTGATCATCGACGACATGCAGTTCCTGCAGGGCAAGATGATCCAGCATGAGTTCTGCCATCTGCTCAATATGCTGCTCGACAGCGCCAAGCAGGTCGTCGTTGCCGCCGACCGCGCGCCCTGGGAGCTTGAATCGCTCGATCCGCGCGTACGTTCGCGTCTTCAGGGCGGTGTCGCCATCGAGGTCGAGGCGCCGGACTACGAGATGCGTCTCGAAATCCTCAAGCGCCGCCTGGATGCTGCCCGCATGGACGATCCGTCGCTGGAAATCCCGGCCGAACTTCTCTCGCATGTTGCCCGCAATGTGACCGCGAGCGGCCGTGAGCTAGAAGGCGCTTTCAACCAACTGATCTTCCGCCGTTCTTTCGAGCCGAACCTGACGGTCGAGCGTGTTGACGAGTTGTTGGCCCATCTGGTCGGCTCCGGCGAGCCGCGCCGTGTCCGCATCGAGGACATCCAGCGTATCGTGGCGCGCCATTACAATGTCTCCCGCCAGGAGCTGGTTTCCAACCGTCGCACCCGCGTCATCGTCAAGCCGCGCCAGATCGCCATGTATCTGTCGAAGACGCTGACGCCGCGCTCCTTCCCAGAGATCGGTCGCCGTTTTGGTGGTCGTGACCACACGACCGTGCTGCATGCGGTGCGTAAGATCGAGGAGCTGATTTCCGGTGACAGCAAGCTGTCGCATGAAATCGAGCTGTTGAAGCGTCTGATCAACGAATAAGACGCGCCGTTATCGGCAATTTTATCCACGGCCGGCTTCATCGCCGGCCGTTTTCATTTATGCGGCTTTTATTCTATAGATGTCTGAAATACTGAATCGGATGCCCGGCCGGAGGAGGCCGGCGCGCCGAACGGGAGGATGTCTATGGGTTTTGACAGGATTGCCGTTCTCGGTCTTGGAAAGGTCGGGCGGCTCGCCGCCACGTTGTTGCATGAAAGCGGTTTCGCCGTCACCGGCATCGACGCGCATTTGCCCGCGGAGGCCGTGCCTTTCGCCTGTGAGGTCGGAAATGTCTCCGATCCGGCGCTGATCGGCGATCTCTTTTCCCGCGTCGATGCCGTGCTCTCCTGCCTTCCGTTTCACCTGAACGCCGATCTGGCGCGCCTTGCCCATGGCGCCGGCATTCATTACTTCGATCTGACCGAGGATGTGCCGACCACAAACGGCATTATCGAGCTTGCAAAGAGCGCGCGCGGCCTGATGGCGCCGCAATGCGGCCTGGCGCCCGGTTTCGTCGGCATTGTCGGTGCGAGCCTTGCCGATGTCTTTGATCGCTGCCGCTCGATCCGCATGCGCGTCGGTGCCCTGCCGCAGAATCCGACCGGACTGTTGGGTTATGCCTTCAACTGGTCGCCGGAGGGCGTGGTCAACGAATATCTGAATGACTGCGAAGTCATCGAGGGTGGTGTCCGCAAGCTGGTCTCGCCGATGGAATGGCATGAGACGCTCTATGTCAACGGCGTCAAGCTCGAAGCCTTCACCACCTCGGGCGGCCTGGGGACCATGTGCAGCACCATGCTCGGCCGGGTGGAAAACCTCGATTATAAAACCATGCGATATCCCGGCCACATGGAGCTGATGAATTTCTTCTTCCATGAGTTGCTGATGCGCGACCGCCGCCAGCTTGCCGGTGAGATCCTGACCGAGGCGAAGCCGCCGGTCGATGACGATGTCGTCTATGTCCATGTTTCCGCCGAAGGCACGATCAACGGCAATCTGCGCCGGCGGGAATTCGTGCGGGCCTATTATCCGATCGAAGTCGTCGGCGAGAGCCGCACCGCCATTTCCTGGACCACATCGGCCTCCGTCGTCGCCGTTATCGAGCTGGTACGCGCCGGCCGTTTGCCGTCGACTGGCTTCCTGCATCAGGAACATATTCCGCTCGACACCTTCCTGGAGACGCGGACCGGCAGCCTGTTCAAGGGTGGCATCACGCATCACGGATGACGCCGCCTATGCCGGTGGCGGCGTATGCGAGACCTCGGAAAACAGCCAGGTACGGAAGGCGGCGATGGCCGGCCGTTCCAACGCGGCGGGCGGATAGACCAGATGGTAGGCCAGCGTGCTGGCAAGCCCCATCGGGAAGGGCGCAACAATCGTGCCCTCTGCCAAATCTTTTTCGATGAAGGAGCGCCGCATCAGCGCGATGCCGAGCCCCGCTTTCATGGCATGGTAAGCGCCGGTGCCGTCGGTGAAGATCGGCCCGCGCGTGGCGTCGACCCCGGTTGCGCCCGCTGCCTGCAGCCAGAGCTGCCAATCGCGCCGGTAGACATCATGGATCAGCGTCAGGCCAGCCAGCGCGTCGGCTGTGGGTGAGGGGCCAAGCGAAGCGGCGGTCTCAGGCGTGCAGACCGGCACGTATTCGTCATCGAGCAGCCGCTCGCTCGCCAGGCCTTCATAGCCGCCGAGCCCGTGGCGGATGGCGATGTCGATGCCGTCGCGCTGGAAATCCATCATCCGGTGCGAGGCACTGATCCTGAGATCGATCTCGGGATGCGCCTGTTCGAAACGCATCAGCCGCGGCACCAGCCAGTGTGTGGCAAAGCCCGCGGTGCAGGTGACGGTCAGCACCGTATCGCGTGCCCGCATCGTCAGTGCCGCCGTCGCCTCTCGCACCAGGCGAAAGGCGGTGCGCAGCGTCGCGAAATAATCCGCACCGTCAGCCGTCAATGCCAGGCCCCGCGCCCGACGGTCGAAAAGCCGCACACCGAGCGCGGTTTCGAGATCGCGCACCTGAAGGCTGACCGCACCTGGGGTCACATGCAGCTCCCTGGCGGCAATCGTCATGCTCAGATGCCGCGCCGAGGCTTCGAAGGCGCGCAGCGCCGAAAGGGAAGGCAATTGATCCATGACGATTGAGTTCAGCTAAACGATCGAACGAAAAAGACTCGTTTGCCAGAGCTTCCTATTAGCGGGATTATTCCATCAGTTTCGGATGTTGGCAAGAAAGTGCTTCTTCACCAGCATCGAGCTTAACTCATAGAATGGAAAACAGGAGATATCGCCATGGCGCAGAAATCTATGGGCGCTGCGGAATGGGGCATGCTGCTTGGATTATCGGTCCTCTGGGGCGGCTCGTTTCTGTTCAACGGCATCCTGGTACATCAACTGCCGCCCTTCACCATCGTCGCCTCGCGCGTCGCCTTGGCGGCGATAGCCTTGCACGTCATCGTCCGGATGACCGGCCAGGCGATGCCGCGCGACCGTCAGACCTGGGCCGCCTTCTTCGGCATGGGTATCCTCAACAATGTCATTCCCTTCCTGCTGATCGTCTGGGGCCAGACCCATATTGCCAGCGGTCTGGCCTCCATCCTCAACGCAACGACGCCGCTCTTCGCCGTCGTGGTGGCGCATTTTCTGACGACGGACGAGAAAATGACCGGCAATCGCCTGATCGGCGTTGTCGTCGGTTTTGCCGGCGTCGCGCTGATGATCGGCCCGTCGGTGCTGAGCAGCTTCGGTTCGAACGTGCTGGCCCAGCTCGCCGTGCTGGGCGCCGCCTTCTCCTATTCGCTCGCCGGCATTTTCGGCCGCCGTTTCCGTCGCATGGGTCTCGCGCCCATCATTCCCGCGGCCGGACAGGTGACGGCCTCGACCATCCTGCTGCTGCCGGTTGCCCTTTTTGTCGATCATCCTTGGACGCTCGGCACGCCTTCGACAGAGACCTGGGTGGCGCTGGCGGGATTGGCGATCCTCTCGACCGCAATCGCCTATGTCCTGTTCTTCCGCATCCTGGCAACGGCGGGCGCCACCAACCTGATGCTGGTCACCTTCCTTATCCCCGTCAGCGCCATCCTGCTCGGCGCGCTGATCCTCGGCGAACAATTGCAGCCGAAGCACTTTATCGGCATGGCGATGATTGCGGTCGGCCTTGCGGCGATCGATGGACGATTACTCGCTTTCGGGAGAAGACGCGTGGCGGCAGAGTAGGGTGGATTGCCGCCTTTTCAGCACGCCAGATCCGCGACCACGGAATCAAGGATCAGCATGCCCGCCGGTGTGCAGCGCAGGCGGGAATTGCCGAGGCGCTCGATAAAGCCGTGTTCCAGCAGGAGCTGCTCGCGCTTCGGATCAGGCTCTCTGCCGGAAAGCTGCTGCCAGCGCACGAGATCGATCCCTTCTTTCAGGCGCAGGCCCATCAGCAGCAACTCATCGGCTTGCTCGTCGAAGCCGAGCATCTCCTGCTCGAGGATGCCATGGCCGTCGCGCTCGACCAGCTCCAGCCAGCTTTCCGGCTTCCGCTCGGTCGACGTCGCCAGCTTCTTCGGGCCTTGGGTCAGCCGGCCGTGGGCGCCGGGGCCGATGCCGGCATAGTCTCCATAGCGCCAATAGGTGAGATTGTGGCGGCTCTCGGCGCCGGGGCGCGCATGGTTGGAAACCTCATAGGCCGGCATGCCCTCGCGTTCGGTAATCTCCTGCGTCGCCTCGTAGAGCAGCGCCGACTGGTCGCCATCCGGTACGATCAGCTTGCCCGCCTTGTGCAGGCCATAGAAGGGCGTGCCTTCCTCGATGGTCAATTGATAGAGCGAGAGGTGGTCGACGGCGTAGGAAATCGCCTCCTTCAGCTCGCGCTCCCATTCCTCGACGGTCTGGTTGGGGCGGGCATAGATGAGGTCGAAGGACATGCGCGGAAAGATCTCGCGCGCCAGCTTGATCGCCTTCAGCGCATCGGCGACGTCGTGGAGCCGGCCCAGGAATTTCAGATCGCGGTCGTTCAGCGCCTGCACGCCCATGGACACGCGATTGACCCCCGCCGCACGATAGCCGCGGAAACGCTCGGCTTCGACGCTGGACGGATTGGCCTCCATGGTGATCTCAATACCGTTAGGCACATGCCAGGTCTGGGCAATGCCGTCGAGGATCGCACCGACAGTTTCCGGCTTCATCAGCGAAGGCGTGCCGCCGCCGAGGAAGATGCTGGTCACCGTCTTCGGCCCGCTGATCATCCGCATCGTCGCCATTTCTTTCAGAAAGGCGGTAGCGAAACGCTCCTGATCGACCGGCTGATGGCGGACATGGCTGTTGAAATCGCAGTAGGGACACTTGGCCGCGCAAAAGGGCCAATGCACATAGACGCCGAAACCGGGTTCGCCGGTATCCGGTAGCAATTGCGCCCCGCGCATCAGGTCCTGCGTATCTACGATTTCCACGGGGTTAGCTTACGCCTCCAGGCAGGTTTCGACAAAGATCTTGAAGGCGCGGGCGCGATGGGAAAGCGCTTGGGAGTCGCCATGCTTCCAGCCATGCTTTTGTCCGGCGCTCATCTCGCCGAAGGTGGTGTCATACCCCTTGGGCTGGAAAATCGGATCGTAGCCGAAACCCTGGGTGCCGCGCGGCGGCCAGACGACGGTGCCCTCGACCTCGCCGCGGAAAAACTCGGTATGCCCGTCCGGCCAGGCGAGGCAAAGCACGCTGACGAAGCGCGCCGTGCGGCTCTCCGGTGAAGCGGCACCGGCCTTTTCCAACGCAGTCTCGACCTTCTGCATTGCCATTGCGAAGTCACGGGTGCCGTCAGGCTTTTCCGCCCAATTGGCCGTATAGACGCCAGGATCGCCACCCAGCGCATCGATGACCAGGCCAGAATCGTCCGATAGCGCCGGCAGGCCGGAGGCATGCGCGGAGGCCAGCGCCTTGATCGCGGCATTTTCCTCGAAGGTGGTGCCGGTTTCATCCGGTTCGATGAAATTGAGATCGGCGGCAGATTTGGCAGCAAAACCGAGCGGGCCGATCAGGTCTCGAATTTCCTGGATCTTGCCGGCATTGTGGCTGGCGACGACGATGGTCTTGGTATCGAGCTTGCGCATATCCTGTCCTGTCATAGGCCCCAGATCCGGGGTTCGGCGCATTCCAGGCTGTTGCCGGCCGGGTCGCGGAAATAGATCGAGCGGCCGCCACTCGGCCATTGAAAATCGGCTTCGATATCGACCCCGGCAGCCTTCAGCTTTTGCGCCATGGCTTCGATGTCGTTGCCGCTGACACGAAAGCAGACGTGACCGTGCCCTTTCGTGCCATGGGGCGGCACGGGTAGGGCACCCGGTTCGTGCGGCTTGACGGTTTCCGCGCTATTGAAGATCAACAGCACGCCCGGCCCGCAGCGATAAAAGACATGACGGTTGCCGCCGCGCGAAATCTTCTGCAGTCCGAGAACGCCGCCATAGAAGGCCTCGGCTGCATCGAGATCGTCCGCATAAAGAGCGGTTTCCAGAATGCCTTCCATCAACGGGCTCATCGGTTGACCGCCTCTTCGGTCAGGCAATCGCCTGCTTCTGCAGCTCCACCAGCTCGGCAATGCCGTTTTTGGCGAGATGCATCAGGGTTGTGAATTCTTCTTCGCTGAAGGGCGTGCCTTCGGCCGTGCCCTGGATCTCGACAATGCCGCCGGCGCCGGTCATGACGAAATTGGCATCGGTCTCGGCGGATGAATCCTCGAGATAGTCGAGGTCGATCACCGGCTGGCCGGCGAAGATGCCGCAGGAAACGGCGGCGATGTGATCCTTCAGGACACGGTCCGTCTTGATCATGTTGCGGCTTTCCATCCACTTCAGACAGTCGTAGAGCGCGATCCAGGCGCCGGTGATCGAGGCCGTGCGGGTGCCGCCATCGGCCTGGATGACGTCGCAGTCGAGCGTGATCTGGCGTTCGCCCAGTGCCTGCAGGTCGACGACGGCGCGCAGCGAGCGGCCGATGAGGCGCTGGATCTCCTGCGTGCGGCCGCCCTGCTTGCCGGCGGCGGCTTCGCGCTTCATGCGTTCACCGGTGGCGCGCGGCAACATGCCGTATTCGGCCGTGATCCAGCCCTTGCCGCTGTTGCGCAGCCATGGCGGCGTCTTTTCTTCCAGGCTTGCCGTGCAGAGCACATGCGTATCGCCGAATTTGACCAGGCAAGAGCCTTCCGCGTGCTTGGAAAAATTGCGCTCAAATGACACTTTGCGCATCTGGTCGGTTTTTCTGCCTGAAGGCCGCATTCTGCTCTCCTGAAAGTTTATTGACCGCTTCTACGATCCACCGGCGGCTTTTGCAAAGGAAAAGCAGGCTGAAGGGCCTTGTAGTGCTAGCGTTGATATTTTTCCCTTTTGCCATTGCTAACTGAATGATTATATTTTGACTAAGGCTCAACAGAACGGATTTGACAGCGAAATGGGGTTCACGACATCGTCGGTTTCGGATGCCATTGCAGCGCTGGACGAACGCTCGAAGGAAATCTTCCGCCGTATCGTTGAAGGCTATCTTGAAAATGGCGAACCGCTGGGATCGCGCAATCTCTCGCGCTTGCTGCCCATGTCTCTGTCGCCGGCCTCCGTGCGCAACGTCATGAGCGATCTGGAAGAGCTCGGTCTCATCTATTCGCCGCATATCAGCGCTGGCCGTCTGCCGACGCAGATCGGCCTGCGTTTTTTCGTCGACGCCTTCATGCAGGTCGGCGATCTCTCCGCAGAAGACCGCGCCACCATCGACCGTCAGGTGCGTGGCAGCAACCGAGACCAGCCGATGGAATCTGTGATGACCGAGGCAAGCCGCATGCTGTCGGGCATCTCGCGCGGCGCCGGATTGGTGATCACCTCGAAGAGCGATCCGGTGCTGAAGCACGTCGAATTCATCCGCCTGGAGCCGACCAAGGCGCTGGCCGTGCTCGTCGGCGATCACGATCAGGTGGAAAACCGCATCATCGAATTACCGGCCGGCGTTACCTCCTCGCAGCTCACGGAAGCCGCGAATTTCCTCAATGCCCACATGACCGGCCAGACACTGCCGGAGCTGCGCCGTCAGTTACAGACGTTGAAGGAGAGTGTGCGCCAGGAACTCGATATTCTGTCGCGCGAGCTCGTCGAACGCGGGATCGCCGTCTGGTCCGGCGACGGGGATGAGGGCAAGCCGACGCAGCTCATCGTGCGCGGCCGCGCCAATCTGTTGGCCGAAGTGGGCGGTGCTGAAGATCTGGATCGCCTGCGCCTGTTGTTCGACGATCTCGAAAAGAAGGACAGCCTGATCGAGATCCTGAACCTGGCCGAAAGCGGGCCGGGCGTGCGCATCTTCATCGGCTCGGAAAACAAGCTCTTTTCGCTCTCCGGCTCCTCGTTGATCGTCGCGCCCTATCGTGATGACGACGACCGCATCGTCGGCGCCGTCGGCGTCATCGGTCCGACACGGCTGAATTATGCCCGCATCGTGCCCATGGTGGACTATACCGCCCAACTGATTTCCAGGCTGTCGCGGCCAGGGATGTGACGAAAGCCTCCGCAGGGCGGGCCTTCATTGAACGCGCAGAGATCGTTTTAGTCGGGTAGCAGGGTTCCCGATCCGCCCATCTCCGCCGGCATGTCCTTTTGTTTCGGCAGGCCGTCTCTCAGATGCAGCACGGTGTTCTCGTAGTTGACATGAAGCATCGGCTGGAAGTCGAGGGTTGGGATAATGGCGGCGTAGACATCGGTCACGCCCCACAAGGGATGCTCGGTCAAGAGATGGCCACCGCAAATCTTGCACCATTTGCGCAGGCTCTTTTCGCTTCTCTGGTAGCTGCCGATGTGGTCAGCGCCCTTGGTGACATGCACGGCTTCCGGTGGCCAGAGCGAAAAGGCGTTGACTGGTTCTGCCGACCATTCCCGGCAGGAGTCGCAATGGCAATAACCCATCGCCACCGGTTCGCCACTGACCGCGATTTCCACCGCGCCGCAGAAACATTTGCCCGAATGGGACTGGCTGCTGGACATGGACGATCCCTCATGTCGTGTTGAAACGGCCCCGACTATACCCGGAAAGGGTCTTGGATAGTAGAAGCCCCAACGGGGGAGGCATTTTCACCCGATTGGTATTTGGGCAAATAGGGCTGGATTGCCGGGAAATGGCTGTTCTTCGCGACAAAGCCTTGATTTTTTCCGGCCAAACCTCGATATCGGGCTCATTCAAAAGACAAAGCAATTCGGAGACCGTCATGACCGACGAAACAACGAAAACCGGACCTGACGCCACGGCGACTGACAATCCCGCGGACTTTGCGCAAGAGGCTGCGGAAACCGCGGATGCGGGCCAGCCTTCGCAGCCGGATCCGGTCGAGCTGCTTAAGGCCGAAAATAGCGATCTGCGTGACCGCTATCTGCGCCTTGCCGCCGAAATGGACAACTTGCGCCGTCGCACCGAGCGTGACGTCAAGGATGCCAAGTCCTATTCCGTCGCCAGCTTCGCCCGCGACATGCTTGCCGTTGCGGATAATCTGCGCCGCACGCTGGAAGCCATTCCGGCCGACGCCCGCGCCGAAGCCGATGCCGGCCTGAAGACGCTGATCGAAGGCGTGGAAATGACCGAGCGCTCCATGCTCTCGGCCTTGGAGCGCCACGGCGTCCGCCAGATCGAGCCGGTCGGCCAGAAGTTCGATCCCAACTTCCATCAGGCGATGTTCGAAGTGCCGAACACCGAAGTACCGAACAATACGGTCGTGCAGGTGGTGCAAGCCGGCTTCGTCATCGGCGAGCGTGTTCTTCGCCCGGCCATGGTCGGCGTTGCCAAGGGCGGCCCGAAGGTTGCCGAGATTTCCGAACCGGGCGCCAACAGCCCGTTCGACGAAAAAGACGCCTGATCATTTTCAGGTAATAGCAAAAGAGAAGAGCCGGATGATGTGAGATCATCCGGCTCTTTTCTTTTGCCGTGGTCCGATGCGATCCAGTCCGTTAGGCCGCGTTAGACGCCTGCTCTTCATTGAGGAAAGCGTAGATCGCCGAGGCGGATTCGGTGGCGCGCAGCTTGGCGACGAGATCCTGATCGCGCAGCACGCGGGCAATGCGCGACAGCGCTTTCAGATGGTCGGCGCCGGCGCCCTCGGGGGCGAGCAGCAGGAAGACGAGGTCGACGGGCTGGTCGTCCAGTGCCTCAAAGTCGACAGGCGCTTCCAGGCGCGCGAAAATACCGATGATGGATTTGATGCTGTTGAGCTTGCCGTGCGGAATGGCGATGCCATTGCCGACGCCGGTGGAGCCCAGGCGCTCCCGCTGCAGCACGACGTCGAAAATCTCGCGCTCGGGCAGTCCGGTCAATTTGGAGGCTTTGGCTGCCAGCTCCTGAAGCAGTTGTTTTTTGGAATTTGCCCTCAAGGCGGGGATGATCGCATCTTGGTGCAGCAAATCTGCCAATGCCATTCTCTTTATCCTTCGTGTCGCCGAGATCCGATGACGGAGGAGCGGCGGCCGGCTGTTACAGCCTGGGGCCGTCGCTCATCTTCCTTTCTCAGCCCTTGATATTGGCTGCGTCGATCCAGCCAATGTTGCCGTCCTGCCGACGGTAAACGATATTCAGATGTTCCTTGCCGGGGCTGCGGAAAAGCAGCAGCGGCTCGTCGGTCATGTCGAGCGCCATCACGGCGGTCGCGACCGACATGGTCTTTAGCTGTTTCGTGCTTTCGGCGACGATCGCCGGCGCGAAATCGGCCGGGACCTCGTCTTCGTCGTCCGGAACACCGTCCATGACGGTATAGGCGACTTCGGCGAGGCCATTGGTGTGGTTGCCGGCCTGGTGATCCTTGAGTTTACGCTTGTAGCGGCGCAGGCGCTTTTCGATGCGCTCAGACGCCGCGTCAAACGCCAATTGCGGGTCCATTGCCTCTCCGGCGGCATGCAGGACAACGCCACTGTCGAGATGAAGTTTGCAATCGGCTGCGAAGCGGGAACTGGATTTCTGTACCGTCACTTGGCCCGAATACCCCCCGTCGAAGTATTTCGTCACAGCCATGCCGATCTGGTCTTCAATCCTTTGGCGGAAGGAGTCACCAATTTCCATATGTTTCCCGGAGACACGCACACTCATGGAGTTTCCCTTCTTGTAGCGGTTATTGGGCGCGCCAGTTTACGCCAAGCCTCAAGCTCATCCAAGCACTTCACGCGGTCAAAGACAAATTGCGTTTGTCAGGCGCCCTGGGGATGGTGGGGATAAGTTCATGGCAGTGATGTCCTGCACCGATTGCGGCGGGCTTCTAGCCCCGCCACATCGGAAAGTCAACTAAATCTTAAGGAACTGTTAGGGGATTCGCAGTCTGCGGTTGAAGCCGAGAAAATTGCTAAAAGCCGGCCACTTTTGCCAGCGCGCGCTTCTCCCGCCTGCGCTGTACGGAAGAGGGAATGTTCATCGCTTCGCGGTATTTTGCAACCGTGCGGCGAGCAAGCTCGATGCCGCCCTTCTTTAGGGTATCGACGATGTCGTCGTCTGACAGCACGGCCTCCGGGCTCTCCTGGGAGATCAGAAGACGAATCTTGTGGCGCACGGCCTCGGCCGAATGGCTGTCGCCGCCTTCGACGGCGCTGATCGAGACGGTGAAGAAATATTTGAGCTCGAACAGACCGCGCGGCGTCAGCATGTATTTGTTCGAGGTCACGCGGCTGACCGTCGACTCATGCATTTTGATCGCGTCCGCCACGGTCTTCAGATTGAGCGGCCGCAGATGGTCGACGCCGTGCACGAGGAAGGCATCCTGCTGTCGGACGATCTCGCTCGCCACCTTCATGATCGTCTTGGCGCGCTGATCGAGGCTGCGCGTCAGCCAATTGGCATTCTGCAGGCATTCCGACAGGAAGGCGTGATCCTGGCTCGTCTTGGAGACGGAAGCGAAATAGGACTGGCTGACCAGGACGCGCGGCAGCGTATCCGGATTGAGCTCCACCAGCCAGCCTCCGTCGGAGGACGGCCGCACCACGATATCGGGCATGATCGCCTCGGATATGCCGGTCTCGAAGCCGCTGCCCGGTTTCGGGTTCAACTGACGGATCTCGGCCATCATGTCGAGCAGATCTTCCTCGTCGACGCCGCAGAGCCGCTTCAACGTCGCGAAATCGCGCCGGGCGAGAAGTTCAAGGTTCTGGATCAGCCGTTCCATGGCCGGATCGAAACGATCCTTTTGGCGAAGCTGGATTGCCAAACATTCGCTGAGAGAACGAGCAAACACGCCGGGAGGGTCGAGCAATTGCAATGCGCCAAGCACGCGCTCGATATCCGCAACGCTGGCGCCGAGGCGCTCCGCAGTTTCGTTCAAATCGGCCTGCAGATAGCCGGCATCGTCGAGCTGGTCGACGAGATGCTGGGCAATCAGCCGGTCGGCCATGCTGGGCAGGGAAAAGGGAATCTGTTCGTTCAAGTGGTCGCGCAGCGAAATCTGGCCGGCAACGAAATCATCGAGATCGTAGCTTTCGCCGGCTTCGCCGCCAGGCATGGATTTCCACTGGCTGAGCAGTTCCGGCGCATCCGCGCGCTGCGGGCCGCCATCGTCGGGAAAAACATTGCTGAAATTGGTGTCGAGTTCGTCGTTCAGCCGGTCGGCATGGCCGGTATTTTCGCTCTCGTACCAGTCGCTGGCGAGATCGCCGCTGTTGCGGTCATCATCACCATGGCTGTCATCCGCGGCATCGAACCTTTCGTCCTTCGCCTCGCGGTCGCCGTTGCTGCCTATATCCTCGTCATTTGACGTAAATTCGAGCAGCGGATTTTTTTCGACTTCCTGCGCGATGAATTGGGTGAGCTCAAAATGCGTCATCTGCAGCAACTGGATGGATTGCATCAGTTGCGGTGTCATCACCAGGCTTTGGCTTTGGCGCAGGAAAAGATTGGCCGATAATGCCATGGCGGACGCGAAACTCCCCTTCCTCTCTTTGGGAATTCGCGTTCTTCGCTATGAAAAATCCGCAAAATTCCAACTGGCCCAAAAATTGCTTTTTTATTGGGTTTGGTCAAGCGGAACTGTGTCAGGATGGTGAATTTCGGGAGCGCTACGCCCTCTGGTAAGGGAGGGCGCGCGCCGGTTCAACCGCAGCTTTTTAAAGGCTGAAATTGTCACCCAGATAGAGCTTACGCACTTCCGGATTGCTGACGATGTCGTTGGCCCTGCCATGGGTCAGCACTTCGCCGGCATGGATGATGTAGGCGCGGTCGATCAGGCCGAGCGTCTCGCGGACATTGTGGTCGGTGATCAAAACGCCGATGCCGCGCGCCGTCAGGTGATGCACGAGATTCTGGATGTCGGCGACCGAGATCGGATCGACGCCCGCAAAGGGCTCGTCGAGCAGCATGAAGGTCGGGTCGGTCGCCAATGCGCGGGCAATTTCCAGACGCCGCCGCTCACCACCGGAGAGGGCGATCGCCGGCACCGTGCGGAGATTGCGGATATGGAATTCTTCCAGCAACTCGTCGAGCTTCCGCTCGCGCTTCTTCTTGTCCTTTTCATGGACTTCAAGAACGGCGCGGATGTTCTCTTCCACCGTAAGGCCGCGAAAGATCGAGGCTTCCTGCGGCAGATAGCCGACGCCCAGGCGAGCGCGGCGATACATCGGCATCGAGGTGACATTGTTGCCGTCGATCTCGATCGTGCCTTCATCGACCGGCACCAGCCCGGTGATCATGTAGAAGCATGTCGTCTTGCCGGCACCGTTCGGTCCGAGCAGGCCGACGGCCTCGCCGCGCCGCACGACGAGCGAGACGCCATTGACGACGCGCCGCGTGCGGTAGGTTTTGGTGAGGCCGCGCGCGATCAGGGTTCCCTGATAACGCGCTTTGTCCGCGGTGCCGGATGCCGCAGTGCTCGATCCGGACGCGCCGGGCAAGGTGGGTGTAGTCGATATCGTCACGAGAAGACCGGGATCAGTTCTTTTTCTGCTGTTGCTGCTGCACTTGCTGCGATTTTGGGTCGAGCTGAATCTGGACGCGACCCCCGCAGGCATCCAGTTGCGCTTCACCTGTCGCCATATGTACGGTGAGCTGACAGCCGGTGAATACGTTCGGCCCGTCGGTCAGCACGACCTTCTGGCCCTTGAGAACGGCAAGCTGGTTGGCCATGTCGAAGGAACCGTCATCCGCCGTCGCTGTCTGCGTGCCGGAAACGAGGTAGACCTTGTCGGTGACCAGAATGTGGTCGATATCGGCATCGCCCGAGACCAGCGACTGGTTTTGCTGCTTGGCGGCGTTTGCGACCGGATTTTCGGTTGCCGGCTTGGCATTGGCGTCGGCAGGCTGCTTCTTCTTATAGAAGACCGTCATCTTGCCGGCCTGCATCGTCGTGGTGCCCTGGACGACCTTGACGTTGCCGGTGAAGACCGCCTGGCTTTCCGCATCATGGATCTCCAGCTTGTCGCTTTCGATCTGGATCGGCTGATCCTTGGAAAGCTTCAGGCCAGGCATGCTGCTCGTCGTTGCCTGGGCGCCCGCTTCCGTCGCCGCAAAAATTGCAACTGCGCTAAAGGCGCAGAGAATGGCTGCCTTACGCAGGCCAGAGTTGAAAAGAGAATGTCGCCAATCGTTTGTCATGAACCGCCCGGCTGTTGCTCGCTAGCTGAATTATGGAGTCCGGCTGGTTCGATATGCATCTGAACCTGCCCGTCGAATTCGATTACGCTCCCCTTATCCGTCATCTTGAGCGACTGTGCAACAACCGACATGCCTCCTCTGTAGATTGCAACCTGATCCTGGCTGGAGAGGTCACCCTTCTTCACGTCGAGGAAGGCCGTTCTGAATTCTGCGCGCAAACCGTTGTCCATCAGAATGGTAAAGGGGGCGGTGAGCTTCAGTGTGTCGGCCTGGCGGTCGAAATCCGCGCTCTGAGCCGTCACATGGGCGATCACCTGGTTGTTGACCGGCATAGATGCCTTGATGGTCTTGAGCGTGATCATATTGGGATTCTTGATGTCCTGCAGCGCCTTTTCGGCGAGCATGGAATAATTGATGCCGTCCTTGTTGCGGCCGGCGATGGCGGGACGCTCCATCACAACCTTGCCATCCTCGATCCTTGCGCCTTCGATCTGAATGTTTTCGGGCAGATATGCGCGCACGACCGAAACCGCGATGAAGATCAGCGAGACGATCAACGCGGCCAGGGGAAGCAGGATCTTCAGTCTTCTCACGCGCGAGGAATGAAAGATCGCGTCTTTATACGCGTTTCTTTCTGGCGCGGAGCCGATCGCCTGGCCGGAGGTCTCGATAGTATTGAGCATGCAACAGGTCCGTCTTCTCTGATCCGGAAAAACACGTTCGAGTCATGCACAGACTGTGCCAACAAGCCTGCCAGATCGTTTCGCATTATTGCATTGGCTTGCCAATATGGATTTTTTTCTGCCACAAGCAATTTTAGCAAAAAAATATAATGCGCGGCGGTTTCGCCCGATCGGTCATCGCCCTATCTGACGAAACGTCGCATGGAAAGCCTGGACACAATCTCGAAAATTGAAGTGGATTTTCGCGAAGGATTATGCCCGTTTCAAGGTGTTGTATATCCGGTCCGTTTTGTATCCAATTTATGACAAAGGGAGAGATAAGGCGTCATGGACAGTTCTGCAATCGCAGATCGGCGACAATTGCGCCGCAAGCTTGGCTTCTGGCGCATCATCGCCGTTCTTCTCCTGGTGGCGCTGGGCTTTGCACTTTATCGTTTTGCCGCAGGCGATTTGCCCTCCATACGCGGACCGCAGATCGCCCGCGTCACCATTTCCGGGCTCATCGTGGATGACACCGAGCTTCTGGACCGGCTGAAGAAGATCAAGGACAATGATCAGGTCAAGGCGCTGATCGTCTCGATTTCATCGACGGGCGGCACGACCTATGGCGGCGAGCGCATCTTCAAAGCCATTCGCGCCGTTGCTGCAAAGAAGCCCGTGGTCTCCGATATCCGCACCGTTGCGGCGTCTGCCGGCTATATGATCGCCACGGCGGGTGACGACATTGTTGCCGGCGACACGTCGATCACCGGCTCGATCGGCGTCATCTTTCAGTATCCGCAGGCGAAAGAGCTGCTCGACAAGCTCGGCCTGTCGCTGGACGAGATCAAGTCGGCGCCGCTGAAGGCCGAGCCGTCGCCTTTCCATCCGGCGAGCGAAGAGGCCAAGGCGATGATCCGCAACATGGTCATGGACAGCTATGCCTGGTTCGTCGATCTCGTTGCCGACCGCCGCAAATTGCCGCGCGACGAGGTGCTGAAGCTCGCGGACGGCAGCATCTTCACCGGCCGGCAGGCATTGCAGAACAAGCTGGTCGACACCCTCGGCGGCGAGGACGAAATCCGCGCCTATCTCGACACGCGCAAGGTCAAAAAGGACCTGCCGATCGTCGATTGGAAAGCTGAAGACAAAACCTCATCCTTCTTTTGGCCGAGTGCCGCTTCCTGGTTGCTAAATCGTCTCGGTTATGATGATTTTATGAAGGGAGAGGATCTCCAGAAAATTATGACAGAGAAGTTGTTTCTTGACGGCCTGCTTTCTGTTTGGCAGGGTGCAGCCAATTGATAAATCAATGATTTAAGGGGGCAACCGTGATTAAGTCGGAATTGGTGCAGATTGTGGCGGCACGTAACCCGCATCTCTACCACCGCGATGTCGAAAATATCGTCAACGCAGTCCTCGACGAGATCACCGATGCGCTCGCTGCGGGAAATCGCGTGGAGCTACGCGGTTTCGGCGCATTTTCCGTCAAGAACCGCCCCTCGCGCTCCGGTCGCAACCCGCGAACGGGTGATACGGTGTTCGTCGAGGAAAAATGGGTTCCCTTCTTCAAGACGGGTAAAGAGCTGCGCGAGCGCCTGAATCCCGGCGCCGGCGACGAAGAAGACGACAATTAATCGTCGTTTTTAGCTGATACTCTTCGCGAATGTCCCCGTAGACATGAATGTGCCGCGACCGGGTGGCACTTGAACTCGGCCCGGTCTTTCTTATTCTCTGCGGCTATAGGCGATAGGAGTGCATTGCACGGATGCGCCTGGACAAAGGAGCATTCGCAATGACCAAGAAGATCATCAATCTGCTGATATTGCTGCCGCTCGGCATTATCCTCATCATCTTCTGCGTTGCGAACCGCCAGTCCGTCACGCTGGCGCTCAATCCGTTCAGGCCCGAGGACCAAGTGTTGTCGCTGAGCGCGCCGCTGTTCGTGCTGCTGTTTGTCGCGCTGATCATCGGCATGTTGGTTGGCGCTGCGGTGACCTGGTTCAATCAGGGCAAACACCGCAAGCTAGCCCGCAGCCAATCGCGCGAGGCCGTGCGCTGGCAGGCGGAAGCCGACAAGCACCGCAATCGCGCCGAACAGATCGCCGGCCAGCTTCCGTCCAAATAACGATCTAGTTCCCGCTGAGCTGCATGTCCTTATAATCGCCCTCCGGCGATGAACCGTCGCCGATGATCGCGAAACCAAGGCTGCGGTAAAAGGCGATGGCGCGCGTATTCTTCACCAGGCATTTCAGCCGGTAGCGTCGGTTGGGCCATTCCGGCAGGGCGGCAAGCAGCGCCTTGCCGGCGCCACGGCCCTGGAATTCGGGCAGGATGTAGAGCATATGGATGAAATCATCCGGCTCCCATAGCGTCATAAAGCCGGCGATGGTTCCGTTTCGATCCTCGCAGACGAAGACGCGTTCGCCGGGTGTCTGACCGACGAAATCCTCACTGTGGAATTTGCCGGGATCCACCCAGAGAAACGTCGTGCGACGCACACGCAGATAGATGTCGGCGAGAATGTCCGTATCCCGTGCTTGTGCCGGCCGGATGGTCCAAAGATCTGATGTCGACGTCATGAGCAGTCTATGGTGGGTCTGATGACGATCGCGATCAAGCGCTGGCTTGGCCATTGAGGGCGGCGGAAAAATCGGCGAAAAACTGCTGCGCCAGTTTCCTGGCGCTAGAATCGACCAATCGCGAGCCGAGCTGGGCGATCTTGCCGCCGACCTGGGCCTTGGCCTCGTAATGCAGGATCGTCGCGCTGCCTTCCTCTTTCAGTGTGACATCGGCCCCGCCCTTGGCAAAGCCGGCAATGCCGCCCTTGCCTTCGCCGGAGATTGTATAGCTTTCCGGCGCATTGATGTTGGAGAGCGTCACTTCACCGTTGAAGGAAGCCGAGACCGGGCCGATCTTCAATTTCACCGTTGCCGTCAGTTCGGTCGGCGAAATCTTCTCTAGGCTTTGACAACCGGGAATGCACTGCTTGAGAATATCGGGATCGTTCAATGCGGCCCACACGACGTCCCTAGGGGCGGCAATCCGTTCTTCACCGGTCATATCCATGCGCAACCCTCCCGATCTGGCATTTCATCCAGGGATAATCGCAGATCGGAAAGCGCTTTGCCAAGTGGCGGCCAGATGCTATTTGCACGCACATATCAATTTTGAGACAAGCATGGTGAAACAGAAGGAACGCCGGCCCGGTTCGAAAGCCGCGGGCGGCCCCGGCGCAAAGCCCCAAAGGGATGCCAGGCGTGACGCGCCCTTTAAGACCGGCAAGCCGCCGGCAAAGCCCGCACGCGATACCGGCCCGAAGTCTGCACCGGCCGCGCGAGACCGCGGTGAGCGGATTTCGGAGCCGCGCGGCGAGGCGCCTGTCGCGGTCACATCCGAACGCCCGTTGATCGTGCGAACCGGCGAACGTCCCATGGAGCGCGTGCCCGTCATCCTCGAATCGCTGGGCGCAGGCGATTTCCACCTGATCGACAGCGGTAACGGGCTGAAGCTCGAGCAATACGGTTCCTATCGCGTCGTCCGGCCGGAGGCGCAGGCGCTATGGCAGCCATCGCTCGCCGCACATGTCTGGGACAATGCCGATGCGATCTTCACCGGAGATACCGATGAGGATGGCATGGGTCGCTGGCGGTTTCCGCGCGAAGCGCTCGGCGAGACCTGGCCCTTACAATTGCTCGGCGTTGATTTTCTTGGCCGCTTTACCGCTTTTCGCCATGTCGGCGTCTTCCCGGAGCAGATCGTGCACTGGGCCTGGATGAAGGAGCAGGTCGAAGCCGCAAAGCGGCCGCTGAAGGTGTTGAACCTCTTCGGTTATACCGGCGTTGCCTCCCTGGTCGCTGCTGCTGCCGGCGCCGAAGTCACCCATGTCGACGCCTCGAAGAAGGCGATCGGCTGGGCGCGGGAAAACCAGGCGCTCGGCCGCATGGAAAAGCTACCGATCCGCTGGATCTGCGAAGACGCCATGAAATTCATCCTGCGCGAGGAACGGCGCGGCAATAAATACGACATCATCCTGACCGACCCGCCGAAATTCGGCCGCGGCCCGAACGGCGAGGTCTGGCATCTCTTCGAACACTTGCCGTCGATGCTCGATATCTGCCGCGAGATCCTGTCGCCCAAGGCGCTTGGTCTGGTGCTGACGGCCTATTCCATCCGCGCCAGCTTCTATTCGATCCATGAGCTGATGCGTGAAACCATGCGCGGCGCCGGTGGCGTCGTCGAATCCGGCGAACTGGTGATCCGCGAGGCCGGCCTCGACGGCAAGACGCCGGGCCGGGCACTCTCCACATCTCTCTTCAGCCGCTGGGTGCCGAAATGAACCACGATTTCCGCAATGACGGCCCTCGCAAGGTCGGACATGTCAAGGAGGTCACCTCCCTTGCCAATCCGATCATTAAGGACATCAAGGCGCTGACCAACAAGAAGTCGCGCGAGGAGAGCGGCGCTTTCCTGGCGGAAGGCTTGAAGCTGGTCATCGATGCCCTGGAGCTCGGCTGGACCATTCGCACGCTGGTCTACGCCAAGGCCGCCAAGGGCAAGCCGTTGGTCGAGCAGGTGGCCGCCAAGACCGTCGCCGCCGGCGGGCTGGTGCTCGAAGTCAGCGAAAAGGTCATCGCCTCCATCACCCGCCGTGACAATCCGCAGATGGTGGTTGGCATATTCGATCAGCGCTGGCGGCAGCTCCGCGAGGTCAAGCCGAAGGCCGGCGACACCTGGGTGGCGCTCGACCGCGTGCGTGACCCCGGCAATCTCGGCACCATCATCCGTACCGCCGATGCGGCTGGTGCCGCAGGCGTCATTCTCGTCGGCGAGACGACGGACCCGTTTTCGCTGGAAACCGTAAGGGCAACCATGGGCTCGGTCTTCGCCGTTCCCGTCGTCAAGGCGACGCCGGAGGAGTTTCTGGCCTGGAAGAAGACGGCCGGCGTTTCTGTTGTCGCCACCCATCTGGCCGGCGCCGTCGACTACCGCACGATCGATTACAAGAAAAAGCCCGTCGTCCTGCTGATGGGTAACGAGCAGTCCGGCTTGCCGGACGCCTTGGCGAAGGAGGCCGATGCGCTTGCCCGCATCCCGCAGGCCGGCCGCGCCGACAGCCTCAACCTTGCGGTGGCGACGGCGGTGATGCTGTTCGAAGCCCGCCGTCATCTTCTGACCCTCAGCGAGACGCGATGACCGACAGCGAGATAAACGAACAGGCGCCCGTAAAACCCGCGCTGTTTTCACGGCCTTTGCCGATCCTGATTTTCATTGTGGCTGCTGTCATCCTCGACCAGGTGGTCAAGATCATGGTCGACAACTGGCTGCCTTTGCAGGAGATGGTGCCGGTCATTCCGATGCTGGCGCTTTACCGCACCTATAATCTCGGTGTCGCCTTCTCGATGCTGTCGGGCATGGACGGCTGGTTCATCGTCGGCATGCGGCTCGTCATCGTCGTTTTCGTGCTCTGGCTCTGGCGGCGGACACCCAATCATCGTTGGCTTGCCCATCTCGGCTTCGCGTTGATTATCGCCGGCGCGCTCGGCAACCTGATCGACCGGTTCCTTTACGGCCATGTGATCGACTACATTCTCTTCCATACCGAAACATGGTCGTTCGCCGTCTTCAATCTCGCCGACAGTTTCATCACCGTCGGGGCGGGCTGCGTCATTCTGGACGAGCTGCTTCTGCCGAAAAAGGCGAAAGCGTAAAATTCTAACAAATCCCTGAAGGCAACGGGAAGAGTGCGCATGTTAGTAAGACAACATGAGCACTCTGGCAAACCTGCAGGAAAAGCTTGTCGCCGCCATTGACGACGACCATGCCGTGCCGCGCGAACGGCCGGTCGAAGACGTGTCTCTCATCGCTGCCGATCCCATCGAGATTTCGCCGGCTAACATTCCGGAGGTGCCGCAGCCCGCGTTTCCCCAATGGTTGCAGCGTCATTGGTTGAATGGCAGCGGCTTGATTGCCGGCGTGGCGTTCCTGTCGGTTGGCTATGTCGGCGGCCCGCTGGCGCTTGCTGCTTTGCTGGGCCTGATAGCGCTGGCGATCGTTGCTTCCGGCGTCGTCTTCCGCAGGCGAAATGCTACCCGCAAGGTCATCGTGGATACGCCGACGCTCAGCGAAAACGACCACGACCGCCTCTGGGAGAGCAACGAAAGCACCAGCCTGCTCGCCACCATCCACGATGCGCTTGGCGATATCACCGTGACACGCGACATCGAACGCCGCATCGTCCATGGCAATGCGACCTTCCGCAAACTGATCGGCAAGTCGAACCCGGAGGGTTTGACGCTGGAAGAAGCGGGTCTCGTCTTCCGCGCTGTCGCAGCTTCGCAGCGTCAAGACGCCGAGATTTCCACGCCGGAAGGCCCGCGCATCTTCGCCTGGCACGATGTCATGTTCCGCGATCCCGCCACCGGACAGTTGAGAATCCAGAGCGTCGCCCGCGACGTCACCGAAGAACGCCAGGCCGCGCGTCTCCGCGAGGAGGCACGGCTGAAGGCGGAATATAACAGCGCCGCCAAATCACGGCTGCTCGCCACCGTCAGCCATGAGATCCGCACGCCTCTGTCGGGAATTCTCGGCATGAACCACCTGCTTGCCCAGACGCCGCTGACCCTGGAGCAGGCCAATTACCTGACCGGCATCCGCCAATCCGGCAATGCCCTGGTGCAGCTCGTCGAAGACCTACTGGATTTCTCGACGATCGAAGTCGGCCGCTTCCAGCTCCGGCCGCGCGCCGAACATCTGAGGCCGCTGCTGGAAGGCGTTGTCGAGATGCTCGCCCACCGCGCCCATGAAAAGGGCATCGAGATCGCCGCGACCGTCGCGGCGGATGTTCCTGAAACCATGGAGTTCGATCCCGCTCGCCTCCGCCAGGTGTTGTTCAATGTCATCGGCAATGCCGTGAAGTTCACGCAGACAGGCGGCGTCCTGATCCGCGCCGGCCACGATGGCGACGATCTCGTGATATCGGTCAGGGATAGCGGCCCGGGAATGACCGAGGAGGAGCAGGCACGCATCTTCGGCGAGTTCGAACAGGCGGGCAACATGTTGGACAGAAGCGCCGGCACGGGTCTGGGGCTTGCCATCTCCGCCCGCATCCTGCGCGAGTTCGGCGGCAAGTTGAGCGTTTCCAGCATGCGGGGTGAGGGCAGCGAATTCACGGTCCGCTTTCCGGCTTCGGTCGTCGCTGGAGAGAACGAACAGGCTAGGCGCGACGAGCTGCTCAAAGGCTCCCGCGTCCTGCTGCTGGCGCCGGAAGGTGCCGCAAGCACGGCGATTGCCGACACTATCCGCACCCTTGGTGGCCGCTGCCGCCTGATCGGTCCCACTGATGTGGAAAACCTGGCGCGGTCCGTCCCCAAAGACGGAGGCATGTCGCTGACGGATCTCATCGTCGATCACCGTATGGCGCCATGGTATTTCCGCGAAGGGACCGAACTTGCCGCGTCCGGCCTCAGAAAGATCTTTCTGGTCAATCCGGAGGAGCGCAACACGCATCCGCTCGATCTCTTCGATGCGTGGCTCATCCGGCCGCTGCGCGAACAATCGCTCATCGACGTGCTGAGCGGCCGCATGCGCGGCATGGAGAAGCGGGATGTACTGAGTAGCCCGCCCGAAATCGGTATCGTGACGCCGGAGGCGGCGGATGCCTCCCTCAACGTTCTCCTGGGCGAGGACGATCCTGTCAATGCCATGCTGGTGCGCGCCATGCTCGCCAAAGCCGGCCACAGGGTTCGCCTCGTCGAGGATTTCGAGAACTTGCTCGCCCGTGCCGAAAACAGCGAGAACCGCCCGGATGTCGTCGTCACTGACCTCACCATGCCCGGCGGCGAAGGGGCAGCGATGCTCGCGCAACTGAGGGCGCTGGAGCGTCGATACGGTCTTTCGCCGCTGCCCGTGATCGTGCTGACCGCCGACAGCCGCGATGCCATTCGACGCCAGGCCCTGCTTTCCGGCGCCGATGCCGTCATCGTCAAGCCGGTCGATCCCGATCGTTTGATCGCAGAGGTGCAAGGCCTGTCGAAGCAGGCTTTGGGACGCGCTTAGAGCAATTCCAGGAAAAGTCCGCAGCGGTTTTCCGTCCGGAATTGCAAAAAACAAAGAGATAGAGCGGTTCTAAGCTGAACCGCTCTAGATTGAAAACATACCTCCGAATCGTGATTCGGTCCCATCCGCCTGCGCGATGACGAACGTGTCGAAAAGCCGCTTCGCAGCTTTTAAGAGTACCCCCTGGGATACAAGGGCTTCATCCAAATTCGGTGATTGGAACAGGCACGCTTCTTGCTTTTCGCAACGCACCATGTCACTTTCCTGTCGCACGAATTTGCTTTATGGCGGCTATATCAACCCGTAGAGGGGGAGTCGCCATGTCCATCGAAATTTTGAATCGCGAAGCTCAGGGCGAAATGGTTCAGTCTTCAAAGGCAACGGTTGAGCCGGTTGCCAGCGATGTGCTCGGACGCATCGGAAATCTAGAAACGCGCCTTGCTCGCACGGCGCGGGAAATTGATGCTGCCCAGGCGGTGCGCTATCGCGTCTTCGTTGAGGAGATGAATGCGCAACTGCCGGCCGATGCAATGCGTCGCCAGCGCGATATCGATAGCTGGGATTCGATCTGCGACCATCTGCTGGTTCTCGACCGCTCGCTGGAAGGTGATTCGGAAGACCAGATCGTCGGCACCTATCGTCTGCTGCGCCAGGACGTGGCGATGGCGAATGGCGGTTTCTATTCCTCTTCGGAATTCGACATCGACACCCTGCTCGCCCGTCATCCTGAAAAGCGCTTCATGGAACTCGGTCGTTCCTGCGTGCTGCCGGAATACCGCACCAAGCGCACGGTCGAACTGCTGTGGCAGGGCAATTGGGCCTATTCCCTGAAACACGGCATGAACGCCATGTTCGGCTGCGCTTCTTTCCCCGGCATTCGTCCGGAGCAACATGCGCTGGCTCTGTCCTTCCTCTACCACAACGTCATTGCCAAGGACGAATGGGCCGTTAGCGCGCTGCCGTCGCTTGCCCGCACCATGGACCTGATGCCCGTCGAGGCGGTCAATTCCAAGAAGGCGCTGATGTCGCTGCCGCCGCTGATCAAGGGTTACCTGCGCCTCGGCGCCATGGTCGGCTCCACCGCCGTCGTCGATCATGCCTTCAATACGACGGACGTCCTGATCGTCTTGCCGATCGCCAGCATTTCGGACCGCTACGTCAATTATTACGGTGCTGACGCCGGTCGGTTCGCGAGCTGATCGTCGCAAGCCGGACTGATTCGGCCTCGGCCATCCCCAAAGCAATTCCAGGAAAAGTGCGGAGCGTTTTTCCGTCCGGAATGCGCAAAAACAAAGGGATAGAGCGGTTTAGCGATTCCGTGAAACGCTAAACCGCTCTAGGGAATCGCAAAAATATCGATCTCATCCGTAATGCCGCGAAGCGAGACGTGGTGGGTTTGCGGTTTCAAACCATGTGTCGTCAGCAATTCCGTGGCGCGTGGATTGTCGAGTACGGAACCGGTGGCGAATATCTCGTGTGAGTTCGCGAGATGTTGCACGCGAGAAGCGATGTTGACGGTCTGCCCGAAATAGTCCTGGCGCTCGTTCAGGCTGACCGCGATGCACGGTCCCTCGTGGATGCCAATCTTGAGAAGAAGATCGTCGTTGCCGCGCTCCTTGTTGAGACTGACCATTGCTTCGCGCATCCGCATGGCGGCGACCAATGCCCGGTCCGGCGTTGGAAACGTCGCCATTACCGCATCGCCGATGGTTTTGACGACCGCACCCGCCTCTGCGCCGACGATCTCATGCAGGATGCTGAAATGGGTTCTCACCAGATCGAAAGCGGCAAGGTCGCCAACCCTTTCATATAGGGCCGTCGAACCGCGCAAATCGGTGAACAGGAAGGTGAGACTGGTGATCTTCAACCGCTGGTCCACGTCGATCGTGTCCGTGCGGTGGATGTCGCGGAAGGTTTGGTTCGAAAGCAGTCGCTTGGCGGTCAGGAATGGACGCCGTTGCCCCAGCAGGCCGTGCAGCACGTCGTTGGCCACGCAGATCGATGGCAATGTGCGGACTTCGGTGTGGTTCTCCATGAGAATACGCAGGGGGCCGGGTCGTAAGATCATGGGTTCGCTATGCCGGTGCATGCGATCGAACACGAGCGAGATGGTCTGCCGCTCCTTCGATGGTTCGCCTTTCACGTCCAGGAAGAGTGCCGCATGCGTCACCGGCTCGAAGATGATGACGTACTCCGCCGGCAACTGAAGCGATACGACAGCCTTTTCCCCGGCAGGCAATTCCAGCGCCTCCAGAATGAATTGGTCGACCGTCGCCTCGTACCCCTCTTCGGGAAGGTCGACGCCCGAGCCCCAATAAATCTGGCGAAAATATTCGAGGGCTGGCAATTCATGCGGATTGTGAGCCTCGATATGGCGCACGCGCGGACTGACGGTGAAGGTAACTTCGACCATCTCGTCGAGGGTCGGCTCATAGCCGGCAGCGCAAAGCGCGCAGCTATAGGTGTCGCTCTGAACGGTCTTCAGCGAGGTATTGGCATCCAGCACTCCACCGCAACCGGGGCACAGAACATTCCACGAGATTTCGAAGAGGCCGAGGCGAGATGCATGCAGGAAGGCGTTGATGGTCTGCTCTTCGTCGAAGCCGTGCTCGGCTGCAAAGGCAAGCGCGTTCACCCGGTTGAGCTTGCGATCGGACGCGTCAAGGACGAGCCGCTCGATGGCGTCGACGATATCCGGCCGCGCTGAATGGCGCAGCACTTCAAATAGCTGGGCTTCACTCATTGGCGCATCTTACACCAAATCGAAACCGCAGCCATTGGTCTTCTTGTCGCCTCGGTTTGTCACCGAGGTTACGGGACACCCCCTCACCCTACCCTCTCCCTGAGGGGAGAGGGTGAGATCGAGTTTGCTGGTAGTTCTCGCTCAAACACTGCATTGGATGAAGCGAAAGCTTGCCGTCCCCACTGAAACCACTCTCTCCCCCCCGGGGAGAGGGCAGGGTGAGGGGCTCCAGCAAAGTGTCCCCTCTTAACCGGCTCCATAGGCGGCAATTGCCGCCATGTTGACGATATCAGAATCCTTGGCCCCCATCGAGGTGATCTGCACCGGCTTGTCGAGGCCGACGAGCAGCGGGCCGATAACGGTGGAGCCGCCGAGTTCCTGCAGCATTTTCGTCGAAATCGAGGCCGAGTGGAAGGCGGGCATGACCAGCACGTTGGCTGGACCGGAGAGACGCGAGAAGGGATACTGGGTCTCGATGATCTTGCGGTTCAGCGCCACATCGGCGGCCATTTCGCCGTCGAATTCGAAATTGACATAGCGCTTGTCGAGAATGTTCACCGCCTCGCGCACGCGCTCGGATCGTTCGCCCGGGGGATGGCCGAAAGTGGAGTAGGCGAGCATGGCAACGCGTGGTTCATAGCCCATGCGCCGCGCGAAACCAGCCGCTTCCTCAGCGATATCGGCCAGTTCCTCCGACGTCGGCATGTCATGAACGGCGGTATCGGCGACGATGACGGTGCGCCCGCGGGCAAGCACCAGCGACGCACCGATAACTCGGTGCCCCGGCTTGGCGTCGATGCAGCGGCGCACGTCGCCGAGCGCGGTCGAATAGTTGCGCGTCACCCCCGTCACCATACCATCGGCATCGCCGAGCGCCACCATGCAGGCGGCGAAATGGTTGCGGTCGTTGTGGATCAGGCGGGTCACATCGCGGTGCAAATAGCCTTTGCGCTGCAGCCGGGCATAGAGATAGTCGATATAGGCCTCGACACGCTTGGAAATGCGGGCGTTGACGATCTCGAGGCCCGGCCGGCTGAGGTCGATCCCGGCGCGTTCGGCCGTGGCATGGAGCAGATCCTCGCGGCCAAGCAGGATGGCGGTGCCGAGTCCCTGGTTGGCGTAGGACAAGGCGGCGCGCATGACCTGCTCTTCCTCGGCTTCGGCAAAGACGATGCGCTTCGGATGCCGACGCACACGTTCGTAGAGTTGCGCCAGCGTAGAGGCGATCGGGTCGCGCCGGGCTGAGAGTTCGCGGGCATAGGCGGCCATGTCCGGGATCGGGCGGCGGGCGACGCCGCTTTCGATCGCCGCTTGCGCAACGGCAACCGGGATCGCCGAGATCAGGCGCGGATCGAAGGGCACGGGAATGATGTATTGCGCCCCGAAGCGCGGCCGCGCGCCCTGATAGGCGGCGACAACATCGTCCGGCACGTCTTCGCGTGCCAGGCTGGCAAGAGCCTTGACGGCAGCGATCTTCATTTCATCGTTGATCGTCGAAGCCCGCACATCGAGCGCGCCGCGGAAGATATAAGGGAAGCCGAGGACGTTGTTCACCTGGTTCGGATAGTCGGAGCGCCCGGTCGCCATGATGGCGTCGTCGCGGATGCGGGCGACTTCCTCCGGCGTGATTTCCGGATCGGGATTGGCCATGGCGAAGATGATAGGCCTGTCCGCCATGGAGCGGATCATCTCTTCGGAGAAGGCGCCCTTCTGCGAGAGGCCGAAAACCACGTCGGCGCCCTTCATCGCTTCGGCTAGCGTGCGCTTGTCGGTTTTGACGGCATGTGCCGACTTCCACTGGTTCATGCCTTCGCTGCGGCCCTGGTAGATCACGCCCTTGGTGTCGCAGAGCACGATGTTCTCAGGATTGAAACCCATTGCCTTGATCAGCTCGACGCAGGCGATCGCGGCAGCACCGGCGCCGTTGCAGACGAGCTTGGCGGTCTTGAGGTCGCGGCCGGTCAATTCCAGCGCATTGATCAGCCCGGCGGCGGCGATGATCGCGGTGCCGTGCTGGTCGTCGTGGAAGACGGGGATGTCCATCAGCTCGCGCAGGCGCTGCTCGATGATGAAACAGTCGGGCGCCTTGATGTCCTCGAGATTGATGCCGCCGAAAGAGGGGCCGAGATAACGGACGCAGTTGATGAATTCGTCGACATTTTCGGTGTCGATTTCGAGGTCGATCGAATCGACGTCGGCAAAGCGCTTGAAGAGAACGGACTTGCCTTCCATGACCGGCTTCGAGGCCAGTGCACCGAGATTGCCAAGGCCGAGAATGGCCGTGCCGTTGGAGATGACCGCCACCATGTTGCCGCGCGACGTATAGTCGTAAGCCGTCTGCGGATCGGCGGCGATCGCCTTCACAGGAACGGCGACGCCGGGCGAATAGGCGAGCGAAAGATCGCGCTGTGTTGCCATCGGCTTGGTCGGATTGATTTCGAGCTTGCCGGGGCGGCCATGCTTGTGGAAGTCGAGCGCTTCCTGATCGGTAATCCCCGTTCCCGAACGCGACGTGCTGTTGGTGTCAGGCATTGTTCCTCCAAACCTCCTGTGGGCGACCGGTCCCTCTTGCCCGATAGCTGTTGTCTTCTATAGCGGCGCGCGGGTAGGGTGGCACCTCATTTTTTGGGAAAAACTGCACCTCCGTGAACGAACGAATAATTGCCAGCATCGACGCTTTCTCGGCTACCGAGCTTGCCTCGGAGGAAAGCCGCGCTTCGGCCACGCCGATGATGGAGCAATATATCGAGATCAAGGCGAACAATCCCGGTTCGCTGCTGTTCTATCGCATGGGCGATTTCTACGAGCTGTTCTTCGAGGATGCCGTCGATGCGTCGCGCGCTCTCGGCATTACGCTCACCAAGCGCGGCCAGCATATGGGCCAGGATATTCCGATGTGCGGCGTGCCGGTGCATGCCGCCGACGACTATCTGCAGAAGCTGATTTCGCTGGGTTTCCGCGTCGCGGTCTGCGAACAGGTGGAAGACCCGGCGGAGGCGAAGAAGCGCGGCGGCAAGTCGGTTGTTCGGCGCGATGTCGTCCGCCTGGTGACGCCGGGCACCATCACAGAAGAAAAGCTGCTCTCGCCCTCGGAATCCAACTATCTGATGGCGCTCGCCCGCATTCGCGGCGGCTCTGAGCCGCAACTGGCGCTTGCCTGGATCGATATTTCGACCGGCGTTTTCCGTCTGGCCGAGACGGAGCCTTCGCGGCTGCTCGCCGATATCCTGCGCATCGATCCGCGCGAGCTGATTCTCCCAGATACGATATTCCACGATCCCGAGCTGAAGCCGGTCTTCGACGTGCTCGGCCGTACGGCGGTGCCGCAGCCGGCCGTGCTTTTCGACAGTGCCAGCGCCGAAGGGCGTATCACGCGGTACTTCGAAGTCTCGACACTCGATGGTTTCGGTTCGTTCACGCGCGCCGAGCTTGCCGCCGCGGCCGCGGCCATTGCCTATGTGGAGAAGACGCAGATCGCCGAGCGGCCGCCGCTTGGCCTGCCGGAGCGCGAAAGCGGCGCCTCGACATTGTTCATCGATCCCGCCACCCGCGCCAATCTCGAACTGGTGCGCACGCTTTCCGGCGATCGCAACGGCTCGCTCTTGCGAGCGATCGACAGGACAGTGACCGGCGGCGGTGCGCGTCTGCTGGCCGAGCGGTTGATGTCGCCGTTGACCGCTCCGGGGCGTATCAACGAACGGCTGGATTCGATCGGCTTCCTTGCCGAAGAGCCCTCGCTTTGCAGCGATCTCAGGACGGCGCTGAAACACGTACCGGATATGCCGCGCGCCCTGTCTCGCCTAGCGCTCGACCGCGGTGGCCCGCGCGATCTCTGGGCGATCCGCCAAGGCCTCGGTTCCGCCGCCGGTGTTGCCGATCTGCTTGGGGCCGCCTTGCTTCCCGCCGAACTGGGAGCGGCCCTTGCCGGGCTCCGCGCATTGCCCGCCGATCTCGAAGCGCTGCTCGCCGGCATGCTCGCCGACGAATTGCCGCTGTTGAAGCGCGACGGCGGGTTCCTGCGGGAAAGGGCGAATGCCGAGCTGGACGAAGTCCGCGCGCTGCGCGACCAGTCGCGCCGGGTCATTGCCGGGTTGCAACTGCAATATGCCGAGGAAACCGGCATCAAATCGCTGAAGATCAAGCACAACAACGTGCTCGGCTACTTCATCGAGGTCACGGCCGGCAATGCCGGGCCGATGACGGAGACTGCCGAAGCCAAGGCGCGTTTCATCCACCGCCAGACCATGGCGAATGCCATGCGCTTCACCACGACAGAGCTTGCCGATCTCGAAAGCCGCATCGCCAATGCCGCCGACAAGGCGCTCGCGATCGAGTTGGCGGCCTTCGACCGCATGGTCGCAGCCGTCGTCGCCGAGGCGGAGGCGATCAAGGCCGGCGCCCGTGCGCTATCGGTGATCGACGTCGCGGCCGGGCTGGCATTGCTTGCCGAGGAACAGGCCTATTGCCGGCCGCTGGTCGATGACTCCAGGATGTTTGCGATTGGTGGCGGCCGCCATCCCGTCGTCGAGCAGGCATTGCGCCGGCAGGCGGGTGGCCCCTTCGTCGCCAACAATTGCGACCTGTCGCCGACGGCGGACGGCAAGGACGGCGCGATCTGGCTGCTGACCGGCCCGAACATGGGCGGTAAATCGACCTTCCTGCGCCAGAACGCGCTGATTGCCGTGCTTGCACAGATGGGGTCGTTTGTGCCCGCTGCCTCTGCCCATATCGGCATTGTCGACCGGCTGTTCTCGCGCGTCGGCGCTTCGGACGATCTGGCGCGCGGCCGCTCCACCTTCATGGTCGAGATGGTCGAGACGGCGGCGATCCTCAACCAGGCGACGGACCGGTCGTTGGTCATCCTCGATGAAATCGGCCGTGGTACTGCGACTTTCGACGGTCTCTCCATCGCCTGGGCGGCGGTCGAGCACCTGCATGAGGCCAACAGGTGCCGGGGTCTCTTCGCCACCCATTTCCATGAGCTGACGGTGTTGTCGGAAAAGCTTGGCCGGCTCTCGAATGCGACGATGCGTGTCAAGGAGTGGGATGGTGACGTGATCTTCCTGCACGAGGTCGGACCGGGCGCGGCCGATCGCTCCTACGGCATCCAGGTGGCGCGGCTCGCCGGCCTGCCGGCTTCGGTGGTGGCGCGCGCCCGCGACGTTCTGACGCGCCTGGAAGATGCCGACCGCAAAAACCCTGCGAGCCAACTGATCGACGACCTGCCGCTCTTCCAGGTCGCGGTTCGCCGCGAGGAAGTGGCTGGCCGGCGCGGGCCGTCCAAGGTAGAGGAGGCGCTGAAGGCGCTCGATCTTGACGATTTGACGCCGCGTGCGGCTCTCGACGCACTTTACGAACTGAAGAAGACCCTGAACAAGGCCGGCTGATAACAGGCGATTTCCAAGGATAATCCGATGCATATCGAACATCTTCTCGCCGAGGTCCGCATTCTCGCCGAACGTTTTTCTCCGATCGCCGCTCGCGGCAAGATCTGTGGCGAGGGTGACGCGCCGGACTGCGAATCCGATCGCGGACTTCTGAATATAGCCCTGTCCTGCAGCCGGATTTCCGACATCAGCTCGAGGATCGCCAAGGCCGGCTATTGGGAGTGCGAGCGGGAAATGTTGATGCAGATCGGCGCCCAATCGCGAAATATATTATATAGCATCAACGAACTCAGACGGTCGCTTGAGCTGCCGCAGCCCTAAAACTGCCGATTTCTGCATCGACAGCCGTCGCCCTTCGTCAACGTTGACCGATAGAACTCCCGGAGCCGCTCACCCGGGAAATTTGGTCTAGGCTGAATTATGCGGATTCGGGCGTAGAATGCCTGTGTCAATCGCCGGGCAAAGAGGCTATAGCGCATGCAGACGAAAAGACAGGCGCGCCGGCAATGGGCCGCGGTCAATGAACAGGATCCCGGTCGGCCGAGCATGGTAAAGCATGAGATCGATTTTTCCGTCATTCTCGACGTTTCTGCGCTGAGGGCGGAATGCGAGACCCTCGCCAAGCGTCATGAGGACAAGAAGGATGAGCGCTCCGCCCTTCTCGCCTTGTTGAAGAAGGCGAGCCAGGAGGGCCGCGAAAAGGCGCGCCGTCTGCTTTCGGAAGACGGCAGCGGGCTCGAATGCGCGTACCGCATTTCCTGGCTGCAGGACCAGATCATCACCGTTCTCTATGACTTCACGGTCCACCACGTCCATCCGAAGCAGAAGGGCAACTTCGCGATCACCGCTGTCGGCGGCTATGGCCGAGACACATTGGCGCCCGGCTCGGACATCGACCTTCTGTTCCTCTTCCAGCCGAAGCCGGAGGACGAGACGCACAAGGCGGTCGAATTCATTCTCTATATGCTCTGGGACATGGGCTTCAAGGTCGGCCACGCCACCCGCACCGTCGAAGAATGCATGCGCCAGGCAAAGTCCGACATGACGGTGCGCACCGCCATCCTCGAAACGCGCTATATCTGCGGCAGCGAACCCTTGGCGGGTGAACTGGAAACGCGTTTCGACAAGGAAATCGTCACCAACACGGGCCCGGAATTCATCGCCGCCAAGCTTGCCGAGCGCGACGAACGTCATCGCAAAGCCGGCGATACCCGCTATCTGGTCGAGCCGAACGTCAAGGAAGGCAAGGGCGGTCTGCGTGACCTGCATACGCTCTTCTGGATCTCGAAATATTATTATCACGTCCGTGATCCCGCCGATCTGGTGAAGCTCGGCGTGCTCTCGAAGCAGGAATACCGTCTTTTCCAGAAGTCCGAGGATTTCCTCTGGGCGGTGCGCTGCCACATGCACTTCCTGACCGGCAAGGCGGAGGAGCGGCTCTCCTTCGACATCCAGCGCGAGATTGCCGAGGCGCTTGGCTATCACGCCCGTCCCGGTCTTTCCGCCGTCGAGCGCTTCATGAAGCACTACTTCCTCGTTGCCAAGGATGTCGGCGATCTCACCCGTATCCTCTGCGCAGCGCTTGAGGACCAGCAGGCCAAGGCGACGCCGGGCCTGACCGGCGTCCTCAGCCGCTTCACCCACCGTTCACGCAAGATTCCTGGGACGCTCGAATTCGTCGAGGATCGCGGCCGCATCGCGCTTGCCAATCCCGATGTTTTCAAGCGCGATCCGGTAAGCCTGATCCGGCTGTTCTTCGTTGCCGATATCAATGGGCTGGAGTTTCATCCCGACGCGTTGAAGCGCGTCACCCGTTCGCTGGGGCTGATCGACAACGACCTGCGCGAAAACGAGGAGGCGAACCGTCTTTTCCTGGCGATCCTTACCTCGAAGCGCGATCCGGCGCTGATCCTGCGTCGTATGAACGAGGCCGGCGTGCTCGGCCGGTTCATTCCGGAATTCGGCAAGATCGTCTCGATGATGCAGTTCAACATGTATCATCACTACACGGTCGATGAGCACCTGATCCGCGCCGTCGACGTGCTTTCAGAGATCGACAAGGGCAAGGCGGAAGATACCCATCCGCTGACCAACAAGCTGATGCCGAATATCGAGGACCGCGACGCGCTTTATGTCGCCGTTCTGCTGCACGACATCGCCAAGGGCCGCGAGGAAGATCACTCCGAGGCCGGCGCCAAGGTGGCGCGCAAGCTTTGCCCGCGTTTCGGCCTGACGCCGAAGCAGACGGAGCTGGTCGTCTGGTTGATTGCGGAGCATCTGACCATGTCGATGGTCGCCCAGACTCGCGACCTGACCGACCGCAAGACCATCATCGATTTTGCCGACCGGGTGCAGTCGCTCGACCGGCTGAAGATGCTGCTGATCCTGACGGTATGCGACATTCGCGCCGTTGGCCCCGGTGTATGGAACGGCTGGAAGGGCCAGCTTCTGCGCACGCTTTACTACGAGACCGAACTACTGCTCGCCGGCGGTTTCTCGGAAGTGTCGCGCAAGGAGCGGGCTGAAGAGGCCGCCAAAGCGCTCGAAAAGGCGCTGGGAGACTGGAGCCAGAAAGACCGCAAGGCCTATGTCAAGCTGCACTACCAGCCCTATCTCCTCTCGGTGCCGTTAGAAGATCAGATCCGCCATACGCAATTCATTCGCCAGACCGACAAATCCGGCCAGGTGCTCGCGACCATGGTGCGCACCGACAGTTTCCACGCCATCACCGAAATCACCGTGCTCTCGCCGGACCATCCGCGCCTCCTGACGGTTATCGCCGGCGCCTGTGCTGCCGCGGGCGCCAATATTGCCGATGCGCAGATTTTCACGACGTCCGACGGTCGTGCGCTCGACACGATCCATGTCAGCCGCGAATTCCCCGACGATGCGGACGAGCTGCGGCGTGCCGGCACCATCGGCAAGATGATCGAGGACGTGCTTGCCGGCCGCAAGCGCCTGCCGGAAGTCATCGCCACCCGCACCAAGAATCGCCGCAAAAACAAGGCTTTCGTCATCCCGCCATCGGTGACGATCTCCAACAGCCTGTCGAACAAGTTCACCGTCATTGAAGTGGAATGCCTCGACCGCCCCGGCCTCCTGTCGGAAATCACTGCGGTCCTTTCGGACCTGTCGCTCGACATCCAGTCGGCGCGCATCACCACCTTCGGCGAAAAAGTCATCGATAGCTTCTACGTGACCGATCTCGTCGGACAGAAAATCTCCAACGAAAACAAACGAGCCAATATCACCGCGCGTCTGAAGGCCGTGATGGCCGGCGAGGAGGATGAGGTGCGTGAGCGCATGCCGTCCGGCATCATCGCGCCCGCCGCCACGCGTTCCTCCGCCGTTGAAAAGCTCGATACTGAAACTGAAAAGAAAGCCGGTTCAGCCGCATGAGCCTCGTCAAGAAATTCATCACCGTCGGCGGCGCGACGCTCGGCAGCCGCGTCTTCGGGTTCGCACGCGAAACGCTGATGGCCGCCGCCCTCGGCACGGGGCCAATGGCCGACGTGTTCTATGCTGCCTTCCGCTTTCCGAATCTCTTCCGCCGCCTCTTCGCCGAGGGCGCCTTCAACGCCGCCTTCGTGCCGCTCTTCGCCAAGGAGATCGAGGCGAACGGCATCGAGGGTGCCAAGCGCTTTTCCGAAGAAGTCTTCGGCGTTCTCTTCTCGGTCCTGCTGCTGATCACCATCGTCATGGAACTGGGCATGCCGCTCCTGGTGCGTTGGGTCATCGCGCCTGGTTTCGCCGACGATGCCGAGAAATTCGACCTGACGGTCCGGCTGGCCGCCGTGATGTTCCCCTATCTCATGTCGATGTCGCTGACGGCGATGATGAGCGGCATGCTGAATTCGCTGCATCATTTCTTCGCCGCCGCCGTGGCTCCGATCTTCCTCAACCTGGTGATGATCAGCGCGCTGTTCTACGCGATCTATTTCGGCGCCGATCCGCTGGCCACCGCCTGGTACCTGTCCTGGTCGGTGCTGGTGGCAGGCGTGCTGCAACTGGCCGTCGTCTATATCGGCGTGCGCCATGCCGGCATCAATATCGGCCTGCGCTTTCCGCGCTTCACGCCCAATGTCAAGCGGCTCCTGCTTCTCGCCATCCCTGCGGCCATCACCGGCGGCGTCACCCAGATCAATCTGGTAATCGGCCAGGCGATCGCCTCGGGCAAGGAAGGCGCGATCGCCGCCCTGCAATATGCAGACCGCATCTACCAGCTACCGCTCGGCGTCGTCGGCGTCGCGGTCGGAATCGTGCTTCTGCCGGAACTGGCCCGTTCGCTGAAGTCAGGCCATATCAAGGAAGCCGCCAATATCCAGAACCGCTCGATCGAATTCGTGCTGTTCCTGACCCTGCCGGCCGCTGTCGCCCTCTGGCTTCTCTCCGACGATATCATCCGCGTGCTTTACGAGCGTGGCGCCTTTAACGCGAACAATACAACGCTGGTCGGCTCCATCCTCGCCATCTTCGGCCTGGGCCTGCCGGCTTTCGTGCTGATCAAGGCGCTGCAACCCGGCTTTTATGCCCGCGAAGATACCAAATCGCCGATGCGCTACACGGCGGTCGCCGTCTTCGTCAATTCGGCGCTGTCCATCCTACTTTTCCCGGTGCTGGCTGAACGCGGCATTGCGCTCGCCGAGGCGGTTGCCGGATGGCTGAACGCTGTGCAGCTCTTCGTCGTGCTCTATCGCCGCGGACATCTCGCCTGGGAATGGTCGCTGGCACGCCGTACCGTCATGCTGCTCGTCTCCTCCGCCGTCATGGGCGGCGTCATCATATATTTGTCGCATCGCTGGGAGCCGCTTTTGGGGTCCGGCTCGACGCTGCTCATCAAGACCGGCGTCCTGGGCTTGCTCATATTGATTGCGATGGTGGTGTATTTCGTTGTCGCCTTCCTGATCGGCGGCGTGGATTTGGGCATGATCCGCCGCAACATCAACCGCAAGCCGCCAGCTCCTGCGCCGGACGCAAAAGCGGTGAATGGGGAGTAAGCAAGTTCCTTCGCCCCGCAATGCGGGGAGAAGGTGGCTTGGAGCGATCGAACGAAGTGAGATTGCGAGAAGTCGGATGAGGGGCCTTCACCGATGCCCCCGCAAAGTTAAAAGTATGCAGGCGCCGCCATTTTAACGGCTGGCCAAGATAGTCTGCCAGCGCCGAACTTTTGTGCATGGCCCCTCACCCTAACCCTCTCCCCGCAAGCGGGGCGAGGGGACGATTTTGGCAAATGCGGAGTTCTCCCATGCCCCAATCCCTCTTCCTGATCACCCTCGTCGTCGACAATTACGATCGCGCCAAGGCCTTCTATTGCGATTGCCTCGGCTTCGATTGCCTGCAGGACGAGGTGCAGCCGGAGGGCAAGCGCTGGGTCGTCATCAGGCCGAAGGGCGGCGAGGGGGCAGCGTTGTTGCTCGCGCAAGCAGCCGACGACAAGCAGTGTGCAGCGATCGGCAACCAGACCGGCGGCCGTGTCGGCTTCTTCCTCAAGACCGACGATTTCGCCCGTGACCATGCGGCGATGATTGCCAAGGGCGTACGGTTTCTGGAGCAGCCCCGCCATGAGGTCTATGGCACGGTGGCGGTCTTCGCCGATCCCTATGGCAACACCTGGGACCTGATCCAGCATTCTTCCTGAGACTCCGCCAGATATCCTCTTGATCCCCGCCTGCCCGCCGTGCATAAGCCGCTCGAAACCAAGGGTCGAGCGCGAGCTCGCCCAGGCCCTCCACCAGCCTTTTGAGGACGACATGACCGAATTCAAGCCGCTCGTATTCTCCGGCGTCCAGCCGACCGGCAATCTCCATCTCGGCAACTATCTCGGCGCGATCCGCAAGTTCGTGGCACTGCAGGCCAACAACGACTGCATCTACTGCGTCGTCGACATGCATGCGCTGACGGCTCAGCTCGTGCATGAGGACATGCCGGGCCAGATCCGTTCGATCACGGCCGCCTTCCTCGCCGCCGGCATCGACCCGCAAAAGCATATCGTCTTCAACCAGTCTGCCGTGCCGCAACATGCCGAGCTTGCCTGGATCTTCAACTGCGTTGCCCGCATCGGCTGGATGAACCGTATGACGCAGTTCAAGGACAAGGCCGGCAAGGACCGCGAGCAGGCCTCTCTTGGCCTCTACGCCTATCCGAGCCTGATGGCCGCCGACATTCTCGTCTACCGCGCCACGCATGTGCCTGTCGGCGACGACCAGAAGCAGCACCTCGAACTGACGCGCGACATCGCCATGAAGTTCAATCTGGACTACATGGAACATATCCGCCGCTCGGGCTACGGCATCGACATCACCGTCGGTGACGAGCCGGTGCATGCCTATTTCCCGATGGTCGAGCCGTTGATCGATGGCCCGGCGCCGCGCGTCATGTCGCTGCGCGACGGCACCAAGAAGATGTCGAAATCAGATGCTTCCGATCTGTCGCGCATCAATCTGCTCGACGACGAAGAGAACATCTCGAAGAAGATCCGCAAGGCCAAGACCGATCCGGACGGCTTGCCGAGCGAAATAGCAGGTCTTGCAGGCCGGCCGGAAGCCGACAATCTTGTCGGCATCTATGCGGCCCTTGCCGACAGGTCGAAGGCCGACATTCTCTCGGAATTCGGCGGCCAGCAATTCTCGGTCTTCAAGCCGGCGCTGGTCGATCTCGCCGTGCATGTGCTCTCGCCGATCACCGGCGAAATGCGTCGCCTGATGGCCGACCCCGGCCATATCGACGCTATCCTGCGCGATGGCAGCAACCGTGCGAGAGCCCGCGCCGAAGTGACGATGAAGCAAGTCCGCGACATTATCGGCTTTATCTACTAAGGCTTTTGGTCTCTTATCGCTTGGCGCGCTGTCGATGCGGCGCGCCAACAGCAGCGAACGGATGGCCGACCTTGACGATTTTGCGGATTGCTTCCTTTTCGGAAAACGGAGCTGGCGGCAATCCCGCCGGCGTTTTGATTGCCGATGTCATACCCGATGCCGCCGAGATGCAGAGCATCGCAGCCGAGGTTGGATTCTCCGAGACCGCTTTGCCAGCCCGGAAGGGCAGGGCTGGAGAGTGCGCTATTTCTCTCCGGAATCGGAAGTTCCATTCTGCGGTCACGCGACGATCGCGCTTGGAGCGGCGCTTGCGTTGCGGGAAGGCGACGGGATTTTTGCGCTGACGCTCAATCAGGCTGATATCACCGTCGAAGGGCATCGGAATGGCGACGTCCTCTCGGCGGCCCTGCAGTCGCCGCCGACGAGAAGCAAAGCGCCGCCCCCGGAAGTGTTGTCGGAGGTGCTGGCATTGTTCGGATATTCGACCGACGATCTGGACCCGGCCATTCCGCCAGCGCTTATTCACGGTGGCGCCGATCATTTCATGCTGGCCCTGAAATCCCGCAAGACGCTTGCCGCCATGGCATACGATCTCGATGCGGGCCGCTCCTTGATGGTCCGCGAAGGCTGGGTCACGATCCTGCTCGCCTACGCTGAAACGCCGCGACTGTTCCAGACCCGCAATGCCTTCGCCTCGGGCGGGGTCTATGAAGACCCGGCGACCGGCGCTTCGACCGCAGCCTTCGCCGGATATCTCCGCGATATCGCCTGGCCGCATGGCGGCGCCATCGACATCATCCAGGGTGAGGATATGGGTATGCGTTCCCGCCTGCATGCCGATATCCCGGCCGCAGTTGGCAGCTCCATCCGAGTGTCGGGCGAAGCGAGGCTGATGGACCTGTAGGTCGGCTGAGCGGCAATAGTCACCGGGTTCAAAACGGGGCTTGCCATGGCACGGATTTCGATGTCAGACTTGGTCTATGGTATCAAAACGTCTCTCACGGCTCGAAGGTCATCGCCGCAAGTTCATGGCGGTCATTGACGGCACTCCCGAATGCCAGCGTGCCGTCCACTATGCCGGCCGGCGCGCCAAGAATTCCAACGGCGGCCTTGTGCTCCTGTTTGTGATCCCCGAAGGCGATTTCCAGCAATGGCTGGGTGTCGAGGAGATCATGCGGGCCGAAGCGCGTGAGGAGGCCGAGGCGGCAACGGCCAAGGCGGCGCAGATCGTACGCGAGAATATCGGCATCGATCCCGAGGTCGTAATTCGTGAAGGATCGGCCGCCGAGCAGATCAATGCGGTGATCGAGGAAGACCGGGATATCGCGCTGCTTGTTCTTGCTGCCGGTTCGGCCAAGGAAGGGCCGGGACCGCTGGTGTCTTCGATCGCCGGCCGTGCCGCGGCCTTCCCGATCCCCGTGACGGTGCTGCCGGATACGCTGACGAACGAGGAAATCGACGCGCTAAGCTGAGTTCCATTGGGCTAATTCTTGAGAATCAGTCTCTTGAATAGCGCGGCCAAAAAGCCTATTTTCTTTTGAAATATTCTAAAGTCGGACACTACTGAAGTGGCATGGGCCTTTGGTCCGCCGCATGGAGATCAAGATGTTCATTCAGACCGAAGCGACGCCGAACCCGGCAACCCTTAAGTTCCTGCCGGGCAAGGTGGTGATGGAAAGCGGCACGGCCGAATTCCGCAGCGCCGAGGAAGCGGAAGTTTCGCCGCTTGCTGCCCGCCTCTTCGATATCCCCGGCGTCAGCGGTGTCTATTTCGGCTACGACTTCATCTCCGTCTCCAAGGAAAACCAGGAATGGCAGCACCTGAAGCCCGCCATTCTCGGCTCGATCATGGAGCATTTCATGTCCGGCAAGCCGGTCATGGGTGCATCCTCGGTTCTCTCCGAAGCGCAGGACGCCGGCGGCGAATTCTACGATGAAGGCGACGAAGCGATCGTGCTCACCATCAAGGAATTGCTGGAGACCCGCGTTCGTCCGGCCGTCGCCCAGGATGGCGGCGACATCACCTTCCGTGGCTTCCGCGACGGCAAGGTCTACCTCAACATGAAGGGATCCTGCTCCGGCTGCCCGTCGTCTACGGCGACATTGAAGCATGGCGTGCAGAACCTGCTGCGTCATTTCGTGCCGGAAGTGCAGGAAGTCGAAGCCGTCCAGGCATGATCCCAGAAAGTGCGCGGCGGCTTTTGGACAACGGCATGCAAAGACACGGATTGAAGTGCGGTGACGGTTCGAAGATAGGTCACCGTGCTTTGCGTACTGCTCTTTCGGAAAAATTGTGATGATCGTACTGGCGCTTGACACGGCAGGTGTGGATTGCGCTGCCGCTGTGTATGATAGCGGTAGTGATTCTGTGATGGGGGAGGTCACGGAAACGATCGGGCGAGGGCATGCCGAACATTTGATGGATGTTGTCGACCGGGCGCTGGCTAAAGCCGATATAGCGCTCGCGGCCGTGGAGCGTGTGGTCGTGACCGTCGGTCCCGGCTCATTCACCGGGATCCGTATCGGCGTTGCAGCGGCCCGCGGTTTCGCGCTTTCCCTAAACATTCCCGCTGTCGGCGTCACGACCCTCGAGGTCATGGCCGCTGCCGCACGGGAAACGAATCCGGGTAAATCGGTTCTGGCTGCCATCGACGCCAAGCGGGAGGAGATCTATCTCCAGTCCTTCGATGCCGATGGCCATCCGCTGGATGAGGCGCGCGCCGTGACAACTGATGAAGCGCGTACGATCGCTGATGCTTTCGATGGCGTCGTCACCGGCTCGGCGGTTGCCCGGCTAAGCGACGCTCCGCCGGCGGCACGGCCTGATGCCTTTCCGATTGCCACCGTCGCCCGGCTGGGCGCTGTCAAACCTGTCAGCGAAAAGCCGAAGCCGCTTTATCTTCGCGGACCCGACGCCAGACCGCAGGCAGGGTACGCAGTCGCCAGGGTATGACCATGCTGGAATCCTATCTCACCCTGAAAGCCGAATACGAGATCGTTCCGATGCAGTTGCAGGATTGCGCCGAGGTGGCGGCACTGCATGGCGAACGTTTTTCGCGGGTTTGGGACGATAGCGAATTTCAAAGCCTCCTGTCGCAGGACACGACCTTTGGCTTTGTTGCCCGTCAGACCAACGCCATCCTGAAAAAGCCGCTTCCCGGCTTCGTCCTGGCGCGCCATGCGGCGGGCGAGGCGGAAATCCTGACGGTTGCCGTCAATGCCAAGCTGGGCCGCACCGGCCTCGGCTGGCGGCTGATGCAGGCGGCATTGCGCGAGGCGCGTAACCGCGGCGGCGAAACCATGTTCCTGGAAGTCGATGGCGTCAATCAGCCGGCTCTCGGTCTCTATCGCAAGCTCGGTTTCGAAACGGTCGGCGAACGCAAGGCCTATTATGTCGACGAAAGCGGCGCGAAATCGACGGCGCTTGTCATGCGCCGTGTTCTTCGCTAGTCCGTTGTCATAGACGAATAGACCGAAGACCGTATTCAATGAACGATCCCGTAAAATCCCTTGAGGAGCTTTGCGCCGAGCGCGGCATGCGCATGACGGAGCAACGGCGGGTCATTGCGCGCATCATCGAGAGTTCGGAGGATCATCCCGATGTCGAAGAGCTGCACCGCCGCTCCGTCAAGGTGGATGCCAAGATCTCGATTTCGACGGTCTACCGCACCGTAAAGCTGTTCGAGGATGCCGGCATCATCGAGCGTCATGACTTCCGTGACGGGCGTTCGCGTTACGAGACCGTGCCGGAAGAGCATCACGATCACCTGATCGACCTGAAGAGCGGTGAAGTGATCGAATTCCACTCGCCGGAGATCGAGGCGCTGCAGGAGCGTATCGCTCGCGAACACGGTTTCAAGCTCGTCGACCATCGGCTGGAGCTTTACGGTATTCCGCTGAATAAGGACGAACGCTGAAGTGGCGGCGATCGTACGGGAGCGGATGATTTGATAACTTGGCTGCGCATCGGCTGTGCCGTCTTCGTCATATGCGTTGTCAGCCTTGTTCTGCTACCGCTGCAGATCCTCTGCCTGCGCTTCGACTGGAAGCTCAGGCGCTATCTGCCGCGCTCCTGGCATCGCATTATTTGCTACTGGCTCGGTATCCGCATCCATGTCGTCGGGGAGCTTGAGCGTCGCCGGCCGCTGATGCTGGCCTCGAACCACGCTTCCTGGCTCGATATTCTGGTGCTTTCCGCCGTTGCCGATGTCGCCTTTATCGCAAAATCGGAAGTGCGGGACTGGCCGGTCTTCGGCCTCTTCGCCCAATGGCAGAAGAGCGTGTTCATCGAGCGTGAGCAGAAGCGCAAGACCGGCGATCAGGTGAGCGAGATCGCCGAGCGGATGGCTAATGGCGAGATCATGGTGTTGTTTCCGGAAGGCACGACATCGGATGGCAATCGCCTACTCGACGTCAAATCCTCGTTGTTCGGCGCGGCTGCTGCGGCTTTGCCAAAGACGCCGGATGCCGTCGTTCACGTCCAGCCGGTCGCGGTTGCCTACACCCGTGTCCACGGCGTCGCCATGGGCCGCTATTATCGTCCCCTTGCGGCTTGGCCGGGTGACATCGAGCTGATGCCGCACCTGAAGGGCATCTTTGCCTGCGGGGCCATCGATGTCGACGTCTGCTTTGGCGAGGCGGTGGATTATCGCGCCGACACCAACCGCAAGGAGGTGAGCGCCACGGTGGCGCGGCGCATCCGCTCGATGCTGGCGGGCCGGCTGCTTGGCCGCGAGATCGCCTGATATTCCGGCGATTTTAACTTTTTCATTTTCTCCAGAAGCAAAAGCCACTACATAGCGGCCATGACCAAGGACAGTGCACTTCTCGATGCCCCGCAGCCCAATGCTTTGGAGCTTGGCCTGCGCGATGGCTCCAACAGCCGTAAGGTCTTCATCAAGACCTACGGCTGCCAGATGAATGTCTACGACTCGACGCGGATGAGCGATGCGCTCGCCCGTGATGGCTACGAGCCGACCGAAGACATGGAAGAAGCCGATCTCGTCCTACTGAACACCTGTCATATCCGCGAGAAGGCTGCCGAGAAGGTCTATTCCGCGCTCGGACGTCTGCGTGAGATGAAGAAGCGCAAAGCAGCCGACGGCCGCGACATGATGATCGGCGTCACCGGTTGCGTTGCCCAGGCCGAGGGTGAGGAAATTCTCCGCCGCGCGCCAGCCGTCGACGTCGTCATCGGCCCGCAGACCTATCATCGCCTGCCGGAGGCGCTACGGCGCGCCAAGGAAGGCCAGCGCGTCGTCGATACGGAATATGCGATCGAGGACAAGTTCGAGCATCTGCCGATTGCCGAGAAGACGAAGATCCGTGCCCGCGGTGTCACGGCCTTCCTGACCGTGCAGGAAGGCTGCGATAAGTTCTGCACTTTCTGCGTCGTGCCTTATACGCGCGGCTCCGAAGTCTCCCGTCCGGTCGCCCAGATCGTCGAAGAGGCTGAAAAACTTGTGGATGGCGGTGTGCGTGAAATCACGCTGCTCGGCCAAAACGTCAATGCCTGGCACGGAACCGGACCTTCGGGCGAAGCCTGGAGCCTCGGCGACCTGCTTTACCGGCTGGCGGAAATTCCGGGCCTTGCCCGGCTGCGCTATACCACCAGCCACCCGCGCGACATGGACGACCGGCTGATAGCGGCCCATCGCGATCTGCGTACGCTGATGCCCTATCTGCATCTGCCGGTTCAGTCCGGTTCCGACCGCATCCTCAAAGCGATGAATCGGCGGCATACGGCGGCGGAATATCTCGCTTTGATCGAAAAAATCCGTGCAGCGCGGTCGGATATCGCCCTTTCGGGTGATTTCATTGTCGGTTTCCCGGGGGAGACAGAGCAGGATTTTGCGGATACACTTCGTCTTGTGGAGGAGGTGAACTATGCGCAAGCCTTCTCGTTTAAATATTCGACGCGCCCTGGAACGCCGGGTGCGGAATTGAAGGGCCAAGTGCCGGAAGAGATCAAGGCGGAACGGCTGGAACGATTGCAGGCGCTGCTTTTGAAGCAGCAGCATGATTTTGCTGATGCCTGCGTCGGCAAGGTGGTCGATATTCTGCTGGAAAAGCCGGGCCGCATGCCGGGTCAGTTGATCGGCCGATCTCCTTGGCTGCAATCTGTGAATGTTGATGCAAAAGCATCGCAAATCGGTGACATTATCAATGTACGAATCACCGGAACCAGCACGAACAGCCTTTTTGCTGAGTTGCTTTAGGTTCCGGACAGGCAAAGGAGCCGGACCGCTTGAACGGACAGGAATTGGTTTCTTCTTCATCGCGCCAGCCACGCACCGCGAGCGACGCCAATCACTTCATCCTGACGTTCGAGAACAATCGGTTCGCCAGCGAGCTTTTCGGACAGTTCGATCAGAATTTGAAGCTGCTGGAGGAGCGCCTTGGTATCGACGCGCGCGCCCGCGGCAACTCCGTCATCATCACGGGCGATGTGCTGGCCACCAACCAGGCACGCCGCACACTCGATTATCTTTATGACAAGCTGCAGAAAGGTGGGAATGTGGAGCGCTCCGACGTGGAAGGAGCAATCCGCATGGCGGTTGCCGCCGACGACCAACTGACGCTGCCGACGATGGAGAAAAAAGCCAAGCTGACGATGGCGCAGATTTCGACGCGCAAGAAGACGATCATCGCGCGTACGCCCACTCAGGACGCCTATATCAGGGCGATGGACCGTTCCGAAATGGTTTTCGGCGTCGGCCCGGCCGGTACGGGCAAGACCTATCTCGCCGTCGCCCATGCCGCTCAGCTTCTGGAGCGCGGCGCAGTCGAAAAGATCATCCTGTCGCGCCCGGCCGTCGAAGCCGGCGAGCGTCTGGGCTTCCTGCCCGGCGATATGAAGGAGAAGGTCGACCCCTATCTCCGCCCGCTCTATGACGCGCTCTACGATATGATGCCGGGCGACAAGGTTGAACGCGCCATCACCGCCGGCGTCATCGAAATCGCGCCGCTCGCCTTTATGCGCGGTCGCACGCTTGCCAACGCCGCCGTCATCCTCGACGAAGCGCAGAACACCACCTCGATGCAGATGAAGATGTTCCTGACGCGTCTCGGCGAGAATTCGCGCATGATCATCACGGGCGACCCCAGCCAGATCGACCTGCCGCGCGGTGTCAAGTCAGGCCTGGTGGAAGCCTTGCAGCTCCTCCACGGCGTGGAAGGGATATCCATCATCCGCTTCAAGGATACGGACGTCGTCCGCCATCCGCTGGTGGCGCGCATCGTCAGGGCTTACGACTCGACCTACGCCTCGCCCGTCGAGGGCGGTGAGGTCGATCCGCAGATCTGATGGCCGATCTCGATATACAGATTAGCGTCGAGGAGGGCGATTGGCCTTCCGAGGATGAGTTGCAGGCTCTGGCCGAGCGCGTGTTGGGCGCGGCTGCGGCCTATCTCGAGAAAAACGAGAAGCAGCCCTTCCCGAAAATGGCGACGGAATTGTCGCTGGTTTTCACCGACGATGCCTCGATCCGCGAGATCAATGCGGAATGGCGTGAGCAGGACAAGGCGACCAACGTCCTGTCCTTCCCCGCTTTTCCGCTGGCGCCCGGCGGTAAACCCGGCCCGATGCTCGGCGATATCATCGTCGCCAAAGAGACGGTGGAGCGGGAAGCTGTCGAGCTGGAAAAGAGTTTTAACGACCATCTGACCCATTTGATGGTGCATGGTTTCTTGCATCTCTTCGGCTACGACCATATGAATAATAGCGAAGCCGAAAGAATGGAGGGGCTGGAGACTCGCATTTTGGCGGGTCTTGGCCTATCTGATCCCTATGCGGGGCAGGACCCCATTTGACTTGAACCCTGTCTGATCAGGAACAATGAGCGACTTTACGACAAGACCGGCCTCCGAGGCCAAAGACGGAGCTGAAACCGCCTCCTCCGATGAGGTAGGCAGTAGTAGCGGCAAACGATCACACTCATCCTTCTGGGCCCGCGCTGCGCGCATTCTGCGCCCAGCTCAAGGATCGGCGCGTCTGCGCGAGGATCTCGCCGATGCCCTGATGACCAATGCCACCGATGACGACGCTTTCTCGCCGGACGAGCGGGCGATGCTGCACAACATCCTCCGTTTCCGCGAGGTGCGGGTCGAGGACGTCATGGTGCCGCGCGCCGATATCGAGGCGGTCGACCAGAACATCACCATCGGCGAGCTGATGATCCTGTTCGAGGAGAGCGGCCGCTCGCGCATGCCGGTCTATGCCGAAACGCTCGATGATCCGCGCGGCATGGTGCATATCCGCGATCTCCTGTCCTATGTCGCCAAGCAGGCGCGCAACAAGCGCCGCGGCGGCAACGGCAAAGCGGCAGCCGCTGCGGCGTCTGCATCGGCTACAGGCCCGGCCGAGAAGCCAACGCGCTCCGCCAAGCCGAATTTCGACCTTTCGCGCGTCGATCTTCAGAAGACGCTGGCTGAAGCCGGCATCATCCGCAAGATCCTGTTCGTGCCGCCCTCCATGCTGGCGTCTGATCTTCTCCGCCGCATGCAGGTCAACCGCACGCAGATGGCGCTCGTCATCGACGAATATGGCGGCACCGACGGCCTCGCCTCGCATGAAGACATCGTCGAAATGGTCGTGGGCGACATCGACGACGAACACGACGACGAGGAAGTCATGTTCAAGCGCATCTCCGAGGACGTCTTCGTCGCCGATGCCCGCGTCGAACTGGAGGAGATCGCCGAAGCGATCGGCCCGGATTTCGACATCAGCGAGCAGGTGGACGAGGTGGATACGCTCGGAGGCCTGATCTTCTCCGCACTCGGCCGTATTCCGGTTCGCGGCGAGGTGGTCCAGGCGCTACCGGGCTTCGAATTCCACATTCTCGATGCCGATCCGCGTCGCATCAAGCGGCTGCGCATCACCCGCAAGCGTCATGCCCTGCGCCGCCGTCCGGCTAAGGCGGAGGGCGAAGGCGGCGTGCTTGAGCGCGATCTGCCGTCGCCGGATACGCTTCCGGACGAATCTCAGGCCGAGCAAAAGACTGCCAGCCAATAAATGGTGCTTCAGCAGGACAAATCGCTGCTTTTTTGAAAGACTGCCGCCAATTGATTCGCAGTTTGGACGGAGCGCGCGCATGGAACGACTTTCGGGCAGGGTAATCCTCGTCTGGGGTTTCAAGCGCGCACTTCTTGCCATCCTTGCCGGGGCCATCGGCGTTCTCGCTTTGCCGCCCTTCGGCTTCTTCGCGGCGATGTTCGTTTCTTTCACGCTGCTTGTCTGGCTGCTGGATGGCGCTGCCGCCGGCCCCGATAGCGGCTTCCTCGGTCGTCTCTGGCCGGCCTTTGCCATCGGCTGGCTGTTCGGCTTCGGCTATTTCGTCGCCGGTCTCTGGTGGCTCGGCCACGCGCTGCTGATCGACGCCGATGAATTCGCCTGGGCACTACCGCTGGCAATCCTCGGCCTGCCGGCGTTTCTGGCGATTTTCTACGGCGTGGCGGCGGCTCTGGCCCGGCTGCTCTGGTCCGACGGCATGGGGCGCATTGCCGCGCTTGCCTTCGCTTTCGGGCTGCTCGAATGGCTGCGCAGCTTCCTTTTCACCGGCTTTCCCTGGAATGCCATCGGCTATGGCGCCATGCCCACACCGCTGATGATGCAGTCGGCGCATGTGCTCGGCGTGCTCGGCGTCACCACGCTTGCTGTTTTTGTCTTTGCCGCTCCGGCACTGCTCGGAACGCGCCAGGGGCGGGTGCCGGGGATCGGGCTTGCCGTGCTCATCGCCGCCGCGCATTTCGGTTACGGCTATTATGCGCTCAGTCTGCCGGCACCGCCGGCCGGCGGCAAGGCGGCCCCGGTGGTGCGCATCGTCCAGCCTGCGATCGATCAGGAAGCCAAGATGAACACGGATGCCGATCGCGCCGCCATCTTCGACAAGCATCTCTCGCTCTCGGTCCAGCCGCCCGTTAATGGCGGCAAGCGGCCCGACATCATCGTCTGGCCGGAGACCTCTGTGCCCTTCATCCTGACGGATAATCAGGACGCGCTGACCCGCATTGCCGATCAGCTCGATGACGACCAGATCCTGATCACCGGCGCCGTTCGCGTCGAGGACATGGGTCCCGGTCTCGAGCCGCGCTACTACAACTCCATCTACGTGATCGACGGTCGCGGTCAGATCATCGGCGCTTCCGACAAGACCCATCTCGTGCCTTTCGGCGAGTATGTGCCCTTCGAAAACATTCTCGGCTATCTCGGCATTCAGAACGTCATCGAGCTGCCGGGCGGCTTTTCGGCCGCCGCCAGCCGGCATTTGCTGACGCTGCCAAGCGGCGTCAAACTCTACCCGCTGATCTGCTACGAGATCATTTTTCCAAACGAAATGACGCCGGAAATCCGGCAGGCCGACGCGATTCTGAACGTTACGAACGATGCCTGGTTCGGCGATACGCCAGGCCCCTATCAGCATTTCCTGCAGGCGCGGGTGAGGGCCGTCGAACAGGGTTTGCCGCTGATTCGCAGCGCCAATACAGGGGTTTCGGCCTATGTCGACGCTCACGGACGTTTGATTTCCGGAATCGACTTTAATGAGCAAGGATTTGTCGATGCCACTTTGAGTAGCGCAACCGTCTCAGCAATCGATGATAGAATGCGAAATATGTACTTCTGGTTGGCGATCGGGGGAGTCGGTATGATCGCTGTGATTTCACGCATGGGTTTTATTCCAAGGGCGAATTGACCAAAAAACCCTAAAATTGCATAGTGGTTGTTGTCTGCCTTTTGAACGTAAACTAGAAGCCGGGTGGGGCGTCGGCTGCAACGTAGCGTTATAGGGGTGGTTAAGGGCACCGGTTGGCAGGACCTGGATTCAACCTATGTTAGGGCAATATGATGATTGAGAACAAAAAAAAGCCGAACCCCATCGACATTCATGTCGGGAGCCGCATCCGCCTTCGCCGCACTATGCTGGGCATGAGCCAGGAAAAGCTGGGCGAGAGTCTCGGTATCACCTTTCAGCAGATTCAGAAGTACGAGAAGGGCACCAACCGCGTTGGCGCCAGCCGTCTCCAGAATATTTCCAGCATTCTTAACGTTCCGGTTTCCTTTTTCTTCGAGGACGCGCCGGGTGAGCACGCGGCAAGCGCCGGCGGCATGGCCGAGGCCTCCAGCTCCAATTACGTGGTCGATTTCCTCTCTTCCTCCGAAGGGCTGCAGCTCAACCGCGCCTTCGTGAAGATCTCCGACGGCAAGGTCCGTCGCAAGGTGGTCGAACTCGTCAAGGCGCTCGCCGCCGAGGCAGACGCCGAATAAGCTTTCGAAGCACCACTGTAGAGCGGCAAAGTCGTAAGGCGGTCATTTTGGCCGCCTTTTCCATGTTTATGGCAAAATTTTATCACTTTCGCCGGGATATAAAGATATATTTATGTCCTTCTGTGGCTTGTTTTTCGTGCCCGACACGAATATCAAAAGCGGAGATTTGTTCTTTGAGGGGAATCCCATATGCGCGCGAATTATCTGTTCACCAGCGAGTCTGTTGCCGAAGGTCACCCGGATAAAGTCTGTGACCGCATCTCCGACGAAATCGTCGATCTGGTTTACCGCGAAGCGGCAAAGACTGGCGTCAACCCCTGGGGCGTGCGCATTGCCTGCGAGACCCTTGCCACCACCAACCGCGTCGTCATCGCTGGCGAAGTTCGTCTGCCGCCGAGCCTGATGAAGAAGGACAAGGACGGCAACGACGTCATCAATCCCTCGAAGTTCAAGGCCGCTGCCCGCCGCGCCATCAAGGATATCGGCTACGAGCAGGACGGCTTCCATTGGAAGAAGGCGCGCATTGACGTTCTCCTGCACTCGCAGTCCGCCGACATCGCCCAGGGCGTTGACAGCGCGGCCGACCAGCAGGGTGACGAGGGTGCCGGCGACCAGGGCATCATGTTCGGCTACGCCTGCAAGGAAACGCCCGACCTCATGCCGGCGCCGATCTACTATTCGCACAAGATCCTGCAGTTGCTCGCTTCTGCCCGCAAGAAGGGCGAAGGCGAAGTCGCAAAGCTCGGCCCGGACGCCAAGAGCCAGGTCACGGTCCGCTATGTTGACGGCAAGCCGTCCGAAGTGACCTCGATCGTTCTTTCCACCCAGCATCTCGACGATAGCTGGGACTCGAAGAAGGTTCGCTCCGTTGTTGAGCCCTACATCATCGAAGCGCTCGGCGACCTGAAGATCGCCTCCGATTGCAAGTGGTACATCAACCCCACCGGCAAGTTCGTCATCGGCGGCCCGGACGGCGACGCTGGCCTCACCGGCCGCAAGATCATCGTCGACACCTACGGCGGCGCAGCCCCGCACGGCGGCGGCGCATTCTCCGGCAAGGACACGACCAAGGTCGACCGTTCCGCAGCCTACGCAGCTCGCTATCTCGCCAAGAACGTCGTTGCGGCGGGTCTGTCCGATCGCTGCACGATCCAGCTTTCTTACGCCATCGGCGTTGCCCAGCCGCTGTCGATCTATGTCGACCTACACGGCACGGGCAAGGGCGTCACCGAGGATCAGGTTGAAGCGGCTATCCGCAAGAACATGGACCTGTCGCCGACCGGCATCCGTCGTCACCTTGACCTCAACAAGCCGATCTACGCCAAGACCTCGGCTTACGGTCATTTCGGCCGCAAGGCAGGCCGCGACGGTTCGTTCTCCTGGGAGCGCACCGACCTCGTCAAGGCGCTGAAGGAAGCCGTGAAGACCCGGGAAGCTGCATGACCGATACCGAGCGCCGGTCGCGGGCGACGGAAGCATTCTTCGGCCGGCGCAAGGGAAAAGCCTTGCGCGGCCAGCAGGCCGAAAGGCTGGAAGCACTGCTGCCGCAATATCTCGTCGATCTCTCCGCACCGGCACCGCAGCCGCTGAATGATCTGTTCCAGGTGCCGACCGAACGTCTGCGCCTGGAAATCGGCTTCGGCGGCGGCGAGCACCTGATCCACCGGGCGCTGGAATATCAGTCAACTGGCTTCATCGGCGTCGAGCCCTTCGTCAATTCCATGCAGAAGCTGCTTGCCCGCGTCGACGAGACCGGCGCGCGCAATATCCGCGTCTATAATGACGACGCAACCCAACTGCTGGACTGGCTGCCAGATACCTGCCTCGACCAGATCGATCTGCTCTATCCCGATCCCTGGCCGAAGAAAAAACATTGGAAGCGCCGCTTCGTTTCTCAGGTCAATCTCGATCGCTTCCATCGTGTCCTGAAACCCGGCGCCTTCTTCTGCTTTGCCTCCGATATCGACACCTATGTCAATTGGACGCTGCAGCACTGCCATGCCCATGGCGGCTTTGAATGGATGGCAGAAAATGCCAGCGACTGGCTGACGCCCTATGAGGGCTGGCCGAGCACACGCTATGAAGCCAAGGCTCGGCGTGAGGGCCGATCTTCGGCCTATCTGACGTTCCGCCGCGTTTGACCCGATATCGCTGGATCATCCGGCGTTGCAATTGAATTCCACTGCCATAGGCTGCCGGAATGAGCGACTATCAGTTTCGAATCTCCCTGCGTATCTGGCATCCGGAATTTGATCCGGCGTCCATCGCCGCGGCCGTCGGATTGAGGCCGGTAGCAGCCTATCAAGCCGGCGAGCCTATGCGCGGCAGCGACGGACAGCTTCTGAACATGGTATCGGAAGCCAATTACTGTACCTTCGAACTCGCCGCCGGCCAGAGCACCCCGTTGGCGGAAGCGCTTTCCGGTATCCTCACCAAGCTGGAAAGTCGCGCGGACGGCTTGGCAGCCCTCAAGGAGAGCGGCGGTGAATTGGAGCTTTTCATCGGCTGGTTTATCGATCGCAATGGCGGGGATACATTTCCACCCGAGCTTCTGGGGCAAGCATCAAGGCTGGGGATCGCGCTGGCTTTCGATGTCTACGGAGCTTAGGAGCGCCGTGAGGCGCTTATGCCGAAAACGACAGCCTAACCGCTGTCGTCCGCTTAATCGCTGCGTTTAAGGGCCTTAATGCAGGCTGACAGTCTTCAACTCGTCTTCAGCCGCCTTGTAAAAGGTGCTGGAGCGGTTATCCGTCAACAGGATCGGGGTGCCGTCGGCACCGAAGAGCGCCCACAGATCGACGCTTGGATCGATGTCCGGCGCCTCGGGGAAGCAACGGGAAACTTCGTCCGAATGTATCTTTCTGACATAAGCAACTTCACCGGCACCGATATCGGCCAGTTCGGATTGAGTCAGGCAGGCAGTGGCTTCTCTCAAAAGCATGTTCGCACCTCCAGCATGAGAGACCAACGGCAATCAGCCGTTGTCTTACTGTGAGACCGAAATGTTAATTTTCTTTACCATCCGGTCCGGTTCCGGCCGAATGAGATCAACGGAAAGGAGGCCATTCTTCAAGACGGCGCCAAGCACCTGCATGCCGTCAGCCAAAACGAAGACGCGCTGGAACTGACGCGCCGCAATGCCGCGATAGAGATAATCACGCTCCTCTTGCTCCACCTGCCGTCCGCGGATCAAAAGCTGGTTTTCTTCCGTGGTGATATCGAGCTCATCTTCCGAGAAGCCGGCAACCGCAAGCGTGATGCGCAGGCGCTCAGGCTCGCCCGAGAGGCGGTCAGCCCGCATGCGTTCGATATTGTAAGGAGGATAACCATCGCTGGCCTTGGAAATCCGCTCCAGCGTCTTTTCCATGGTGTCAAAGCCCAGAAGCAGAGGGCTGGCAAAGGGAGTCGTCCGGCTCATTGTCTCAAGTCCTTGGTAGCAAGCGACCTTTCCGGACCTGATCTTTCAGCACCCGGTTATGTCTAATATGGGAGCAGGGGCAGGGGAGTGCAAGGAGGCGTCGCCTTCGCATTTGCGAGATTGATTATGGTGCAGGAATGCCGATGATAGCGCCGGCGTGCGGCTGCTTGACAAAGCACAAAGGGCCTCGCATCAAGGTTTGCCGAACTGCACCGGAGGAAAGCGACAGATATGACCGAGCCCAGAAAAATTATCATCGATACCGATCCCGGCCAGGACGATGCTGCCGCGATTTTCCTCGCCTTCGGAAGCCGCGAGGAGATCGACGTGCTCGGCATCACCACGGTCGCCGGCAATGTGCCGCTGCGTCTGACGAGCCGCAATGCCCGTATCGTCTGTGAGCTCTGCGACCGCCGCGATGTGAAGGTTTTTGCCGGTGCCGATGCGCCGCTCAAGCGCAAGCTGGTCACCGCTGAACATGTTCACGGCAAAACCGGCCTCGACGGCCCCAACGTGCCGGAACCGACCATGGAGCTTCAGCCCGGCCATGCCGTCGATTTCATCGTGGAGACCCTGAGAAACGGGCCGGCGGGCGCGGTCACGCTCTGCACGCTCGGTCCGCTCACCAATATCGCGCTCGCCTTCCAGAAGGCGCCAGACATCATCGCCCGCGTCCGTGAGCTGGTAATGATGGGCGGCGGCTTCTTTGAGGGCGGTAACATCACGCCGGCTGCCGAATTCAACATCTATGTCGATCCCGAGGCCGCCGATGTTGTCTTCCGTTCGGGTGTACCGATCGTGATGATGCCGCTCGACGTGACGCACCAGCTTCTGACCCGCAAGGATCGCGTGGCGCGGATCGCCGCCGTAGGCTCCGCCCCGGCCAAGGCCATGGTCGAGATGCTGGAATTCTTCGAACGTTTCGATATCGAAAAATACGGCTCTGATGGCGGTCCGCTGCACGACCCGACCGTCATCGCCTATCTTCTGAAGCCGGAGCTTTTCAAAGGCCGCGATTGCAATGTCGAGATCGAGGTGACGTCGGAACTGACCGTCGGCATGACCGTTGTCGACTGGTGGCATGTCACCGACCGCAAGCACAACGCCAAGGTCATGCGCCATGTTGATTCAGACGGTTTCTTCGCGCTGCTGACTGAGCGTTTTACACGCATCTGATTTGGCTGCAGCATGAAAATGAAAAGGCCGCCGGATCGCTCCGGCGGCCTTTCCTGTTTATCATTAGTCGGCTCAGAATTCTTCCCATTCACTCTGCGCCAGCGCATTCGCGCCCTGGGTCTGCGGCTGCACTTTGCGAGCCGGAGCAGCAGAAGGGGCGGCGCGGCGGGCAGGGCTAGGCGCGCGCATCTGCTGGGCGGTAGCCCGCAGTGCGGTAGCATTATCCTGACCACTGCGTGACGTGCGGAAGCGGGCGACCAGCGATTTCAACGTTTGAGCCTCGTCGTTCAGCGTCACGCTGGCGGCGGTGGTTTCTTCCACCATTGCGGCATTCTGCTGCGTCACCTGATCCATCTGGTTCATGGCCGAGTTGATTTCCTTCAGCCCGATCGCCTGTTCGCTGGCGGAAGCCGAGATCTGGCGGATGAGGCCGTTGATCTCCATCACCTGCTCGGCGATCTTGTGCAGCGCACTGCCCGTGCGGCCGACGAGATCGACGCCTTCCTTGACCTGGCCGGCCGAGGTGTTGATCAGGGTCTTGATCTCTTTGGCGGCATTGGCCGACCGTTGCGCCAGTTCACGCACTTCCTGCGCCACGACGGCAAAGCCCTTGCCGGCTTCTCCGGCGCGGGCCGCTTCGACACCGGCATTCAGAGCGAGAAGGTTGGTCTGGAAAGCGATCTCGTCGATCACGCCGATGATGCGTGAAACTTCCTGCGAGGACTGCTCGATGCCATGCATGGAAGCGATCGCCTTCTGCACGATCTCGCCGGAGCGTCCGGCATCATCGGATGCCGCGTTGACGCTGCTGGCAGCCGTGCGGGCATTTTCGGCGCTGGAATTGACCTGAGCCGTGAGCTCGTTGAGCGCAGCGGCGGTTTCTTCCAGGCTTGCCGCCTGCTGCTCGGTACGGCGGGCAAGGTCCGAGGCGCTGTTGCTGATCTCGCCCGTGCCGCCGCCGATATTGCCGACGCTGAGGTTCACGGTATGCACCGTCTCTTCCAGGCTGGCGAGCGCGGCATTGAAGTCCTGTTTCAACTGAGCGTACTCGCCGGGGAATTCCTCCGCGATGCGGTGGCTGAGATTGCCCTTGGAGAGTTCGGCCAGGCTCTGGCCGAGAATGGTGACGACGCGCCTCTGCAGCGCCACGGTTTCGCCCCGCTCCGCTTCTGAACGGTAACGTTCGCCTTCGGCGGCACGACGCTGGTCGTTGGCTTCAGCCTCCAGCCGCTTGGTATCGGCAAGGGCGAAGCGGAAGCCTTCGAGCGCCTTGGCGACCGAGCCGATCTCGTCGGCGCGGTCCTGCCCCTCCACGGGTTCGGCATAGTTGCCGGCACTGAGGCTATTGACGGTGGCGACCAATCCGCCAAGTGGCTTCTGCACGAAGGTGCGTACGGCGGCGTAAAGCGCCAGCATGACGGCAGCGAGCACGAGGATGCCGCCGATGATCATCATATAGGTTTGCTCGCGCACCGGTCCGGCAATCGCACTGTGAGGCACGTCAATGAGCACGACCCAGGTGGCATTGAGGCCGGGCACTGCGAAGGGATAGACCACGCGGTCGAAGCCTTCCGTGTCGCCATCGGCAAGGTTCTTCACGAGACCCGCCTTCGATGAGGTCAATGCCGCCTTGATGGCGTCGGCGCCCTCGCCGCTATAGTCCTTCATCAGCAGGTCCTTGTTCGGCGCCACCAGCCACTTATTGTCTTGGGACACCAGGAGGACGCGGCCGGAGCCGAAGGGATGCAGGTTCTGCAGCTTGATGGAGAGCGAAGCGAGCGAGATGTCGACGCCGGAGACGCCGATCACCTTGCCGCCGGACATGACGGGATAGGCGATCGAGCTCATGGTTGTCGGAACTTCGGTGCCTTCGGCCAGGTATGGCGGCGTGATCGCGCCCTTGCCGCTATCGGCGGCGAGCTTCCACCAGGCGGCGGTGTAGTCGTTGTCGAAGGTGGAGAACTGGATGCCGCCATCCTTGGTCTTCGACCAATAGGGTGTGAACACGCCCTTGTCGTTGACGCCTTCGTCCTTGTTGTTGGCAAGTTCAGTCGTCTTGCCGTCGAACGTGCCAAGTTTTTCGCAGAACCAGCTACCGAAGGCGAAGGCGTTCTGCTCGACATTGGCCTTGAGGATATTGATGATGCCCTTGCGATCGAACGTATGGCCCTCGTGGCCGCGCCCGATAATGGCCGCCATGGAACGGGCGGCGCTGGCAAGCTCGCCGACATTGGCGGCAATTTCATTGGAGATGGATTTGGCCTCGCTATTGGCCTGATCCATGGTCAGCATTTGCACGCGATCGCGGTTCTGCGAAATCAGCAGGAAGTTTGAGACGAACAGAACCAGCGCAATCGCTACCCCAGTGACCAAGATGAGCTTGGCCGCAAGCGATTTCATACGAAAGATGGACATCATTTCCTCGAGAGAACGATGCGTCGGATGCACATTATCCGGATGCAAGGTCAGCACAGGATGACCCCATCATGGGGCCCGCCGTGAAAGCGCCTGCCGCTGCGAGACAGCCATGCGCGGCAGGCGTGAGGAGAATGATCGTGAAGCGCAAAAATTTAATTAAATTTTGCGGCTAGGAATGGCAGGTCTTAAAGATGCGCAGCGACATTGCTCGCAATTGGGATGGCCGGCTGCGCGCCTGGCTTCAGGCAAGCCAGCGAACCGGCAACGGCCGCACGGCGCAGCGCCGCGTGAAAATCGAGACCTTGGTCGAGGCTGGCGGCCAGGTAACCGCAGAAGGTGTCGCCGGCGCCGACGGTATCGACCGGTTCGATGACGAGGCCCTTGGCGCGCGACAATTCACCATTGCGGATGGCGATGACTCCGTCGGGGCCCAGCGTGACGATCAGCGTCTGCCCTGTTTCGGCGTGCAGGCGGGCAAGCGCCGCCTCGCGGTCGCTGGCCGACATATTTTCCTGGCCCGCCAGTCGCTCGAATTCCGTCTCGTTGGCGATGACGATGTCGGCAAGGCGCCCGAGCCGCGCGGCATCGGGAATGAGGGGGGCGAGATTGAGAACGGTGCGGACGCCCTTGGCCTTTGCCGCAGCGAGTGCCGCCTCGACGGCTGCGACGGGGATTTCGAACTGCAGCATGAGCGTATCGCCCGGGCTTAGCGCATTGACGGCTTTGGTCGCATGCTCGGCCGTCATCGTGCCGTTGGCGCCGGGCACGACCGCGATCATGTTTTCGCCGTCGCCGCCGACTAGGATCAGCGCGGTGCCGGTCGGCTCGGAAACGTGGCTGACGGTAGAGAGATCGGCGCCGGCGGCGTCGAGCAGGGCAAGTGCCGGCGCGGCGAAACCATCATTGCCGACAGCGCCGGTCAAACGCACCGTCGAGCCGGCGCGCCGCGCTGCCAATGCCTGATTGGCGCCCTTACCGCCGGCGGCGGTGGAAAAACCGTTACCGGCCACCGTCTCGCCCGGCTTAGGCAGACGGTCGGTAGTGGCGATGAGGTCCATATTGATGGAACCGAAAATGGTAATCATGAGATGTCCCGCCCTGCTAGAGCAATTCCAGGAAAAGTGCGCAGCGGTTTTCCGTCCGGAATTGCAAAAAACAAAAAAGATAGAGCGGCTCTCAGATTCCGTGAAAAGCTGAACCGCTCTTGTTGATCTCGCGTGATCCCATCCAAAACCGTTTCATACGTTTGGGGATCATGCATTGATTTGGCGCGACACTGCCCGAAGCGATCAGTCCTCGTCAACCACCCTGAGCTTGAGTTGGCCGGTGCGGTTGTCGATTGGTTTCGGCCGGTCCTCGGTGGGCGCCTTCGCCGGCTCGCCAGCGGCCTCGAATTCCAGCGCTTCTATCCTCTCGCCGCGGCGTGCCAGCTTGTCGGCGGAGGTGACGATCATGTCGACGTCTTTCTGCGCCATGGCGAAATGCCCCTGCAGCTTGCGCACCCGCTCGTCGAGGCGGGAGAGATCGTTCATGAGCTGGGCCACTTCGCCCTGGATCACATGCGCCTGCTCGCGCATGCGCTGGTCCTTCAATACTGCCTGGATGACCTGGATCGACAGCATCAGCAGGGACGGCGAGACGATGACGATGCGCGAGCGCTGCGCCTTCTGCACGATCGCTTCGAAATTCTCGTGGATTTCGGCAAAGATTGATTCGGAGGGAACGAAGAGGAAGGCCGTATCCTGCGTCTCCCCCTGAATGAGATATTTCTCCGCGATATCGCGAATATGCACTTCGAGGTCCCGGCGGAATTGCTGCGCGGCAAGCCTGCCCTGGTCGGGATTTGCCGCCGCGGCGTTGCGGATGGCGTTCCAGGCTTCCAGCGGAAATTTGGCGTCGATGACCAGCGGCGGCGAGCCGTTCGGCATGCGCACGGTGCAGTCCGGCCGCGATCCGTTGGAAAGCGTTGGCTGGAAGGCATAGGCGCCCATCGGCAATCCGTCCGCGATGATCGTCTCCATGCGGGCCTGGCCGAAGGCGCCCCGCGTCTGCTTGTTGGAGAGGATTGCCTGCAGGCCGACGACATCCTTTGCCAGGGACTGAATATTGCTCTGGGCGGCGTCGATAACGGCAAGCCGCTCCTGCAGGCGGCGCAGGTTCTCATGTGTCGAGCGCGTCTGTTCGCCGATCGTCGCCGTCACCCGCTGCGACATGCCGTCGAGCCGTTGATTGATGGCATGGTTGAACTCCGCCTGCCGCGAACCGAAGACCTCGGCCATGGTGGCAAGCCGTCCCTGCATTTCCGCCTGTGCCCGGAGCAGCGCCGCCATGTTGTGCTCGGCATCCTCGGCCCGCAGCATATCCTCCTCCGACTGTCGCCCTCTGTTGTTGATGACAAGAACGATGACGGCGATCAGCAGCAGGATGACGAGGCCGGTCAGAACCGGCACTGCGGGGATCTCTTGGCCGAAGAGGATAAAGGACATGATATCGGATACTCGTGGAACTCGTGCCGGCACCATAACAAAACCGCAGGGAATATCCAGATCAAAACGTGAACAAAATTTTAGGGAGCTATAGTCGACCTGAAGTCGCAAGCGTTGAAAAAACACCCGTCAACAGCCATCTAAATAATTCCATCGCACAGCAAGATGCGTTATGGGAAACTTCATGACGATCAAGCCACTCATCATTTTGCCCGATCCGTTGCTCCGCCAGGCCTCTAAGCCCATCGAGCGCGTCGATACCGAAGTTCAACGCCTTGCCGACGATATGCTGGCAACCATGTATGATGCTCCAGGCATCGGCCTCGCTGCCATCCAGATCGGCGTTGCCCGCCGGATGTTGGTGATCGACGTGTCGCGCGAAGGCGAGGACAAGCAGCCGCTGGTCTTCATCAATCCCGAAATCGTCAGCTCTTCCGACGAGCGTTCGGTTTATGAGGAAGGCTGTCTCTCCATTCCGGATTACTACGCCGAAGTCGAGCGTCCGGCCCGCGTCACCGTCAAGCATCTCGACCGCGACGGCAAGGAACAAGTCGTGGAGGCCGACGGCCTGCTCGCTACCTGCCTGCAGCACGAGATCGACCATCTGAACGGCGTCCTGTTCATCGACTACATCTCGCGCCTAAAGCGCGACATGGTGATCAAGAAGTTCACCAAGGCTGCGAAGTCGAAGGCTCTTTGAGCAGCGGCTGTTGAAAGACAGGCTTGAAGCGCCTATGATATCATTGATATCAAATGGAGGCGCGGATGGGCGATCTTTTACTGCGTGGCCTGGACGACGCGTTGAAGAAGCAGTTGCAAGCGAATGCCAGCCTGCATGGCCGAAGCCTCTCCGAGGAGGCGATCGCTCTGCTGCGCCAGTCGCTTGGCCGTCAGCAGGATTTGAACAGTTCAGTAGGTCAGCGATTGCGAGCGGTTCTTGGTGCAGAGAAGCTGAGCGAGGAAGAAATCGAGGTAATCAATGCCTTTCGGCACGCGCCGGATCGCGAACCGCCGCGTTTCGAATAGTTTGTGCCGGGATAATCCCAGATGATTGTTCTGGACACAAATGTCGTATCCGAGCTGCAAGGGCGACTGTACAGCGATCGCATATTGTCTTGGCTTGATGGTTTTGCCGTCGAATCGGTTTTCTTAACCGCCATCACCATCGGAGAGATTCGCTTCGGGCTGGAGCTCCTTGCTGATGGAAAGCGCAAGGCGGCGTTGATCGCGGAGCTGGAAGCGATAGAAGCAGAGTTTTCCGGCCGTGTTCTGGGCTTTTCAAGCAATGCGGCCCATCAATATGGAATAATTTCTGCTCGACGCCACAAGATAGGTCGAAGAATGGAAACCAAGGACGCCATGATCGCCGCCATCTGCCTGGCCAATGGCGCGACATTGGCAACGCGGAACACAAAAGACTTCGAGGGGCTTGATCTGAAGCTCGTAAACCCATTTGAAGGCGGCTGATGCATGATCCCAAAAAGTGCGAAGCGGTTTTTGGACAGGATCAGGCCAAACTAGATATCTCTTAGCCGGACGGATCGCATGTCGCTCAGCATCATCTTTATGGGAACGCCCGAATTTTCCGTGCCGACATTGCGGTCGCTGGTCGATGCGGGGCATAGGATTCGCGCTGTTTATACGCAGCCGCCACGGCCGGGTGGCCGGCGAGGGCTCGACCTGCAGAAATCGCCGGTGCATCAGGCGGCGGAGTTGCTGGGCCTGCCGGTGTTCACGCCAGTCAATTTCAAGGACCCGGAAGAGCGTCAGCGTTTTCGCGAGTTCGATGCTCAGGTCGCCGTTGTTGTCGCCTATGGCTTGCTGCTGCCAGAGGAGATCCTCACGGGCACCCGGTTCGGCTGCTATAATGGCCATGCCTCGCTGTTGCCGCGTTGGCGGGGTGCCGCGCCCATTCAGCGGGCGATCATGGCCGGTGACAAGAAGACAGGCATGATGGTGATGAAGATGGACAAGGGCCTCGATACCGGCCCGGTTGCACTCACGCGAGAAGTCGAGATCGGCGATACGATGACGGCGGGCGAGTTGCATGACAAGCTGATGCTGGTCGGCGCCAAGGCGATCGTCGAGGCGATGAGCAAGCTTGAGCATGATGAGTTGCCGTTGACCGGACAGTCCGCCGAGGGCGTCGTCTACGCCGCCAAGATCGACAAGGGCGAGACCCGCATCGATTTCAGTAAGCCGGCTACGGATGTTCACAATCACATTCGCGGCCTCTCGCCCTTTCCCGGTGCCTGGTTCGAGGCTGAAATTGCCGGTCGGGCGGAGCGCATCAAGGTTCTTGGCTCCGAACTTGCTGATGGCAAAGGCGTGGCCGGCGAGGTGCTGAGCAGTGATCTCGTGATTGCCTGCGGTACCGGTGCCATCAGGCTGACGAAGCTGCAGAAGGCCGGCGGCAAGCCGTTGACGGCGGACGATTTCCTGCGCGGCACGCCGATTGCGCCGGGCACGATGTTGGCGGCGGGATTAGCCTGATGCCGCGCTACCGCATGACCGTCGAATATGACGGCATCCCCTATGTCGGTTGGCAGCGCCAGGACAATGGCCCATCCGTACAGGGCGCGATTGAAGGCGCCATTCTGTCTCTAACGGGCGAGAAGGTTTCGATCCGCGGCGCGGGACGCACCGATTCCGGCGTCCACGCCATGGGTCAGGTCATGCATGCCGACCTCTCCAAGGAATGGAAGACCTATACGCTCCGCAATGCGCTCAATGCGCATCTGAGGCTTGCCAAAGAGCGAGTCGCCATTCTCGATATCGCCGAGGTCGATGCGCATTTCGACGCACGCTTTTCGGCCATCCGCCGCCACTATCTTTATCGCATCATCACCCGCCGCGCGCCCTTGGCATTGGAAGCCGGACGTGCCTGGTGGGTGCCGAAGGATATGGATCATGAGGTCATGCACGCGGCGGCGCAGACGCTCGTCGGCCGGCACGATTTCACCACCTTCCGTTCGGTGCATTGCCAGGCCAATAGCCCGGTGCGCACGCTCGACCGGCTGGATGTGACCCGCAATGGCGAGCTCATCGAAATCCGCGCGACGGCGCAGAGTTTCCTGCACAATCAAATCCGTTCCTTCGCCGGCACGCTGAAGCTTGCAGGTGAGGGAAAGTGGACTGTGGACGACGTGCGCGCTGCGCTGGACGCGCGAGACCGCAAGGCATGCGGCCCCGTTGCTCCACCGGATGGGCTCTATTTCATGCAGGTGGATTATCGCGACGGCGTTGGACCTGTTGACGCCGATGATGAACAGGACGATTCCTAGCCTCGTTGGACGGCTCGGGATGCCTGTCAGCGACGACACGATCCTTCGACAACATTTCTGCGTCGATTCCACCCTCTCCTCAGCCCCGAGAGCGGCAACCTGCCCATCGGGCGGCGGCCGCCTCCGTCAATCGACACACTCAGTGTCTGAGCTGCGCCACCGAAATTGAACACAAGCGCGCCATTGCCACGAATTGCGTCCACACCAAATGTGGCCGCACATCGCGGTCTGGTCAAACGCCATGCCAATATGGGAGGGACTCGACTTGAGTAGCAGACTGTGGGGGGAGCAGGTTATCGCGGCACTGAGATCCTCAGGTGCAACAGAGCGTCACCTGTTCATGTCCTCAACCACCCAGCGGAAAAATAAAATAATCAAAGCTGCAAACAATAGTAATTGCATCATTTTTGGCAGATCAAGCATATCATAGCTCTCTAATTTATCGCTGCATCATGCAGACGAGCTACAATAAACTGGAATGCGTTAATGACCATCTACTGTAGAAATACATTAGGATTGCGGTTAACATATGGTTTATATTTCGCACATTCATCATAATTGAAAATGTCGCGATATAACACATCAATATTTTACCGCGACGAGACGTAAATGGCGTCCTTCGCCCAGCGCATCCAGCCGTCTGTCTCGGTTCGCCGGTTCAGAAGACCTTACGAAAAAAGATGCGCGCCCGCCCTTTCGGATAGTCTTCCAAAGTCCCGAACCGCTCATAACCGTTCTTTTCGTAAAAGCCCGGAGCTTGGAAGCTGAACGTGTCCAGCCAGATGCCGACGCAGGTCTTTTGTCGCGCGATCTGTTCTGCCTGCGCGAGAAGCTTCGTTCCGAAATCTTCGCCACGGAGGTTCTCGGGAACGAAAAGCAACTCTACGAAAAGCCAGTCGTAGTAGAGTTTAGCCCACAGGCCACCTACGGCGCTGCCTGCTTCGTTTTTGAGCATAATTGCGATCTGCTCATATCCGTCATCGCCGGTTTGGGCATTGTTGAAGGCGAGCAACGGATTGACTATCGCCTGGTGATCTTCCTCCGACGGATTGTCGAGAATTGCGATGGTAGCCTTTGGCATGCTTCATAATTCCCTTTGGAAAAGACTCTCGCCCAAATACTACAATCGCTTCTGCTATCTGCGGAAGCTAAATTCCGATAGGAAATCTTCTTCTGAACCGCAAGGCACATGACGGAGCACTTTGTCAGAGGTGCCTAATCGCTCAACCCGGCGGATAGACGCCAAGGAAGCGCTGCAGGAAATCCGTCAGCAGCATGGTCGGGATCAGCAGTATCAGCGTCAGCGCGCCGACGAAAAGCGGATGCGTGCCGCAGATCATCCGGAGAATACGCGCCAGTGAGAAGATGATCGCCATCATCAATGCCAGCCATAGGATGGCCGCCAGGCCGCTGGAGCCGGGCACGAAGGCGAGCAGCGCAATCAGCAGGGAATTCAGATAGGATGTCGGCAAGCCGAGCCAGTTGACCACTACGACGATGGCCTCGAATTTGTCGCCGAAACGAAAGATCATCAGCAATACGCCGGCGAGTATCAACGGCGCCAGCCAGCTTGCTGCCTCGACCAGCGTCAGGCGAAAGAAGAAGGCCATGCCGGTCGAGGTTTCCGGCGGCATGGCGGTGAGATAGGCCTGTTGCCACCAGAGCCACGAAATGCCGATGGCCGGCAGGCTCCAGAGGATCGCCCAGAACGACCGCAACATGCCGCGATCTGATATATCGAGATATTGGAAGCCGCGCGCGTCCATGCGGATCAGCAGCCACAGGCCTGCCAGATAGTATTGGACTTCCCTAAAGGTCGGCATTCGCAAACCAGCGTTGAAGGAAGGTCTCGTAGATCTCGGTCAGGGTTTCGAGATCCGATAGCGCCACCCGCTCATCGACCATGTGCATGGTCTGGCCGACAAGACCGAACTCCACGACAGGGCAATAATCCTTGATGTAGCGGGCATCCGAGGTACCGCCGGTGGTCGAAAGCGCCGGCCTTAGACCGGTGATGTTTTCGACGGCGGAAGAAAGCGAGGCGATCAGCGCATTGTTGCGCGTCAGGAAGACTTGGCTCGGACGCTCCGACCAGGTGATGTCGTATTTCGTCGGCGAACGTCCGGGCCGAAGCGTCTCATCTACGGCCGCAGCGTCCAGGCGGGCAAGGATTTCGGCCTTCAGCGTGTCGGCCGTCCAGGTGTCGTTGAAGCGGATGTTGAAGGCGGCCTTCGCCTTGGCGGGGATGACATTGGTGGCGGCATTGCCGACGTCGATCGTCGTCACTTCGAGGTTCGACGGCTGGAAATTATCCGTGCCGGCGTCGAAAGGCGGGTGGAGCAGTGCTTCCGTCAGCTTGATGATGCTGCGCACGGGGTTGTCGGCGAGGTGCGGATAGGCGGCATGGCCCTGGACGCCGTGGACGGTGATGAAGCCGGAGATCGAGCCGCGACGGCCAATCTTGATCATATCGCCGAGCTGGTCGGGATTGGTCGGCTCGCCGACGAGCGACGCATCCCATGTCTCGCCGCGCTCGGCCGCCCATTGCAGCAGCTTGATCGTGCCGTTGATGGACGGGCCTTCCTCGTCGCCGGTGATCAGGAAGGAGACCGAGCCGGCAGGCTTGCCATGCTTCTCGATATGACGCGCCACAGCGGCCACGAAGCAGGCAATGCCGCCCTTCATATCGACAGCACCGCGGCCGAAAAGCTCGCCATCGGCGATTTCGGCGGCAAAGGGCGGATGGCTCCAGGAAGCGGCATCGCCGACCGGCACGACATCCGTGTGCCCGGCAAACATCAGATGCGGACCATCGGTGCCGAGGCGGGCATAAAGGTTTTCGATATCGGGCGTTCCCGGCTCGCTCGCCGTCATGCGTTCGACCTGGAAGCCGAGTGGCAGCAGCATATCGGTCAGAGCGGTCAGCGCACCACCTTCGGCAGGCGTGACGGAGGCACAGCGAATGAGAGTTTGCAGGTTTGTGACGGGATCGGTAACGGTCATTGGAGGCAACTTATCCGGCGAGAAATGGCAAAGCGATGGCAAAGGATCGGCGATAGGCCGAAAATCTTTGCCGCGATTCCAGCAATCGCACAGGCATGCTCACCCGACAAGCATGAGGGAAGCGCGATATGACAACCGCGCTTCCAAAAAAATTGTAAATCAGTCGCGCAGCAACTCGTTGATGCCGGTCTTCGAGCGGGTCTTTTCATCGACGCGCTTGACGATCACGGCGCAGTAGAGGCTGGGAGCCGGCTGGCCGTTCGCCATGGTGTTGCCGCTCGGCAGCGAACCGGCAACGACGACCGAGTAGGGCGGTACTTCGCCATAGGTGATCTCGCCGGTAGCGCGATCGACGATCTTCGTGGACTTGCCGATGAAGACGCCCATGCCGAGCACCGAGCCTTCGCGAACGATGCAGCCTTCGACGACTTCCGAGCGCGCGCCGATGAAGCAATTGTCTTCGATGATCGTCGGGCCGGCCTGCATCGGCTCCAGCACGCCGCCGATGCCGACGCCGCCCGAAAGATGCACATGCTTGCCGATCTGTGCGCAGGAGCCGACGGTCGCCCAGGTGTCGACCATGGTGCCTTCGCCGACATAGGCGCCGAGATTGACGAAGGAGGGCATCAGGATGGCGTTCGGGGCGATGTAGGCCGAGCGGCGGACGACGGCGTTCGGCACGGCGCGGAAGCCAGCTTCACGGAAGCGGTTCTCGCCCCAGCCTTCGAACTTCGAGGGCACCTTGTCCCACCAGGTCGAGCCGCCCGAACCGCCTTCGACGATCTGCATATCGTTCAGGCGGAAGGACAGCAGCACGGCTTTCTTGAGCCACTGGTTGACCGTCCAATTGCCGTCCGAACCACGCTCAGCCACGCGGACTTTGCCGCTGTCGAGAAGATTCAGCGCCGTCTCGACGGCGTCGCGAACTTCGCCGCGCGTCGACGTGTTCACATTGTCGCGATTGTCGAAGGCAGCCTCGATGGACTTCTCGAGGGAGGCGAGATCGTTAGCGCTCATGGGAATTCCTTAAAACGTCAGTGCCTATCGTAATTTCCGGAAATGGTCCGGAAGCGGTCGATTGGTCCTATAGCATGGACATTGAGAATGGAATGTCTTTTCCGCGCCGATTGAGCTTGGATTCGAGGCGTTGTAGGGCATATGCAAGAGCTTGGCCATTCCTCTCCGCGGGTGAGTGGCCCGTCATGATCGATTTGAAAGGCATGAGTATATGAGCAAGGCGAAGAACGGCAGGCTGAGGCGCAAGGATGGGGTATGGGACCCTTTGAAGTCGAGCTCGACCGACAAGAAACGCGCCGAATCCGTACCGAAGACGCCGCAATCCATGTCGCCGTCCTACCGGCTCGCCTATGCCGACGAGGATTTCCTCTGCCGCGAGGAACTGCGGCCGATCCGGCTGCAGCTCGAACTTTTGAAGACCGAGATGTCTCTCACCGAACGCGGCATCAAATCGACGGTGGTCATGTTCGGCGGCGCGCGTATTCCCGCGCCCGGCACTAGCGCCTGGGCGGCCCGCAACGAGGTGCAGCGGGCCAATCTCGAAGCGGCATCGGTTTATTACGAGGAAGCCCGTAAATTCGCGAGGCTTTGCGCGCGCTATTCCGCCGGTTTCGATTTCCATGAATATGTGGTGGTCACCGGCGGCGGCCCCGGCGTCATGGAGGCCGGCAATCGCGGTGCTTCGGAAGAGGGGGCGCCCTCCATCGGCCTCAACATCGTGCTGCCGCACGAACAGGCGCCGAACGTCTACGTGACGCCGGAACTCAGCTTCAATTTCCATTATTTCGCGATCCGCAAGATGCATTTCATGGTGCGCGCCAAGGCGATTGCGGTGTTTCCGGGTGGTTTTGGCACGCTGGACGAGCTGTTCGAATGCTTGACCCTCATACAGACCGGCCGCATGGAACGCCTGCCGCTGATCCTTTTCGGCGAAAAATTCTGGCGTGATATCATCAACTTCGATGCGCTCGCCGAATTCGGCACCATCGCGCCCGACGACGTCAAGCTGATCAGCTTCGTCGACACCGCCGATGACGCCTGGAAGATCGTCGCGGATTTCTACGAGCACGACAACGGACATTAAAATTGAAAGGCCCGCCGTCGCATCTGCGAGGCGGGCCTCTTTGTCCTAAGAAATTATACCCAATCGAATAGTCAGAGCAGCGGACGGTTCGGCATGTCGTCCAGCGAGATCACGCCGTCATGGTTGCGGTCCATGCGGTCGAAGAGCTTGTTGCCGGCGTCTTCGGCCTCCTGCTTGCTGATCTGACCGTTTTCATCCGTATCGATACGCTGGAACAACAGGGTGGTGCGCATCATAGCGGCTTCGTGCATGAAGTGGCCGCGCGGGTGGTGACCGTGATGTTTGCCGCCATCCTGATTGTCGCCGTTTTGGGCTTGATCGCCTTGGGTCTGATCGCCCTTGCCCTGGTCACCCTTGCCTTGATCAGCTTGAGCTTGAGCTTGATCGTCGCCGTCCTTGGCGTGCTCGGCCTTCCACTGCTTGACGCGTTCCTGGCGATAGGCGCGCAGTTCACCGGGGGTGATCTCGCCGTCCTTGTTCGTGTCGATCTCATCGAAGATCTTGTCGACACCGGCCTTGAGCTCGTCCTTGGAAATCTTCATGTCGCCATTGGTGTCGAATTGCTTCAGCATGCGCACATAGGCGACTTCCGGTGAAAAGCCCGGGTGATGCCAGCGACCGCCGTGGCCGCGCATGTCGTCATTGCCCTGCGGAGCGGCAAAACTTGCCTGGACGGCGGCGCCGACCAGAAGCGTTGCGGAAAGTCCTGCCAGAAGAATTTTTTTCCCGTTCATCGTTTTTCCTTTCGTGCTGAAGAATGGTCAAACGATACGGCTGAGGGCAAAAAACGGCCAATTAAACATCGGTAAGGCGGATGAAACTTTCGTAACCCGATCCTAAAAAACCGTTAAACGAGTGTTTTGAGAAAAGCGGTGAGATCGTCGGTCACATAGTCGATATGATCGTCCTCGCCGCTCGTCTTCTCCCACCATTCGACCACGGTGCCCTCAAGATTCTGCGGTACGAGCAGCACTGTCTTCATGCCGAGCGCTTTCGGCACGGTAAGATTGCGCGGCAGGTCCTCGAACATCGCGGCCCGCGTGGTATCCACCCGGTTGAGGCTCATGAACTTGTCATAGGTGCTGCCGGCCGGTTTCGGCACGTAATCGGCGGCGACGATGTCGAAAATATCATCGAAGTTGTCGAGGATGCCGAGCGCGCCGGCGGTCGCCTGCGCATGCTTGACGCTGCCATTGGTGAAGATGAATTTGCGCCCCGGCAGCGCCTTGATGGCGGCGGCGAGTTCCGGCTGGGGCATCAGAGCCGAGTAATCGATCGCATGCGCCTTCTCCAGGAAATCATTGGGGTCGATGCGATGATGGATCATCAGCCCCTGCAACGTCGTGCCGTGGTCGCGATAATATTGCTTCTGCAGCTTTCGCGCCTCGTCCCGTTCCATTTGCAGGAGCGCCGAAACATATGACGTCATGTTCTTGTCGATCTGCGCGAAGAGATCGACATGATGAGGATAGAGCGTGTTGTCGAGATCGAATACCCAGTCGCGGATATCCGAGAAATCGGCGGGTTCAGGCAGCGTTCTCGTTTGGGTCATGGCGGCCTTATGGCACGCACTATTGCTTGAGGAAAAGGAAAATATGCGGCGTATATGAGAAATGCTGCAGACATTGCCGGCTATTCCAATGCAGGCTATGGTTTTACCGATTGATTTCTAAGGTTTTGCACTATTTGCCGGAGGGGAGAGGAGTTTGTGCCTCTTCGGTTACGAAGGACACGATGCGCCCGGTGGGGCTTTTGAGGAGGGGACAAGATGAGTCAGGTAGAAAAGGCAGCGGAGTTTGCCCGGCTGCATCGGAAGGGCGATCCGCTGATCCTCTTCAATATCTGGGATGCCGGCTCGGCCAAGGTGGTCACCGAAGCAGGAGCCAAGGCGCTGGCCACCGGGAGCTGGTCGGTCGCTGCCGCCAATGGGTTCGGCGATGGCGAGGCGATACCGCTATCGTTGCTGGCGGTCATCGCCCGCCTGATTTCAGTGACGAGCCCCCTGCCGCTCTCCGTCGATTTCGAAGGCGGCTATGCCATAGAGCCGGACGCTGTCGCCGCCAATGTCGAAAAGATTATGGATCATGGCGCAGTCGGCATCAATTTCGAGGATCAGGTGGTCGGCGGCCGCGGCGTTCATCCGATAGAGATGCAGGTGGCCCGTATCCGCGCCATCCGGGAGATGGCCGATCGGCGGGAAATGCCGCTATTCATCAATGCCCGCACCGATCTTTTCCTACAGGAAAGCGATACCGCCCATCATCAGATTCTGCTGGATGAAGCCTACCGGCGCGCCGATGCTTTTGCGGAGGCCGGCGCCAGCGGCTTTTTCACGCCGGGGCTTGTGGACGCCGATCTGATCGAAGCCGTCTGTGATCGCTCTCCTCTGCCGGTCAACATCATGGTGCGTCCGACAACACCCGACAACATTGCGATGGGCAGGCTCGGCGTCAGCCGCATCAGCTACGGCCCCGCTCCCTACCGGACAGTGATGGGAATGCTGAAGAGCGAGGCCGAGGCGCTCTATCAGCAGACTTGATCGTCATGCCCCGACGCGGTTGACCGTTTTCGGTTGAACGCGCAATTGCCGACAAAGCGAGAACAGCGCCCTTTCCAGACTTGGAGAGGGCGCGTTTTTCTTAAGGGACGATCAGCGTGCCGGCCCCGTGTTCGGTAAAGATTTCGAGCAGCACGGAATGGGCGGTCTTGCCGTTGAGGATGACGACGCCCTGGACACCCGCCTTGATGGCGTCGATGCAGGTCTCGACCTTCGGGATCATGCCGCCGGAAATCGTGCCGTCGGCGATCAGCGCATGTGCCTGGGCGACGGAGAGTTCCTTGATCAACTGTCCCTGCTTGTCGAGCACGCCCGGAACGTCGGTCAGGAAGAGCAGGCGGGTGGCGCTGAGCGCGCCGGCAATGGCGCCGGCGAAGGTGTCGGCGTTGATGTTATAGGTTGCGCCATCACGGCCAGGGGCGACCGGAGCGATGACCGGGATCATCTCGGACTTGGCAAGCAGGTCGAGCAGCGTGCGATCGACTTCGACCACCTCGCCGACGAAGCCGAGATCGAGCACGCGCTCGATGTTGGAATCCGGGTCCTTGATGGTCTTATGCGCCTTCTCGGCGAAGACCATGTTGCCGTCCTTGCCGCAGAGGCCGATCGCCCATTCGCCGGTCTGGTTGATCAGCGCGACGATTTCCTTGTTGATCGAGCCGGCCAGCACCATTTCGACGATCTCGACGGTCTTGGCGTCAGTCACGCGCAGGCCGCCTTCGAATTTCGATTCGATGCCCATCTTCGTCAGCATGGAGCCGATCTGCGGGCCGCCGCCGTGGACGACGATCGGGTTGACGCCCGACTGTTTCAGAAGTGCGATATCGGCCGCAAAAGCTTTGCCAAGCTCGGCATTGCCCATGGCATGGCCACCGTATTTCACCACGATGGTCTTGTTTTCATAGCGCTGCATGTAGGGCAGGGCCTGCGCCAGCAGGCTGGCTTGGAGTTCGCTTTGGGATTCGGACATGGGGCACCCCGTACAATTGTTCGCGGCCTTTTATCTCAAGTTTTTGACAGAGGGAATAATGATGACAGGATTAGTTTTTCCTGCGTCATATCGCGCGTCCCGCGCAGTCTCATCCTTTGAATGAGCTTGTTGCCCTTTGAGTGAGCTTGTCGCCGGATAGTTTTCGCTTAAGTTAATATGAAGAAGCCGCGATCGGGGGGATCGGATGGCGAGCGAGGAGATAGAGGCGCTCATCGGCCGGGTCGCGATGCGCGACCAGAAAGCTTTTGCCGTGCTCTACAAAAGGACCAGTCCGAAACTCTATGCCGTCTGCCTGCGTATCCTCGGCAACAGGACGGATGCCGAGGAAGTTTTGCAGGAAATCTACGTGAAAATCTGGCAGCGGGCCGAGCGTTTTATCGCCTCGGAAGGGCCGGCAATGCCGTGGCTGACCACGATTGCGCGCAATCAATCGATCGATGCTATCCGTGCCCGAAAACCTGTCGCAGATGAAATTGATACCGCCTATGATCTTGCCGATACCGAACCTGGCCCCGAAGAGCAGGCAATGGTGAAGGGAGAGGGAAGGCGCATTGACAGGTGCATGGAAGAGTTGGAAGCTGATCGAGCCAAGGCTGTTCGCAGCGCCTATGTGGACGGCCTGAGCTACCAGGAACTAGCTGAGCAATATGCGGTGCCTTTGAATACAATGCGTACCTGGCTGCGCCGAAGCCTGATTAGACTGAGAGAGTGCATGGACCGATGAGTACGCCCGATCAAAGCAAGGGAGGCCGCTCCCGCGATGAAGTCCTGGCCGGAGAATATGTGCTTGGCGTGCTGTCATTGGAGGACCGACAAAAGGTAGAGCGACGCATGCGCAGCGATCGGCAGTTTGCCGCTATCGTCAGTCGCTGGGAGCAGAATCTTTCGGGCTTCAACGACGATTACGATATGGTCGCGCCGGCGGCCTCAGTGTTCCCCAAGATCGAGAGGCGCATTTTCGGAGATGCCGCTTTCGGTGCTCATCTCTGGAATTCGCTGCTTCTTTGGCGGTCAGTCGCCTTCGGTTCGTTGTTTATCGCAGCCGGCGTCCTGGTTTTCACCGTCACCAACAGCGTCTCGAAACCGACACCGGGTAGGCAGCTCACCGCTTCCCTTGCCGGACAGAGCAGCGCTATCAACTTGCTGGCTGATTATGACGTCACAAGCGGGCGGCTGAAGGTGACACCGGTCGCCGCCGGTCAACCCCAGGAAAAATCGCTGGAACTCTGGCTGATCCGTGGCAGCGAGCCGGCCGAGGCGCTCGGCGTCTTGCCGCAGACCGGCGAGGGTGAGATCGTTCTGCCGCAGGAGATTCACGGCAAACTGACGGAAGGCGCCATCATCGCCGTCAGCGTCGAACCTTTCGGCGGTTCGCCGACGGGCAAGCCCACGGGTGACGTAATCGCTTCCGGCACCATCCATCTGCCCTGAAGACATCTTTTTCCGAAAAAAGAACTGCGGCTGAAACTCTTCTTTCGGCGCCTCCGTATCTTGCTCTGACCCCGCCTGATCGGGGCAAGAGAGGAAGAGGACAAGCCATGATCAAGACCGCAATCCGCATCGCCGCTGTGGCCGTAACGCTTTCAGCCGCGACCGGCCTCGTCTATGCGAAGAACCCGACCGTCGGCGGCGCGCCGATGTTCGCCAATAAGAATATCATTGAAAATGCCGTCAACTCGAAGGACCACACGACGCTGGTCGCCGCCGTCAAGGCTGCCGGCCTTGTCGACACACTGGAAGGCAAAGGCCCCTTCACCGTCTTCGCGCCCACCAACGAAGCCTTCAAGAAGCTGCCGCCCGGCACGGTCGAGACGCTGCTGAAGCCGGAAAACAAGGCGATGTTGACGAAGGTGCTGACCTGTCATGTCGTTGCTGGCGATGACATGGCGGCCGCCATCAAGAAGATGTCGATGGGCAATGGCGGCGAGTACGACCTGAAGACGGTCGGCGGCTGCACGATCAAGGCCACCGAGATGGGCGGCAAGCTGACGCTGACCGACGAAGCCGGCGGCACCGCCCACATCACCATCGCCGACGTCAAGCAGTCGAACGGCGTGATCCATGTGGTCGACAAGGTGTTATTGCCGAAAATGTAACGACCATCGGCAAAGCTGCCGCCGCCTTCGAGCGTCGAGGGCGGCGGCTTTTTTTGTCAGACGGCAATGCCGACGGTGAGTCCGATTGCCTGACGTAGTTCCTGCAGGCCCTCGCTCTTTTCCGAGGAGGTGGCGAGGATGCCGGGATAGGCGGCGGGGCGTTTGCGGATCTTTTCAGCCGTATCGGCCATCAGCTTCGGCAGGCCCGCGGGCTTGATCTTGTCGGTTTTGGTCAACACGATCTGGTAGGAAACGGCGGCCTTGTCGAGCAGCGACAGAACTTCTTCGTCGTTTTTCTTGATGCCGTGACGGCTGTCGATCAGCACATAGACGCGCTTTAGCGTCGCCCGGCCCCGCAGATAGTCGAAAACCAGCTTCGTCCAGGCATCCACCTGATCCTTCGGCGCTTCGGCATAGCCGTAGCCAGGCATATCCACCAAGGCCATCGGCGGCAGGTCGGTGCCTTCGCCGGAAAAGCCGTCGGGGACGAAATAGTTGAGTTCCTGTGTGCGGCCCGGCGTGTTCGAGGTGCGCGCCAAACCTTTATGGCCGACCAGCGCATTGATCAGCGACGACTTGCCGACATTCGAGCGTCCGGCAAACGCCACTTCCAATGGCCCCTCCGGCGGCAGGAACTTCATGGACGGCACGCCGCGGATGAAGATCCAGGGGCGCCCGAAAAGCGGCTTGTCGTCTTTTGTCGTCTGTTCTGCCATGCGCTCGCGGTCTTCCGGTTCACTTGGCTGACTGGCTTCGAGGTTTTACCCGCGAAAGTCAAGTTTTGATCGCCAGCTCATCGTTGGTGTTGGCGGCCCATGGTGGTCGTCACGACGGAATCAGCGATCTTTTTGCAACGTCGATGACGGTTTGGGTCAGCAGCGCAAGCCGGTCTGCGGCGAGACGGCTAATCTGCCAGTAGAGGGTGACATCAAGCGGCGTTTCCGGCACCAGTTCGACCAGCCGGCCGGCCCGAATATGGTCCTGGATGAGGTGAACCGGGTTCATACCCCAGCCCATCCCTCGCAGGCTGGCTTCCACGAAACCTTGTGTGGAGGGCAGCCAGTGTGTTGGCACGTTGCGGTCAACTCCTCCGAACACACGCTGGAGCCAATCGATCTGAAGGCGATCCTTCTGGCTGAAGATCAATGAAGGCGCGATGGCTATGGCCTCCGGCGTCACGCCGCCCGGAAAATACCGCCGAATAAAGTCGGGGCTTGCCGTGGCATGGTAGCGCATAGCGCCCAGGGAATATCGGCGGCATCCGGAAATCGGTTGTTCCATGCTGGTGACGGCAGCAATGACCCTTCCGCGCTGAAGCCATTCCGCCGTGTAATCCTGATCGTCTACCGAGACATTGAGAAGATAGTCGGAGGTTTTGGCGAACTGCGCCGCTGCTTCCAGAAACCAGGTTCCAAGGCTATCGGCGTTCGTCGCGACCTGAAGCGTGACCCGCTGCTGAAGTTTTCCACGCTCGCTGAGAGAGGGGAGATGTTCGAGCAATTCGCTTTCCAGAATGCCGACGTTTTCCATGTGCCGGCAAAGCCAGTCGCCCTGTTCCGTGGCGATGCAGGGCGTCCCTCTGATGACAAGTGCGGTGCCGACCCGTTCTTCGAGTTGCTTGATCCGCTGAGAAACAGCCGATGGCGTGACGTTCAATACCGCCGCCGCTTTTTCGAAGCTGCCAGATTGAACAACGGCGAAGAGAACGCGAAGAGCCGGGTAGTCGATCATGGATAAGCTGTACTTAATCAGAGTTAGTAGGTTTAAGTACCCTAAATCAGCGCCCCGGTCTATGGAGCCGAGAGGTTTTCAGGCGGGCGATTTGGGCATGGACTTTTCGACATATTTTACCGGAATGACGATGGGGCTCAGTCTCATTGTCGCCATTGGCGCGCAAAACGCGTTCATTCTTCGCCAAGGTCTGCGCCACGAATACGTCTTTGCGGTCTGCCTTGCTTGCGCTCTGTCGGACGCTGTTCTCATCGTGATTGGTGTTACGAGCTTAAAGCAGGTCATCGCAGTGCTGCCATGGCTCGATCCCGCCATGCGTTATGGCGGGACGGCATTTCTCGTCTGGTATGGGGCGAAAAGCCTGTTATCCGCGATACGATCCACCGGCGCTCTCTCGGTGGCGAACAGCAGTTCGGCGAGCTTCGGCAAGACCATGGCCATGTGCCTCGCCCTGACCTGGCTCAATCCTCACGTCTACCTCGACACCGTCGTGCTTCTCGGAACGATCGCGACACGCTTTCCAGGACATCAGGCGGAGTTTGCCGCAGGGGCCATGACGGGGTCGTTCCTGTTTTTCTTTTCACTGGGATACGGCGCGACCCGACTTAAGCCTATCTTTTCGCGGCCGGCGTCCTGGCGCATTCTCGAGGCAATCGTCGCTTGCGTCATGTGGCTGATCGCTTTCAAACTTCTCGGCGGAATGTGAAGTTCGCCGGGATCGAGGAACGCCATGCCATACGACCTGCATTGGAAGGCGCGGCGGGCATGAAGCTCCTACTTTCGCGAGTTCAGAAGGGAACAGGGTATGACGCTTTTTCACGGTCTTTCGGCTTTTCCGATCACGCCAACCGATGAGCCCGGCGTCGTCGATACCGCTGCACTGGCTCGGCTTTTGATGCGTATCGCCGCAGCGAAGGCTGACTCGATCGGCTTGCTCGGGAGCACGGGCGGATATATGTTTCTGTCTCGCGATCAGCGACGCCGCGCCGTCGATGCCGCGATGTCGGCCGTCGGAGGAACGATACCGGTCATCGTTGGGGTCGGTGCGCTGCGTACGGATGAGGCTCAAGCCTTAGCACGCGATGCCGTGCAGGCAGGAGCGGACGCCCTTCTCCTTGCGCCAGTTTCATACACGCCGCTGACAGATGATGAGGTCTACGAACACTTCGCGGCTGTGGCCGACGCCGGTCAGCTTCCCTTGTGCATCTACAACAATCCCGGCACCACGAAATTCACGTTCAGCAACAAGCTGATCGCCAGGCTGGCAAAGGTTGCGAACATCCAGGCCGTAAAGATGCCGCTACCATCGGACGCAGATTTCCGGTCAGAGCTTGAGAGCCTGAGATCGGAGACCCAATCCGGCTTCGCGATAGGTTATAGCGGCGATTGGGGCGCCGCCGACGCTCTGCTGGCAGGAGCGGACGCGTGGTACAGCGTCGTTGCCGGGCTTTTGCCGGCCGAGGCGCTCGCTCTGACGAGAGCGGCACAAAGTGGTGATGTGGAGAAGGCACGAACCATCAACAAGGCATTCGAGCCGCTGTGGTCGCTGTTCAAGGAATTCGGCAGCTTCCGTGTCATGTTCGCGATCGCAGAAGCCCTCGATCTCGGCAGGTTCGAGCCGCCTCGGCCCGTTCTTGGGCTCCCCGCGTCCGCGCGGCAGCGCGTTACGGAGGCATTGAAGACGTTGGGTTCGGTCTCGGGCCTGTAGGTCAGCACCATATCCGCATATAAAAGAAAAGCCCCGCCGAAGCGGGGCTTGTATCATCATTTCGATGGCGCCGGTTTTCGTTTGAAGAGGCCCTTCAGATTGTCGAAGAGTTCCACCTTCACGCCGTGGCGCTTCATGATGATCGACTGCTGGATGACCGACAGCGTGTTGTTCCACGCCCAGTAGATCACGAGGCCCGCCGGGAAGCTGGAGAGCATGAACATGAACACCAGCGGCATCCAGGTGAAGATCATCGCCTGTGTCGGGTCCGGCGGCGTCGGGTTCATGCGCATCTGCAGGAACATGGTCACGCCCATGATCAGCGGCCAGACACCCAGATGCAGGATGGTCGGTGCGGCAAACGGCAGCAGGCCGAACAGGTTGACGATCGACGTCGGATCGGGAGCAGAAAGGTCCTGAATCCAGCCGAAGAACGGTGCATGGCGCATCTCGATGGTGATGTAGATCACCTTGTAGAGCGAGAAGAAGATCGGGATCTGCAGCAGCACCGGCCAGCAGCCCGCGATCGGGTTGATCTTCTCTTCCTTGTAGAGCTGCATCGTCGCCTGCTGCAGGCCCATGCGATCGTCGCCGAACTTGGCCTTCAGCTCTTCCATCTTCGGCTGCATGCGCTTCATGTTCGCCATGGAGGCATATTGCTTGCTGGCGAGCGGGAAGAACAACGCCTTGACGACGATGGTCGTGCAGAGGATGGCGACGCCGAAATTGCCGAAGAAGTGGAAGAAGAAATCCATCAACTTGAACATCGGCTTGGTGATGAAATAGAACCAGCCCCAGTCGATCAGGCGGTCGAAACGCGGGATCGAATAGCTCGTCTCGTAGCGGTCGATGACCGGAACTTCCTTGGCACCGGCGAAGACCAGGCTCTTCAGCTCCTGCGTCTGGCCGGGGGCGATGGTGACCGGATCCTGCTTATAGTCGGCCTGATAGCGTGGCTGGCCATCGGTAAAGTGCGAGAAGTGGGCATCGTAGGCGGTCGACTGCGGCGGCACAATCGTCGCGGCCCAGTACTTGTCCGTGATGCCGAGCCAGCCGCCGGTCGCCTTCGCCGGATTGACGGCTTCCTTTTCGGCAGCGGTATATTTGGTCTCGATCAGGCCATCATCGCCGATGACGCCGATAAAGCCTTCATGCAACACATAGGCCGTGGGCGTGGTCGGCTTGTTGTAGCGGGTCACGCGGCCATAGGTCGAGAGTGTCACCGGCGCCTGACCGGCGTTGGCGATCTTGTCGGTGATCGTGAACATGTAGCGTTCGTCGACCGAAATGGTGCGGGTAAAGGTGACGCCCTTGTCGTTGGTATAGGAGAGCGTTACCGGCGTCTTCTCGGTCAGCTTGTCGCCGCTGGCCAGCGTCCAGACCGTCGAGGGGCCGGGAACGGTGCCGGCTACATCGCTGCCGATAAAGCCGAGTTCGGTGAAATAGCCGTCCTTGGTGTCGGCCGGGCTGAACAGCGTGATGATCGGGCTGCTCTTGTCTACCGTCTCATGATAGGCCTTGAGCTGCAGATCGTCGAAACGGGCACCTTCCAGATTGATGGAACCGGCAAGCGCGGGCGTGTCGATGATGACGCGCGAGGACGACGTCTTGGCAACCGATTGATTGCGGTCGAGGGTCGTCGGTGCGGTCTGGCCGTTCGCCGGAGCCGAGCCGTTCACGGTGGTGCCTGCGGCCGGGGCCTGCGTCTGCGTCGTCTGAGCCTGCTGCGTCTGCTGCTGCAGCTTGGCGGCCTGTTCGGCCTGGCGCTGCGCTTCGAGGCGCGGGTTCATGTAGAAAAACTGCCAGCCGAGAACGATCAGCACAGACAGGGCAATTGCAATGAAGTAATTGCGGTTATTTTCCATCATACTTTCCTGGAGCGGTCCGTTTCCGGCCGCCGGTGTTTCGGCCTGGTTTCGATGCGGCTGACGAGCTCGCCCGTCAATTTCTCGAAAGATGCGGTCAGCACATCGCGCCGCGCGACAACCACATAGTCGTGTCCGGGCTGCATTGCAAATCCCGCATGAAGTCGCACAGCTTCTTTCAGCCTGCGCCGCATGCGGTTTCGTTCGACCGCGTTGCCATGTTTTTTGGTGACGGTAAATCCAACGCGGGGTTCGGCGTCGGAGAGCTTGCGGTCCAGCACTTCGATGAGGAAGAGGCTTCCCCGGCGTTTTTCGCCTTCGCGGACTGCAAGAAACTGCGGCCGGCTTTTCAGCCGCCCGACAGTCTTTGTTGGTCGTTCATTCGTCAATTCGCCCGCCATCTTTATCGGGCATTCCGGCCCTTAGGCCGAAAGACGCTTGCGACCGCGGTTACGGCGAGCGGAGAGAACCGCGCGGCCGCCCTTGGTAGCCATGCGCGCACGGAAACCGTGACGACGCTTGCGGACAAGCTTGGATGGTTGATAGGTACGCTTCATTTATTTAAACACCGCGGAGTGCGGCCCTTCTTGAGCTTTGCTTTAAAAGCAAGGAGCGTTGTTGATTATGGCGAACGGGCTTGGCCGGCAAATGCAGGCTCCATGACCGGACGTGCGCGGGCTTATACGGATCAAGGCCCCGGAAGTCAATTATACCGGCGCAGATTCCTGGAACCTGGCTTCTTGCGCACCTTACGTGTCCCGGTGATACAACCGCAGGCAGGTATTTTAACTACTAAGCTTCACTTTTTATAATATTAGATGCGGCGATTGCCGCGAATTCGTCAGTTAATTGAAAGTGTTTTGAAAATTTATATTCGAAATGCCCGCAAGATAACTTTAATAATTTTAGTCGATATCTAGCGATATGTCGGGAAAACCCTGGCTTTTTGGGGTCTTCCGCTTCGAGGGGGCATATCGTTGAAGATTCGTGGTAAAATCAATCTGCTCGTAGCCGTAATGGCCGGTGCCGCACTGTTGATCGGCGCAACCGCTCTTTACGCGGTCGATCAATATGACGGGCAGCTTCAGGCCTACGAGCTTGCGTCGAGCCGTGCCTATATGGGCGAGCGTCTGAACCGCTATGTCACCGCGGTCGTGATGGAATCGCGCGGCATCTATGCCTCCGATACCGCCAAGGATGCCAAGAACTTCGCCGATGGATTGATGAAGGACCTGGACGAGATCGACAAGGTGATTGCTGCCTGGTCGCCACTGGTTCCCGAAGAGCAGAAAACCGAATTCTCCAAACTGCAGGATCGTGCCCGGGAATTCCGTACGTTTCGAACAGAGACCGCTCGGCTCGGTGTGAACGACAGTCCGGAGGCCGCCAACAAGCAGGGCAACAACGACGCCAATCGCGCCAACCGTAAGGCATTCCAGGCCGAGATCGATGCGGTCGTTCAGGCTGACAAAGCAGCACTCGACGTTGTCGATGACGAGGTCACGGATTTCCGCCAAACGGTCATGTGGGCCGTGCTCGGCATGATGGTGGCGGCGATTGGCGCCGGTGCCGGCCTTGGCATGTATATCGGCACCATGCATCTGAGCCGACCGATCCGCAAGGTGACGGAGACCATCAAGCAAGTGGCTGACGGCAATTTCGATATCGAAGTTCCCTTTGCCGGCCGCGCCGACGAAATCGGCGACATGGCTGCCGCCGTCGATGTCTTCAAGCAGAACGGCAATGCTGTGCGCCGCATGAATGCCGAGGAAACGGCCATGCGTGCCAAGAGCGACGACCTGCAATCCAGCATGTCGCTTGTCGTTTCCGCCGCTGCCGCCGGCGATTTCAGCCGCCGCATCGAAAAGGATTACGGCGACGTCAACCTCAATCGCTTTGCCGGCAATATCAACGAGCTTCTGACGAGCGTCGACACTGGTGTCGGCGAGGTCCGTCGCGTCCTTGCAAGCCTTGCGGAAGGCGATCTGACCCAGACCATGCGGGGCGAGTTCCACGGCGCCTTCGCCGAACTGCAGCAGAACGTCAACAGCACCTTTGCGACCCTCCAGAGCACCATGCGCGAAGTGCGCGAGACGACCGGCTCCATCAATACCAACACCAACGAACTGCGCGCTGCCAGCGACGATCTGGCGAAGCGTACGGAACAGCAGGCCGCCGCCCTGGAAGAGACCTCGGCTGCGCTCGACCAGATCACCGCCGTCGTGCAAAGCTCGACCGAGCGGGCGCAGGAGGCGAGCGTCATGGTGACGGAAGCCAAGGAGAACGCCGCTCATTCCGGCAAGGTGGTTCGCAATGCCGTCGATGCCATGGGCCGCATCGAACAGGCATCCGGCGAGATCAGCCAGATCATCGGCGTCATCGACGAGATCGCCTTCCAGACCAATCTGCTGGCGTTGAATGCCGGCGTCGAGGCCGCCCGTGCCGGGGAGGCCGGCAAGGGCTTCGCCGTCGTCGCCCAGGAAGTTCGCGAACTGGCCCAGCGCTCCGCCACGGCCGCCAAGGACATCAAGGCGCTGATCAGCAAGTCCGGTGATGAGGTGCAGGTCGGCGTCAAGCTGGTGCAGGCAACCGGCGAAGCGCTGGCGGCGATCGAGGGGCGGGTGCTGAAGATCAACGATCATATCCATTCGATCGCAACGGCCGCCCGCGAACAGTCGACTGGCCTCACCGAGGTGAACAAGGCGGTCAACCAGATGGACGAGGTGACGCAGCGCAACGCCGCCATGGTCGAGGAAACCTCTGCCGCCACCCATCGCCTCTCGGGCGAGGCCGATGGTCTCGTTCGGCTCGTCGCTCGCTTCAAGGTCGACATCAGCGCCGCCTCGGCGCCCGTATCGGCCCGCGCCGAAACGCATCGCCCCGTCGCATCGCCGGCACGCCGCATGATGGGCAAGGTCGCCAGTGCCTTCACGGGTGGCGGCGCGGCAGCTCCCGCAGCGCAGGGCTGGGAAGAATTCTGATCCTACCTGGGCTCAGACGGAAAGGCGCGCTGGTGCGCCTTTCCCGCCTTTGACATGCGCTAACGGCCGCACTGTTACAGAGGCGATTGGAAAAACTGTCACAATCTCCTATTATCTGCTTCGATATGTCGTCATCAGATCGCTTTGAAACAAAGCGGGACAGCCGAAATGGATAGTGAGCAAGACAGGAACGTCGGCGAAGGCGGCAAGGCCGAGGCTCGGACTCACTCGCGTTTCTATCGCCCAACAGGCATTTTCGGCGGTCTTTCCGGCAAGCTGCTGATGCTCACAGTCGTTTTCATCCTGCTTGCCGAAGTGCTGATCTTCGTCCCTTCCGTCGCCAATATGCGTTTGCGCTGGCTGGAAGACCGGCTGAACACGGCCGCCGCCGCCGCCATCGTCATCGATGGCCTGCAGCCGGTCGAACTGCCCCGCGCGCTGCAGAAGGAAACGCTGATGGCGACGGGCACGCGCGCCATCGTGCTGCGCAAGGACGGGACCTCGCGGCTGTTGGCGACCGCCGAGATGCCGTCTTCCGTCGACGAGCAATATGATTTGAGCGACGTCTCGCTGCCGACAGCGATCCGCGATGCGCTGGACACGCTGCTGTTCGGCGGCAATCGCGTCATCCGCGTCTTCGGCCCGGTCGGCGGCGACGATAGCACCGGCATCGAAGTGGTGTTGAAGGATACAAGGCTGCGCAACGCCATGCTTGCCTATTCCGGCAGCGTCCTTTTCGTTTCGATCCTGATTTCGCTGTTCACCGCGACCCTGATCTTCTTCGCTATCAATCGCATGATGATCCGCCCGATCCGCCGGCTGACCGACAGCATGCAGACCTTTTCGCAGGATCCGGAAGACCCCAGCCGCGTGCTGGTGTCGGATGGGGGACGCGACGAACTGGCCGTGGCCGGCCGCCACCTTGCTTCCATGCAGTCGCAGTTGCAGAAGACGCTGAAGCAGCAGAAAAACCTCGCTGCCCTCGGTCTCGCCGTGTCCAAGATCAACCACGACATGCGCAACATCCTGTCGGCCGCGCAACTGATGTCCGACCGCCTGGTCGACGTCGACGATCCGATGGTCAAGCGCTTTGCACCGAAGTTGCTGCGCACCATCGACCGCGCCGTTGGCTATACGACCGAGGTTCTGTCCTTCGGCCAGACCTCCGAATCGGCCCCGCGGCGCCGCCGCGTGCACCTGCTCGAACTCATCGACGAGGTGCGCGATATCCTGGCGATCGATCCCGATAGCGGCATCGAATTCGTCGTGCAGATGAGCCCGGATCTGGAGGTCGACGCCGACAGCGAGCAACTGTTCCGCATCATCCACAATCTCTGCCGCAATGCCCACCAGGCCTTGGTCGCCTTCGCCGAGACCGCGCCCGACAGCATTCGCCGCATCACCGTGTCGGCGCGCCGCATCGGCAGTGTCGTCAGCATCACTGTCGACGATACCGGCCCGGGCATGCCGCAAAAGGCGCGGGAAAATCTTTTTACCGCCTTCCGCGGCTCCGCGCGCTCCGGCGGCACCGGCTTGGGCCTGGCGATCGCCCGCGAACTGGTGCTTGCCCATGGCGGCACCATCGCGCTTGTGGAAAAACCGGCCGCCGGCACCCAATTTCGCATCGAAATCCCCGACCGCCCGGTCTCGCTCGACGACTACCGCAGTCGCTCCTTCCACGAAAACTGAGTGTTTTCAGCCGCTTCGTCAGATCGTTTGCGAAAATCGCGATCTTTTTCACAAATCCACTTGCATTCCCCGAAAGGACCCTTTAGAGAACCGCCCACGCCAACGGTTTCTTCCGTTTCGGCCACGCACCCGTAGCTCAGCTGGATAGAGCACCAGACTACGAATCTGGGGGTCAGGAGTTCGAATCTCTTCGGGTGCGCCATTTTTCATAACTCCAAAACAATGATGGTCACAACGAGCCTACCCTGGTTCGCCGAACCAACGCGCGGCAACCTGAATAGCTTCCTCAAGAATAGGGGTGGTGTCGGCAACCCAAGCGACGAAGCCATCGGGGCGTACCAATACAGCGCTCAAGCCCAGCCGATCCTTGACGTCACTTGCGACATAAGCGATCCGCCCGCTCCAGCGGCGCGCAAGCCCATGAAGCGGTGCGCGAGCGTCAAAGTCTAAAAGTAAGCCCCTTCCGGTCCTGAGAAGATCGCCGATCTTCGTACCGTCGACCAATTCGAAGTCGGGAACGCTGCGGCCCACGAGCGGTTGGCTGTTGCCAAGATCATAGCGGAGGGAAACGCCCCACGCACGTTCGGCGAAATAGGTCGCGCCATCGCGCGTCTCAATCAGATCGCGGAGGATGGCTTCGAGCGCGCGTGAGCTCCGGCTTGGCCGCATGATCGCGACCTGCGCGCGCGACCAGTCGAGTATCTGCGCTCCGACCGGATGCCGCTCGCTCGTATAGGTATCTAGCAGATCGACCGGCGCATCGCCGCGAAGGGTGGCGGCCAGCTTCCAGCCGAGATTCATTGCATCACCGAGCCCGAGATTGAGGCCCTGGCCGCCCAGCGGGGAGTGTACGTGTGCGGCGTCCCCGGCAAGCAGCACTCGCCCGTTGCGATAAGACACCGCTTGGTACGCGCGATCCGTCCAAGTCGTGGCCAGCCGGAGAGCCGTCAACGCAACGTCTGTGCCAGAGACGCTGCGTAACACCGCTTGTGTATGGTCGAGGGTGATCGGCTGGTTCCGGTGGAACGCGCCGCCGTCGAAGTCGACCATCGCGATCGTCCCGGGCCGCGCATAGGTGTACATGCCCGTCGAGGTGTAGCTGCGGCCCACGCGGAGGATGTCCGGATCGGCCATCTCGACTTCGATCGAATAGCCGGTGAATTCGGGATCAGTGCCGACGAAATCGAAGCCGCCGGCCTTGCGCACTGCGCTGCGCCCGCCATCGCAACCAACGAGCCAGCGACAGCGAAAAGCCTCGCCGCCGGCACGGATGGTCACCTCGTCATCCGACTGGTCGAACGTCTCGACGCCGAGGCCGCGCCTGATCTCGGCCCCCGTGGCGGTTGCGCTAGCGCTCAGGACGGCTTCGAGGGTCTCCATGTCGACCGCCATGTTGACGCCGGCCGGACTTGGCAGGCGATAGGGCCACTTGGAGCTATCGATTTTGTCGTGGAAGAATTGGATACCGGCGAAATGGCCGGCCGGGTGGCGCGGCTGCTGCAGCCAGTGCGCGGCGGCCACGGTGCTGCCCGAGGCATCGTTTGCACGCTGCGCCGCGACGATGTCGTCCAGCAATCCGCGACGGTAAAGGGCTTCGAGAGTGGGCGCGGAAAGGCCGCGCATTCCGAACGGAAGTTGCTTCAAGGGTGAGCGCGGGTCTTCGGCTTGCTCCAGCACCAGCACCGAGAGATCGGCAAGGCGCAGCTCGCAGGCGAGGAACAGGCCGACGGGACCGGCTCCAGCAATCACAACGTCATAAAGAGCTAAGGGGCGGTTGGGCATGAACGGGCTCCTGTGTCGATGATGTTCGACCGGAGCGTTCCTCAGGTTTGAGAACCACACGGACGAACAGTTGGGCGCTGGCGCAGCGCCCGATGTTCGTCGTGGGGGTCTCATGCGCGAGGCCAAAGACCAGAGCTTTCGTTACCAAAAGGACTTGGGCTTACCAAACCAAGTCTGCCTTTTCCGACGTCGGGTAAATAGCGGTGTGGCGATTGATCCGCAAGGGTTCTTCGTTACCGCAGGCAGACGACCGATCACATAAACCCCGGATTTCGCGGCAGATACTGCGTCCAGTCACCATACTCCGGCGATGCCATCAACAGCATGGGAAAGGTGATTCGCATACCTTGCTTGACCGCAAGGCTCAGGACGCTGTCGCATGTGCCCGGCAGAAACGCCGATACGTTCTCAGCAGAGCGATCTGCCGCCAGTTTCAGCGCAGTCGTAAAGGCATCGTGGAGAAAGTCAGGCCGCGTGACGGCGAGGGGGCCGATGTGCCCACTTGATGCGAGATAGCTGTAGCCGACGCAATCGCTGCCGGCGCAGAGCAGCACTCCCGTTGTCGTCGGGTCATCGAGCAGGTAGCGATGATGCTTCTCGCGCGAGGCGCCTATGGCGCGGGAGTCGATCTCGGCGAGCTTTTTCATGGTTGCGGCGCTGCCGTCGATCGCGATGGCGCGCAGTGGCGGCGCCGGCAGTTCCTGCATCACCCGCTCGCGCGCGGCATTGAAAAGGTAAATCGGCATCTTGGGAAAGAGGCCGTGCCGCATGTACAGGCCCTGCGAGACGCGATTGAAGGTGAAGGTAATAAGTGCCTTGTGAACTGCTCCCGATTTCCGGGCATGCTCTACGGTTCGTCCCAATAGTTCATTTCCGATGCCCTGGCCTTGTCGGGCGGGATCGACGAACAACTGCGCGAGAAACCAAACATTCCCGCAAACCCAACTCCAGGCAAAGCCGAGAAGCTCTCCGCCGTCCTCGGCGACCCACAGGCCATCCGGGTCGTCATTGAGCGAAAAGAGTTGAAAGCTGGGAGGGCTTGCTGTGGCCATCGGGCCGAAGCCATGGCGAACGGTAAGATCGTTGATGGCGGCAACCACCAGAGCATCGGACGCGGCCAAATCGTCTGCTCGAGCAGGTCTGTAAACAAGCGACATTGAATAGCTCCGGCAAAGGCTTCCGAAACAGCGCGCGATCCGCAACGCCAACTATACCAGTTTTCAGAATGGTCTCAGACACCCCCAGCCCGTGAGAGCACCTCTCAATGCCACGGGAGAGCGGAGATATCGTCCATGATACTATCGCGCCTGCTCAGCCACGCGCGCATGAAGTCAGTGGCGGCAACTTTGTTGCGCTTATTTCAGGCGGTTGCCGCCAAGACAGCCGCAGGGCCGGGTTCGACCTATTTACCCCTTGCCGCCATTTTTCTTGCATTGGCTGCGGAACTTGGAGCGTTCCTTGCCATGAAGCCCCTTTGCGTCGGCCTGTGCTGAGCATGCCTTCGAAATTTCCGATTGCGCGGGCGTTGCCGCCTTTTGCTTGGCGGTGGTGCTCGGCGTTTTCGTGGTGGTCATCGGCGTAGTTGTCGTTGCCGGTGCCGTCGTTGTTTGCCCCATGGCACTGGTGCCGATGAGAGCGACAACCGCTGTAGCTGCGAATATTGCGACAAGTCTCATGGTCAATCCTCCGCTGGCCGACTCCTATGACACGCATGACGCGTGGTCAGCAACGAAAGGCTGAACCGATATATTAGCAAAAGCAATGCGCCCCTTTGACCCATGGCCCGCTGCGAACAGGACTATTTCGCGATGTCGAAGGGGCCGGGCAGTAGCCCGGCCCTCCACCTTTATTTCAGAACGGTCCGTAACGGCGCGGTCATCTTCTTGAAGCCGGAGCGCAGCATGTCGTGCTTGGTCTTCGGGTTCTTGTCGGCAAACATTCCGATGATCGAGGTCTTCAGTTTGTCGCGCCATGCGGATTTTCCAGGGGCCGTCGGCTTCAGGCCGCAGCGCCGCAGCAGATAGTTCATCTGGTAGACGGACGCCTGCTGATCGCAATCGCGCACGCAGAAATGAATGCCGAGAGCGATCGAATAGATATCGCCGTTCTTGAAAGCATGCGGCGCTTTCGACGGGTGGTGGACGCCGGTTCCCTGGTTCAAGGCATAGACCGTCGCCTTGCTTTGTTTTTCGACGGTGTATTTGGCGGCGTTGAGATCGCCGATGTAATATTTTTCGATTTCTTTATCGGGCAGGACGGAACGATCGTTTGCGTCCCATATGTTGGCGGTTCTGTTGCCGTGGATCTGGAACAGAAATGTTGCTTCATGGTCGATGTGATAGGGCGTTACGGCGTCGGGCGAGGCCAGGAATATGTAGGCATCCTCCCAGGTGACTTCGTCCCGCGAGCAACCGGTGTCGGCGAGGATTTCGGTCATGAGCTGATCAAGCAATGCGCGATATTCGGGATCGCGCTGAACGCTGTAGAGCAGCACCCACGATCCTGACACAGCCAGGTTCGAGATCGCTTCGTTGACGCTCTCCACCTTGTCGTTCAGCGGCACGGCCCAGCCGGCGTCCACTGGCGCCCCACCCGCCTGCCAGCGCACGCTTCTCGTGCTCGTGTCCGTAAGCAGTGATTTCGCAAGTTCGGCAAGGCGCGGAAGCGAGAACAACTGATGTCCGACCAAGTTGTGGCTGAATTGGAATGATCTTTTATTGAAGTCATTTCTAAAAGCATTCGGTCCCACCGCGATACTTTGCGTATCCAGGGAAGCTGGTTTGGTCACGGTGGCTGTAAGCATGATCGGAATCCCCCAGTTGATAGAGACGTTGGAAACGTCACGAAACTGTGATTGCCGTTCACATTTTTGTCATCTAGTCCAATGGTGGAGGGACATCCTACGATCGGATCAACCTACCCCAAAAAGGGGTGCACCCATGCGCTCACACAATCAATTCGATTTTGCTAAAGAAGATCAGGAAGATGGCCGGGCAAGGGTGCGGTTCCGCCGGCGTGGCGAGAGAGATCGTGCTGCTCTCTACCGATGCCGCTGCCATCTGATGGCGTGCTGGATCACGCTAACGGGAAGAGGACAAGCCCGCTCCGAGCTTGTCCTGGAGAAGCTTAGGCGCTCGTCTTCTCTGAAGCCGACACAGCCGAACTCTCTGCATTGGTGTCGGAAGAGGCCGACGGCCAGGTGATGTAGTAATACTGCGATCCGACCTGGCCGAAATAGGCCTCATTGCCGGTGACCTTGTCGATGAAGCTGCCGTCGGAATTCTTGACAAAGGTTCCATCGGAACCGCGTTCGAGATGAGCCTTCAGGAAGTCATTCCAATCGCTGGTGGGGATCGTGTCGCCGGTCTTGCTGGTCGTACCCTGCTCGCTGTCGGCACTGGCATCCCATGCCGTGATCGAAACGCCCTTGGTGGGGTCGGAGACCGTCAGCGTACCGTTGTCGAGCGCGTCGAGCATGGCTTGAGCCTGGCCGCCCTTCCCCTCGCTTTTGACTGCATCCTGCAGGTTCTGTTTCAGAAGACTCATGAACGAGCTGCTGGTCATGTCCGGATCGGATTGTGATGTCGCGGAGCTGTCGGTTTGATTTGCCGACAGGCCGTTCAGCATGCTCGTGAGCGATGCCTGTGATTGCGAGGGCAGGCTGGAGACGTCGTTGCTGCTGCTACTGCTGCTGCTATCGTCCAGCAGGGGATCGCTGCTCGAATCCTGCGAAGCGTCCGGTGTTTGCAGCAACTGCAGCGCCATTTGCGATGAGAGCAATCGGGTCGTGGTCAATGCGGAGACCATAGGTCATTCCTTCCCAATATGGCAGCCATCATGCCGGAAGCCGCCTTTGACGGTCGATCAACGCGCGCCCGCTCGGGCGGCGCATCGGAGATGCCGTCTACTGTAGGGAAATGGACTTACCCGGGGCTTGTGCGATGTTTCAGCGCGGCGGCTGCGCACCTTCGCCGTGATGCATCTTCAGCGGCAATTCCGGCAGGAACAGCAGCGCGATCAGAGCCAACGCGACGATGACGGTTCCGGTGGCGAAGGTCATGGCGATGGCATGGCGGTAAAGCGCTATTGCCGCGGCATGGTCTTCCGGCGACGCGGCGGCGAGCTGTTTGAGGCCGCCTTCCGTCAGCGACGATAGGTCGAGACTGCCGGACGAGCCTGTCGCCTGCCGCACGCGATAGGCCAGGATGGCACCGGAGCCGGTGACGCCGATCAGGCCGCCGAGCGAACGGAAGAAGGCAAGCGTTGCCGTGCCGACGCCGCGATGCGCAAGGGGCAGGGCATTCTGCACCGCGACCGTCATGGTCGGCATCACCAGCCCGAGCCCCAGTCCGAGCGCGAAGATCGGCGGCTCGATGATGGCGAACCCCTTGCTGGTCGCAATAGCCCAGGCGAGCGTGGCGAAGGCCGCCGTCGCAAGGCCGAGGCCGCAAAGCTGGGCTGGCTTGTAACGGCCGGAACGCTGCAGCAGCACGCGGCCGTTGAGCATGGAGGAGATGACGAAGCCGATCATCAGCGGCCCCGTCAGGAAACCGGAATGCGAAGGGGTAACGCCCATCACCATCTGGAAGAACAAGGGGAAGAACAAGGTCGCGCCGAGCATGCCCATGAAGGTCAGAGCGAGCACGAGGCAGGCGATGATGAACAGTCGGTTGCGGAAGAGATCGGGCGGCAGCACCGGTTCCGGCTCACGCCTGATGTGGAAGACGAAGAAAATTCCGAGGACAAGGGCCGCGGCGGCAAGACCGAGAATTTGCGGCGAGTTCCAGGCCCATTCGTTGCCGCCAAGCGCGAGCGCCAGCAGGAAGCTGGTGGTGCAACCGGTCAGCAGCACGGCGCCGAGATAATCGATACGGCGGCTGCGTACCTGATGCCGCCGCTTCAAGGCGCGGCCGATCATGACGAGTGCCACCGCGCCGATCGGCAGGTTGACGTAGAAGATCCAATGCCAGGAGAGCAGATCGGTGATGACGCCGCCGAGGATCGGGCCGATAACGCTGCAGACGGCGAAGACGGCGGCTATCGAGCCTTGATTGCGACCGCGCCTGGCCGGTGGCACGAGATCGCCGATGATGATCTGCGCCAAAGGCAGCAGTCCGCCAGCGCCCAGGCCCTGAATGGCGCGGAAGATGATGAGCTGCAGCAGCGTTTGCGCCATGCCGCTCAAGACGGAGCCGAGAAGGAAAATCAGGATTGCCGTGTAGATCATCGGCTTACGGCCATACTGGTCGCTGAGCTTGCCATAGAGTGGCATGGTGCTGGTCGAGGCCAGAACATAGGCGCTGACCACCCAGGACAAATGAGTAACCCCGCCGAGATCGCTGACGATGCGCGGCAGGGCGGTCGCGACGATGCTCTGGTCGATGGCGCCGAGGCCAAGCACGATCATCAGGCCAAGGATGACGGCGCGAATTTCGCGGCGGTCGGGCGCGTCGTCTTCGGTCGCCGCCGGCTGCGGAGCGGCCTGTCGAACTTGTGAGGTCATTGTCCGATGTCTCCGAGCGGGCCGATGGCGGCGCGGATGGCGGCGCGCGCCTCAGGCGATAATTTGGCGAGTTCGAAGGCGAGCCAGTCGGTTCGCCTCTGCTTTATGCCTTGAATCAGAGCCCGCCCCTTGTCGGTGGCGATCAGACCACTGCGTCGCCGGTCTTCTGGGTCGGGAGCGGAGCGGGTGACGAGGCCTTCACGTTCCATTGCCTTGATGTGCCCCGATATGGTCGGGCCACGCAGGTTCTCCAGCCGCGCCAGCTCCGCAACCCCAATGCCCGGCTGCTGGAGAATGGCGACGAGAAGAAGCGCCTGCAGCGGCGAGATGCCGGGCTCATCGTTTTCACGTCGCAACTGTCGATAAAGGCGATGCAGGGCGGGGCGCAATGCTTCGGCAAGCGCCATGGCCTCTTCAAGTTCCTGAAGATCTCCGGTGTCGTGCATGGCGATCCATAAAGATAGATAGGCTTCCTATCTATCTGCATAGCCCACGCTTCCGACTTGCACAAGCGGCGAATCCCTGCGGCAAGGCCTCGGGCCGTGATTTTAGCGTGCAAACCCTCTCTCTGCCTGGGCGGGGAGGGCGCGGTCACGCCATAACGGGCAGCGGCATTCTCAGGCCGGTCAGTTGCTCCGACACCTCCCAAAGCCGGCGCCAGACGGCTTTGTTCTGTGCATACGGCACGATCTTGGCGCGGACGGGCGGTCCCTTCAATTCATAGAAGCCATTCGGACCGTACATGACGCCTCCTTCTGCTTCCGAAGACGTAGCGGCGAGAAGCGTCGGCAAGGCGCCCGCCGTTGCCGACTGCGCCATGACTGGTGCTATCAATGTGCTGAACCGTTCAAGAAAGCCCGGCCTGTTGCGGCCCATGCGCGGACCAGCGCTTTGCAGGCCGGTAACGGCGTAGCCGGGATGGGCGGCCATGCTCATCAAGTTCCAGCCTTCAGCGCGGGCGATCCGGTCGAGTTCAAGGCCGAACATCAAGGTCGCCAGCTTCGATTGGCAATAGGCGCCCCAGGAGCTGTAGCTTTTCTTCGATTGCAGATCGTCGAAATTGATCTTGCCGCTGCGATGCGCCAGGCTGCTGACGGTAACGACGCGTGGGTTCGCGGCGGCCAAGACTTTCGGCAGCAGCCGCATGTTCAAGGCAAAATGGCCGATATAATTCGCCCCCATCTGCATCTCGAAGCCATCCTCGGTTTCATGTCTGTCCGGAATGGCCATGACGCCGGCATTGTTGATGAGAAGGTCGATCCGCGGCACGGAAGCGGTGATGCGCTTGGCGGTGCGGGCAACGGAATCGAGGCTGGCGAGATCGAGCGGCTCGAAGGCGACGTCGGCGCCGGGCGTCTTGGCGCGAATCTTAGCGAGTACCTCAGCGCCCTTGCGTTCGTTGCGCGAGGCTATGATGACCTTGGCGCCGGCACCCGCCAGGGCTTGGGCGGTTTCATAGCCGATGCCGCTGGTGGCGCCGGTGACGACGGCGATGCGGCCGGTCTGCGGGGGAATGTCTTTCACGGTCCAATTCGGCATGACGATCTCCTGGGAAGATTTGCAAATTTGTATTCGATTAATTATTGCGCTAAACGCAAAAATACAACTGTTTAAAAAATGCATTGCCTAGAGATCGCAATTATGATTTGCGTATCGGCAACATTGGCCGCGCAATTGCCTGTGGTGCCTTCGAATTGCCACGCTGCTCGGACCTTGATCGCGTCGTATTCGATATTTCTGCTAAAGATTGGATTCCTGGGATGACGACAAAGACGACATGCGCCGAATTCGTGCAGTTCTTCCGCTCCTGGGTCAGCAATCCCATGCGTGTCTCAGCGATTGCGCCGTCCGGTGAGCGATTGGCCCGTCTGATGACGCAGGAGATCGAGGCGCTCGACGGCCCGATCCTCGAACTTGGCCCCGGCACCGGCGTTTTCACCCGCGCGCTGATGGGGCGCGGCGTTCCGGAGAGCGACTTGACGCTGATCGAATTCGGCGAAGAGTTTGCCGCTCGATTGCGTGGCCGCTTTCCCGAGGCGCGCGTGGTGCAGATGGATGCGGCGCAGCTTACCCAATGCGGCCTGTTTGCCGATGCGCCCTTCGGCGCCGTCGTCAGCGGCCTGCCTTTGCTCTCCATGTCTCCCGATAAGATCGCCGCGATCGTCGGCGGCGCCTTTGCGACGATGAGGTCCGGCGGCTCTTTCTACCAGTTCACTTACGGCCCGCGCTGCCCGGTGTCGCGTTCGATCCTCGATCGTCTCGGCCTGAAAGCGGAGCGCATCGGCGGCACGGTGCGCAACATTCCGCCGGCCGGCGTCTACCGAATCTCGCGCAGAAAACCGCTGGAGATCTCGATCGATCGCTCCAGATATCACAGCAGGGAAGAGGGTGCCGGGATCGCAGCCTACACTGCCGAAGCCGATATGGGGCGGCCGGAAGCGGGTGCATAGCAGGGGCAGTTCATGGCGGATGCGAAAGAGATCGACGGCGAGGTGAAGGAAGGCCGGCGCGAACGCAAGCGCCGCCAGACGCGCGAGCGCATCGAGGCGGCGGCGCTGTCGCTCTTTCTCGCACGCGGCTTCGACGGCACGACGATCGAGGACATTACCGAGGCCGCCGATGTCTCCAAACGCAGCTTCTTTGATTATTTTCCAAGCAAGGAAGAGGTGGTCTTCGCCTGGCAGGACAGCTTTTCCGACGAACTCGCCGATGCCGTTGCCGCGCAGCCGAAGGATGCGTCGGTCGTCGAGGTCATTGAGGGTGCTCTAAGGTCGGCGCTGCTCGCCGCCTCCTCGGACCCGCAGCGTCTCGCCATCGCCGTCCTGATCCGCGACACGCCGGCGCTTTGCGCCCGCGACCAGTTGAAATATGCCAAGCTCGAAGAGAAACTGACGGACGCACTCTTCGCCCGCTCCGGCGGAGACGAAGAGGAGCATTTCCAATTGCGCCTGCTATCGGCGATCGTCGTCAGCACGCTGCGTATCGGTGGCAAGCGCTGGAACGAAGGCCCGCAGGAAATGTCGCTGCAGGATTTCACCCACCGCGTCTTCGAAGAGCTCTGGACCGCGCTCGCCGATCTCGGAACGCTGTTGCGGCAACGCAATCCGAAGAGCTGATTTCAGGTCAAGGCGCCTGCCGTTTGCGGTGGTTCGACCTGCCGTCGATGGCGCAGGAAATCGATCAACGCCCGAAGCTTTGCCGGCACGCGACGGCGGTCAGCATAGTACAGCGTCAGGCCGGCCAGCGCCGGGCTCCAGTCGGACAGGATGCGCACTAGCCGCCCGTCGTCGAGAAACCGGTCGATATAGCCGTTGATCATGTAGGCAATGCCGATGCCGTCCAATGCTGCCTGCGTCAGCGCCGCGGAATCGTTGAGGATCAGCCGGCCGTTGACGGCAAGTTCGGTCTTCTCGCCGTTCTTCTCGAATTCCCAGCGCTCGACCTGCCCGCTGGAGGAATGACGAAAGCCGATGCAATTGTGGTTGAGCAGATCGTGCGGATGTTTCGGCATGCCGTACCGGCCGAGATAGCTGGGCGCGGCAATGATATGAGCTGATATCGGCGGCCCGATCTTCACCGCCACCATGTCGCGCTGCACCAGATCGCCAAAGCGGATGCCGGCATCGAAGCCCTGGCCGACAATATCGACCAAGGAGCCCTCGATGCGCACCTCCAGCTCGATTTCCGGATAGGCGTCGAGGAAATCGCGCAGGATCGGTTGAAGCGCGATCATATAGCCGGCGCGCGCCACGTTGATGCGTAGCAGTCCGGCGGGCCTGTCGACCGACTCGCCAAGCTCCTGGGCGGCCGCCGTTAGATCATGCACGGCGGGTACGACACGTTCGAGATAGCGTAGCCCGGCCTCGGTCAAGCTGACGCTGCGCGTGGTGCGGTTGAAGAGCGCGAGCCGCATCCGGCCTTCCAGTTTGCTGATCGACTGGCTGACGGCCGAGGGCGACACGCCGAGCCGCACGGCCGCGGCCGAAAAGCTCTTTTCCTCCGCGACGATGACGAAGGTCACCAGTCCGTCCAACACGTCCTGACGCATCAGCGCTCTCCGAACGACTTTGATTTTGTCCGAGATTAATCAGTTTTTCTAAAAAGGTCATCTTCGATTGATGAGATTATCGAAAATGTCGCCTCGGCCTATCTTGCCTTCATCCAACAAGGAGACATCGCTATGTCTGCGATAAAATCCGATACCAAGGTACTTTTCATCACCGGCGTTTCCACGGGCTTCGGCCGGGCACTCGCCGAGGCCGCCCTTGCTGCCGGTCATAAGGTCGTCGGCACGCTGCGCAAGGAAGCCGGCCGCGCCGCATTCGAAGCGCTGAAGCCAGGCTTCGCCTTCGCCAAGCTGCTCGACGTCACCGACACAGCCGCCATCGCGCCTGTTATCGCCGAGGTCGAGAACGAGATCGGCGCGATCGACGTTCTCGTCAACAATGCCGGCTATGGGCATGAAGGATTGGTCGAGGAATCGACGATCGAAGAGCTGCGCCGCCAGTTCGAGGTCAATGTCTTCGGCCCCGTCGCCGTGATCCAGGCGGTGCTGCCCTATATGCGCAAGCGCCGAGCCGGCCACATTCTCAACATCACCTCGATGGGCGGTATCATCACTCTGCCGGGCATTTCCTTCTATCACGGCAGCAAATTCGCGCTGGAGGGGATTTCCGAAAGCCTCGGGAAAGAGGTCAAGAGCTTCGGCATCCATGTGACCGCTATCGAGCCGGGCGGCTTCCGCACCGATTGGGCCGGCCGCTCGATGGTGCGGGCCGAGCGCTCGATCCCCGATTATGACGAGGTCTTCGAACCGTTGCGCCAGCGCCGCCTCGAACGCAGCGGCAAACAGCCCGGCGATCCGAAGAAGGCGGCACAAGTTATGTTGCAGCTCATTGCCTCGGAAAACCCACCGACCCATCTACTCTTAGGTCGCGACGCCATCAGTCTCGTTCGCGAAAAGCTCGGCTTGCTCAAGACCGAGTTCGACGCCTGGGAACAGGTCTCGGCTTCCACGGATTTCGAATAACGTCAACCAGACTATAGGGACGAAAACCATGTCAGATCTAAACGCAGCCAAGTCCGGTCAATTCAAGATCGGCGGCGACCTCACCGTCAATCGCCTCGGTTTCGGTGCCATGCGCATCACCGGTTCCGGCATCTGGGGCGAGCCTGTGGATCACGCCGAATCCGTCCGCACCCTCAAGCGCCTGCCGGAGCTTGGTATCAATTTCATCGACACGGCCGATTCCTATGGCCCCGATGTTTCCGAACGTCTGATCAAGGAGGCGCTGCACCCCTATGGCGACAAACTTGTCGTCGCCACCAAGGGAGGTCTGACCCGCACCGGTCCCGACCAGTGGATTCCTCTGGGCCGCCCGGAGTATCTGATCCAGCAGGCGCATAAGAGCCTGCGCAATCTCGGTGTCGAGCAGATAGATCTCTGGCAGCTTCACCGCATTGATCCCAAAGTGCCTGCCGCCGAACAGTTCGGTGCCGTCAAATCGCTGCTCGATGCCAAGATGATCCGCCACGCAGGCCTCAGCGAAGTATCGGTCGCCGACATCGAAGCCGCCTCGAAGCATTTCAAGGTGGCGACGGTCCAGAACCGCTATAACCTTGTCGACCGTACCAGCGAGGACGTTCTCGATTATTGCGCCAAGCACAATATCGGCTTCATCCCTTGGTATCCGCTTGCTGCCGGCGACCTCGCCAAGGAGGGCTCGCTGCTCGACATCATCGCCAAGAAACATGGCGCCGCTCCGAGCCAGATCGCGCTTGCCTGGGTCCTGAAACGCAGCCCCGTCATGCTGCCGATCCCCGGCACCGGCAAAGTCAAGCATCTCGAAGAGAACACGGCGGCAGTGAACATCACGCTGTCCGATGACGAGTTCTCGGCGCTGGATGCCGAGGGCAAGAAGGCGTTTGCGGCTGCTTAATGGTCGTCTTGAGTGAATATGAGGGCGGTCGCTGGCGAAGCGGCCGCTCTTTTACGTCTGCGGCCTGTCCTTATTTGCGAATCGGTAGCGGATGGCAGCGGTCTCCTGCGCTATTTCATCGGCGATGATGCTTCTCGGGCTCGTTAGGCGCACGGGCAAAAATGACGGATCACGACTATGTAAATCTCATTCATTCGTCATTTGCGACTGTAAAATAGGCGATGGAAATGCTCCAATTGCCAGTGATATGCGGTATTTCAAGTAAATGCGATAAAAGCCTTGCGCTCAGTGCATTGCTGCATTGCGAAAGCCAGTCTGTTAATGCCTGCCCGGCGGTTATATCTAATCCCTCGAAGGCAGCGCACTCCTCCTCCCAGCGCTCCTTCATAGATTGGCAACACTCCTCCTCCTCCCAGTTGCCAATCCGGATCAAGAGCCCGATGCATCCTCCTCCCGCGTCGGGCTCTTTTTATTTCCCCCTGTTCTCTAAGATTCCTGTCGGTCTTGATTGTGGTCGTTTCTTCCAACCCACCGTTGCGCCTTTGCCTCGCTCCCATGAATTAGCACCACATCACGTTGCGAAGACAGCGAACGTCGCTTGCACGGTGACCCTCCATGGGTATGTTGGCGGCGACATTGGAATTGCGATGAAGAGGGTTGGCGCGATGCAGCGCATGGAAGATGCTGGCCGATGCGGGAAGGCCTTCTTCCGGGCTATCGCCGTTACTGCTGCTCTGTCGCTCACCGCCTGCGGCGGCCGTCCGATCGGCGTCATGCAGCCGGTCGTCGACAGTGTCCCGGGCACCTCCAAGGTCGATCTGCTGGTCGCCACCACTCGCCTGCCGGACAAGGACCCGGCGATCCTGTTTTCCGGAGAGCGCGGCCCCGGTTTGAAGGTAGATGCTGTCAGCGTCTCGATCCCGCCGGAGGCCAATCGCAAGGCTGGTCAGGTGCAGTGGCCGAGCCGGCTGCCCGGCGATCCCATGAAGAATTTCGTCACCACCTCCGTCCAGTCGATGACGGGTGTAGCCGACAATCAGGCGTGGCTGCGTACGCATCTGCCGAAGAACAAGCGCGTGCTGATTTTCGTGCACGGCTTCAACAATCGCTATGAGGATTCGGTCTATCGCTTTGCGCAGATCGTCCATGATTCCCATGCCGATGTCGCGCCGGTCGTTTTCACCTGGCCGTCGCGCGCCAGCATTTTCGACTATGCCTACGACAAGGAAAGCGCCAACTATTCCCGCGATGCGCTGGAAGAGCTGCTGCGCCGCGCTTCCTCCAATCCTTCCGTCGGCGATATCACCGTCATGGCTCACTCCATGGGCACCTGGCTCGCCGTCGAGGCCTTGAGGCAGATGGCGATCCGCGATGGCCGTGTCGCGCCGAAGATCAAGAACGTCATTCTTGCGTCTCCCGATCTTGACGTCGATGTCTTCGGCCAGCAATTTGCAGCGCTCGGCAAGGACAAGCCGCATTTCACCCTGTTCGTCTCACGCGACGACCGGGCGCTATCGCTGTCGCGCCGCATCTCCGGCAATGTCGACCGCCTCGGCCAGATCGACCCGGGCGCCGAGCCCTACCGCAGCGCGCTCGAAAAACAGGGCATCACCGTGCTCGATCTCACCAAGCTCAAGACCGGCGATCGGCTGAACCACGGCAAATTCGCCGAGAGCCCTGAGGTGGTCAAGCTGATCGGCGACCGGCTGATCGAGGGGCAGACCATCACCGATTCCGATGTCGGCATCGGCGAAGCGGTCGGTGCCGTCGCCATCGGCGCCGCGCAGACGGTCGGCAGCGCTGCCAGTGTCGCCGTCAGTGCGCCGATCGCCATCTTCGATCCGCGCACCCGCCAGAATTACGGCGAGCAGGTCCGCCGCCTTGGCGCATCCGCTAGCAATACCGTCGGCTCCGTCGGTGACAGCGTCGAGACGACCGGCAGCAGCGTCGGCACGGCGATCGGTCAATAGCTATTCTCGCTCCACCGCGACGAAGGATTTGCGCTTGGCATTCCGCTCTCTCGCAAAAACCGCATAGCCACATCTCCTGATCTGATATATCACAGAATCGCATCAAATCGGGCGCGCGCTCTGCGGATGGATTTCAGGAATGGACGAAAATAAGCGGACGGTCATCGTTGTCGGCGCCGGTATTGTCGGTGCGGCGATTGCCTTCGAATTGCAGCGGCGTGGACGGCAGGTGACGTTTGTGGACAAGGATGAGCCGGGCAAGGGCGCTTCCTTCGGCAATATGGCGAGCATTGCGCTCGATTTTGCCGCCAGTTCCGGCCCGTCCACCTGGCGCAAGATTCCCGGCTGGCTGCTGGACCCGGAAGGTCCGGTTTGGCTCAGGCCTTCCTATGCGCCGAAAATGCTGCCCTGGTTCCTGCGCTTCGTCGCCGCCGGTCGACCCTCCCGGTTGAAAGAGATCGAAGATGCCGGCATGGGCCTGTCCCGTCGCGCACTCGGTGACTTCAGAACGATGCTCGACACCATCGGCGCTCCGGATCTGATGACGGAAGAGGGCTGCCTGGCCATCTACGAGACCGAGTCGGAGTTTACCGGCGATCGCGGCCACATCGAGCTGATGCGGCGCTATGGTTTCGAGCACAAGGTTCTTTCCGGCGCGGAAATCCGCGATTACGAGCCGGCGCTCTCGCCGAAAATTGCCAAGGCCGTGCTGATGCCGGACAACAAGTCGATCCGCGACCCCTATCAGCTCGTGCTCAAGCTGGTGGATGCGGCAAAGGCTCTCGGCGCCACCTTCACCTCCGGCGCGATCCGAACCGTGGAGCGTCAGGCAAATGGCGCCATGGCGGTGCTTCTCGAAGACGAAAGGCGGCTGGAGGTCAATGATGTCGTGCTCGCCGCCGGCGTCCCGACGCGCTTCATCGCCTCTGCACTCGGCGAGCCGATCCCGCTCGAGACTGAGCGCGGCTATCACACGCAGATCATGAAGCCCGGCATTGCCATGCGCTATTCGATCATCTGGCCGCATCGTGCCTTCATGGTCACCCCGACGGCCGGCGGCATTCGCGTCGGCGGCAATGTCGAATTGGCGGGTCTCGATGCGCCTCCGGATTTTCGTCGTCCGCGCATCCTCGTCCGTCACGCTCAGCGGGCACTGCCAGGCCTGCAGGTGGAGGACGCCAAGGACTGGATGGGCCACCGCCCGGCGCTGCCCGACACGCTCCCGATCATCTCGCCCTCTTCACGCATTCCGGGCGTCTGGTACGCCACTGGCCATGGCCATCTGGGACTGACCTTTTCGGCGACGACAGCAAGGTTGATGGCCGATATGATGACCGGCGTCACGCCCGAGGTCGATATGACCCCGTTCCGCATCAATCGCTACTAGGAGGAATACATGTCCGAAACCGAAAAGCCCGTTGCACTGATCACCGGCGGCGGCCGCGGCATGGGCGAGGCGATCGCTCGCGAACTCTCGGCCAGCGGCTATCGCCTGGCATTGATGTCGCCTTCGGAAAGCTGCGAAAAGCTGGCCGCTGAACTCGGCGGTGTTGCCTCGCGCGGTGTCGCGGAAAAAGCCGAGGATATCCAGGCGATCTTCGACCTGACGATGAAGAGTTACGGCCGCATCGACGCCGTGGTCAATCATACCGGCCACCCACCGAAGGGCGATCTGCTGGATATTTCTGACGAGAGCTGGACGCTCGGCTCCGACATGATGATCCTGTCGCTGGTGCGCATGGCAAGGCTGGTGACGCCGGTCATGCTGAAGCAGGGCAAGGGCGCTTTCGTCAATATCACCACTTTTGCCGCCTACGAGCCGTCGCTGGTCTTCCCGGTTTCCTGCACCTACCGCGCTGCTGCCGGCGCCTTCACCAAGCTCTATTCGGACCGGTATGCGGCCAACAATATCCGCATGAACTGCATCCTGCCCGGCTATATCGACAGTTTGAATCACAAGCCGGAAACCGCCGACAAGGTGCCGATGAAGCGTATCGGCCTGATGAGCGAGATCGCCAAGACCGCGGCCTTCCTGCTCTCCGATGGCGCCGGCTACATCACCGGCCAGAATATTCGCGTTGATGGCGGTATCACCCGTCACGTCTGATTGGAGTTGTCGACATGAGATGGAAGCGCACGATTCAGTTGCTGGACGTTCATTGCGAAGGTGAAATCGGCAAGGTCGCGATCGGCGGCGTGCCGAAGATTCCTGGCAATACCATCGCCGAGCAACTGCAATGGCTGAACACAGATCCGAAGGGGCAGGAGCTGCGCCGCTTCCTAGTGCTGGAGCCGCGCGGCGCGCCGATCGGTTCCGTCAACCTGCTGCTGCCGGCCAAGCATCCCGATGCCGATGCCGGCTTCGTCGTCCTGCAGCCGGATCAGGCGCATGCGAGCTCCGGCTCCAATTCCATCTGCATGACGACGGCGCTGCTCGAATCCGGGATCGTCGAGATGAAGGAGCCGGAAACAGTGGTGACGCTCGACACCGCCGCCGGCCTAGTGCGGGCGACCGCCACCTGCCGCGACGGTCGCTGCGAGAAGGTGCGGCTCACCATGGTTCCGTCCTTCGTGCACGAGTTGGATGTGCAGATCGACACGCCGCATTGGGGCAGGATCAAGCTCGATCTCTGTTATGGCGGCATCTTCTATGCGCTCGTCGATGTCAGCCAGATCAATCTGACGATCGAGAAGGGCAATGCCGCAGCGCTCGTCCAGGCCGGCATGATCCTGAAGGATTTGATCAACCGTACGATCCCGGTCGTGCATCCGGAAATTCCGGCCATCTCCGGCGTCGCCTACGTGATGTTCCGGGATATCGACCCCGATGGCGCCATCCGCACCTGCACGACCATGTGGCCGGGCAGGGCCGACCGCTCGCCCTGCGGCACCGGCAATTCCGCCAACCTCGCCACGCTGCATGCCAGAGGCAAGGCCAAGGTCGGCGATGTCTTCAAATCCCGCTCGATCATCGGCTCGGAATTCGAGGTCGGCCTGCAGGCCGTGACAGAAGTTGCCGGCAAGCCCGCCATCATCCCCACCATCACCGGCCGCGGCTTCACCTTCGGCCTGAGCCAGGTGGCGCTGGATCCCTTCGATCCCATGGCGGAAGGTTTCGCCATGACGGACGTCTGGGGACCTTCGGCGGGGGATATTTGAGGGGTAAGTGGAGAGGCCGTTTCGATAGGTCGCATGGAGAGTTTAGCCCCTCACCCTAGCCCTCTCCCCGTTTTTGACGGGGAGAGGGGACGACCTCTCGCTCTCGTCCAGGTGATTGGCTGGTAAGAAGGCCGTGGGTGCGCCCATCCCCTTGGCCCCGCCTGCGGGGAGAAGATGGCCGAAGGCCGGATGAGGGGCTTTCTTGGCATGCGCCCTCGTTATCCCTTCGGATAAATCACACCCTTACGCAGAATGATATTTCCATAAAGCCGCGGCTCGCTTGTCTGCACCAGCGCATGCGCCTGCTTCACCCGCTCGTAGAATTCCGCCGGCAGCAGCGGCACGACCTTGATGTCGGGGACATGTCGTGCGCAAACGTCAACCATTTCCGCATGCACGGGATCGAGGGCATCGCGGTCCTGCTTGACCGTCGCGCGGAAAATCGCCTGCGGCACGAAATCGTCGATCGGCAATACGCTCAGCACCGCATCGAGCACCCGGACGACGCCATGGCCATCGAGACGGATGAGGCGGCGGGCATGTTCGAGACCCGGATAATTGCCGTCGACGAGGGCGATTTCATCGCCGTGTCCCATGGCGCGCAGCGTCGCCAAGAGGTCGGGGCTCAACAGCGGGTCAATGCCCTTCAGCATGGTCTATCTCCTTGAAAAGTATGTTCTGGTCTATGAGGTAGCGCGCGAAGATCGGCAGGCTGGCGCCGCCGATGGCACGTGCCTGCGGACCGACCGCGCCTTCGATGATCTCGGGCAGGACGACGCCCTGCAGGTCGAGATCCGAAGCCGCTTTGATGGTGGCGCGCACGACGCGTTCGCGCACCCAGTCGGGGAAGCCTCCATCGATGATGGCGGCGCTGAAATCGATGATGGAGGCGGCGGCGACGATCGCCTGCGCCAGTGCCTTTGCCGTATCCTGGATCCAGGTTTCCAACGGCTCGCCGAAATCGATCCAGTTATCGGCGGAATACCAGAGCGGCCGAGGATCGAAGCCGGCCTGCCGCAAGTAATTTTCCAGAACATAGATCGAAGCGATGTCGAGCAACTGCCGGGTTTCGCCGTTGCGTCCGCGTACGGGCAACGGGCCAAGCGCGCCTGCCGTTCCGGTTCGCCCCACGAAGATCGAGGAGTTCAAAACGATGCCGCCGCCGAGGAAGGAGCCGATGAAGAGATAGACGAAATCCGGATAGCGCGGACCGACGCCGAAGACGAGTTCGGCCCCGCAGGCGCTGGTGGCATCGTTCTGCAGATAGACGAGATAGGGCACACGAGCGGCGATCTCCGCCTGCAGGTCGAAACCGCGCCAGGCCTCCATCGCTCCATCGGGCGCACCGACTTCTTCCGCCCAGTTCCAGAGTTCGAAAGGGGCGGCGATGCCGACCCCGGCAAGCCGGCGGCGTTCTTCACTGCTGAGGCGTGCTTCGAGTTCCTGAATGCCTGATGTGACGAAGGACATGATGTCCTGCGGCAGCGGGTAGGGATAGATTTGGTGGAGTTGCATCCGAATGTGCCCGACGAAATCCATCAGCACGAGATCGGCGCTTCGCCGGCCGATCTTGACTCCGAAGGAGAGCACCGCATCCGGATTGAGCCGCATCGGAATGGAAGGCTGCCCCACGCGTCCGCGCACGGGCTCGCCGCGCGACAGCAGCCCCTCTTTCTCCAGGGCACGCATGATGACGGAGACCGTCTGTGCCGACAGTCCGCTGCGCCTCGCAATTTCCGCCTTCGACAGCGCGCCGTGACGGCGCACAAGCGACAGCACCAGCCGTTCATTATGCGCGCGGACGCGCACCTGATTCGCACCCCCGCTGGGGTCGAGAATCATGGGTGATGATGGCGTATCTGCCGGGTCTTGTAAGGGAGACATTGGCCCGCTCCTTCCATCATGGCCATGCCGTATTATTCAGCAACATGCCACATCCGATTAATAATTCAATCCGATTTATTTATTGACAGAAGGAAATCTTTAGGATCAGATACGGGCGTTGGAGGACGTGAGCATGGCCTTGGAGGCGGCCGATCTGGAAGAAATCCAAGCAGACATGACACGTCTTAGATCCGGTCTCACTGCGAGCCGAGACCGCCGGAAGGTTCCGGTCTATTCAAATTTTGGGAGGATTGAATGAAGAAATCTGTTGTTTCCGCAGCACTCGCCGCTCTGGCGATCGGTGTCGTCTTTGCCGCGCCGGCCAATGCTGCCAACGTTTCCGCCTGCCTGATCACCAAAACGGACACGAACCCCTTCTTCGTCAAGATGAAGGAAGGTGCTACCGCTAAGGCCAAGGAACTCGGCGTGACGCTGAAGTCCTATGCCGGCAAGATCGACGGCGACAGCGAAAGCCAGGTGGCTGCGGTCGAAAGCTGCATCGCCGAAGGCGCCAAGGGTATTCTGATCGCCGCTTCCGACACCAAGGGCATCGTTCCGACGATCAAGAAGGCGCGTGATGCAGGCCTCCTGGTCATTGCGCTCGACACCCCGCTGGATCCGGCTAACGCTGCCGACGCGACTTTCGCCACCGACAATCTTCTCGCCGGCAAGCTGATCGGTGAATGGGCCAACAAGACCCTCGGCGACAAGGCCAAGAGCGCCAAGATCGGCTTCCTCGACCTGACGCCGTCGCAGCCGACCGTCGACGTCCTGCGTGACCAGGGCTTCATGATCGGCTTCGGCATCGACCCGAAGGATCCGAACAAGATCGGCGACGAGACCGATCCGCGCATCGTCGGTCATGACGTCACCAACGGCAACGAAGAAGGCGGCCGCAAGGCCATGGAAAACCTTCTCCAGAAGGACTCCAGCATCAACGTCATCCACACGATCAACGAACCGGCCGCTATCGGCGCCTATCAGGCCCTGAAGGCAGTCGGTCTGGAAAAGCAGGTCCTGATCGTATCGGTTGACGGCGGTTGCCCGGGCGTCAAGTCGGTCAAGGATGGCGTCATCGGCGCGACCTCGCAGCAGTATCCGCTGATGATGGCTGCTCTCGGCGTCGAAGCGATCAAGAAGTTCGCCGACACCGGTGAAAAGCCGAAGCCGACCGAAGGCAAGTCCTTCTTCGACACCGGCGTTTCGCTGGTGACGGACAAGCCGGTTTCTGGCTTGAAGTCGATCGATACCAAGGAAGGTACTGCGAAGTGCTGGGGCTAAGCCCAATCCTAGGTTTGGCGTGATCTTGTTCGAAGAGCCGTTTCACACGTCTTGTTGATGCGGTTCTTCGGCTTAGGATTATGCCGTCGCGATACCATGCCGGCCGGGTTTGAGCCCCGGCCGGTTTCAACCCCGGCGGTTTCCGCGTAGTTCGGCGCGGTTGCGGAGGAAAACAATGACCGGAGCACAGGAATTCGAGCGTGTTCTCGATGGCAGCGACAAGAACGTCGCCTCGTTTGAGCACCAGGATGTCACTCTTCTCAAACGCACACAGCATTTCTTGCATTCGACTCCGGCCGCGGTGCCGTTGATCGTCTTGGTGGTGGCAATCATCATCTTCGGCATTGCCATCGGCGGTCGGTTCTTCTCCGCCTATACGCTGACCCTCGTTCTGCAGCAGATCGCCATTGTCGGCATTCTCGGCGCAGCGCAGACGCTGGTCATTCTGACCGCCGGCATCGATCTTTCGATCGGCGTGATCATGGTCATTTCCGCTGTCGTCATGGGCAATTGCGCCATAACCTACGGCATGCCGACGCCCATTGCCATTCTTGCCGGCATGCTTGTGGGCGGCGTCTGCGGATTGCTCAATGGTTTCCTCGTCGCCACCATGAAGCTGCCGCCGTTCATCGTGACGCTTGGCACCTGGAATATCGTCATGGCGACGAATTTCATCTATTCCGCCAACGAGACCATTCGCGACACCGATGTCGACGAACAGGCGCCGCTCTTGCATCTCTTCGCGATCAGCTTCCGGCTTGGCGGCGCGGTGCTGACGCTCGGCGTCATCGCCATGGTGCTGCTGGTGGTTGGCCTTTGGTACGTTCTCAATCACACGGCTTGGGGCCGGCATGTCTATGCTGTCGGCGATGATCCGGAAGCGGCAAAATTGTCGGGTATCCAGACCAAGAAGGTGCTGCTCGCCGTCTACGGCGTTTCGGGACTGATCGCGGCATTCGCCGCCTGGGTTTCGATCGGCCGCAACGGTTCGATCTCGCCATCCTCGGCCGTGACGGATTTCAATCTTCAGGCGATTACCGCGACCGTGATCGGCGGCATCTCGCTCTTCGGTGGCCGCGGTTCGATCCTCGGCACGCTGTTCGGCGCAATGATCGTCGGCGTAGTGTCCATGGGCCTCAACATGCTCGGAGCCGACCCGCAGTGGAAGGTTCTTTTGACTGGCGTGCTGATCATCGGCGCCGTCGCGATCGATCAATGGATCAGAAAGGTGTCGGCATGACCACGACTGGCGAACCTCTTCTCACAGCCCGCGGTCTCGTCAAGCGTTACGGACGCGTGACCGCCCTCGACAATGCCGATTTCGACCTCTATCCCGGCGAAATCCTTGCTGTCATCGGCGATAACGGCGCCGGCAAATCCTCGCTGATCAAGGCGATCTCCGGCGCGACCACGCCCGACGAAGGCGAGATCAAGCTGGAGGGGAAACCCGTCCACTTCCGATCGCCGATGGAAGCGCGCGAGGCCGGCATCGAGACCGTCTATCAGAACCTGGCATTGTCGCCGGCGCTCTCGATCGCCGACAATATGTTCCTTGGTCGCGAAATCCGGAAGCCCGGTATCCTCGGCTCCTTGTTCCGCATGCTCGATCGTCCGGCGATGGAAAAGCGCGCCCGCGACAAGCTCAGCGAACTTGGCCTGATGACGATCCAGAACATCAACCAGGCGGTGGAAACGCTCTCGGGCGGCCAGCGCCAGGGCGTGGCGGTGGCGCGTGCTGCCGCCTTCGGTTCCAAGGTCGTCATCATGGATGAGCCGACAGCCGCCCTTGGTGTCAAGGAAAGCCGCAAGGTGCTGGAGCTTATTCTGGACGTCCGCGCCCGCGGCTTGCCGATCGTGTTGATCTCGCACAATATGCCGCATGTCTTCGAGGTGGCAGATCGCATCCATATCCATCGCCTCGGGCGTCGTCTGACCGTGATCAACCCGAAGGAATATTCGATGTCGGATGCCGTTGCCTTCATGACCGGCGCCAAGGCGCCGCCGGCGGAAACCGTCGCCGCATGAGCTCCGTGCTCGAGGGAATCGCCGACGAGATTATCGGGCGCGCCAACGGCGTAAAACGGTTTCTCGTCGCGATTGCCGGCCCGCCCGGCGCCGGCAAATCGACGCTGGCGGACAATGTGGCCAAGGCGCTCATAGCCAAGGGCGAGAGCGCCGAGGTCCTTCCGATGGACGGCTTCCACATGGATAACGCCGTGCTGATCGAAAAGGGTCTGCTGAAGCGCAAGGGCGTTCCCGAAAGCTTCGACGTCCGCGCCTTTCTCGATATCGTCAAGGCTGTGCGCGCAGCCGATCAGGAAGTACTGGTGCCGGTCTTCGACCGTTCGCGCGAGATCGCCATCGCGTCGGCTCGCATCGTCTCTCCCGATCACCGCTTCATTGTCATCGAGGGGAACTACCTGCTCTTCAATCAGGGCAAGTGGGCGGAGCTGGAAGGCATGTTCGACTATTCGATCATGCTGGCGCCGCCGATGGAGGTCTTGGAGGAGCGGCTCTGGGAGCGTTGGCGGGGCTATAACCTCGACGAAGAGGCGGCGGGTGCCAAGGTCTACGGCAACGACCTGCCGAACGGCCGGCTGATCCTCGAGAACCGCCGTCCCGCTGATTTCACCATCGATATCGTACAGGGCTGAGCCCACACTGTCATTTACACGTCGCCATCGATTGTTTTGCGGTGGCGTATGGTGCTATTCGAAGCGCGATAACCATTCAGAGGTTCGCGCTCATGCAAAAGTTCACCATCCGCCGCCCTGACGATTGGCATCTGCATCTGCGTGACGGCGCCGTGCTGGAAGGCGTGATCGGGGATACCTCCAGGCATTTCGCCCGCGCCATCATCATGCCGAACCTGGTGCCGCCGGTCGTCACTACCGCGGATGCGGCGGCCTATCGTGAGCGCATCCTGAAGGCATTGCCGGCAGGCGACCGCTTTCAGCCGCTGATGACGCTTTATCTCACCGAGCACACCGATCCCGACGATGTCGAGGAAGGCAAGAAAAGCGGCCTCATCACCGCCGTCAAACTCTATCCCGCCGGTGCGACGACCAATTCCCATGGCGGCGTGCGGAATATGGACAGGGCGATGCCGGTGCTGGAGCGCATGGCCAAGATCGGCCTGCCGCTCTGTGTGCATGGCGAAGTGACGTCGCCGGATGTGGACATTTTCGACCGCGAGGCCGTTTTCATCGAAACCGTACTCGATCCGCTGCGTCAGCGCCTGCCGGAACTGAAAGTCACCATGGAGCACGTGACGACATCGGACGGCATTGACTACATCAAGTCGGCAAAGGCCAATCTCGCCGGCTCGATCACCACGCATCACCTGATCATCAACCGCAACGCCATCCTCGTCGGCGGTATCAGGCCGCATTATTACTGCCTGCCGGTCGCCAAGCGCGAAAGCCACCGCCTGGCGCTGCGCGCTGCCGCCACGAGCGGCGACGCCAGGTTCTTCCTCGGCACCGATTCCGCCCCGCATGTCGATCCGCTGAAGGAATGCGCCTGCGGCTGCGCCGGCATCTACACATCGGTCAACACCATGAGCTGCCTGGCCCATGTGTTCGAACAGGAAGGTGCGCTCGATAAACTCGAGGCTTTCGCTTCACTGAACGGCCCCGCCTGGTATGGGCTGGCGGCGAACGAGGATCGCATTACGCTGATCCGCCGCGCGGAATCGGTGGCCTTTCCCGACAAGATCAAAACCGAAGCGGGCGCCATTACCGTGTTTGATCCGATGTTCCCCTTGCACTGGGATGTCGAGGCTTAAGAAAAATAATCCTGCGTGCCGATAAAAATATTTTTGTTTGGAGACTGCTTTCGTAATATCAAAGGCATATTTTATTGAAATACATGATCTTTATCGGATCCCGTAACCAATATGATACCCCTTGAGGGGTAGCGTTATGCCGATCCCCAACGGTGCGGAATGAAACCGTCGAAGGAAAAGCATGGAGCTCGACTATAATTCTCTTCTGCTTGCCCTTGGCGTTTCTGCGTCCTGTCTTGCGGTGACGCTGGGCGGAAGCTGGTTTTCCCGCCGGCCTGAGACATTCCTGCTGAGCTGTTCTGCGGGCCTTGTGCCGATCGTTGTCGGGATTTTCACCTATGGTGCCTATGTCGACAAGCCGCGACCGATACTCGCCATTCTCACCTTCGTGCTGTTTTTTATTGGCTTTTCGATCATCTGGGCGGCGGGATATCAGTTCCGCACGCGTCGGTTTTCCAAGACCCGCGCTTTGCTGGGAAGCTTGACCGGCATTGCCGCTTCCGTGCCGGCCATGCTCGCCGGTTATGATGGCCTCGCTTTCATGGGCGACAATATCGTTGTCGCGGTGCTTCTGCTGTTGACGGCGCGCGAATATTGGTTGAGCCGTCATGAGGCGCTGACGCCGCTCTATGGCATCGCAGCGCTTTACACGCTGACCGCCATTTCCTTTGCGCTGTGTGCGGGCGTCCTGATCTGGGACGGTAAGCTCGTGCTCGGCCATGCGCCGGACAATTGGGCCGAAGATGTCAGCCTTGCCATCTGCATTGCCGGCATGACTGGCATCGGCGCCCTGTCGCTGGCGCTGCATCAATGGCGTCAGGCGGCGCATCATCGTCAGCAGGCCATCACCGATCCGCTGACCGGTCTGCTCAACCGGCGGGCTCTGTTCGATCTCTATGGCCACCGCTCTTTCGGCCCGTCCATGGCCGTAATCGTCTTCGACATCGATCGCTTCAAGTCCGTCAACGATCAGTATGGCCATGCCACCGGCGACATAGTGCTTAAGCTTTTTGCCAAGGAATTGTCGGCCGGACTGCGGGCCTCCGACAAGGTCGCTCGTCTTGGTGGTGAGGAATTTGCACTGGTCCTCGACAATGCCTTGTCGGGCCGGGCAGAGCAGATCGCTGAGCGGGTCCGCGACGCTTTTGCTGCCCGTGAAATCATCGCCGACGGCAAATCGTTTGCTTGCACGGTCAGCGCCGGTGTCGCGCTCGGCACCGCCGAGGGTATCGGTTTCGACAGCGTCCTCAGCACCGCCGACAAGGCGCTTTATGCTGCCAAGCGCAATGGCCGCAACCGCGTCGAGGTTGCGGTCTATCTGCACGCCGTCTCGCCGGACGTTTCTCGTACGGCGTCCTGACGATCAATTAAAACAGAGCCCGGACGAAGGCGCATGAGGCGAGCAGCGACGCCACCGTACGCACATGGTTCCACTTCGTCCAATCGCTGAGATAGGTACTCCATAGCTGAGCTGCTTCCGCCGTGCGGCCATCGACCTTATCCAGGGCGTCATTCAAGGGGACGTTGAAGACCATGGTCGAAAGAAGGCTGGCGACGAGGTAGAGCGCCGCGCCGGCAATCATCAGGATGCTGGTGCCGCCCCGCCAATAGAGCATTGCCATCACGGCGATGAACACCGAGAGCGCAGCCGTCAACAGGAACAGTGCGATAAAGGGTGAACGCACAATCGTCGTATTGATCGATTGCATGGCGGCGACGCCCTGATCGACGGTAAGACGGGCGAAGGCCTGCATAATGAAGGTCGAGAAGGCAAAATAGACGCCGGCGAGAAGGCCGCTGCCGAGTGCGGCGGCGATGAGAGCGATGTTCGTGATCGGGTAGGTCATGATTGGACACTCCAGATGCCGCTTGTGGCGGTTCCACGGGCATAGTCGGAAAAATTCCTGGGCGGCCTGGCGAGTACCTGTCGGACGACACGGCCGCCGGTTTTTCCCAATCCGCCGATGGCGGCGATCGTCGAGATCTGCATATCGGGCCTCCCTCGTTTAAAATGTGATAAATTATCTCATTTGCGAAATGTGATAAACTCTCTTATATCGTCTGTCAAGAACGACGGGCGAGTGGTGGCATGACGCAGGAACCGATTGTGAAACGCAGGCGCAGCAAGGAAGAGGCGGGGACACCGCGCCGAATCCCCAGCCAGCAGCGCGGCCGCGAGCGTGTCGAGCGGATCTTATCGGTTGCGATGGAGCTGATCGAAAAGAACGGCAGCGACGCATTGCGTATGGGCGAGATCGTCGAAAAGGCCGGAGTCTCCTTCGGTTCGCTCTATCAATATTTTCCCGACAAGACCGCCATTATCCGTGTCCTGGCCGAACGCTTCAACGAACAGGGGCGGCAATGTGTGGAGATCGAACTGGCGCGCGTGCAAAGCACTGACGATCTTCAGGGCGCGCTTGGCAGCATCGTCGACGGTTACTACGCGATGTTCCGCGATGAGCCGGTCATGCGGGATATCTGGCATGCGACCCAGGCGGACAAGCTTCTGCAGGAGATCGATGCCGAGGATATGGAATGGCATTCTCAGGCTTTTCTGGCCGTCCTTCATCGTCTCTGGCCGACGCGTGATTCCGAGGAGCTGGCTCGGATTGCGCGACTGACCATGCAATTGGTCGCCGCCGCCGTGCGCTATGCGATTTCGCTCGAGAAGGAGGAGGGCGACAGGGCGATCGCCCTGTTTAAGGCAATGCTGCCCGCTGATATCGGTGCTGTTTCGGAGAAGCCGCCGCAATCGATGCAATAGCCTCTGGAAGAGGCGCGCAGAGGACCGATCCGTCTGGAAACCTCGGCCACTTGCTGCTATTGCCGCAGGAATGTCTTAAATAGCGAAGGAGGCCTGCATGACCACCCAGATGACATTTTCCGATCGCGCCGTCATGGCCGAACTGGTGGCGAAGATGCTTTGGGAGATCAAGGCGGTGCATTTCAGCGCCGAGAAGCCTTATAAGTTGGCTTCCGGCATGGCGAGCCCGGTCTATATCGATTGCCGTAAGCTGATTTCCTACCCGCGCATTCGTTCGACAGTGATGGATTTCGCCGCCAGCATCGTCATGCGCGACGCCGGTTTCGAGCAGTTCGATTGCGTTGCCGGCGGCGAGACGGCGGGCATTCCCTTCGCCGCCTTCCTCGCCGAGCGTCTTGATCTGCCGATGATCTATGTCCGCAAGCAGCCGAAGGGCCATGGCCGCAATGCACAGATCGAGGGCCATATGCCGGAAGGGGCCCGTGTATTGGTCATCGAGGATCTGACAACGGCGGGCGGCAGCATGTTTACGTTCATCGACGCCATCCGTGCTGCCGGCGGCATCGTCGACCACGGTATGGCGCTGTTTTACTACGGCATTTTCCCGGAAGCCGAGGAGCGCTTTGCCAACGCGAAGGTTCGGCTCCACCATATCGCCACCTGGCGTGATGCGCTTGCCGTCGCCAAGGCGCAAAAGCTGTTCGACGACAAAACGCTCGAGGAAGTGGAAGCTTTTCTCAACGCGCCGCTCGCCTGGTCTGGCCGGAATGGCGGCGTATCGGAACTGGCAACAAAGTGATGCTTTGCTTTTGCCGTAAATTTATCTAATCGATTTACGGACTACACTGACAGACATGCCATCGAGGAGGCCGGAATGATATTGTGCTGTGGCGAAGCTTTGATCGACATGCTGCCGCGAGATACGACGCTGGGTGAAAAGGCCTTTGCGCCCTATGCCGGCGGCGCGATCTTCAATACCGCGATTGCGCTTGGCCGTCTTGGCGTTCCGACCGGTTTCTTCACCGGCATTGCCGACGACATGATGGGCGATATCTTGCGCGAGACGCTCGCGGCCGCCAAGGTGGATTACAGCTATTGCGCTATCGCTCCGCGTCCGAGCACGATCGCTTTCGTCAAGCTCGTCAACGGCCAGGCGACCTATGCCTTCTACGACGAAGGTTCCGCCGGCCGCATGATCACCGAGGCCGATCTCCCCGCTTTGGGAGATGACTGCGAAGCCCTGCATTTCGGTGCCATCAGCCTGATCCCGAATCCCTGCGGTGCGACCTACGAAGCGCTGATGAAGCGCGAATATCAAAGCCGGGTGATCTCGCTCGATCCGAACATCCGCCCCGGCTTCATCAAGGACAAGCCGGCGCATATGGGCCGCATCAGCCGCATGGCCGCCATGTCCGACATCCTGAAGTTCTCCGATGAAGATCTTGAATGGTTCGGCATCGCCGGCAACCATGACGAACTTGCGGCTCACTGGCTGAACCAGGGCGCCAAGCTGGTCGTTGTCACCAAGGGCGCCGAGGGCGCGACGGGCTATACGAAGTCATTGAAGGTGACGGTGCCGAGCGAACGCGTGACCGTGGTTGATACCGTCGGCGCGGGCGACACGTTCGACGCCGGCATCCTGGCATCGCTGAAGATGAACAATCTGCTGACCAAGGCGCAGGTTGCATCTCTGGATGAGAAGGGGCTTCGCGACGCGCTGGCCTTGGGCGCCAAGGCCGCGGCCGTTACGGTGTCCCGCGCAGGTGCCAACCCGCCCTGGGCGCATGAGATTGGGCTGTAAGAGGTCCTATCCCGCCCCTGGCGGCGGGAAAGCAATTTCTTAGGATTAGGCGAGGGCTTGCCCCTTGTCTAATTCTTAGAAATTGCAAGGGCGGGGGTAGGCAGGGACGTGACCAATGTCCAGCGGATCAGTGCAAGAAGCGGACCTCCACCCTTGCAATTTCAATGGCTTAGAAATTGCGAGAAGCTTTTGAAGATGCAGAGCTTCCGGTATCGCAATTCCTAAACCAATGAAATTGCTTTCTCGCCCGCCAAGGGCGAGATAACCTCGCGTTTGCCGCACCTTCACGTAAAAGGGCCCGCCTGACGCAACAGACGGGGCCATTTTATTCTTGGTCGAAGAGACTTACTTCGCCCGGCTTGCGAGCGCAGCCACCAGGCCCTGCGTCGACGAATCGTGGCCGGCAGCGCTTTCCTTGCCTTCGATGACCGGCAGCAGGCCGGTTGCCAGTTCCTTGCCGAGCTCGACGCCCCACTGGTCGAAGGAGTTGATGCGGAAGAGCACGCCTTCGACGAAGACGCGATGTTCATAGAGCGCGATCAGGCGGCCGAGTGCGTAGGGGGTCAGCTTGTCGTAGACGAAGGTGATCGACGGGCGATTGCCGGTGAATACGCGGTGCGGCGCGATGAAATCGGCCTTTTTATCGTCCATGCCCTTGGCGGTGAGCTGGGCCTTGGCTTCGGCGAAGGTGCGGCCCTTCATCAGGGCTTCCGACTGTGCCACACAGTTTGCCACCAGCAACTGGTGCTGGTGGCGCAGATCCGGTTCGAAGGCATTGGCGGCGATCATGAATTCGGCCGGAATGATGCTCGTGCCCTGGTGGATCAACTGGTAAAAAGCGTGCTGGCCGTTGGTGCCGGGCTCGCCCCAGACGACCGGGCCGGAATTGCCCTCGACCGGCGTGCCGTCGATGGTGACGCCCTTGCCATTCGATTCCATATCGAGCTGCTGCAGATAGGCGGGGAAGCGCGACAGGCGCTGGTCATAGGGCAGGATGGCGCGGGTCGTGTAACCCAGCACGTTGCGATGATAGAAGCCGATGAGGCCCAGCAGCATCGGCAGGTTTTCCTTGAGCGGCGCCTTGCGGAAATGGTTGTCCATCGCATGCGCGCCGTCGAGGAATTTGCCGAAATTCTCCGGACCGACAGCAATCATCAGCGGCAGGCCGATGGCCGACCAGATCGAGTAGCGGCCGCCGACCCAATCCCAGAAGCCGAAGACGCGCTCGCTATCGATGCCGAAAGCGGCAACCTTGTCGAGCGCGGTCGAAACGGCGGCGAAGTGATGCTGAACAGCAGCTTCACCAAGAGCCTTGGCGATGAAGTTGCGCGCCGTCTGGGCGTTCGTCATCGTCTCGATGGTGGTGAAGGTCTTGGACGCGATGATGAACAGCGTCGTTTCCGGCGCAACGAGCTTCAGGATATCGGCGATATGGGCGCCGTCGATGTTGGAGACGAAATGCGCGCGCGGGCCATCATGGAAGGGGGCAAGCGCCAGCGTCGCCATGACCGGGCCGAGATCGGAGCCGCCAATGCCGATATTGATGACGTCGGTGATCGCCTTGCCGGTCGCGCCTTTCAGCGTGCCCGAGCGGATACCGTCGGCAAATTTGCCCATGGCCGCTAGCACGCCGTTGACGTCAAGCATTACGTCCTTGCCATCGACGAAGACCGGCGTATTGGAGCGATTGCGCAGCGCGGTGTGCAGAACGGCGCGATTTTCGGTGAAATTGATGGCAACGCCCGAAAACATCTCGTCGCGCTTGGCTGCAATACCGCCTTCGTTGGCGAGCTTTTCGAGAAGCGCGAAGACCTCGTCGTTCACCGCAGTCTTGGAATAGTCCATCAGCAGGTCGTCAAGCGCGGTGCTGAAGCGGGAGAAACGTTGGGAGTCGGCTGCAAAGGCCGCGCGGATATCCGTGGCTTTGGTGGCCGCTGCAGTGCTCTTCAGTTGTTCGACGAGGGCGTTCATGGGGGCTCCTTGCGGTTCACGCCGCAGGCCATCTGGCGAGGGCGGGGCACTCTGAGTTGGTCGCGGAAACTATTCGCTTTGTAAGGGGTAAATCAAGTTCGCGCACCGGTAAAAACGAAAAAAGCCGCCCGCGGAGAAGGGCGGGCGGCTTTCCGAATGGCATGGAATAGTGACATCCAATTATGTCAGTTACGCAATTCCTTGCGCAGGATTTTGCCGACATTCGATTTCGGCAATTCGCTGCGGAATTCGATGAAGCGTGGCCGCTTGTAGTTGGTGAGGTTTGCAACGCAATGCGCCTTGACATCGGCCTCGGTCAACGCCTGATCCTTTTTGACGATGAAAAGCTTGACAGCTTCGCCCGAATGTTCGTCCGGCACGCCGATGGCCGCGGCTTCGAGAATGCCCGGATGCATGGCGGCGACTTCCTCGATCTCGTTCGGATAGACGTTGAAGCCGGAGACCAGGATCATGTCCTTCTTGCGGTCGACGATCTTGGTGTAGCCGCGCTCGTCCATGAAACCCATGTCGCCGCTGCGGAAGAAGCCGTCCGCTGTCATCACGCGTGCGGTTTCGGCCGGTTGCTTCCAGTAGCCCGCCATGACCTGCGGCCCGCGGATGCAGATTTCGCCGACCTCGCCGAGAGGCAGCGATCTGCCGTTCTCGTCGCGAATGTCGAAATCGGTGCCCGTGATCGGCAGCCCGATCGTTCCGGAGAATTGCGAACTGTCGAAGCGGTTGGCGCTTGCAACCGGCGAGGTCTCGGAAAGGCCATAACCTTCGGTGATCCAGGCTCCCGTCATTTTTTGCCAGCGCTCGGCAACCGGCCGCTGCACCGCCATGCCGCCGGCGAGGACTGCGGTATGGGACAGATCGAGCTTGGCGAATTCGGGATTGTTCATCAGCGCGTTGAACAGCGTGTTCAGGCCGGGGAACATATCGAACTTGTATTTGCCCAGCTCCTTGATGAAGCCCGGTATGTCGCGTGGGTTGGCAATCAGGACGTTATGACCGCCGAGTGACATGCCCATCAACGAATTCACCGTCAGCGCGAAGATGTGATAGAGCGGCAATGCGCAGACGAAAGTTAGCTGTTCGGGGCGCGGCTTGTTGATATAGGCGGATTGCAGCCAGAGCAGCAATTGCTGCTGGTTGGCGAGCAGATTGGAATGGGTGAGGATCGCGCCCTTGGCAACGCCGGTGGTGCCGCCGGTATATTGCAGGAACGCAATATCTTTGCCCGTGAGTTCGGCTGGTCTCAACGGCAGGCGCGCGCCTTCGGAGACCACACCCTTGAAGCCGCGATGGCCGGGGATGGACCATGCCGGCACGAGCTTCTTCACCTTGCGGACGATGAAGTTGACGATGTGGCCCTTGATGCCAAGCATGTCGCCAAGTGCCGTGACCACGACATGGCGCACATCCGTATGCCCCAGAACCTGCTCCACCGTATGAGCGAAGTTTTCAAGAACGAAGATCGCCTTGGCGCCGCAATCGCGAAGCTGGTGCTCGAGTTCGCGCGGCGTGTAGAGCGGGTTGACGTTGACGACCACGAGGCCGGCGCGAAGTATGCCGTACACGGTCACGGGGTTTTGCAGCACGTTCGGCATCATGACGGCGACGCGATCGCCCTTCTGAAGGCCGAGGCTCTGCAGCCAGGCGGCGATTTTGCGCGTCTGCGTATCGAGGTCGCGATAGGTAATGGATTTGCCCATGCTGGTGAAGGCGAGCTTGTCGGCATAGCGCGCGCAGCTTTCTTCCAGCAGTTCGATGAGCGATGCGTGCTCCAACGGCGGCAATTCGGCCGGTACGATATCCGGATAGGAAGCAAGCCATATTTTGTTGACCTGCGGTCTATCCGAAGGAGCAGAGACTGAATTCATGCGCACTTCCTCCCTTACGCATCATCACGCCTCGCCCTTGGCGAGCCGCGGCTTTGTAGCGTGGCACTGCTTCGCTGAAAAGTCTCCCGCTTTTCACAGTGCTGCCGCTTTTGCCCTCACCTAAAGACGTAGAGCAACAACGAAAAGCTATACTAACTTTGACGTAAACGTCAATAATCCCTGCGCGTTAACCATTTTTTAATAACTTTGAAAAAAGTACTGGAACTTTTGCCAAGACAGCGCGTTAATATGGCCGTGGGCGAGAACCCACCGGAGCATCGTGCTGCCCCCGTAAACGCTTAAGGCGGATCGGACGCTCCAAAAGTTTATGTGAAGCGTATCCAAGAGGAGGTGCGCACATGCATAAAGAGAGTGCCGATACGATGAGCCGCGATCTTTACATCAAGGACATGTCGATGCTGGTGGCCTGCGATCGGGTCGAGGGGTCGAAGGTCTTTGGATCCGACGGCAAACAAATCGGTCATATAGAGCGCCTGATGATGGAAAAAAGCGATGGACGTATCGCTTTCATCATCCTGAGCTTCGGCGGCTTTTTCGGCATCGGCCAGGACCACTACCGGCTGCCGTGGGAGAAGCTGCGCTATGACGCCCGCATTGACGGCTACCGCATCAATATGACCAAGAACGACGTCGAAAAGGCGTGTCGTTTCGCCAGCAAGGACGATACCCTCGTCCATAAGGACCGTGGCCATAAGAGCCATGACTATTTCGGTGTGCCTCCCTACTGGATGTAGGCATGCAAATAGTCGAAGCCAGACCGGCCCCGTTTGCGCGGGGCTTTGGTTTGCGTAGCTTTTATTGAAACCGCCCGTTCCTTTGCATCACCTCGATCTTGTAACCATCGGGATCGGTGACGAAGAAGAAGAGCGCGAAAAGTTTTCCATCGCGATTGAGTTCAACGATCTTGCCGGGGTTCAGGCCGAGTTCCGTGAAGCGCGTATGTTCGTCCCGCAGTTCGTCGACCGAAACGGCGAGGTGGCCATAGCCTTCTCCGAGCGCATAGGGCTGGACGCGGCCCTGGTTGACGGTCAATTCCAATTCGAAACCGGTCTCGGCACTGCTGAGATAGATCAGCGTAAAGGTCGGGAATGCGACGCGGTCGGCAACCGTGAGCCCGAAAGCCTTGCCGTAGAAATCGACCGAGCGCGCTTCATCGAGTACCCGGATCATCGAATGGATCATTTTCGCCATAGGTAGCCTCCTGCCGCTGTTTTCCCCAAGAACATACCTTTTATGCAAGCTGTGCTCGACGTCGGCATGACTTCTACTAGCCAAATGTCGTGTGCGGGCAAACACCGCGCAGAATGGGCCTCTCAATTCGAATTTGCTACCTCTCATGGCAGGGGCTCGCTGCTGAGCCTTGGCAACCGGAAGGGGAGCGATCATGGACGTATACGAGGCGGTTACGAGCCGACGGGCGGTGCGCGGATTTACCGACCGACATATCCCGAAAGATGTGCTGAAGCGCGTGGTGGCGGCCGCAGCCTGGTCGCCATCCGGATCAAACCTCCAGCCGTGGAACTCCTACCTAGTGACCGGTGCGCCGCTGGCAGAGCTTAAAAAGCGCGCCGGCGAACGTGTGGCCGCACATGATGCCTGGGACGAGCGGGAATACGAGATGTACCCGCCCGAACTGAAATCACCCTATCGCGAGCGCCGATCCGCCTTCGGCCATGAGCGCTATAGCGCACTCGGTATCGCCGAGGGCGATTGGGAGGCGAGGCAGAGGACCGCCTCCGCAAATTGGGATTGTTTTGGCGCGCCTGCGGCCTTGTTCTGTTACATCGACCGCAAGCTGGGCGCACCCCAATGGGCCGATGTCGGCATGTATCTGCAGACCGTCATGCTGCTGCTGCGCGGCGAAGGGTTGCATAGCTGCACCCAAATGGCGTGGTCGGTATATCGCAAGACTGTCGCGGAAGTCCTGTCACCGCCCGAAGGGCTCACCCTCTTCTGTGGCATGTCGATCGGGTATGAGGACGTCACGGTTCCTTACGTCCGTACGGGCCGGGCACCGATCAACGAGACCATCACTTTCGTCGACGGTTGATTGCGATCTCGCTCCGGCAGCTATGTCAGTGCGATTGCAAGCCGATTTTGCGAGTGACCGCGGTTTCAATCAGTTCCATGCCGTCGTAGATCAGCACCGCCATCAGGCCGACGATCAGGCCGCCCTGCAGAATGAAAGCGGTATTGTCGTTGATCAGGCCGGCGATGATGACTTCGCCGAGCCCCTTCGCCGCAACGGTCGAGCCGATGGTTGCGGTGCCAATATTGATGACGGTGGCGATCTTCAGCCCTTCGATGATCAGCGGCAGTGCAAGCGGCAGCTCGGCCCGAAACAGCCGCTGCCAACCATTCATGCCCATGCCGTCGGCGGCGTCCAGTACGGAGGCGGGCACCTGCTGCAGGCCGGCGACGGTATTCTCGAAGATCGGTAGCAGGGCGTAAAGAAAAAGCGCGATCAGCGTCGGCACCGCGCCGAAACCGGTGGTGGAGATGGCGAGCGCCAGCACCGCGACCGGAGGAAAGGTCTGGCCGGCATTGGCGATCGCCCGCGACAGCGGCAGGAAATCGGCGCCGCTCTTGCGGGTGACGAAGATGCCGCCGAGCACGGCAAGAATGCCGCTGGCGGCGATCGAGATGAGGATCAGCTCCATATGGCTGATCGCGAGACCGACCAGGCTGTTTTGCGTATAGATCGGCGATGCACCGAATTTGGTGAGCGGCGCCAGGATCGGCATCAGCCATTCCGGCCGGAACAGCAGCACCAGCAGCAACGCCAGTGCCAGGAACCGGAAGATGTTGGCGGTCAGAAACTTCATGCTTTGCGGCCCAGCTCGATCAAATGCTGCATGGAGATCGAGCCGACCGGCACCTTGCTGTCGTCTTCCACGGCAGCCTCGTCAGCACCCTGCCAGATCATCTCGGCCAGGGCATCGCGCAGATTGAGCGTCTGCGGCAGGCTGTAGCCGAGGCCCGGTCGCGGCGGCTGCATGCTTTCCTTCAGCGGCAGCAGCGACATCAGCTTTAGCGCCCGGTCGGAGGTGCCGGTCAGTTGCTGCACGAAGGGATCGGCCGGCTCGGTCAGGATCTTCCCCGGTTCCGAACATTGCAGCAGCTTGCCTTCGCTCATCACGGCGATCTGGTCGCCGAGATGGAAAGCTTCGTCCATGTCGTGGGTGACGAGCATGATGGTGGTGCCGAACTGCTTCTGGATTGCCAGAAGATCGTCCTGCGCCTTGCCGCGGATGACCGGGTCGAGCGCGCCGAAGGGTTCGTCCATCAGCAGCAGTTCCGGTTCCGCCGCAAGCGCACGGGCGACACCGACGCGCTGTTGCTGGCCGCCGGAAAGCTGGCTCGGATATTTCGCCGCAAAGGTGCCGGGATCGAGATGGAAGAGATTGAGCAATTCCTCGACGCGCCGGTCGATGCGGGCTCTGTCCCAGCCGAGCAATTGCGGCACGGTAGCGATGTTCTGTGCCACGGTACGGTGCGGAAACAGGCCGTGGCCCTGAATGGCATAGCCGATGCGGCGGCGAAGTTCGGTCGCCGGCACGCTCATGACATCCTTACCGTCGACCGAAATCTGGCCGGATGAGATCGGTACCAGCCGGTTGATCATGCGCATCAGCGTCGACTTGCCGGAGCCAGAGGTGCCGACAACGACGGTGATCGTGCCCTTTTCCATGCTCATGCTGACATTATCGACCACGGTGGCGTTGCCGTAGCGCTTGGTCACGCCCTTCAGCTCGATCATGGTGGTCATGCGTGTTGTCCCCGGATGCTGTCGATGACCGCATCGAGGATGACGGCCGATGAGAATGCGAGAAGGACCGTCGGCACGGCGCCGAGCAGCACCAGGTCATTGGCTGTCTGGCCGATGCCCTGGAAGATGAAGAGACCGAAACCGCCGCCACCGATGAGCGCGGCGACTGTAACGAGGCCGATCGCCTGCACCAGCACGATGCGGATGCCGGTCAGGATAACCGGAAAGGCGAGCGGCAGGTCGATGCCGGTCAGGATCTGCCGACGGGTCAGCCCCATGCCGGCGGCGGCATCGCGCACGGACGGGTCGACGCCGGCAAGCCCGACGACAGTGTTGGCGACGATCGGCAGCAACGAATAGATCACCAGCGCCACCAGCGCCGGCGCAGTGCCGATGCCTTGAATGCCGAGCGCGGCTGCGAAAGGAACGTGTGTCGCGATATAGCCGAGCGGCAGCATCAAAATGCCGAACAGGGCCAGGCTCGGAATGGTCTGCACCAAGCTCAGGCCGCGCAGCACGACAGCGCGAAGCCTCGGCTGCCAGTAGCAGAAGATACCGAGCGGCAAGGCAAGCAGGATGGCGATGGCGACCGAGCCGAGCGACAGGAACACATGGCCAAGCGCCTCATTCCAGAACTTGTCCGCATTGTTGGCGTATTCCTTCATGATCGACAGATTGTCGAGCAGGCCGGATCTGAGAATGATGCCGAGGATCGCCGCATAGAGCGCGAGCGCGGCGACGCGAAGCCATGGCGTGAGCTGCAGCTTGACCAGCGCATCCGAGATCACCAGGCCGATGACGGCGAGCAATATCCAGAAGGAGCCGCCCGGCGTAATGCGGGCGACGGTGCTGCTGGCAGGCGTGGCCGCGGTGGAAACAAAACCGAGCGTGACGATCAGAAGGGCAATTGCGAGCGTGGCGATGCCGAGGCGGACGAGCTGGTTGCGCAGAAAGAGAGCGGCGAGGGCGGTGACGATGAGAAGGGCTAGAAGCGCTAAGGCGACGGGCTGGGCGAGGAGCTGCGTCAACAATTGCGGCTTGCCGGCTGCGATGCGGTTTGCCTTGACGATGATGAACGGCATCGACGCCGCCGCGAGGCAGCCACCGGCCACCAGCACCACCCCGAGACGGTCCACCCTGCGCACCGCAAGCCCATCTTCCATCAAGCAAGCTCCGTCAGCGCATGATGCCAAAACCTGCGAAGCGGTTCTTGGATAAGATCATGCCTCATCAAATATCCCTGCGGCCCCACTCTATCAAAGCGAAGCCGCAGGGGTGATAGGTAAAGTCTTACTTCAGGAAGCCGTTTTCCTTGAGGTAGGATTCGGCAACCGACTTGGCCGGTTCGCCGTCCACCTGGATGCGGCCGTTCAGCTTGCGGAGCACGTCGGCAGTCAGGCCCTTGAAGATCGGGGCCAGAACTTCCTCAATCTTCGGATTGGCCTTCAGTACGGCTTCGCGGATGATCGGCGTCGGCGCATAGACCGGCTGCACGCTCTTGTCGTCTTCGAGAACCGTCAGTTCGGCCGCTTCGATGGCGCCATCCGTGCCGTAGACCATGGCGGTGTTGACGCCGTTGGTCTTGTCGGCAGCAGCCTTGATCGTTGCTGCGGTGTCGCCGCCGGAGAGCACGACTTCCTGGTCGGGCTTGATCTGGAAGCTGTAGGTCGTCTGGAAGGCCGGCAGAGCCGCCGGCGAGTTGACGAACTCGGAAGACGCCGCAAGCTTGATCGGTCCGCCGCCGGCAACCCACTTGCCGAAATCGGACATGGTCTTGAGCTTGGCCGGACCGGCGACGTCGTTGCGAACGGCTATCGCCCAAGTGTTGTTTGCCGGCGACGGCGTCAGCCAAACGATCTTGTTGGCGTCGTAATCCAGCTTCTTCGCCAGATCATAACCCTGCTGCAGGTTCTTCCAGGCAGGATCGTCTGATTTGTTGAAGAAGAAGCCGGCATTGCCGGTATATTCGGCGTAGACGTCGATTTCGCCGGCCGTGATCGCCTTGCGCAAGACAGGCGTCGTGCCGAGTGCGATGCGGTCCTTGGCCGTGATGCCGTTGGCGTTGAGCGCGGCCAAGATGATATTGCCGAGCAGCGTGCCTTCCGTATCGATCTTCGAGGAGACCACGACGTCGGCAGCGCTGGCACCACTGGCGACGAAAGCCGTTAGCGCGGCGGCGAGTGCGAACTTCTTGAACATGATGTTTCCCTTTGTACCCCGTTGAACCGTTTGTCTGGCGTATCCGTTCGGTTCAAATCCGGTCCCCGGACACGCCACATATGGATGCGGGCCGAAGAACCCGCATGCGAAGTCCTGTCTGCGTCTGGGAAATAGCGCTCGCCGCCGAAAAATCGATGACACGCCAGTCCGCCACCTGCAGTCGCCGCGCGATTATGACGAGGGTGCCCGGCATAAGCGCGAAAATAGATTTCTTTTTTCGGGGGCAAGTGCGTTTGTTTTTGTTCCCCTTACCCGTTTCGCCGCCGTTCCGATCTCTCAGCGATCAGGATCAGTTAGGCGGTCATCGAACGATAGTCCTGGCCTTTTGGGTTTGGGATATCTTTTTTTGAGAACACACCATATCGTGTCGACATCTTGGTTCGGCTGCATGCGGAGAGGGCATGTGGCAGGCTCTAAAAGGATGGCCGGCTTGTATCTCGGGGCATTGTTCATCGCCGATACGGTTTTCTCGATCGGCTCCGTCAGGGAGACTGCCCGCAGGCTGTCCTTTTCAGCCTCGACCGTGTCGAGCGCGCTGCGGCGGCTGGAAACGGAGCTGGCGATGAAGCTCGTCGAGCGAGCGTCGGGCGAGCTTGCCACCCTGCTTGCCAGCTCGATGGTGCAGAAGGGCCTGCAGCCGATCCTGTCCGCCATGCGGCAGCTCTCAGCGCTGACGAAGGAGCCCCCGGCAGTACAGGACTATCCCGAATGGGCGGCCCGCCTGCCGCTGAAAATCGCCACCATCGAACGTTTCCTGGAGGTCGCCGATCAGGGCAGCATCAATCGCGCCGCCCGCCGTCTGCGTCTCGGTCAGCCGCAGCTTTCGCTGCAGATCGCCAATCTGGAAGAATTATTCGGTTGCCGCCTGTTCGAACGGCAGGCGCAGGGTTCGGTGCTGACCGATATCGGCCGCGAGGTCTATGCCATCTTCGCCGGTATCGCCGAGGCCTGGGACGAGATGAAGGCGACGGCGGACGAGCGATTTCAGCGGGCGGCGCGTGCAGTGCGCATCGGGTCGATCATCCCGACCGGCTCGGAAAGCTGGGTTGCGCGCTCGCTCGCCAGCCTCGTGGCACGCTGGAACATCAGCGGCAACCGCAACACGCTGTCCCTGATGCTGATGACGGCCGACGATTTGCGCGAGGCGCTGAGGTCCGGTCGCATCGACGTTGCCATCGTCGATTCCGTCTTCGGCCTCGATGCTTTCGAGCATATGGAGCTGGTGGCAACCGACATGGTGGCGATCGCGCCGCCTGGCAGCACGGAACAGACGGTGACGGCACTGGTCGAAAACCATCCGCTTTGCGTGCCGAGCCCGCGCACCGGCATCGGCAATGCGGCTACGGCCTTCGGCTATGACAGCGGCGACCGCCGTCGGTTTCGCGGTCGCGACATCACTTCGGCCGACTCGCTTCCCGTCATCGTCGACCTCGTCGCCAATCATGGGTATGTTTCGTTTCTCGGCCGCGTCAGCGCCGCGCCCATCGCCGACAAGGTCCGGATCGTCGATCCGGATCAGACTTTACCGCTCTCCTATCACCTCGCCCACAATGGCCGCCGCGCTTCGGTCGATGCCTGCCGGCTGATCCAAGAGGCGGTGCGGGAGCTGGTGGGCGGAACGGAAACCGCCCCGGCTTATGGCAACAGGCCGCATTTCTCACAAAGCTCATAGCTTTCGGCCATTCGGAACCATGCCTTCCCCCTGCGCGTTTATCTTCATGCCCCCGCATGCGCGGGGATGATGGCATCCAAGTCGGCACAGGTGTCGCCGGCTTACGGGATGCGTTCAAGGAGAAGAGAAATGAGGATCATTGCAGCGGCGTTAGTAGCGCTGGGCATCCTCGCTTTGCCAGTGACCGTTGATGCTCACCGCTACTATCATCACCATCATCATTACGGCGGCCCCAGCGTGATGGTCTCGCCAGGCTTCTTCGGCCTCTATGTCGGCCCAAGCTATGGCTATCATCGCTACTACTACCGCGATTATTATCGCGACCGCTATTGGGGTGGTCCGTATTATGGGAACTACCGTTATTGGCATCGTCCCTATTGGCGCGATCGCTATTACGACCCGTGGTACTGAGTAGGCGGGCGGCCCGCGCTCGCGGGCTGGATAAGATGAACGGCGCCGAATGGCGCCGTGGAGATGATTGTTTGGCTGCCGCGAGGTGAGATCAGACCGGGTTCAGCACATGCACGGCATGCGCGGCCATCAGGTGCTTCACTTTCTCCCCATAGGCCGCCATATGCGGCGCGGCCGCATGTGCCTTGAGCGCCGCCATGCTTTCCCATTTTTCAACCACCACGAATGTATCGGGACCGAACGCCGGATTGGCGCCTTCGACATCGACAACGGCGGTATATTCGATGCAACCGTCCTCGGCATGCACGGCCGGAACATTCGCCTGGAAGACTTCGAGCACGGCGGCACGCTTGCCGGGCAGGGCGGTGAGGATGGCGAGAACGTGGATCATGACGTTTCCTTTGAATGGATAGGGTGATTGAGATGCAGGAAGGCGGATTGCGCACATTGCGTGCCCGGTTCTGACGCATATCACAAATAGACGATGACCAAATGCTTGACTTTACTTTGATGCAGTTGCATTTCTCTATCTAGGCGTGAATTTCAATGCGCCGATCTATTGTGGCGTGAGGGGGCTTGCGCCTGAAAATCATGGGGAAAAGATGGCACTTTCTACGCAAGAGCAAATATTGATCGAACAACGCGTGACCAATGAAGCAAAATCGGTCGGCGCAGCCTATTTGCTTTGGTTTTTTCTTGGCACGCTGGGCGCTCACCGGTTTTATCTTGGTAGAACCGGCAGCGCGGTGGCGCAGTTGATTCTATGTGTAGTGGGCTGGCTTACGACATTCCTGATTATCGGCTTTGCGCTCCTGACGGTGCTTGGCATCTGGTGGATCGTCGATGCCTTCCTCATTTCCGCGATGATTTCCGAACAAAAGGAAGAGATTCGGCAACGTCTGACCGATCAGGCGCTCCGGACGAATCAGCAGGCGGAGCAGGCAAAACGCACCGTGATTTCAGCGCATGGGCAAAACGCGTAATCACGTTGGAAGTGGTTCTGCCGGTGGCACAATCAAAAGTAATGACATGACAATCGGCAAACATTAGTGCTTCCCTATATTCCTGATGATGGGAGGAAGCCAATGTCAACCGAATGGCCAATGTTCATATTGCAGTCGATTGTGGTTTTTGGCTTGGTAGGCGCCCTGTTCATAAGGGCCTAGCTATCCCAACGGTCCACCGGCTGAACCGCGGTTTCAAGTTTCCATAACAAGCAGCCCGACCGAACCGGCGGTCGAGCTGCTGTACGATCCGATCAGGGGTCAAATCCAATCAGATAACAAATCAGTATGCTAAACTTATTATGAGTCAACTAGCAGTTTGGGTCTTTTTTGTTTGGAGAAAAAGGCGCTAACGCCGAAACCGGTCAGCGAAGCCTCTAGGCCGTAACCCCACGGTGGGGGCCGCCTTGCTGAGATGGGCTGAAGACTGCAAGTCCTAGTGCAAGCACTAGGGATAGTCATATGACCAAGCATCAGGTTGAGGTGATCACATCGGTCGAGCGGCGTCGGCGCTGGTCTCGAGAGGACAAAGAGCGGCTGGTCGCAGCGACATTTGAATCGGACGCCAGCGTATCGGAGATCGCGCGTTCCGCCGGAATCCATACCGGGCAATTGTTCCGTTGGCGCAAACAGCTCTGCCAAATCTCAGAGCCACCCACGCCGCAATTTGTTCCAGTTGACGTCGTCGCGGCCTTGCCCGCGCCTGATCCTGTGGAGACGGCAGTGCCGCCACGACCGCGCAAGAAGGCGAGCATGGTGACGATCGAGCTTGGCCGGGGCCGACGTCTTCGCGTGGAGAGTGATATTGATCCGGAAGCCTTGGGCCGAATCCTTGACGTTGTGGAGCGACGATGATCCCGGTTCCGAGTGGTGTAAAAGTGTGGCTGGCGACCGGCTATACGGATATGCGGAAAGGCTTCCCAGGTCTGGCATTGATGGTGCAGGAGACGCTGAAGCGGGATCCGCACAGCGGCCATTTGTTCTGCTTCCGAGGTCGCCAAGGTGGGCTGATCAAGGTCATTTGGCATGATGGCCAGGGCGCCTGCCTCTTCACCAAAAAGCTTGAGCGGGGACGGTTCTTATGGCCGTCGGCCGCCGATGGCACGGTGGTGATTACGCCCGCACAGCTCGGATATTTGCTCGAAGGTATCGACTGGCGCATGCCGCAAAAAACCTGGCGTCCGAGCTCGGCAGGATAGCGGAAATCGCTGGAAAGGCAGGAGCGAATATGATTCCATCTTGCCATGACCGAGCCGGCTGATCAGCTTCCCGACGACCTTGCCAGCGCCCACGCGATGATCCTCGCCGAGCGTGCGGCACGCCGTGACGCGGAAGCGGTTGCCGCCCGCGCCCAGGCGGTGAACTCCCATTCTGATGCGCTGATCGCCCGTCTCCGGCTAGAGATCGAGAAGCTGAAGCGCGACATCCACGGCAGCCGATCGGAGCGCAAGGCGCGACTGCTCGAACAGATGGAATTGCAGCTCGAGGAGCTGGAAGCCGACGCTAGTCAGGATGAACTGGCAGCCGAGATAGCAGCACGTTCATCTTCGGTCAGAGCCTTTGAGCGCAAGCGTCCATCAAAGAAGCCATTCCCCGAACACCTGCCGCGCGAGCGTGTCGTCATTACCCCGCCCACCAATTGCCCGTGCTGCGGCTCGGCCAAGCTGGCGAAGTTAGGAGAGGACATCACCGAGACGCTGGAAGTGATCCCGCGTCAATGGAAGGTGATCCAGACTGTGCGCGAGAAGTTCTCGTGCCGGGAATGCGAGAAGATCACCCAGCCGCCTGCACCCTTCCATGTGACGCCACGTGGCTTTGCCGGACCGAACCTCTTGGCAATGATCCTGTTCGAGAAGTTCGGTCAACACCAGCCGCTGAACCGACAGAGCGAACGTTATGCCCGCGAGGGCATCGACCTCAGCCTCTCGACGCTCGCCGATCAGGTCGGAGCCTGCGCCGCGTCGCTAAAACCGCTGCATGCGCTGATCGAGGCGCATGTCCTTGCCGCCGATCGGCTGCATGGTGATGACACCACCGTGCCGATCCAGGCGAAAGGCAAGACCGATACTGGCCGCATCTGGACCTACGTCAGAGATGACCGGCCATTCGGCGGAACATCGCCACCGGCGGCGCTTTATTATGCCTCGCGCGACCGGCGGCAGGAGCATCCTGAGCGTCATCTCAAGAGCTTCACCGGCATTCTGCAGGCTGACGCCTATGGCGGCTACAACCCGCTATTCAAGGCTGATCGCGATCCGGGTCCGCTGACTCAGGCGCTGTGTTGGGCACATTCGCGTCGCAAGTTCTTCGTGCTTGCCGACATCGCCACCAACGCCAAACGGGGAAAGAATGCTGCCGAGATCTCGCCGGTGGCGCTCGAAGCCGTGAAGCGCATAGACGTTCTGTTCGACATTGAGCGCGACATCAACGGACTATCTGCCGATGAACGATTAGCGCGACGCCAGCAAGACAGCCGTCCACTCATCGACGAACTTCAAGACTGGCTTAGCTGCGAGCGGGCAAAGCTGTCGCGCAGTTCACCGGTCACCGAGCCCATCGATTACATGCTGAAGCGCTGGGACGGCTTCATATCGTTCCTCCATGACGGTCGGATCTGCCTGACGAATAATGCCGCCGAACGGGCGCTGCGCAGCTTCGCTCTCGGCAGAAAATCCTGGTTGTTTGCTGGCTCCGATCGCGGCGCCGACCGCGCCGCCTTCATGGCGACGCTAATTATGTCCGCCAAGCTCAATGACATTGATCCGCAAGCGTGGCTTGCCGACGTGCTCGCCCGTATCGCTGATACACCGATCACTCGGCTCGAGGGGTTGTTGCCCTGGAATTGGATGTCATCGTCACCAAATGCCGCTGCTGCATAGGATCAACTGATGGGACACGAAACCGGCGGGGCTGAGTCTGAAAGTATCCTCGCTGTTGTTCGCGATATATTGCTTCGTGCTTGGGATCCGATCGGCATATCTGACATTCCCGAAGCCCAGGACGAATATGACGCCTATGCCGACGTCGTATGCGGCATGCTGGTCAATGCCAACGCAACGGCAGAAGACATCGCCAGCTACCTCTTCGAGATTGCGACAGAGCATATGGGCCTGTCATATCCCGAGTTGGCCAAGCGATGTGAGAGAGCCGCACGAAGAATCCTGGCACTTCGATAAAACCGGCATGCAGGATCAGGCTAACCGCGGTCTTCACCGTATGGGTACTCTAGGCCTCGCCGTCAAAACTGTGCGCACCTCACATCAAGATCGCACCTATTCAATCGTGCCCACGCCCTCGATATGTCGTTGGAACGCCAGCCGCTTCATGGCATTGCGCGAGAGTTTCCAGCCAGGCTGCCAGTCCATCCGGCACTTTGGCATTCCCCACTTCCATGGCTTCCACCCACGACAGATCGCATTGCAGGGCACTTGCCAAATTGATCGGCGTCCAACGGATATGCAAAAGGCATTCAGAAAAGCGTTCTGGGGTCATGAATATCCTCCGCGATAGCGTTCACGGTGTCAGAGGGTAGTGCGAAGTCAAGCGGCACAGGTAGCTTACTTTTGAAACTGTAGGCTTAATCGCAACACTGTCGCCATAGTTCAAAAGAACTTCCGTCCACATAACAATTTGATTCTATCGAAGAAAAATGGTGTGAGCACGACCTTTAATAAAAAAGCCGCAGCTTGGCACTATGACTAGTTGGTGCATGTCATCACGCCGTCTCTGGTATATCTTTTCTCTCTCGCACAATGGCTTTAGCCACCTAAGTCCCCCGCCGCTATTCCCTATCGTACATGCCTGCTCGCCCAAATTCGTCGTAGTCGCGGCTCATCACTATGGCAAAGCTCTTTCAGCCGTCGTCAGGAAGACTAATGTTGAAGCTGTCATATGCAACATGTAAGCCGTGATCTCGTCAGGGACTTCTGTGGGTGTCGACCCTTGCCCATGACCAGCAAGCTTATTCCTGCCTGTCGGTACACTACTTTCGAGGAGGCTTCTAAGAGAGGAAAGCTGTGTCTGCCAAAATGAAGGAACGAGCCCTTTGTCGAACATTACGGCGATAAGGTCTTTTGCCCCGCCTTTGGGATCGTAAGCCCACCTTCGTTTGTCACAAATAGCCTTCATGGTGCTCTCGAAAGCTTTTAGGCAGTCAACCAGCGCTTCCTTGTTGTTCCCATCCTTGTAGTGTTCGTATGCGTTGATGAACTCTTCGTGGGGTCCACGGTACTCCCTTGTGTTCAGGAGATTTAAAGCAGGTTTCACAGCCTCAGCATGAAGGAGTTGGGAATCGACCCGGATAATCTCACCGTCCACGAACTGGTAACCGACCCCATTTTCTTTGAAACGCTCGTTCAGCTCTTCAATGGCTCCGTCACAGATTTGACCACCACTTGATCCATGAATGTAATCCCGCTGACGTGCGACCAAATCAACAGCGCGAAAGCTTATTTCAACAACGTCGAGGCATTGCTCCACGTTCTCAACTCGCAGCAAAAAATCAAAAAGCTCCTTTCCATAAGAAACTCCGTATCTGTCATTTGTTGGTGGCAAATAAAACAAGCCATACTCTCTGCATAGCCCCTCAACTATTGTTTTGTATGTTTCGTTGACTTGAGGTTCTTGATATCTTTCTCCCGGATTTCCTAGTGCTTCACTTATTATATGGACGATCTGCACTCGAAGCTTAGGGGGGATTGAAGTGTAGGTGTAAACATCCGGGACCTCTCCCCTCAATTGGCTTTGTCGTTTTGAAAATAAGCCCCACACGGCCATTGCGAACCTCTACCCTGATTCCCGAGTTGTGTAGAGATTCAGTCAGATTCAACCAAAAGAGTCGAGAGCAACCCTCGTCTGGAAACAGCATAATTTCTCTGAGAAAATCTCGGGGTGCTATACACTAAGGCACTAGACCCCTGAACCCCTGAACCCCCCAGTACCCCGTCGAGGACATTCGTGGTGGGAGGGAATGCTTTTGAGCTTTGCTATTCTCTGTTGGAGGTTCTGCCCGTCATCACGCCATAAACTTTCGGGTCCACCCTCGAATCAGCGCCATCTCATTCTATTCTCATTACACAGATGCCGCTTTAGCTCAGTCGGTAGATGAGCGAGCTTGTCGAGCGTCGTCAGTGTTCGGAGATGCAATTGAAAATACTCAGGGAATTGCAAAGGTTTTTGGTGCCGCTTACGTGACTCGAACACGTGACCCCATCATTACGAATGATGTGCTCTACCGACTGAGCTAAAGCGGCATTCCGGGGGTTCGGTATGGCCCCGCGATTTGCATGGGGCTGATACAGTCAATGCGACGAGATTTCAAGCGTTCAAATCGCTGAATGGTAAAAAAGCGGGGGGCTTGTGAAAAAGTAGCCGCGCTTCAAGGGTCCCTAGAGCGCCAGTCGAGCCCGTGCCTGCCGGTATTCCGCCTCTAGCCGGTCGACAAGCGTAGCCACCGGTTCGATGGCTTTGACTGCGCCGATTCCCTGGCCGGAGCCCCAAATATCCTTCCAGGCCTTGGCGCCGGTCGTTGCCGTTTCGAAATCCATCTTCGAAGGATCGGCTTCGGGCAGCTTGTCCGGGTCCATGCCGGCGGCACGGATCGAGGGCTTCAGATAGTTGCCATGTACGCCGGTGAAAAAGTTGGAGTAGACGATATCGGCCGCCGCGCCGTCGACGATCGCCTGTTTGTAGGCTTCCGCCGCGCGCGCCTCTTCGGTGGCAATGAAGGGTGAGCCGATATAGGCCATATCCGCGCCCATCGCCTGGGCGGCCAGGATCGCGCCACCATTGGCAATTGCGCCGGCGAGCAGCAACGGCCCGTCGAACCATTCGCGGATTTCCTGAACCAGCGCGAAGGGCGAGAGCTGGCCGGCATGGCCGCCGGCGCCCGCCGCCACGGCAATCAGCCCGTCCGCTCCCTTGCGGATCGCCGAATTGGCATGACGGTTGTTGATGATGTCGTGCAGCACGATGCCGCCATAGGAATGCACGGCTGCATTGACCTCCGGCACGGCGCCGAGCGAGGAGATGACGATCGGCACCTTGTATTTGACGCAGAGCATCAGATCGTGTTCCAGCCGCTTGTTCGACGCATGGACGATTTGATTGACGGCAAAGGGAGCCGATGGACGGTCGGGATGCGCGGCGTCGTGGGCGGCGAGATCCTCCGTGATCATCGCCAGCCATTCGTCCAACTGGCTCTCCGGCCGGGCGTTCAATGCTGGAAACGAACCGACGACGCCGGCCTTGCATTGGGCCAGCGTCAATACCGGATGCGAGATGATGAAAAGGGGCGAGGCCACGACCGGCAGCCGCAGGCGCTCGGTCAGGACAGAGGGAAGGGCCATGAACATCATCCGTTTGACGTTTACGAAAACGTCAAACGGATAGCAGATGTCCGCCGGGAGGGGAAGATGGGGAAGAGGCAGGCAGCAGGCAATGGGCGGCGGAGGCATTCGGCAATAGGCAATAGTGATAACCTATCCGCGCTCACGCTTCCTACTGCCTCACCTGCCACCCCATTTGTGTCGTCTTTGCCATTTATCCCCGCCGGAGTGTTCGCGGGTTCTTTGGAGAGACTTGCACATTGCTGGTCAGGGCGTTACCGAATTCGGTTAGCGAATGGTAAAGAAATGGTCGTCTTGCCAGTAGAGTATGCGAGCGCATCGCGAGTGAGAGTAAAGGACCTGATGTGAGCGGATTAGAAACGGCTATCAGAAGCGCGTTGGAGCGATCCGATCGCGCCAATCCGGAAATCCGGGCTCGCATCTATCAATCGGCGCGACAGGCGCTTGAAGCCGGACTTCGCAAGCAGGACATTACCGACATCGGCATTATTTCGGCTCAGCGCCAACGCCTTGAAGCGACCATCCGGGCGATCGAGGGTGAAGAGCGTGCCCGCCCGCCGGAGATGCCCGTGACCCCTGAGGTGGAACCGCCTCATGTGCCTCCAGCGGCGCCGCAACAGCGGGCGCCCCAACCGACGCAGCAGCGTCAGGAGCCTGTGATGAGCGTTCGCGGCGAGACGCGCGATCGTCCCGCTGCCCCTCAAGCCTCTGTTCCTGTCGAGCCCGCTGCACCGGAAGGCGATTTGGGCGACATGCGCGCTGGCCCGGCCGATCATCTCGGCGCCGATAGCGATGAACATCAACTAGTTGCCGCGCCGACCGCAACGCGGTCGATGAATTTCAAGCCCGAGCGCGCCGCCGTTCGCCGCAAGCCGCGCAAGTTCTTCTCGCGCCTGCTGGTCTTCTGCATCCTGCTCGCCTTTCTTGGCGTCGGTGCCTGGTGGATCAAGACCTCGGGCGTGTTCATGACGGCGGCGCAGCGCGACACCAGCGTTCCCAATCCGCCGGCGCATGTCGATTCCCAGGATTTCAACGGCAGCAACAATGCCGATGATACATCTGATGACGAGGACAATAGCGGGCCGCCTGCTAATCCGGGGCTGGCGACGATCGACCCGCAGAACAACTTCTCGGCGGAGTGGATCGAAATTTTCAAGCCGACCGACTTGGCAAAGGTCGTAAGCGGCGCGCAGGCCAAGGCCGAGAGCGTCTCGGAGAACGAAGGTCCGGCCGTGCGCCTGACCTCTCAGGCCAGCGGTCCCGATGGCAACGCGTCGGTCGAAGTGCCGGCAAACGTGCTGCAGCAATTGGCCGGCAAATCGTCGACCATCGCGCTCACACTGCAGTCCACCTCGGATACGCCGACGCAGATCACTGTCGAGTGCGATTTCGGCTCCCTCGGCAGTTGCGGGCGTCATCGCTTCGACGTCACCCGTCAGAAGACCGATGCGCTGTTCCAGGTCCGTTATGATCGCTCGTTGGCGCCGACTGCGCCCGGCCATCTCATCATCAACAGCGATGTGGACGGCAAGGCGCGCGGCATCAATATCTACGCCATCCGCGTCCTGCCGGGACAATAAGGCTGGGTTGCATTCTGCCTATTTGATGACATGCAATCCCATGCCAAGGATCTTGTCGTCGATCTCGCCGATCGCCTTTTCGTCCCTGCCGTCATAGTCGAGCGTCAGCAGAATATGACGGATGAGGTTGAGGCGGGCGCGGCGCTTGTCGTTGGCGTGGATCACCGTCCATGGCGCGTAGTCCACATGCGTCTCCTTCAGCATGCGGTCGCGCTTCTCGCTATAGTCCTTCCATTTGCTCAGTGCAGCGATATCCATCGAGGAGAGCTTCCAGACGGCGCGCGGATCGTGGCGCCGATCGTGAAAGCGCTTGAGCTGCATTTCCCGGCCGATATCGAGGTAGAATTTGAAGAAGTAAATGCCGTCCTGGACGATGAGCTTTTCCATATGCGGGGTCTGCTTCAGGAATAGCTCGTATTGCTCGTGCGTGCAGAAGCCCATGACCGGCTCGACGCCGGCGCGGTTATACCAGGAACGATCGAACAGCACGAATTCGCCGGCTGTCGGGAACTGGGCGACATAGCGTTGGAAATACCATTGCCCAGCCTCGCGATCGGTCGGCTTTGTCAACGCTACGGCGCGCGCGAGGCGGGGGTTCATATGGGCCGACGTTGCGGCGATCGAACCGCCCTTGCCGGCGGCGTCGCGTCCCTCGAAGAGCGCCATTACCCGCTTGCCGGTCGCCTGCAGCCAGAACTGTACCTTGATGAGCTCGATCTGCAGCTTTTCCAGCTCTTCCAGATATTCTTCTTCCTTCAGCTTCTTCTTGTAAGGAAAGCCTGCGGAAGCAAGCGCCTCGTCTTCGATCCAGTCCGGCAGCACGGGGTCATCGACATCGAAAATGCGCGTCTTGCCATGAATATCCAATTCCACCGCCCGGCTTTTCACGTCCTCTGCCATGTCCGCTGCTCCTCCGAAATTTACGCCGTCTTAACCATATCTGCCGGTGCGGCAAAAAAGCCTCATGGGCAAGTTGGGTCATTTATCCAGTATTTTCAAGCCCTTTGCCGGCCTCATCCTTCGCCGGCTACATTTATTGCGGTAAGCCGCGGGCTTCTGTGGATAGAGCCGAAAACTTCTGTCATGAATCCCCGCTAAGACGCGGAGTCTTGGATTCCGCTATGAGAGGCGAAGGGACGGGTGCAATTGGAAGACGAATGGTCATTCCTTGGTAGGCTGGCTGCAAGGCTGCGGCAGGAGATCGCCATCCTCATTCTTGCGACGCTGATCGCCGTTATGGCGCTCGTCGAAGGTATCAATGCTGCCGTCATCTTGTGGATGTGGGTCGTCGTTGTCATCGTCGCGCTGATCCGCCGGCCGCTGACCGCGCAGATTGCGCCGCCGACGCTCGTCGAGCCAGCGCCCACCGATCCGGAAGCCTTGCTTCGCACGGTATTCTCCGGCCTCGCCGCGCTCGACATGCCGGTGCTGATCATCGACCGCGAGGCCTCCGTCCTGGTGCAGAATGCCGCCGCGGAGAAGGCATTCGGCGCCTTTCCGCTCAATGCTCACATCTCCGCCAAGCTGCGCTCCCCCGGCGTGCTCGACATGGTGCGCGAGACGATCACCACCAACACGCCGAACCAGATCGAGCATTCCGAGCGTCTGCCGTCCGAGCGCGTCTATATCGTCCGCATCGCGCCGGTCGAGCTGCCGGAGACCGACATCGAGCCCGGCACCTTCTTCGTGCTGTCTTTCCGCGATATCTCCGAGCTCCGGCATATCGACCGCATGCGCTCCGATTTCGTTGCCAATGCCAGCCATGAGCTGCGCACACCGCTCGCCTCGCTCCGTGGTTTCATCGAAACCATTCAGGGGCCGGCCAAGGCGGATCCAAAGGCGCAGCAGCGTTTCCTGGGCATCATGTTCGACCAGACGACGCGCATGAGCCGGCTGGTCGACGATCTCCTGTCGCTGTCGCGGCTGGAGCTGAAGTCGCATATCGCGCCGGATCAGAAAGTCGACCTCGTGCCGTTGCTCGGCCATGTCCGCGACGCGCTGCTGCCGCTTGCCGACGACCTCGACGTCACCATCAATCTGCATCTGCCTCCCGGCAAGGTGGAGGTGCTGGGCGATCGTGACGAATTGGTGCAGGTCTTCGAAAACCTCATCGAGAATGCCTGCAAATATGGTCAGGAAGGCAAGGTGGTCGAGGTTTCGCTCTTGAACGACTCGAGCCAGGCCGTCGAGGTCATCATCTCCGACAGGGGGCCGGGCATTCCGGCGGAACATGTGCCGCGCCTGACGGAGCGTTTCTATCGCGTCAATGTCGAGGACAGCCGCTCGAAAAAAGGCACCGGCCTCGGGCTTGCCATCGTCAAGCACATTCTCACCCGTCACCGCGCGCGACTGATCGTCAAATCGGAAGTCGGAAAGGGAACGGACTTCACGGTACGCTTCTGAACGCCTCTGTGAATCGCCTATTTTGGGCGCAACTTAATCCATAAATTTCAATTGGTTGAACTGTCATAATTGTTTCACTCGCCTGACATAAAAGGGCGGTGCTTTGACAGCTAAAAAAGAGATGCTGAACAGGCGGATGTCCCGTTCGCCGTCGCGCTCTTCAAAGCCTGTCAGGGAGGGTTCACCATGAACACGTTGAAACTGTCTGTCATAGCGTTGGTCGTATCCGCCGCTTTCGCTGGGGGCGCCACGGCCCGCGATCAGATTCAGATTTCCGGTTCCTCCACCGTGTTCCCTTATGCCAAGATTGTTGCCGAGACTTTCGGCGAAACCTTCACCGCGTTCAAAACGCCGGTCGTCGAATCCGGTGGCTCCGGTGCCGGCCTGAAGGAATTCTGCAAGGGCGTCGGCACCGATTCCATCGATATCGCCAATTCTTCGCGCGCCATCAAGGATAGCGAACTCAAGGCCTGCAAGGCTGCCGGCGTTGCCGATATCGAGCAGGTCAAGATCGGTTATGACGGCATCGTCTTCGCCTTCGACAAAAGCAATCCCGACATGAAATTCGTGCCCGCCGATCTCTACAAGGCGCTGGCCGCCGAAGTTGTGGTGAGCGGCAAGCTGGTTCCCAATCCCTATAAGAAATGGTCGGAGATCAATCCGGCCCTGCCGGGTTTTGAGATTGCAGCCTATATTCCGGGCGAGAAGCATGGCACGCGCGAGGTCTTCGAAGAGAAGGTGCTCGCTGCCGGCTGCAAGGAGTCCGGTGCGCTTGATGTCATCAAGGCAACCGTCTCCGATCCAGATCAGCAGACCAAGAAATGCATTGCGGTGCGCAAGGACGGCGTAGCGGTCGATATCGATGGCGATTATCCCGAGACGCTCGCCCGCATCGACGCCAACAAGCACGGCGTCGGCGTCTTCGGCCTCTACTTCTATCAGAACAATGCCGACAAGCTGAAGGTCGCGACCGTGAGCGGCATCGTGCCGTCGGGCGAGACCATCGCCAACGGCACCTATCCAGTGTCACGGCCGCTGTTCTTCTACGTCAAGAAGGCGCATCTCGGCGTCATTCCGGGCCTGAAGGAATATGTCGAGTTCTTCACGAGCGATCAAATGATCGGACCGGACAGCGCCCTGGCCGAATACGGCCTGGTGCCGGCGCCGGATTCCGAGCGCGACCAGATCCGCAAGGATTTCGCGGACGGTAAGATCATGTGATGGCGTAAGGACTGCCCGTCGGGGAATAGGAATGAGTTTGTCACTGTTGCTGTCGTGCCTGTCGATCATCGGCGCCCTTGCCTTCGTGCTGGGGCGGACGAGAGCGGCTGCACTGTCGGGCAACAGGTCCTCGGCCATGCATTCGCGGCTCGGCTATCACGGCGCCTATGCCGCCATCTGGGCGGTATTGCCGGCATTGGCGCTGATCTGCGCCTGGCTGGTGATCAGTCCGGAGGTGATCGATCGTTTCGTGGTCGGTTCCTTTCCGGAGGAGGTGAAATCCCTTCCGACGGCCGAACTCAAACTCAGCTACAGCATGGTACGCAGCCTGGCCCATGGCATGCGCCAGCTCGATGACCAGGAACTTGCCGCCGTCGCCAACGGCTCGGCCGATCTTCAATTGGCCCTGGCGCAAAAAGGCGTCCCGCTCGCCGCCCGGCCGACCGGCTATATGATCGACGCCGCCAATCAATATAACGGTATGCGGGGTGTGAGCCGTGTCGTCATGTCCGTCGCGGCCATCATTCTTTCGTTGCTCTGCGCCATCCACGGCTTGCGCGCCATCGCGCCGCGCTTTCGCGCCCGCAACCGGGTGGAGCAGGTCATTCTCGGCGGTCTGATCGTGGCCTCGTCCATCGCTGTGCTGACGACGGTCGGCATCGCTGCTTCGATGCTGTCGGAGGCCGCCCGCTTCTTCAACATGGTTCCTGCCGCCGAGTTCTTCTTCGGCACTGTCTGGGATCCGGGCTTTACCGGCGCCGGCGCGCGGACATCGGGTACCTTCGGCCTCATTCCGTTGCTGGCCGGCACGCTTTATATCGGCTTCGTCGCCATGCTGGTTGCGGTGCCCGTCGGGCTGTTTGCCGCGATCTACATGGCCGAATATGCCTCGGCCCGCGTGCGCTCCATCGCCAAACCGATGCTTGAGGTGCTCGCGGGCATTCCAACCATCGTCTATGGCTTTTTTGCCCTGGTGACCGTCGGGCCATTCCTGCGCGACATTTCCGCAGACATCAACGGCCTGCTGACGGGCAGTTACACGAGCTTCATCGAGGCGCAGAGTGTCCTGACTGCCGGCTTCGTCATGGGCGTCATGCTCATCCCCTACGTCTCCTCGCTGTCCGACGATATCATCATGGCCGTGCCGCGCTCGCTGCGCGATGGTTCGCTCGGCCTTGGCGCAACGCGGTCGGAGACGGTCAAGCGCGTCCTCCTGCCGGCCGCATTGCCGGGCATTGTCGGCGCGCTGTTGATGACGGCGTCGCGGGCGATCGGCGAGACCATGATCGTCGTATTGGCTGCCGGCGTTGCCGCCCGCATGCAGCTCGACCCCTTCGAGCCGATGACGACGGTCACCGTGAAGATCGTCAACCAGTTGACCGGTGACCTCGAATTCACCTCGCCGCAGACATTGGTTGCCTTCGCGCTTGGCATCACGCTCTTCGGCCTGACCTTGTGCCTGAACGTCTATGCGCTCTACATCGTGCGCCGGTATAGGGAGCAATACGAATGAGCGATGTCGTATCTTCCGCCCCGTCGCCTGTTCCGCGCGGGCTAACACCCGGCACGCCGCTGCGGCGCGATATCGGCATCAGGCGACGCTACGCCGCTGAACGGCGTTTCCGCGCCTATGGCCTTGCCGCCGTTACCTTTGGCCTGGTCTTCCTCATCATCCTGGTCTCCACAGTGGTACGCCACGGCTATACCGCCTTTGTGCAGACCTCGATCACCCTGCCAATCGAGTTCACCGAGAAGGTCATCGATCCCTCAGGCAGGCGCGGCAGCGATCCGAAGGTGCTGATCGCGGCCAACTATCCCGTTCTCATCCGTGACGCCCTGGTGAAGGCGCTGGACATCGATCCTTCCAATCGGGCGCTCGTGCGCGAGGCGACGGAAATGGTATCGGACGGCGCGCGGATTGCCTTGCGCGAGAGGGTCCTGGCCGATCCGTCTGTCATCGGGAGGACGGTAAAGGTCACTTTCCTCGCCGGCGCCAATATCGACTCCGCCAACAAGGGACAGATCGACCTGACGGCCGACGAAAAGGATCGCAAGGTCTCCGATCGGCAAATTGCCTGGATGAAGCAGCTCGCCGCCACGGGCGCCCTGCACGAAGCGTTCAATTCCGGCCTGTTCCTGTCGGGCAATTCCAGTCGCCCGGAGGCTGCGGGCCTCGGCGTCGCGCTGATCGGCTCGTTCTATCTCATGCTGACCGTGCTGGTCCTGGCGCTGCCGGTCGGCGTTGCTGCCTCGATCTATCTTGAGGAGTTCGCGCCGAAGAACCGGCTGACGGATCTGATCGAGGTCAATATCAACAATCTCGCTGCGGTCCCGTCGATCGTCTACGGCCTGCTCGGGCTCTCGGTCTTCATCAACTTCATGGGCCTGCCGCGTTCCGCCTCGCTGGTCGGCGGGCTGGTGCTGAGCCTGATGACGCTGCCGATGATCATTATCGCCACGCGGTCGGCGCTGCGTGCCGTGCCGCCGTCGATCCGCAGCGCTGCCCTCGGCCTAGGCGCTTCGCGCATGCAGGTGGTGTTCCACCATGTCCTGCCGCTCGCCATGCCCGGTATCTTGACGGGCACGATCCTCGGTCTGGCGCATGCGCTCGGCGAAACCGCGCCGTTGCTGCTGATCGGCATGGTCGCCTTCGTCGCCAATTATCCGGCGGGGCCGCTCGATCCTTCGACGGCCTTGCCGGTGCAAATCTACATGTGGGCGAGCGAAGCCGAGCGCGCTTTTGTAGAAAGAACCTCCGGGGCCATCATCGTCCTGCTCTTCTTCCTCGTTGCGATGAACATCGGCGCCATCCTGCTGCGCCGTCGCTTTGAGCGGCGCTGGTGACAGGAGGCGATGGAATGAACATGATGACGGAAGCCGCGAGCGAAAAAGCACTGGCCAGGAAGATGATGACGATCCCCTATAAGATGATCGGCCAGGCTGTCTCGGTCTATTACGGCGACAAGCGTGCGCTGTTCGATGTCGACCTGAACATCCGCGCCAACACGGTCACCGCGCTGATCGGTCCTTCCGGCTGCGGCAAGTCCACTTTCCTGCGTTGCCTCAATCGCATGAACGATACGATCGACACCTGCCGCGTCACCGGCAAGATCACGCTCGACGATCAGGATATATACGACAACAGCATCGACGTTGTTGAGCTGCGCGCCCGCGTCGGAATGGTGTTCCAGAAGCCCAATCCGTTCCCGAAGTCGATATACGAGAATGTCGCCTATGGCCCGCGTATCCATGGCCTGCATCGGTCCAAGACCGATCTCGACCATATCGTCGAAACCAGCCTTCAGAAGGCCGGGCTGTGGGGCGAGGTGAAGGACCGGCTTTTTGAGGCAGGGACCAGCCTCTCCGGCGGCCAGCAGCAGCGCCTTTGCATCGCCCGTGCCGTCGCTGTCAGTCCGGAGGTCATTCTCATGGACGAGCCGTGTTCGGCGCTCGATCCGATTGCCACCGCCAAAGTCGAGGAACTCATTCATGAGCTTCGGGAAAACTTCACGATCGTCATCGTGACGCATTCCATGCAGCAAGCAGCCCGCGTTTCGCAGCGTACCGCAATGTTTCATCTCGGCCATCTGGTCGAGGAGAACGATACCGATAAGATGTTCACCAATCCCGATGATTTCCGCACGCAGGATTACATCATGGGCCGTTTTGGCTGATGATGCTCCCCCGCGCGGTTCCCTTCGCACCTTTCACCTTGAGGATAGAAAAATGGTCTCTACACACATTCTCTCTGCTTATGACGAGGACCTGAAGTTCCTGACGCGCCGCATTTCCGAAATGGGCGGCCTGGCGGAGCAGATGGTCAGCGACAGCGTCCGCGCGCTGGTCAACGGCGATGCCGCTCTGGCGCAGAAGGTCATCTCCGACGACGCCATTCTCGACCACGCCGAGCGCGAAGTCGGCGACAAGGCGATCGTCACCATCGCCCGCCGCCAGCCGATGGCTGCCGACCTTCGTGAAATCATGGGCTCCATCCGCATCGCTTCCGATCTGGAACGCGTTGGCGATCTCGGCAAGAACACCGCAAAGCGCGTCATCGCCGTGCAGGGCACCGGCGTTCCGCGGCGTCTCGCCCGCGGCATCGAACACCTCTCCGAACTGGCGCTCGTCCAGCTCAAGGAAGTGCTCGACGTCTACTCGACCCGTTCGCCCGACAAGGCCGTGTCGATCCGCGAGCGCGATGAGGAAATCGACGCCATGTACACCTCGCTCTTCCGCGAGATGCTGACCTACATGATGGAAGATCCGCGCAACATCACCACCTGCACGCATCTTCTTTTCTGCGCCAAGAACATCGAGCGCATCGGCGACCATGCCACCAACATCGCCGAGACGATCTATTACATGGCGACCGGTGCCCAGCCCGAAGGCGAGCGCCCGAAGGACGATACCGCCAACACCGTCGGTGCAGTGACGGAATAAAGTAGACGCCAAGAGAAGGAGACCAGAGGCGCATGGTTCCGAGAGTAGCTGTTGTAGAAGACGAGGAAGCGCTAAGCGTTCTGCTGCGCTATAATCTCGAGGCGGAAGGCTTCGAGGTCGACACTATCCTGAGAGGCGACGAAGCCGAGCTGCGCCTCCAGGAGCGCATCCCCGATCTTCTGATCCTCGATTGGATGCTCCCCGGCGTGTCCGGCATCGAGCTCTGCCGTCGGCTGCGTATGCGGCCGGAGACGGAGCGCCTGCCGATCATCATGCTCACCGCTCGCGGCGAGGAAAGCGAGCGCGTGCGCGGCCTTTCCACCGGCGCGGACGACTATGTCGTCAAGCCGTTCTCGACGCCGGAGCTGATGGCCCGCGTCAAGGCAATGCTGCGCCGAGCCCGCCCGGAGGTTCTGTCCACGGTCCTGCGCTGTGGCGATATCGAACTGGACCGCGAGACCCATCGCGTCCACCGCAAGAGCCGTGAAGTGCGGTTGGGGCCGACGGAATTCCGCCTGCTGGAATTCCTGATGTCATCGCCCGGCCGTGTCTTCTCGCGCTCTCAGTTGCTCGACGGCGTGTGGGGGCACGATATCTATGTCGACGAACGCACCGTCGACGTGCATGTCGGCCGTCTGCGCAAAGCGCTGAATTTCTCCAATATGCAGGATGTCATCCGCACCGTTCGCGGCGCGGGTTATTCTATGGAGGCCTGATCGGGGAAACCCGGCGGGCCGTCCTCCAACATGGCGGCGGAAACAGAAAACGGGCCTTTCGGCCCGTTTTTCATATGGTTGATATGGCTCAGTGTGCCGCCCGGCGCCGCTCATGCACGGGCTGGTAAGCCAGCCGCTGGTGGTAGGTGCAGTAGGGCGAGGAGTCCGGGCTGTCGTTGCCGCAGAAGTGAAAATCATCCTTCAGCGGGTCGCCGACCGGCCACTTGCAGGTGCGTTCGGTGAGTTCCGTCAGGCCGAGGCGGCGCGAGATCGGAACGACCACATTGGTGGCCGGGCGATATTCGATCTCGTGGACCGTATCGATCTCGACCTCTTCCTTGAGCATCGTCGCACCCTGCTGGCGGGTAACCGTGCGGGTTGCAACGCGCGAGGCGTAATTCGGCGCCCGTGGGGCCGAGGTATTGCGCTTCGGCGCTCGAGCTGCGGTTGCTGCGCCACCGGCCTTCGCTCGGCCTGGCAGGCTCAAGCGATGCACTTTGCCGATGACGGCATTACGGCTGACACCACCGAGCTGTGCCGCGATCTGGCTGGCGCTCAAACCTTCGGACCACAGCTTTTTCAGCTTCTCGACGCGTTCGTCTGTCCAATTCATGCCCTGTCTCCGCTGTCGCGTTTCTGATGGCAGAATCCCTCACCATTGCCTCGCATTGGGTCGAGGCGTGAAACGCTTTAAAATTGTGGTGACTAGTTCCGCCGCATGCAGTCTAGTAATTGGTTTTTAACCTAGTGTGAGGCTGACTCCGTGACAAGAGTCGCGGGATTCTTGAGGAATCGATTTCGAGGTTTTCCCCAACTTGCTATACGTGAGTGGCATTTATGCAATATAACTTGTCGAAGAGATGGCCTCCCTCCGGAGGCGCTCTGCCGCACCTGCTAAATCGCCAGTTTTGTTGACATCGCAGTGCAAAACATCAATAGTGCTCAGGCCGCCGAAAGGCGGCATTTTTGATTTTCCGGGGCCCGTTTCACACGAAGGAAACGACAGGCCCTAAAGGTTGTGATCGAGGAGAATGCGCCATGGCTGAAACCGCGCCGCTTTATGACACCTACATGCGTGCTCCGCTGCGGTTCGAGCGAGGCGAGGGCGTGTGGCTGATCACGGAGACCGGCGAGCGCTACCTCGATTTTGCCGCCGGCGTTGCGGTGAATTCGCTTGGCCACGCTCATCCCCATCTGGTTGCAGAGTTGAAGTCGCAGGCTGACAAGGTCTGGCACCTGTCCAACCTCTATGAGGTGCCGGGCCAGGAGAAATTGTCGAAGCGGCTGACGGACGCCACCTTCGCCGACAAGGTGTTCTTCACCAATTCCGGAGCCGAGGCTCTGGAATGCGCCATCAAGACGGCGCGTCGCTACCAGTTCTTCAAGGGGCATCCCGACAGATACCATATCATCACCTTCGAAGGCGCCTTCCATGGCCGCACGATCGCGACGATCGCTGCCGGCGGCCAGGAGAAATACCTGGAAGGTTTCGGCCCGAAGGCCCCCGGCTTCGACCAGGTGCCTTTCGGCGATCTCGACGCCGTGCGTGCCGAGATTACCGGTGCTACGGCTGCGATCCTGATCGAGCCGGTGCAGGGCGAGGGCGGTATCCGCCCGGCGACCAACGAGTTCCTGCGCGGCCTGCGTCAGATCTGCGACGAGCATGGCCTGCTTCTGGTCCTCGACGAGGTTCAGAGTGGCGTCGGTCGCACCGGCAAGCTCTTCGCCCATGAATGGGCCGGCATCACGCCGGATATCATGGCTGTCGCCAAGGGCATCGGCGGTGGCTTTCCGCTCGGCGCCTGCCTTGCGACCGCGGAGGCGGCCTCGGGCATGAAGGCGGGCACGCATGGCTCGACCTATGGCGGCAATCCGCTCGCCATGGCGGTCGGCAACGCCGTGCTCGATGTCGTGCTGTCGGATGGCTTCCTGCAGCATGTGCGCGATGTGGCCTTGGTCTTCCGCCAGGGTCTGGCCTCGCTCAAGGATCGTTTTCCGGATATTATCGAGGATGTCCGCGGCGAGGGGCTGCTGCTCGGCATCAAGGCTGCCATTCCGCAGTCGGATCTACTGCAGGCGATCCGCGCCGAACATCTGCTGGGTGTGCCGGCCGGCGACAACGTCATCCGTCTGCTGCCGCCGCTGGTGGTCACGGCCGAGGAGGCGCGCGAAGGCCTTGTCCGTATCGAACGCGCTGCAGAATCTCTGCGCGCCGCCCGCGTCAAGAAGTCGGCTTGAGTTCAACGCCTGCTGATCGGGGCGTTTTTGCCCTCACAGCGGGCGTTATCATTTCTGGAGTACAGGTAGGGACATGGCTTCACCGAAACACTTTCTCGATCTCTCGGCCGTCGCGGCTGCCGATCTGCGCAGCATCATTGACGATGCCATCGTGCGAAAGCAGGCGCTGAAGGCAGGTGCGGCCGACAAGCCGCTGGCCGGCAAGATGCTGGCGATGATCTTCGAGAAGCCGTCCACCCGCACCCGCGTCTCCTTCGACGTCGGCATGCGCCAGCTCGGCGGCGAGACGCTGTTCCTGTCGGGTACGGAAATGCAGCTCGGCCGCGCCGAGACGATCGGCGATACGGCGAAGGTGCTGTCGCGCTATGTCGACGCGATCATGATCCGCACGACCGAACATTCGCGCCTGTTGGAACTCGCCCAGCACGCGACCGTGCCGGTCATCAACGCGCTGACCGACGACACGCATCCCTGTCAGATCATGGCCGACATCATGACCTTTGAGGAGCATCGTGGCCCGATCAAGGGTAAGACCATTGCCTGGACCGGCGACGGCAACAACGTGCTGCATTCGCTGGTCGAAGGAGCTGCCCGTTTCGGCTATCGCATGAACATGGCCGTACCCCTTGGTTCTGAGCCCAAGGATCACTATCTGAACTGGGCCCGCAACGAGGGCGCCGAAATCATGCTCTCGCATGATGCCGACCGTGCGGTCGCCGGCGCCGATTGTGTGGTAACCGATACCTGGGTTTCCATGAATCAGGAGCACCGGGCCCGCGGTCACAACGTCTTCCAGCCCTATCAGGTCAACGCGGCTTTGATGGCACAGGCCGGCAAGGACGCGTTGTTCATGCATTGCCTGCCCGCCCATCGCGGGGAGGAAGTGACGGACGAGGTGATCGACGGTCCGCAATCCGTTGTTTTCGATGAGGCGGAAAACCGCCTTCATGCGCAAAAATCGATTCTTGCTTGGTGCCTGGGCGCGATCTGAGGATATAGAACCGCGTTTGATGTCGCGGGCGCAGTAGGAGTAGAGCAATGGCGGAAAGTGCAGCCTCGCTGGGTCAGTTTGATTTTGCCGGCGACGATCATGTCGTTCCCTTCCAGGTAGAGGGTCTTGATGTCCGTGGCCGCGCTGTGCAGCTCGGGCCGCTGTTGGACGCAATTCTCGCTAGGCACAGCTATCCGGCTCCTGTCGCGCGGTTGCTAGCCGAGGCGGTGGTGCTGACCGTATTGCTCGGCACTTCGCTGAAGTTCGAGGGCAAGTTCACCGTACAGACGAAGAGCGACGGACCGGTCGACCTTCTGGTCGCCGATTTTTCGACGCCGGAGAACGTGCGCGCCTATGCCCGCTTCGATGACGAGGCGCTGGCGCAGGCAGTGGCCGCCGGCAAGACCGAGCCGGAACAGTTGCTCGGCAAGGGCGTCCTCGCCTTCACCATCGATCAGGGTCGCTTCAGTCAGCCCTATCAGGGGATCGTGGCGCTCGACGGTGCGTCGCTCGAAGAGATTGCCGGCACCTATTTCCGCCAGTCGGAACAGATTCCGACGCGCGTCCGCCTCGGCGCTGCCGAATTGTTCGATCGCGACGAGGCCGGCAAGCCGCGCCATCGCTGGCGGGCGGGCGGCCTTGTCGCGCAGTTCCTACCGGAAGCACCGGAGCGCATGCGCCAGCCGGATTTCCACGGCGGAGACGGCGACACGAGCCTGCGCGAACACGTCGAGGATGATGCCTGGGCGGAAGCCCGCACGCTGGTCGAGACCATCGACGCCGACGAATTGACCGATCCGCAGGTCGGCACCGAGCGTCTGTTGTACCGCCTCTTCCATGAGCGCGGCGTGCGCGTCTACGAGCCCAAGGCGGTCTTCGACCGCTGCACCTGTTCACGCGACAAGCTGAAGGGCGTGTTGCGCGGCTTCTCCGCCGAGGAGATCGAAGCGAGCCAGGACAATGGCGAGATCGCCGTCACCTGCGAATTCTGTTCGACGACCTATCGCTTCGAGGTGTCCGAGGTGACGGAAGTCTGAGCGATTTCAGGAAAAGGGCGGGATAGTTCTCCGTCCGGCATTGCGAAGAACAAAGAGATGAAACGGTGTTGCGGTTCCGCGAAAAGCTGAGCCGCTTCAATCGGCTCAGTTCAGCGTCCGCAGCAAGTTGGGCGTATCCAACGAAAAGGCTGGGATTTTGACGTGAAACAGCTTCCCGTCGTCCGTCTCCATCTGGTAGTGGCCGAACATCATGCCTGAGGGTGTGTCGAGCGGACAGCCAGAAGAATATTCATAGGTATCGCCGGGCCGCAGCCTCGGCTGCTCACCCACAACGCCGGGTCCGGTCACTTCGTCCACCATGCCGTTCTGATCGGTGATGTGCCAGTAGCGCGTCACCAGCCGCACGGAGACGGTCGAGTGGTTGGAAATCACGATGCGATAACCCCAGACGTAACGATCGTCATCCGGATCGGATTGCTCCTCCAGATAAAAGGGTTCGACAACAACTTCGATGTCGTGTGTTAGAGCGCGATACATGCCTGACACCTTGGTCACTACTCCGAAACGTCGCGCGCTCAAACGAACGCACAAAGGACGCTCCAGCATTTTAAGTCTAGGGCACCTTATCCGCTTTCTATGATCCCACGGAAAGCGGGATACTTAGGGGTATCCTATAAAGCGACCTGTTCCGTCAAGGAATGGATTGGTGAAAACGCCTTTAGCGGATTAAATCCTTCGGATTTTCAGATGTTATGACTAACTCTAAAGGTTAATCGTCCGCGATCGAAAGTATAGGCGCGCGGTCTGTTTTCAAGATGTGTAAGCCCGCCCGAACAATATTCAGGCGGGTTTGGGTAGAACGTCAGCCGGAGACCTGCGCCAGTGCGCGGGCGAAATCTTCGACCAGATCCTCGCTGTCCTCGATCCCTGCCGAAAAGCGCACGGTTCCCGGCGAGATGCCGAGTTCGGCACGGGCTTCGTCCGTGAGGTTCTTGTGCGTGGTGGTGGCGGGATGAGTGATCAGGCTCTTCGAGTCGCCGAGATTGTTGGAAATCTTGACGATCTCCAGCGCGTTCTGCAGCTTGAAAGCCGCTTCCTTGCCGCCCTTCAGCTCGAAGGCCACCAGCGTCGAGCCGCCGGTCATCTGCTTGGCGATGATGTCGGCCTGCGGATGGTCCTTGCGGCCGGGATAGATCACTTTGCCGACCTTGCTCTGCTCTGCGAGGAAGTCGGCGACCTTGGCTGCGTTCTGCGTCTGCTGCTTGACGCGCAGCGGCAGGGTTTCAATGCCCTTCAGCAGCGTCCAGGCCGTGAACGGCGACATGGCCGGGCCGGTGTGGCGGAAGTAGTCGTGCAGGTTCTCGTCGATCCACTGCTTGTCGGAGAGGATGACGCCGCCGAGCGAGCGGCCCTGGCCGTCGATATGCTTGGTGGCGGAATAGACGACGATGTGGGCGCCGAGTTCCAGCGGCTTCTGGAACAGCGGCGTCGCGAAAACGTTGTCGACCACGACCTTGGCGCCGATCTGGTTGGCGAGCTTGGCGACGGCGGCGATGTCGACCACTTCCAGCGTCGGGTTGGTCGGGCTCTCCAGGAAGAAGACCTTGGTATTCGGCTGGATCGCCTTTTCCCAGTTCTCGATGAAGCGGCCGTCCACCAGCGTGCATTGGATACCGTATTTCGGCGCCAGCGTCTCGACGACCCAGCGGCAGGAGCCGAAGAGGGCGCGGGCTGCGACGATATGATCACCGGCCTTCAACTGGCAGAGGATGGCGGCGGAAACGGCGGCCATGCCGGAAGCGGTGGCGCGGGCATCTTCGGCGCCTTCCAGAGCGCACATGCGCTTTTCGAACATGTCGTTCGTCGGGCTGCCGTAGCGGGCGTAGATGAAGCCGTCGGTCTCACCCTTGAAACGGGCCTCGGCAGCTTCCGACGTGTCGTAGACGAAGCCTTGCGTCAGATAGATTGCTTCGGATGTCTCGCCGAATTGCGAACGGAGCGTTCCACCGTGAACGAGCTGGGTTGCGGGGCGCCAAGTCTTGCTCATGCCATCACCACTTTCAAAACAAAAAAACCGGTCGCGAAAGCAGACCGGTTTAACCCCGGTCCTTTTAGCCACTTGTTTAACGTGGCTGCAAGCCGACCGGCCAAATCACCACGGGATAAGTTGCAATACTGCCGTTGACCGCTTGCGTCAATTCCCCGAGTTTGGTTTTGTCTGCGGCAAATTACTGCCCGCGCGTCCGCCAGGATGTGCTGAGGCCGCAGTAACATTTGTACGGCGCATAACCGGCAAGTTTGTTCTCGACTTGCCCTGTCATACGCTGGGAAAGAGGCATGATGGCTCGCACTACTGGAATTTTGGCCGATCGCGCCATTGCAGCGCTCTTCGAAGCGGGACGGCTGACGAGCGAAAAAGAACTGGATGTCGATCAGATCCAGCCGGCGAGCCTGGATCTCAGGCTCAGTGCGCATGCTTTCCGTGTCCGCGCCAGCTTCATGCCCGGCCCGTCGCATCTTGTCGCCGACAAGCTCGACCGGCTGAAGCTGCACGTCGTCGATCTCTCGGAAGGCGCGGTGTTGGAAACCGGCTGCGTCTACATCGTCCCGCTAATGGAGCGGCTCGACCTGCCGGCCGATATGTCCGCTTCCGCCAATCCAAAAAGCTCGACTGGCCGCCTGGATATCTTCACCCGCGTCATCACCGACCGCGCGCAGGAGTTCGACAAGATCCCGGCCGGCTATTCCGGCCCGCTCTATCTCGAAATCAGTCCGCGCACCTTCCCGATCGTCGTGCGTCGCGGCTCGCGCCTGTCGCAAATCCGCTTCCGTGTCGGCCAGGCCATGCTCTCCGAGCCGGAACTGCTGGCGCTGCACGAGAGCGAGACGCTGGTCGCCAGCAAGAAGCCGAACGTCACCGGCGGCGGCATCGCGCTCTCGATCGATCTGGCGGGCGATAAGGAAGGCCTGATCGGCTATCGCGGCAAGCATCACACGGCTGTCGTCGACGTCGACAAGAAGGCCCAGCACGATATCTTCGATTTCTGGGAGCCGCTCTATAGCCGTGGCCGGACCGAACTGATCCTCGATCCGGACGAATTCTACATTCTCGTCTCGCGCGAAGCCGTTCATGTGCCGCCGCATTATGCCGCCGAAATGACGCCCTTCGATCCCTTGGTCGGCGAATTCCGCGTTCATTACGCGGGCTTTTTCGACCCCGGCTTCGGCCACGCACCCGCCGGCGGCCGCGGCAGCCGCGCCGTGCTGGAAGTGCGCAGCCACGAAGTCCCCTTCATCCTCGAAGACAGCCAGATCGTCGGCCGTCTGGTCTACGAGCACATGCTGGAACAACCCTCAAGCCTCTATGGCTCCGGCGTTGGTTCAAACTATCAGGCGCAGGGCCTGAAGCTTTCCAAGCACTTCCGGCTGTGATCCTCTATTTGGCGGCCTTGACACAGGCCGCCAACTGTTGGACATCTCTGGATGTCATGCGGGTGTAGCTCAATGGTAGAGCAGCAGCTTCCCAAGCTGAATACGAGGGTTCGATTCCCTTCACCCGCTCCAGCTATTTCAATTTACCTCAATAGACCAGCGGCCTTCCGCAGAGCCTCGTTTATACGGCTTTGCCAGCCTTCGCCGTCCGCCTTGAAAGCTTCGACAACATCACGGTCCAGGCGAATGCTGACGGCAAGCTTGGGATTTTCCGATTTGGGACGCCCGCCTAGATTCCTGCGGATTTCCTCGGTGAGTTCAGGGAATGCCTCCGTAAACGGCTTGGCCTTTCGTAACGTCTCTTCCGTGACTGGCGGGTTGTCGGAAACCTCATCCCAATCCTGCTTCGTATAACCTCGGCCTTCTTTGAAGGAACGCGGACGTTCAAATTTGACAACCATCAGAGCAGGCTCCTTTCTTTACTATTGGCGCGGCGCATGGAAATGACGGATATGCCTTCCGAACCAAGGGTGCCGAAGATCACTGAAATCGTGCCGTCTTGCATCTTGCCGATAGCCTGGGGGCGATTCTTCTTCGCGGGGATCACAATGGAATTCAGGAAGAATTCGAGAGATAGAGCGGCAAAGTCAAGGCCGTGCTTCTCCAAATTGGCTATTCGCTTCGGCTCGTCCCAAGTAATTTCATTAGATTTTGTATATACGAAAACTAAAAGTTTGCCAACAGTTTTCATATATACAAAAAGGCTGCAATGTCAAGAACGGCATCTTCGTCTGTAGCGTTTCAGCAAATCCCTCGCGGAAGGCTGCGATGGAACGGCCGCTGAGGTGAATACCCGTCCTTATTCAGGTTAATGCCAGACATTCGTGCCAGAAGGTCATCCCTTAACTGGAGCGGATGCCGATGCTCAATGTTGCGCTGTTTTACAGGTTGAGGGCGGTCTTCACGCGCGGCGTGTTGAAGATTTCCCGCCGCACCAAGGTGCCGCCCAGTGCGACGATTATCTGGAAGGATGGCAGCGTCAGCATCGGGCCAAAGGCCTTTCTCCGCAAGGGGATCGTCATCGATGCCCAACGCGGCAGCATCGAGATCGGCCGGAGCGTCTCCCTCAACGACTACGCCATTCTGCTCGGGCGCGGCGGCATCACGATCGGCAATGATGTGCGGATCGCCGCTCATGCCATGGTGGTTTCGTTCGACCACAATTTCGATGATCCAACACAGCCCATTCGCATGCAGGGCGTCACCAAGAAGCCGGTTGTCATCGAAGACGATGTCTGGATCGGCGCCGGGGCGAAAATCCTTGGCGGCTCCCATATATCCAAAGGATGCGTCATCGGCGCCAATGCCGTCGTCAAGGGAAAGACCGAACCCTATGGCATCTATGTCGGCGCTCCCGCGCGGCTGGTCAGGTGGCGGGGTGAAACGGGCGGCGTCAGCCACGCGAATGTCGAACGGCTTTCTTTCTCCAAAAGAAAAACGGATCAATAGGCCCCTTCAAAGAAACAGGCGGGATGCGATGAAGCGTCCCGCCTGTTTTCATGTGGAGTTATAGCGCCGAGCAGCGCTGACGGCCTCAGAATTCCGTCCAGTCCGCGTCCTTTGGGGGAGCCGAAACTGTCTGGCTGTTGCCGCCAAAGGCGCTCATCAGCTTCTGGCCGAGCGCGCGGGCGGGTGAGGGGGCCGGGCGTGCCTTCGTCCCTTCGACGGCACGAACCGGAGCAACAGCCGGTCGCGGTGCGGGGCGGGTGGAGATGCGCGGCGCGTGGCTCGACGGGGCCGCGGAAGCAACGTAACTACCTTCGGTTCCGGTCATGCGGAACTGGCCGAGCAGGGCCGTCAGCGAGGCGGCTTCCGTTGCCAGGCTCTGGCTGGAGGCTGTGCTCTCCTCGACCATGGCGGCGTTCTGCTGCGTGCCGTGGTCCATGGCGTTGACGGCGGTATTGATCTCCTGCAGGCCCGCCGATTGTTCGCGGGAGGCTTCGGCAATGGCATGCACATGCCGGTTGATCTCCTGCACTTCCGAGACGATGGCGTCGAGCGCCTTGCCGGTCTCGTCGACGAGATCGACGCCGGTCTGCACATGCGTGCTGGACGCGGTGATCAGCGATTTGATCTCCTTGGCGGCATTGGCCGAGCGCTGCGCCAGTTCGCGCACTTCCTGGGCGACGACCGCAAAGCCCTTGCCGGCTTCACCGGCGCGGGCTGCTTCGACACCGGCGTTCAAAGCGAGAAGGTTGGTCTGAAAAGCGATGTCGTCGATCACGCCGATGATGTTGCCGATCTCGGAGGAGGATTTCTCGATCTGCTGCATGGCGCTGACGGCGTTGCGGACGATCTCGCCGGACCGTTCGGCGCCGGCGCGGGTGTGGGCGACAAGCTGGCTTGCTTCTTCCGCCCGCTTGGCCGCGTCCTTGACCGTGGTGGTGATTTGTTCCAGGGCGGCCGCCGTTTCTTCGACGGCGGCGGCCTGTTGTTCAGTCCGCTTGGAAAGCTCTTCAGCGGAACCGCGGATCTCGTTGGCGCCGGCATTGATGGCGCGCGCATTGGCGCCGACCGCCTGCATCGCCTCGTTCAGCTTGATCAGCGAATTGTTGAAATCCTGCCGTAGCTGGTCGAGATGGGCGACGAACTGCGTGTTGATGTGGGTGACGAGATCGCCGTCGGCCAGACGCTTCAGGCCGTCGCCGAGCGCCTGCACTGCCTGCTGCAGATGCGCGTCTTCTGCCACCCGCTGCGCCTCACGTTCGGCGCGTTCGCTGTCGCTGAGGTTACGGTCGGCTTCGGCCTGCGCTTCCAGCCGGGCGCGTTCGATGGCGTTGTCGCGGAAAACGGAAACTGCCGAGGCCATTTGACCGATTTCGTCGCGGCGGTCGAGACCCTCGATCTCGCTCGTCGTGTCGCCGCTGGTAAGCGTCACCATGCGGCGATGCAGGCGCGCCAACGGTGTCGCAATTTCGGTCTGCGCGACATAGAGGCCAAGGCCGATGGCCAGAAACGTCAGAGTGCCGAAAATGGCGAGCGTGTAGTTGATTGTGGTGTTGACGTGGGCCGACACGTCATCGGCGCCCTTGTCCATCCGGTCGGTCAACTCGTTGTTGTCCGCCTGCATCTTGGCAACGAGCGCGGTCAACTTGTCGCTGACGGCGATCATGGTTGCGGTCGCGCCTTTGACGTCGCCGCTCTTGCGCTGGTCGATCATTTTGTTCGTCAGCGCTTCCAGTTCGTCTATGCCCGCGAGGATCACATCGATTTGAGCCTTTTGCGCAGGAACCTGGATTTCGGCTTGTTTCAACCGATCCTTGGCCTCCGCGAAACGGCTCTTGCCCGCTGCGACCGTCTTGAAGACGTCGCTGTCGGGATCGAAATTCAGCATCATGCTTGCCTGCAGCACGGAGGCGAGAACGGATGTGCTGGAGCGCGTGCCTTGCGTCGCCGCAACGGCCTCGTTGTCGAGGAAGGCGCTGTAGACCTCGTCCGCTTTGCGGAATTCGCTGACGATGTAGAGCAAGCCGGCGAAAGAGATGATCCCGAGAAAGAGGATCACGGCGAGCATCTTGGTTTTGATTTTCAGGTTCCTGAACATGACGATCCGCCCGAAGGATATCGCGCAGCACCAACGACAGCGCGCCATGATCCGCTTTCCCTGGAGAAAAGATGGACGTCGCGCTTGCTGCCTGATGCACGCAAGTGAAGCCGAATTTTATGAGATACCTTGGCCAGCAAGGTTCGGACGACCTGCGTCATGCGATCAGCTTCGGGAGCCGACGTCGTCGATGCCAAATAGAATCGATAGAGCTTAATCGACCGCTAACATCAGTATCTTTCAGGCCCGATTCTGCCGGCTATCCCCGCTTTTTCCGGCTATTGCATTCTCCCCTCGGCACGACTCTGTTACACCGGTTTCGAAATCGGAAACCGCGAACCGACCGGAGGGGATCATCGTCATGCGTGTTTGCCTTTCGTCGTTGGAATCCTTGGCCAGGCGCGTGGCATGCGTGGCGCTGCTTTCCGCGTCCTGCGCCATGCCTCTGGCCGCCCAGGAGGCGCCACCCTCCGGCCTACCGATCCTGTTCGACTCGCGAGAGCGGCTGCCGAAGCCAGACCTTTCTTCGCTGGTCAGGCTTCGCTTCCTGACCTCCGTCGACTTTCCGCCTTTCAATTTCGCCGATCAGAACGGCAAGCTCGCCGGCTTTCATGTCGATCTTGCGCGCGAGATTTGCGACGAGCTCGGCATATCGGACAAATGTCAGATCCAGGCGCTGCCATTCGATGAATTGCAGGGCGCGCTATCCGCCTCGCAAGGTGATGCGGTGATTGCCGGCGTCGCCGTGACGCCTGAGCTGCGCAAGAGCTTTGCCTTTTCGCGTCCCTTCCTGATGTTGCCTGCCCGCTTCGTCCGCAATCTCAAGGCGTCGATCGACGGCACGACGGCCGCCGCCCTTGCCGGTCATTCTGTGGGCGTGGTCAAGCGCACGGCGCATGAGTCGATGCTCGCCGCCTTTTTCCCCGACATCAAGCAGGTTCCCTTTGACGACAAGAACGCGCTGCTAACGGCGGTGAAGGACGGCAAGGTCGACGCTGCCTTTGCCGATGGGTTGCAACTGTCCTTCTGGGTATCGTCGTCATCGGCTGAAAAATGCTGCGCGCTGTTTGATGGCCCCTATCTCTCCCAGCAATTCCTGGGCGAGGGCATGACCATCATGTTGCGGCAGCAGGACGCCGATCTGACGGCCGCGATCAATCACGCGCTGGCAACATTGTCCCGCGACAGCCGGCTGCAGGAAATCTATCTGCGATATTTTCCCTACGGACTTTATTGATGAAGCGTCTCAGCCCTTGCGGTAGCGGGCAATAGCGCTGCGCTCGATGGCGGCACAGGTCAGCTTGTCGAGACCGAGACGGTCGCGCAGCAGGCTGAGCAGGCGCAGTTCCTCTGCCTTGACCGAGAAATCGGCAGAGGCCACCTCGACGGCAAGTGCATAGGCAGTGTCGTAGAGCCGCGCCGGCAGGGTGTCGCGCACGGTTTCCAGCACAATATCGAGCCCTTCGTTGCCAGCGAGAAGCTTGGCGCAATCGCGCGAAACGGAGATCAGTCGCTCGTCATCGAAGCCGTCGAAAACCGGCAGTGCGTGGATCAGCTCGCCAATCCGGCCCAATTCCTTGTCGTTCATGGTCCGATCGACGGCGGATGCGATCACCATGACGTAGATCAGGGCTTCATGGGCGGAAAGCGGCTTGTTCATGGCAGTGCAAAATCCTTCAATTTGGCAGCAGACTAGAAAGTCGCGCCTCTCATGACAAGAGCGCGTGTTGGAAGCATGACGTCAGATCGGATTGAGCGGATTTTCCTTGGCCGGCGGAGGAGCGAGCGTCGATTTTCCGCCCGCTCGCGGATCGTCGCCGTAGATACCGCGTTTCTGCTGCTTTGCCTGTTCCGCAAGGGCGACCAAGGGCGATCCAGCCTCAGGCTCGGCCCAGCCGAAACGCACCAGCCATTCGCTGAGATCGACGCGAACATAGCGGCAGGCGCCGGTCACCGTACCTTGCCAGGTCGGGTTCGGCAGGTCGCAGTCGATGGTGCGGCCGCGCAGATACATGCGGAAAGCGGTACGCGCCGCCGCCCCGCAGGGCCAGCTCTTGCCATTCGGCCCGGTGCACATCCGCTCGACATCGGTCGGAATGATGCCGGGGAGCTGCACGCTCTTGCCGGCAATGGTCAATATGCCGGCGCGGTCCGAAAATGGCCGCACCAGTTCCACCGGCTTTGCTTGCTCGATCGGCTTTTCGTCGCTGCCGGTCGACGCCTGCTGCGATGGCGGTTCAGCAGGCTCGGTCCTGAGGGCCTCGGCCGCCTGCTCCCTGTCCATCTGGTCGGCCGGCATCCGGCTCGCCGGCGTTTGGTACGCATCGGTTTGGTTCGACGGCGCCGGGTTTGTCGGCGTTGCCTGCGCCACTTGCGTCTCGCCCGGATTTACTGGTGTCGCCTGCGGCTGCGCCAACTCGGCGGACGCCTTGCTTTCGGGCAATATGGTCGGCTGCTGGACCGCTGCGGATTGGTCTTTGTTAATTTGATCCGAGCTGGTGGCGACAAGAGCTTTCGCCGTGCCTTCCAGCGTTGACGTCGGCGTTGCGGTGGGCGCCGGAGTGGGGGGCGATGCCGTTGCGTCTGAGCTTGTTGTAGCCGACTGATCGCCGTTGGCGGCTACAGTAGTCGTTGCGGCTGGCGTCGCTTGCGCGGCGACGGCAGCAGGTTGCACCGCGGTCTTGCCGTCCGGCTTCGTCGTATCGGCAGGCTGCTGGGCCGAGGTGGCTGTTGCCGGGGTGACTGCCTTTGCCGTTTCCGTTGGTGCGCTCACGACAGGTGCGCTTTCGGTTCCGGCTCTGTTCGACAAACTGAAACCATGCTCCTCGACCTGCACGGCAACCAGCGTCACCCACGAACCGAGGACCACACCTGCCAAACTTGCCAGCCAAACATCACGACGCATAACGAGAAAACTTTCCTATTGGCTGGCCCAGATGATGCGCGCAATCCACTCCACATCCGCAAGATCGAAGCTCCGATTCGGATGCTCGGGGTTGAGCGACAGCAGTTCTATCGACCGCGCGGTCTGTCGCAGCAGCACCTTGGCCATGACCTCGCCCTCGCGGGTCTTGACGACTACCCGATCATTGCGCCTGATTTGTGCCCCCGGTTCGACGATCAGCACATCGCCATCCCGGTAGAGCGGCAGCATGCTCTCGCCCTGCACTTCAAGCGCATAGACGCCGCCCTTTTGCCCGGGGGACACCGGAAACTCCACCATGTCCCACCCCTGGCCGACCGGAAAGCCGCCGTCATCGAAAAAGCCGCCAGCGCCGGCTTGGGCGAAGCCGAGCAAGGGGATGGAGCTTGTCGGCAAAGGAAAAGCGCGGTCGGCTGCGCTGCTTGTGCTTTCCACCGAGCGCATGCAGCCGAGAAACTGCTCCATGCTGGCTCCGGTCGCATCCAGCACCTTGGCGATCGATTCCGTCGAGGGCCAGCGCAAACGTCCGTCCTGGCTCAGCCGCTTCGACTTGTTGAACGATGTGGGGTCGAGGCCGGCGCGCCGGGCAAGACCGGATGCCGTCAGGGCATGCCGTTCGGCAAGCCTGTCGATCGCGCTCCATATCTGCTCATGTGACAACATTGCGGTTCAGCACACTCGGAAGCCGGAATGTTCGGCGTTTGACCCCTAAAGAAAGGTTAACCGAGGCTTTTTCACGAGTAAAGGGCGGCGTAGGAATAAGGTCCTTTGTCCCCTTGCTTTCGCTTTTTGATTCCAGTAGCTTCAGGTCTTCTGCGGCTGCGCCTGGGTGTCGGGCGCTTCCTTCTGGAATTCCTTCGCCATTCCCATGAAGCCACGCATGAATTTCTCCATGATCCCAAGGGTCCGATCGATGTCGGCGTCGCTCGGCAGGTTCGATCCGCTGCTTGAGGCGACCGTCTTTTCCAGCTTCGAGACGCGCTCGGAGAGGCGATCGAGTTCGTTTTCATAGGCCGCGCGCTCATCGGCGGCCATGCGGCAGACCAGATTGCCGTTCTGATCCTGGCAGATCGACATGGCACCGGTTTGCTTATCCAAACGGACGAAATGATCGCCGCTGCGCTCGAGCTGGAAGCGCGTGGGGTCCGGCTCCGCGGCGTAGCCGGGCGTGGCGAGAAGAAGAGCGGCAGGCAGGATGAGGGCCGCAAGGCCTGATACCATTTCCTTCGTCATGTCATCCTCCGAATTTTCTGCTTAATGTGCATCCATCTGCACTTTTCCCGGTGATCCCCGTGGACATCGGCAACGGTTTTCGTGCAAAGCCCTATCAAGGACACAAGTCATGTAAGGATGATGACTGCGATGCCAGTGGTTTACAAGATCGTGCCGGATACGCTCTGGCAGCAAGCCAGACAAACCGGTGTTTTTAATGGCGCGTCGATCGATCTGACCGACAATTTCATCCACCTTTCGACGGCAAAGCAGGCGAAGGAAACCGCCGCACGCTATTTTGTCGGCCAGGAGGACCTGCTGCTGGTGGCGATCGACGGCGACGCGCTCGGCGACAAGCTGGTGTTCGAGCCCTCGCGTGGCGGCGATCTTTTCCCGCATCTCTACGCGCCGCTGCAGCTTTCGGCCGTGCTCTGGGAAAAGCCGTTGCCGCTTGGCCCCGATGGCGCGCATGTCTTTCCGGAGATGCCGGAATGATCGGCGCCTTCCGCGATCTCGGCCGGCGTGGTCTCTTCATGTTCGATCCGGAAACGGCGCATGGAATGTCGATCGCGGCGCTGAGATCCGGTCTTGTTCCGGCCTGCCGGATCAGCAATGATCCCCGACTGCGTCAGACTGTGGCCGGATTGGATTTTGCCAATCCGCTCGGCATGGCCGCCGGCTATGACAAGAACGCCGAGGTGCCGGAGGCGCTGTTGAAGCTCGGCTTCGGCTTTACCGAAATCGGCACGGTGACGCCGAAGCCGCAATCCGGCAATCCGCGCCCGCGCATCTTCCGCCTGGTCGAGGACGAGGGCGTCATCAACCGCCTCGGCTTCAACAATGAAGGCCACGATGCGGCCTTCCGGCGTCTGCAGCCGATCCGCGGCAAGGGCATCATCGGCGTCAACATCGGCGCCAACAAGGATAGCGCCGACCGGATCGCCGATTACGTCGCCGGCATCCGCCGTTTCTATTCCGTGGCGCGCTATTTCACCGCCAACATCTCCTCGCCGAACACGCCGGGCCTGCGCGATCTGCAGGCGCGGGAAAGCCTTTCGGCGCTGTTGTCGGCAGTGCTTGCCGCACGCGACGAAGAGGCGGCAAAGGCAGGCAAAAAGATCCCGGTTTTTTTGAAGATAGCCCCCGATCTGACGGAAGAGGGCATGGATGACATCGCTGCCGAAGTTTTGGCTCATGCGCTGGACGGGTTGATCGTCTCCAACACCACGCTTTCGCGCGACGGGCTGAGAGATCAGGCCCAGGCGAAGGAAGCCGGTGGCCTCTCCGGCCAGCCGCTCTTCGAAAAATCCACAGTCGTCCTCGCAAAGATGCGTCGCCGCGTCGGTGCGGCCCTGCCGATTATCGGCGTTGGCGGTGTTTCATCGGCGGAGACGGCGCTGGAGAAGATCAAGGCCGGCGCCGATCTCGTGCAGCTTTATTCGTGCATGGTCTATGAAGGCCCGGGCCTGCCGGGCCGTATCGTGAGCGGCCTGTCGAAGCTGCTCGACCGCGAGCGTGTCGGCTCGATCCGCGAGTTGCGCGACAGCAGGCTCGATCATTGGGCCGACAGAAACGTCTGATAGGCCCGCTTCTTCAGCCCCATGACCAGGAAAATGCCGCGGAACAGCAGGAAGGCGTTCATGGCCAGCCACAGGCCGTGGTTGCCAAGGGTCGGCACGAAGACGGCAAGTGCCAATAGATAGCCGGCGAACGACATCAGCATGCGATTGCGCATGTCGCGCGACCATGTGGCGCCGATGAAGACGCCATCCATCAGAAATGCGAGCGCGCCGGTGAGCCCGGTGACAGCGGCCCAGGGCAAGTAAGTTTCGGCCGCAGTGCGCACCTCCTCCGAGGTCGTCAGCAGCCGGATCAGCGCCGGGCCGAGGGTGAAGAAGAACACGGTCGCGGCAAATGCCAGCCCAAAGGACCAAAGCCCGGTCAGCTTCAATCCGCGCTCGAAGGCCGGGCGATAGTTGGCGCCGATCGAGCGGCCGGTGATCTGCTCGGCGGCATTCGCCAGTCCGTCGAGGTAATAGCCGGAAAGCAGAAAGAAGTTCATCAGCACGGCGTTGGCGGCAAGTGTCACCGCGCCGAACGTATTGCCGATGCGCGTCATCAGCGTGAAGGCGCCGATCAGCACGAACGTGCGGATGAGGATATCGCGGTTGAGCGCGAAAAGCTGCGTGAGTTTGGCGCGGGAGAGGAGGTCCGCGCGGGTAGGTCTTGGTTCGCCGGCAAAGCCGCGCAGCACAATGGCAAGGCCGGTGAGAGCGCCTGTCGCTTCGCCGATCAAAGTACCCCAGGCGACACCTGCCACACCCCAGCCCAGCCAGAGGCCGAGCAGGACGGCGAGGATGATGTTGACGCCGTTGATCAAGGTTTGCAGCAGAAGCCCGATGCGGCCCTGGCCGCGCCCGAGCACGAAGCCGAGGATGGCGTAGTTGGCGAGCGCCGCTGGGCCGGATAGCATGCGGATCGAGAAATAGGTGCGTGTCGCGTCGGCAATGCCGCCTTCCGGTCCCATCAGCCTGATGCCGAGCCAGAGCAATATGGGCGACAACAGCAGAAGCAGCAGACCGCATCCGAGCGCCGACAGCAGCGCCCGCCAAAACACCGCCTGCTGCTCATGCCCGTCGCGGCGGCCATAGGCTTGCGCCGTCAGGCCAGTCGTCGACGAGCGCAGGAAGTTGAAGCTCGCGAAGAGGAGATCGAAGAGCACCGCACCGATCGCCAGCCCGGCGAGTGCGTCCGGCAGGCCGAGATGCCCGACGACGGCCGTATCAACGAGGCCGAGCAACGGTGTCGTCATGAAGCCGAGCGTCATCGGAATAGCGATCGACAGCACCAGCCGGTGCGTCACATCGAAAGGCAGAACCCTTCCGCTATGCTCTCGATGATCCATGTCCAATCAGCCCGTCTTCAATTCGAAGACAGCACCATGGACCAATAGGGCTTGTCACTGGAAGAGGGAGCATAGGCAAGGGCGACGCCGAGGCCGTTATATTTGCCGAGCATGTTGTGCAAATGCTTCGGCGAATTGATCCAGGCCGTCACCGCGGCGTTCACGTCGCGCTGGCCCTCGGCAATATTTTCGGCCGCCGGCAGCTTGACGCCGCTCGCCTTGACGCGCGTGCCGAAATTGTCGCCGATGCCGATCAGATGTTCCATCTTGCCGGCATCAGCCATGCGCTTGGCCTGGTAGATCGCGGCCGTGCTGGCAGCCGGATCGATCTTGAGCGGCGGCAGACCGTTTTTGGCGCGCAAGGAGTTGACGAGCGGCAGCGCGGAAGCGGTCTCGTCGTTGGCCGGCGTGTTGGAAACATGGGTGGGCGGCGTGGCGCAGCTTGCGACGATGGCAGCGAGCGCAAGGCCGGTGAGACGCAGCGCGTGGCGCCGTGTAGAAAGCGGAATGTTTGAGATCATATCAGCGGCGATAATTGAAAAGGCGGAGGATGATGAAGAGCGGAATGACGATGCTGGCGCCGAGCAGCACATAATCGCCGAACTCGCCGAGCGCGGCAAAGCCGCTGTGCCAGAGATCAAGGAGGAAGCGGCGGACACCATAGAGGAAGTCGAGCGGCCGCCAGCCGAAGAATTTCATCACGAAACCGACGATCAGCGACACGATAATAAGCTTCACGAGTGTACGGCCGGGCGAGTCGCCGAGGAACCTGTTCACCTGATCGGACATGCGGCTGTCTCCATAATGCCTGTCGAGCGGTTTTGAGATAAGGCTGTGGCCTGCGACTCGCAAGCGCTTTTGCCCGATACGTACTGAAACCGTACTTACTCGAAACAGGTGTCTGCCTGAAATAGGACTTGAGTTTTTTTGTGACCGCGTCCAAAGGCGGGTGCCAAACAGGACCGAAATCATGCTGCCGAGCCAGCTTTCCTCCGGCGACGTCATCGCCGACCGTCGCGCCGACTATGCGAAGATGCTCGCCGAAAACGGCGAGCCGGCCAGTGCTGCCGAATTGATGGAGCAGGCGCTGGAGTTGACGCCGGGCTGGGCCGCCGGCTGGTTTACGCTCGCGACCTATCGTGAAAAAGCCGGGAATACGGAAGGCGCCATCGAGGCGCTGAACAAGGTTCTGGCGCTTGATGCCGGCGATGTCTTCGGCGCCCGGCTGAAGCTTTCAGTTCTGGGAGCGGCCGATCTGCCCGATCAGCCGCCGAGCCGCTATGTCGAGCGTCTCTTCGACGACTATGCCGACCGCTTCGAGACGTCGCTGGTCGAAAAGCTCGGCTATAGCGTGCCGCAGAAGCTCGCGGCTCTGGTCGCCGATACGGCCGGCATGCCCGGGCATTTCCGTCTTGTCGTCGATCTCGGCTGCGGCACGGGCCTGTTCGGTCCGGAAATCCGCGGACGCGTCGATCGGCTGGAAGGGTTCGACCTGTCGAAAGGCATGCTCGCCAAGGCAGCGGAGAAGGGTGTCTATGATCACCTGGGACAAGCCGATCTGTCGCTGTCGCCGCTCCAGTCCGGCGTCTTCGACGGCGGGCTCGCGCCGGCACGGGCCGATCTGATCACGGCGGCCGACGTGCTGATGTATCTCGGCAATCTCCAGGGCGTCATGGCGATCGTCAGGGAACTGGCCGCATCCGGGGCTGTGTTTGCCTTTTCCGTCGAGGATGCGGAAGAAGAGGAGGGGTATCTCCTGCGCGATTCCCTGCGTTTCGCCCACTCGGAGGCCTATATCAGGACGATATTGGCCGCTCATGGCTTCGCTGTCCTCGCTCTTGCGCGCAGCATCATTCGCATGGATGCCGGAAGACCGGTGCACGGCATTTTGTTTGTTACATGGAAATCGGCCTGATCGACCCATTTTCGCGAATTCGCGATAGGCCCGCATCCCTCAACAAGGGAAAACATCGTGGGGAACCTGGGCGCCCTCGGCGGAGGTAGTCGCGCTCAATCACTTCGTCACGACCAACCATCGGGCGGATCGCTATATCGCGCTGCAGGGAGCGGCGACGACTATTGTTTGCGGGTCTCGTCGGACTCCGAGATGGCGGCCTCATGATACCAGCTATCGAAAGCAGCCGTCGCGATGGTCGGGCCGATATCGGGATTGAGGTTCACTTGATCGCGTTGGCCGGCAGGAATGGGCCGGGTCTTGATGGGAAACTTAAAAATCTTTGCCGTTTCGTGTTGAGGGCTGACTGCCATTGCAATGTCTCTCCCCTTTTTGTGCTCAAGCGGGAGCGCTTCAAGAGACAGCTTATATGTAGCAGAGTCGGAGCCCGTTTTTGAGGTATTTGCACAAATAAAATGCAAAAGGTTGAATTTATAGGCATTTTGAGATTTTGCGACGCCAGAATGTGGTTTTCGGGCGCCTAATTGTTGCGCTGCTTCGAATCTGCCGCACTGCGACAAGTTGGCAGCACCTTTCGGCCAAGTTCCTCACGATTTTGAGAGAATCCGAGCCAGGGCGATGGAAAATTGGCAAAAATTGACTCCGATTTGTGCATTTTTCTTCGAACGGCAGCGCATCTCGTTCAAATTGGCATGTCAAATGCATGTCACATGGCGGCCGTAGGTGGCGAAGATTTCCGGGCGGGCGCCTTCGAATTTTCTCTGCTTCGGGTAGTTAAACCCTTATGAGGTGCGTAATGACGAAGTTTAAGCTCGAGTATATCTGGCTCGACGGGTACACCCCGGTACCGAACCTGCGCGGTAAAACGCAGATCAAGGAATTTGCTGATTTTCCGAAGCTTGAAGAGCTTCCGCTTTGGGGCTTCGACGGTTCGTCGACGATGCAGGCCGAAGGCCGTAGCTCCGATTGCGTGCTGAAGCCTGTAGCGATCTATCCGGATCCGGCGCGTACGAACGGCGCCCTCGTCATGTGCGAAGTCATGATGCCGGACGGCGTAACGCCGCATCCGTCCAACAGCCGCGCCACCATCCTCGACGACGAAGACGCTTGGTTCGGCTTCGAGCAGGAATACTTCTTCTACAAGGACGGCCGTCCGCTCGGCTTCCCGGAATCCGGTTACCCGGCTCCGCAGGGCCCGTACTACACCGGCGTCGGCTATAAGAACGTCGGCGATGTCGCTCGCGAGATCGTTGAAGAGCATCTCGACCTTTGCCTCGAAGCAGGCATCAACCACGAAGGCATCAACGCCGAAGTGGCCAAGGGTCAGTGGGAATTCCAGATTTTCGGCAAGGGCTCCAAGCGCGCCGCCGACCAGATCTGGATGGCACGTTACCTGCTGCTGCGTCTGTGCGAAAAGTACGGCATCGACATCGAGTTCCATTGCAAGCCGCTCGGCGACACCGACTGGAACGGCTCGGGCATGCACTGCAACTTCTCGACCAAGTTCATGCGCGAAGTCGGCGGCAAGGCCTATTTCGAAGCGCTCATGGCTCAGTTCGACAAGAACCTGCACGACCATATTGCGGTCTACGGCCCGGACAACCACATGCGCCTGACCGGCAAGCATGAAACGGCTCCGTGGAACAAGTTCAGCTACGGTGTTGCCGACCGCGGTGCTTCCATCCGCGTTCCGCACTCGTTCATCAAGAACGACTACAAGGGCTACCTCGAAGATCGTCGTCCGAACTCTCAGGGTTGCCCCTATCAGATCGCTTCCCAGGTTCTGAAGACCATCTCGGAAGTTCCGACGGCTGGCTTCGCTTCGGCTGCTGCTTAATCATTATCGGTCTCGGCTTGCCGAGACCGAGAAAAATAAAAAAAGCGCGGGATTTCGGTCCCGCGCTTTTTTGTTTCCATTTCAGTGCCTATGCGGCCTTCGCATCCTTGTCGATCGGATGCTGCGCGCGGAAACCGACGGCCAGCCGATTCCAGACATTGATCACGCCGATTGCGACGGTGATCTTGACGATCTCTTCCTCGCTGAAATGCTGCTTGAGCGGTTCGAAATCCGCATCCGGTATGCCGGTCTGGGCAATCTTGGTGACGGAATCAACCCAGCGTAGCAGGGCGCGTTCGCGGTCGTCGTAAACGGGCGATTCCCACCAGACGCACATCAGGTTGATCCACTGCTCGCTGAGGCCGTCATGCCGGGCTTCCTTGACATGCATGTCGACGCAATAGGCGCAGCCGTTGATCTGCGACGCCCTGAGCTTGATCAGGTGGATGAAACGACGCTCCAGCCCGGAGGTCTGGACGAAGTTCTCCAGCGCGGTAACGGCCTTGTAGGAGTCCGGGGAAGCCTTGGCAAAGTTGAAACGAGGTTGCATGGTTTTCTCCTTGGGTTCTGGATCTATCGGGTGGTTCTGCGTTCATTGAGGGCAAGGAAGGCGCAGCCCCTTGCCGCGATGCTGCCGTCGTCGCCCGCCGCAAGATCGGCGAGGATATCGGCAATGGTGGTCTTGGCGAGCTCGGCGCGGTACACCCGCTCGGCTGCCAGCATCGCCGCGCTGATGCCGCACGGCTTTGCAAAGTATTTTCCAGGCAGCGGGTTTGGCCCGCGCTGGCGAATCTCGGCGCAGCGAAAGGCGGGCGCCGGTCCTTCGACAGCAAGCACGATATCGAGAAGGGTGATTTTGGCCGGTAGACGCGCCAGCCGGTAGCCACCCTTGGGGCCGGGTACGGTATCAAGAATGCCGGCGCCGGAAAGCGCCTGCAGATGCTTCAAGAGATAGCTCACCGACACCCCATGAAACTCGGCAATCGCCGCCGCCGAAAGCACTCCGCCCTCGGACAATCCGGCCAGCATCCCGACGCTGTGTATGGCCTGTTCAACGCCTTCGCCGAGTTTCATTGGTTCGTCCTTTTTATATCGTGGATATTTTTTATCCGTGATTATTGGAGGAGTCAATTGCTTTTTTAAGCGAGGCTGTATGTAACCCGGAGTTAGCGTATGCCGTGCGCCCGGTGCACTCTCTGCGAACACTGAAGCCACTGTTGGGAAGTGAACAATCCCCCCGCTTCCTATCCCTCGCATTTCGACTACATTTGCCCCCGTGGACCAGATCGATTCCGAGCGCCGCCTTGCTTTGCCTGCCCCTTTCATCCGCTGGTTTGAGGAAAAGGGTTGGCAGCCGCGTGCTCATCAGCTTGAGTTGCTTGCCCGTGCCGAGGCCGGCGAGAGCACGTTGCTGATCGCGCCGACCGGCGCCGGCAAGACCTTGGCCGGTTTCCTTCCCTCGCTCACCGATCTGACCCGGCGCGGCAAGATCCCGCCGGGTTCGGCCTTTACCGGCATCCACACGCTCTACATTTCGCCGCTGAAGGCGCTGGCCGTCGATATCGAGCGCAACCTGATGAAGCCGGTCACGGAGATGGGCCTGCCGGTCTCTGTCGAAAACCGCACCGGCGATACGCCCGCCGGCAAGCGGCAACGCCAGAAGCTCAATCCGCCGGACATTCTTCTGACCACGCCGGAACAGGTGGCCTTGTTGCTCGCCAATCACGAAGCCGAACGCTTCTTCAGGGATTTGAAATACATCGTCCTCGACGAGTTGCATTCGCTTGTGACGTCGAAGCGCGGTCATATGCTCTCGCTTGGCCTTGCGCGCCTGCGCAAGCTGGCGCCTCATCTGCAAACCATCGGCCTGTCGGCAACGGTTGCCGAGCCGATGGACCTGCAGAAATGGCTGGTGGCGCAGGAGGAGGGGATGGACCGGCATGCCGGCCTCGTGATGGTCGACGGCGGCGCCAAGCCTGATATCTCGATCCTCAGGACCGAGGAACACATCCCCTGGTCCGGCCACTCCGCCAAATACGCCATCCCCGATATCTACCGCGAGCTCAGAGAGCATCGGACGACCCTTCTCTTCGTCAACACCCGCTCGCAGGCGGAAATGCTGTTTCAGGAGCTGTGGTCGGCCAATGATGACAATCTGCCGATCGCGCTGCATCACGGCTCGCTCGATGTCGGACAGCGCCGCAGGGTCGAAGCCGTCATGGCCGCCAACAAGCTGCGCGCCGTGGTCGCCACCTCGACGCTCGATCTCGGCATAGACTGGGGCGATGTCGATCTGGTCATCCATGTCGGCGCCCCGAAAGGCGCATCGCGCCTTGCCCAACGTATCGGTCGCGCCAACCACCGCATGGACGAGCCATCCAAGGCGATCCTCGTGCCGGCCAATCGTTTCGAGGTCATGGAATGCCAGGCGGCACTCGACGCCAATTATGTCGGCGCGCAGGATACGCCGCCGGTCGGCGCCGGTGCACTCGACGTCCTTGCCCAACATATCCTCGGCATGGCCTGCGCCGAACCCTTCGACATGCTGGAACTCTATGACGAGATCCGCAGCGCTTCGCCCTATGCCGACCTGTCATGGGAGACATACGAACGCATCGTCGATTTCGTCGCCACCGGCGGCTATGCCCTGCGCACCTACGAGCGCTATGCCCGCATCCGCAAGACGCCCGAAGGCCGCTGGCGCGTCTCCAATCCGCAGGTCGCGCAGCAATATCGTCTGAACCTCGGCACCATTGTCGAGGAGGCGATGCTGAACATTCGGCTGGTGAAGCGCAATGCGCTGGGATCGCTCGGTCGCGGCGGCGCCCCCCTCGGCAAGGTCGAAGAGTATTTTCTCGAACAGCTTTCGCCCGGCGACACCTTCCTCTTCTCCGGCAAGGTGCTGCGCTTCGAGGGCATTCGCGAGAATGAATGCCTGGCCTCGCAGACCTTTTCCATGGACCCGAAAATTCCTTCCTATGCCGGCGGCAAGTTTCCGCTGTCCACCTACCTTGCCGATCAGGTGCGCATGATGATCGACGATCCCGATCGCCGGCATCGGTTGCCGGATCAGGTACGCGATTGGCTGGAGCTGCAGAAGGACAGGTCACTGCTGCCGAAGCGCGACGAGTTTTTGATCGAGACCTTTCCACGCGGCAGCCGCGCCTACATGGTGGCCTATCCCTTCGAAGGGCGGCTGGCGCACCAGACACTCGGCATGCTGTTGACCCGGCGGCTGGAGCGCGCCGGCGCAAAGCCGATGGGCTTCATCGCCACGGATTATTCGCTCGGCATTTGGGGGCTGGAGGACATGAGCCTGATGATCGCCAATGGCCGTCTCAGCCTTGCCGATCTCTTCGATGAGGACATGCTCGGTGACGATCTCGAAGCCTGGCTGGATGAATCCTTCCTGCTGAAGCGCACCTTCCGCAATTGCGCCGTCATTGCCGGTTTGATCGAGCGCCGTCACCCCGGCAAGGAAAAGACTGGCCGGCAGGTGACGGTCTCCGCCGATCTGATCTATGACGTCCTGCGCAGTCACGAGCCCGACCACATCCTGATGCAGGCGACCCGGCAGGACGCGGCCACGGGGCTTTTGGAGATTGGCCGCCTTGGGGATATGCTGAAGCGAATCAAAGGCCACATCACCCACCGGGCGCTGGATCATATCTCGCCGCTTGCCGTGCCGGTCATGCTGGAAATCGGCAAGGTGCCGGTGCCGGGCGAGGCGCATGATGTGGTATTGGCGGAAGCGGCTGACGATCTGATCCGCGAGGCCATGGAATAAAGCATGCCAAACAACGAAGGCAGACCGAGTTGATGAACCGCCTGGCGCTTGCGCGAGAGATGAACGGCCAAGTCAGGAACGGATTGACTCCCGCATCCGGCGTAGAGACCGCCGTTCACGGCGTCGCCGCAGTCTGTGATCCGCTTGGCGCGCTGTATCTGCCGGACGCCGGCATCCTTGTCGTTTCCGATCTGCATCTGGAAAAGGGAGCAGCCTTCGCACGGCGCGGCATGCTGCTGCCGCCTTACGATACGTTGGCGACGCTGACTGTGCTTGCCGCGGTCATCTCCCGCTACGATCCGAAGCTCGTCGTTTCACTCGGCGACAATTTCCATGACCGCGTGGGCTCCATGCATCTGCCGGAGGAGTTCCGCAGCCTGATCGTCAACATGGCACGCGGCCGCGAATGGATCTGGATCAACGGCAATCACGATCCGGATGGCACGGTCGATCTGCCCGGTCACTCTGTCGATGAGATGCATTATGGCGGATTGACCTTCCGCCACGAACCGAGGGGCGGCCAGCAGGCCGGCGAGATCGCCGGCCATCTGCATCCGTCCGCCACCGTCCGCCGCCGCGACAAATCCGTCCGCCGCCCGTGCTTCGCCGCCGATGGCGCCCGCCTGCTGATGCCCGCGTTCGGCATCATGACCGGCGGGCTCGACCTGCGCCACAAGGCCATGGCCGGCCTGTTCGATCGCGAAAGTCTCATTGCCCATGTGCTCGGTCGCGACCGCATCTATTCGGTACGCTTCGGCAATCTCTCGGCTTAACCCGCTTTTGCGGGCTCGTAGCGCAGGATCACCGCACCGGTCTTCAGGGGTGTGGTTCCGAGCAGCTTCATCGGAATCCGTTCCGCCGCAGGCTTGAAATGCGGGTTGCCGGCGCCGAGAACGACAGGAACAAGGCAGAGGCGGATTTCGTCCACCAATCCCGCTTTCAGCAGCGTATCCGTCACTTCGGCACTGCCGAAGACGAACATGGTCTTGCCCGGCTCTTCCTTCAGTTTCTTGACCTCGGCGACGATATCGCGAACGATGCGAGTGTTGTTCCACTCCGCCTTGTCCATTGTCCGCGAGGCGGCGATCTTGGCGATGCCATTCATATAGGCGGCGATTTCAGGTGTCTCCGGCGCCGTCGGCCAGTAGGCTGCCATGCCTTCATAGGTCTTGCGGCCGAAGATTAGCAGATCGCCCTCCTTGCCGAGCTCGGTCGCGTACTGCTCCAGCTCATCGCCCCAGGCGAGCATATGAAAATCGAGGTCCCAGGGTTTGGTTCCCTCGAAATAACCGTCAAGCGTCATAAGATTCCAGACAACAAGCTTTCTCATCGTTTTCCTCCTTCGCGATAACCGTATCATAATCAAAACTGGTTGCTAAAAGCAAGCAGTTGAAAATTAGCGTGACTGGTGGCAAAGTGCAAGCAGTTTTTGGAGATATTTATGGACGCGCTCAATCGCTCCGGCTGCCCGATCAATCTCACCCTGGAAATCCTGGGTGACCGCTGGAGTCTGATCATCATCAGGGACATCATGTTCGGCAATCGCCGGCATTTTCGCGAGCTTCTGCAGAACTCGGAGGAGGGGATTGCCTCCAACATCCTCGCTGACCGGCTGAAGCGGCTGGTCGAGCGCGGGCTTTTGACCCGCGACGGCGACCCGAGCCATAAACAGAAGGCCGTCTACAGCCTCACCGAAATGGCGATCGACCTCGTGCCGCTCTTTGCCCATATGGGTGCATGGGGCCGCAAGCATCTGCCGGTTTCGGAGGAGCTGTCGATCCGGGCGGAACTGCTGGAAGATGGCGGGCCGAAGCTCTGGGAGGATTTTATGGATGAGCTGAGGGCGAAGCATCTGGGCAAGGTATTACCGCCGGGAACGCCGTCGGTGCTCGGCCGGCTGACGGAAGCCTATCTGGAGGTAGTCGAGCGCAAGAAGAGCGCTTGATCATCGACTCCGAATTCGTGGAGGGGGTATCAGCGGTGCGGCATATGCCAAGTTTCGTTTCAGCTTGCGAAATAGAACCTAGCTCTTCCGGAACACGAAGCTCGCCGTCCATCCCGTAATGACCGCCAGCAACACCGAAAACGCGCCATAGAAAATGGGGCGTTCATGGGCAGCATCGGTGATCGTCTGCTCGATGCCGGTCTTGATGACGCGCAGTGGCAGGGATTTTTCGGTCAGGAATTTGCCGCTCTTGAAGAGAAAGGCGCGCACGGTATGCACGCCGTTCGGCACGTCTGCGGGCAGCCTCAGTGTTGCCCTGAACAGACTGGAACTGACGAAGCGCACGCCGGCCGGATCGCTTTCGTAAAGGCCGCCGCTCTGCTGCAGCCGCCGGAAAGCCCGGCGAAATTCCGCCACATCCGCGCCATTGCCGACGAAACCGACGGGGGTTAGCTGAATATGATCCATGCCGATGCCGCGGTCGTTCAGCTCCAGCGGCGCGGTGATGTAGTCGACGGCGCGCGTGCTCGACAGCGAATAGGCCTGCGGCACATGCTCGAACGTCATCGACCGGGTATTGACCCAGATGCCGAAGACACGTTCCTTCTTGCGCACGGTGGCATTTTCGCGCGGTCCCTCCAGCACGACGACGATATCGTATTGGCCGATCGCCAACAGCAGTTGGTCGGTGTTGGAAAGCGCGCCAAAGATCGTCAGGTCGGCGCCGGTGAAATCGGAGGTGATGGCGATTTCGCTGGTCGAGGTGCCGATCTCCATTGTCTCGCGCGCTGTCGTGGAGGTCGTCGGCTGGTCGAGCAGCACCTGTGCCTGTGCGCTCAATGGCGCAAGCAGGAGACCGGCTGCGAGGATTGGCCCGAAACGTTTCATCGGCCCGCCCCTTCGAGCACGACGGAATAGATATCGGCCGGTGTGACCACCAGTGCGATCGCCAGACGCAGGCCAACGGCAAGGACGAGCAGGCCGAGGAGGGCGCGCAATTGTTCGCCGCGCAGCTTCTGGCCGACACGCACGCCGTATTGCGCGCCGACGACGCCCGCCACCATCAACAGGAAGGCCAGCACGATATCGACGGAATAGTTGGTCGCGGCCTGCACGACGGTCGTATAGGCGGTGACGAAGATGATCTGGAACAGCGAGGTGCCGACCACGACATTGGTCGGGATGCGCAGCAGGTAGATCATCGCCGGCACCATGATGAAGCCGCCGCCAACGCCCATAACCGATGTCAGGATACCGATGCCGAAACCAAGGCCGATCACTGGAATGACGCTCAGGTAGATCTTCGATTTCTTGAAACGCATCTTCAGCGGCAGGCGGTGCACCCAACTGTGGTGACCCGGCTTGCGGGGCATGGCGGGTTCGTTGCGGGCGGCACGACGCATTGCATTCAGGCTCTCCCAGAGCATCAATCCGCCGATCGTGCCGAGAAAGATGACGTAGAGCAGGGAGATGAAGAGATCGAGCTGGCCGATGCGTCTCAGCAGCGAGAATATCCAGATACCGACGGTAGCGCCGGTAAGACCGCCGATCAGCAGCACCGTGCCGAGCTTCATGTCCAGCGAGCCGCGGCGGAAATGCGTGATGGCTCCCGAAATCGACGAGGCGACGACCTGGTTGGCACCGGTGGCGACGGCGACGACGGGCGGGATGTTATAGAAGATCAGGAGTGGCGTGATCAGAAAGCCGCCGCCAACGCCGAACATGCCGGAGAGAAACCCAACGGCTGCGCCCATGCCGAGAATAATGAAGATATTCACCGACAGTTCTGCGATCGGCAGATAGATCGTCACGGTCTGATCCCAGTTGCAGCTATCCGAGCGTAAGCGACCGGATGCCTATGAACAATTTCCCCTTTAAACAGACGATTCTAATCTGAAATGATTGCCAGAGCCTTAGGAAAAATCATGGCGTCTTTCAGCGATCGAATTCGTCATTCCACTCTAACGTGGCATTTTCCGCGATTGTGTGACGAATTTCGCCGTAAGGCAAAGCCGGCGCGAAACCGCGGGTTACCGCTGGCATTCGCTCAAATATGACGACGGTCTGATCAAGCCGATCGGCGCCCGCCAAAGGAACGGGCCTTCGCCGATGCTGCTCTTACGCGCAGCGACGGCGGTATGCCCGAGGGCTTCATCGATCGGAAATGAAGCCTTCGATCTATTTGTTGCGGGCCAGAAGTTCCTTGACGACCTGATCGCTCACCCTGCCGTCCCGCGGCAGGCCGACCGATTTCTGGAAGCTCTTCAGCGCGGCGACGGTCTTCCCGCCCATATTGCCGTCCGGCGGACCGGCGTCGAAGCCGTTGTTGTTAAGGATCGCCTGGATGTTGCGGATCGCCTTCTTCATGTCGATCGAGGCGGTGTTGACGCCTTTGCCGGTCGTCCATTCCTCAGGGATGGTCGTGCCGTTTGCCTTGGCGTCCAGCGGCTGCGCCTTCCAGAGGTCGACCTTGGCGCGGGCGCTTTCGAGTTCGTCCTGCTTCATGGCGTTCGCCACTTCGTCGCGCTTCTGCGAGGCGTCCTTGTCGCCACCCTTTGCGGCGATCGCGAACCATTTGTAGGATTCCTGCAGGTCCTGCTTCACGCCGTTGCCGCGTGCATAGAGGATGGCAAGGTTGAACTGGCTGTCGGACACGCCGAGATTGGCCGCCTTGATGAACCAGTTCGCCGCCGTCGGATAGTCCTGCGGACCGGCTGCACCGGAAGCGTAGAGGACGGCGAGGTTGTGCATGGCGCTGGCATTGCCCTGATTGGCGGCCTGCTCGTAATAGCCTTTGGCCTTGACGAGATCGCGCTCGAGACCGTTGCCCTTCTCGTACATGCTGGCGAGCCGGTATTGCGCCGGCGCAAAACCCTTGTCGGCGGAAAGCTGATACCAGCTCGCTGCCTGCTTGAGATCGGCCGTAACGCCGCGGCCATCCGTGTAGCGCACGCCGATTTCGAACAGAGCGACGGGGTCGCCGGACTTGGCGGCGGCAACGAGCGTTGGCGGCTGGATGCCATCAGGCACGGCGATCGCAGCGGCCGGCGCGGATGCCTGAGCCGCGTCAGGCGCCGGGGTCGTCGTGGCATTGGCGGGCACGAAGGCAGCAGTTTGCTGAGCAGGCGTGGCGCTCCCGGCCGGCGTCAGGGTTTCGCTGGTCGGTTTGCCGTCGAGGGGGGCTGCCGCTGTCAGATGATCGTTCGTCGGCACCGCGGCCGGATTTGCCGGCGCAGCGGAGGATTGTGCAGCGTCTCCAGCATCGGCGGCCGGAGCCTGTGTCGGTACCTGGGTGGCAGGCGCATTCGCTGCCGCCTGAGCGTTCGAGGCCGGCATTTGAGCGGCATTGGCGGAGGCTCCGTTTGTCGCGGTATTTTCGGCAGCCGAGGTCAGCACCGAAACTTCGGCCGGCGGTGCCTTCTGGCCGCGCGTCAGCGTGTTGACGAGCGGGAAGGCCATGATGGCAAGCAGGGCTGCGCCGATAGCAAGCAGAATGGGACGGCGGAAGCGCGAGAATGCACCGCGTTTCTTCTCGCCGTTCTTAGAGGCAGGAGCCGAGCGCTGTGTCTGATCCACTTCCATTGCGGCCGCCTGCGCGGCACGGCGAGCAGCGGCGATATAATCGGCGCGTTCGTTTTCGGTCGGCTGTTTGATGGTGCCGCTGCGCGCGGCATTCTGGCTGGCGCGCACGCGTTCCAGGATCTTCTTGATATCCGGCGCCCCCGAGCCCGGCTCGAGCAGCTCATTCGCGTCCTCGGCCGGCATCATGTCGACGGGGTCGATCGACGGCGCCTGTTCGATGACAGGCCGGTCGGGCAGGAAGATCGGCTCAGCCTTCTCAGGCATGAAGAAACGTCTGCCGAGGCTGGCGAGCAGGCTGGGTTTCGCCCCATCCTTCTTCGCAGCCGCTTTGATCTCCGCCTTGGTAACGGCTTCCACAGCTTGCGCGACTGCGGCTTCCGGCGATGCCGCGGATTCGGCAGACGCGACGGTGCGGATGACCGGCCCGGCCTTTTGTGGGGCTGCCAAAGGCGGTTTCACCGCTGCCGTGTCAGCCGGAGCAAAAACCTCGCTCTCGAATTTTGCGGCAGGCATGGCAGGCGCCGGCTGGCGATGTTCCATATGGTCCAGCCGGTCTGCGATCTGCAGCAGCGTGTCGTGCAGCGCTTCGAAAGTGCGATGGGTGCGCTCGTCGCTGCTGCGGCTGAGGTCTTCGAGATGGCGAAGGTCTTCTGCAAGCGCCGTCATCGCCGACATGTCGACGGCCGGCACGCCATGGCCGAGCATGCCTTCGCGGGAATAGGCTTCGACGACCGCTTCCGCCGCGTGGCGGGCGGCTTCGATGATATACTCGTCATTGGTCGCCATATAATCTTCGATCGCACTCATGCGGCGGTCGAAATCGGCGGGAACATCGGCGACGGTCCGCTGCTCGTTCATCAGCAGCGTCGAGAGATGGGCAATCTGCTCTTCGAGATTGCGCAGCGACTGCGTATCGGTCGGCGGTGCCGCGGTGCTCGCTTCCAGCCGCATGGCGATATCGGAAAGACGGCCTTCCAGCCGGCGGACAGCACCATCGTCGAGGTTTGCGGCCGGGTGCGGTGGATGGAAATCCATTTCATCGATGCGCCGGGCCAGATAATCCAGCCGTTCGGCCAGCGCATGGTCGACCGAGCCGTGTTCCAGCGCATCGATCTTGCGGGAGATGTCGGCGAGGTGGTTGACCAGTTCCGGCTGCGGTGCTGCCTTCTGTGAGCGCTCCATCAGATAGGAGAGCTGATCCAGGCGCTCTTCCAGTCGGGCGGCCGCCTTGGCATTGCCGAGTTCGTCGATGCGCATCGCCAGCGCTTCGAGACGTCCGGAAAGATCGTCCGCCGGCTGGCGCCGCGCCGCTTCACGGCTCATCATGTCGAGCTGGTCGGCAAGGTCACTGATGCGGCCTTCAAGCCGCTGCATCGCCTGATCCTGTGGCTGTATCATGCCGCCGAAGCTTTCCACAGCGGTGGCGATCGAGAGCAGCTTGTTTTCCAGCGCGTGCACGGCGGGGCTGTCGCTCATGCTGCCAAGATGCTGCTTGATATCATCCAGGCGATAAGCGAGCGATACCAGCTCGTCCTGTAGACCATTCGTGTCGATCGCTTGCACCTGACGTTCGACGTGGTGCAACGAATCCTCGCGGGCGAGCCCGTCCATCAGCGAGCGCAGTTCTTCGAACTCCGCCTTCAGGCCGGCCGTTTCCGGCTGGCCGGGATGGCCAGCGAGCTGGCTGATGCTGTCGGCAAGCCGCGCCATGTCCTCGCGCACATCGGCGGCGAAATGCTTGTCCTCGGCATTGTCGCGGATGTCGCGGATTTCGGCGCGCAATGCGCTGACTTCGCGGGCAATGCTATCCGCGATATCCCGTTTCAGGTCTTGCCGCAGGTTGACCAGCGCCTGAGCGATATCGATGGAGCTTTCCGGGGCAGAGCGCAGCGCCGAAGGCAGAGGCGGCCGCGACGCCGGATTTTCGCTAAAGCGCCCGCCAAGCGGTTGCCGCTCCGCAATTGGTGCTTCCTCACGGCGGGTGTGCAGGCGCTCGCGGCTCGCCTCGAGCGCGCGCTGGCGCTGGCGGATTTCGGCAAGCGGATCGGGCCGTAAATCGGCTTCCGCACGTTCAGTGCGGAGGGGACGTTCATAAGGGCGCGCGTAGGCGTCGCGCTCGGTGCGTGGCGTGCGGTCGGAAAGAGGAGCGCGCTCCGGCATCGGTGTCCGCTCGGGCGCCGCGGCATAACCGTTTGCCACACGCTGGCGCGTGTCCCGGGCGCCAGCCGTGCCCATCAGGCCTTCGATGCGCGCTTCCAGCCCCTCGATGGTGCGGCTCAACGCATCCAGCGACGTCCAGTCGCCCGTGCCGGTAGGATTTGATCGCGATCCGCTCATCTTCTTGCTCGCTTCGACATATGGACCACTCAAAGGCCATCTTCGCTTGTGGAACGCTGCTTCGCGGGTTCACGCGCAGACCGCATCCCACCGTTCGGAAAGAAATAGTTTATTAGGCTTTCCTCAGGCTGAACCGCGAAACGGCGCTCCATCAAGCTAAAGATGAAAGAAACGCGAAGCATCGCTGCTCATCCCGCACAATTCACGAAACGTAGTAAACAACCCGTTAAGTTTTGGCGAAATCTTAACCTTTTATTTCGGCCTTGTTGTTGAATATGCTCATGTTCTTATGGATTTGACGGGTGCTGCCGCTGGTGAGATGGGCGCATTGAACATCAATCATTCCTTCTGTCCCGCGCTGGTTGAAGGGTCGAGATGCGTAGCCTTAAAATTGAACTCCATTATCCTTTTCTCAACTGAGTTGTGGAATCATAGATTGATTTGAATATTCTTGGGAGCCGAGTGCGTGCCGCCATCCATCGCCCGTGAACCGGATCAGGCGCATCACATCCCGGCCCTCGATGGATGGCGCGGGCTGGCGGTTATCGTGGTTTTGATGGGCCATTTCGGGGCCGACCGATATCTGCCAAACTTCAGCTCCTTCGGCGTCGATCTGTTCTTTGTGTTGTCGGGGCGATTGATGGCGGACATTCTGTTCGTCAAGCAGATGCCGATACCGATGTTCTTCGCCAAACGGTTTGCGCGCGTCTATCCCGCATTGTTTGTGTTCATATTGATTACCAGTCTCGCATTTCACGGTACGTTCGGAGAATATGACCTGAAAGTCGCCGCTTCGGCGCTGACATTCACCCTGAACTACGCCATGGCCTATGGGCACCCGTTTTCCCTGTTGGATCATATCTGGTCCCTATGCGTCGAAGAGCATAGTTATATCCTGCTTGCCTTGATCGCCTTCGCCACGCGCTCGCGAAGCAAACCCATCACCTGGGGCATCATTTTCGCGGCGGGATTGATGGCGCTGATCAATGGCGTAATTCGAGTCCACATGTCGGAGGGAGACCCCGGTGTGGTGATGTGGCGCACCGATGTCGCCATGGCTGGGATCTTCATCTCCGCAGCCCTCTTCATTGTTCTCCGACCAAGCCTGCATCGGGATCATTGGACATGGATTGCACCATGCGCCCTGGTGAGCGCGATCTTGGCGCGGATGTTTGGCGTAGATGCTATAGTCTTTTTTGGCGTCAAAACGATCCTGCTGGCAATGGCTGTGATCGGGATCGAATATTCCGCCCCATGGTTCCGCAGGAATTTCGAAGGCAATATGCTCCGCTTTGTCGGGCAGTGCTCCTTCTCGATCTATCTATGGCAGGAACCCTTTTTTAGGCTTGCCGGTTCGGGGATTCTGCCCTCCGCTTTGTCGCTCATACTGGGTATCGCCTGTGGTGTGGCAAGCTACGACCTCATCGAACGCCCTCTGCGTGCCACGCTTAACGCCATGTTCAGCCGCCGGCCCGTCGAGCAAACTCTCGCCTGACTTCGGGTTTACAGAAGCTCCGCATGACCGATCGGACGGATGTCGAGAGATCGATGATCCTATTTTTCGATAAGCGGGCAGCCATAGGGTAAGCACATCTCCGTCGCCTGCGGCATCATTTCCATTGCCGGCTTCGCCATCCTGCCTAAAAATTCGTTTTGCCTCACGAATTTGACGTTTACGCAAACGTCAATATTTTGTAAGGCTAGGTGAAAGGCCGGAATGCGAGTCCGGTGGCAATTGGAGGAATTCGAAAGATGCCAGTCTACAAGGCCCCGGTGAACGACACGCTTTTCGTCCTGAACGATGTGCTCGGACTGGAGCGTTACAACAATCTGCCGGGTTTTGCCGAAGCCAGTCCCGATATGATCGAGGCGATCGTCGGCGAGGCGGCCAAGTTGTCGGAAGAAGTGCTTTTTCCGCTGAATTACTCTGGCGATCAGGAAGGCTGCGTGCGCCATGACGACGGCACGGTCTCGACGCCGAAGGGCTTCAAGGAGGCCTACCGTGCCTACTACGAGGGCGGCTGGCTGGGCCTGGCGGTGCCGGAGGAGTTCGGAGGGCAGGGATTGCCCTATACGCTGCATTGCGCTGTCGGCGAATATACCTCTGCGGCCAATATGTCGCTGATGATGTATCCGGGCCTGACGCAGGGCGCGATCGCCGCCATTCTCGTGCATGGTTCGGAGGAGCAGAAGCGGACCTATTTGCCGAAGATGGTCGAGGGCACCTGGTCCGGCACCATGAACCTCACCGAGCCGCATTGCGGCACCGATCTCGGCCTGCTGCGCACCAAGGCGGTTCCGCAAGGCGACGGCAGCTACAAAATCTCTGGCCAGAAGATCTTCATCTCTGCCGGCGAACACGACATGACGGACAATATCGTGCATCTGGTGCTCGCCCGCATCGAGGGCGCACCGGAAGGTACGAAGGGCATTTCGCTGTTCATCGTGCCGAAATTCATGGTCGGGTCGGATGGTTTGCCAGGCGCGCGCAACGCGGTCTCCTGCGGCGCGATCGAGCACAAGATGGGCATTCACGGCAACGCCACCTGCGTCATGAACTATGACGAGGCCACCGGCTTCCTGATCGGCGCCGAGAACAAGGGCCTCAACGCCATGTTCGTGATGATGAACGAGGCGCGCCTCGGCGTCGGTCTGCAGGGGCTGTCGATCGCCGAAATCGCCTACCAGAATGCCGTCGCCTATGCCCGCGAGCGCATCCAGGGGCGCTCGCTCTCCGGCCCGAAGGCGCCGGACAAGAAAGCCGATCCGATCATCGTCCATCCCGATATTCGCCGCTCGCTGATGACCATCCGCGCCTTCAACGAAGCCGGCCGCGCCTTCCTGCTGTGGACGGCGCTGAAGTCCGATATTGCCCACCGCTCGCCGGACGAGAAGGAACGCCAGGCGGCAGATGATATCCTTGGCCTGGCGACGCCGATCCTGAAGGGCGTCATGACCGATAAGGGCTTTGAGCATGCAGTCATGGCGCAGCAGGTCTTCGGCGGCCACGGCTATATCGAAGAGCATGGTATGAGCCAGTATGTTCGCGATGCCCGCATCACCATGATCTACGAAGGCGCCAACGGCATCCAGGCGCTGGATCTGGTCGGGCGTAAATTGGCACTGAACGGCGGCCGCGCCGTCATGGCGCTGTTCAAGGAGATCGGCGATTTCTGTGAGGAAAACCGCAATGACGAGCAGATGGCCTTCTTCACCAAGCATCTGAAGAAGGGCTTGAACGACGTCCAGGCCGCGACCATGTGGTTCATGCAGAACGCCATGGCCAAGCCGGACAATGCCGGCGCCGGCTCCACGGATTACATGCACCTCTTCGGCCTCGTCGTTCTCGGCTACATGTGGGCGAAGATGGCGAAGGCGGCGCAAGCCGGTCTTACCGACGGCGACAGCGCCCGCGCGGATTATTTGAAGAACAAGCTTGTCACGGCGCGGTTCTACATGGAGCGCATCATGCCGGAAACGGCGCTGCGCAAGGCTCGCATCGAAACCGGCGCCGACACGATGATGGAACTGGCGGCGGAAGCTTTTTGACTTCTACCTTCTCCCCCGCTGGGGAGAGATAATGACGACGCGATCAACCGCCGGACAAAGAATTTGAAGGCGGCTTGCCGCCGCAGGGAGATGAGACATGACCAAGGTTTTCATTTACGACCATGTGCGCACGCCGCGCGGGCGCGGCAAGAAGGATGGGGCGCTGCATGAAGTGCCTTCCGTTCGCCTTGCCGCCAAGACATTGGAGGCAATCCGCGACCGCAACGGGCTCGATACGAAGACGGTCGATGACATCATCATGGGCTGCGTCGATCCGGTGATGGATGCCGGCGCCGTCATTCCCAAGGCAGCCGCATTCGAGGCGGGTTATTCGACCACGGCCCCCGGCATACAGATCTCGCGCTTCTGTGCCTCCGGCCTCGATGCCGTGAATTTCGGCGCAGCTAAGATCGCGCAGGGAGCCGACGATATCGTCATCGCTGGTGGCGTCGAAAGCATGTCGCGCGTCGGCCTCGGCATGTCCGGCGGCGCCTGGTTCATGGATCCCTCGGTGAACTTTCCGGCCTATTTCATGCCGCAGGGCGTATCCGCCGATCTCATCGCCACCAAATACGGTTTCTCCCGCGATGATGTCGACGCCTATGCTGTCGAAAGCCAGAAGCGGGCCGCCCATGCCTGGGAGAAGGGCTATTTCAAGAATTCCGTGATCCCGGTGAAGGATGTGAACGGCCTGACCATCCTCGACAGGGATGAGCATATGCGTCCCGGCACCGATATGCAGGCGCTGGCCTCGCTCAATCCATCCTTCCGGATGCCGGGTGAGATGGGCGGTTTCGAAGCGGTCGGCATTCAGGCGCATCCTGAAGTCGAGCGCATCAACTATGTGCATCACGCCGGCAATTCCTCCGGCATCGTCGATGGCGCGGCCGCTGTGCTGCTCGGCTCCAAGGCGGGCGGCGAGAGCATGGGGCTGAAGCCGCGGGGCCGGATCAAGGCTTTTGCCAATATCGGTTCCGACCCGGCGCTGATGCTGACCGGCCCGGTCGACGTCACCGAGAAGCTCTTGAAACGCACTGGCATGAAGCTCGCCGACATCGACCTCTTCGAGCTCAACGAGGCCTTCGCTGCCGTCGTGCTGCGCTACATGCAGGCTTTCGATATCGGCCACGACAAGATCAACGTCAACGGCGGTGCGATCGCCATGGGTCATCCGCTTGGCGCCACCGGCGCGATGATCCTCGGCACGGTGCTGGACGAGCTGGAGCGGCGCGATCTCAACACAGCGCTGGTGACACTCTGCATCGGCGCCGGCATGGGCACCGCCACGATCGTCGAACGCGTCTGAGGGGAGCGGAAACAATGGCTTATACGAATTTCACCATCGAGACCGATGCAGACGGCATCGCACTCGTCACCTGGGACATGCCCGGCAAATCGATGAACGTCTTTACCGGCGAGGTGTTGGAGGAACTGAACGCCATCATCGATGCGACCGTTGCCGACAAGGCGATCAAAGGCGTGGTCATTACTTCCGGAAAATCCTCTTTTTCCGGCGGAGCCGATCTGTCGATGATCAAATCGCTCTTCTCCGTCTATCAGGACGAGAAGGCGAAGGATCCGGCGACGGCGGCGCAAAAGCTGTTCGATCTCGTCGGCCGCATGACCGGCCTGTTCCGTAAGCTCGAGACTTGCGGCAAGCCCTGGGTTTCCGCGATCAACGGCACCTGCATGGGCGGTGCGCTGGAGATGTCGCTCGCCTGTCACGGCCGCGTTGCTTCCAATGCCAAGGGCGTCAAGATGGCGCTGCCCGAGGTCAAGGTCGGTATTTTCCCCGGAGCGGGCGGCACCCAGCGCGTGGCGCGGCTGACCGATGCGCAGTCGGCGCTGCAGATGATGACAACGGGTCAATCGCTGACGGCGGCGCGCGCCAAGGCCATGAACCTCGTGCATCAGGTGGTCGAGCCGGATCAGCTTATTCCGGCCGCCAAGCAGATGATCAAGGATGGGCTGAAGCCTGTCGCTCCCTGGGATGAAAAGGGTTTCAAGGTGCCCGGCGGCGGTATCTGGACGCCGGCTGCCGCGCAGCTTTGGCCGGCTGCCCCGGCCATCCTTCGTCGTGAGACGTCGGGCAACTATCCGGCCGCGCTCGCCATCCTCAAATGTGTCTACGAAGGCCTGCAGGTGCCTTTCGACACCGGCCTGAAGATCGAGCAGCGCTATTTCACGCAGGTGCTGCAGACGACCGAAGCCTTTTCGATGATCCGCTCGCTGTTCATCTCCATGCAGGAACTCGGCAAGGGCGCTCGCCGCCCTGCCGGGCAGCCGAAGACGGAGCTGAAGAAGGTGGGCGTCGTCGGTGCCGGCTTCATGGGCGCCTCGATCGCCTATGTCACCGCAGCCGCCGGTATCGCCGTCACCCTCATCGATCGCGATATGGAAGCGGCCGGTAAGGGCAAGACGGTCGCGGAAGGTCTGGTGAAGGAATCCATCGGTAAGGGACGGATTACGTCTGACGAGGGCGCGGCACTGCTTGCCTGCATCACGCCTTCGGCCGACTATGCCGATCTCAGCGATGCCGATCTCGTCATCGAGGCGGTCTTCGAGGATCGTGATGTGAAGAAGGCGGTCATCGAGGCCGTTGAAGCGGTGCTGCCTGCGGGCGCCGTCTTTGCCACCAACACCTCGACCCTGCCGATCACCGGTCTCGCGAAGAATTCCAAACGCCCGGCTGATTTCATCGGCATCCATTTCTTCTCTCCGGTCGAGAAGATGCTGCTGACCGAAGTCATTCTTGGTAAGGAGACGGGCGACCGCGCCCTTGCCGTCGCGCTCGACTACGTCGCCGCTATCAAGAAGACCCCGATCGTCGTCAACGACACCCGCGGCTTCTTCGTCAATCGCTGCGTGCTGCGCTACATGTCGGAAGCCTATGACATGCTGATCGAAGGCGTGCCGCCGGCAATGATTGAAAATGCCGCCAAGATGGCGGGCATGCCGGTCGGGCCGTTGGCGCTCAACGACGAAGTCGCCATCGACCTGTCGCTGAAGATCCTCAAGGCCGCCGTCGCCGATCTCGGCGACAAGGCTGTTGATGTCAGGCACATGCAGTTGGTCACGCGCCTGGTGGAAGGCGAAGGCCGCTTCGGCCGCAAGAATTCCAAGGGCTTTTACGATTATCCGCCGAAGCCCGGCAAGAAGTCGCTCTGGCCGGGCCTGAAGGACCTCTATCCGCAGAAGAAGGCCGAGGAGGTCGACGTCAACGTCCTGAAGCAGCGCTTCCTTGCCACCATCGCGCTGGAGGCCGCGCGGACTATGGAAGAGGGCATCGTCACCGATCCGCGCGAGGCCGATGTCGGCTCCATCCTCGGCTTCGGCTTCGCCCCCTACACCGGCGGCGCGCTCTCCTACATCGACGGAATGGGCGTCAAAGCCTTCGTGGAGCTCTGCGAAACGTTGGCTAAAGCTTACGGACGGCAGTTCAAGCCCACGGCGCTGCTGAAGGATATGGCGGCGAAGGGCGAGACGTTTTATGGGCGATTTGACCCGTATGGCGTGAAAACAGCGGCATAAGAGGGCGTTCTCTCGAAAGAGAACATGCTGGACAATTTCCGGAAAATAATAGGCCGCTCCTGTCGGGAGCGGCCTTTTCCATTCGTCCTCTGTTTAGTTCCATTGCACAGAGGAGAGAAGTAATGGCCGAAATTATTGGAAACCGCGAAGAGGCCGACGCCATCTTTGCCGTGCTTGTCGCTTGGGCGACGGCGATCGGCGAAAAGGACGCCGCCGGCGTCCTGTCGCATCTGACCGACGACATCGTGGAATTCACCCTGGCGCCGCCGCTGCAATATAAGGGCAAGGATCAACCTAGCCTGCAGGGCTGGTTCGACACTTGGCAGGGGCCGATCGAAGGCGATGTCGAAGACCAGAAGCTGACGATCGGCGGGGATATCGCTTTCTGGAGCGGCCTGACGCACATGCTGGGCACCAAGATTGATGGCACCAAGGTCGACCTCTGGTTCCGCGAGACGCTTGGCCTCAGAAAGGAAGCCGGTGTCTGGAAGATCGCCCATGATCACACATCGGTCCCCTTCGCCATGGACGGCAGCGGATTGGCGGAACTTGGGCTGAAGCCGTAATCCCAGGTTAGGCTGACGCCGTGACCTTCTCCCGTCCTGCCTTCAGCGCCAGCACGCCGCAGATGATCAGGGCCAGAATGGCGGCCGCATAAATATCCGTCGTTGCCGTGAACCCGACCGCCTTTGACAGGAACCCGGCCAGGATGGCAGGCAGGCTGAAGGCGAGGTAGCTTTGGATGTAGAAGGCCGAAAGTAGGCCGGCGCGCTCGTCCGGCTTGGCCAATGGCATGATGCTTCTAACTGTGCCGAGGAAGGTCGCCCCGAAGCCGGCGCCAGCGATCAGCGTTCCCAAGGCAAGGATCGACACCTGCGCCGCATGCACGCCGGCGATGACGGTCAATATGCCGAGCGTCATGCTGGGTATACCCAACGTCATGGCCGTGGCGGCAGATCTCTTGCGCAGCAGGAACACGGCCGCCGCACCGCTGATCGTCAAGGCTGCGACCACGGAGCCGCCGACTAGCGGCGCCGTGCTGCCGGTCGTCGCGCTGACCAGTGAGGGCACCAGCGACAGATAGAAGCCGCCGAGCGCCCAGACGGCGACGTTGATCGGCGTCAGCGCCAGCAGCGTCCGGCGCACCTGTTGTGGAACGGCGACTTCCGGTTTCAGCGATGCGAGCAGCCCGCTCCGCCGGCGTGTCGTCTCCGGCACCAGCCAGAGCAGCACCGCCTGCAGGGCCAGCAGAGCAAGCATAACGATATAGACGAGCAGGGTCGGCGTCGGGGCGAATTGGACCAGCAGGCTCGTGCCGAGGGCTCCGATCGCCATGCCGGTAAGCGGCGCAAGACTGTTGGTGATCGATCCCTTGATCGGATCGAGATCGACGAGGGCGGCGCCGATCGAGCTTGCTGCCGCACCCGTGGCGAAGCCTTGCACGATGCGTGCGGCAATCAGCCAATTTGGACCGTCGGCCATTAAAAACAGCGCCATCGCCACCATATTGAGGATGAGCGAGGCAAAGATAACCGGCCGTCGTCCCAGATGATCGGAAATCGAGCCGACGATCAGAAGCGAAATGAGGAGCGCGAAGGCATAGACGGCGAAGATCACCGTGATCAGCACCGGCGAGAAGGCGAAAACCTGCTGGTAAATTCGATAGAGCGGTGTCGGCGCAGAGGAGGCGGCAAAGAAGGTGGCGCTGGTGGCGGCGTGAAAGAGCGGTGCTAATCGCCGGCCAGCCGCCCGCGGCGAATTGGCGGTGGAATCCATCGTGGTCATCGATTATATCCTGGCTTAAAGCAAAAAAGTTGCGTTAAGCACATGTAGGGTGCCGCATGGCTAAAAGCAAATAATTTGCGTTAGCAACGTGTAGACGCTTCCTATGCGATAACAGCGACAAAGGGAAAGATTGGCATAAATCTATGGCTTCAAAAGAAAATCCGCGTCCCGGCGGGCGCAGTGCCAGGGTGCAGGCGGCGGTGCATCAGGCGGTGCGCGAGATGTTGGCCAGGATGGAGCGCGCAGACGTGACGATCCCGCTCATTGCGCAGCGCGCCAATGTGACGCCATCGACAATCTATCGCCGCTGGGGCGATTTGCAGGAGCTGCTGGCAGATGTTTCTGCCTCGCGGTTGCAGCCGGAAACGGAGCCGCTCAAAACCGGCAGCGCCTGGATGGACCTGCAGGCCTGGGCCGAGCAATATGCCGACGAAATGTCCTCCGGCGCCGGCCGGCAGATGATCCGCGATATCCTCGCGGTATCCGACACTGCGAATGCAGAGAAGTGCTCGGGCTATACGCAGCAGCAATTGCGCGTGATCGTCGCCCGGGCGGAAGAACAGGGTGAGGCGTTTCCGACACTCACCGAACTGATGGACTTCGTCATCTCGCCGATCATGTACCGTATTCTCTTCGATCAGGTGCCGAGCAACGACTATATTCATGGCCTGATCTCTCGGGTCATGCCGAAGGTTGCGGCAAGTCCTGAAATTGCGGAAATAACGGCTGATGTGTCCGGCGTCTGACGACTTCCTTGATGGAATTCGTTTCTCCCGCTGGTTGAGCCTGCACTGTCCGCAACTGGACAACAAGCAAGCCGGCATCGCCTGCGAAAAAAGCTGCGGTCAGTGATTCCCTTGGGATATGCAGCGTCGATGTCTCCGTCGCGCTATTTCGCTATTGAAGAACACCGGCAAAGATGATGCTAATGGTTGCCGATTAAATTCAATGGCAACGCAAAGGGGACCTTCGATGCTCAATGAATTCAAGGCATTCATCGCCCGTGGCAACGTCATGGATCTCGCAGTCGGCGTGATCATTGGTGGCGCCTTCGGCGGTATCGTCAAGTCGCTGGTGGACGATATCATCATGCCGATCGTCGGCGCGGTTTTTGGCGGCTTCGACTTTTCGAATTATTTCCTCCCGCTCTCAGCCAACGTCAATGCGCCATCGCTGGCTGCGGCCCGCGCGCAGGGCGCCGTTTTCGCCTACGGCAGTTTCATCACCGTCCTTATCAATTTCCTCATCCTCGCCTGGATCATCTTCCTGATGGTCAAGGGTGTGAACGCGCTGCAAAAGCAGGTCGCTCGTAAGGAAGAGAAGGCAGCCGAAGCTGCACCGCCGCCGGCCGATGTGCAGTTGCTCACCGAAATCCGTGATCTCTTGGCCAAGCGCCCCGCGGCCTAAGGCATTTTTCAGATTCCTGTCTCCAAGCCTCGGCCTATCAAAGGTCGGGGCTCATTCATCACGAAAATCGATTGGTCGCTCAGTCAAAGTCATGGGATTTGCCCGCCGAATTGCTCTAAGAAGGCGAAAACCGGAGACTTTGCATGTCGATATTGGATAGCCTCAGCCCGCGTGCTCTGACTGCGCCCGAAAGCGGGATCGTGGAAGTCGTGAACTATGCCCGTGGGCGCGATGGCCTGCTGCCGCTCTGGGTTGGCGAGGGCGATCTGCCGACGCCGGATTTCATCAACCGCGCCACCATGGCGTCGCTCAACGCCGGCGAAACCTTCTACACCTGGCAGCGCGGCATCCCGGAGCTACGCCAAGCGCTCTCCGACTACTATACGCGGCATTTCGGCGTGTCTCTGCCGATGGAGCATTTCTACGTCACCGGTTCCGGCATGCAGGCGATCCAGCTCTCGGTGCAGGCGATCACCTCGCCCGGCGATGAAATGATCTATCTGTCACCGGCCTGGCCGAATATTGCGGCTGCGCTCGAGATCGCCGGCGCCCGCTCGGTCGCGGTGCCGCTGCAGTTCGAAAACGGCAAATGGACGCTTGATCTTGAGCGTCTGAAGGCGGCGATCACGCCGAAAACCAAAGGTCTCTTCATCAATACGCCATCGAACCCGACCGGCTGGACGGCGACGCATCAGGACCTCAGGGATATTCTGGCGCTCGCCCGGGAGCACAGTCTCTGGATCATGGCCGACGAGATCTACGCGCTCTATTATTATGCCGGCGGCCGGGCGCCCTCCTTCCTCGATGTCAAGGAGGCGGATGACAAGATCCTGTTCGTCAACTCCTTCTCGAAGAACTGGTCGATGACCGGCTGGCGCGTCGGCTGGATCGTGGCGCCCCCCGAACTCGGCCAGGTGATCGAAAACCTCGTGCAATACTCGACCTCCGGCGTGGCGCAGTTCATGCAGAAGGGCGCCGTTGCCGCACTGAACGAAGGCGACGATTTTGTCCGCTCCAACATCGCCAAGGCCGCCCGTTCGCGTGATATCCTCTGCGACGCGCTGATCGCCACCAACCGCGTCCACACGCTGAAGCCGGATGGCGCGCTCTATTCCTTCCTGAAGATCGACGGCGTCACCGACAGCCGCAAGGCTGCTCTCGATATCGTCGACAAGACCGGCGTCGGCCTGGCGCCCGGAACGGCCTTCGGCAAGGGCGGCGAACTCTTCATGCGCGCCTGCTTCCTGCGTGATCCTGCACAGGTGGCGGATGCTGCGGAACGGCTGAGCCGCTATATCCTGAGCTTGTAGTATTTACCTTCGTCCCATTGGGGCGAAGGCATTTTCCGCCATTCGATAAAATTCGACCAATCCCCGAAAACCCTGCCTAACCATAGGAACAATCTTCCCTTCGCGGCAGCCCGCTCGGTCTCTTCTTTTAATCAAATCCGTAAGAAACCCGGCCTCATATGGTGCCTGTACGACTTTGCAGGGACGCGAAGAATGACAGTGTTGGTGACAGGCGGTGCCGGGTATATCGGCAGCCATATGGTCTGGAAATTGCTGGACGCCGGCGAGGATGTGGTCGTCATCGACCGTCTTTCCACCGGTTTTCGCTGGGCAGTCGCGCCGGCGGCACGCTTCTATTTCGGCGATGTCGCCGATGAAGTGCTGCTGGAGAAAATCTTCGCCGAAAATGATATCGACGCCGTCATTCATTTCGCCGGCTCCGCCGTCGTGCCGGCGTCGATCGAAGATCCGCTGGCCTATTACGACAACAACACCTGCAAAACCCGCATCCTGATGAGTGCGGCGATCAAGGCCGGTATTCGCCATTTCGTCTTCTCCTCCACCGCTGCCGTCTACGGCCCGCAGCCCTCCGGAGAGCCGGTGCGGGAAGACGCGCCGCTCAGGCCGGAAACACCCTACGGACAATCCAAGCTGATGTCGGAATGGATGCTGCGCGATGCCGCCGCCGCTTACGATTTTAGCTATGTGGCACTCCGCTATTTCAACGTCGCCGGTGCCGATCCGAAGGGCAGGGCCGGCCAATCGACCGACGGTGCCACACATCTTGTGAAGGTAGCCTGCGAAGCGGCCCTCGGCCGCCGCCGCCAGGTGGATATCTACGGCACCGACTATCCGACACATGACGGCACCGGCGTGCGTGACTACATCCATGTCTCCGATCTCGCCGAAGCGCATATGATGGCGCTGCAACACCTGAGAAGCGGCGGCGGGCCGCTGGTCGCCAATTGCGGTTATGGCATGGGCTATTCTGTGCTCGACGTTCTGAACATGGTCATGCGGGTCTATGGCCGCTCGTTCAGGATACATATGGCGCCGCGCCGACCGGGCGATGCCGCCAGCGTCGTCGCCGACACCACGCTCGCCCATCGCGAACTCGGCTGGGTACCGAAATACAATTGTATGGAGACCATCGTGCGCTCGTCGCTGGAGTGGGAAAACTACCTCGCCCACAGATCCGGTTTCGAAGCCAGCGGCTTGCTGAAGGTGTTCGCAGCACCAAGCATCTAAGGTCTCTTACGTTGGAAGCGCGTTCTATATTTTGATGCCTGGGTAGAAATGCAAAGTATTCAGCAATCCTTGGTAATATTTCCCAATAAAAATAACCGAAAATCAAGTTTTTTGTGGTTTTGTATGTGTGGGGGAAAGAAGCCATGAGGAACTTGCTTTCAGGCCTGGGCCTACAGAAAGAGAACCCGGCGTTTATGGTGGCGCAATATAAGGCGCTGTCGTCACAGATACCGGTCCTTTATATTCTTCTGATCATCAACGCCCTGGCCGTCGCGGCCACCCATATCCACACCGCACCGATGTGGCTGGCACTTTACGTGCCTGTCAGCCTGAGCATCCTCTGCATTTTCCGCATTATGTGGTGGCATATGCATAGCCAGGATCCCGTCAGCGCGGATCGAGCCTATAGCGTGATGCGCCGAACGGTCGTACTCGCCGGCGTACTGACCCTTGCTTTCGGCAGTTGGGCCGTCGCGCTCTATCAATATGGCAATGCCTATCAGCAGGGGCAGATTTCCTATTTCCTTGTGGTGACGGGCATCTCCTGCGTCTTCTGCCTGATGCATTTGCCGGCCGCTGCCCTGCTGACAACGGCGATCACCTTTTCCTTCATGGTCGTCACCTTCATGTTCTCCGGCAATTCCGTGTTCGTGGCGACGGCGACCAGCGTCATCTTTCTCTCCTTCCCCTTTGTCCGCGTCATCAATAGCTATTTCCGGAACTTTGCCGGGCTGGTGCGGCTGACGGAGGAACTTGGCGACAAGCAGGCGGAAGCCGAGCGGCTGAATCTCATCAACAGCCGCAACGCAATGCAGGATCAACTGACCGGTCTCGCCAATCGTCGCAGCTTCTTTCGCGAATTGCAGGATCTGTTGCAGCAACGGCCGGAAGAGCCGCCCATCGTCGGTCTTGTCGATCTCGATGGCTTCAAGCCGGTCAACGACGTCTTTGGCCATGCCGCCGGCGATCTCGTGTTGAAGGAGACGGCCGAACGTTTCGTGGCTTTGATGGACGGCAAGGGCACCATTGCGCGCCTCGGCGGAGACGAATTCGGCGTGATTTTTCCAAGCGATCTCGACCGCAACTGCGTCTCCGAGTTGGGGCAGGCTTTCTGCGCAGCGCTGCGCGAGCCCTACGATGTCCCGGGTGGTTCCATCCGCATTTCCGGCTCCTGCGGCATCGTCGTTCCGGAGGGCGGCGGCCATACGGCGGAGCAGCTATACGAAAAGGCAGACTTCGCCCTCTATCAGGTCAAGAGCCGCCGCAGCGGCAGTGTCGAGTTCTTCTCCCACGATCTCGAAGAAATCCTGCAGCAACGGCACCTGATCGAGCTGGAATTGCAGGGCGATAATTTCGCGAGGGAATTGTCGCTGGAATACCAGCCGATCATCGATCTCGATGATGGCCATGTCGTCGGCTTCGAGGCCCTGGCGCGGTGGAACAGCGCCCGCCTCGGACGCGTCAACCCCAATGCATTCATCCCCGCCGCCGAACGCACTGCAATGATCGGCAAGATGACTCGCATCCTCTTTGCCGAGGCGTTGCAGGCACTGTCTATCATGCCGCTGCCGCTGCGGATGTCCTTCAATCTCTCGGCCCGCGATATCTGCGACCATGAGACTTCGATGGCCCTGCTTGGCATGATTCATGGCGCCAAGATCGATCCGCGCCGTATCGAATTCGAGATCACCGAGACGGCATTGCTCTCGGACTTCGACACGGCTTACGAGGTCATCAGCCTTCTTCGCACCGCCGGCATTACCATCGCGCTTGACGACTTCGGCACCGGCTTTTCCAGCCTCAGCCACGTCCACCGGCTGGAATTCGACAAGATCAAGATCGACAAGAGCTTCGTCATGCAGTTCGATCGCGACGTCCGCTGCATGAATATCACCCGCTCGGTCGCTAATCTCTGCCGTAATCTCGGCATCGTCTCTGTCGCCGAAGGCGTCGAGAGCGCTGCGATCGGCGAGGCGTTGCATGCTTTCGGCGTGCGGCTGGCGCAGGGCTATCATTTTTCCAGGCCGCTGCGCTTGCACGACGCGATCGCTTTTGCCGAAGCGAGCGAGAGCGGCATTGCAGCGCGACGCGTGGCAAACGCCTAGAGGAAAAGCGTAGAGATTTTCCATCCGGAATGGCGTGAGATAGAGCGGCTCTGAACCGGCTTTAAGCCGGCGCATGCCCAAGAAAGGCCGGTGCGTTGCGATGCACGGCATCCACCAGAAAATCGATGACGGTGCGCACGCGCGGCGATTGCCTGAGGTCGCGGTGGCAGGTGATCCAATAATGGCGTTTCAGATCGACTTCATCGGGCAGCACCATCTGCAGGTCCGGATGCCGGCTCGCGATGAAGAATGGCAGGACGCAGAGCCCAAGCCCGTTCTTGGTCGCCGTCAACTGCGCAAAGATGCTGGAACTCTGGAATTGCGGTTTGATGCGCGGATGGATGTCGCCGAGATAATCGAGGCCGGGCGCAAAGATCATGTCTTCGATGTAGCCGATGAACGCATGCTCCGGCAGATCATCGCGGCTCTTCACCGGCGGGTGGCTGGCGAGGTAATCCTGTGATCCGTAGACCTGCAGATGGTAGTCGGTCAGTTTCTCGGTGAAATAAGGGCCAGCCTTTGGCGGATCGAGCACGATGACGATATCGGCCTCCTTGCGCGATAGCGACATGATCTGCTGGATCGTCACCAATTCCAGCGAAATGTTCGGATACCGCGCGCTGAACTCCGAAAGCATGGTGGTGAAGAAGAAATTCGAAAAACCTTCCGGCGCGCTGATCCGCACCACGCCGCGCTGTGCGGCTGAGCCGGCCGTTAGATCCGACCGCAGCCGCTCCGTTTCCTGCTCCATCCGCTCGGCCGTATCCACGAAGCGTTGACCCATGCCCGTCAGCATATAGCCGCGTGGATTGCGCTCGAAAAGCTTGACCTGTAGCGCAAATTCCAGCCGGTCGATGCGGCGCGAGACGGTGGCGTGGCTGGTGCGCAATTGCCGGGCGGCGGTCGAAAGCTGGCCGGTCCGGGCCACCGCCAGAAAAAACTGCAGATCGTCCCAGGTGAAATGCGGCGCGGTCTTCATCTCTTCCTTTCTGTTCAAAAATGAACAGATACTGTTTGGAATTAATTGTAAACTTCACTTGCGTCAACGCAGGATTTCAATGATCTTGACGGCCGGGAAAGTCGTTTTGAGGATAACGGCTGGCCAATTTTGAACAGATTCGTTTTTGCCAAAATCTCTGGGAGGAGAGGATATGCGAAAGAGTCTCATTGCATCCCTGGCACTTCTGCTTGCAACCGGTACTTCAGCGTTCGCCGCTGGCGCGTCCGACGGTGTGGTGAAGATCGGCATCCTGAATGACCAGTCGGGTGTCTATGCCGACTTCGGCGGCAAGTCCTCGGTGGAGGCGGCAAAGATGGCCGTCGAGGATTTCGGCGGCAAGGTGCTGGGCGTACCGATCGAGATCGTCGATGCCGACCATCAGAACAAGCCCGATATCGCCTCGAACATCGCTCGCCAATGGTATGACACCGACAAGGTTGATGCCATCATGGAGCTGACGACCTCGTCCGTCGCGCTGGCCGTGCAGGCGATCGCCAAGGAAAAGAAGAAGATCGATATCGTCACCGGCGCGGCGACGACCGATCTCACTGGCAAGCAATGCTCGCCCTATGGTTTCCATTGGGCCTATGACACGCATGCACTGGCCGTCGGCACCGGCGGCGCGCTCGTCAAGCAGGGTGGCGATACCTGGTTCTTCCTGACCGCCGACTACGCTTTCGGCTATTCGCTGGAACAGCAGACCAGCGATTTCGTCAAGGCGAGCGGCGGTAAGGTTCTAGGCTCCGTCCGCCATCCGCTGTCGACCAACGACTTCTCGTCCTTCCTGCTGCAGGCGCAATCGTCAGGCGCCAAGGTCATCGGCCTTGCCAATGCCGGTCTCGACACCTCGAACGCCATCAAGCAGGCGTCGGAATTCGGCATCACCCAGAGCGGCCAGCATCTGGCGGCGCTGCTCTTCACGCTCGCCGAAGTTCATGGTCTCGGCCTGCAGGCGGCCCAAGGTCTGACCTTGACCGAAGGCTATTATTGGAACCGCGACGATGAAAGCCGCAAGTTCGGCAAGCGCTTCTTCGATCGCACCGGCAAGATGCCGAACATGATCCACACCGGCACCTATTCCGCCGTGCTGCAATATCTGAAGGCCGTGCAGAAGGCCGGCACCGACGATACCGAAGCGGTCGCCAAGGAGCTGCACGAAATGCCGGTCGACGACGTCTTCGGCCGCGGCGGCACGGTCGGGCCTAACGGCCGTATGATCCACGACATGTACCTTCTTCAGGTCAAGAAGCCTGAGGAGAGCAAGGGGGCGTGGGATTACTACAACGTGCTGGCAACGATTCCCGGCAAGGAAGCCTACATCGATCCAGCCAAGAGCGGCTGCGATCTCGTCAAGCAGTAAGTTTGCGATCAGCCGATGGCGATCTCTGCGACAGAGAAACAGGAAGAGCCACGGGTGGTTTTATCCGCCCGCGGCCTCCGACGCGATTTTGGCGGCTTCACGGCCGTCAAGAATGTCGATCTCGATGTGCGCCATGCCCGCGTGCATGCCCTGATCGGCCCGAACGGCGCCGGCAAAACGACGGTGTTCAATCTCCTGACCAAGTTCCTGCAGCCGACGCATGGCACGATCACGTTGCTCGGCACCGACATTACCAGGACGAAGCCGGACAAGGTGGCGCGCATGGGGCTGGTGCGCTCGTTCCAGATTTCGGCCGTCTTTCCGCATCTTTCCGTGCTCGACAATGTCCGTGTCGCCCTGCAGCGGCCGAACAATCTGGCACATCAATTCTGGCGGCCGATCTCGGCGCTGGCGAGCCTTGACGATCGCGCCGAGCAATTGCTGGCAGCGGTCGGTCTGACGAAGGAGCGCGACGCCATCGCGGCCGATCTCTCCTATGGCCGCAAGCGCGTGCTGGAGATTGCGACGACCTTGGCGCTTGATCCCAAGGTGCTGCTGCTCGACGAGCCGATGGCCGGCATGGGGCTGGAGGACGTCAACACCGTCTCCGCCATCATCCGCGACGTCGCGCGCGACCGGGCGGTGCTGATGGTGGAACACAATCTCTCCGTCGTCGCCGATATCTGCCATCACGTCACGGTGCTCCAGCGTGGCGAAATCCTTGCCGAAGGCGATTACGCCACGGTCAGCCAGGACCCGCGCGTCCGCGAGGCCTATATGGGCACGGAGGAGGCTTGAGCATGGCGGCACTGCTTGAAGTCCAGGGTCTCAATGCCTGGTATGGCGAAAGCCACATATTGCATGGCGTCGACATGAACGTCGGCGAGGGCGAAACTATCACCATTCTCGGCCGCAATGGCGTCGGCAAGACGACGACGCTGCGCACCATCATCGGCATCGTTCGGGCGCGCAAGGGCAGGATCGCCTTTGCCGGCGCCGACATGATGCAGGTGCCGCTGCACAAGACGGCGCACCGCGGCATCGGTTTCGTGCCCGAGGAGCGCGGCATCTTCTCGACGCTCAACGTTCATGAAAACCTGATGCTGCCGCCGGTCGTCGCGCAGGGCGGGATGACGGTCGACGAGATTTTCGAACTGTTTCCCAATCTGTACGAGCGCCGCAACAGCCCCGGTACGAAACTCTCCGGCGGCGAGCAGCAAATGCTCGCCATGGCCCGCATTCTGCGCACCGGCGTGCGGATGCTGCTGCTCGACGAACCGACCGAGGGACTGGCACCCGTCATCGTCCAGCGTATCGGCGAGGTGTTGAAGAAGCTGAAGGAGCGCGGCATGACCATTCTGCTGGTCGAGCAGAACTTCCGCTTCGCCAGCCGCATTGCCGACCGCTTCTATCTGATGGATCATGGCCAGATGGTCTCGGAATTTCCAGTCGGCGAATTGCCGGAGCGGATGGGCATGCTGCACAAGGTTCTGGGGGTTTGACGCCATGACCATGATATTTGGCATCCCGCTGCAGGCGCTTCTCGGACAATTGCTGATCGGGCTGATCAACGGTTCCTTCTATGCGCTCTTGAGCCTCGGGCTCGCGATCATCTTCGGCATGCTGCGGGTGATCAATTTTGCCCACGGTGCGCTCTACATGCTCGGCGCCTTTACCGCCTATCTGCTGCTTGCCTATGCCGGCATCGGCTATTGGCCGTCATTGGTGCTGGCGCCGCTGATTGTTGGCCTGTTCGGCGCGGTCGTCGAGCGCCTGTGCCTGCGCCGGCTCTACAAGGTCGATCCGCTCTACGGTCTGCTCTTTACCTTCGGCATGGCGCTGACCATCGAAGGCACGTTCCGCTATCTCTATGGTTCTTCGGGTCAGCCTTACTCCGTGCCGACGGCGCTGGCGGGCGGGGTCAATCTCGGCTTCATGTTCCTGCCGATCTATCGCGGCTGGGTGATCGTCGTGTCGCTTATCGTCTGCATCGGCACATGGCTACTGATCGAGAAGACCAAGCTCGGCGCCTATCTGCGCGCCGCAACCGAAAATTCGGTGCTGGTGCAGGTCTTCGGCGTCAACGTGCCGGTGCTTCTGACGTTGACCTATGCCTTCGGCGTCGCGCTCGCCGCTCTTGCCGGCGTGCTGGCCGCGCCGATCTATCAGGTCTCGCCGCTGATGGGATCGAACATGATCATCATCGTCTTTGCGGTGGTGGTCGTCGGCGGCATGGGCTCGATCATGGGTGCCATCATCACCGGCTATGTGCTCGGTGTCGCGGAAGGCCTAACGAAGGTTTTCTATCCGGAAGCATCCAACATCGTCATCTTCGTGATCATGGCGATCGTGCTGCTCCTCAGGCCCGCGGGCCTCTTTGGCCGGGATGCGTGATATGGCTGATATGACCGATACGCTGAAATCCGAAAGCCGCCGCCCGTCGCCATCAGTCCAGAAGGCCTTTCTGGTCGTCGGCCTGGTCCTGCTGATATGGGCGCCGTTTTTCATCTACCCCATCTTCGTCATGAAGGTGCTCTGTTTCGCGCTGTTCGCCTGCGCCTTCAACCTGCTGCTCGGCTATACCGGCCTTCTCTCCTTCGGCCATGCCACCTTCTTCGGTGGAGCGGCCTATTTCACGGCGTATACCGTGAAGGAATGGGGCGTGCCGCCGGAACTCGGCATTCTGATCGGCGTTGCGGGCGCTGCGCTGCTTGGCCTGATCATGGGCTTCGTCGCCATCCGCCGGCAGGGCATCTATTTCGCCATGATCACGCTGGCGCTCTCTTACATGTTCTATTTCTTCTGCCTGCAGGCGAAGTTCACCCAGGGCGAAGATGGCATTCAGTCGGTGCCGCGCGGCTATCTCTTCGGCGTCATCGATCTGAACAATTCGTTCAACATGTACTATTTCGTGCTGGCGGTATTCATCATCGGCGTGCTGATCATCTGGCGCTTCATCAATTCGCCCTTCGGCATGATCCTGAAATCGATCCGGGAAAATGAGCAGCGGGCGATTTCGCTCGGCTATTCCGTAGCGCATTACAAGCTCGGCGCCTTCGTCATGTCGGCCGCACTTGCCGGGCTTGCGGGTGCGGTCAAGGCGTTGGTTTTCCAGTTCGCGACCCTCACGGATGTCGCCTGGCAGATGTCGGGCGAGGTGATCCTGATGACCTTGCTCGGCGGCATCGGCACGTTGGTCGGCCCGCTTTTCGGCGCCGGCTTCGTGGCAACGCTGGAAAACTATCTCGCCACCTCGGAATTCCCGGTCACCGTCATCACCGGCATCGTCTTCATGGTCTGCGTCCTGCTCTTCCGCCGCGGTATTATCGGCGAGTTCTACGCTTCGCGGCTGGGGCGGAAGCTGGGATTTGAGTATCGGCGGTAAAGATTAGGCCCATGCGTTTTTGGTATGCACCCCCTCACCCCAGCCCTCTCCCCGAGGGGAGAGGGGGAATTGTTCCTGAAATTCACCGGATCGGTGGCCGGCGCAAATGCCGAAATGGTCCCCTCTCCCCTCGGGGAGAGGGTTAGGGTGAGGGGCATGCAGATGGATCGCTTCGACTACATCATCATCGGCGCCGGCAGTGCCGGCTGCGTGCTTGCCAACCGGCTGTCGGCGGATCGCAACAACAGGGTGCTGCTGCTGGAGGCGGGGGGCAGCGACAATTACCACTGGATCCACATCCCGGTCGGCTATCTCTATTGCATCAACAATCCCCGCACCGACTGGTGCTTCACAACAGCGCCGGAAGCCGGGCTGAACGGCCGCTCGTTGAACTATCCGCGCGGCAAGGTGCTCGGCGGCAGCTCGTCGATCAATGGCATGATCTATATGCGCGGCCAGGCACGCGATTATGATCTCTGGCGGCAGCTCGGCTGCGCTGGCTGGGGCTGGGACGATGTATTGCCCTATTTCGTGAAGTCCGAAGACTACTACAGAGGCAAGGACGAGATGCATGGCGCCGGCGGCGAATGGCGAGTCGAGAAGGCTCGCGTGCGCTGGGCCGTGCTCGACGCTTTCCAGGCGGCCGCGCGTGAAGCCGGTATTCCCGAGACAGCGGATTTCAATCGCGGCAATAATGAAGGTTCCGGCTATTTCGACGTCAACCAGCGCGCGGGCATTCGCTGGAACACCGCGAAGGCCTTCCTGCGGCCGGCGCTGAAACAGGGCAATCTCACCGTTCTCACCAAGGCCCAGGTCCGCCGCCTGCTGATCGAGGACGATGCCGTCATCGGTGTCGAGTTCCAGCATGACGGCGTGACCAAACGCGCTTTTGCGGACAAGGAGACGGTGCTTTCCGCCGGCGCGATCGGCTCGCCGCAGATCCTTGAACTATCCGGTCTCGGTCGCGGCGACGTATTGAGCCAGGCCGGCATCGAGGTGGTGCGGGAGGTCAAGGCGATCGGCGAGAACCTGCAGGATCACCTGCAACTGCGCATGGCCTACAAAGTGACCGGCGTGCCGACGCTGAACGAGAAGGCGACGAAGTTCTTCGGCAAGGCGGCGATCGGTCTGGAATATCTCGTGCGCCGCTCCGGACCGATGGCGATGGCGCCGAGCCAACTCGGCATCTTCACCCGCTCCGGCCCCGACAAGGAAACCCCGGACCTGCAATACCATGTGCAGCCGGTCTCGCTCGACAAGTTCGGCGATCCCGTCCATCCGTTTCCGGCGATTACCGCCAGCGTCTGCAACCTGAGGCCGGAGAGCCGCGGCTCTGTGCACATCCAGAGCCCCCAATTCACAGCCCAGCCAAAGATCAGCCCCAACTATCTCTCGGCATTGCGCGATCGCGAAATTGCCGTGCGCTCCATCCGGCTGACGCGGCGCATCGTGGAGCAGCCGTCATTCGCCAAGTTCAAGCCGGAAGAATTCAAGCCCGGCCCATCCTATCAGACTGACGCCGATCTAGAGCGCGCCGCCGGCGATATCGGCACGACGATCTTTCATCCGGTCGGCACCTGCCGCATGGGCGGCGATCCGCAAAGCGTGGTCGATCCGCGGCTGCGGTTTCGGGCGCTGGCAAGGCTTCGGATCGCCGATGCTTCCGTCATGCCGTCGATCACCTCGGGTAATACCAATTCGCCGACCATCATGATTGCCGAAAAAGCCGCGGAGATGATCCTTGCCGATAACCGCTGAGCGCCTATTGATGAGTGGAGGTAGGATGGGGAGTTTCGAATGGACAGCATAGACGAGGTCATCATCGAACGTCGGGGATCGGCGGGTCTCATCCGGCTCAACCGGCCGCAGGCGCTGAACAGCCTGACGTTGCCGATGATCCGGGCGATCGCATCGGCTCTTGATGATTTCGCCGCCGATCCTTCCATCGCCTGCGTCATCGTTAGGGGCGAGGGCGATCGCGCCTTCTGCGCCGGCGGCGATATCCGCCTGTTGCATGAGAGCGGCAAACGAGGCTCTGCAGACGCCGAGACCTTCTGGCGCGAGGAATTCCGCCTCAACCATGCCATTGCCCGCTATCCCAAACCCTATGTGGCGTTGATGGACGGCATCACGATGGGCGGCGGCGTCGGACTGTCCTCGCACGGCAGCCATCGCGTCGTCACCGAGCGCACCCGGCTCGCTATGCCGGAAACCGGCATCGGCTATTTTCCCGATGTCGGCGCTACCTGGCTTTTGCCGCGAGCGCCCGGAGAAGCTGGCACATGGATGGGCCTGACCGGCCTCGCCATCCATGCGGCCGATGCGATCCATGCGCGGCTGGCCGATCATTGTGTTGCGTCCTCCGATCTCTCCGCACTGATCGAGGCGATCGGGGCGCTACCCGGTTCTGCATCGCCGGACGATGTGCACGGGGTGATTGCCGGCATGGCGATTTCCGCCGGCGAAAGCCGCCTGGCCGCCAACCGCGACATGATCGATCGGGCGCTGGCCTATGATCTTGTCGAGGACATTCAGGAGGCGCTGGCGCGGGAGGCGGGCGATTTCGCTGCCGAGACCCTGCAGATCATCGGCACGCGCTCGCCGACCAGCCTGAAACTGACGTTGCGGCTGCTGCGCGCCGGGCGCAATAGCGCAAACCTCGCCGAATGCCTGGATCGTGAACTCGGCGCCTGCATGCGGATATTGTATAATCCCGACTTTTACGAAGGCGTTCGCGCAGCCGTCATCGACAAGGACCGCAATCCGAAATGGTCGCCGGCGAGCCTTGCCGAGGTCGAAGATGCCGCCATCGATCGCTTCTTCGTACCGCCGCAGCCGCCGCTTTTCGCGATGTAAAGAGAATGGGAGGAAAAGCATCATGACACGGATCGCATTCATCGGGCTCGGCAATATGGGCGGTCCCATGGCCGCCAATCTGGTCAAGGCCGGCCATGACGTCATCGGCTTCGATCTCTCCCATGATATGCTGAAGGCCGCGGAGGCGACGGGCGTCAAGGCCGCAAACGTGCTGACCGAGGCCTTGGCCAATGCGGAAGCGGTCATCACCATGTTGCCCAAGGGGCAACATGTGCTGACGGTCTGGACCGATATCCTGCGCTCCGTGCCGAAGGGTACTCTGCTGATTGACAGCTCGACCATCGATGTCGACAGCGCCCGCAAGGCCCATGCCATGGCTGGCGATGCCGGCTGCCTATCGCTCGACGCGCCGGTCTCCGGCGGCACCGGCGGAGCTGCGGCCGGAACGCTCACCTTCATGGCCGGTGGCTCAAAGGAAAGTTTCGCGGGCGCCAAGCCGCTGCTGGAAGTCATGGGCCGGAAGATCGTCCATTGCGGCGACGCTGGCGCCGGGCAGGCAGCGAAGATCTGCAACAACATGATCCTCGGCATTTCCATGATCGGCGTCTGCGAGGCCTTCGTGCTCGGTGAAAAGCTCGGCCTCTCGCATCAGGCTCTCTTTGATGTGGCTTCCACGTCGTCCGGCCAGTGCTGGTCGATCAACACCTATTGCCCGGTGCCAGGCCCCGTGCCGACTTCGCCGGCTAACAACGACTACAAGCCCGGCTTCTCGGCAGCCCTGATGCTGAAGGATCTGCGCCTGTCACAGGAGGCCGCTTTGTCGAGCGGCGCATCGACACCTCTGGGCGCGGAAGCGGCGCAGCTCTATGCGCTCTTCGAGAAGCTCGGCAATGGAGGCCGCGATTTTTCGGCCATTATCGAGATGTTTCGGGAGGCGGGCTGAGGATTGCTCGTGACGATCGAGCGAGTTGAAAGCCCGATGCCCCTCACCCCGGCCCTCTCCCCGCAGGCGGGGAGAGGGCCGGGGTGAGGGGGAGTTGTGCCCCAGGTAGTTTCGGCTCGGGGGAGGCTTAGTTCTTTGTGAGGTCGTCCCCTCTCCCCGCGAGCGGGGAGGGGGCTAGGGTGAGGGGCCTTGCCGGAACAGCGACCTCTACAAATAAGCCCCACTTACCGCCACATGCCGCGCATCCGCGCGCCGACATCGACGCGCACCTGCCGCGCCCTAATGGCGGCGGCGCTTTCGGCCCTTGCCTGCGGCCAGCCGCAAACCTCGAAAAACTGCAGCAATGTCGCCGGAATGAAGCGCGTGCGTGAGGCAAAGACGTGCTTGTCGCCTTGCGCATGCTGACCGTGCACGAAGAACCGTTGCGGAATGACAAGATCGAGATTGTCTTTCGCCCGTGTCATGGCGACATAGAGCAGCCGTCGTTCCTCCTCGATCTCGGAGGAAGAGCCGACCGCGAGATCCGCCGGAATGCAGCCGTCGACGGCATTGAGGACGAACACCTTCGTCCATTCCTGACCCTTGGCGGAATGGATGGTCGAGAGGATGAGATAGTCCTCATCGAGCAGCGGCACGCCCGCTTGATCGCTAGTAGCATCGGGTGGATCGAGCGTCAGTTCGGTGAGGAAGCGCTCTCGCGAGCCATAGCCGCCGGCGATCTGTTCGAGCTGGATCAAGTCCGCCTGGCGTGTCGCCGCATCCTCATGCGCCCGCTCCAGATGCGGCTCGTACCATTGCCGAACGAGACTGATTTCCGCAGGCCATCCCGCTTTTCCGGTCTTGAGCTCCTGCATGGTTGCTACGAAAGTCGTCCAGTCCTCGCCCGAGCGCGGCGGCGCCGGAAAATCGGCAAGGGCCGCCATTGGACTGGCCTGTTCGCCAATGTGGTCGAGTACGCGCTGGGCGGTCGAAGGGCCGACGCCCGGCAAAAGCTGCATCAGCCGGAAGCCGGCGACGCGATCGCGCGGGTTCTGTGCAAAGCGCAGGGCGGCGAGCATGTCCTTGACATGGGCGCTGTCGAGAAACTTCAGCCCGCCGAATTTGACGAAGGGGATATTGCGGCGGGTAAGCTCCACTTCCAACGGTCCACTGTGATGCGAAGCGCGGAAAAGCACGGCCTGCTGCTTCAGCTTCGCACCGCTCTCCCGATTTTCCAGTACCTGATCGGCGATGTAACGCGCCTGATCGCTTTCGTCGCGCACCGTTACCAGCCGCGGCCGCTCCGCGCTCTGGCGTTCGGTACGCAGGTTCTTGGTGAAACGCTCGGAAGCAAGATCGATCACCGCGTTGGCGGCGGCCAGGATCGGTTGTGTCGAGCGGTAGTTGCGGTCGAGCGTGACGATGTTGGCAGCCGGGGTAAAGGAGGTCGGGAAGTCGAGGATGTTGCGCACCGTGGCCGCGCGGAAGGAATAGATCGACTGCGCATCGTCGCCGACGACGGTCAGTCCCTGACCGTCAGGCTTCAGCGCCAGCAGGATCGACGACTGCAGCCGGTTGGTGTCCTGATATTCGTCGACCAATACATGGTCGAAGCGACCGCCGATATCTTCGGCGATCAGCGGTTCATGCAGCATATGCGCCCAATAGAGCAGCAGATCATCGTAATCGAGCACATTCTGCGCCTGCTTGGCCTCGACATAGGCCGCGAAGAGGTCGCGCAACTGCTTTTCCCAGGCGGCGCACCAGGGGAAGAAATCACGCAGCATCTCTTCGAGCGGCGCTTCCGAATTGACGGCGCGGGAATAGATCGAGAGGCAGGTCGCCTTGGTCGGAAAGCGGTTTTCCAGCTTGGAGAAGCCAAGCTCGTGGCGCACGAGGTTCATCAGGTCGGCGCTGTCTTCGCGGTCATGGATCGTGAAGGCCGGATCAAGGCCGATCTGTTCGGCATAATCGCGCAGGAGCCGCGCGCCGATGCCATGGAACGTGCCGGTCCAGGCAAGCGCGTCGGCCATGATGCCGGCATTGGCGCCAAGCACATCGCGACAGATGCGCTCGACGCGGCGGCCCATTTCGGCCGCCGCCCGGCGAGAAAAGGTCATCAGCAGGATGCGGCGAGGATCGGCGCCCTTGACGATGAGATGCGCGACGCGATGGGCCAGCGTATTGGTCTTGCCGGAGCCTGCACCGGCAATCACCAGCAGCGGGCCGGCGATATGGCTGCCTTCGACCGTCGTGCCGTGCTCCACCGCCAGCCGCTGCTCCGGGTTCAGCTTTTCCAGATAGGCAGCAGTCATGGGCTCTCCTGAAGGCTTCGGACGGCAGGCGCGCGACCACAGAATCGGTGACGAATCAAGTTCGCAATAATATCCGAATGTTCGATGAATGTTCCGAATTGACTGAAACTGTCAAGCTCGGCCGGATCTGCACAGAGATGTGACCCTCCCGTCATGAAATTGGTTCAGATTTAACCAACGTCGGCTCGAAAAAAGCCTTTGGGGTACTTATTTACCATTTTGACACATGATTTTGGGGTTTCGGCGCGCTGGGTGAGGGTTCCCGACCATGAACGAGACGATCGCCACCGGACTGCGCCAGCCTGAGGGGCCGGTAGCCCTGACGGACGGGCGTATCGCGCTTGTGGAGACCGGTGAGAGCCGCCGTTGCCTGACAATGGTTGTGGCCGGTGTCCGCCGCGAAATCTGCCGGCCCGGCGGCCGACCGACTGGGCTCGCGGTCGATGGCGATCAATGTTTCTGGGTGGCGGGCGGTCCGGAAAACTCCCTTGTTAAGGTCTCTCCAGAAGGCCGCACCCTGCAGGTGATCGAAGGCGGCAGCGATGGCCCGTTTCTTTATCCGAACGACCTCGCCTTCGGCCCGGACGGCCTGCTCTACATGACCGATTCCGGCGTCCGCATCTCCGATCTGCTCGACGGCGCTGACATCAATCCTGATTTCTTCCGGGCGCCTTATAACGGTCGTGTCTACCAGATCGATCCGGCGGAGGGACGGGTGCTGCGCGTGCTGGCGGCCGGCTTGCTCTATGCCAACGGCATTGCCTTCGGGCCGGATGGCTTGCTCTACTACAGCGAGACCTTGACCGGGAAAATCTATCGCCAGATCGTCGGCGGGCGGCAGGAATTGTTTGCACAGGTGATGCAGACGCCTGCCGTGAAGGCGTTGCGCGGGCCGGCCGGCATGGCCTTCGACCGCAATGGCACGCTCTATTGTGCGATCTACGGGCAAGGCGAGATCTGCCTGATCGATCCCACCGGGAAGATCGCCGGCCGTATACGCACCAATGGTACCCGGCCGGGCAATATCGCCTTCACCCTCGATGGCAAATATGCGCTCATCACAGAGCAGGAAAACGGTGTTTTGGAGAGAATAGCGGCACCGCGTCCAGGACTGCCGCTGCACATGCCGTCCATCTGATCCGGAGGCAGAATGGGCATGCCCGGAAACCGGGCATGCCCTTGTTCGTGTCCGTCTGTCGCTTATTCGGCGGCGGGGATTTGCTTGTTGTCCTTGCCGGACTTGTCGTCCGACTCGGCGTCGTTGGCGACCGCCTTGGCATGGCGGCGGCGCCAATCGCCGAGGAACAGCAAGATCGGAGCGGCGATGAAGACCGACGAGGCACCAGCGACGAGTATGCCGAACACCATCGGGATCGCGAAGCTGGAGACGGCGCTGCCGCCCCAGATTGCCATCGGCACCAGCGCCAGGAAGGCGGTGGCGTTGGTATAGAGGCTTCGCGCCAGGGTCTCGTTGATCGACTTGTCGATGATGTCGCGCAGCGGCATCGACTTGTAGAGCCGCATGTTTTCACGCATGCGGTCATAGACCACGACCTTATCGTTCACCGAGTAACCGACCAGCGTCAGGATAGCGGCGATGGCCGTCAGGTTGAAATCGAGGCCGGTGATCGCGAAGAAGCCGATCGCCTTGGTGACGTCGAGTACCAGAGTGACGATGGCGCCGACCGCGAACGGCCATTCGAAGCGAAACCAGATGTAGAACAGCATCGCCAAGCTGGCGATCACGACCGACAGGATGCCGGCCCAGGCAAGCTCGCCCGAAACCTTCGGACCGATGACATCCGTGCCTTCGATGGTCGCGGTTGGGTCGATCTTGATGATTTCTGCCTTGAGCTTGGTGACCGCGGCCGTCTGCGCCTCTTCGCCGCCGTCCTGGCGCTGGGCGCGGACAAGGAGGCTGTTGTTGTCGCCGAAGGACTGCAGTGCGATTTCGCCGAGGCCGAGCGTGTTCAGGCCCTCGCGGAACGTAGCCAAATCGGCCGCGTCCTTGGTCTTGACGGACATCTGGATGCCGCCGCGGAAATCGACGCCGTAGTTGAGGCCCGGATGGATGAACAGGACCACCGAGGCGATCGACAGGATCGCCGAGACGGTGACGCCAAAGAAGCGGGCCTTCATGAACTGGATGTGCTTGTCATAGGGGCTGAAGGGGATCAGCGGCCTGATGTTGAGCACCTTCAGCTTGCGGCGACGGGTGATGGCGATCATCACGACGCGCACGAAGGCGACGGAGGTGAACATCGAGATAATGAGGCCGAGACCCATAGTCACGGCAAAGCCGCGAACCGGGCCGGAGCCGAAGTAGAACAGGATGGCGGCGGCGATCAGGGCCGTCATGTTGCCGTCGATAATCGTCGAATAAGCCTTCTTGAAGCCGTTATCGATGGCGGCGAAGGCGCCGCGGCCCTTGCGGGTTTCTTCGCGGATGCGCTCGTTGATCAGAACGTTGGCATCAACCGCCAGGCCGATACCAAGGACGACGCCCGCGATGCCGGGCAGCGTAAGCGTGGCGCCGACAAGCGTCAGGGCCGAGAACGTCAGGATCGTGTGGATGAGCAGTGCAACATTCGCGAGAATCCCCCAGGCGCCGTAGAGCACGAAGATGAAGGCGGCAACCAAGGCGAAGCCGATCAGGCCGCTATAGATACCCTTCTGGATCGCGTCGCTGCCGAGGTCGGCGCCAACAGTGCGTTCTTCGATGACGGTGAGCTTGGCCGGCAGGGCGCCGGCGCGCAGCAGGGCTGCAAGCGTCGTCGCGCTGTCGGCGGTGAAGTTGCCCGAGATCTGGCCCGAACCGCCGGTGATCGGCTCGCGAATATTCGGCGCGCTCAGCACCTTGTTGTCGAGCACGATGGCGAAAGGCTTGCCAACGTTTTCGCGGGTGATTTCCGCGAAGCGGTTTGCGCCGGCACTGTCGAAGCGGAAGGTGACGAGCGGCTCGTGCGTGTTCGGATCGAAGCTGACGCGGGCGTCGGTCAGGCGGTCGCCGGCGAGCTCGATGCGATCGAGAACCGGAAAGCTGTTGCCCTGATCATCCTTGAGGATGGAAACGCCAGGACCGGGGTTCTTCGGATCGACGTTCTCGGCGAGCAGATGGAAGGACATCTTCGCGGTCGAGCCGAGCAGTTCGCGCAGGCGCGATGGGTCTTGTGCGCCCGGAAGCTGCACGAGAACGCGATTGGGACCGACGCGCTGGATGGTCGGTTCGGCGACGCCCACCTGGTCGACGCGTTTGCGGATGACTTCCAAGCTCTGCTGGACGGCGGAATCGACGTTGGCGGCGATGCCGGCCGGCGAGAAGGACATGGCAATCGCGCCGCCATTTGGCGTAATCGTCAGATCAGACTGGCCGGCGGAAAGGCCGGACGAGATCGTATTGGCGAGGGTCCGCAACTGCGTCACCGCATCGTTGCTCTGCGACGGATCGGTCAGCGTGACGACGATCTGGTCACCATTGCGGACGATCGAACGGGTCAGGATGTTCTTGTCGCGCAGGACACGGCGCGAGTCTTGCAGCAGCGATTGCAGCCGGCCATTGGTCAGGTCCTTCTCGTCGACTTCGAGGACGAGGTAGGAGCCGCCACGAAGGTCGAGGCCGAGGGAAACCTGGCTATGCGGCAGCCAGGACGGCATTTTGCTTAAGACCGACTGTGGCAGCACGTTCGGCAGGGCGATGAAAAGGCCAAGCACGATGATCACCGTATAGGTGAACACCAGCCATGGTGAGGTGCGCATGAGTATTATCCTTGAATACACTGATACCAGCAGAGCATGCCGCCGGCGGACGTAAGGTCATGTCGAAAATGCGCCGTCAGGCGCGCGAACCGGTCAGATGAAAGCGGTCGGTGGAGCGCGGGCGAGATAGGCGCGGAAAGCAAGCGATTCATGCCGCGCGAGTTCGCCGCGGGTGCGCGGCTGCCCCGGATTGGTCAGGAGCCCGAGCGACGGAACGGCTGTAAGCGCCGCCGGTCCGATATCGTGCCAGGTGGCTTTCGGCGTGACCGTACGGTCAGCGACGACAGTGCCACGCACCGGATCGCGCAGGGCGAGATAGAGCGGTTGGTTGTCCCTGCCGGAAGAGAAGGCCTCCGCATCGGCCCGCGCGGCAAGATTGATGCCGCCGCCGAGCGCCAGTCCGAGGTAGGCGAAGAAGGCGACGAACAGCGAGGCGATCACGCGCGCTCCGGCACGTCGCGTCATCCTGCTATCGTTCTCTTCGCTGTCGGCAGCGCCGAATTCGAACGGGTTCAACGGTTAAAAGGGCCTTCATTCCTTTGCCGGAGCGGGTTCCGACGGTTCGGTCATGATATCAGGACGCTGCGCGTCTTCATAGTGCGGCCTGTCATGATGCACTTGCGCCAGCCGGTCAACCATCCCCAGCGCAATTTCCCGCTCTCCCATGATCACCGTATCGGCGCCATATTGCTTGAGCACATCGACTTCGGCGTCGGAATGGGCGCGGGCGACGATCAGGATCGACGGGTTGATGGCGCGTGCCTGCTCGGCGGCGCGGCAGGCCTCGAAGGTATTCGGAATGGCAATGACCAGGCTGCTCGCGGCGGAAATATTGGCATATGCCAGAACTTCCGGGGAGGCGGCATTGCCGTAAATCGCCTCGATTCCCTGCCGCGCGAGGTCGCCGATCCGCTTGTCGGAATCTTCGATGACCACAAAGGGTGTGGCGGAAGATTTGAGCTTCTCTCCGACAATGCTGCCGACGCGGCCAAAGCCGATCAGCACCGCATGATCCGTCAGTGTAACGGCGTGCAGTTCCTCACCGACATCGTCGGGCGTTGACGGATGGGTAGGGGAAGGCGAGGCTTCGCCCGCCGTCGGTTGCTCTGCCTGGATGGCCGGTTCCGTGCCTTCCGGCATTTCGGCGTGCGGCTTAGTTTCTTGAATCTTCCGCAGCCAGTCGCAGGCAATGAAGACAAGCGGGTTGAGAATGATCGAGATGATCGCGCCGCCAAGGATCAGGTCGCGGCCTTCGGCCGGCAGCAGCCCGAGATCGGAGCCGAGCGCGGCGAGGATGAAGGAGAATTCGCCGATCTGCGCCAGACTGGCGGAGATGGTCAGCGCCGTGCTCATCGGCTTGCGGAAGGCGAGCACGATAAAAAAGGCGGCGACGGACTTGCCGATGATGATGATGAAAATAGTCGCCAGCAGCGGCAGCGGATTGTCGATCAGGATGTTGGGGTCGAACAACATGCCGACCGAGACGAAGAACAGCACGGCGAAGGCATCGCGCAGCGGCAGGCTTTCCTGTGCGGCCCGGTGGCTGAGCTCGCTTTCCGACAGGATCATGCCGGCGAAGAAGGCGCCGAGCGCCAAGGACACGCCGAAGAGTTTCGCAGCCCCGAACGCGACGCCAAGCGCAATGGCGAGGACACCGAGGCGGAAGAGTTCACGCGAGCCGGTATGAGCGATGAGGTGCAGGATCCAGGGAATGATCCGCCGGCCGAACACCAGCATGAGCCCGACGAAGGCCGCGACTTTCAGCAACGTCATGGCGATAATGCCGGTGATGCCGAGATCGAGGCCAAGCAATCGGTTGAGGCCGGCCGATAGCGGCTCCGTAGCGCCATGACCATCGGCGGAGATGCTGGCGGCGGCCGGAATGAGCACGAGGGCCAGCACCATGGCCAGATCCTCGACGATCAGCCATCCGACCGCGATCTTGCCGCGCTCGCTCTCGATCAGCCGCCGCTCCTGCAGGGCTTTCAGGAGAACGACCGTCGACGCGACGGAGAGCGCTAGGCCGAAGACGAGGCTACCGCCGAGCGGCCAGCCCATCAGCGCGCCGAGGCCCCAGCCGAGCAGCGTTGCGAAGCCGATCTGGACGATCGCGCCGGGAACGGCGATGCCACGGACTGACAGCAGATCCTTCAGCGAAAAATGCAGGCCGACCCCGAACATCAGCAGGATGACACCGATTTCGGCGAGTTCCGGCGCAAGGCTCTGGTCGGCGACGAAGCCCGGCGTATGCGGGCCTGCGAGCACGCCCGCAATGAGATAGCCGACAAGCGGCGGCAGTTTGAAGCGATTGGCGATGGCGCCGAAGATGAATGCCAGCACAAGGCCCATGACGATGGTCGAAATCAAAGGCGTATCGTGTGGCATCGCTGTCTCCTTCGATACTGGAAATCCCGTGTGGTTTATGACATATTTGGCTTAAGTTGACCAATATGGGCAGTTTTTCATCGTGAATCAAGGCGGCAACCCAACGATTCTCACTCCTGCGCTCTGCCGCGCGGCACGCGGGCTGCTCGACTGGACCCAGTTGGACATAGCCGAGAGAGCAGGCGTATCACGAAGCACGATCCGCGACTACGAAGGCGGGCGCCACGACATTCATCGGGCAACCGAGGCGCAACTGCGTCTGGCCTTCGAAGAGGGTGGAGTCGTCTTCGTGAAAATGCAGGAATTTGGTTGGGGCGTCTGCCTGCGCCCGACTTCCGACCGCGGCTAGAGCGGTTTAGTGTTTCACGGAATCGTTTCCCGCTCTATCCCTTTGTTTTTTGCATTCTGGACGGAAAACCGCCCTGCACTTTTCCTGGAATTGCTCTAAGGTTTCGGCGCCAGGCAGCTTGGCGAAAGATGGTAGGCGTAGAGCGTCCTGCCTTTCATGTTGCCGAAATCGGGCGACCAGCTCTTGATGAGCTCCGACCGGCCCGTGGTGCAATCGAACGGTTCGTCATCGACATAAAGCACATCATCAGTCGCGCTGGATGGCAGCGAAAAATTCTGCTCGTAATAGCTTTTCGGGAAGCCGCCAGAGTTACGGGCGTAGATATGATAGGGCTTGCCCTTCAGCGTATAGAAGAGATCGGCGAGTATACCGCGGTTATCGGCGACGATGGTCGAGGCATTCGCCTGGGCAGCGATATCGGCGATCTCCAGGCTGATGGCGCTGCGGCCGACATACCGCTTCATGACGAGATCGCCGTTCGGCAGCTTGATGTCATAGGCAAACACGGTCAGGATCGGCAGCAGGAAGGCGACGACCGAGCCGATGATCAGCGAGACGGCAAGCCCCTTCTTCGTCAGGCGGTAGAGCACCCAGACGGCGAGGATGGTGCCGGCGGCATAGGCGGTAACCGCCCAATTGGCATAGGCCTTTGCAAACAGCGCCTGCAGCGTGATCAATGCGATAACGGGGATGGACAGCCAGACGAGCAGCTTTTCCCGGTCGTCGCTTTGTCCGCTGATCATCCGCCAGGCGGCCCAGAGCATGCCATAGAACATGACGGGGCCGACGACACCGAATTGCGCGCCGAGGAATCCGAGCGCGCCGAGCAGATGCTTCGCCAAACCGCCACCGTTTCCTTCGCCGTTCCAGTGGGCAATGCTTTCGGTGTGACGCACCGTCGCCGCATCATGGGCGAAATTCCACCAGAGATTAGGGGAAACGACGATCGCGCCGGCGATGGCGGCGATGAGCACGTCGCGCCAGGCAATACGTGCCGAACGCAGCGTCAGCATCGCGATACCGACGCCGGGCAGCAGGAAAAGCACCGAATATTTCGTTAGGAAGGCGATCCCGAGGCTAACGCCGAGGATTAGCGCTTCGATGATCGAGGAGCGCTTGGTGAGGCCGAGAAAAGCCCAGATGGCAATGGTGACGAACAGGATTTGAATCGTATCCGTCGACATCAGCACGGCCGAAAGCGAGGCCGCCGGCAGGGTAACGAAGATGACGCCGACCCAGGGCTCGATCTCCCGCCCGGCATCCCCCTCGAACAGTCGCCGCGTCGTCCGCATCAGCATCAGGGCGGTGGCAAGATGGAAGAGAGGCGCGGACACGCGGATCCAGAAGGTCGAGTCCGACCCCGATATCGCATTGAAGAAGCGAATGACCCAGGCGATGATCGGCGGCTTGGAATAATAGCCGAAGTCGAGGTTCTGACCCCAGAACCAATATTGTGCCTCGTCGACGAAGAGATCCGTCCTGTTGAAGAACAGCATTACCACGCGCCAAAGCGTGACGCCGAAGATGATTGCAAGAGCAAGCGGCAGCGACAGTGTCTTGTGGCTCGTTTCGGAATAGGTGGTGTCGGACATCAACAGGTCGATCTCTGTGCCGGGTCGTCAGGCTTCATACGGAACTATCGAGCCCGACGCTAGCTCTGGCCGAGAGAGAACGATGGCAAAAGCGCGCCCGGATGCCGCGAAGAAAGCCTCTTTGTAAGAGGTTTCTGCCGCCTAATACCGAAGCCTGATGAGGTCGACTCACGCGATTCCATTTTTGGGCAAATCATGATTCAACATGGCGAAAGGAGATTTCGCCATGGGAACAGCATTGGCCATTCGTGGAGATTATACGGCTGACGACCTGCGTCGGCTGGCAAGGCAAAGCCGAGATGCGGATTTGTCGCGGCGATTGATAGCCTTGTCGATCATTTACGACGGGGGTTCCCGCAGCCAGGCAGCATCGCTGGGCGGGGTCGGTTTGCAGATCGTCCGTGACTGGGTCGAGCGTTTCAATCTGCATGGTCCGGAAGGGCTGAAAACGGGCAAGGCGAAGGGACGTGAGCCGCTTTTGAATGAGCCGCAGCGCAAGGCACTGATTGATGCGGTTGAAAAAGGTCCGGTTCCTTATCTCGATGGCGTTGTGCGCTGGCGACTGGTCGATCTGGCCCAGTGGCTTTGGCAGGAGCATCGCATCTCCATCAGTCGCCAGACGCTTGGGCGCGAACTCAATGCCCTGGGTTATCGCAAACTGAGCGCCCGCCCCAAGCATCATGCGCAAGACCCCAACGCGATTGAAGAATTTAAAAAAACTTTCCCGCCGCAGTGGGGGAAATCGCCGCCGGGGCCGCCACAGGCAAGCGAATAGAAATTTGGTTCCAAGATGAGGCCCGCATCGGCCAAAAGAACAAGATCACCAGGCGGTGGGCCAAGCGAGGGACACGGCCATCTGCTCCCCATGATCAGCGGACCAGGTCCGCTTATATCTTCGGTGCGATCTGCCCGAAACTTGGCAAGGCCGCAGCCCTCGTTATGCCATGGTGCGATACGCATGCCATGAACCAGCATTTGATCGAGATATCCCGCCATATTGCCAATGACGCTCACGCCGTCCTGATCATGGATCAGGCGGGCTGGCATTTATCGAACAATCTCATTGTGCCGGACAACATATCCATCCTGCCGTTGCCAGCGAAGTCTCCCGAACTCAATCCCGTTGAAAACCTCTGGCAGTTCATGCGCGAAAATTGGCTCTCCAACCGCGTCTTCAATTCCTACGAGGACATCGTCGACCACTGCTGTGATGCATGGCGCAAGCTTCAACGCCAGCCTTGGCGCATCATGTCAATCGGACGCAGGAAATGGGCCAATGAGTTCTAATCATCGAGCTTTGGTATAAAGGCGTTTGAGGCAGGATTCTCAGAGGACGCGCGGAGCGATTTTGCTGCGAGCCTCATCGATGAGGCTTAGGAACACGAAGGCAGCAAGCGTCATGCCGGCCGTCAGCGAAGCAGTCAAACCAAGAACAATCATTGCTCTCTCCGTATCGACATCGAAAGTGTCTCTACTTAGCAATTTAGAATATGAAGCTTGCCCGTGACTTGCGGATATTGCGGTTTTTACTCAAAACGACCGCCAACGGAAATCGAACCGAGATAGTTTAAATCAAAACGGGATAGCTACCGGGTCTTATTAACCTTCAAGCAAGGAATTAACCATAAACATTGGACTAGCACGTCGGAATGGGAAAACTGTCACTCGTTCTCACCAGGCATGAAGCCGCCCCGTCGTACCGGGTCAGATCCGGTATCAATGTCATCAAACGGTCCGAACAGGCCTTGATGAACGAGCGAGCTTCAGCGTCCCGGTCAATAAACCGGAGGCGGCGTGCACCTGTCCTCGTCTCTTCATCGCGTCTGAACCGGATCATTCAGTGGTTTCGCCGGCGTTTCTACGCCCGGCAGTTCGGTGGGGACGATTTTGGCGCAGGATTCGCCATCAGATCAGGCAGGACGGGCGCAGGCGGGCAGCCTTCGCGACCGTTTGCGTTTTGCTGGTCTCGATGCCGAGCAATGCGAAATCGTGCGCCGCAACCGGCCGATGTTCGACGCGCATCTGAAAGCCGGCCTGCGCGATCTCTTCCACCGCCTCCAGACTTTTCCGGACGCCTCCCGTAATTTTAACAGTGAAAGCCAGCTCGAACGGCTGCAGGACCTGCAATCCTCGCACTGGGGCGTGTTGACGGATGCCCGTTTTGACAGCCTCTATGCCGAGCGCGTCAAGGTTCTCTCCGATACCGAAAGCAAGATGGGGCTCGACCCGCGCTGGCACGTCGCCGGTCACGGCGTGGTGCTGGAGCATCTTCTCTCTGGGATCGTCGAGGAGATGGGCGGCCGCGCCATCCTGCCCGGCACCAAGCGCCGCGCCCGTGAGCTGAGCGAACTGATCACGGCTGCCGTCCGCCTCGTCATGGTTGATGTCGAAATCGCCGTGTCGCTGCGTTTCAACGAGCTGCGGCTCAACCATCAGCGGGCGCTTGCCGAACAGCGTAGCTCCGATCATGCCGAAGCTGCCGGACTCTTTGCCGATGTCATTCGCAGCCTTGCGGAACGCGATCTGACCGCCCGCCTGCCTGCTGATGGTCCAGAAGCCTATGCAGAACTGGCGCAGACGCTGAATGCCGCTCTGGACGACATCCAGGAGCAATTTGCGGCACTGTCCGGCAGGGTGCAGGCCGCCGATGCGGCGACGGATGCGCTCGCACGCGATTCCCGTTCCCTCGCTCAAAATTCCATGGAGCAATCCCAAGGGCTTGCCTTGTCGGCAAGGCAGCTCGCCGAACTGGCCGATCAGGTTCGCAGCAATGCCGCGACCACTCGGTCGGCCGAGCGCGCCGCCGCCTCCACCCGTGTTGCTGCCGAAGACAGCGGCCGGGTCGTCGGCCAGGCGATTTCCGCCATGGCCGATATCGAGACGTCGGCGGAAAAGATCGGCCAGATCATCGGCGTCATTGACGAGATCGCTTTCCAGACCAATTTGCTGGCGCTCAACGCCGGTATCGAAGCCGCGCGCGCCGGCGATAGCGGCCGCGGCTTTGCCGTCGTCGCGCAGGAAGTCCGCGCGCTTGCCCAACGCTCCGCCGATGCGGCTCGCGAGATCAAGGTGCTGGTGACGGGCACCAAGGCGCAGGTCGATGCCGGCGTGCAGATGGTCGGCCGCACGCAGGAAGCGATCGGCGGCATCGTCCGTCAGGTGACCGATATCAACGATGCTATTTCCGGCATCGCCGCCGCCACCGATGAACAGGCAGCCGGCTTGCGCACAGTGACGACGGATATCGGCGGCTTCGGCGAACGCGCCGCTGCCACCGAAAGCCTTGCCCGTCGCTCGAATGAGGGCGCCGATCATCTTCATACCGTCATCCTGGAACTTGGCCAGACGATCCGCGAATTCCGCCTGGAGCGCGAGCGTCGCCATGCGGCGGTGCCGCGCCCGGTGAATGCCCCGCAACGCTTGCCGATCGCTCAGCGCGACGAAGGGCTTGCCGGGCGTGACGAGGGGAGTGCCGCCGAATTCGATTTTCCGCTTCGCAGGGCCGGGTTCGGGGGCGAACGGAATGCATACTGACATCTCTATTTTATGCGCATGCGGGCTGTGGGACCCGATTTTAGGCAACAAGGAATAAAGCGATGCCGAGCAGGAAGGGCGAAAAGACAATCAGTCTGGCCGCGGTGCTGGACCTCAACGAAGCCTCGACGCTTCGCGGCAAGTTGGTGGGACTGCGCGGCAGCAATGTCGTGATCGATGCGTCCGGCGTCGAGAGGATCGGGGCCTTGTGCGTCCAGGTCATCATGGCCGCCGCCAAGACTTGGAATGAAGACAAGCTGTCCTTCACCTTTTCGAAGGTGTCGGACGCATTTCAAAAAACGATGCAGTTGATCGGCGTCGACATCGATCACCTGCTTGCCAAGGAGATCCGGCAATGAAGAAAAAAGTGCTGACCGTGGATGATTCACGGACCATTCGAAACATGCTTCTCGTCACCCTCAACAACGCCGGCTTCGAGACCATCCAGGCCGAAGACGGAGTCGAGGGTCTCGAGGTTTTGGAAGAAGCCAATCCCGACGTCATCGTCACGGACATCAACATGCCGCGCCTTGATGGCTTCGGCTTCATCGAGGGCGTGCGCCGCAACGACAAGTACCGGGCCATCCCGATCCTGGTGCTGACGACCGAAAGCGACGCCGAAAAGAAGAACCGTGCCCGTCAGGCCGGTGCGACGGGCTGGATCGTCAAGCCCTTCGATCCCGCCAAACTGATCGATGCCATCGAGCGTGTAACCGCTTAAACAGGATCTGTTCCTATGGATATGAACGAAATCAAAGAGATTTTCTTCCAGGAGTGCGAGGAGCAGCTCGCCGAACTGGAATCCGGTCTCCTGAAAATGAATGATGGCGACCGGGATCCGGAAACCGTCAACGCCGTCTTCCGTGCCGTTCATTCCATCAAGGGTGGGGCAGGGGCCTTCGGTCTGGATGACCTTGTCGCCTTTGCCCACGTCTTCGAGACGACGCTCGATTGTGTTCGATCCAACAAGCTGGAGCCGACCCAGGATGTCCTGAAGGTCATGCTCAAGGCCGCCGACGTTCTGGCGGACCTGACCAACGCCGCCCGCGATGGCGGCAGTGTCGATCAGGCCCGCAGCAGGGGCCTGGTCAAGGAACTGGAAGCTTTGGCCCACGGCGAATTGCCCTCGGCATCGGCAGCCGCCGAAGCCGCGCCGAAGCCGGCAAAGGCCGCTGCACTCGCCCCAGCTCCGACCCCCGTCAAAGCCGCGCCCGCTCCCACGGATGACAGCGGTTTTCAGCCGATCCCCTTCAGCTTCGACGATGATTTCGGTGGCGACGAAGCGTCTGCGGGCATGCCGGAATACGAAGTCAGCTTCAAGCCGCGCTCCGATCTCTACGCCAAAGGCAACGACGCCACGCTGCTGCTGCGCGATCTCTCGCGCGTCGGCGAGATGAGCATCCATTGCAACACGGACGCCCTGCCGGGCCTCGATCAGCTTGATCCCGAAGGCGCCTACTTCAAGTGGACGATCTCGATCAAGACGGACAAGGGTGAAGACGCCATCCGCACCGTCTTCGAATTTGCCGAATGGGATTGCGAGCTCGATATCCGGCTGGTCGAAGACGCCGCTGCTGGTACCGATGAAGAATTGCCGATGGTCCCCGTGCCCTTCGATCTCTCCGTTCTCGACAGCGATGAGCCGGCTGTGGAAACCGCCGAAGCGCCGCAGCCGAAAAGCGATGCCGCCGCCGCCGTTGCAGCCGCCGAAACGGCAAGCAATGTCACGCAGCTTGCCTCTGCTGCAGCTCGTGTCGAAAAGAAGGAAGCAGCGGCAGCCGCCGCTGCTGCCGCTGCCAATGCTGCCGCGCAGAACAATGCCGCCGCCGCCGGTCAGACCATCCGCGTCGATCTCGACCGTGTCGACCGTCTGATCAACCTCGTCGGCGAGCTTGTCATCAACCAGGCGATGCTGTCGCAGAGCGTCATCGAGAATGACAACAATGGCGCATCCTCGATCAACATGGGCCTCGAAGAGCTGCAGCAGCTCACCCGCGAGATCCAGGACAGCGTCATGGCGATCCGCGCGCAGCCGGTGAAGCCGGTCTTCCAGCGCATGTCGCGTATCGTCCGTGAAATCGCCGACATGACCGGCAAGTCGATCCGCCTGATCACCGAGGGTGAAAACACCGAAGTCGACAAGACGGTCATCGATAAGCTGGCCGAGCCGCTCACCCACATGATCCGCAACGCCGTCGACCACGGTGTCGAAACCCCGGAAAAGCGCACGGCGCTCGGCAAGAACCCGGAAGGCACGGTTCGCCTGACGGCAAAGCACCGGTCCGGCCGCATCCTGATCGAACTCGCCGACGACGGCGCCGGCATCAACCGCGAGAAGGTGCGTCAGAAGGCGATCGACAACGATCTCATCCCTGCCGATGCCAACCTCTCGGACGAGGAGATCGACAACCTGATCTTCCTGCCGGGCTTCTCGACGGCCGATAAGATCTCCGACATTTCCGGCCGCGGCGTCGGCATGGACGTCGTCAAGCGCTCGATCCAGGCGCTCGGTGGCCGCATCAATATCAGCTCCAAGCCGGGACATGGCTCGGTCTTCACCATGAGCCTGCCGCTGACGCTGGCCGTCCTCGACGGCATGGTGGTGACGGTGGCCGGCCAGACGCTGGTCGTGCCACTCACCGCCATCGTCGAGACCCTGCAGCCGGAAGCCGCCGCGATCCATTCCTTCGGCGCCAACCACCGCCTGATCTCGATCCGCAACAGCTTCTGCCCGCTGGTCGATGTCGGCCGCATCCTGAACTTCCGCGCCACGCAGGCCAATCCGGTCGACGGTGTCGCGCTGCTTGTGGAATCGGAAGGCGGCGGCCAGCGCGCTCTGATGGTCGATGCCATCCAGGGCCAGCGCCAGGTCGTCATCAAGAGCCTCGAAGCGAACTACACGCATGTGCCCGGCATCGCCGCTGCGACCATCCTTGGCGATGGGCGCGTCGCTCTCATCCTCGACGTTGATGCTGTAGTCGGCGCCTCCCGCGGGCAGTCGCTGAAGGCCGAGATGTCGTACGCAGCAGCGGGTTAGGCCTATGTCATACGCCGTCAAGAACATGACCCAGGGTGCCCGTGAGCTGATCGCCTTCCGCATCGGCGATCAGGAATTCTGCGTCGATATCATGTCGGTTCGTGAAATCCGCGGCTGGACGCCGGCGACGGCCATGCCGCATTCGCCGGCCCATGTCCTTGGCATTATCAACCTGCGCGGCGCCGTCTTGCCGATCGTCGATCTCTCGGCCCGCCTCGGCATGAAGCGCGCCGAGCCGACCGCACGCCATGTGATTATCGTGGCGCAGGTCAAGCGCAAGGTCGTCGGCCTGCTGGTCGACGCCGTGTCCGATATTCTGACGGTGACCGACGACAATATTCAGCCGACGCCGGAAATTTCTTCCGACTATGAGCGGCAGTTTGCACGCGGCATTCTGGCGATCGACCGCCGTATGATCTGCCTTATCGAACTCGAAACACTGTTCCCGGACAGCGAAAGCGAAGCTGCATGAGTATGATGGGAGCAACAGATTTCAGGGCTTCCCCGGACGAGGTGCTGGCCAGCGGCGAATATCCGCTAACGCGGCGCGATCTTTCCGAAATTGCCGCCATGATCTATTCGGACGCCGGAATTTCTCTCAACGAGACCAAAGCCTCGCTGGTCTATTCGCGGCTGTCGAAGCATATCCGCGCACTGGGCCTGCCGGGCTTTCGCGATTATTGCGTGCTGGTCGCCTCGCCGGCGGGGGCAGCGGCACGGCGCGAGATGCTGTCGCATCTGACGACGAATTTCACCCGCTTCTTCCGCGAGAATCATCATTTCGATCATCTGCGCGACGAGGTTCTCCCCGGCCTTCTGGCCCGCGCCAAAAGCGGTGGTCGCGTTCGCATCTGGTCGGCAGCCTGTTCCGACGGGCAGGAGCCCTATTCCATAGCGCTCACAGTTCTGTCGCTGTTGCCGAACGCCGCCGATTTCGATTTTAAGATTCTGGCGACCGATATCGATCCGAAGATCCTCGGCCTTGCCCGTGCGGGCGCCTATGACGAGACGTCGCTCGAAACGGTTTCGCCCGTCATGCGCAAGCAATGGTTCCAGGAAGTCAACATCCAGGGCCGCCGCAAGTTCCAGATCGACGATCGCGTCAAGCGGCTGATCACCTTCAACGAGCTGAACCTGATGGCACAATGGCCGTTCAAGGGCATGTTCGATGTTATCTTCTGCCGCAACGTCGTCATCTATTTCGACGAACCGACGCAGACGAAGATCTGGTCGCGCTTCGCCGGCCTGCTGCCGGAGAACGGCCACCTCTACATCGGCCATTCCGAGCGCGTGTCGGGTGAAGCCAAGCACATCTTCGACAATATCGGCATCACCACCTACCGCCGTCTTGCCAATTCAAACGGGAGGAAAGCATGAGCGCCCCCGCCCGTGTTCTTGTCGTTGACGACTCTGCCACGATGCGTGGCCTGATCACCGCTGTTCTGCGCTCCGATCCGGAGGTCGATGTCATCGGCCAGGCCGGCGATGCAATGGAAGCGCGTGCGGCGATCAAGGCGCTCAATCCCGATGTCGTGACGCTCGATATCGAGATGCCGAACATGAACGGCCTCGATTTTCTCGAAAAGATCATGACGCTGCGGCCCATGCCGGTCATCATGGTCTCGACCATGACGCATCGTGGTGCCGAGGCGACCCTAGCAGCCCTTGAAATCGGCGCGTTCGATTGCGTCGGCAAGCCTGCTCCGGGCGAGCCGCGTCCTTTCGGCGATCTGGCGGAAAAGGTGAAGGCGGCCGCTCGTTCGCAGCGGCAATATAGCAAGCCCGCCGCCGAGCATGCTCCGCCCCCAGCGGTCGCGGATTTCCGCGTCGGTCGCAAGATCGTTGCGATTGGTTCGTCCACCGGCGGCGTCGAAGCACTGATCGCGGTCCTGCAGAAATTCCCGGCCAATTGCCCGCCGACGGTCATTACCCAACACATGCCGCCAACCTTTACCCGAAGCTTTGCTGAACGGCTCAACCGCCTCTGCGCACCCGTGGTGCAGGAGGCGACCGATGGCGCGCGGCTGGAAATCGGCAAGATCTACCTGGCGCCCGGCGGCGATCGACACTTGCAGGTCGCCAACGCATCGGCGCCCCATTGCCGCTTGGTCGATCGCGGGCCTGTCAACGGCCATCGTCCTTCTGTCGATGTGCTCTTCGATTCGGTCGCCGAGCTCGCCGGCCGCAACGCGGTCGGCGTGATCCTGACTGGCATGGGACGCGATGGCGCCGCCGGTCTTCTCAAGATGCGCCATGCCGGCGCTCGCACGATCGGCCAGAACGAAAAGACCTGCGTGGTCTACGGAATGCCGAGGGTCGCGTTCGAACTCGGTGCAGTCGAACAGCAGGTTCCGCTGAACGCCATTGGCGAGGAAATATTGAAAGTAACAGCCGCCCGTAAGGAAGGAAGCGAATAATGTCTATAGCGGAGAAGATCAAAGTTCTGATCGTCGACGACCAGGTCACCAGCCGTCTGTTGTTGAGCGATGCGCTGACGCAACTGGGCTTCAAGCAAATTACCTCTGCCGGTGACGGCGAGCAGGGCATGAAGATCATGGAGCAGCAGCCGCATCATCTGGTGATCTCCGACTTCAACATGCCGAAGATGGATGGTCTCGGCCTGCTGCAGGCCGTGCGCACCAATCCAACGACGAAGAAAGCGGCCTTCATCATCCTCACGGCGCAGGGCGACCGTGCGCTGGTGCAGAAGGCCGCCCAGCTCGGCGCCAACAACGTTCTCGCCAAGCCCTTCACCATTGAAAAGATGAAAGCGGCTATCGAGGCCGTGTTCGGAGCATTGAAATGATCGTTGAGGGTGCTGCCCGTCGCGTGCACATCATTCAGGGCGAGTACAAGGTCATCAACGATCCGGACGTGGTGCTGTCGACCATTCTCGGCTCGTGTGTGGCGGCGTGCTTGCGTGATCCGATCGCGGGCGTCGGCGGCATGAACCATTTCCTGCTGCCGGGAACGGCCGCTTCGCCGACGAGTGGTGGCGACGCGACGCGTTACGGCGTGCATCTGATGGAGCTTCTGATCAACGGTCTCCTGAAGCAGGGCGCGCGTCGTGACCGGCTGGAAGCCAAGGTCTTTGGCGGTGCGAAGACGATTGCCACTTTCTCTAATGTCGGCGAACAGAATGCCGCCTTCGCCATGCAGTTCCTGAGGGACGAAGGCATTCCGGTGGTTGGCTCCAGCACAGGCGGCGAGCATGGACGCAAGATCGAATATTGGCCGATCTCCGGCCGTGCCCGGCAATACCCGTTGACCGGCGCCGAAACGCAGAAGACCGTGGCTCTGGAACAGCGCCCCGTTGCAGCCCCGAAGCCGGTCGACAACACGATCGAATTTTTCTGATCAACGAGGACTACCTGATGACCACGATCCCGCGTGCCGAAGTATCCGACATGCAGGAGGCGCTCCCCGCCATCCTCATGCGCATCGTCTCGGAATTGCACGATGTCGCCTATCTGATCGAACGCATCGAACCGCAACTGCTCGATCTCGGCGGCGTCAACGTGCTGGATTCGCCAGACTCGATGAAGGTCATGCAGGGCATCGATCTCGCTGTGCAGAAGACGCGGGGCATTGCCGAGTTCATCGACACCATCACCGGCGGCATGCCGGAGGGCTGGATGGTCGATGTTGCTACCGCGCTGAGCCTGGTCAAGCTCGCCGAAATGCAGAAGGCTCTCGGCGGCGCCGGTCGCCACGGACATTCGCAACCCTTGGCCAAGGCCGCCGGCGACTTCGATTTCTTCTGATCGGAAGCGCCGCGCCTGATATTGTTTTTCCTATATTATCTCGGATAAATTTTTAGACGTTTTCATTTTTTCCGGCCCGGACGAAACGCTCGCACAAGTTTCGATTTCTATCTTCGCTGCAGGGCACAAAGCCATCAAGGTCTTTGACGAATCGTGCGAGAACAGAATGAATCTGTTAAATCAATTAGTTCCCTTGTTCAGGAATCTGCAGAACCTGGGGAGGACACGCCTGCTGATCATGGCGGGCGTCGGCGTCGTTTCCATGGCGCTGATTCTGTTTGCAGCCCTCTACGTCAATAAACCCGCCCAGGAAACGCTCTATGTGGGCCTGGACGCGACCGATCTGAACCAGATCAGCATCGCGCTTGCCGAAGCCAATATCGGTTTCCAGGTGGGCACGGACGGCACCAGCTTGACCGTGCCGGCTGGCATGACCGGCAAGGCGCGTTTGCTTCTCGCCGAGCGCGGCCTGCCGAACAGCACCAATGCCGGCTATGAACTCTTCGACAATGTCGGCTCTCTCGGCCTGACCTCCTTCATGCAGGAAGTGACCCGCGTCCGTGCGCTCGAAGGCGAAATCTCCCGCACGATCACCTCGATCACGGGCATTAGCGCAGCACGCGTCCACATCGTCATGCAGGATGTCGGCAACTTCCGTAAGGCGGACCAGAAGCCGACGGCTTCCGTCATGATCCGAGCGAACGCCGAATCGGCGCGCAAGTCGGCCCAGGCCATCCGCCATCTCGTTGCCTCTGCCGTTCCCGGCCTTGAGGTCGACGACGTCACGATTCTCGATTCCACCGGCCAATTGCTCGCCTCTGGCGACGATCCGAGCAATGGCGCGCTGAACCGCAATCTCGGCATCGTGCAGAACGTCCAGGACGAGGTCGAATCGAATATCAACAAGGCGCTCGCTCCCTTCCTCGGCATGGACAATTTCCGCTCCAGCGTGACGGCGCAGCTCAATACCGACAGCCAGCAGGTGCAGGAAACTACCTACGATCCGGAATCGAAGGTCGAGCGCTCGGTCCGTACCACCAAGGAAGCGCAGAAGTCGCAGCAGCGCCAGTCGGATACGGCGGCAACCGTCGAGCAGAACATTCCGCAGGCTGCGCCGCAGTCCGGCGGCAGCGGGCCGACATCGAACGACCAGTCCGACAAGCGCGAAGAACAGACCAACTACGAAATCAACAGCAAGACGACGGCGACGACCCGCAACAGCTACAGGGTTGAGAAACTCTCGGTGGCCGTTGTGGTCAACAAGGGTCGCATCGCCCAGATGGTCGGTCAGCCGGCCGATCAGGCGAAGGTCGACGCCTATATCGCCGAGATGCAGAAGATTGTCACGACCGCCGCCGGCGTGGACACTGGCCGTGGCGACGTGGTGACCGTCAATGCGATGGACTTCCTCGACAACCAGTTGCTCGATGACACATCCTCGAGCTTCGACATCATGGGCATGCTGAGCCGCAATATGGCCGGCATCATCAACTCGGCTGCCTTCGTCGCGGTTGCCTTCCTCATCGTCTGGATGGGCTTCCGTCCGCTGATCCGCTCGCTCGGCGGCGGTGTGGCTGGCGCGGCTCTGCCGGAAGCGGCGGGCCTGGAACTGCCGGATTTCGCTCCTGCGGTCGGCGGACCGGGTGCCGCGCTGATGGACGGCTTCGGCTCGGACTTCGGCTTCGACAGCACCGACGATCTGCTGACGATGGGCGAAGACGGCGGCACCTTCAATCGCCGCGTCAAGGAAGGGCCGGAACGCCGCCTCTCGCGCATGGTGGAAATCAGCGAGGAACGCGCCGCCAAGATCCTCAGAAAATGGGCAGTCGACAACGCCGCCGCCTGATAGAAAGACCGGGAGACGCTCCCGGTCTTTTCACGTTATCGGAAGAGTACAGCTTGATCGCATAAACTCTGGGTTTTGATAAATATCTGCTTCAATTCAGCATAACGAAATCGAGTGATGGGATGTGGTTGCAAGCTGTGGTCTGATCGGAAATTTCGTTGCTGGGTAGAAGGAATCGACTTACAATCATCATATCTATTCGTAGTTGCGTCGAAGCGACGCGAATCAGATCATAAAATCCGTGTTTTGGTAAATTCAGACTATTTTGGAGATGCCGGTGCGCGGGGAAATCAGTCTATAGTCAGTTGATCATGATTTCAGCGATTCGCGCCAATGCGATTTGCCGAAACCGAATTTATATATTAGCGCGCTTACTGCGCCGTGCGTCCGCAGGGACTCGTATGGATGCAGTAGCAAATTGAGTTGGCGCAGACGCCTTTTTGAAGATCGACGCTATCTTCGAGGTTTATGTGCCGGGTCCAGACCGAGCAATGCTCTCGTTGGCGTTTGAGCGCCTGACAGCGGCAGGAAATGCAAAAAATGGACATGCAGATATTGCAGGGGAGCAAGGGCGAGAAGGATATGCGATTGGCCGCGTCCGCCAATGCGATGTCGCGCGATCAGCTCATTCAGCAATTGAGCGCCATTGCCGGCCCGGCCTATCTCCAATCCGGCCTGCGTCTGCTCACCGACTATGTCGGCGCCTCCCATTATCTGCTGGCCCGCTGCGACCTGATCCAGGAGAGCGGCCTCGATTTCGTCGTGTCCTCCGATTGGCCTTTCGATCTTGTCCGGCGTCTTGCTTCCGAACTCACCAGCGGCTACGGCCGCACCGGCGAGCTTGAGAAATGCATGTCGCTGTTCCAGCCGAATTTTGCTTACCTGCCTGACGATGTTGAGTTGCCGGAAGGCGTCAGCCGCCAATATTGCTCGCTGACCTTCAATGTGGGGCGCACACGCTTTTCGCTGATGCTGCTTGCCCGTGATGGCCTGCTGCTGTCGCCCGAGCGGCTGCGTGACGTGGGACTGCTGTCGGGTTACTTCGCGAGCTTCACGCGCTGCGCGGAGGGCAAGTCCGAGCGTGATTTCGATCTCACCGAGCGTGAGCTTGAATGCTTGTTCTGGATTGCAGAGGGCAAGACGAGCGACGAGATCGCCATGATCCTCGGCATCTCCAGAAACACCATCAACAACTATATCACCAGCGTCATGCGCAAGACCGCGACCAAGACGCGATCGGAAGCGATCGCCTTTGCTGTCAGAAACAACCTCGTTTGAAAGCCTATTGAATGCGATATCAGCCGGTTAGGACGACGGACACGCCAAGCGAAGCAAGGCTCGGCCGTTCGCATCGGATATCGAGCCGGTCTGATCTCTTCCCGAAACTGGTGTCGATGCAGAAGTTGATCGACGCGCAGAATTTTGCGGTTTATCGCCTTAGCGGCTCCGGCCTGCCGAGCAAGCAGCGCCTGGTCTGTGAGTTGGAAAACTGGGGCTCGACCAACACCGTCGTCAATAAGGCCTTCGTCGAAGCCTATGGGGAGGCGATGATCGAGCATATCGAAAAGTCGTTGCTGCCGCTGATGTGGAACGGCCGTGATAGCGACAGCACGGCCGAGACGCCCGACTTTGCCTCTTTCACGCAGCGTCTGAAGCCGCATCTCCTGCCCTTTGCCGGCGTCGCTTTTCCGGTGCGTCTGGGATCGGTTGGCAACGGCTATGTCGTGTTCGCCGCGAAATTCATGGATCTCACGAGCGATATGATCGTCGAGCTGCATGGCCGTAGCTGCCAGATCATGATGGATCTCCTGTCACTGGACGAACGCCGATCGCCGGCCGCCGAAGCGCTGAGCGAGCGCGAGATCGCCTGTCTGCAGCTTGCCGGCGATGGCCGGATCAGTGAGGAAATAGCCGAAAAGCTGGGATTGTCGGTGCATACCGTCAACGCCTATCTCGGTTCGGCGACGATCAAGCTCGACAGCGTCAACCGCATTCAGGCAATCGCGAAAGCCATCCGCTTCGGCTATATCAGCTAAGCCGGCGGGCGTTCACGGGGACGCATAAGGGCCGGTTCCGGTCTTTTGAATCCAAAGCATCTTATCCGCCGCCAGGTGATCCCATAACGGACAGGATCTTCCCTGGAATTTTGGAAAAGCAAAAAGATGGTGCGGTTCTGCGCCTCCTTGAAAGGCCGAACCGCACCAATGCTGAGCTACCTCAGCGGACATTCATCATGAAATTTGGGATGGTTTGAGCCTTCTTCAGGCTGCGCGCGTCGTTCCGCCGATCGCGTAGCGGGCGTCCCGCAGGCTGCGGGCGAGGAGCGCGGTGTTCTCGTCCGGATCGGCCGAGGCTTTATCGAAGGCGATGTGGTTGATCTCGATGCCGGCATGATGTTCCGCGAGCGCCAGCTTGGCATAGACGGTGACGCCGCGCGGTTTGATTTCGAGGTCGATGGTGACTTCCGCCGGCCCACCCCATTCGAGCTTGTAGTCGCCCCCGAGGCCGAAATTGACAGTGCCCGGATGGAAATAAAGCTCAGCCGCCGAAGCCACGAGGTCGGCGAGATTGCCATAGCGCTCGAAGCGCAGCAGCGAAATCAGATCGGCCGCGTCGAGGAGCCGCAATTCGCTGGCGACCGGGCTGATGGCTTCGGCCAGAATTTGTTCACGTTGGGCAGAGTAGGGGGATTTTTTCATTCGATTTATCGTACCCGTTTTCTATTCGACTGCGCGGCATAGATCCTATGAATCAGTTCTGCGACGGCCTTGTAAAACACTGACGGGATGACACTATCTACCGAGACTTGCGCAAACATGGAGCGCGCGAGTGGCGGATCTTCGAAGACGGGAATGCCGTTTGCCTCGGCAATCTCTCTGATTTTGAGGGCGATGAGGTCCTGTCCCTTGGCGACGACGATGGGTGCGTCGTTTTCCTCGCGCACATAACGCAACGCTACGGCGAAGTGAGTCGGGTTGGCAATCACCAAAGTGGCGCGCGGCACCTGCTTCATCATGCGCCGGCGGGCACGGTCGCGGGCAATCGAGCGCTGGCGCGATTTGACGATCGGGTCGCCCTGGGATTGCTTGAATTCTTCCTTGACCTCCTGCTTCGTCATTTTCAACTGATCGACCCAATGGAAACGGGTCCAGAGCACGTCGCCGATGGCGACGATGGCGGTTGCCAGCAGCACGATGGTCAGAATTCTCTGGATGATGGTCGACAGCCGCACAAAGATCGTCTGCGGATCGGAAACCAGCGAATCGATTGCATGGAAGAATTGGCCGCGCAGCACGAAGAACATGATGACGCCGACCACGAAGATCTTGGCAAGCGACTTGCCGAATTCCACGAAACCCGATGTGCTGAAGATGCGGCTCCAGCCGGCGACCGGCGATATGCGGGAAAACTGTGGCTGGATGCGGTCGAGAACGGGTGTCGGCAGGTTCTGGAACAGCGAGGAGCCGATGCCGAAGACGAAGAACAGCACGACGGCGGGCAGCAAGAGGTTGCCGACTTCCCAGCCGATACGGATGAACAGGGAAATGACGTCCGGCCCTGTATCGAGCCGCCACTGATCGGGTTTTTCGAAGAGATCGCGCAGCACCTCGCCCATGCGCCCCATGCGCCCTGGCAGGAAGAAGGTGACGTAGATGACGGTTGCAAGCATCGACGCGAAGAGCGTTGCTTCTTTGGAGTGAGGGACATTGCCCTTCTCCATAGTGTCGCGGAGTTTTTTCTCCGTCGGTTTCTCTGTTTTACTGTCCTTGTCTTCGTCAGCCAAAGCAGCCGTCCTTCATGAAACGGAAAGAGGCCGTGCGTCATGCACGGCCTTGTTTTGAATAGTCTAAGACGATTTAGGTGAGTCGCGCTGAGGTCACGCGGCTTCTTCCACAGGCGTCTTGTCTTTTGCCTTGAGTTCGATCTGGCCGGAGTTGGAAAGCCGGATGGCTTCCTGGGCGATCGCGCGCCGCGCGATAGCGATTTCGCGCGGGTTGATGCCCGTATTGCTCATCTGCAGATCGGATTCGATCATGCGGCGCTGGCGCGGGCTGATCGAGCTGAGCACGATCTCGCGAATCTCCGCCGAGGAGCCGCGCAGCGCCATGGTGAGGATGTCGGCCGCGATGTCGTTGAGCAGCATGACGCGGCTCGGCTGCGGCATGAGCGTGAGGTCGTCGAAGAGGAAGATCTTCGGGCGTACCTTGTCGACCGATTCCTTGTTGAGTGTTTCCAGCGAGGTGAGCAGCGTGTCGACCTGGGGCTTGTCCAGCTCGTTCATCAGCTCCGCCACCTTCGTCGAACCGGCAGCATTGCGTTCGGCATCGATTTCCGCCATCAGCCCCAGCACGCGGTTTTCGATGATCTGAGCCGCTTTCGGGCTGACATCCTTGAGATTGACGGTGCGGTTCATGATGTCGGCGCGTTGCGCCTCCGGCAGTTGCAGCAGAACCTTGGCGCCGAAAGAGGACGGCATCATCGACAGCACATAGGCGATGGTTTGCGGATGCTCACGTAGGAAGAACTTCGCGACGAAGGTCGGATCCGCCTCGCCGAGGCGGTCCCAAATCGAGGTCTCGTAAGCCTGGAAGGCCGTGCGCCGGCCGAGAAGGCTGTCGACCTCGTCGGGTGTCAGGCCCTCCTCGAGGATGCTCTCGATTGCTTTGGCGTTGTCCATCAGACCCGCGCCTTCGGTGAAGAGATCCTCGAATTCCGCGACGAGCTGCGCCAGCTCGTCCGGCGGAATAAGCCTCAGCGACTGCGCCGAGGCAATGATAAGCTGCAATTCATGCTGCGTGAAATACTTCAGCAGCCGTCCCGCCACCTGCTTTCCCATGGCAAGAAGAACGGCTGCGGCCTTTTCAGCCTGAGTTAACGGTTTCTCGGTGAGCGCACCGCTGAAATCGTCAAAGTCCATCATGGTCTTCGTCTCCGTCCCAAACAGGGAGTGGGCTTATTCTGAACCGGGTTCAGGCTTTTTTCGTATTCGATACTTCAATGAGCTTGATACCGAAGCGGGTGTCATCATGTTCCAGCACGGTAATTTCGCCCCGGCCGATTCTGCGGCCATTGACGGTGATTTCGACGGGCTCGCCGATCTTCTTGTCGAGGGCGATGATCGCGCCTTCGGTCAGGTTCATCAGGCCGGAGACCTGCATGCGGCTGCTGCCAAGCACGATCTGAACATCGATCGGGATATCCATGATCAGGTCGAGATTGGCGGTCAGCGCGCTGCCCGGAGCGGCCGGTTCGGCGAAGGAGGAACCGCCGAAATCGCCGCCGCCGAAAGCGGAGCCTGCGTTGTCGTCTCCGAAATCGCCACCGAAGGCCGAAAGATCCGTGCCCGGCTCGGCGCCGAATGCATCGGCATCGAAATCCGGCATGCCGCCGTCGGTGTCTTTCTTCAGCACGCCGCGCAGGCCGTCGATGGCCTCATCCAGTGCGGCGTCGCTGTTTTCAACTTCCAGCGATTCCTCGCTGCTTTTCTGTGTCGTCTTCCTAACCATGAAATCACTATTCCAGTTGAAACTTGCCTCAAGCTGCCGTGGGTGGAGAGGCCACCCGCCAGCCGGTCAATTCATCAGGTGTCGAAGAAGCTCGTCGTCGGAATTCACATTGTCCTTGACGCGCACCGTATAATTTTCGCCCGAGCGGCCGAATTCGCAGATGTAGAGGTCCTTGCTGTTGGCGCTGACCTCGACGCGGACATCATCCGTGTCCATGAAGGGAATGACGTCGCCGACGGCGAGCCTGGAAATCGTGTTCAGCGTCAGCGATTGCAGCCGGATGCGCGCTTCCAGCGTCACCTGCGAGCGACGCACCTGTTCGCTGAGCTGCTCCGTCCATGCTTCCGACGCCGCGGATGGGTTCTTCGCCTTGGGCACGCTGACCACGGTGCGCAGCAGAACCTGCTGCGGGATGATGACGATGATTTCCGAGACGGTCTTGCCGAGCGCAATCGTCATCGTGATGGCAGCGGCGAATTCGTCAGCCTGGTCGGCAGCGGGCTTCGGGCGGTTCTCGACGTTAAACGGCGCGTCCAGATTGGGTTCGAAACCACCGGATGCGTTGACGGCCGAGCGCAGCACATTGGCGATCTTGTCGAAGACCATGACGGCAAGGTCGAGCTCGATGATCGAAAGCGGCCGCGCGACGGGCGCTTCGATCGTCTCCGGCAGCGCGCCCAGCAAGTGCTCCATCATGGTCATGATGAAGCCTGTGCCGCAGCCGAGAACGAATTTCGGCGCCCAGTTGCGCAGGGAACCGTTCACAAGCGCGCAGTTGCCGCCGAGGCCGGCGATGAGATCGTTCATCAATCCCGACTGGCAGCCGGCATAGGCGACGGACACATCGAGACCGCTTTCGGTCTTGATGAAGTCGGGGAGGAATTCGCTGTAGACCTGACCGAAGGCAGCGGCGAGCTTTCCAATGGTTGCCTGGTCGCCGAGGCCGCCGGTCAGCTTGGCGAAGAGGGCGCGATCCATCGTCTGTACCTTGGCTTGTGATTCCTGGCTCATGATCGTCAGGCCGCCTTGCTCTCACCGCCGGGGTTCATCATTTCCTGCTCGACGGCGTCGATCGACGGACGTTCGTAGGAGGAGATGGTCTTACGGCCATATTCGAGCGCCACCTGCGGTACGGAGCCGTTCATGTAGGCGAGCAACGTCTGCTTCACGATCACGTAGAGGCGATGCTGCTTGCTGCGCACGACCTTGATCTGCGACACGAGGGGGGCGCAGACGGAGTAGGAAAGGAGAATACCGAGGAAGGTGCCGACCAGTGCCGAGCCGATGAGGTGGCCGAGCACTTCGGGCGAATCGTTGATGTGGCTCATGGCCTTGATGACGCCGAGAACGGCGGCGACGATACCGATGGCCGGGAAGGAATCGCCCATGATCGTGATGGCGTGATAGGGCTTCATCTTGTCGTGCAGGATGGTGTTGATCTCTTCGTCCATCAGCGCCTCGATCTCATGCGAGCGGGCGTTGCCAATGATGATGAGGCGCACATAGTCGCAGATGAAGGCCGTCAGTTCCTTGTTCTTCAGCACCGTCGGGGCGGCCTGGAAGATCACGGATTCGTCCGGGTTGTCGATGTGGGCTTCGATTTCGTTGCGCGACTTGGTGCGCAGGTCCCGCATCAGCGCATAGAGCACGCCGAGCGTGTCCAGATAATTGCGCTCCTTCGGAACCGAGTGCTTGAAGGCTTCGCCCAGCGCCTTGCCGGAATCCTTCACGACCTTCATCGGATTGGCCATGATGAAGCCGCCGATGCCCGCGCCCGCGATGATGACAAATTCGAAGGGCTGGAACAGCGCGTCCACATGCCCACCCATCGCCATGAAGCTGCCAATGATGCAGCCGCAGGTCACTACAAATCCGATAATAATATTCATCGCCAGTCCACACCTGAACGTTGCTTCCTCAGATCAAGTAGGGGACTTGCCTTGCGTGAGGCTGTTCGGCGTGCACCGCAACAAGCTTTTCGTCGTGTCAGCTTCGCACAAGCCAATGCAGGCAGAGTATCGGGTAAGGGCATCCACGCCCGGCTAACGAAATGTAGGAGCGCCGCAATATCTGGCGTTTCCTTTCCCGTTATTCTCCAATGTCCGGAGGGCGTTGAAAATGCAGTCTGGTATTTATGTGGCGCTGTCATCGCAGATGGCGCTCGAGCGGCGTCTGACGACGATCGCCGATAACATGGCCAACGTGAATACCACGGGTTTTCGTGGCACCGAGGTCAAGTTCAATCAAGTTCTTAGCAATACCGAAAACAAGCTCAACGCCAAGGTCGCCTTCGTCTCGCAAGGCAACGACTATCTCTCCACCGACAACGGCGAATTGCAAAACACCGGCAATCTCTTCGATTTTGCGGTCAAGGGTGACGCCTGGTTCGGCGTCAACACGCCGGCAGGCCTGGTTCTGACGCGCGACGGCCGATTTACCATGAGCGAGAGCGGCGCCCTGGTCTCCACCCGCGGCTATCCAGTACTGGACCCCGGCGGCGCACCGATCCAGCTTGATCCCGGCGGCGGCGCACCGAGTGTGTCTGCGGACGGCACGATCGCGCAAAACGGCAAGCCAGTCGGCAAGATCGGGCTCTACAGCTCTGATATCAGCAAGGGCTTCCTGCGCTATGACAATAGCGGCGTGTTGCCGACCGATACGCCGCAGTCTGTTGTCGACCGCTCCAATGTCGGTATCGCCCAGGGGTATCTCGAAAACTCCAACGTCAACGGCATGCGGGAAATGACCCAGCTTATCGAAGTCAGCCGTGCCTTCGACAATATCTCGACGTTGACGAACAGCAGCGAAGGCACGCTCTCGGATGCGATCAAGACCCTCGGCGGCAGCCAGTAAGAGGGTCGGATGATGTTCGAGGATGGGATGCCTGAAGGCGCGATGTCGCCGAGATTCTCGCGTATGGCCGCCTTGGCGGATCAATATTTGATGGCGGAAAACACGGTTGCCGATGGTGGCCATGTGCGCACCATCGCGGCCGGCCACTACACCGTCGCAGGCCTTTCCAGGCATGTGCGCCTTGGTGAGTTCGTCGCCCACCGTTCCTCGACCGGCATCCATCTCGGTGAAGTCGTCCGCGTCGAGCCGGAGCTGACCTATGTCTGCCCGATCGAGCCGGGCGAGCCGATCGGCATCCACGACACGGTCATCCGCAAAGGCGCCTTCCGTATCGCTCCATCCGATAGCTGGTGCGGGCGCACGATCAACTCGCTGGGCGAGCCGATCGATGGCCTGGGACCGCTGACGGCCGGCATGGAGTCGCGCTCGATCTCCAATACGGCGCCGCCCTCGATGACGCGCAAACGCGTTGAGACGGGTTTCAAGACTGGCGTGCGCGCCATCGACATCTTCTCTCCGCTCTGCCTTGGCCAGCGTCTCGGCATTTTCGCCGGTTCCGGCGTCGGCAAGTCGACGCTGCTGTCGATGCTGGCGCGCGCCAATGCTTTCGACAAGGTGGTGATCGCGCTGGTGGGCGAACGTGGCCGCGAAGTCCGCGAATTCATCGAGGACACGCTCGGTCCCCACATGCAGAAGTCGATCGCCATCGTCGCGACCAGCGACGAGAGCCCGATGCTGCGTAAGATGGCGCCGTTGTCGGCCATCACCATCGCCGAGCATTTCCGCGATCAGGGCGACAACGTGCTGTTGATCGTCGATAGCGTCACCCGCTTCGCCCATGCCATCCGCGAGGTTGCGACCGCGTCCGGCGAACCGCCGATCGCGCGCGGTTATCCCGCCTCCGTCTTCACCGAGCTGCCACGCCTCCTGGAGCGTGCAGGTCCGGGGCCGGAAGGAACCGGCACGATCACCGCGATCATCTCCATCCTCGTTGACGGCGACAATCACAACGACCCGATCGCCGATTCCACCCGTGGCATTCTCGACGGCCATATCGTGCTGCAGCGCAGCCTGGCGGAAGAGGGACGTTATCCGCCGATCGATCCGTTGGCCTCGGTGTCGCGTCTGGCGCGCAAGGCCTGGACGCCGGATCAGGAAAAGCTGGTTTCGCGCCTGAAGGCACTCGTGCACCGCTATGAGGAAACCCGCGACCTGCGCCTGATTGGCGGATACCGCCAGGGCAGCGACGCGGATCTCGACATGGCCGTCCGCCAGGTGCCGATCATCTACGACATTCTGAAACAGACTCCCGGCGAACGCCCCTCGGCTGACGCCTTCACCGATCTTGCGACCGCGTTGAAAAACGGCTCGGCCGCGTCCATCCAGCCGCCGAGAGCAAAATGATGTTTCCGCGAAATGTCGTTCGCTCCTGCCATTTGATTTCGCATCATCCTGTCCGAAACCGCTTCGCGCCTTTCGGACCATGCCGAGAGAGAGGCCGAACGTGAGAGAATCCGACGCAGACGAACCGGTCGCTCCGCTGAGGCCGGTAAAAAAGCGGACCTTCACCGATAAGGCCTTGGCCGGCACCGGTCTGTTGCTCGCTGGCATCTCGGCTTTCTTCCCCTGGTACGTGTTCCTGAACCCCGACAAGTTCGGCATTCACGTCGCCGAGGGCGATCGTACCCGCGATCTGCCGAACTGGCCGGGACGCGAGATCGTCAACGTCTCGCCGCTGGCCATGGTCAACAAGAACCCGAACGAGCCGAAGGTTATCGCTCCCGATCCGTTGACGACGGCGACGATTAGCAACGTCGGGCGCGAGGACGATAAGGGCCAGCCGGCCGAAGATCAGCCGTTCCCCGGCAAGTCACCGTTCCATTTGCTGCATGTCGCAAACGGCCGGGCGCTGATTGAGGATGACACCGGCATGTATGTCGTGCGCGTCGGCTCGATCCTGCCCGATAACAGCCGTCTGGCGACGATCGAACAGCGCGACGGAAAGTGGGTCATCATCACCTCCACGGGTGATGTTTACGGCCACAACTAAGAACCCGCAATCGCCTGCGTATCAGACTTAGTAAAGACTTTAGCAAGAACGCATTCCCCGCAAGTCCCACGCAAGATTATTCCTCTAGGGTCCTGCTGTAAGAACGGAGAGAAGCCCATGCAACCGATTCAGCTCTTTGACTTGGCCTCGCGGCAATCCGAGTGGCTCCAGGTTCGCCAAGAGGTCGTTGCCGGCAATATCGCCAATGCCAATACCCCGAAGTACCACGCCAAGGATGTCACGCCGTTTCAAGCCGTTCTCGACAACCAGAACGTCGCCATGGCGAAGACCAATCCGGCGCATTTTTCGGGCAATGAATTCAGCCAGAGCGGCGACGTCAACGTCGAGGAAGCGTCGCTCAATCAGGAAATCGGCGTCCAGGAGTCGGGTAACACCGTCGGTCTGGAAGACGAACTCGCCAAATCCGGCGACATCCAGCGCCAGTACGGTTTGAACACTGCGCTGGTCAGCTCCTTTCATCGCATGATGTTGATGACCGTAAAACAATAGATGAAGTGAAGATGTTATGGACCCTTTATCAGCTGCGTTGAAGATTGCGGGCTCCGGCCTGGAGGCCCAATCGACCCGCCTGCGTGTTGTTTCCGAAAATATCGCCAACGCCCGTTCGACGGGCGACACCCCCGGTTCCGATCCCTATCGCCGCAAGACCGTGACGTTCGGCGCCGAGCTCGATCGCGCCAACAACCTGACCACGGTTGGGGTGAAGAAGTTGGGCGAGGACACCAGCAAGTTCATCCAGGAATACGACCCAGACAATCCGGCGGCGGACCCGAAGGGTTATGTCAAGATGCCCAACGTCAACGTTCTCGTTGAAATGGCCGATATGCGCGAAGCCAATCGCTCCTACGAGGCCAATCTGCAAACGATCAAGCAGTCGCGCGATCTCATCAACTCCACCATCGATCTCTTGAAGAATGCACAATGATTGACGCTATCAAGAATATTTCCTCCCTTTCGGCAGTCCGCGGTCTCGGCAGCATCACTACGGACCAAAGCTCCTCTTCGTCCAACAGCCTGGCATCGACGCTTGGCTCAACAATCGGCAACGTGACCGGAACCAGCTTTGCCTCGGTCATGTCCAACGTGGCGAAAGACACGGTCAACACGCTGAAGGAAGCTGAAAACGCCTCCTTCGCCGGTATCAAGGGCACGATGAGCACCCGCGAAGTGGTCGACAAGGTCATGCAGGCGGATCAGACGCTGCAGACGGCGATCGCGCTGCGCGACAAGGTCGTTTCGGCCTTTCTCGATATTACGAAAATGCAGATTTAGGGCGGGTGGCCTCGCTCCCATTATTTGATTTGGCGCGATCTTGTGCAAAGCCGCTTTGCGGCTTTCGGGATCACGCTCTAGCTCGAAGGACGAAGACATGAGAGCGCTCGCTATTGCCGCGACGGGCATGGACGCCCAGCAGACCAACCTCGAAGTGATCGCGAACAACATCGCGAACATCAATACGACGGGTTACAAGCGTTCCCGCGCCGAGTTCTCGGACCTTCTGTACCAGACCGAACGCGCCAAGGGCATTTCCAACCGGCCGAACCAGGCCGTGGTGCCGGAAGGCGCCAATATCGGTCTCGGCGTGCAGACGACAGCCGTGCGCAACATTCAGATCCAGGGCGAACTGTCGCAGACCCAGAACGATCTCGACGTCGCGCTGGTCGGCCGCGGCTGGTTCCAGATTCAGATGCCCGACGGCACGACGGCCTACACCCGCGCCGGCTCGTTCAACAAGAGCGATACCGGCCAGATCGTGACCGCTGACGGCAACGTGCTGCAGCCGGGGATCACGATCCCGACCAACGCCACCAACATCACCATCAACGAATCCGGTCAGGTCTCGGCAACGATCGGCACCGCGACGACGCCGACCGTTCTCGGCCAGTTGCAGATCGCCAACTTTGTCAACGAAGCGGGCTTGCAGCCGATGGGCAGCAACCTCTTCACGCAGACGCCTGCCTCCGGCGATCCCGTCGTCTCCGATCCGAACCAGAACGGCTTTGCCTACATGAAGCAGGGCTATCTGGAATCGTCGAACGTCGATGCGGTCAAGGAAATCACCGACCTGATCTCCGCGCAGCGCGCTTATGAGATGAATTCCAAGGTCATCACCACCGCCGACGACATGGCGCAGATCGTCAGTAAAGATCTGAAGTAACGAGAGGACGGGGGCCGAACATGAGGTTTCGCCGGATGAAAAGCTTAGCAATGGCCTGGTTCGCCGCAGCGAGCCTCTCCGTCGTGTTCGTGTCGGCCGCTCCCGCCGGCGCAACCGGCAACGACGCCACCAGCCTGGGGACCGCCGTCGTGCCGACCGAGACGATTTATCCGGGCGATATCATCAGCAGTGGTCAGCTCGAAGAGGTCGAGGTCACCAATCCCAACCTCACGGGCGACTATGCCAAGCGGCTTCGCGATGTCACGGGGTTGGTGTCGAAGCGGACGCTTCTTCCGGGCCGCACGATTTCCATTTCCGCCCTGCGTCAGCCCTTCGCCGTGACGCGTGGCTCCAATATCCGTCTGGTGATGAGCATGGGCAGCATGACGATCACCGCTGCTGGAACACCGCTGGATGACGGCGCGGTCGGCGATAGCGTACGAGCCCGCAATCTGGACTCCGGCATTATTGTCAGCGGCACTGTTCTCGAAAACGGTACGATCCGAGTGGTCGCAAAATGAGAAGCCTTCGTAATTTCCTCAGGGTTTTGCTGGCATTGCCCAGCCTGATCATCGCCGATCCGGCCCTGGCGATGCAATCGCGCATCAAGGACATAGCCTCGCTGCAGGCCGGCCGTGACAACCAGTTGATCGGCTACGGCCTGATCGTCGGTCTCCAGGGGACCGGCGACGGCTTGCGTTCCTCGCCGTTTACCGAACAGTCCATGCGCGCGATGCTGCAGAATCTCGGCATTTCGACGCAGGGCGGCCAGTCCGCCGCCAAGAATACCGCTGCCGTCATGGTGACGACCAATCTGCCGCCATTCGCAAGCCCCGGCAGCCGCATCGACGTCACGGTCAGCTCGCTCGGCGATGCGACCTCGCTTCGCGGCGGCACGCTGATCATGACCTCGCTCAGCGGCGCCGACGGGCAGATCTACGCCGTGGCGCAGGGCTCGGTCATCGTCTCGGGCTTCCAGGCCCAAGGGGCTGCGGCCAGCGTCACCGAAGGCACCACCACCGCCGGCCGAGTGCCGGGCGGCGCCATCATCGAACGCGAACTGCCATCGCGTTTCAAGGATTCCGTCAATCTCGTCCTGCAATTGCGCAATCCGGATTTCTCGACCTCGATCCGCATCGCCGATACGGTGAATGCCTGGGCGACCTCGCATTTCGGCGCTCCGATCGCCGAGGCCAAGGATTCCCAGGAGGTCGCGATCGAGAAGCCGAAAATGGCCGACCTGACGCGGCTGATGGCGGATATCGAAAATCTCGACGTCCAGACCGACACGCCCGCCAAGGTCGTCATCAACGAACGCACCGGAACGATCGTCATCGGCGCCGATGTCCGCGTCTCGCCGGTCGCGGTCAGCTACGGCACCTTGACGGTCCAGGTCAGTGAAAACCCGCAGATAGTCCAGCCGGAACCCTTCTCGAACGGTCAGACGGCCGTTCAGGATCAGACGGACATCACCGCCAGCAAGAGCGGAGGCCGTGTCGCCGTGCTTGAAGGACCTGATCTGAAGACGCTGGTCTCCGGGCTGAACAATATCGGCGTCAAGCCGGACGGCATCATCGCCATCCTGCAAGGCATCAAATCGGCCGGCGCCCTGCAAGCGGAGCTCGTGCTGCAATGACAACGATCACCATCGCCAGGAAATTGCTGACCTCCGGATGCGTCGCGACGGCATTGCTGCTGTCGGTCTCGGCAGCGGCGGCGCAGGAAGCGCCGAAGCCGGTCGCCGATCCGGCGTCCAGCCAGGACGAGATCAAGCAGTTCTGCACGAACATCGCCGATCCGGCCCGCGACCAGCGCTATCTGCTGCAGAAGCAGGAGCTTGAGAAGCTGCAGGCCGATGTCGACCAGCGCATTGCCACGATGGACAAGCGCAAGGCCGAATACGAAGACTGGCTGAAGCGGCGCGACGATTTCCTGAAGACCGCGGATTCCGGCCTAGTCGACATCTACAAAAATATGAAGCCCGATGCGGCGGCGGCAAGTCTTGATCAGGTCAAGGTGACCGTTGCGGCCGCCATCATCATGAAACTCTCAGCCCGCCAGTCGAGTCTCATTCTGGCGGAGATGGATGCGCAGAAGGCGGCTGTTGTCACCAACATCATCTCCAGCGCGTCCGATCCGAATACATCGAAGTCGAAGGACCCCTCATGAACATGCGTCTTACGGCCACCTGCGCACTCGTCGTTTTCCTTGCCGGTTGTCAGTCGCAGGCAATGAAGGAAATCGGTAGGGCGCCAGCCATGAGCCCGATCGGCAGCGGCCTGCAATATGCGCAGACGCCGCAGATGCTGCAGTATCCGAAGCGGCCGCATCAAGTCGCGCAGGGTTACTCGCTCTGGAACGATTCGCAGGCGGCCCTTTTCAAGGATGCGCGTGCTCTCAATGTCGGCGACATCCTGACGGTCAATATCTCGATCAACGACAAGGCGAACTGGGATAACGAGACCAATCGCAGTCGCACGAACAAGAGCGACATGAACTGGAACATCACGGCCAAGATCTTTGGCTGGCAGCCGAGCACCAATGCCGACGCGACCTCCGGTTCCGACACCAGCACCGACGGTAAGGGCAAGATGCAGCGGTCCGAGCAGATTACCCTGCTTGTCGCCGCTGTCGTCACCGGCGTCCTTGAAAACGGCAACCTGATGATCAGCGGTTCGCAGGAAGTGCGGATGAACCAGGAGATTCGTATCCTGAACGTCGCTGGTATCGTCCGGCCGCAGGACGTCACCGCGGACAACACGATCTCCTATGACAAGATCGCCGAAGCGCGCATCTCCTACGGCGGCCGTGGCCGTCTGACGGAAGTGCAACAGCCGCCGCGCGGTCAGCAGGCGGTCGATCTGCTGTCGCCGCTCTGACGGCCGGGCAGCACGTATTATTTGATAACAGGCGGATAGAGACATGGCAGCGGCAGAGGCATCGGAAAAAAGCAAGGGATCGCCGCTGATCATGATGATTATCGGTCTGGTGATCCTGACGGCTCTCGGCGCCGGCGGCGGCTGGTTCCTCGGCCACATGGTGGCGCCGCAGATCAAGACGGCGACGGCCGCGGTACAGGCCGCGCCGCAGGCGCCGACAGGTGAAAAGCAGGCTGCGGCTGCCGCGGGCGCGAACGGCATCGTCCAACTCGAACCGATCACGACCAATCTTGCCTATCCCTCCCAAAACTGGATCCGGCTGGAAATCGCGCTGATGTTCAAGGATAAGCCGGACCAGCAGCTCGCGGAAGCCATCCACGAGGATATCCTCGCCTACGTCCGTACCGTTTCGCTGCAGCAGGTCGAAGGTCCGCGTGGCTTCCAATATCTTCGGGATGACATTCAGGAACGTGTTGACCTTCGCTCGGAAGGGCGGGTATCGAAAGTTATGTTCAGAACTTTCGTGATCGAATGAGTCGATTATTACTTGCTTTACTTATATTAGCTGCTGCTGCGTTTTCGCCTGAAATGGCGATGGCGCAGCAATTGCCATCTCAGCTCCCGACGGATCTCTTGAATGTCCCGGTGAACGGGTCGGTCGCGGCTTGGATCATTCGCACCTTCGGGCTGTTGACGATCCTGTCGATCGCGCCCGGCATCCTCATCATGGTGACGAGCTTTCCGCGCTTCATCATCGCCTTCTCGATCCTGCGTTCGGGCATGGGCCTCGCGACCACGCCGTCGAACATGATCCTGCTGAGCCTCGCGCTGTTCATGACCTTCTATGTCATGTCGCCGACCTTCGATCAGGCCTGGAAGGATGGCGCGCAGCCGCTGCTTGCCAATCAGATTTCGGAGGCCGATGCCGTCCAGCGCATCGCCGAGCCTTTCCGTACCTTCATGTCGAACAACACGCGCGAAAAGGACATCAAGCTCTTCGTCGATCTGGCGCAGGAGCGGGGGCAGACGGTGGTGATCGACAACAAGATCGATTACCGCGTGCTGATCCCGGCCTTCATGATCTCGGAAATCCGCCGTGGTTTTGAAATCGGCTTCCTGGTCGTTCTGCCGTTTCTGGTCATCGACCTGATCGTCTCGACCATCGTCATGGCGATGGGCATGATGATGCTGCCGCCGACATCGATCTCGCTGCCTTTCAAGATCCTTTTCTTCGTGCTGATCGACGGCTGGAATCTGCTGGTCGGCAGCCTTGTACGATCTTTCCACTAGAGCGCCGTGCGTTGCGCTTGCGGGTGATTCCACCTGAAAGCGGGATGCTTTAATCGCTTGCCACTGGGCGGACCGTCATCGGGAGCGGAGCTTCCGATGACGCGAGATGCTTATTCCGCGGCGATCGCCGCAGCACTCTGATCTTCGACCAGGAACGGCTCGGTGCGCACCGGCAGGGCCGGTACGTCCATGTGATCCGGGCCGAGACCCTTCCTGGCGCGTTCGACCATCATTTCGTAGGCGGTCTCGAGGTGACGGGTGATGCGTTCGGCATCGAAGAGCGGCTTGATATAGCGGTTGACGGTCAGCGTTTCCTTGAGCGCGGCAATGCGCTCCGGCTGCCTGGCAAGTTCCACGGCCATATCTTCGTAGGCCTGGACATCAGCGGCCACCAGCTCCGGTACGCCGATGGCGGCGAGCAGGCTTTCGCTGACGCGCGAGGCGAAGTTCGTGCCCTTCATCGTCAACACCGGCAAACCGCCCCAGAGCTGTTCCGAGGTCGTCGTATGGCCGTTCACCGGGAAGGTATCGAGACCGAGATCGGCCAATTGCTGGCGGTCGATGTGATCCTCATAGCGGATACGGGTGGTGAAGACGATGCGCTTGCGGTTGACGCCGCGCGCCTCCAGGCGTGACCAAAGGTTGGCCTCGGCGCGCGGACCGTTGCAAAGCAGCCAGAGCACGCTGTTCTTGGTGCGCTTCAGTATGTTGCACCAGACATCGACCATTTGAGAGGTGATCTTGCGGTTGCCGTTGAACGAGGCAAAGACGAAGGCATCTTCCGGCAATCCATGCTCCGCTCGAGTGGTCGGCCGTGCCTTCGGACGATACATCGGATCGTTCGGCTGATAGCATTCGGGCAGACGGCAGAACTTCTCATGGAAATGCGGCTTGGAATAATCCGGCAACACGTAGGGGTCGCCGATGATGTAGTCGAGGTCGATGTTGACGGCCGAGCCCGGAAAGCCGAGCCAGGCCGTCTGGATCGGCGCTGCCTTGTGATTGAGGATACGGACGCGGCTATCCTTGGTATGTCCCTTGAGATCGACCAGGATGTCGATCCCACGGGCGCGGATCGCCTCCGCCGCTGCCTGATCGGAGTGGCTGCGGATATCGACCATGGTGCCCCATCTCGAATAGTCGAATTCTTCCTCGCGCTGAGATGACAGGGACGAGTGGTCGAAGAGGGTAATCTCGAACTTGTCCCTGTCGTGCAGTTCCAATGTCCGCTGCAGGAGCTTCATCGTCGCATGGCCCGGCCAGAAGTCCGATGAGAGATAGCCGATGCGAATCTTGCCGGCCCAAGTATGCGGCGCCTTGCGGCGCGCTTCGGCGTGTCCGGCCGGCAGCGGCATCGTGTCGTGCACAGCGAACTTGTTGATTGCTTCGTCGCCGCACCAGTGCAGATGGAAGAATGGATTGTCCGGCCTGACATAGTCGAGGCTGCCCGCAGCTACGGATGTCAGGATCGGCCCCATATGTTTGTCCACCGTCGCAAGATCGGACAATTCGCGAGCAAAGATCAAATGGAGCGTGCGAAAGATGATATTGTCGGGATGCTTCTTGAACAGGGTGGCAACGATGTGCCGGTTGCCGTCGTCGTAAAGATCATCGGTCAACAGTTTCGAGGCCAGCAGCCGATGCCGGAGCTCCGGTCCTTCAACGAGGACGCTCTTGAAGCCGGCCAGCAGGTCCCTTTGCTGTCGGCTTAGAAAGATGCTGGTAAGGGCAAAGGCGAGTTCCGGATCCTTGAACGCCTGGGGCAGGATCAGGCTTCCGATCGAGAGCGTCGCGTCTTCGTTGCCTGTCGCAAAATGCAACAGCAAGGCTTCCCGCAGATAGTCTTCGCGATACGGCTTTTGTCTGCCTGCCAGCTCAAACGATCTCGCCGCGTCCGATCTGAAGCCGAGTTTCAAGAGCGTTTTTGCCAGCAGCGCGTAGGTCTTTGGCGATGTGTCGGTATTGAGCAGCTCGTTCAGTGTTTCGAGCGCGCGCGTATATTGCCCCTTTTGATAGAGGTTGGACGCTGTCACATAGGCGTTTTTCGTATTCACGAGCGAGAACTCCGAGCGAACTTTGACCAGTCTCCGGCAATGGCCGAAGTCCGTCATCATGGATTCGTGGGATAATCGCGCGCGTAGCTTGCCTGAAACCGAAGCAATGTTGAACGCTCCTTTACGTATCGTTAGCTACGTTACGGTTGGCCGCTTTTGGGAGTTCCGCGTTTAAGGAATTCGCAAGCAATGCATGCGAGTTTACCTGCGACATGACGGGTTTGGTCCTCTAGGAAATGGGACCGAGGAGCATGAAGCCGCTCCGTCATCGCCGGTATTTGAAGTCCGGTATGTCCTCCTTTTCGTATTCAGTTTCCAGGGGACACACTTATGACCAGCATTGTAACCAACAACTCCGCTATGGCCGCTCTGCAGACTCTGCGCGGCATCAGCAGCAACCTGCAGAACACGCAGGAAGCCGTTTCTTCCGGCCTGCGCATCTCCAAGGCTTCCGATAACGCCGCCTATTGGTCGATCGCCACCTCGATGAAGTCCGACGACAGCGCTATGGGCGCCGTCTCCGACGCCCTCGGCCTCGGTGCTGCCAAGGTCGACACGGCATCTACCGCCGTCACCAGCTCGATCGACATCGTCGGCCAGATCAAGGACAAGCTCGTCACCGCCATGGAAGGCTCGGTTGACAAGGGCCAGGTCCAGGAAGAAATCGGCCAGCTCCAGCAGCAGCTCCAGAGCGTTGCTCAGTCCGCTTCGTTCAACGGCGAAAACTGGGTCATGGCTGCAAGCGGCGACTCGGCCTCGGTCGTTTCGTCCTTCATCCGCGGCACCAACGGCACCGTTTCGGTCAGCACCACGTCCTACGCATTCAACACCGGTGCAACGGGCAACGTTCTGTTCGGCTCGAACAGCGGTTCGATCGATACCTCTTCGGGTATCCTTGGCACCACGGACTCCACGGTTGGCGCTTCGGTCTTCAGCCTGGACATTTCCAACATGACCTCGGGCCAGATCTCCAGCGCCCTCAACATGGTTCAGACCGCTCTGAACTCCATGACCAGCATGGGTTCGAAGCTCGGCTCGATCTCCAGCCGTATCGACCTGCAGACGAGCTTCGCTTCGTCGCTCTCCGACTCGATCGAATCGGGCGTTGGCAAGCTCGTCGATGCCAACATGGAGCAGGAATCGAGCAAGCTCTCTGCTCTGCAGACACAGCAGCAGCTCGCTATCCAGTCGCTCTCGATCGCGAACTCCTCCTCGCAGTCGATCCTGTCGCTGTTCCGTTAAGAAGAAGGACTGGCGCCAGACGCCAGCCGAAATTTCTAAACACCAAGTTAACCGCGCCTTCCTAAGGCGCGGTTTTTTTTATATTTTTGGATTGGCCTCGGTTCAGGTTTTCTTAACCATATTGCTGTTTTCTAACACCATTGAAACGGCGAGTTAACCTTAACAGATTGGGTTAACAGGCATGATGCTGAGTGCCGTTACCGGTTTTTAGGTCCGGAATGTCCCTTAATTAACCGCTGCCAAAGGGGCAAAATATTATGACGAGCATCCTTACCAACAACGCTGCAATGTCCGCCCTGCAGACGCTGCGCGGCATCAACAGCGACTTGCAGTCCACTCAGAATGCTGTTTCCTCCGGCCTGCGCATCTCCAAGGCTTCCGACAACGCCGCCTATTGGTCGATCGGCACCACCATGAAGTCTGACGACAGCGCTATCGGCGCCGTCTCCGACGCCCTCGGCCTCGGTGCCGCTAAGGTCGACACGGCAACGACCGCTGTCACGAGCGCCCTCGACATCGTCAGCCAGATCAAGTCCAAGCTTGTAACCGCCATGGAAGGCTCGGTTGACAAGGGTCAGGTCCAGGAAGAAATCGGTCAGCTCCAGCAGCAGTTGGAGAGCGTCGCTCAGTCCGCTTCGTTCAACGGCGAAAACTGGGTCGTGGCTGCCGCCAACGACTCCGCCTCGGTCGTTTCCTCGTTCATCCGCGGCACCAACGGCACCGTTTCGGTCAGCACCACGTCCTACGCATTCGACACCGGCGCAACGGGCAACGTTCTGTTCGGCTCGAATTCCGGCACGATCGACACCACGTCCGGCATTCTCGGCACCGTGGACAGCACGGTCAATGCCTCGGTCTTCAGCCTCGACATCACCGGCATGACCGGCGGCCAGATCTCCAGCGCCCTCAACATGGTTCAGACCGCTCTGAACTCCATGACCAGCATGGGTTCGCGCCTCGGCTCCATTTCGACCCGTATCGACCTGCAGACGAGCTTTGCTTCGTCGCTGAAGGACTCGATCGAATCGGGCGTCGGCAAGCTCGTCGATGCCGACATGGAACAGGAATCGAGCAAGCTCTCTGCTCTGCAGACGCAGCAGCAGCTCGCTGTTCAGTCGCTCTCGATCGCCAACTCCTCTTCGCAGAACATCCTGTCGCTGTTCCGTTAATAGGAAGAGCCGGCGCCTGGCGCCGACTGAAATTCCGAAACAACAATTTAACCGCGCCTCCCAAGAGGCGCGGTTATGCTTTTCAGGGTAGCCTCTATCGTATTCTTGCTGCTTTCGCGAGCAGCTCGGCTTGCTCAGGAGGCGTCCGTCGTTACGCCGGTCTTCCTGTTCTGCACGGCATCGATGAAGCCATCAAACAACTTGCGCATGGCAACCTGCTTGTAGGGGTAGACGGTCGCGCTATCCATGTTGTGGACGACCATTGCCACGTCGAGTTCGAAAACCAGCAGACGCCCGTCTGGAAGTTCGGCGCAATCGATACCGAAATAATCAAGCCCTATGTGCCGATAGAGAGCCGCGAAACTCTCCTTGTGGCGGATCGCGAAATCCGTATCGAAATTCTCCATCCAAGCCTGTTCGACAGCGCGCTTCGCCGGGCTCTCCGCCATGCCGGCGCTCAGATAATGCACGATCCAATGCTCGGAGAGTGCCATATGGCTGGCAAAGGCCTTACCGTCGATGAATACGATGCGTTGCTTGTTGTAGAGGCCGTCCGGCCCGCGGAAATCGATGAAGGGCGCGACGTAAAGCTCGGGAGCCGGCTGCGTGGCAATCCATGCGGAAAGTTCTATGATATCGGCGATGCGTTCCATTCCGTTGCCGGCATGGGTGCTGATCGGGCGAACGACCAGCGGAAAGGAGAGCCCCGGTGCGCAATCATCCAGGGTCTTCGTGCCCGCACCGATGGCGACAAGATCTGCTCGTGGCACGCGATACGTGCTCGGCGACAGGATGGAGGGCTCATTGGCCAGCATGCCGCTGACACCATCGCGCGTCAGCCTGCTGATCAGTTCCGGATCGTTGTTCATGATCGGGCCGTTAAAATCGGCCAGCACCTTCTGCATCCGTTCAAGCACGGGGCCGTTTTCCGTGGATTCGCCGATCGCCATGAACGCCACGTCATGCTCCGGCAAATCCGCGAGCGCGGTCGTTTCAGGATCCACATAGTGCAGCCAAAGAACACAGTCGCTATCCGCCAGTAGGAAATCCAGCGGCGTGTTCGCCATGAAGTTGCCCGGTGTCACGAAGGCCAGCAGCCGTGGTCCCTGTCCATTTCCATGGACGATGCAAAAGTTGCGGCTGAGATCGACGGCGCCCCGCAGGACCTGTTGCGCCTCCTCGGCGCGGTTAAGCGTTTGCAGGATCGTCGCTAGGTCGAAAATCGCCGCCGCATCCGTGCCATCGGCTCCAACGCGTTGCATCAGCTCGTTCCAGAGCGGCGTCACATCCGCGCCGGCATAGATGAGCGACACGATCCTCTGCATGCCCAGAATTCGGCCAGCGCCACCGATTTCGTCAGAGGCGCGGTCGGCCACGAGGCCGGATGTCATCAGCATGGGAGCAAATCCTGTCGAGAACCGAGTTTGAGAACGCCGTCAATCAGCGCATCGATATCCGCCTGCCGCGTGCGATGGTTCACGATCGCGGCGCGGATTGCCGGTTGTCCGTTGAAGTGAGTTAGGGAAGGGGCAACGCGCCCCTCGGCGTGGAGATGTTCGATAATCCTTGCATTGACCTGCGGCGGCACGTCGTCGCCGGCGCCGACATAGGCAAAGCAAACGATGTTGAGCGCAACCGGCGCGAGGAGCCGCAAGGCGGGTTCCTGTTCGATCCGGCCTGCCAGGCCGCGCGCCAGGGCACAGTTGGCAGCCATCGAATCGCCCAATGCCTTGACGCCATAGGTCTTGAGGGTGAACCAGGTTTTGAGCGCGCGGAAGCCGCGGGACAGGTCCGGGCCGTAGTCGCAAGGCCACCAGTCGCCGCCGGCCAGACCGGAGGCCGCGCGGCTGAGATAGGCTGCATCCGAAGCAAACCTCTGACGCTGCCATGCGCTGTCCCGCACGAGGAGGAAGCCTGCGTCGTAGGGCACCTGGCCCCATTTATGGAAATCGAACGCAAGCGAATCGCAGGACTGGATGCCGGTGAACAGATGCGCCAGATCATCGGACAGGATGCCCAGTGCCCCGAGCGCGCCATCGACGTGAAAATGCAGGTCATTGGCGTCAGCGATACCGCGCAAGGCACTGAGGTCGTCGATCGCTCCTGTATTCACCGTCCCCGCGGTTCCGATGACCAGGAACGGTGTGTGTCCTTCGTTCTTATCGCGCAGGATGGCACGTTCGAGAGCCGCAATATCGATCTGCCCGGCCGCATTGACCTGGATGCGCCTGAGCTGCTCGCTGCCGATCCCCGACATCTCGAAGGCGCGCGGCACGCAACCATGCACTTCGCTCGATGTATAGGCGACCAGCCGTGACCCATTCGGCAAGCCTTTTGCGCGGACATCCGCACCAAGCTTTCTGCTTAGCGCGAGCAGGACGGCGACGAAATTGGCTTGCGAGGCGCCAGTCAGGAACAGGCCGCCGGCGGTCTCAGGAAATGAAAATATTTGCCGGGTCCATCGGATGATCTGACGCTCGACCTCGATCGGCATATGATCGCGCCCGCCGAGATTGGCATTCAGACCGCCAGCCAGCATCTCCGCCAACATACCAGCGGCCGTTCCGCCGCCCTGCACCCAGCCCATGAATCCCGGGTGGATATTGCCGCTGCCATAGGGAAGGATGTTGTCGCGGAATATGGCGTGGGCATCCGCCAAATCCGTCGGTTCGACCGGCAGCGGTGCGTCAAACAGGGCGCGTGCGGGTGACGGCGCCGGTTGCCAGACGGGCTTCTCGGAGAGCGTTTCCAGATGGTCGAGCATATCGTCCAGCATCTGGTGACCCTGTTTGCGCAGGGTTTGCCAGTCGTCGGGGTCGAGGCTTGTCCGTTGAGGAGGTCCATCCCCCGGCAATCCGCCGTCTTGTAAACTTAACATGCCGATCCCGCATTGGCTGAATTGTCGACGTCGCGATCACGCCGTTTGCGGCGGGACAGTCGTCCGATCGTGACAATCTTATGCCGCCCAAGGTGGCGCGAGGCTGACCTGACGCGCGGCTCGCCTCTTCCGGGATATATGATTTTGTTAACTTTCCGGTTTCCTTGTTAACTTTTTATTAAGCCTAATGTTGTCATCTGCGGCTAACGCAACGGTTGGTTAACTTCTCCTAAGAGCCGGTTAACAGGCATGACGCTGACTGCCGTTCCCGGCCGAAGACCGGAATGTCCCTTCTAATTTCAGCCACAAGGGGCACCTCTCCATGACCAGTATTTTGACCAACGATGCTGCAATGTCTGCTCTCCAGACTCTGCGCTCGATCAACAACAATTTGGAAAATACCCAAAACCGCGTCTCCTCCGGCTATCGTGTTGCCAAGGCCTCCGACAACGCCGCCTATTGGTCGATCGCGACCACCATGCGTTCCGACAACAGCGCGCTTTCGGCTGTCTCTGATGCTCTGGGTCTCGGTGCTGCCAAGGTCGACACCGCCTATACGGCAATGGACAATTCCATCAGCGTCGTCGAGCAGATCAAGGACAAGCTTGTCGCGGCAACGGAAAACAGCGTCGACAAGGCTGACGTTCAGGAGGAGATTTCGCAGCTCCAGGAGCAGCTTGAGAGCATCGCGCAGTCCGCTTCGTTCTCCGGGCAGAATTGGATGATCGGAGCCAACGGCGCCTCCGCATCGGTCGTGTCCTCCTTTGTCCGCAACAACGACGGTACGGTCGCGGTCAACAGCACCAGCTACACGTTTGATACGGGATCGGCAGGCAACGTGATGTTCGGCGCCAATTCCGACGGCACGATCGACACGAGCTCCGGTATCCTCGGCACCACACAGGATATCAACGGCACGGCCTATTCCGTCTTCAGCCTCGACATTACCAACATGACGAGCGGCGACATTTCCCTGGCGATGAACCTGGTGCAGTCGGCCCTCAACACGATGACGAGCACCGCTTCGCAGCTCGGCTCGCTGTCGACCCGCATCGACCTGCAGACTAGCTTCGTTTCAACCCTGAGCGACACGATCGACTCCGGCGTCGGCAAGCTCGTCGATGCGAATATGGAAGAAGAATCAAGCAAGCTCTCGGCGCTGCAGACACAGCAGCAATTGGCGATCCAGTCGCTGCAGATCGCAAACAACAGCGCGCAGAACGTTCTGGCGCTCTTCAAGTGAGCCTTGACCGGAGCTTACGTTAGGAAAGCGCGGCGGCATTTCTCTCTTGCCGCCGCGCATAAGCTTTTGTTAGCCTTCCGGGGTACTGATTTGCAGTATTTGCGCAAAGCCCCGGTGTCCGGCCTTTTTCGTCGGAACCGTCAGGGCTTTATCTAGCGACGGGCCGCGTTGGGATCTCTTCCGCTGGCTGGCATGAAGCCGTTCGTTGCTGCCGGATCGTCCGGTCTGCCGTTTCCAATAGAATTACGGATTTTCCGATGAGCAGTCTGACGACGAACCCCTCCTCTTTGGCCGCGCTGACCGTTTTGCGCGGCGTCAACAAAGATCTTGGTGTCGTGCAGGAACAGGTTTCGTCCGGGTATCGCGTCGAGAACGCGAGTGACGATCCGACCTATTGGTCGATGTCGAAGACGATGCAGTCGGACCAGAGCAGTCTTTCCACCATCAGCGACGCGCTCGGCCTCGGCGCCTCGAAAGTCGATACCGCCTCCACCGCCATGGATTCGGTCGTCGATCTCGTGACCCAGATCCAGGCCAAACTGGTTTCGGCCAAGGAGCCGGGCACCGATAAGACCGCGGTCAATGCGGACATTCAACAGCTCAAGAACCAATTGCAGTCGGTCACGCAATCCGCGTCCTTCTCCGGTGAGAACTGGCTCTACAACACCGCTTCGCAGCCAGATACCAAGCAATCCGTCATCAGCAATTTCACGCGTGGTTCGGATGGCCAAGTCAATCTCGTGACGATCAATTACGATAGTTCGCAAACGCTGATGATCGATACCGCCGATGCGAGCCGCGGACTGCTGACGAAGGACATCGACGCCAGCGCGTTCGATACATCAGGTTCAACGTCGACATCCCGCAACTATTATCTCCTCGCTGCGGATTCCGGCACGGCTCCCTCCGACGGCACGGAAATTTCCATTTCCGAAAGCACGACGGACGATCAGCTCACCGATATGATCAATGTGACGAACTCGATCCTGAAATCGGTGACGTCAGCGGATTCGACGCTGGGTGTGATGAAATCCCGTATCGACGACCAGTCCGACTACATTTCCAAGCTCAGCGATGCCCTCAAGACCAGCGTCGGCAATCTCGTCGATACCAACATGGAAGAGGCATCCGCGCGTCAGAGCGCACTACAGACGGCACAGCAGATGGGCATTCAGGCATTGTCGATCGCCAATACCATGTCGAGCAAGATGCTGATCCTGCTGCAGGCAAAGTAAATTCCGGGTTGGCGCGGCCGAGAGGCTCGCGCCCGCCGCATTCATCCTCGCACAAGTTTGACCCCCTACGGTCCATCGCAATGGCATGGCTGCGCTATTTTCCGGTGACGTTCGGCGTCACGTCCGGAAAGCGCTGCCGCAGGACGGAAACCGGAAGCGTGATGATCGACGTTTTGAGCATGGGAATTCAAGGGACCTGTCGAGAAATCAGCTCGCGGTCTTCTGCGGATGAAAAGGGGAGGATGTCAGCATGAGCCCGACACTCTCCCGCTATCTCAAGGATTTCAGCGCCGAATCGCCGCCCCCGTCTCCAGTCGTGCCGGACATGTCGTTCGAAGAGACGTTCGATTTCCCGGAAGCTCCGGTTGTACAGCCGATCGATATCGAGGCGGAACGTCGCGAAGCCTATGCGCAGGGGCACGAAGCCGCAACGCAGGAATTGACGCAAAAGCACCAGACCGAGTTGGAGACCATCGCCGAAACGCACCGAGGCGAGATGGACGCCTTGCGCACCCGATATGAAGAGCGCGCCGCGGAGAAGATCGTCAACGGATTGACAAAGGTCGCCACGATACTTGGGCAGGCGATCAGCGCGGAGGCTGCCGCAGCACTTGCGCCGATCATGACCGAGGAGCTGACGACCAGGGCTGTCGCCGATCTCGCTGAACGCGTGGAGGCAGCGATTCTTGATGGCGCGGCCGGCCCGATTACGGTCAGTGGTCCCCGCCATCTCTTCGAGAGCCTGCATGACAGTCTCGGCCAAAACGGCGTTTTGCTGCGCCACATCGAGGCGCGCGATGTCGATCTCACCGTAACGATCGGAGAAAGCGTTCTCGTGACCCGTATGTCTGCCTGGGCCGCTAGTCTGAAAGAGATTCTGAAATGAGCGACGGCGATCACAATCAGGGCAAACACGAAATCATCATCGTCAAGCGGCATGGCGGCGGTGATCATGAAGGTGGTCATGGCGGCGCATGGAAGATCGCCTATGCCGACTTCATGACGGCAATGATGGCCTTCTTTCTGGTGATGTGGCTGGTGAATGCCGCAAACGAAGAGACGAAGGCCTCCGTTGCCTCCTATTTCAATCCGATCAAGCTCGCCGACGAAAAGCCGACCGAAAAGGGGCTGAAGAAGCCTGTCGATAAGGCGGACGGGCAACAGAACCAGGCGAAGTCGAAGAACAAGGAAGACAATCCGAACGACGGCAAGTCCGCCAAGACCGGCGAGGACCAAACCTCGACGTCGGGCGATCAGACGAATTATTCCGAAGCCGATTTCTTCGAGAATCCCTATTCGGTTCTGGCCGAAATCGCTCAGCAGGTCGGTCAGCAGGCCAATGTCAGCGCCAAGGGCGAGGGGGGCGCTGCCCAATCCGGTCCCGCCACAGGTGCGGATGGCGGCCAGGCCTATCGCGATCCCTTCGATCCGGATTTCTGGACCAAGCAGGTTCAGGTCTCGAGTGCCTCGAAGAAGGCCAACGAAGAGCAATCCGCAAAATCCGACCAGTCGCCGAAGGGCGAAGTGATTGCCCTTTCCAAGGCGACTGCCGCCGATACCGGTCAGCCGGCTACTCAGCCACAGACTCCTGAAGACCAGCCGACTCTGAGCGATCAACAGGCGCCGACGGATCAGCAGACCCCGGCCAAGGACCAGCAGAACAAGCAGGCTACGAAGCAAACCGCGAACCAACAGAGCGCCAGTGCAGCCGCCGCTACCGCCGCCGAGCAAAGCGATGCTTCGACGACCGAAGACAGCACCGCAGCGGCGCAGAACAAGGACGCCGCCCCGACGAAGGATCAGCAGCAGGATGCCAAAGACCTGCAGCAGGCGATCGAGAAGCAGATCAGCGGCGTCGCCGGTCAGCTCGCCGAGGGTCTGCAGGTCACGCCGGCTGAGGGCGGGCTTCTCGTGACGATTTCCGATCAGACCAACGATCCGATGTTCAACATCGGCTCGGCCGTTCCACGCCAGGAGATGGTGCTGGCGATGGCGAAGATCGGCAAGGTCCTCGCGGACCGCAAAGGGTCGATCCTGATCCGCGGCCACACCGACGGGCGCCCCTATATGGTCGATGGCCACAATGACAATTGGCGCCTGTCGCTCGACCGCGCTCAGAGCGCCTACTACATGCTCACTAACGGCGGGCTGGACGAGAAACGGATAGCGCAGGTTTCGGGGTTTGCCGACCGCCGGCTGAAACTGCCCGACGATCCCTTCAACGACGCCAACCGCCGCATCGAAATCCTGATTCAGGGCGCTTCGAACCAGGCTGCCAAGAGCCAGACCGATGGCGGAAATCAGGAGCCGGTCAAGCCAGTCCCGGCCAAGCCGAGCCAAGGCAAGCAGGGTAAGGGCCAAGGCAAGCCGACACAAGGCAAACAGGGATAGTCCATGGCGCGCATTCAGCATCGTCATCGCCTCGCGCTCGCTCTGACCCTCGGCATGTCAATGCCGGGGATCGCTGGTGCTGAGGATGCGGACAGCCTGCCGCCCTATAAGATGCTGCGCTCGCTCGAATTCATCCAGGACTCCGTGGTGGCAGGTGACAGTTCGGCCGGCGAGATGCAGCGTTTCATGCTGGCGACCATCGACGAGCGTCTGCGCACCGCCGATAAATCCACCTTCGACGATAGCCGCAATGTCGACGCCGCGCTGATTTACGCGATGAGCGGCGGTAATCCTGCGACGCTGGAATTTCTGATGTCGCGCGACCTCAACGGCAATTTCGACAATCGCGTCGCCGATGTATTGAGGAAATATCTGAACGGCAAAGGGCTGCTGGTGGTCAATACGCTCAGCGATATTGCCCGGGAATATCGTGACAAGAAAATCGGCCCCTATATTTCGCTCGTTGCCGCCAACGTCATGTCCTCCAAAAACCCGAAGGCGGCGCTGAAGCTTTATGACTGGGCGCGCTTGACGTCGCCCGGCACCATTGTCGAGGAATCGGCGCTGCGTCGTTCCCTTGCTCTTTGCACCGATAGTGGGATGGTGCCGGAGGGGCTCGCCTATGCGCAGCGCTATACGAGGCGCTTCCTGCATTCGCCCTATGCCAGCCAGTTCGCCAACCTTTTCGTGCAGCTCGTCGTCGATCATAACGCCGAGGTCAAGCAAGAGGATATTGTCGACATCCTGTCCTTCATGGACCCGCCGAGGCAGCGGGAAATCTATCTGCGGATGGCGCGTCGCGCCGCGATCGCCGGCAAGGCCGATCTTGCCGCCCTCGCTTCCGGTCGTGCCCAGGCGATCTCTAACGACGGCGGCGATGCATTCGGCGCTCTGGCGGGCTTCTACGGCGGCGTTGCCGGTGTATCGACACCTGAGCTGGGGACCGCGGTTCGCAACATAGATCAGATGCCAGCCGGCGAATTGAACGTGCAGGATCGCGCCCTGCGCGACGCCGCCAAGGTGGTGGCGGACGAAATTCTGCGGGCGCCAGACCCGTCAAGCCTGACGCAAGTCTCACCCCTTAATCTGCCTAATCAAGATAATACTGAACACGATGCTGCTGTGACGAAACCACCTGGGGCCAAGCCCCCTGGCACGGCGGGTGTTGAGGAGGGAGCCCCGGCAAAGGCGGCTCCCGCCCCGGAGGAAGGGAGGCAGGAGGCCGACTCTTCATTCAACGCATTCGTCACGACGAGCCGCTCGAAGCTTGACGCCATCGACGGCCTGTTGAAGCAGGAAAGTCATTGATCATGATGGATATCGGTATTGCCAGTGCCCCATCTGGGGCCGATCTGGTTGCTGTTGCCAAGGGCGGGCGTTCGGCCAAGCAGGATGACGGTGACGGCAAAGGTTTTCTGGATGCGCTGACGAGTTCGCGCGGCAACGGGCGAAGATCCGACGCGTCCGCGCAGGGCGATGCGGACACAACCGATACCGCTGGTGGCGCCGATAGCAACACCGATGCCGATACGGTGCAAACTTCGGCAGGCGATCCGACCGCGACCACTCCGCCCACGGATGATAGCAGCACCGGAGCCGGCATGATCGATCCGTCCGCCGCCAATATTGCCGCCCTCGCTGAGCTGGCCAAAGGCTCCAAACAGCCTGGCGGTGCGAAGTTCCCGCAGGGAGCGGACGCAGCAAATCTTTCAAAATCGCTGATGGATCTGCAGAAGCAGGCCCCGGCAGATGCCACATCCGCCGATCAGGCTCAGGCGGCCGACCCGGCTGGCAATACGGACCCAACCGATATTCTGGCTCAGGCGCAGACCTCGGATCAGCTTGATGATATTGCGCAGCAATTCTCGGACGCGATCGCCGGCAATCAGCCGATGCAAGGTAATGGCGACGGCAAGACGCAGGCGCCTGGCAAGACAGGCAAGACGACGTCAACCGACGACGATGGTAAGTCTACGATAACGCAAGGCGCTCAGGCCAGCGGCGCGGTGTCGGACGCGCTGTCGCTTCTGAATGTGCCGCAGGCGGCCAACGCGGTTGCGGCTGCGCCGCAGAGTGTAGCGAATGTGTTTGCCGGCGCCGACGCAAAGACGCAGGCGGATTCGGATCAGTCGTTGCCAAAACTTGGCGATGTGACGGCGCTCAAGGATGCATCGGCGAATGCCACGGACGCCGACGCAACACCTTCTGTTGCTACCGATGCCACCGCTACCGCACAGACCTTCCGGCTGGTGCGCGCCGATGGCCGCGGCGGCTCGCTCGACATGTCGATCAGCAAGGGCAGCGACGATACGGCACAGGTCGACGTCAAGGCATCGGGCGGCGGCAATGCGGAGACCGTTACGGTGCTCGATTCCCGCCGCTACCTCGGCCTTGCCACCAATTCCAGCGCGACGCTCGTCACAAGCGCGCTGGCGGGAGACGGGGAGTGGTCGGGTGCGATGCAGTCGAGTTCGGCGCTCTCCAACGCCGCGAGCTGGACAAGCACCGGTAAGGTCGTCAATACGCTCAAGATCCAACTGCATCCCAACGATCTCGGCCAGGTCACCGCTACCATGCGGCTTTCTGGCGATCAGTTGAGTGTCGATCTCAAAGTGCAGACCAGCGAGGCCTATCGGCAGCTCCATGCCGATCAGAGCCATATGATCGACGCGTTGCGCGCCCAGGGATATCAGGTCGATAATATCACTGTGACCCTGGCCTCGAACGCGGATCAGCAATCGGATAGCGGCAGGCAATCCGGCTCGCAAGGACAGTCCCAACAGCAATCCCTATTGAATCAGGGGCAGGGCGGGGACGCGCGACCAAAGGGGCAGAGCTATTCGGGGCAGCAGGCAAATGGCAATGACGGCAATCGCAGCACGGGCGACCGCAGCATGGAAGACAGCACTGCTGGCACTGCTCAGCGTCTGCGCTCTGGCGACGTTTACCTCTGACGCCCTTGCTTCTGCGAATGGTGCTCCGCCCGACAACGGCGCGGCCGGCCTGTGCGAGCGCGAAATCCAGTCGGCTGCAGCGAAATTCGGAATACCGGAAGGGATTCTTTATTCGGTCGGTTTGACGGAGACCGGACGCAAGGGCTCGCTCTATCCCTACGCCCTCAATATCGAAGGCAAGCCGGTTTTCCCGCCTTCGGAAGGCGCCGCCTTGCAGACCTTTGTGGCGGCGAGACAGAGCGGAGCGAAGCTGATCGATATCGGCTGCATGCAGATTAACCAGTATTTTCACGGCGAAAACTTCGCCTCCGTTGCCGATATGTTCGACCCGCATCGCAATGTCGAATATGCCGCCAAGTTCCTCCGCGACCTCCACGACAGGCATGAGACCTGGACGATGGCGGTAGCAAGATACCATGCCGGACCGAACAACGACCCCGCCCAAAAGGTCTATGTCTGTCGTGTCATCGCCAATCTGGTCGCCACCGGATATGGGAAATGGACGCCCAACGCGGCGACCTTCTGTCAAAACTAAAATAACCGAAAGTTGCATTTGGCTTTTCGTGCGTCGTCGCTAACCTATTTGGCATGGTTGACAACATGCAGATTGCCTGAATTACATATATTCATAATATACTAACTAACCAAATTTTTATCGGTGTAAAACGAAGAGCACCCACTACATATAGTGCAAATCGTACCCTAAATCTTAATCAATTATTAATTCCCGTCACTCATTTCCTTCAGTTGTTCGTGATTCGCCCGATTCGTACCCATAGTCCATCGAAACACCACACTGATTCGGAGGCGGACGAATGATCGTAGTGGTTGATGAGCGAGAGCTCGTTAAGGATGGTTACACTTCTCTCTTTGGGCGCGAGGGCATCCCGTCGACGGGGTTCGATCCCCGGGAATTCGGCGAATGGGTCACGACCGCTGCAGACGGCGATATTGCCGCCGTCGAAGCATTTCTGATCGGACAGGGACAGCATGTGCACGAATTGCCGCGGGCAATTCGCGACCGCTCTGTCGCCCCGGTTATTGCCGTTAGCGATCAGCCCTCGCTGGAATCGACGCTGGCGCTCTTCGACTGCGGCGTCGACGATGTCGTCCGTAAGCCGGTGCATCCGCGCGAGATCCTTGCCCGTGCGGCAGCGATCCGCCGGCGGCTGAAGGCGATCACCAGCTACACCGACATCGGCCCGATTCGCGTTTTCGCGGACGGCCGTGACCCGGAGATCAACGGCGATGTCTTCGCCCTTCCGCGGCGCGAACGGCGCATCCTGGAATATTTGATTTCCAACCGCGGCCGCCGGGTGACCAAGACGCAGATCTTCAACGCGATCTACGGCATCTTCGACGAGGAAGTCGAAGAGAACGTCGTTGAAAGCCACATCTCCAAGCTGCGCAAGAAGTTGCGCAAGAAGCTCGGTTTCGACCCCGTCGATTCCAAGCGCTTCCTTGGCTACTGCATCGATTGGAATTGATCCATCGATCGGGATTTGGCGTAGCAACGCTCGAACCCCGCGTGTAATTCCCTCCCAGAATTTCTCCCAATTCCCCAGAATTATACGCGGGCCCGAACATCGACGGCGGTGTTCGAATGAGAAGGTGCGCCAACTCTTACCGTCACTGCGACCCTTGAGCGTTCTTTTTGACGCGTCGCAGCAATCTTCGAAAAGCTGCATCATGATGACCGGCTTTTCCTCTTTTCAGACAGCTTCACGCAAGGCCCGCCCCATACTCTCAGCCTTACGAGGAAAACGAGGATTCCAGATGAGCATTTTCGGCAGCATGAAAACCGCGGTTTCAGGGATGAACGCCCAGGCGAACCGTTTGGGCACTGTTTCTGACAACATCGCCAACGCCAATACCACCGCCTACAAAGAATCAACGGCGAGCTTTTCCTCCCTCGTCCTGCCTTCCTCGGCCGGCAGCTACAGTTCCGGCGGCGTCCAGACGTCGGTGCATCAGGCGATCTCGCAGCAGGGCACCATATCCTACACGACCTCGAGCACCGACCTCGCAATCCAGGGCAACGGCTTCTTCGTCGTCCAGAGCTCGTCCGGACAGACGTTCCTCAGCCGCTCCGGCGACTTTTCTGCGGACTCCTCGGGCAACCTCGTCAATTCCGCCGGCTTCACGCTGATGGGCTATCCCGCTAGCTCGTCCGGGACGGCTTCTGTGGTCGTCAACGGCTTCAGCGGCCTGGAACCGATCAATGTCAGCCAGAACGGCGTGACCGCGGTCGCTACGACGACCGGCGAGATGGAAGGCAACCTCAATTCTAATGCCACCATCGCGACCACCAGCTCCACCGGTCATCTGCCGTCCGAAAATCTGGCGCCGGTAACCGACGACACGAACAAGGTCTCGGTCACCGGTTATGACAGCCAGGGCAATGCCACCACCTTCGACGTCTACTATACCAAGACAGCCGACAATACGTGGGATGTAACGGTCTACAATCAAGCAGACTTGGTCTCCAATCCGACATCGGGCAGTGCTCTTTATAGCAGCGATCCCGTCGGCAGCACGGAGCTGGATTTTGACGACACTGGCGCTTTGACGAGCGGCGGAACGTTCGATCTCAGCTTCACCAGTGGATCGACGACGCAAACCATCTCAATGGATATGACGGGCTTCACCCAGGTCGCTACCGACTTCAACGCGACGGGCAGCATGAACGGCCAGGCTCCGAACCCGGTGACGAGTGTCACCATCGGTAAGGATGGCACGGTCAATGCAGTCTATAAGGACAGCTCCACCAAGGCCCTCTATCGTATCCCGCTCGCCACGGTGGCAAGCCCCGACAATCTGACGCTTGAGAGCGGCAACGTCTATTCGGCCAATGGTGACTCGGGCGTTACGGTGACCGGTTTCCCGCAGACTGGCGGCTTTGGCTATATTCAGTCCGGCGCGCTGGAAGAGTCCAACGTCGACCTCGCGACCGAACTGACGACCATGATCGAGGCGCAGAAAAGCTACACCGCGAACTCCAAGGTGTTCCAAGCCGGTTCCGACCTTCTGGACGTTCTGGTCAACCTGCAACGTTAATAAGTACGATAGGGTAACGAGCCAGCCATGTCGCTCACCACAGCACTCAATAACGCTCAAGCGATATTCAACAATACCGGCACGCAGAGCAGTGTCGTATCGAACAATATCGCCAATGCCGGCAACACGGATTATACCCGTCGCCAGGCGATGTTGACGACGGACATGACTGGCGCACAGGTCGTAAAGATCGCCCGCGCCGACGAGCCTTCCTTGCAGAAAGCGTTCCTGGGCAGCACGTCCGACGATGCTGCTCAGCAACGCCTGCTGAAGGGCTATGAGGATATTCAATCCGGAACGATCGGCGGCAACGACAACGAGATCGCGCCGGCCACCTACCTTGCCGCCCTGCAAACGGCAATGCAGACCTATGCTGGTTCGCCGGCCAGCACCACCGCGGCGCAATCGGCCGTCAACGCTGCCCAGGATCTCGCAAATTCCCTGAACAACGCCACCACGGCCGTCAACGGAATTCGCACCGATGCCGACAAGGAAATCAGCTCGGATGTAGACTCGCTGAACAGCCTGCTCTCGCAGTTCGAGCAGGCGAATGATGCGGTCAAGACAGCGACCGCGACCGCCGGTCCAACCTCTTCCGCGCTGGCGGATGCAACGGACCAACGCGATGCGGTTCTGAAGCAGATTTCCCAGATCGTCGGTGTCACCACGGTAACACGATCGAACGGCGACATGGCGCTCTATACCAGCGGCGGCACGACACTGTTCGAGACGATACCGCGTCAGGTGACCTTCTCGCCGACGAATTCCTACACGGATGGCACCGTCGGCAACAATGTTTATATCGACGGTGTGGCAGTCGATCCCGGCGAGGGCGCTGACACGACGGCTCAGGGCAGTCTTCAGGCAGCACTTCAGGTTCGCGACGACATTGCCCCGACCTACCAGAAGCAGCTCAACGAAATCGCCCGCGGCCTTGTGTCGATGTTTTCGGAAAAGAACCAGTCCGACTCCACTCAAGATCCGTTGCCCGGCCTTTTCACATGGAGTGGCGGCACGGTGCCGACCGATGCCACCACCGTCTCCGGCATGGCCGGTACGATTGAGGTCAATTCCGCACTGATCACCTCGGAAGGCGGCGATCCAACCCTCTTGCGGGATGGCGGCATCAACGGTTCCGACTATGTCGTCAACTCCAGTGGCGACAGCGGCTATTCCACGCTGCTCGACTCCTACGTCACCGGCTTTGACACGAAGATGGACTTCGACGCCGATGCCGGCTCCGACACGACAGCCAGCATCATGAATTACGCGTCCGATTCTATCGGCTGGCTGGAAGATCAGCGCAGCTCGGCAAATACGGCGGCGGAAAATACCTCGGCGGCACTGTCTCGGTCATCCGAAGTCTATTCGAACGAGACCGGGGTCAACCTCGATGAAGAGCTGACGCTGATGATGGACATCGAGCAATCCTACAAGGCGGGAACGAAGATATTGAACGCCGTGAACGAAATGCTTCAATCGGTACTGGATATTGCGAGCTAAGCCATGAAACTTTCCTTCATTTCAAGCGCAGCCATTCAGAACGCTATGCGCCAGACGATCCGTCAGTCGCAGAATGAGATGACGGATGCTTCGACAGAAGCGACGACCGGTGTCTATGCCGATATCGGTGTCGCGCTGGGCAGCAACACCGCGCTCAGCGTCAATCTCACACGGGAAGTGACGCGCATCGATTCCCTGCTGAGCAGCAACTCGATCGCCGACCAGCGCATGTCGTCCTCGCAGACGGCCCTGAGCGATATGTCGTCCCAATCCCAGAAGCTGATGGACCAACTGGTGGCGTTGCGCGGCAACACCGATGGCAGCAGCGTGTCGCTGACGCAGCAGACGGCGAGTGCGACACTTTCGAGCTTCCTTTCCGATGCCAATACCATGGTCAACGGTGAGTATCTCTTTGCCGGCACCAATACCGACGTGCAGCCGATGACCGACTACACCTCCGAAGCAACAACGTCTATCCAGGCGGCGTTGTCACAATACGCCAGCGACAACGGCACGACCGTCGATCAGCTCACCGGCGACCAGATGACGGATTTCATCACCACCCAGGTCGAGCCGATGTTCACGTCGGACAGCGCTACTGCGCCGGATAGCTGGGCAAGCTGGTCGGCCGCTTCGGATCAGAACATGTCGAGCCGCATCAGCAACTCGGAAGTGATCGATTCCTCGACCAACGCCAATGAACCCGGCATGCGCTACCTGGCGCTCGCAACCACCGTGGTCAATTCGCTGATGGACTCGTCATTGAACTTGAGCCAGGACGCGTTGAACGCGGTCAACGACCAGGCCACCAGCTATACGCGTCAGGCGATCGACGGGATCAACGACCAGTCGAGCCAGCTCGGCCTGTCGCAATCGCGTCTCTCAGATGCGAACACATCGCTGAATGCTCAGAAAGACATCATTAACACTAATATCGGGGACCTTACCGGAGTCGATCCTTATGAGGCTTCGACCAAAGTCAATAGCCTCGAAACTCAGCTTGAGACGGCCTATACTATCGTCTCCAAGATACAGCAGCTGAGCCTTGTAAATTACCTTTGATGATCAAAGGGATGTAATGACCAGGAAGGATGCATGAATGTATCAGTTCTCATATGCGGAAGTCATGCAGGATGCGGTGGCCGACGCCAAAGAAAGAGAACGGCAAGTACTGGACCGGTCGGTAGCTCTTCTCTCAGCGGCCCGTGACAAGGGGAAGTACGGCCGCGAAGCGATCGAGGCGTTGTTCTACACAAGACGCGTCTGGCTCAGCTTTATTGAGGATCTGAAAAGCCCGGAGAACCAGCTCAACGTCGAACTGCGTGCCAATCTGATCTCCATCGCAATCTGGATTTTGAAGGAATGCGATCGGATCCGTAGGCGCCAGTCGGAAAATTATCAAGGCATCATCGATGTCACCACCATCATCAGGGATGGACTTAAATGAAAAGTACGCTTCGCATATCGCTTAAAGCCGGGGAAAGAATTTTTATCAACGGGGCCGTGCTGCGTGTTGACCGCAAGGTCGCCCTGGAATTCCTGAATGATGTGACCTTCCTGCTCGAGAACCACGTTCTCCAGCCGGAGGATGCGACGACGCCGCTGCGCCAGCTCTATTTCATCGCGCAGATGATCCTCATCAATCCGGAAGGCAAGGAACAATCGACGGCAATGTTCCGCAAGTCGATCGTCATGTTGCTCACATGCTTCCGCAACGAGGAAGTGCTGGCCGAGCTGAAGCGTATCGACGGCCTCGTTGCCACGGGCCGCGCCTTCGATGCGCTGAAGGCAATCCGGGGGCTTTATCCGGTCGAGGACAACATCCTTAACAGCCAGGAGATGCCGGCGGCAACGATCGAACACATCCGCCGGGAGATCGCTCCGTGGCGGTAGATCCGGTCAGTGTGCTCAGCAGCAGCAGTAGTACCAGCAGTAGCAGTTCGAGCAGTGCTGCAGCGGCGTCTACAAGCGCCACTCTGAATTATAACGACTTCCTCCAGCTCCTCATCGCCCAGATGAAGACGCAGGACCCGACCGACCCGATGGATGCCAGCCAGCAGATTTCGCAGCTCGCCAGCTTCTCTCAGGTCGAACAGCAGATCCAGACGAACTCGCACCTGGAAACGGTGTTGCAGAACCAATGGATTTCGAATGCGTCGGACTATATCGGCAAGGAGATCATGAGTGCCGACGGCACTGTGACCGGTACGATCAAGGAAGTAACCGTCTATTCGGACGGTATCATCGCAGAAACCGACGCGGGCGACAAAGTGCTGCTGCAGGCCGGCGTTACTGTTGCTCCTTCGGGCACGACCATTGATGCGCCGACGTCAACGACGGATACTAGCAGCAGCGATTCGACTGACAGTAGCAGCTCGACCAGCGGCTCATGAGGAGCCGCTGAACTAAAGGATGAAGATATTATGAATGAAGCCGATGCATTGGATATCTTCCAGGCGGCGATCTGGACGGTGCTCGTTTCCTCGGGCCCGGCCGTTCTCGCCGCCATGCTCGTCGGCCTCGTCATCGCCTTGATCCAGGCGCTGACACAGGTGCAGGAAGCCACATTGACCTTCGTTCCGAAGATCGTTGCCGTCATGGTGACCGTCGGCATCACGGCTCCCTTCGTCGGCTCGCAGATTTCGATCTTCACCAACCTCGTCTTTTCCCGAATTCAGTCGGGGTTTTAGGACGGCGGGCGATCAGCGCGAGGCCATTCTCGCGCAAGCTTCGCCTTTTAAGGATTTGACCGAATAGGGCAAACGGGTCAGCCGCTTGCCCCCTCTCATGAAGAGACGGAACCGGTCGATGGCGCAACCACCCGCAATAGCACTTCCCAAAGCCAATCCCAGCATGCGTGATATCGGGTTTGCCCTCGGTATCATGGTCATCCTCTGCGTGCTGTTCCTGCCGATCCCGCCATTCCTCATCGATATGGGTCTGGCCTTCTCGATCGCGCTCTCGGTGCTGATCCTGATGGTGGCGCTGTGGATCAAGAAGCCGCTGGAATTCTCGTCCTTCCCGACGATCCTGCTGATCGCGACCATGACGCGTCTGTCGCTGAACATCGCGACGACACGCGTCATTCTTTCGCACGGCTATGAAGGGCATGATGCGGCCGGCGGCGTGATCGCGGGTTTCTCCAGCCTGGTAATGTCCGGCGATTTCGTGATCGGTCTGATCGTCTTCATGATCCTGATCACCATCAATTTCATCGTTATCACCAAGGGTGCGACGCGTATCGCCGAAGTCGGCGCGCGCTTCACCCTCGATGCCATCCCGGGTAAGCAGATGGCGATCGACGCCGATCTGTCGGCCGGCCTGATCGACGAAAAAGAGGCTCAGCGCCGCCGCCGCGAGCTGGAAGAGGAAAGCTCCTTCTTCGGCGCGATGGACGGTGCTTCGAAATTCGTGCGCGGTGATGCCGTCGCCGGCCTGCTTATTACCTGCATCAACATCTTCGGCGGCATCATTATCGGTTATTTCCGCCATGGCATGCAGATCGGCCAGGCGGCTGATGTCTTCGTCAAGCTTTCCGTCGGTGACGGTCTGGTATCGCAGATGCCGGCGCTCATCGTCTCGCTCGCCGCCGGCCTTCTCGTTTCGCGCGGCGGCACCGCCGGCTCCACCGACCAGGCCGTTATCAACCAGTTGAGCGGCTATCCGCGTGCGCTCGCTGTCGCCGCGATCCTCATGGGCATCCTGGCCGTCATGCCGGGCATGCCATTCCTTCCCTTCCTCATTCTCGGCGGCCTCATGGCGGGCGGCGCCTGGTTCATTCCGCGGCAGGTCGAAGCCGAAAACAAGCTTCGCCGCGATGCGGAAGAAAAGAAGGTGATGCAGTCGAAGGAAATGGAGAAGGATTCGGTCAAGTCGGTTCTGACGACCTCGGAAATCGAATTGGCGCTCGGCAAGATCGTCTCCACCCGGCTGCTCGGCGCGCATCAGGAGCTGGCCTTCCGCGTTGGCAAAATGCGCAAGAAATTCGCGACGCAATACGGTTTCGTGGTGCCGGAAATCAAGGTCACCGACGACATCGCCATTGCCGACAAATCCTATCAGATCCGCATCCACGGCACGACGGTCGCTTCCAATATGCTGCGTGTCGGCGAGGTGCTCGTCGTCACCGGTTCGGGCCGCAAGCCGACCGTGCCGGGCGATGAGATCCGCGAACCCGCCTTCGGCATGCCCGCCGTCTCCGTCCTCGAAGCCTTCACCGAGGATTTGAAGCGCGAAGGCTTCCAGCCGATCGACAATGTCTCCGTCGTGCTGACGCATATGAGCGAAGTCATCCGCAACAACCTGCCGGCACTTCTCTCCTATAAGGACGTCAAGATCCTGATCGAGCGCCTCGATCCGGAATACAAGAAGCTCGCCGATGAGATCTGCTCGTCGCACATGTCCTATTCCGGGCTGCAGGCGGTGCTGAAGCTGCTGCTTGCCGAGCGTGTCTCGATCCGCAACCTGCACCTCATTCTCGAAGCCGTTGCGGAACTCGCACCGCATGTGCGCAAGACGGAGCAGATCGTCGAGCATGTGCGCGTGCGCATGGCGCAGCAGCTCTGCGGCGACCTCGCGGACAATGGCGTGCTGCGCGTCCTCCGTCTCGGCAGCAAGTGGGATCTCATCTTCCATCAGGCACTGAAGCGCGACCAGAAGGGCGAAATCGTCGAGTTCGACATCGATCCGCGCAATCTGGAAGAATTCAGCGAGCAGGCAGGCAAAGTTATCCGTGAATACATGGACCGCGGCTTGCCCTTCGTGCTTGTCACCTCGCCGGAAACACGCTCCTATGTGCGCATGATCATCGAACGCCTGTTCGCGACTCTGCCGGTCTTGTCGCATGTGGAATTGGCCAAGGGGATCGAGATCAAGATTCTAGGTTCCATTTCATGATAACAGACCCCCAGGGCACCATTTTGGCGTTGTTTCTCGCCTTCTGCCGCATTGGCGGCTGCATCATGGTGCTACCGGGGTTTTCGTCAGGCCGTGTGCCGCCGCAGGTTCGGGTGCTGCTGGCCGCGGCATTGTCTATGGCGATCCTGCCGCTGCTCTGGAACACGATCTATCCGGAAGTATCCAAAGGCAGCGGCACCTATATCGGTCTGATCTTCACCGAAACGGTGATCGGCCTGATGTACGGCATGATTGCGCGGCTCTATACGCTTGGGCTGCAATTTGCCGGCACGGCCATATCGATGTTGATCGGTTTCAATGCGCCAGGCGGTATGGACGTTATCGAAGAGACGAACGAGACGACGCTGACGAGCTTGATCAGCTTCTGCGGCCTGATGATGCTGTTCATCCTGGACTTTCACCACCACGTCCTACAGGCGCTGGTCGATTCCTATTCGGTCCTGCCTTTTGGTGGCCATGTCGATGCGCGCGCCTCGCTAGTGTCGGTGGCGGATACGCTGCAGGCCACCTTTTTCATCATGCTGCGGTTGACGAGCCCCTTCCTGCTCTATGGTCTGATGTTCCAGATTTCGATCGGCTTCATCAATAAGCTCGCGCCGCAGATCCCGATCTATTTCATCTCCACGCCCTATCTGCTGATGGGCGGGCTGTTCATGCTCTATCTCAGTATCGCGGCGATCGTCAGCCAGTTCTCCGGCGCTTTCCTCCGCGTCTTCAACGGGCATTAGCGAGGGCGAAGCCGAAGCCATGGCGGAAAAGAGCCGGTCCGAAAAACTGAAGCGCCTCGTCGCCGTGCAACGCCATCTCGAGCGGATAGCGGAAAACGAGCTTGCGGATACTACCCGCCAGCGCAACGAGGTCAGCCAGTCGATGGAAAAGCTGATCGATGCGATCAGCTCGGCCGATCCGATCCATATGGCATTTTCGGTGCACTATGCCGGGCGCTATGGCCGCCTGACGCTCAAGGATCAGCAGCTTGATGGCATCCAGAAGCTGATCGAGACAAAAGTCTTGCAAGAGCGCACCAAGGCGGACCGGTTGGAAGAGCATATGAAGGACGCTCGCGAGCTGGAAATGCGCGAGGCGGACGACAATGCCGTCTACGACATCATCGATCAGCGCTTCGCAGGCGCAACGCCAGCCTCCAGCAAGGTTCAAAAACCATAATCGTCGCGATCTTAGAACAAGATGGCTCCTCCCCGAATCGCCACCTTGCTCCGGATTCAAAAGATTAGATGATCTTCATGCGTTCAAATGAACCATGACGCTCTAACCGCTCGATTTCGGCATAATCTTGCTCGATGGCTGCTTCACGCGTCGCAGGGTCATGCTTTAGTGAAAGGAAACGTGACGTGGCTATTTCGCCTCCGAGTGATTTGGTCCTGGATGTCGTCAAGGCCGCCAATCCGGCCGACGTTCAGGCAGCCCAGGAAAAGCTCGCGGCCAACAGGGCTGCCTTTGCCGCCACAAGCCTGGCGGAAAATGGCAATGGTTTTGCCTCGACCGTGAGTGCGCTGGACAGCGCCGCGACGAAGGCCGGCCTCAGCAACGCCAACACGCATACGGCACAGACAAAGGTGCCGCAGGCCTATCACAAGTTCGAAGCGATGGTGCTGCAGAACTTCGTGAAGAACATGCTGCCAAACAGCGAAACACTCTACGGCAAGGGCTCCGCCGGCGAGATCTGGAAGGGCATGATGGCCGAACAGCTCGGCAATACGCTGGCCAAGAATGGCGGCGTTGGCATTGCCGAGCAAATGTACAAGGAACAGGTCGACAAGATGCGCAACACCGGCGCTGTCAACTCGGCAACCAATGAGAACGACAAGAAGATGGCGCTGAGCGCAATTACCGATTTCCAGCGCAAGACGCTTGCGGCGGCTGAGACCAATGGTGACAGCGATACGACCGTCACCAATCAAGATGCGCTGACGTCCAAGAAAGTATGACCTGGGGGATGGACATGGAAGTGATTTCGAACGACTACCGCATCAAGTCGGTCCTTGGCCGCTTGGAGATGATCATCGATAACGAGAACAGCCGGATCGGCACCGATCCGGAATTCGATCTCAAGGTATCGAACGCGCATAAGAGCCGCTGCCTCTACGAATTGTCGATGCTGTTTCGCGATACCAATCCGGCCGAGCTTGCGGTCGCGCATATCGAGCAGTTGCACGGGCTGAAGAAGAAGCTGGTCTTGAACGCGCGCCGCGTCGAAGCCCATCTCGAAGCCGTGCGTGCCGTTGCCGATATCCTGAAGAACGCGGTGCAGAACGCCGATGCGGACGGCACCTATTCGCAGGAGCAGTTCCGCGTCCGTGAGGCCGGATGATCAAGCTCGTCCTCACCGGCCTCTGGGTCTGCATCGTAACGCTGGCCTCTGTCTATTTTTCGGTGCAGATGGCGACGGCGCCCGCGATCAATCCTGACGACGCCAAGAAGGCGCAGCAGGAATTCGTCAAGGGCGAATCGATCAACGTGCCCGTCATCGCCAACGGTCAGGTGAGCGGCTATTTCATCACGCGCATCTCCTTCATGATGGAGAAGGGCAAGGTGGCTCAAATACAAACGCCGTTGACGGAATTGACGACGGACCAGCTCTATTCCCTGCTGGTGGGCAATAAGGCGATCGACATTGGCCATACCGCCAGCTTCGATGTCGTCAGTTTCCGCAACGATATCAAGAAGAACATGAACGAACGTCTCGGCGGCGATTATGTTGCCGACGTTCTGGTCGAACAGCTCGACTACCTCTCCAAGGACGAGATCAATAGCGGCGGCGACGGCTCCGGCAAGAGAACCGTTAAGCCCGTAAAGATCGTCCAGGGCGATGCGGCGCCCGACGCAGAGCCCAAACAGGCGCATTAAACCTATTGACCACAGTGATGGTCGCTCCCCTCATGGAGCGGCCTGCTGCGTCTATCGCCCGAAACAGCGTTAACAAATCCCTGTTTTCCTCCCGCAATTCCGATCGATTTTCCTAACGGAAGCTTGGGATCGCCTTGCTATAAGCATGCTTAGCGATGCGTCCGATGTCACCGAACGGACAGGCGGTGGAGGATTTGCGTCGAGAAATTTGCCGGCGTCGAGCGTAGGAACGTTCGCGGCAGGAGGTTTTGGGTGAATCTGGTCGCAAATTTTGCCGTGCTGACGTCGCGTCGAATGATTTTCGACTTGCCGGTCTGCGACCTCGATTGGGAAGATGCGCTGAACTTCATCAATGAGCTGGCGTCGCTTCCGGTCGGCCAGACCGTCATCTCCTTCGTCAATGCCCACAACATGCTGATGATGCTGCGCGACGCCAAATATCGCGATGTGCTGGCGAAAAATCTTGTCCTGCCCGACGGCGTCGGCCTGGATATCGCCTCGCGGGTTGCCCATGGTGTTTCCTTTCCGGCCAATCTGAACGGCACCGATTTCGTGCCGGCTCTGCTGACTTTCATGGATCGGCGGAAGCGTGTCGGCCTGATCGGTGGCCGCCGCGATGTCGTTGAAAAGGCCGCGGAAAATTTCCGCAAGCATGCACCGTGGCATGACTTCATCGTTATTGCAGACGGCTATTTCGATAAGGCGGAAAGCGATCTGATCGCTGCGGAGGTCGGCCGCCAGAAGATCGACGTGCTGATTGTCGGCATGGGGACGCCGCTCCAGGAAAAATGGGTCGCCGACCATATCGAGCCGCAGCATGCGAGGCTGGTGCTGACGGTCGGCGCACTGTTCGATTTCGTGTCCGGCACGGTGCCGCGCGCGCCGGCGCTGATGCGCACCATGCGCTCCGAATGGATCTATCGCCTGCTTCAGGAGCCGGGCAGGCTATGGCGGCGCTATATTCTCGGCGTGCCGCACTTCCTCTATCAGGTCGTTCGGCACCAGTTCGGCCGCAAGGAACGTATCCTGCGTGCCGCGGAGCCACAGGCCGCGCCGCTGCTGCGGCTTCCTTCGCCCGACAAACTCGCCAGTTGATCCTGATCGCGCCCTCGATCGCTGCGGTTGTTAACCTTTTCTTTGCCTTGAAAATTTAGAGTGGGTTAACCATCGGCATCGGTCATTGACCATGCGCGCGAGAAAACCCGCGATGTTCGAAAGCAAGGCCAGGATCAGATTCCTTTCCAATGACGCAGATGCCTTCGAGGCTTCCCGCGGCGCCGAACGTCATGCCTATTTCGATCGCGGTGTGGACGGCTATCTCGTAGCAGCGAATGTCCAGCCCGCCGACCGCCAGGCTGCGAGCGATGCGGAATTGCTGGCCCTCATTCAAAAGATGCTGGATGGTGATCCCTATCCGGTCTCTGGGCGGAAAAGGCCCGCGGTGACTGAGGTCGCAGAGGCTCCGCCGCTCCCCGATCGTATCCGCGGCATCCTGCGAGATCATTCTGTCGCGCGCGAAACCATCATGGATCGCCAACCGGAGCTGATCGCAGAGCAATCATTGCCTTCGTCCCGCGCCGAAGAGATTGAAATCGATCTTTTGCCCTTGGTCGCACCGCCTGCCGTCCAGGCGACCGCGCCTCCGCCGCATCGTCGCTGGGTGTTCGGGTTCGGCTCCATTGCCTTCGTCACTATCGCAGCGCTGGCGGGCGCTTTTCTCCCGACGGTGGTGGCAGCGCCGCCGCGCTATGTCTCTCACACCGTGTTGCAAATGAAAGGGCAGGGGGCGGCGCGACAGGCGCTTCTGGATGTCACCGCCAAACGCGCCACGGCGCCCTCCCTGCTTTCCGATGTTGTCGCCAGGCTGAAGCTCGACCGCGATCCGGAATTCACCGGCGATCGGGCCGGCGCTTTCGGTGTTGCCGTGGAATTGCTGTCAGGCAATGGGAACGCTTCCGACGCGCCCTCGCGTGCGCAGGCTGCCTTCCGCAAAGATATCGCCGTTACCATCGATGCGTCGAGTGGCACCTTGCATCTCGCCGTGACCACAAGCGATCCGGCAAGATCGGCAGAGATCGCCAATCGTCTGGCCGATGCGACCATCTACGACGCCACCGTTGCGCAAGGGGCAGGGCTTGTTGGCAACGGCAGCTCGCCTGCCGACAAGAGCCTCAAGAATCTTGATCAAGCGAAGGGAGCGCTGGCCGATTTCAAGGCGCAGTATGGTGACGATAGGATCGTTGCCGCGCTCGATCTTCAGCAGCAGCGCCAGCAGTTGGATGGCGAAATCAAGGCCGCCGAGGCTGCCGTGCAGGGCGCAAGGGCGCGCGTCTCGGCCGCCAAATCCGCGACGCCTGCCAGCGTCATGAGTGGCGCGTTGCCGGGCGGTCTGTCATCGGCCGCTCTCGATGATCTGCGCAGCCGCTATAGCGCCGCCAAGGTCGTCCTATCCCAGCTTTCCACGCAGCTTGGTCCGCGCCATCCCCGTCTGTTGGCGCAGCAGGCGACGATCGATGGTCTGGTCGCCGACATCCGCAATCAACTGCAGCGTCTCATCGCCAGCAGCGATGCAGCGTTGCAGGCAGCCCTTGAGAACCGGACGGCGCTTTCCGCGCGGATGACCGCTCTCAGCCAGAAAAGCATCGATGTCGATATAGCCCGCTTGAGTCAGCTTCAGAGCGATGTTGCGGCGGCGCAGAGCCACTATGACGCCGATCTGCAAAACGCTGATACGGCTCCGCCCCAGGCCGAGATTCCGATCGCCGTCATCACCCCTGCCATCGCCGCCAAGACGCCGCTCGACGACAATCTCGCGGGTCGTCAAGCAGCGGGCTTCATCATGGGCCTTGGCGCAGCACTTTGCCTGGTCTTCCTGCGGAAATGGATGGGCGGCGGGGTGTTTGCGGAGGATCAGGCAGCCCCGCACATCATGACGCCCGAGCCGGTTTTCAGTGCGGTCGTCGAGCCGGCCCCACTGCCGCCGCGACCAATGCTCGATCTGCCGCGACCGCACTTCGATGCCACTATTCCGGTTGCCAATGATCGTCCCATGGTCTCGGAGGAGCTGACGCAGATCCAGCGCGAATTGGCGTTGTTGCGCACGAAAGTCCAGACCTATGCGTCGCGCCGGCAGACGATGCGGGGCTGACCCCGTCACTGCTTTTTCCTTGCAATTACCGCTTTCAGACACCATAGGGCGTTGGCAGGCAAATCCACTGGGCCGATGGCTTGTAGATTGCCGCCGAAACAATGTCGGGAGATATTCGTGACGACTGTGATCGATGGCAAGCAGGTGGCTGCTTCGGTAATTGATGCGGTGAAGACGGCAACCGCAGCACTGGAAAAGAACACGGGTGTGAAGACCGGCCTTGCGGTCGTCATCGTCGGTGATGATCCGGCGAGCCACACCTATGTCGGCGCCAAGGGCCGCAT
>NZ_PYJN01000006.1 GCF_003025035.1 Rhizobium sp. SEMIA4064
CATCGTGCCGCCGGTCAGACGCCGCCGAAATTCTAAAGTCGTCGGCATGATCCCGAAACCGATCAAGCGGTTTCGGAATAGATCGTGCCCATCAGAGCATCTTACTCGGCCGGCGCCACGCCGGTCGAGGCACGCACGATCAGCTCGGCTTTCCAAAGCTCCTGCTCGGGAAATGTCTCGAGCTGTTTGATCTCGCCGATCAGGCGCTCGGCGACGCGCACGCCGGCGGCGCGCAATGACGATCGCGTGGTTGTCAACGGCACGGTGAAATTCTCCGGCTTCAGCAACGTCAGCACATCGTCGTGGGCGATCAGCGAAATATCCTCGCCGAGCTTCAGTTTCGCCTGGTTGATGGCGCGCACTGCGCCGAGCGCCAGCACCGTACTGGAACAGAGGATGGCGGTTGGCCGCTCGTCGAGCTGCAGGATGCGCTCCATGGCGAACAGGCCCTGTTCATCGGTCATCGCCGTGTGGCTGACATAGGCCTCGTCCAGCACCAGGCCGCGTTCGGCAAGTGCCGTGACCACGCCCTTTTTCCGCCGGATGGCGAAATCGAGATAGATCGGACCGTTCAGCAGCGCAAAACGCTTATGGCCAAGCTGTAGCAGCAGCTTTGTGGCGTCGTAGAAGGCGGCCTCGTTGTCGATGTCGAGATAGGGGTAGTCCGGCTCCGTCCCAAAGGATCGTCCATGCACCAGGAAGGGTATGGACAGTGATTTCAGCATTTCGAGGCGCGGATCATGGCCGCGCATATAGGTGATGAACAGGGCGTCGACATTGCCGCTGGCGGCAAGCCGCTTCAGAGCACCGACTTCGTCGTTCGGATCGGCCGGCGTCAGGACGAAATGGAAATCATGCCGCAATGCCTCTTCGCCGAGGCCGGTCAGGAATTCGCTGAAATGCAGGTCGGACGGATGGCCAGCGGCCATCGGCATCACCAGGCCAATTGAGCCGGCCTTGCCGGTCGCCAGCCGTTGCGCGGCCTTGTTCGGCCGATAACCGGTTTCCCGAACCGCTTTGAGCACGCGCTCGCGCGTTTCGCGATTGACCTCCGGATATCCGTTCAAGGCACGGCTGACTGTGGTCTGCGACAGGCCTAACATTTGCGATAGCTGCTTCAGATTCACGTGTCTCTGCTCCTCCATATGCCCATTTCCAATGGTCGCAAAGGCTCCTCCTGCCATGCGACTGATTTCCAAAGCGCTTTAGACTATGTAGCAGGCGAGCCATTCGAAACAAGACAATTTGCGAAATATTGGTGTCATTCCATGCTGCATCGCGAGATTTCGGTGTATATTAGCCGAATTCACAAATTCGCTTGACTTTGCTCTGCCCGCAATGGAATGAGTGAGTAGCCAAAGCGCTTTGAGAAATGAGCGCGCAACACGCGCAACGTGTTCGGGCTCGTGGGATTTGTATTTGGGAGGACAACCACATGAAGAAATTGTTTTTGATGACCGTTGCCGTTGCGGCCCTGGCCGCTGGTACGGCGATGGCTGCAGATTTGAAGTTCCAGCCCGGCCAGGATTCCAAGTTCAACTGGAAGAGCTATGACGACTTCAAGGCCGCTCATGCGGACTTGAAAGGTGAAACGATGACGATCTTCGGCCCATGGCGCGGCGAAGACGAAGCACTGTTCACGAGCGTCCTGAACTATTTCACCGAGGCGACCGGGGTCAACGCGAAGTATTCGTCCTCGGAAAACTATGAGCAGCAGATCGTCATCGACACCCAGGCCGGCTCGCCGCCGAACGTCGCGATCCTGCCGCAGCCTGGCCTCCTCGCCAACCTCGCCAGCAAGGGCTATCTGACGCCCCTCGGCGACGATCTCGCAAGCTGGGTGAAAACCAACTACGGCGCCGGCGATAGCTGGGTTGGCTACGGTACCTATAAGGGCAAGGACGGCAAGGACGCCTTCTATGCCTTCCCGTACAAGGCCGACCTGAAGTCGCTCGTCTGGTACGTGCCGGAAAATTTCGAGGAAGCCGGCTATAAGGTCCCCACCACCATGGAAGACCTGATCAAGCTTTCCGATCAGATCGTCAAGGACGGCGGCACCCCCTGGTGCATCGGTCTCGGTTCGGGCGGCGCCACCGGCTGGCCAGCGACCGACTGGGTCGAAGACCTTATGCTGCGCACCGTTGCGCCGAAGGACTATGACGGCTGGGTCGACAACAGCCTGAAGTTCAACGACCCCAAGGTCGTCAACGCCATCGAGGAATTCGGCAAGTTCTCTAAGAATCCCAAATATGTCGATGGTGGTGTCGCCGCCGTGGCGTCAACCGACTTCCGCGACAGCCCGAAGGGCCTCTTTGCGGTTCCGCCCAAGTGCTACATGCACAAGCAGGCTTCCTTCATCCCGTCCTTCTTCCCGGAGGGCACGAAGCTCGGCCAGGATGCCGACTTCTTCTACTTCCCGCCCTATGCGTCGCATCCGGAACTTGGTAAGCCAGTTCTCGGCGCCGGCACGCTAGCAGCGATCACCAAGGACTCGAAGGCCGCTCGTGCCTTCATCGCGTTCTTGCAGACGCCCATCGCCCAGGAAGTCTGGATGGCGCAGTCCGGCTTCCTGACCCCCTATAAGGGCGTCAACACCGCAGCTTACGCCAACGATACGCTGAGGAAAGAAGGCGAAATCCTGACGAGCGCTACCACCTACCGTTTCGACGGTTCCGACCTGATGCCGGGCAAGATCGGCGCAGGTGCATTCTGGACCGGCATGGTGGACTTCGTCGGCGGCAAGTCCGCTCAGGACTCCGCTGATGCAATCCAGAAGGCATGGGACTCCATCAAGTAATCACAACATCGCAGAAGGGCGCCGCCGGTATCTGCCGGCGCCGCCACTCTACCCTGTCGCAGCCGACGCCTTGGGGGGTGCCGACGGCGCCGGACAGGTGGCTTGATGCAAGCAATTATTCGGGAGGGAAGGATGATTTCGCAGATACTGACGGCGATTGGAGCCATGATATTCGGCGTTGCCGTTTGCGCCGCCTACTTTCTGTTTTCCAACAAGCTGCTAGACCTGATTTTTCCGGCGAAAGAAGGTGACGATGTTCACCGCGCCGCGGTCAATCTGCGTCGCCGCAGCCTCATCCGCCCCTGGCTTTTCCTCGGACCGGCACTTTTCCTCCTCGCCGTCTACCTGATGTATCCGGTTGTAGCGACGCTCATCCTGTCCTTCTACGGTCCTGACGGCAATCAATTCGTTGGCGGCGCCAATTATGTCTGGGCCTTCAACGACACCGAATTCCGCCAGTCGATCTTCAACAACATCCTCTGGCTCGCCGTCGTGCCGGCGGCTTGCACCTTCTTCGGCCTCGTCATCGCCGTCATGACCGACCGCATCTGGTGGGGTAACATCGCCAAGGCGGTGATCTTCATGCCGATGGCGATCTCCTTTGTCGGCGCATCGGTCATCTGGAAATTCATCTACGAATATCGCGGCGGCAACGACACGCAGATTGGTTTGCTGAATGCCGTCGTGCAGCTCTTCGGCGGTACGCCGGCAGTCTGGATCACCATCCCCTTCTGGAACAATTTCTTCCTGATGGTCATGCTGATCTGGATTCAGACCGGCTTTGCCATGGTCATCCTGTCGGCCGCCCTTCGTGGTATTCCGGAAGAGACGATCGAAGCCGCGGTTATCGACGGCGCTAATGGCTGGCAGATCTTCTGGAAGATCATGGTGCCGCAGGTCTGGGGCACGATCGCGACGGTCTGGACGACCATCACCATCCTCGTCCTCAAGGTGTTCGATATCGTGCTCACCATGACCAACGGTCAGTGGAACACGATGGTCCTTGCAAATCTGATGTTCAACTGGCTGTTCCGCGGCGGCGGCGATTCCGGCCGAAGTGCCGTCATCGCGCTTGTCATCATGGTCGCCGTCACGCCGATCATGATCTGGAACATCCGTCGTGCAAACGCAGAAACGAAGGGTCGCTGATATGCTCGGAAATCTCGGCCGCATCGGCCCCGCCCGCCTCTTCGTCCATTTCGCGGTTGTGCTCATCGTCGTCATCTGGCTGCTGCCGACGCTCGGCATCTTCATCACGGCGCTGCGCGACAAGGATCAGATCGTCGTCTCCGGGTGGTGGACGGCCTTTGCCGGCTCGACGCGGACGACGGCCGTGCGCCTCGCCGGCACCGACAAGGCAACGCAGGACGGTCCCAATTACGTGATCACCGGCAATGTATCCGGCGACGGCAACGGCGGTAATGGCAAGATCCAATCCTTCGGCCTGCGCGTGCAGGACCCGGCAGCCTTCAAGGCGGGTGCGCCTGCCGATATTGGCAATGGCGAGACGCTCACAGTCAATGCCGACGGCCGCTACCGCTATCAGAAGAATGCCGCTTTCGACGCGGATACGCGCGGCAAGCGCATCTATCTGACCATCGCCACCCCGCCGCAATTCACCCTGCAGAATTATCGCACCGTTCTGACGGGCGAGGGCATCGGTCAGTCCTTCATCAACTCGCTGACCGTTACCATTCCGGCGACAATCATCCCGATCCTGATCGCGGCTTTCGCGGCCTATGCGCTTGCCTGGATGGAGTTTCCCGGCCGCGCACTCCTGATCGCGCTGGTCGTCGGCCTCATCGTCGTGCCGCTGCAGATGTCGCTGATCCCGCTGTTGCGCATCTACAATGAGATCGGGCAGATATTCGGCGTGCCGTCGAAGACCTATCCCGGCATCTGGATGGCGCATACCGCCTTCGGCCTGCCGCTCGCCATCTATCTGCTGCGCAATTACATTGCCGGCCTGCCGAAGGAAATCATCGAGTCCGCCCGCGTCGACGGCGCCAGCGACTTCGATATTTTCGTCAAGATCATCCTGCCCTTGTCTTTCCCGGCGCTCGCTTCGTTCGCGATCTTCCAGTTCCTTTGGGTCTGGAACGACCTTCTGATCGCCATGGTGTTCCTCGGCACCGACAAGGATCATCTGGTGCTGACGGCAGCCCTGAACGCTCTGCTCGGCTCGCGCGGCGGCAATTGGGAAATCCTCACGGCCTCCGCCTTCGTCACCATTATTATTCCGCTCCTCGTCTTCTTCGGTCTGCAGCGCTATCTCGTGCGCGGTCTGCTCGCCGGGTCGGTGAAGGGGGGCTGACCGAAGACCTTTCTACTCATACAGGACCTACGCAGAATGAGCATTGCCTCTCAATCGATTTCGACGGTGGACAAAGACTGGTGGCGCGGAGCGGTGATCTATCAGATCTACCCGCGCTCCTATCAGGACTCCAACGGCGATGGCATCGGCGATCTGAAGGGGATCGCCGTCCGCCTGCCACACGTTGCCTCCCTGGGCGTCGACGCGATCTGGATTTCGCCGTTCTTCACCTCCCCCATGCGTGATTTCGGCTATGACGTCTCCAACTATGAGGATGTCGATCCGATCTTCGGTACGCTTGCCGATTTCGATGTGATGGTGGCTGAAGCGCATCGCTTGGGCATCAAGGTGATGATCGATTTGGTGCTGTCGCACAGTTCCGACCGCCATCCCTGGTTTGTCGAAAGCCGGTCGAGCAAGGACAATCTCAAGGCCGACTGGTATGTCTGGGCCGATGCCAAGCCGGACGGCACGCCGCCCAACAACTGGCTGTCGATCTTTGGCGGTTCCGCCTGGGCCTGGGATCCGACCCGCATGCAATATTACATGCATAACTTCCTGATCTCGCAGCCCGACCTCAACCTGCATAATCCCGAGGTTCAGGACCGGCTGCTGGATGTCGTGCGCTTCTGGCTCGATCGCGGCGTCGACGGCTTCCGCCTCGATACCATCAACTTCTATTTCCACGACCGGGAACTGCGCGACAACCCCGCGCTGGAGCCGTCGCGCCGCAATGCTTCCACCGCCCCGGCGGTCAATCCCTATAACTTCCAGGAGCATCTCTACGACAAGAACCGCCCGGAGAACCTGAAGTTCCTGCAGCGTTTCCGCGCCGTGCTCGACGAATATCCGGCGATCGCCGCCGTCGGCGAAGTCGGCGACAGCCAGCGCGGGCTCGAAATCGTCGGCGAATACACCTCCGGCGGCGACAAGATGCACATGTGCTACGCCTTCGAGTTCCTGGCGCCGGACCCGCTGTCGCCGGATCGCGTGGAAGACGTCATGAAGGATTTTGCTGTTGCCGCGCCGGAAGGCTGGGCCTGCTGGGCATTTTCAAACCATGACGTCGTGCGCCATGTCAGCCGCTGGGGCAGCCTGGTTGCCGATCGCGATGCGCTTGCCAAGCAATATGCGGCCCTGATCCTGACACTGCGCGGCTCGGTCTGCCTCTATCAGGGCGAAGAGCTTGGCCTGACGGAAGCCGATCTCGCCTATCAGGATCTGCAGGACCCTTACGGCATCCAGTTCTGGCCGGAATTCAAGGGGCGCGATGGCTGCCGCACGCCGATGGTCTGGGACAGCCAGGTCACCCAGGGTGGTTTCTCGACCGTGAAACCCTGGCTTCCGGTGCCGGTAGAGCATATCCTGCGCGCCGTCAGCGTGCAGAATGGAGATGAGAATTCGGTGCTGGAGCAATATCGCCGCTTCCTCACCTTCCGTAAGCAGCACCCGGCCTTCGCCAAGGGCGAGATTGCGTTTACGGAACCGCAGGGCGACGTGCTGCTTTATACGCGTCACTATGGCAGCGAAACCATTCTCTGCGTGTTCAACATGAGCGCGACGGAGACGACGGCAACCCTGCCCGAGGGGAGTTGGCAGGCACTGGCCGGTCACGGTTTTGCAAGCAATAACTATGGCAACAAGATCGATATTCCGGCTTGGGGCGCTTACTTCGCGCGTCTGGCCTGAGTGTTTGGGAGGAGGAGAGCATAGATGACAGGGCTTGTTCTAAAGGACATCCGAAAATCATACGGGAATGTGCATGTTCTGCATGGCATCGATCTGGATATCCAAGAGGGCGAATTCATCGTCTTCGTCGGCCCGTCCGGATGCGGCAAATCCACATTGCTGCGTATGATCGCCGGGCTTGAGAGCATCACCTCCGGCGACATGCTCATCGCAGGGCAAAAGGTCAACGAGGTGCCGCCGTCAAGACGTGGCATCGCGATGGTCTTCCAGTCCTATGCTCTCTATCCACACATGACGGTCTTCGACAACATGGCTTTCGGCATGCGCATTGCCGGGGAAAGCAAGCAGGAGATCGACCGCCGCGTTCGCGCTGCCGCAGCGAGCCTTCAGCTCACGCAATATCTTGAGCGTCTCCCCAAGGCCCTTTCGGGCGGTCAGCGCCAGCGTGTTGCAATCGGCCGCGCCATCTGCCGCAACCCCAAGGTCTTTCTGTTCGACGAGCCGCTATCGAACCTCGACGCCGCGCTGCGCGTCGCGACACGTATCGAGATCGCCAAACTCAGCGACTCCATGCCCGAGACGACGATGATCTACGTTACCCACGACCAGGTGGAAGCCATGACCTTGGCGGACCGCATCGTCGTCTTGTCGGCCGGTCGCGTGGAGCAGGTGGGCGCGCCGCTCGAACTCTATGAACACCCGGCCAACCTCTTCGTGGCGAAGTTCATCGGCTCGCCGGCCATGAACATCATCCCGGCGACGGTCACCGGAACCGGCGCAACGACGACGGTGACGCTGACGGGCGGCAAGACGGTGATGCTCGACATTGCGACGGCGGCATCCGAGCAAGGCAAGACCGCAAGCTTCGGCGTTCGCCCGGAAGACCTGCGGATCGCGACTGACGAGAACTACCTCTTCGAGGGCGAGGTCTCCATCGTCGAAGCCCTGGGCGAGGTTACGCAACTTTATATCGAGGGCCTGGTGGATGGTGAGCCGATCATCGTCAAGATACCGGGCATCGCAGACGTTAAGCGCGGGCAGAAGATGCGCTTTGCGGCCGATAGGCAGAAGCTGCATCTCTTCGATGCTGATGGCCACACCTATCGTAAGCAATAAGGCATCCTCCCAAGGGTGCGGGAGCGCTAGTCCAAGTGTAGAAATACAATAAAATGCAACTTGGTCTAGCGCTTCCAAACCTTCTGTTAAATACCCGCTGATAGCCTGAGGTTCGTAATATACTTCAGGGATTTACGATAATGGCAGCTTCCGGCACCGCTAACCCAGGCCAACATTTCCTCAACAAGGAAGAGTCCTTCATGTACGACCGCGAGGTGCGGTATCGGATGGAGGACACGATGAACGCCGCGCGGATCGAATATACCGAAAAAGGCGTCATGAACCTGGCGTCGCGCCGCTGCGATATCATCCGCATCTCGCAGAGCAGCGCAGTCCTGGCGATCCTCACACAATATAATCTGCCAAAGCAGTTCTATCTCGACATCCCCGATGCCCGCATCACCAAGGTCGGTTGCATCCTGATGAAGGTTTATCCCAACAACACCATCGAGGTCCGTTTCCTGCGCCTGTTGTCGGAAAAGGAAATGAACAAGATCTTCGTCTACAGCACCCATCCGTCGCATCGCGACCGCGTGCTCGATATCCGCGCTTAATTTCGACCGAAAAAAAGAGCCCGCGCGGCAGATGCTGCGCGGGCTCTTTTTGGGGCTGTTATTGTCTCAATGACGGAACAGGACGCTGGCGCCCTGATCGGCCGGGCCGGCGGCGCGGCGGAAGGGGGCGAAGAGGTCGCGGCCCATGCCGAATTCATTCTCGGAGAGATCGGCAACGACGGGCTCGCGTTCGGCCATGTCGGCGGCGTCGACCAGCACCTCCAGCGTACCGGCAATCGCATCGATGCGGATGATGTCGCCTTCCTTGATGCGGGCAATCGGTCCGCCCTCGACGGCTTCGGGGGTGACGTGAATGGCGGCCGGGACCTTGCCGGACGCGCCGGACATGCGCCCATCGGTCAGCAGCGCCACGCGGAAACCGCGATCCTGCAGCACGCCGAGTGCGGGCGTCAGCTTGTGCAGCTCCGGCATGCCGTTCGCCTTCGGTCCCTGGAAGCGGACGACGGCGACGAAATCGCGGTTCAGCTTACCGTCCTTGAAGGCCTGCTGCATTTCGAGCTGGTCGTGGAAGATGACGGCCGGCGCTTCGACGATATGGCGCTCCGGCTTGACGGCGGAAATCTTGATGACCGCCTTGCCGATATTGCCGCGCAGCATCTTCAGGCCGCCATTGCCCTGGAAGGGCGTCTCGATGCTTGCCAGGACCTTCGGATCGCCACTCTTTTCCGGTGCCGGTTCACGGACGACGCCGCCATCGGCGCCGATCTTCACCTCGATCGAATAGGCGGAAAGCCCCTGGCCGGCGACGGTGCGGACATCGTCGTGCAGCAGCCCCTTCTTCAGAAGCTCCTTGATCAGGAAGCCCATGCCGCCGGCGGCATGGAAGTGGTTCACGTCGGCAAGCCCGTTCGGATAGACGCGGGCGAGCAGGGGGATGATGTCCGAAAGCTCGGAAATGTCCTGCCAGGTCAGCATGATGCCGGCTGCCCGCGCCATGGCGACGAGGTGCATCGTGTGATTGGTCGAGCCGCCAGTCGCATGCAGGCCGACGACGCCGTTGACGATCGAGCGCTCGTCGATCATCTCGCCGGCAGGCGTGAATTCGTTGCCCATGGCGGTAATGGCGAGCGCGCGCTTGGTGGCTTCGCGCGTCAGCGCTTCGCGCAGCGGCGTGCCGGGATTGACGAAGGAGGCGCCAGGCATATGGAAGCCCATGATCTCCATCAGCATCTGGTTGGAATTGGCCGTGCCGTAGAAGGTGCAGGTGCCGGGGCCGTGATAGGACTTCGATTCCGCTTCAAGAAGCTCGGCGCGGCCGACCTTGCCTTCGGCATAGAGCTGGCGCACGCGGGACTTCTCGTCGTTCGGCAGGCCCGAGGTCATCGGCCCGGCCGGAATGAAGACGGCCGGCAGATGGCCGAAGGAGAGAGCGGCGATGACGAGGCCGGGCACGATCTTGTCGCAGACGCCGAGGAAGACGGCCGCATCGAACATATTGTGCGACAGGCCGACACCGGCCGACATGGCGATCAGGTCGCGCGAGAAGAGCGAGAGTTCCATGCCGGGCTGGCCCTGCGTGACGCCGTCGCACATGGCCGGCACGCCGCCGGCAACCTGGGCGATGCCGCCTGCCTCTGCGGCCGCCTCGCGGATGATCGCGGGATAGGTCTCGAAGGGCTGATGCGCCGAGAGCATGTCGTTATAAGACGTGATGATCCCGAGATTGGGCACGCGGTCGCCCGCCAATGCCTCTTTCTCGGTGGGGGAACAGACGGCAAAGCCATGCGCGAGGTTGGCGCAGCCGAGCACGGCGCGCTGTGCGCCCACTGTTGCGGCATTGCGCAGGCGGTCCAGATAGCGCTCGCGTGTTGGCTTCGAGCGCTCGATGATGCGTGTAGTGATCGCGGAAATGCGGGCGTCAGCGGCCATGGTCGATCTGCCTCCGTCTGTTGCGCGGTGCCCTGAAGATCGCTTCGATCTGTCTTGGTGGAGGGCGTGGCGCGAGGTTCAAAAGTCAATGCTTTGCCGGTGCGCCCTTACGGGCACATGGCGCAGCACATGTTGCTGTGTCTTTCAGGGTTCGATGACGAGGCCTGTCGGCCGTATCAGGGAGCCCAATAAATCTCGACCGGAGAGGCAGCCCGGCGCAGAACGGCGCGGATGGGCATCTCGGTCTCTTCGCCCGGCGCTTCCGCTTTGGCGAGAACGCCTTTCTTGCCTTCTCCCTCGATATGGAGCACCAGCAATCTGGCATCCTGAAGGCTGGAGAAGGTGAAGGTCAGCCGGGGTTCGCCGGCTCCTTCGGCTTCCATCGTAATGATGCCGCGCGGGCTCTTCGCATCGAGCGCCGCTACGAGATTGCTCCCGCCCGGAAAAAACGAAGCCGTGTGGCCATCATTGCCCATGCCGAGGATGGCGACGTCAAAGGGAAAGCCGATGCACTTGGTCTTTTCCGTGGCGATGACGGCGGCTTCCTCGACGGAAGGCACGTCCTGGTAAAGCGGAAAGAACTGTGCCGCCGCCGCCTTGTCCTTCAGCAGGTTTTCCTGAACGAGCAGGTGGTTCGAGCGCGGATTGTCAGCCGGCACGAACCGTTCGTCGACAAGGGTAATCGTCACCTTGCTCCAATCGAGCGAACGCGATGACAGCGTTTGAAAGAAGACCTTCGGCGTCGAACCGCCGGAGACCGCAATGCTTGCCGAGCCGCGGGCGGCGATGGCGGCCGAGAGAACCTCGACCACCTTGTCCGCGAGCTTGCCGGCGAGTTCGGCGCCATTGGCGAAAGCATGCATGTTCGCTGTCATCGTCCTCGTCCCAGGTTAGATATCGTCATGCCAGGTGCGGCCGTCACGCTCGATCAGAGCGATGGCCTGGCTCGGACCCCAAGTGCCGGCGGTATAACCCTGCACCGGCTGACTGGTGGCTTCCCAGCCCTTGAGGATCGGATCGACCCATTCCCATGCGGCTTCCACTTCGTCGCGGCGCATGAACAGCGTCTGGTTGGAACGGACGACGTCCATCAGCAGGCGTTCATAGGCGTCCGGGTTACGGACATTGAATGCCGAAGCGAAGCTCATGTCGAGCGAGACATTGCGCAGGCGCATGCCACCCGGACCCGGGTCCTTGATCATCAGCGACTGCTTGACGCCTTCGTCCGGCTGCAGGCGGATGATCAATTGGTTGGCGACGATGCGGCCGGCGGCCTGATCGAAAATGTTGTGCGGGATCGGCTTGAAGGTAATGACGATTTCCGACATGCGGCCAGCAAGACGTTTGCCGGTGCGGATGTAGAAGGGAACGCCGGCCCAGCGCCAGTTGCCGATTTCGGCCTTGATGGCGACGAAGGTTTCGGTGTTGGAAACGCCGCCTTCCAGCTCGTCGAGATAGCCCTTGACTGGGCCGCCTGCCGAAGCGCCGGCGCGATACTGGCCGCGAACCGTCGCCTGCTCGACATTGGAAGCGTCGATCGGCTTCAGGGCGCGCAGAACCTTCAGCTTTTCGTCGCGAACGGCTTCGGAGTCCATCGAGGACGGAATTTCCATCGCGGTCAAGCAGAGGAGCTGCAGGATGTGGTTCTGCACCATGTCGCGCAGCGCGCCGGCCGTGTCGTAGTAGCCGGCGCGCCCTTCGAGGCCGACCGCTTCCGCAACCGTGATCTGCACATGGTCGATGTGGTTGGCGTTCCACAGCGGCTCATAAAGCGCGTTGGCAAAGCGCAGCGCCATCAGGTTTTGCACCGTTTCCTTGCCGAGATAGTGGTCGATGCGGAAGATCTGCTCTTCCCTGAAGACCTTGCCGATCGTGTCGTTGAGCTGCAGGGCGGAAGCGAGATCGCGACCGATCGGCTTTTCGACGACGATGCGGGTCTGCTTGGTGATTAGCTTGTGCTCGTGAATCTTCTGCGAGATGTCGCCGAAAATGCCGGGAGCGACGGCGAGATAGAAAGCGCGGACGCGGTCCTTGCTTTCGTCCAGAAGCTTCTTGAGATGATCCCAGCCAGCATCGCTGCGCGCATCGACCGGCACGTAGAACAGGCGCGCGCAGAATTTCTTCACTTCCGCATCGTCGTATTCACCCTTTTTCAGGTGCTCTTTCAGCGCCGCTTCGGCGAATTTGCGGTATTCTTCATGCGACAGCGCGCTGCGCGATGCGCCGATGATACGAGTCGGCTCGGAAAACTGGCCTTCGATTTGACGGTGATAAAGGGCAGGCAGGAGTTTGCGCTCAGCAAGATCGCCGCTGCCGCCGAAAACGACATAGTCAAATGGTTCAACGGGAATGATTTGGCTGCTCATGAGGGATCTCTCAATCGGTCTTGGTTGAGGCCCCTTTTAATCTAATCGATTTAAAAAGGCCAGTGTGCATCGCAAAATTCAGACTCGGCTTTTTAGAGCGGATTGCCGAAAGAGGAAATCCGCTCCGGATCTAAAACCTGTCGCGCAACGCAAACCACGAGAGCGCCAGGAACAGGAGAGGCGCCCGCATGCGGGCACCGCCGGGAAAGGGCGGGATGTTCAACGCCTTGAAAAGCGCAAGGTCGTCGGCGTTCCCGAGAACCGTTTTCGCATAGAGTTTACCGCAATAATTTGACAGCATGACTCCGTGTCCGGAATAGCCGCCGATGGACGTGACGCCTGGCATGACGTCGCGCACGAAAGGCTGGCGCGGCATGGTGATGCCGACAGATCCGCCCCAGGCATGGGTGATGTTGATATTGCCGAGGGCAGGGTAGATTTCGGCGATCTGGCGGCGGATGTGCTGCGTTATGTCGCGCGGGTTATCTGCGGTATAGGCCTCGCGCCCGCCGAACAGCAGACGCCCATCCTTCGACTTGCGGAAATAACGCACCACGAATCGCGAATCCGCCACTGCTTCGCCGCCGGGCAGGACATCGGGAAATTTGTCGAGCGGCTCGGTAGCGCCGATGAAAGAGCGAATCGGCATCACATGGCTTGCGGTCACCGGCTCCAGATTGCCGATATAGCCGTTGCAGGCAATCAGCACGCGGTCGGCGGTGATCGTGCCGCTGTCGGTCTCGATCAGCGTCTTGCCGCCGGATTGCCGGATCGCCTTCGCCGGCGTCATTTCGAAGAGCGAAGCACCGGCGGCCTGCGCTACCCGCGCGAGGCCGATCAGAAGCTTCAGCGGATGGATATGGCCCGTGCCCATATCCCTGACGCCATAGAGATAGAGCTTTGAGCCGAGCCGCTCCTGGGTTTCGGCCTGATCCATGAAGCTCACATGCGGATAGCCATAGCGCGTCGCGGCGATTTCGGCGTTCTCCATATAGGCGCGCTTGTAGCTCCGCTTGTGGGTGACATTCATCTGGCCGGGCATGAAGTCGATGTCGATGCCCTGCTCGGCGGCAAAGTCGAGAAGATGGCGCTTGGCGTCCTCGGCAAGATCGAACAGTGCCTTTGAACGCTCGTAGCCGATCTTCTCTTCGAGCTCCTCGGGCCAGGAGCGTTGGCCGGTGCCGAGCTGGCCGCCATTGCGGCCGGATGCGCCGTCGCCGAAGCGGTTGGCATCGATCAGCACCACATCGACGCCGCCCTTGGCAAGATTGTAGGCTGCCTGCAGGCCGGTGTAGCCGCCGCCGATGATCGCAACGTCTGCGCGCCGGGAGCCGTCGAGCTTTGGATAGGCCGGGCGAGGGCCGACGGTTGCCTGATACCAGGAAAGCCCAGGCGCTATCGGGCTCTGCCACGCTTCCTGCAATGTCATGGGCGCCCCCTCACACGTTCAGCAGAAGGAATTCACGCTCCCAGGGGCTGATCACCTGCATGAAGGTTTCGAATTCGCCGCGTTTGACGCCGACATAGAGGTCGATGAAGTCCTTGCCCAGCACCTCTTCGAAAGCTGGTTCGTCCTCCAGCAGTGCGATGGCCTCCAGAAGTCCGCGCGGCAGGTCGATCGAACCCTCATTGGCGGAATCTTCGGTCGGTGCGGTCGGCTCCACCTTCTTCATGATGCCGAGCAAGCCGGAGGCGAGCGAGGCCGCGAGCGCCAGATAGGGATTGGCGTCCGAGCTCGGCAACCGGTTCTCGACGCGGCGGGCCTGCGGATCGGAGACCGGCACGCGGAACGCCGTTGTGCGGTTGTCGTAGCCCCAGGCGTTGTTGACTGGGCAGGACATGTTGGGCGCCAGGCGTCGATAGGAGTTCACATAGGGCGCAAGCATCGCCAGCGCATTCGGCACGTAGCGCTGCATGCCGCCGATGAAGTGGAAGAATTCCGGCGAAGGACTGCCGTCCGGATTGGTGAAAACATTCTTGCCGGTCACGATATCGACCACGGATTGGTGGATATGCATCGCCGAGCCCGGCTGGCTCTGGATCGGCTTGGCCATGAAGGTGGCATAGATGCCGTGCTTCATCGCCGCTTCGCGAATGGTGCGCTTGAACATGAACACCTGGTCGGCAAGCTCGATCGGATCGCCATGACGCAGGTTGATTTCGAGCTGTGCCGGACCCTCTTCATGGATCAGCGTATCGATCTCCAGGCCCTGCTTCTCCGAGAAGTGATAGATGTCGTCGATCAATTCGTCGAATTCGTTGATGCCAGCGATCGAATAACCCTGGCCGCCGAGGATCGAGCGGCCCGAACGGCCCTTCGGCGGATGCAGCGGATAGTCCGGATCGTCGTTCTTGGCGACGAGGTAGAATTCGATTTCCGGCGCCACGACCGGCTTCCAGCCACGCTCGCGGTAGAGGCTCATGATGCGCTTCAATACATTGCGCGGTGTGTAGGAGACTTCCTCGCCATCGGAATTGACGATATCGCAGATCACCTGCGCCGTCGGATCGCTCTCCCAGGGCACCACCGAGAGCGTCGAAAGATCGGGCACCAGCTTCAGGTCGCTGTCGCGCGGCTCATAGCGGAAGCTTTCGGTCTCCTCGGGATATTCGCCCGAAATCGTGTGGCGATAGATCGCCGAGGGCAGGGCCAGCGAGGTGTTGGAGGTGAATTTCGAGGTGGGCATCATCTTGCCGCGCGGCACGCCCGCAAGGTCCGGCGTAATGCACTCTATGTCTTCGATCCCGCGTGCCCGCAGCCATTGAGCCGCTTCCTTCCAATTTGCAACGCCGCGCGCCGATCGTAAGCTGGGGGGAACTGTTGCGACTTTCGAGACCTGCAAGGAAGCTTTCAGCGGGGTCTTTTTCGCGGCCATAAAACACCGTATTTGCGTTGATCGGTGATTGCATCATAACGGCAGTTTGCCAATTGGCGAGGGGGAAACCGCTCGGACTTTCGCCATATGATGGAAAAGCGATGATGCGGCGCAGCAATGGGTAAAGGAATGAAACGTGGCCGGCAGATATGATGTTATCGTCCTCGGCGCAGGTGCCGCGGGCATGATGTGCGCCATTCGCGCCGGCCAGCGCGGGCGCTCTGTCGCGGTGCTCGACCACGCCGCAGCGCCGGGCGAGAAGATCCGGATTTCCGGCGGCGGCCGCTGCAATTTCACCAATATCCATGCTGGCCCGAAGAACTTCCTCTCGGCCAATCCGCATTTTGCCAAATCGGCATTGGCGCGCTTCACGCCAAGGGATTTCCTCGCCATGGTCGAAAGCCATGGCATCGCCTGGCACGAGAAGACGCTCGGGCAACTCTTCTGCGACAACAGCGCCAAAGACATCATCCGCATGCTGATCGACGAGATGCGGGCGGCCGGCGTGGAGTTACGGCTGCGCACCGATTTCGGTGCCATCGAACCGATCGCCGGCGGGGGCTACCGGATCGCCACATCGGAGGGTGCTTTGGAGGCAAGCTCTCTGGTCATCGCCACCGGCGGCAAGTCGATCCCGAAAATGGGCGCCACCGGCTTTGCCTATCGCATCGCCGAACAGTTCGGCCTGCCGCTTGTCGAGACCCGCCCCGGCCTCGTGCCGCTGACCCTCGATCCCCAGCTTCTTCAGCGCCTGGCACCGCTTGCCGGCATTGCCGCGCCTGCCGAAATCCGCCATGGCAAGACCGCATTCCGCGAAGCCCTGCTTTTCACCCATCGCGGCTTGAGCGGCCCGGCAATCCTGCAGATCTCCTCTTACTGGCGGGAAGGGGATGAGATCACCGTCGCGATCGAGCCCGAAATCGACATTTTCATCACCCTGAAAACAGCTCGCCAAGCCAACGGCCGGCAATCGGCGCAGACGGCTTTGGCGGAGATATTGCCGAAGCGGCTGGCGCAGCATTTCGCGGAGGGAGAGGGCATGTCGGGCAATATGGCCGATCAACCCGACAGGCGCCTGCAGCAGCTTGCCGCCGCGGTCCAGGCCTGGCCGGTCAAGCCGTCGGGTTCCGAAGGGTATCGGACAGCAGAAGTCACGCTTGGCGGCGTCGATACGGCTTGCCTCGATTCAAAGACGATGCAGGTAAAAACCATCCCCGGCCTCTTTTTCATCGGCGAATGTGTCGACGTCACCGGTTGGCTCGGCGGTTATAATTTTCAGTGGGCTTGGGCCTCGGGCCATGTCGCCGGCGAGGCAGCTTGAAGCGCTCGCTTTGACTTCGTCCAACGCCACACGCGGCCGCGTAACGGAAGCATCTTCGTTGAGGTGCTACTGAAGTAGAACTGCCGGGCAAGGAATCCTACACCTTTCGGACAAATATTCGCTGGGTGCGACAATTGCGGCTAGGCTCTGGTTCCGGCATTTTCCTTTCCTACATCTTTATTGTCCACATTGGCAGTTGCCGGAACGACCTTTTGCCGGTTATCGTGTCAGTGCGAAAATGGGATTTAGGCTCATGAATAGAACACAACGTCGCGCTCGCGCTATTGCAATTGCTCAAACCCGTGACAATGCCAAGTTGGTGGCCATCCGGCTGCTGATGCTGGCGACCGGCGCCACGGCTGCCTGCATTGCTTACCTCGCGGTGCGCAGCTTCTGACATCATCGGCCTGATCGGCTTCGGCCGCCGCCTTCCCGGCGGCCGTCATGTGTGCATACGCCCGACATCCTCTCGGCTGAGGCCTCGCATCCCTGCATTTCAAGGCTTTCTGTCGCTATCAAACGCCCTGTCGCTCATTGGCACGCCGCCTTATCCGAAAATTAATTAATCGAACTCACAATCCCCGAAGATTTTCTGGGGCGTGCTTCTACAACGTAGAGCCGAAGCAATGATTGCCTCCCGACATGGTTGGGACCCCGTCTGCGAAAAATTTTAAGATTGATGGTTGTGTATCCGGTCAGCGCCGTGGCGGCGTCGGCAGGGTGAGTGCGGCGTATGAGAGGCCAGAGGCACCATGTTCATTGACAAGATCCTGTCCCGTTTCAAGATCAAGACGAAGGTTCTGATCTTCGTCCTGCCTTTCGTCATCAGCATTTCCGCCGTAGGCCTCACCGGGCTCTACGCTTCCGGCCTGCTGCAGGGGCGCATGGAAATTTCCAACAGCGTGCTGCAATCGCTGACGGGCTTCAAGAACCTCTACGGTTCGATGGATGACTTCCTGCGCATTACCAACGAACAGCAACGCGACAAGCTCTATCAGGATATCAAGTCGCAGCAGGGCGTTCTGAACGCAACGATGGCCCAGCTCGGCAAGGAAGCGGAGGGCCGCGACAATCTGATGGACGCGACGACCAAGACCGCCGACACCTCGAACGTGGTCGCCAAGCTCTGGACATTGCACGAGCAGGAAGTCGCCTTTCGCAAGGTGATCGAAGACGCGCAGAGGGCGCTGATCAGCGCCCGTTTCAATGTCGACTACGATGGTCAGCAGTTGGAAGACCAGATGCGCAAGGATGAGGCCGACGCGACCGCGACGTTGCGCGCCGCCGACCGCCTGCTGAAGGGGGGCGATTCGCTCGTCTCCGTCGCCGAAGATTTCAACAAGGCCGCAACGCCTGCCGACAAGGTCAAGCTGCTCAAGGACCGATTGCCTGACCTCAACAAGGCGCTACGCGCGATCGATCTCGCTGTGCCGCAGAACCAGAAAAGCGTCGTGCAGTCGCTGGCTGGCACCATCAAGGATCTGACGCCTTTCGCCGAAAGCGCCGATGCTCCGACGGACGATACCATCACCTCGATCGGTCGATTGCTTTCTCGCTTCCGGCAGATGTCTACCTATACGCAGCTCACGGCGACGCAGATGATGCGCCAGGCGACCACGACCTTCGTTCAACTGGATGCTCGTGTCGTCCAGACCAATTCCATTCTGCAGGACACCCGCCGTCTCGAAGCTTCGATCTATTCGCTGCAGCTCGTGCTTGCCGACTTCACCACCAATACTAACAAGGACAATCTCGTTCGTCTGCGTCAGGAAGTCTCCAAGCTTGGCGGCGACATGGATACCCTGAACCAGAGCGCCAAGAACATGGATTTTGCCGGCGATATCGACAAGGCCATCCGTCCGGCGATCAAGTCGATGGATGATGCCGGTGGCAAGCTGGTCGATACCATCGCGCAGCGCATCACCGAATATGCCAGCGCCCGCCAGCAGCTCGATCAGGTCTGGGGTCAGCTCACCGCCTTTGCCGAAACCCAGAAGCAAAGCGCCGGCACGGAGCGCGACCAGGCGAACTACATCTCGATCCTCGCTACCACGCTCGGCATTATCCTCTCGGTCGCCGGCGGCATCGCCCTGGTCCTGACCCTGCAGCGTCCGATCGGTCAGATCACCGCCGCCATGCGCCGCATTGCCGACGGCATGCTGGAAACCGCGATCTCCGGCGAGCAGCGTTACGACGAAATCGGCGACATGGCCCGCGCGCTCGGTATCTTCAAGGAAAACGCGCTCTCGAAGATCCGCATCGAAGAACAGAGCGACGAGGAACGAACCGCCGCCGAGCACGAGCGCCAGCGCAACGATGCCGAAAAGCGCGAGCTCGACCGCCAGATCGACTTCGCCGTCAGCGAGCTTGCCGCCGGCCTCGAGCGCCTGGCTCAGGGCGATATCTCTTCGAGCATCGAAACGCCCTTCATCGGCCGCCTCGAACAGCTCCGCCAGGATTTCAACAGCTCGCTCTCGCGTCTGCAGCAGACGCTCAGCCAGGTGCGCGACAATGTCGAGATGATCCAGAGCAACGGCAGCCAGATGGCAGCCTCGGCCGAGGACCTGTCGAAGCGCACCGAGCAGCAGGCGGCCGCGTTGGAAGAAACCGCCGCCGCTGTGGATGAGATCACCGTCACCGTCCGCTCCTCCGCCGAGCGCGCCAAGGAAGCGGATGCGATCGTGCGCGAAGCCAAGCGCAGCGCCGACGACAGCTCCGTCGTCGTCGGTAACGCTATCGACGCCATGGGGCGTATCGAAGATGCTTCACGCCAGATCGAGCAGATCATCGGCGTCATCGACGAGATCGCCTTCCAGACCAACCTGCTGGCCTTGAATGCCGGTATCGAAGCTGCCCGCGCGGGCGAAGCCGGCAAGGGCTTCGCGGTCGTGGCCATGGAGGTGCGCGAACTTGCGCAACGCTCAGCCGCTGCGGCGCAGGAGATCAAGGGGCTGATCAACAAATCGACCCACGAGGTCAATTCCGGCTCGCAGTTCGTGCAGGAGGCGGGCTCCGTGCTCGCCCAGATCAGCGGCCAGATCGTCACCATCAGCCAGCATGTGGAAATGATCGCGCGCGCCAGCCACGACCAGGCAAGCGCGCTGCAGGGGGTCAACTCATCCGTCAACCAGATGGATCAGATGACACAGAAGAATGCGGCCATGGTCGAAGAAACCACGGCGGCCAGCCGCGAACTGGCCTCCGAAGCGGACGCGCTGCTCTATCTCATCCAGCAGTTCAAGATCGAAGGCGGGCAGGGCGTGGGCTATATGCGAGCAGAAGCCGCCTGACCGCAGCAATCGTCACCATCACAGGCGGACCGGCCGATATCAGGCCGGTCCGCCTTTTTCGTTTTGAACCATGCATAGCCGGCATCGAGAGCGTTCGCGAACCAGGTAAATAGCGCCCAGGGGTCGCGGCCATATTCCTGATAGAAAGCGTCCTCGTTGCGGCGCCATTGCGCCTGGCGGGCGTCGTTCTCCAGTTGGATAATTCTAGCTAAGGCGATGCAATCGATCATGGGAAGTCTCCATATTGGGAGGCATCCCTTCAATTACACAGAGGAATTTTCTTTATAAACGACCATTTTCCCCTTATATTTTTCAGTTATGAAAAATGCTCTTTGGGATTCCTATCAACTTTTCCTCGATGTCGCCCGCGGCGGCGGGCTGACGGGCGCTGCATCTTCAAGCGGGTTGAGCCCGGCAACGATCGGCCGGCGCATGCTGGACCTGGAGAGCCAGATCGGGCGTTCGCTCTTCCAGCGCAGCCAGACGGGCTATGTGCTGACCGGCGACGGCCAGGAGCTGTTCGATCAACTGCTGGAGATGGAAGCGGCTGCGCGTAAGATCGAGAGCTGGCAGCGCGACGCCCAGGGTGCGGCAATCGTCCGGATCGCGGCGGGCACCTGGGTCGGCTGGCTGCTCAGCCAGAACATGCCATCGATCTGCTCCGAACGCGACGGCTTCCGCATCGATCTGAATCTCGCCGAACGCCGTGCCAGCCTTGCCCATCGCGAAAGCGATATCGGCATCCGCGCCTTCGAGCCGGAGGAGACCAATCTGGCGGCCGTCAAGACCGGCGATGTCGCCTATGCGGCCTATCAAGCCCGCAACATGCGTTTCGCCGGGCCGAGACGCTGGATCGCAGTCGCGGAAGAGGATGCGATCTCCGCCTACCTGCGCTGGCCGCATCAGAACCAGCGCGAGGCGATCGCGGTGACCGTTAACCGGCCACGCTCCCTCTACGATCTCGTGCTTGCGGGAGCGGGCATCGCCGTTCTCCCTTGCTTCGTTGGCGATCTGGAGCCGCGGCTGGAGCGGGTCGGCGAGGAAGTTGCGTCGCTTCGTCACGGGCAGTGGATCGTCATGAACGATGCCGACCGCCATCGCCGCGAAATCCGCACCGTGGTCGATCGCATGACGCGACTGCTGAAGAGCCATGCTGATCTCTTCGCCGGCAACCGGCCTACCTATATATGAAAACCGGCGGCCATGGTCGCCGCCGGTATCTTGATCCCGGATAACGGACCAATGTTCAGCGAGCCGCGTCGCCCCAGCGATATTCCACCGTCGCGTCGTCCAGCTTTGCCTTCAGCGCCGGATCGAGCTTGAGGTCGATGGCGGCAAGCGTGTCGGTCAACTGGTCCGGGCGGCTGGCGCCGATGATGGCGGAGGTGATCACCGGATTGGCGGCCACCCAGGCGACGGCAAGCTGGGTGAGCGAATGGCCGGCTTCATCGGCGATGCCGCGCAGTTTCTCAATGGTCTCGAATTCGCGTTGGTGCCAGTAGCGCTGCAGATAGTTGGCGCCGGCACTGCGCAATTGCGAGCTGAACCGGCCTTCCGTCGGCGCGACGTCATGCCTGTGTTTGCCAGTCAAAAGGCCGCCTGCGATCGGATTGTAGGGAATGACGGCGATGCGCTGTTCCTCCACGAGCGGCAACAGCTCGCGCTCGATCTGGCGGAACAGCAGATTGTAGCGCGGCTGCACGGAGACGAAGCGGGCGGTGTGCAGGACATCGGCGCGGCCGAGTGCGAGCGCCAGCCGGTAGGCAAGGAAATTCGAGACACCGACATAGCGGGCCTTACCCGAACGCACGATGACGTCGAGCGCCTCCAACGTTTCGTCGATCGGTGTTTCGCGGTCGTCGGAATGGAGCTGATAAAGGTCGACGTAATCGGTGCCGAGACGCCGCAGCGACGCATCGATGGCGTCGAGCAGGTGCTTGCGCGATGCGCCCTGGTCCCAGGGAGAGGGACCGACCTTACCAACCGCTTTGGTGGCGACGATGAAGTGGTCGCGCTTGCCCTTCAACCAGCGGCCAAGGATCTCCTCGGTGCGGCCGGCAAGCTGTTCGCCGCCGCCGAGCGGATAGACGTCGGCCGTATCGATGAAGTTGACGCCGGCATCGGTCGCCTTGTCGAGAATGGCATGCGCGATGTCTTCCTGCTCGATCTGCAGGCCGAAGGTCATGGTGCCCAGGCACAGGCGGGAGACGCTGAGACCGGTATTGCCGAATTTTTGATACTGCATGATGGAAACCCTTGGACACGCGGGTTGATTTTGCCCTTGGGGCAGGGCGGCGAAATAGGCGGGAGGCTATTTGTAGGATGAGACGGCCCGATGTTAGCAAAGCTCATCCCGGCATTCACGCGGGAAGCGGGTCTTGCGTTCACAATCACGTGCGCTCCGCATATTGCCGTTTCCGCGGGTGTCGCCTGCCGATTTTCGGCAAATCCGCCAAAGCTCATACTGCCTTGCTTTTCCCCCTTGTGGCCTTCGGAATTCCTTTCTAGTCTGACGGGAAAAACAGAGGGTTGGGTATCGCCGGGATGCCCTTGAACAAACAGGAGAGACCATGAAGTCCATGTTCGCACGGCTGGCAGCAACGGCTTTTGCCGCCGTTTCGCTGGTGACGGCAGCTCAGGCCGAAGACAAGGTCGTCAATATCTACAACTGGTCGGATTACATCGATGATTCGATCCTGGCCGATTTCACCAAGGAAACCGGCATCAAGGTCGTCTACGACACGTTCGATTCCAACGAGACGCTGGAGACCAAGCTCCTTGCTGGCAAGACCGGCTACGACATCGTCGTGCCGACGGCGGACTTCATGCAACGCCAGATCAAGGCAGGCGTGTTCCAAAAGCTCGACAAGTCGAAGCTGCCAAACATTTCCAACATGTGGGACATGGTGATGAAGCGCATCTCCACCTATGATCCCGGCAACCAATATGCCGTCGACTACATGTGGGGCACCAACGGCGTCGGCTACAATGTCGACAAGGTGAAGCAGATCCTCGGCACCGACGACAAGCCGACCCTCGACGTGATCTTCGACCCGAAGGTCGCTGCCAAGTTCAAGGATTGCGGCATTTACATGCTTGACGCGCCGAAGGATGTCATCCCGACGGCGCTGGCCTATCTCGGCCTCGACCCGAACTCGACCAAGCCTGAGGATTTCAAGAAGGCGGAAGCGCTCCTGACGTCGATCCGGCCCTTCATCCGCAAGTTCCATTCGTCCGAATACATCAATGCGCTCGCCAACGGCGATATCTGCCTCGCCTTCGGTTATTCCGGCGACATATTGCAGGCGCGCAACCGCGCCGAAGAGGCGAAGAACGGCGTCCATGTCGACTATTCGATCCCAGCACAGGCGCAGATGTGGTTCGACGTCATGGCGATCCCGGCCGATGCACCGCATGTGGCCGAGGCGCATGCGTTCCTGAACTACATCATGAAGCCGGAAGTCATCGCCAAGGCCAGCAACTTTGTCGCCTACGCGAATGGCAACAAGGCTTCGCAGCAGTTCGTGAACAAGGAAATCCTTGAGGATCCGGCAGTTTATCCGACCGATGAGATCATGAAGCACCTGTTCACGGTGACGCCGTGGGATCCGAAAACGCAGCGCCTGGCGACGCGCTTGTGGACCAAGGTCGTGACCGGTCAGTAAGTCAGACAAAGGCCCGGACGGAAACGCCCGGGCCTTTCCTTGGAGCAATTCCAGGAAAAGTGCGAAGCGGTTTTCCGTCCGGAATGCGCAAAAACAAGGATAGAGCGGGAAAGCGATTCCGTGAAACGCTTTGCCGCTCTAGTGCAATGGTGATCCAGGGCGCGCAGTTCTGGATGGAATAATATGAAATCTGAAGCGCTACCGGATGGGGAAAAGCCGGAGCGGCATTCATTTCGGGGATAGATGATGAAGTCTCTCGGCAATATCCGGCGTTCCTTCGCTCCTTGGGCCGATCCTTCGGCAAAGCCTTATATTTCCTTCAAGAACGTCACCAAGAAGTTCGGCGATTTCACCGCCGTCGACAATCTTTCCCTGGATATCTACAACCGCGAATTCTTCGCCCTGCTCGGCGCATCCGGCTGCGGCAAGTCCACGCTGCTGCGCATGCTGGCCGGCTTCGAGCAGCCGACGACGGGCGAGATCGTGCTGGACGGCCAGAACCTTGCTGGCACGCCACCCTATCGCCGTCCCGTCAACATGATGTTCCAATCCTATGCGCTTTTCCCGCACATGACGGTGGAAAAGAACATCGCCTTCGGGCTGCGCCAGGACGGCATGCCGAAAGCGGAGATCGCCGAACGCGTCGCGCAGATGCTGAAGCTCGTGAAGCTGGAGCAATTTGCCAAGCGCAAGCCGAACCAGCTCTCCGGCGGCCAGCGCCAGCGCGTGGCGCTCGCCCGCTCGATCGCCAAACGGCCGAAGGTGCTGCTGCTCGACGAGCCGCTCGGCGCGCTCGACAAGAAGCTGCGCGAGGAAACCCAGTTCGAGCTGATGGACCTGCAGCAGAGCCTTGGCCTCACCTTCGTCGTCGTGACGCACGACCAGGAGGAGGCGATGACCATGGCTGACCGCATCGCGGTTATGAGCCATGGCAGGGTCGTGCAGGTGGCGACGCCGGCGGAGATCTATGAGGCTCCGAATTCCCGCTTCGTCGCCGACTTCATCGGTGACGTGAACATTCTCGATGGCAATGTCACGCGCGCAAATAGCGGCACGGTCGAGATCGCCGTCGACAATGGCTTCACCTTGCGCACGGCAACCGGCGAAATGCCCACCGAAGGCAGCCGTGCGGGCTTCGCCATTCGGCCGGAAAAGCTACGTGTCACGCCGCGGCCGCCCGCCAACGCCTCGGTCAATGCCGCAGAGGGCGAGATCTGGGATATTGCCTATCTCGGCGACATGACGGTGCTCCACGTCAAGCTGAAGAGCGGGCAGGTCGTGAAGGCCTCGTCGCTGAATGCGGTACGCGCTGTCGAGGAGCCTTTCGCCTACGATCAGGACGTCTGGGTCTCCTTCGATGAAAATGCCGGCGTGCTGCTGAAGGATTGATCATGAGGACGCTCGGCTCATCCATCTACCAGCGCCTCGTCATCATCGTTCCTTATGCCTGGCTGCTGATCTTCTTTCTCGCGCCCTTCCTGATCGTCTTCCGCATTTCGCTGTCGACGAAGGCGCTCTCGGTTCCGCCCTATGATCCGGCTTTCAATTGGTCGGACAGTTTCAGCGATTGGTGGGACAAGCTGCAGAGCATGTCCTTCGACAACTACACCTGGCTGGCCGGCGATCCGCTCTATTTCAACGCCTATGTCCAGAGCCTGAAGATTTCAGGCATATCGACGATCCTGACGCTGATCATCGCCTATCCCATTGCCTACGGCATGGCGCAGGCGCCGCGCAGCATTCGCCCGACGCTGCTGATGCTGGTCATCCTGCCGTTCTGGACGAGCTTCCTGATCCGCGTCTATTCCTGGATGTCGATCCTGAGCACGACGGGCTTGCTCAATCAATTGCTGATGGCGCTTGGCATCATCCACGAGCCGCTGGTGATCCTGAACACCAATACCGCCGTCTATATCGGCATGGTCTATTCCTATCTGCCTTTCATGGTGCTGCCGCTCTATTCCTCGCTGGAAAAGATGGACGGCACCCTGATCGAGGCGGCGCAGGATCTCGGCTGCACGCCGATCGGCGCCTTCTGGCGCGTGACCTTCCCGCTGTCGATCCCCGGCGTCATCGCCGGCTGCATGCTGGTTTTCATCCCTGCGGTCGGCGAGTTCGTTATCCCCGATCTGCTCGGCGGTTCCGAAACGTTGATGATCGGCAAGGTGTTGTGGAGCGAGTTCTACGGCAATACCGACTGGCCGCTGGCGTCGGCAGTGGCGACCATCCTGCTGCTCGTGCTGGTCGTGCCCATCGTCTTCTTCCAGCATATACAGGCGAAAGCCGATGAGAAGGGGAGGTAAGCCATGACCCGCTGGTCCCGCTTCAACATCGTATCCGTGACACTCGGTCTCGCCTTCCTGTATTTGCCGATCCTGCTGTTGGTCATCTATTCCTTCAACGCCTCGCGGCTGGTCACGGTCTGGGGCGGCTTCTCGACGCAATGGTACGGCCATCTGCTTCGAAACAACGACATGCTCAACGCCGCCTGGCTGACGGTGCGCATCGCCCTGTTTTCGGCGACGATCGCCACCGTCCTCGGCACGCTCGCGGCGCTGACGCTGGTGCGCTACACGCGCTTTAACGGCCGCATCCTGTTTTCCGGCATGATCTACGCTCCGCTGGTCATGCCTGATGTCATCACCGGCCTGTCGCTGTTGCTGCTCTTCGTCACCGCCGGCCTCGATCGCGGCTTCTGGACGATCGTCATGGCGCATACGACGCTGACCATGTGCTTCGTCGCGGTCGTCGTGCAGTCCAGGCTTCTGAGCTTCGACCGCTCGATCGAGGAGGCAGCGCTCGATCTCGGCGCGCCGCCGGTGCGCACCTTTTTCGAGATTACGCTGCCGATCATCGCGCCGGCCGTGTTTTCCGGATGGGTGCTAGCGCTGACGCTGTCGCTGGATGACCTGGTGATTGCCACATTTGCTTCGGGGGCCGGCGCCAAGACTTTGCCGATGTTGATCTACAGCCAGGTGAAGCTCGGCGTGACGCCTGAGATCAACGCCATCTGCACCATCCTGATCGGTGTCGTCACCGTCGGCGTCATCTGCGCCTCGATCGTGACCAAGCGTCGCGAAGTACAGCGCCAGAGGGACGAGCAGGCGGCCGCCGCGGCATAGGGCAAGCCCGCCGTAGGTGGCGCCTATTGTTGCTGTGGCTGCTGACCGGGTTTTTGCAGCAGCGTCGTGACCGGCGAGATCACCGGGTCCGGCCAGGTGCCCCCGATGAAAAAGGGCAGCATTGGCAGCTCCGCCGCATTGGCCGGGTTGCTTGCCTGCATCGTGCCCGACAGCGCCAGTCCGTTACTGCGGAAGGGAATGACGCCGTTCAGCGTCACCGTTTCGTTGCGGCCTACGATCTTGGCACTGTGAACTTCGACCGATCCCTTGGCAAAGCTCGCATCGACATCGACGCTGTCGAAGTCGAAGGATGTATCGCCGATATCGCTCATCCGGAAAAAGCCCTTTTGGGAGGCAAGCGCACGGAAGGTGGAGATGTTGAACTGCCGGAAGGAACCGGTGGCCGAGGTGAAATGCATCTTGCCGGCGACATCGCTGAGATTGGCGGCCCAGATCGGCTTCGAAGTGCTGAGCGAAAGATCGAGAGATCCGGTCGTCAGCGGCAGAGGCCCTACAAGGTTGAGCCGGGTGAACAGCCCGCCGAAATCGGCATCGTGGATGGAGATCTGCAATTTGCCGCCGCCATCGAAGTCATTTTGCGTGACCTCCAGATGCGAGGTGAGTTCTCCACCCTCGAAGCCGCTATCGCCGATATCGAATTTTGCCTTGCCGCCCGCGACCAGCAGGCTGGCGCCGATATCATCGAACTGGAAGGGACCGAGCACGGCTTTGTTCGACGAGAGCCGCATATCCAAATCGAGGCGCTGCAGCGGATTGCCGTTGAGCAAGGCGTCGATGGCGGTATCGGCAGCGAGCCGCATGGAGAAGGCTGCCAGGAACGGATTGAGATTCATCTGGTCGAAGGCGAGCGTTCCGGAAATCTTCGGCTTGCCACCCGTGGGATAGCTTAGGTCCATGACGCCGGAGGCAGCGGAATCGTTGACCTTGAAGCTCAGATTGTTGAAGCGAAGGCCATTCGGGATTGCCGCGACGTCGGCATTGAGGGAGACGTTTCGCAGCGTATCGGCGCCCGGCAGATGTTCTCCGCTCCAGGTCAGGAAGGAGGGCACATTCGGCACACTCAGATCCAGATTTCCGGCGAGCGCGGAAAAATTGGAAATACTGGTGGCGCCGGTATAGGCCCAATTGATCAGCGAAGAGGAGAAGCTTGTCTTCGCATCGACGCTTTTGCCGGCAAAGAGCAGCAGGGGCTGGGCGGAATTGAAATCGATCTTGACGTCCTGACCGTTGAGCCGCGCCAGGATGACGGCAGTCATCGCCCCAGACAGCCGCGGCCAGGAGATGTCGGCATTGACGCTGGTCATCTTGTAGAGATTGCCACTGCGATCGTCCGTCATCTCGACGCTGCCGTCCTCGATGGTCAGCATGCCGATGACGGCATCCTGATCCTTGCTTATCGGCGTGCTCTGGTTGGAGGATGTCTCCACCCGTTCGATTGCTTTGGACAGCAGCCCCTCATTCGTCCAGTCGATCAGACCGGTCTCGTCGCGCCGGATATAGATCACCGGCCGCACGAAATGGAATTCATGAAAATGCGCGCGTCCGCGCAGTGCCGCAAACAGCGAGAAATCCGCCGAGAGGCTGTCGACGTGGCCGAGCACCTTGCCGTTTTTCGTCGGTTCGCGGATGGTGATCTGGTTGAGCGTCACGCGCGGCGTCGGCCAGAATTCCAGCGTCGGCGTGCCCTCGATCTGGGCGCGATATCCCGTCCAGTCCGACAGCGCGTTCTCGATGCCGGCGCGAACCAGGCCGCTGGAAATCAGGAAAGGAGCGGTTGCTCTGAAGACGGCGAAGACGATGATGATGGTGAGAAGGACAATACCCGTGGTGCGCGCAACGGCAGGTAGCCAGCGCGAGGCCGATCGCATCGTTATCAACCACTTCTTGTTCCTCGACGCTCTCATGATCCAACTCAGACTTTCATACGGATAGCGCTGATATGCCTGCGTTTGCCGGATATAGGAAATGATCGGCGGATGCAAACATTGTACAGCGGGAATGCCGACAACTCAGTGACTTTATAATGCGCTGCAGCATGGTATATAAGCCGAAAACCGGAGGAGATAATATGCGAGACAGTCAGCCGCTCTGGACGCCATCGGATGAATTTCGCCGGCAGAGCCCGATGTTCGTCTTCATGGAAGACTGCAACCGACGCTTCGGCCTTTCGCTCTCCGATTTCGCCAGCCTGCATGCCTGGTCGATTGCCGACCGTGAAACCTTCTGGACGGCAGTGTGGGATTTCTGTGGCATCAAGGGAAAACGCGGCGAAAGGGCGCTAATTAATGGCGACCTGATGCTGGAGGCGCGTTTCTTTCCCGATGCCGAGCTGAATTTCGCTGAGAACCTTTTGTCGAAAAGCGGCGAGGGCGATGCGTTGGTCTTCTGGGGCGAAGACAAGGTGCGCGACCGCTGGTCCTGGGATCGGCTCTCGGCCATGGTATCGCGCCTGCAGCAGGCCTATCGCGCCCTTGGCATCGGCAAGGGTGACCGCATCGCGGCGATGATGCCGAATATGCCGGAAACCATCGCCTGCATGCTGGCCGCCGCCTCGATCGGCGCCATCTGGTCCTCCTGCTCCCCGGATTTCGGCGAGCAGGGCGTCTTGGATCGTTTCGGCCAGATCGAGCCGAAACTCTTCATCGCCTGCAGCGGCTATTGGTACAGCGGCAAATTGCAGGATGTGACGGCAAAGGTCAGTGCCATCGCGCAGCGCCTCGGCGCGCCTGCCGTCATTGTTCCCTACGCCGGCGATGCCGATGCGGTCGCGGCTGTGACGCCGGATGCAAGAACGTTGGATGCGTTCATCGCGCCCTTCGAGGCGAAGTCCGTCGAATTCGTGCCGCTGCCATTTTCGCATCCGCTGTTCATTCTGTTTTCCTCGGGCACGACGGGCGTGCCGAAATGCATCGTCCATTCGACCGGCGGCGCATTATTGCAGCTCATCAAGGAGCACCGCCTGCATTGCGGCGTGGTCCCCGGCGAAAAGGTCTTCTACTTCACCACCTGCGGCTGGATGATGTGGAATTGGCTGGTGACCGGGCTTGCCGCTGGCGCTACGCTCTGCCTCTATGACGGTTCGCCCTTCGCGCCGGATGGCAATATCCTGTTCGACTATGCGCAGGCGGAGAAGTTCGCCGTGTTTGGCACCTCGGCCAAATATATCGATGCAGTGCGCAAGAGCGGCTTGACGCCGAAGACGTCGCACGACCTTTCCAGCCTGCGGCTGATGACGTCCACCGGCTCGCCGTTGTCGCCGGAAGGCTTCTCCTTCGTCTATGAGGGCATCAAGGACGACATCCAGCTTGCCTCCATCTCGGGTGGCACCGATATCGTTTCCTGCTTCGTGCTCGGCAATCCCTTGCAGCCGGTTTGGCGCGGCGAAATCCAGGGGCCTGGCCTCGGCCTTGCCGTCGATGTCTGGAACGAAGAGGGTAAGCCGGTGCGCGGCGAAAAGGGCGAGCTTGTCTGCGCCAAAACCTTTCCGTCGATGCCGGTGATGTTCTGGAACGATCCTGATCGTGTCAAATATCACGCCGCCTATTTCGAGCGTTTCGACAACGTCTGGTGCCATGGCGATTTTGCCGAATGGACGGAGCATGGTGGCTTGGTCATCCATGGCCGTTCGGACGCAACGCTCAATCCCGGTGGCGTGCGTATCGGCACGGCCGAGATCTACAATCAGGTCGAGCAGATGCCCGAAGTCCTCGAAGCGCTCTGCATCGGCCAGGATTGGGATGACGACGTGCGTGTCGTGCTTTTCGTCCGCCTGGCCGCGGGCGCGGTGTTGACCGAAGATCTGGCCAAGGCGATCAAGGCCCGCATTCGCACCGGCGCCTCGCCGCGGCATGTACCGGCCAAGATCATCGCCGTCACCGATATTCCGCGCACGAAATCGGGCAAGATTGTCGAGCTTGCTGTCCGCGACGTCGTGCATGGCCGGCCGGTGAAGAACAAGGAAGCGCTCGCCAATCCCGAGGCGTTGGACCTCTTTTCCGGGCTGGAGGAGCTCAAAAACTGATAGTCCCTTAAAACTCATGGGCAAACGCTGACCTATCGGCGGTAACCCGGCGTTAAGAGAGATTGGTCAAAGGTAAAGTCCAACTTGGGGCTGTTCGTATGAGTTAGGACGGCTTGGAGCCGTGAGGCTCCCGAGACATGACGTTGATTGACTCGAGCTTTCGTTAGGCAGCATAGACCTCAAAGGCAGCGCCATCCGCTGCCTTTTTTTCGTTGTGCGCCGCACAAATACGCGCCTGCTCTGTACAATGGCTTGCCGACCAAGTATGTGCACGCCTGAAGAAGAGGCCTGCAACGTGCGGGCCACGACGATCCGCGCCGGCTGGCGCGCGAAGAATTCCGAAAGACAAGATATGACCGAATTCGAAGGCATCGCTCCTGCGATCGCCCAGGCTTTGGCAAAGCGCGGTTACGAAGCGCTGACGCCGGTACAGAAGGCCATGCTCGATCCCGGCCTTGCCGGCAAGGATGCATTGGTTTCGGCCCAGACAGGCTCTGGCAAGACAGTTGCCTTTGGCCTGGCGCTGGCGCCCAGCCTGCTGGAAGGTGCCGAGCGCTTCGGCCCGGCCGGCACGCCGCTGGCATTGGCGATCGCGCCGACCCGCGAACTGGCGCTGCAGGTGCAGCGTGAGCTGGAATGGCTGTATGAACTGACGGGCGCGACCATTGCCTCCTGCGTCGGCGGCATGGACATGCGCACCGAAAAGCGGGCGCTTGAGCGCGGCGCGCATATCGTCGTCGGTACGCCAGGCCGCCTTTGCGACCATATTCGCCGCAATTCGCTTGATATCTCCGGGCTCAAGGCCGTGGTGCTGGACGAGGCCGACGAGATGCTCGATCTCGGCTTCCGCGAGGATCTCGAATTCATTCTGGAAACTGCGCCCGCCGACCGGCGGACGCTGATGTTTTCGGCAACCGTGCCTCGTTCGATCGCAAAGCTCGCCGAAAACTACCAGCGCGACGCCGTGCGTATCGCCACCGCTTCGGAAACCAAGCAGCATGTCGATATCGACTATCGCGCCCTGACGGTCGTCCCGAGCGACAGGGAAAACGCCATCATCAATGTTCTCCGCTATTACGAAGCGCAGAACGCTATCGTCTTCTGCTCGACGCGTGCCGCGGTCAACCATCTGACGGCGCGCTTCAACAACCGAGGCTTCTCCGTCGTTGCGCTTTCTGGTGAGCTTAGCCAGAGCGAACGCACACACGCGTTGCAGGCCATGCGCGACGGTCGCGCCCGCGTCTGCATCGCGACCGACGTCGCCGCCCGCGGCATCGACCTGCCGGGCCTGGAACTGGTGGTTCACGCCGACCTGCCGACCAATCCGGAAACCCTGCTGCACCGCAGCGGCCGCACCGGCCGCGCCGGCCGCAAGGGCGTCAGCGCCTTGATCGTGCCGCTCAGCGCCCGTCGCCGTACCGAACGCCTGCTGGAAGCTGCCCGCATCCGCGCCACCTGGGCAAAGCCGCCGTCAGCCGACGAGGTGAGCCTGCGTGACGATGAGCGTCTTCTCGCCGATCCGGTCTTTGCCGCGCCGCTTGCTGAAGATGAGCAATCGATCGTGCAACAATTGCTGGAGCGCCATGGCGCCGAGCAGGTTGCCGCTGCGTTCCTGCGGCAATATCGGGCCGGCCACTCCGCGCCTGAAGAACTGCAGGACGTGCCCGCCGAAGGCGAGCGCAGAAAGCCACGCCGCGACGATTTCCCCGTCACTCACCACGACGGGCCGTCCGCCGGACGCAACGACTTCACCGACGGCGTCTGGGTGTCGCTCTCGGTCGGCCGCAAGCAGAATGCCGAGCCGCGCTGGCTGATCCCGATGCTCTGCCGCAATGGCAACCTGACCAAGCGCGACATCGGCGCAATCAAGATGCAGCCCGAGGAAACCTTCGTCGAATTTTCACAAGAAGGCGCCGAACGCTTCCTGTCGGCCATCGGCCCGGACAAGACCTTGGAAAGAGGCATCCGCGTCAAGCCGCTCGCTGGCATACCGGATTTTTCGCAGGCGAAGCGGGAAGGAACCTACGGCAAGACGAAGCCCTTCGCCGACAGGGATGCCCGCCCACAGGACGGCGGCAAGCCGAAATGGAAGTCCGACCGCAAGCCGGAACGGGCGCATGCAGGCGAGGGCAGAGTTTCCGAGCGTTCGGACAAGAAGCCTTGGGCAAAGAAGCCCGGCAAGCCGAATTTCGCCAAGAACGACGGCCCTCCCAAGGGTGGCAAGCCGAACTCAAGGGCCGCGCGCAAGGCTGCGAAGTCTCGCGGGGAGTAATCCCGGCTGCCGCGCTCCATAGGGGCGCGGCGTACTCTATCGCAGATATTTTGCCGCGACAGCCATGTCACGGTCACCATAGGAGTCGGCTGCGGAAGTTGAGAAAATGTCTGCTGAGCGCGGTAGGCGGTTATTCGGCTTGACATTTGGATCACGTCCGGCAGAAGATTGTCCATGGGGTTGCGATCACCCCATGAGGCCACGGCTGAAGAATCGCGTCCTGGAACCCGAGCCAACGGAGGACGCGTTATGCCGTCATTTCTGGAAATTACACCCGACAAGCTGAATCGTATTATCGGCACGCCCAACTCGCCGACGATCATCGACGTCCGCAACGACGAGGATTTCGCTGCTGATCCCCGTCTTATTCCCGGCTCGATCCGTCGCGATTATCGAACGGTAACCGACTGGACGAACGAACTGGCTGGGCCAGCCATCGTCCTCTGTCAGAAGGGACAGAAACTCGGTCACGGAGTCGCTGCCTATCTTCGTGTCTTCGGAAAGGAGGCGGAGGTTCTCGAAGGCGGTTTCGAGGCGTGACGGAGCGCGAAGGGTGTACTGGTCCCCGAGGAGAAGTTGCCGCCCCGAGATGCCAAGGGACGAACCGTCTGGGTCACAAGAGCACGGCCGAAGATCGATCGCATCGCTTGCCCATGGTTGATCCGGCGCTTTATCGATCCGTCAGCGATCTTTCTGTTCGCCCCGGCAGTTGAAGTTTTAGCGGTCGCTGATCGCTTCAAGGCGATGCCCTTCGACATCGAGGATGTCTTTTGGAGACATCGCGGCGAGCTGTGCACCTTCGATGTCATGATCGAAGAGTTCGGCCTCGGCACCGAGCCCCTCCTTCATCTTGCAACCATCGTTCGAGGCGCCGATACCGCCCGACCCGACCTGGCACCTGAAGTATCCGGACTGCTCGCAGCCTCGCTCGGGCTTTCGCGGATGTTCAACGACGACTTGGAGCAATTGGAAGCCGGCATGACGTTATATGATGCCTTCTATCGTTGGTGTCGTGATGCGACAGAAGAGACGCACAATTGGCCCAACCCGAGGAAGGCATGAGAGCCTATGACCGACCTCGTAAAGAACGCGGCAGCGCGATCAAACTCGGCTGACTGGGATGTTGTCCCGCTCGGCGAGGCTATCAAGGTCTGGACCCGTGTTGCCGCCCTGAGCTTCGGCGGGCCTGCTGGACAAATCGCCGTTATGCACCGCATCGTCGTTGACGAGAAGAAGTGGGTAGGAGAGCATAGATTCCTTCATGCTCTGAACTACTGCATGTTGCTGCCGGGGCCAGAAGCACATCAGCTTGCCATCTATATCGGCTGGCTGCTGAACAGGACCCTGGGCGGTATGATCGCGGGCAGTTTGTTCGTCCTGCCAGGCTTCCTTGCGATCCTCGCACTCAGCTACATCTACGTCTTGTTCGGGAACTTGACCTTCATTGAAGGCATGTTCTTCGGGCTCAAATGCGCCGTGCTGGCGGTCGTAATCCAGGCCGTCTTCCGCATCGGTAGCCGAGCCCTCAAAAACAGGACTATGATTGCATTGGCCACTGCCGCCTTCGTTGCGATCTTCTTCCTGCACGTTCCGTTTCCGCTAATCATCGTTGGGGCGGGACTTATCGGTTACCTTGCCTCTCGCGGAGGGGTAGCGGCCTTCAAGGCGGGCGGCGGGCACAAGTCGGGCTCCGAGGCAATCCTGGAAGACAAGGACTCCGTTCTTGGCGAGGAGATTCCTCTGCACGCTCGACCAAACCTCGCCTGGTCTCTCAAGACCTCAGGTGCGCTGGCCGCCGCGTGGCTTATCCCGGTTGCTGCCATCCTGATCACGCTCGGCCCCGACAACGTCTTTTCCAAGATCGGGATATTCTTCAGCGAGATGGCAATCGTAACCTTTGGAGGTGCGTATGCCGTGCTGGCATATGTCGCACAGGAGGCGGTACAGCAGTTGGGCTGGCTGCGGCCGGGTGAGATGCTGGACGGTCTGGGGATGGCGGAAACGACTCCTGGACCGTTGATCATGGTGACGCAGTTCGTTGGGTTCCTGGCAGGCTATCGTAATCCCGGGACTCTCAGCCCTCTTACAGCAGCAACTTTCGCCGCCGTGCTCACAACATGGGTCACGTTCCTACCGAGCTTCCTTTGGATTTTCGCAGGCGCGCCATTCATCGAGAAGATGCGCGGCAATGTCGTTCTGACCGGTGTCATGTCAGCGATAACGGCAGCGGTCGTAGGCGTCATCTTGAACCTCGCGATTTGGTTCGGGCTCCATGTGCTGTTCCGCGAGACCACAAGTTTCACCTATGGCTCTTGGACGATGGATGCACCCGTCCTAACCTCACTTTCATTGCCCTCGCTGGTACTGACTCTCTTGGCCGCGACAGCCATCTTCCGTCTGAGGATGTCGGTGATAACAACCCTATTGGCATCTGCCGCTTTGGGCGTTGGCTGGACCGTCTTTGTTTCGTGACGGGCACCGTCGCCCGGGTGACCAAGCCCTCGGAGAGTAGGCCCAGCCCATAACATGCGGAAACTACGCCATTTGCAAAATAAGCGCGCCGGCGGCCATTAGTACAACGACGATCCATGGCGGCGCCTTCCACACCACCAGTAGAAGAAAGCCGGAAAGGGCAAGGGCAAAATCGGCTGATGAGAGGACCGCACTGGTCCACACGGGATTATAGAGGGCGGCGCCCAGCACGCCGACCACGGCTGCGTTTGCGCCGCGCATGGCCGCCTGAGCCAGCGGATAGGTGCTGAGCCTGTCCCAGAAAGGCAAGGTGCCGACGAGCAGCAGAAAGCCGGGCAGAAAAATAGCGAGCAGACAGATGACTGCGCCTGCAAGGCCCTGGGGAGAGGGCACCATCGCCGCCCCGAGATAGGCCGAAAAGGTGAAGAGCGGGCCGGGTACGGCCTGCGCAACGCCATAGCCGGCAAGGAAGGCGTTTTCCGATATCCAGCCCGGCCTCACCACCTCTGCCTGAAGCAGCGGCAGCACGACATGCCCGCCGCCGAACACGAGTGCGCCGGAACGATAGAAGGCATCGAAGAGACGCAGCCCCTGCCAATCCAGAGCCGAAACAACGAGCGGCAGCCCGAATAACAAAAGCACGAACGCCAGCAGACAAAAGAGGCCTGCAGATCTGGATATTCCGAACGAAAGACTTGGCTTGTGCCCGACCACAGCTCCGCGACAAAGTGCAAGTCCTGAAACGGCACCCAGCACAATGGCTCCGAGCTGGCCGAGCGTCCCGCCAAACGTCACCATGAAAATCGCCGCGAGCGCGATGCCGGCGCGCGGCCGGTCTGGCGTCAGCGATTTTGCCATGCCCGAGACCGCTTGGGCGACAACAGCCACGGCAACGAGCTTCAACCCATGCAGCAAACCCTGCCCGAGGGGATTGTCGAGGGCAGTGGCCGCGGTGGCGAAGATAAAGAGGATCAGTGCCGATGGAAGCGTAAAAGCGCTCCATGCCGCAAGCGCGCCCAGCGGGCCAGCCCGCAACAAGCCCATGGCAAAGCCGACCTGGCTCGAGGCAGGTCCCGGAAGGAACTGACAGAGGGCAATGAGATCGGCATAACCCTTTTCGTCGATCCACTTCCGCCGCGCCACGAGTTCGTCGCGGAAATATCCGAGATGCGCGATCGGCCCGCCGAACGAGGTGAGGCCGAGCTTAAGGAATGCGCCGAAGACCTCCCAAGGCGTGCCCGCCGGTGGAACTACCGCTCCGTCTTCGGCTGCCTCGTTTGCGTCCACGACTACGTCTCCCAATTTCGCTCGGTCCATATCCCCGTCGTCAATGACGGCGCGATGACAGTAGACGACTGGGATATTTTCTTGCAACGAGCCGCTTGCCGTTGATCGGTCCGCGGACGCAGCAGAAATGTCTGCTTCGGAACAAGAGGATACGTCAGACCTTTTCCACTGAAGGGCCGCGCGAGGTCAGCCAGACCCCCACCAGCGTCACCGCCAATCCTACGAACATCGCCGTTGTCAGCGGTTCGGAAAATAAGGCCCAGGCCCACAGCATGGTGACGGGTGGACTGAGATAGATGGCCGCGCTGACCTGCGCCACCGGGAAGAGGCGCAGGCTCGTATAGTAGACCGAGTAGGCGGCAAAGGTTGCAATCAGCACCAGCCAAATCATGCCGATCGCGAAACCGCGGGTCATCGGTGGCGCAAGATCGCCCTGCATCATGGCGCAGACGCCGAACAGCACCGAGCCCGTAAGAGTATGGATGCAGAGGCTTTGGTGAACGGGCATAAGCCTGGTCCGCCGCCTTTTGTGCAGAACCGATGCGAAGGCAAAGACGAGCATCGAGCCGACCGTCAATCCATAGGCCCAAAACGGGGCCGCGCCGAAGTTGAGGCTGTCTAGCGACACGATCAACACGCCGGCCACAGCAATCGCCGTTCCCAGCCATTGGCGCCCGCTCAGCCGTTCCCCCAAGACGGGTTGTGACAAGGCCGCAATCGCCAGCGGCAGGAGATCGGAGATCAGCGCCACTAGCCCCGTCGGTACCCGCTGTTCGATCGCCAGCGCAAAGCCGCCGAGATAGAGGAAGACAGACATCACGCCGAACAACATCTGATCCGCTATCGCGCGCAGCCGCATCCGTGGCCCGATCGCCAATGCAAAAGGCAGCAGGACCAATCCCGACAGCAGCGTCCGCCAGAACAGGACCAGTATGACGCTGGCCTCCTGGCTGGCATAACGAATACCGACGAAGCCGGAACTCCAGCTAAAGATCAGCAGCGTCGCCATCAACGGCCAAAGGAAGCGGCTGTTATTTAATATGGGCCGGGAGAGGGGCTGGTCAGTCATAAGGCTCTCGGTTGAATGTCACCTGCCTTTCAGCCATAGGCCAGGGCCAATTCGATTACACATGACAAATATCGATCATCGCATGACATATCAGTCTTAGAACTAATGAATATTTGCCAGATGCTGTCGGAATATGCATTCTCTCTGCGAGACTATCATGCGGGCCGAGTTTGCCATGACCGAGTTCACCAGCCGACGTTTGGAAATCGACGCGTTGCGCGCGCTATGGGCGATCCGCCATCACGGCGGCATTACCCGCGCGGCCGAAGCCCTGGGCCTGTCGCAATCCGCCGTCAGTCATAAAATCAAGCGGCTTGAGACGAGCCTCGATTGCGATCTGCTGAGCCGCAAGCCTGGAGCGTCGATGTTCACCGCGGCCGGGGAGGATCTGCTTGACTATGCCGGGCGCATCCTCGGCCTGCATGACGAGGCGCTGTTGAGCCTGTCGAAGACATCGCTTGCCGGGCGCGTCGCCCTTGGCCTGACCGAGGATACGACCTGCACAGACCTTGCCCGGATATTGGGGCGATTTCGCCGGCTGCATCCGAATGTCTCTGTTCGCACCAAGGTCCGCATGAGCTTGATTCTCAGGGGCATGCTCGAGCGGGGAGAGCTTGACGCCGCCATCGTGCAGGTTTTCGCCCATGAGGTCCGCCCGACCGATGTCGTTCTCTTCCGGGAGGCGCTTCATTGGGTCAAGCATCCGGACCTTTCCTTGCCGCCAGGCGAGCCAGTTCCTTTTCTGTCCTTCGACGATGAATGCTTCTATCGCCGCTGGGCGCTCGATATCGGACAGGACGGCGGGGTGGTTCTCGAAACCGTATTCGAATGCGCGAGCGCGGCGGGGATCGTCGCGGCTGTTACTTCGGGCTTGGGCGTGGCGCTTCTGAACGGCCGTCACCTGCAGCCCGAAATGGAGATCATCACTCATGGCCTGCCGGCACCGCCTGCCTTGGCCTATGTGGTGCGCCGCGGCCGCAAGGTGAGAAATCCGGCGCTCGATACGCTTGTGGCGGAGATCGAAAGCGAAATCAGCCGTTACGGCGGGCTGGCTCTGGCGAGCTGACAGGGGATTTGCAGGGATCTCGCGACTGGGGCAGAATGCCGCCTTCGAACGGGCACCGGAATGGAGCGGCATGCTCATGCTGATCGGCTCATGTCACTGCGGCAAGGCAGGCTGGACGCTCGAAGGCGATCCAGGCTCGATCACGGCCTGCAATTGCACGCTCTGCCGGCGCTACGGCGCGTTGTGGGCCTATGACTACGAAGGGGGGCGGATTTCCGTCACCGGGCAGACCGCTTCCTATACGCGCGCCGGCAGGGAGAAGTCTTCTCTCGAAATATTGTTCTGCCCGTCCTGCGCCTGTGTATTGAGCTGGCGCGGCCTGAGGCTTCAAAAGGATGGCCGCCGACGCATTGCCGTCAATCTCCGGCTTGCTCCACCGGATCTCGTCTCCGACCTGCCTATCGATCACTTCGATGGGCTCGACACGTTTGAAGACCTTCCTTCGAAAGGACGGTGCGTGCGCGATCTCTGGTTCTGATGACGAGCTGGCGATCTCTCTCAGTTCGCCAGCACCCTCGGCGAGGGGAAGGTAATCTCGACCAGCGTGCCTTCATTCGGCGCGGAATTGATCGAGAAGGTTGCCCTGTTGGCATCGACCATGGCCTTGGTCAGCGGCAGACCGAGGCCGGTGCCGTCGCCGCGTTTGCGGGCATTGGTCGAGACCTGTCGGAAGGGTTTCATCGCCTGCTCCAGCTCGCTGCGGGTCATGCCGACGCCGGTATCGCGGATGCGCATGACGACGCTGCCATTGCCTTCGTAAGAGGTGGACACGACGATCTGGCCGCCTGATGGCGTGAAGCGGATGGCATTCGACAGGATGTTGAGCGCGATCTGCTTGATCGAGCGCAGGTCGGCCACGACATTCGGCACGGCTTGCGACAGCGCCGTGCGGATGATGACACGCTGGCTGTTGGCCTGCGGCTGCACCAGCGATACGGCTTCGGCAATTGCCTCGTTGAGGCCGACGGACGAAAATTCCAGGTCCATCTCACCGGCTTCGATCTTGGAGATGTCCAAGAGATCGTTGACGATGTCGAGCACATGCCGGCCCGAGCGGCCAATATCCGCAGCATATTCGATATAGCGGGAGTGACCGATCGGCCCGAAGCGCTCGCCGGCCATCATGTCGGAAAAGCCGATGATGGCGTTGAGCGGCGTACGGATCTCATGGCTGACGCGGGCAAGGAAATCGGTCTTGTGGGCATTGGCCGTCTCCGCCGCGCGCTTGGCATTGCGCAACTCTTCCTCGGTGCGCTTCCACTGCGTGATGTCGCGAATGACGGCGCAATAGCCGTTCGAGGAGTTTAGGCGCCCCATGGTCATGAACAAGGGCACGAAGCCACCCGATGCCTCGCGGCCGATCACTTCACGGCCGTCGTTCAGCACGCTTGCGACACCATGGCCGGAGAGACCGCCGAGATAGTCCAGCACGGCCTTCTGGCTCTCATGTGCAAAAAGCATGACGAAAGGTTTGCCACGGGTTTCCTGGTCGTCATAGTTGAAGAGCGCGCTTGCCGAGCGGTTCATCGACCGGATTTCGCCCTCCTGCCCGATGATGATGACCCCATCCGTTGCCGTTTCCAGCGTCGAACGCAGCTCTTCGATTTCGACCTGCAGCTTGGCGAGCTTTTCGACCATGCGTTCCGGCCGCGCTTCTTCCGGCACGGGCTCCGGCGCAGGGGCCTCGCTCTTTTCGAGCGGCATCAGCGCCAGCATCAAAGCGGTGCCGTCTTCCCAACGGATCGATTGCAGCCGCGCGGTAACAGGCACGAGCGTATCGTCGGCGCGCACCACCATCATCGTCCCCGGCTGCTCGGTCTTGCCTTCGAGGTCATGGCGCTGCAGCAGCGCATCCAGCCCGCCGACATGGTCCAGGTCCGTGAGGCTTTCATAGCCCGTCAGCCGCAGGAATTCCGGGGTGCCGTGGATCAGCCGGTCGCCGGCATGCACGAGGATGGCGAGGGGCAGTTGATCGACGATCTCGGCCGACAGGCCGTCACGCATTTTCACGCGCGGCGGAATGGCGGTGCTCAAGACTTCAAGCGGGTCGATGTTTTCTTCAGGCTTTTCTGCCTCGGCCACAGGCGCCGGCATGTCCTGTTCGGATTGTGCAGTGTCGCCGCTTTCCGACTGATCTTTGGCAGCAATATCGTCGGCCGGCGCCTCGACAGCATCGGACAGAACCTCATCCGCAGCATTCGGCAGCGGGGAGATGCTCACCACCTCTTCGGACTGTTCTGTCGTTTCAGGCTCGCCGCTCGGCGGCTCGGCGCGTTTGCCGAAGGGGTCGAGCTGCCGGGCGATCTCGCGGAGGGCTGCCTGTTCGCTCAATGACAAGCCGCCTGGAGTCTGCATGCGGCGCTCGTGCAACCGGATGACCTTGTCGGATTCCCGGCGGTTCGGCGTCTCGGCAATCTTCAGGGCAGGCGGCTCGTCATCCCTGGCAACGGGTTCGTTCGTTGCCTCGGGTCCTGCTTCGCGAGCCGTCTCCTCTTCTGCGGCGACATTTTCCTCCGTCGCGTCATGCAATGCTTCTTCGGTAATTGCCGGCGCAGCCGTCTCGACGGTTGGCTTGTCAACAGTGCCCGGTGCCGCCTGTTCGTCCTCTCCATCCAGCCGCAAGCCAAGCTTCATCGGATCTTCTATGGCATCGGACAGGCGGACGACGCCGAAGCCTCTGAAACCGTCGAATTCGCGGCTGCGCGTATAGGTCGGCAACGCAGCCAGATCGACCGGCACTACCAGGTTGGTATTTTCCACCGGCCAGTAGATCGTCCGACCGGACCATGTGTCGCGCCGGGCCAGAAGCTCGGCGATCTTGCCGTCCGGATCGAGATTGAAATGCTTGGCGATGTCAGCGAAGGCGACGCCGGTTACTTTCGTGGCATGTGGGCCGACGGCTTCAGCGAACTCGCGCGAGACTTCGCTGAAGCGGCCTTCGGCGTCGATCCTCCAGACGAAGCGCGTGGCGCGGCCGCTGCGCTTGAAGGTGAAACCCTCCAACTGGTCGGTTTCGGGAACGCCTGCCTCGGCTGCGACGGGCTCAGCGCCGGCTTCAGCATCCTCCGCCCGCTTTTCTCCGGTGCTCGGTCGGAGATCGTCATCGGCCTCTGGTACAAGCTCGTCGGCATGGGCGGCCGCCTCGATCTGTTCGGGCGTCACGCCATCCATCATCACCAGCGCGTCGATATTCTGACCGACGGCATCGGTGTGTGCATGTACCTCTTCATGGTCGGCGCCAGATGTTTCCGGCGCATGCTCGATGTCCTCGATATCGGCCACCGCGTCGATGACCTCAGGGGAGAGAACTTCTGGGGCAGGCGCTGCGTCGGCAACGGGCATCTCCTCAGCCGCTGCTGTCTCCAGCTCATTCCGCGCCTCTTCCGCTTCCGGTTCGATCGCGGCGCCCGTTGCGGAGCCGGCAGATGCTTCGGCCCCGAGGCTTGCCGTCGGGTCGAGACCACCGGCTGCGGTATCGACGACGAAGAGCAGATGCAGGGCAGGGATTTCCGACAGCTTGCCGACGGCGGCGGGCAGATAGCCATGGCCGGTCGGGATCGGCCGCTTGATAAGCCGCTCCGCCTGTGCCCCCGCCATGGTCGTCAACATCCTTGCGGTTTGCGGCGTCACGCCCAGTGCATCAAAGCGGGCGGAAGCGGCGATGACTTCGCCGTCGCGGCCGATCACGGCCATATGCGTATCGGGATCGTCGAAGCCGTCGATCATCCGTTTTGCACTCTCGGCCGCGGCGAGCGGTTTGGAGGAGACCGGGGAAGAAAACAGGACCGCCTCTTCACCGGCCTGGACCTGGATGATTTCGACCGCGGCATTGACGACCGAGCGCTGGAAGCCGGAGGCCATGCGGATCAGGAAAGTGCGCTGGTCGCCGACCGCACCAAGTCCGCGCGCCGTCGCCTCGATCTGGCGGAAGGAGACATCGCCGGTCTTCGGTCCCTGGTCGAGGAAATCGTAGATGATATCGTAGCCGAAGAGGTTGGCGCCGGCGCCGTTGGCCCAGAGCACGCGATCCAAGCCGGTCGAAAACAGCACCATGGCTTCGCCGCGCGCAAAACGCTCCCGAACGCGGGGGTGCACGGCAATGTCAATGAACGGATACTGAATTGCGGGCATGTTCCGACCTGTTTTGCGGGCGTGATCGCCTCTCTTACTTTAACGCTTTATTAATAACGGCGCCCCGGTTTCAGGTCCAGCGACGGGCCAGGTTTTTGACTGGAAGGGTTAACGCGTTGTGCATCGCAAAAAAGATGTTGCACTGCACAATAGTTTATATTATATAGGGCTCAATCAATTCACCAAGGGCGCCTCTGAGGAGGGCCCGTATAGGAGCGCTATCATGGCTACTGTAAAGAAAGACGACGTTTTTTCAACGGCTGCATTCGACCCGTCCAAGCTCTCTGAATCCTTCCGCGACTTCGCCGAAAAGGGCGCTACACAGTCCAAGGAAGCCTTCGCCAAGATGAAGACGGCTGCCGAAGACGCTGGCAAGACCCTCGAGGCCACTGTCCAGACCGCCCAGGCTGGCTCCGTGGAAATCGGGCTCAAGACCATCGACGTGCTGCGCGCCAATGCTGAAAGCTCGCTGGCGCACATGGAAGCTCTGCTTCGCGTCAAGTCCGTCGCCGAACTCTTCGAACTGCAGACCTCCTTCATCCGCAAGCAGGCTGAAGTTACCGTCGAGCAGGCCAAGTCGATCCAGGAAACCACCAAGAAGGTTGCCGAAAAGCTGGCAAAGCCGGCCAAGGACGCTGCTGAAAAGGCCATGTCCTCCTTCAAGGTTGCCTAATTCTTAAAAAACCTCCCAAGATCGGAACGTCCCGTTTTCAGGTGAACACTGGAAACGGGACGTTTTTGATTCAGCCTCACAACGCTTTTCGCAGGCTCGTCCGACTGCGATATGTGCTTTGGAAGGCGGTCATGCCCAGCTTTTTCATATTGCAGGGAGATAGGACTTGAAATAATTTCAAAGTCCTCGTATGTCACCCCCGTTCGCGGCGACGCGAGCATGTGCGGTTGTAGCTCAGTTGGTTAGAGCGCAGGTTTGTGGCACCTGAGGTCGGAGGTTCGAGACCCCCCAACCGTACCATTTCTCCCCATAGATCAAACGATAGCAGGCAGCCGGATATCAGCGGCGGGCTATTTCTTGTCCTCAGGCTTCTTTGCGACATGTCCCGGTGAGATTGGATCGCTCGCAGGAAAGGTCTCCTCAAGCGCCTCTTCGAGATAATCGTCCTGCTCCTTGCGTTCTTTCTCGGTCAGCTTCGGTTTCTTTTTCTCGCTCATGATCTTTGCTCCCTGAGACGTTCTTAGGATTCTAGGCCACGACCGGCCCTTGTCCAGCGCCGTGTCACCTCGATGCGGTCGCGCATCTCTGGTGCTCGCCCAAAGACACTCCTAGAACGTGATCCGCGAGACGATCTTGGCGCGGCCGCGGGGCGGTATTGCGGGCGTTTCGGGCGGCACCCTGAATGTCCTTCTGGCGGCGGGCTGGGCAGCGCCAGGGATGGCTTTTTTGACCGCCGCGATATCCTCGGGGCTGACCTTGGAGGCGGCACACGCCCCCTTCTTGTTCCAGAGGTTATCGGCGATGCTGCTGCCGACCGCTGCAGTGATGGCCGTCCCGGCCACATCGTTTCGCTGAACCTTGTTCGCCTTCACCAATCCCTGGATGGCTTCGCCGAGGATATCCGCGGAGTCCTTGAACGACACGTTGCGCACCTGGTCGAACCTTTTCCGGGGGGAGCTGCGAATAGTCGATGCTCGTGCATGCGCTGAGACCGCCGGCGAGCGCCGCGAAGAATACCCCGCCTTTCAACATCAAGCGCCCCTCGGACCCTGCCTGGATGAAAACGAAAGTCTATTATTCTACTTATGCACGAACTGGTTCCGTGCGCAAATGAAACGGGAATTCATGCCGGGGCAGGGGAGCCAGGCCATGGCGTTCTCGGTGGGCGGCTGGAATTCCTGTGGAACCCTGCCTGTTCGCCGTCGTTCTGTTCATATCAACAATAAGACAGAAGGACCTGGCCATGTCCGTGCCACGCGAGCCGATTCCCGAAAAGCCACCGATGCCCGGTCCCGGCTGGGCACCCGTGCCGCCGATAGAGGAGCCGGATCCCGACAGGCTGCCGGATGAAATTCCCGTTCCCAATCCCGATGAGAACGAAGAGCCGCCGAAGCATGCCTAACGCATGTTGCGCAAAAGTGTCCGGCGGTCTTGCGAAAACGACATGCAAAAACAAGCAGCCAAAGCGCGGGAGCGAATCTGAAAGATCGCGACGAGCTTTAGAGGCCTGACTGCTTCAGAAAAACATCCGCCTTTCCTCGCTCACCAACTCCTGCAGAAAATCCGCGACGGTGCGCACCCGCACCAGATCGCGGGCGCTTTCGTGATAGATGGTCCAATAGGCGCGTTTGATCGAGACATCGGGAAGAATGCGGATCAGCTCCGGATATTGCCTGGCGATGTAATCGTGCAAAATGCCGATGCCGGCGCCGGAGCGCACCGCTTCCGTCTGGCCGATGGAGGTGGAGATTTCGAACGATGCGTCCCAGCTCCGCATGATCTCGCCGGAGAAATTCAGGGATGCGGTAAAGATCAGGTCTTCGACATAGCCGATGCGCGGGTGCAATTTCAGTGCCTCCACGCTGTCCGGCAGGCCTGCCTGATCGAGATAGGCCTTCGAAGCGTAAAGGCCGAGCGTATAGTCTGTCAGCTTGGATGAGATCAGACGACCCTGTTCGGGGCGTTCCAGCGTGATGGCGATATCCGCCTCGCGCTGCGACAGCGAAAAGGAGCGGGGCACCGGCACCAGTTGGATGCGCAGTTCCGGATAGCGCGCAATCAGCCGGCCCAAACGGGGGGCGAGGAAGGAGACGCCGAAACCGTCCGGCGCGCCGATGCGCACCGTGCCGGTAATGGCGCTGTCGAGATGGCCGACACTTGCCTGGGCGCGCAGCATCTCGGTTTCCATGCGCTCGGCTGCATGCAGGAAGATTTCGCCCTCGGCGGTCAGATCGCAGCCATTGGTGCGGCGCACCAGCAGCCGCGTCTTCAGCCGCTCCTCCAGCGTCGTCACCCGCCGGGAGAGCGTCGCGTGGTTGACCCCAAGCCGTTTCGAGGCCGCCAGGATCTGTCCCGTGCGGGCAACAGCGAGGAACATGCGGACATCATCCCAATCCATATGCACATCCAGGGCTTTAATTTCTGCACAACGGTTGCTTATAACAGCTCATTGATTTGTGCAAATTGAAGTGCGATCCTGTCACCATTCCAGAAAACGAGGAGGCACATCCATGCAAGAGATCGGTCATTTCATTGGCGGCAAGCACGTCGCTGGCACCAGCGGCCGCACGAGCAACGTCTACAATCCGGCAACCGGCGAAGTGCAGGCGACCGTCGCGCTCGCCAGCGTCGAGGAAATCCGCGCAGCCGTCGAAAACGCCAAGGCCGCGCAGCCGAAATGGGCCGCCACCAATCCGCAGCGCCGCGCTCGCGTTTTCTTCAAGTTCGTCGAACTCCTGAACCAGCATATGGACGAGCTGGCTCTGTTGCTCTCCAAGGAGCACGGCAAGACGGTCGAGGACTCCAAGGGCGACGTTCTCCGTGGCCTGGAAGTCTGCGAATTCGTCTGCGGCATCCCGCATCTGCAGAAGAGCGAGTTCACCGAAGGCGCCGGCCCGGCGATCGACATGTATTCCATCCGCCAGCCGGTCGGCATCGGCGCCGGCATTACGCCGTTCAACTTCCCGGCCATGATCCCGATGTGGATGTTTGCCCCGGCGATCGCCTGCGGCAACGCCTTCATCCTGAAGCCGTCCGAGCGTGATCCGTCCGTGCCGCTCCGCCTCGCCGAACTGATGATCGAAGCCGGTCTGCCCGCAGGCATCCTGAACGTCATCAATGGCGATAAGGCAGCCGTCGACGCCATCCTGGCCGATCCGGATATCGCTGCCGTTTCCTTCGTCGGTTCCACGCCGATCGCCCGCTATGTCTATGGCACGGCGGCGATGAACGGCAAGCGCGCGCAGTGCTTCGGCGGCGCCAAGAACCACATGATAATCATGCCGGATGCCGACATGGATCAGGCCGTCAACGCCCTGATGGGCGCAGGCTATGGTTCGGCCGGTGAGCGCTGCATGGCAATCTCCGTTGCCGTTCCGGTGGGCGAAGACACCGCCAATCGCCTGGTCGAAAAGCTCGTGCCGAAGATCGAATCCCTGCGCATCGGCCCCTACACCGATGACAAGGCCGATATGGGCCCGCTCGTCATCAAGGATGCGTATAACCGCGTCAACGGCCTGATCGACCGCGGTGTCGAGGAAGGCGCCAAGCTCGTGGTCGATGGCCGCGGCTTCAAGCTGCAGGGTTATGAGGACGGCTATTTCGTCGGCGGCACGCTGTTCGACCACGTCAAGCCGGACATGGACATCTACAAGACCGAAATCTTCGGACCGGTCCTCTCGGTTGTCCGCGCCCAGAACTACGAAGAAGCGCTCGATCTGCCGATGAAGCACGAATACGGCAATGGTGTCGCGATCTACACCCGCGACGGCGATGCCGCCCGCGATTTCGCCTCGCGCATCAACATCGGCATGATCGGCGTCAACGTTCCGATCCCGGTTCCGCTCGCCTACCACTCCTTCGGCGGCTGGAAGGCGTCCAGCTTCGGCGACCTCAATCAGCACGGCACGGACTCGATCAAGTTCTGGACCCGCACCAAGACGATCACCGCCCGCTGGCCGTCCGGCATCAAGGGCGGGGCTGAATTCGTCATGCCGACGATGAAGTAACGTTCTTCGATATCGTCTGATACGAGCCGCCGTCCAATGCCGATTTGAGGCTGAATTGGGCGGCGGTTTTTTGTTGCGGTTATTTTCTGCTGAGTCATCTTGCTGGACGGTGTATTTTGTTTTAGAACAAAACAAGAACAACCGGAGGACGGTGTGATGCCCGTGACCTATCAGATCGACTATCTCGAATTTCCGTCGACCGACGGGTTGAAGACCCGCCGTTTTTTCGAGGAAGCTTTCGAGTGGAGCTTCGTCAGCTACGGACCGACCTATCACGCCATCGAAGCGGCGGGCATCGACGCCGGCATCCAGGGTGACGCGGCAGCGGCAACCGACGCACCGCTTCCCGTCGTGCGCACGACGGATTTGGAAGCGGCACAGCGCGCCGTCGAACTCGCCGGCGGGGTCGTCACACGGCCCGCCTTCGACTTCCCCGGCGGCCGGCGCTTTCATTTCCGCGAGCCCGGCGGCTGTGAGATGGCGGTCTGGGTTTCGGTGAGTTAAAGGCGGGTCGGGGGGTGTGGCATTGAAGTCGCAGTCTCAGTCTGAGTTGTGACACGGCCGCATTGCCTATCCCGGTTCTTAATTTTCCCATTGCCTATAGCTGAATTTCCTGCTCTCAAATGCAACGATAGAGAGAATTTATAGCGGCGACACATCTGTTGACGCAAGGGATGGATGTGTCGCGGTAGCTGGTAATCGTTCTGGCTGCTTCCCGTAAGCAGCCAGAAAACGGCAATAGTGGGGGCAGGGAATTATGGCAGTTGTTGAACAGCATTATCCCATTGGAAATAAGCACTTTTTTCAACGTGCATCATTTACTGGAAGCAGCAAAGAGTATTTCGGCATCTGGATCGTCAACATCCTGCTGACGATCGTTACGCTGGGCATTTATTCCGCCTGGGCGAAGGTACGCCGCAACCGGTATTTCTATGGGAATACGGTCCTGCTGGGCCACACCTTTGAATATCATGCCAAGGGCAAACAGATACTGATCGGACGGCTGATCGTGTTCGGCTTTCTCATCGCCTTAAATATCCTTTCGCATGTGGCACCGTTGGCCGCCTTGGCAATTTGGCCGGTGATGCTGGTGGTATTCCCATGGTTTCTCATGCGCGGCCTGAAGTTCAATGCGCGCGTGACGAGCTATCGCAATGTGCGCTTCGATTTCGTCGGAACCTATGGAGGTGCATTTAAGGCGATCTTCTTAGGTGCCTTGGTAACGGTGATCTCGTTCGGGTTGGCGTCTCCAGTCGCAAGTCGTTGGTTTTATAAGTACATCTTCGACAATTTGCGTTATGGAGACCGATCATTCTCGACCGAGCCTCGATTGAGTGCGATTTACAAGGTTTTCGGTGCCATGATCGCGATCGCCATTGCAGGCGGTGCAGTCATGGGGTTCGTTTTGGGCGTTTTAGGCGCCTTTCGCAATGTCCCAATGGGTTCAGATGCTGGTCTTGGTCCGGCATATGTCGGGCTTGCCATTGGCCTGCTCGGATACGTATTCGCCGGCCTTTATTATCGGGCCTCGATCCGCAACATCGTCTGGTCGGCAGCAATGATCGATCATCGCCATCAGCTCCGTAGCAACCTTGGTCGCGGGGAGTATATTTGGGTTGTCGTCGTCAATACGGTGCTGACGTTCGTAACGCTGGGCCTGATGCGTCCATGGGCTGCGGTACAGATGCAGCGGCTTTTAGCAGAACACACCGCAATAAGCATTGACGGCGAGATCGGCGTGGTTTTCGACCAGATCCGCTCGACTGGCGGCGTCATTAGTGCGGAATATCTTGATGTCGATGGCTTCGACTTTGGTTTCTGATCCGGCATCAATTGCCACGGGCACCTGGCATCCGCCCCATTCCAGCCGGGCGGTTGCCGCCCGGCTGGTTGACATCGGTGGTTCGCTCACCGTCCTCTCGGATGAGGACGACGAAAAGGACAAGCGCCTCGCCTGGGGCATCCGTTCCGATATCGAAATCAGTCCACGCGTGGGCTCCATTCCGCGGCGCATTGTTTTCGGCAACGAGTCGGTGTTCGAAACGCGCGATAATGATGCCGTCGACGCTTATCTCCAAGGCCGCGGTGAGGGGCGCAGCGGTTTTGTACACCGGCTGGAGATTGTGCGCCCGCGCATGATCGCCTTCGCCGTTGCGACGATCGTGCTGGCGTCGACCATTTATCACTACGCTTTGCCGGCGCTGGTGGAGGTCGCCGTTCTGGTGACGCCGCCGGTCGTGCCGGAGATGATGTCCGCGGGGACGTTGAAGACGCTGGATCAGGTGACGCTCAGCCCGAGCAAGCTGCCCGAAGCCAGGCGTAAGGAAATAGCCGATCAATTCGAAAAGATCGCAACCCATGCGGAGGGCGGTGTCGGCCGGTATAAGCTGAACTTTCGCGGAGGTGGCGTCGTCGGCCCGAATGCCTTCGCGTTGCCGGACGGCAATCTGGTCCTGACCGACGAATTGGTGAACCTTGCCGGCGGCGATACGGAAATGATCACCGCCGTTCTCGGCCACGAGATCGGCCATGTCGAATACAAGCATAGCCTCCGCCAACTTTACCGCGCCGCCGGCGTCGCCGGTTTGGTCTTGCTGATTGCCGGCGACGTCGGTTCCGGCGTGCAGGATGTTTTGACCCAGGGGGGCGGCTTGTTGGCGCTTGCCTATTCCCGCTCTGCCGAAGCCCAAGCCGATCGCCGTTCGGTCGAGTTGATGCAGGAAGCGGGCATGGACCCGACAGCACTGTCGCGCTTCTTCGATACTCTGGAAACGAAACTCGGCGATCATTCCGATACCAGCATGCTGTCGACCCATCCGGGTACGCCGGAGCGCAAGCAGGCTATTCTCGATTACGCCAGGGAGCTTAGGGCGGGAGCAGGAAAGGGCTGAGTCCCCCCATCAGAATAACGTGAATGTGATTTTCATATTTTGGAATTGTTCAAAACTACGAAAGGCACTATATACCAGTCGAACCGTCCTATGCGGCCTTGATTCCAGGAGATCGGCATGCGCTTGACCAAGCAGACCAACTACGCAGTGCGCATGCTCATGTATTGCGCCGCCAACGATGGCCACTTGAGCCGCATCCCGGAAATCGCAAAAGCCTATGGTGTTTCCGAGCTGTTTTTGTTCAAGATTTTGCAGCCGCTCACCAAGGCTGGTCTCGTCGAGACCGTGCGTGGCCGCAATGGCGGCGTGCGTCTCGGCAAGCCGGCGGCCAGCATCAGCCTGTTCGATGTCGTCAAGGTGACCGAAGATAGTTTCGCGATGGCGGAATGCTTCGAGGAAGGTGTCGTCGAATGCCCGTTGGTCGATAGCTGCGGCCTGAACTCGGCGCTGCGCAAGGCGCTCAACGCCTTCTTCGACGTGCTGACCGAATATTCCATCGACGATCTCGTCAAGGCCCGTCCGCAGATCAATTTCCTGCTCGGTCTGACCGAGAACGATCACAGAGCAATCGCCAAGAAGCCAGCGATCACGGCACCGGCCGCCTGATCCTCCCTAAATTTACGCAGTTTCCCAATCCGCGGGCGCCTTGAGGTGTCCGCGGATTTTTCGTTTGTGCCGTCAGGTAAATTCTGTCGCCAATCGTTAATGTTTGCGAAGAGGCAAGGGTAAAATTATCCGAAATGCGTCGAAAAGAGGCGCGATTTCGTCAGATTGTTACCAATCCAAGACCATTTTTATAGGAAAATTTCCAAACTCTATAATTTGGAAAAATTTTGGGCGGGGCGTGTTGCTTTCACACATTAAATAGCGTTCCATCGGCGCGATCCGGAAGGGAACCTCAGGGGATCCACGGCTTCAAAAGAATAACAAACCTGGGAAACGACATCATGAAAAAGATCTCTGTCCTGTTGGCAGTGACCGCCCTGGCTTCGGTCATGGCGACGTCCGCCTGGTCCAAAACGCTCGTCTATTGCTCGGAAGGTTCGCCGGAAGGTTTCGATCCGGGAATTTACACCGCCGGCACCACCTTCGATGCCTCTTCGCGTACGGTTTATAGCCGCCTCGTCGAGTTCAAGCACGGCAGCACCGAAGTTGAGCCTGGCCTCGCCGAAAGCTGGACTGTTTCCCCGGATGGTAAGGAATACACCTTCAAGCTCCGCAAGGGCGTGAAGTTCCAGACCACCGATTACTTCACCCCGACGCGCGATCTCAATGCTGACGACGTCGTCTTCTCGTTCAACCGCCAGCTCAAGGAAGACAGCCCGTGGGCCAAGTACGTCGCCGGCGGTTCCTATGAATATGCTGCGGGCATGGGCTTCCCGACCCTCATCAAGTCGGTCGACAAGGTCGATGACCTCACCGTCAAGTTCGTGCTGAATCGTCCGGAAGCGCCGTTCATCGCCGACCTGGCCATGGACTTCGCTTCGATCCTGTCGAAGGAATATGCAGACAAGCTGCAGGCCGACAAGAAGATGGAGCAGATGAACCAGCAGCCGCTCGGCACTGGTCCGTTTACCTTCGTCGCCTATCAGCCGGATGCCGTCATCCGCTACAAGGCGAATGAAACCTACTTCAAGGGCAAGGAAAAGATCGACGATCTCGTCTTCGCGATCACCCCTGACGCATCCGTTCGCGCGCAGAAGCTGAAGTCCGGCGAATGCCAGATCATGCCGTATCCGAACGCCGCCGACATCAAGGATCTCCAGACCGACAAGAGCTTGAAGGTTCTCGAACAGGCGGGCCTGAACGTCTCCTATCTCGCCTACAACACGCTGGTTGCTCCCTTCGACAAGGCCGAAGTGCGCAAGGCGCTGAACATGGCTGTCGATAAGCGGGCGATCGTCGATGCCGTCTTCCAGGGTTCCGGCTCGGTCGCTACCAACCCGATCCCGCCGACCATGTGGTCCTACAACAAGGACATCAAGGACGATCCGTACAACCCGGAAGAAGCCAAGAAGATGCTTGAAAAGGCTGGGGTCAAGAACCTCAGCATGAAGATCTGGGCTATGCCGGTTTCGCGTCCGTACATGCTGAATGCACGTCGTGCTGCCGAGCTGATGCAGGCTGACCTCGCCAAGATCGGCGTCAAGGCCGAGATCGTGACCTATGACTGGGCTCAGTACCTGAAGCTCTCCTCCGCCAAGGACCGCGATGGCGCGGCTATCCTCGGCTGGACCGGCGACAACGGCGATCCGGATAACTTCCTGGATACGCTGCTCGGCTGCGACGCAGTCGGCGGTAACAACCGCGCCCAGTGGTGCAACAAGGAATTCGACGGTCTCGTGAAGAAGGCTAAGCAGACTGCCGATGTCAAGGAGCGCACTAAGCTCTACGAACAGGCGCAGGTCGTCTTCAAGCGCGAAGCTCCGTGGATGACCATCGACCATTCCGAGGAGTTCGTTCCCATGAGCACCAAGGTTTCTGGCTACGTGCAGGATCCGGTCGGCGTTCACCGCTTCGACGGCGTCGATATCGCCGAATAACGGACACGCTCTGAAATACCCGGTCGAGAGCCGGGTGAAACCGGCGGTCAGGCAATTTGCTTGACCGCCGGAAAACTTTGGACATCTGCCATGTTGCGATTTCTTTTCGGCCGCCTTGCGGTGCTGATCCCGACATTCCTCGGCGTATCGATCGTCGCTTTCTCCTTCATCCGCCTGCTTCCCGGCGATCCCGTCATGCTGTTGTCGGGCGAGCGCGTCATGTCGCCTGAGCGCCATGCCCAGATCTCTCATGATCTCGGCTACGACCAGCCGCTGGTCATGCAATACGGCCACTACATCTGGAGTGCGCTGCACGGCGATCTCGGGACTTCGATCACCACCAAGCGCGACGTGCTGACCGACTTCCTGACCTTCTTCCCGGCAACGCTGGAACTGTCGATCTGCGCTATGATCCTGGCGATCTGTCTTGGCATTCCGGCAGGCGTTTTCGCCGCCGTCAAGCGCGGCACATGGTTCGACCAGAGCGTGATGGGCGTGGCCCTTGTCGGTTATTCCATGCCGATCTTCTGGTGGGGCCTGCTGCTGATCATCGTCTTCAACGGCTATCTGCATTGGACGCCGGTTTCCGGCCGCATCGGGCTCATCTATTTCTTCAAGCCGGTCACCGGCTTCATGCTGATCGACAGCCTCCTGTCCGGTCAAAAGGGCGCCTTCGCCTCGGCGCTGAATTCGCTGATCCTGCCGACCATCGTGCTCGGCACCATTCCGCTCGCCGTCATCGCCCGGCAGACGCGCTCGGCCATGCTGGAAGTTCTGGGTGAGGATTATGTCCGCACCGCCCGCTCCAAAGGCCTCGCGCCGCTGCGCGTCGTCTCCGTGCATGCGCTCCGCAATGCCATGATCCCAGTCGTCACCACCATCGGCCTGCAGGTCGGCGTGCTGCTCGGCGGCGCCATCCTGACGGAAAGCATCTTTTCCTGGCCGGGCATCGGCAAGTGGATGATCGACGCCGTCTTCAAGCGCGATTATCCTGTGGTGCAGGGCGGTCTGCTGCTGATCGCGGGCATCGTCATGCTCGTCAATCTCGCCGTCGACCTGCTCTACGGCTTCATCAATCCACGCATTCGTCACTAGGAGCGGCCCATGAGCACGGTAAGTCTCAAATCCGACCGCCCCTCCGCTCTCGCGGAGTTCTGGTACTATTTCTCGCGTAACAAGGGCGCGGTCATCGGGCTGGTGATCTTCGTCTTCGTTCTGTTCCTGGCGATCTTCGCCGGTGTGGTCGCCCCACATGATCCGAACTACGCCTATGGCGGCACCATGCAGCGCCTGCCGCCGGCTTGGGCCCAAGGCGGCAATAGCGACTTTCTCCTCGGCACCGATGCCAATGGCCGCGATCTTCTCTCGCGCCTGATCTATGGCACGCGGTTTTCGCTGTTCATCGGCCTGGTGGTTGCTTCGCTTTCGGCGCTCGCCGGTGTCCTGATCGGCCTCGTCGCCGGCTATGTTCGTGGCCGCACCGATACGATCATCATGCGCATCATGGACATCATCCTTGCCATTCCCTCGCTGCTGCTCGCCCTGGTGCTGGTGGCGATCCTGGGACCTGGCCTGACCAACGCCATGATCGCGATCTCCATCGTCAACCAGCCGCACTTCGTTCGCCTGACGCGCGCCTCGGTGATGGCCGAGCGCGACAAGGAATATGTCATCGCCTCGCGGGTTTCCGGCGCCACTTCGCTTCGCCTGATGTTCAAAACCATCCTGCCGAACTGTCTGGGGCCGTTGATCGTGCAGGCGACGCTGGCCTTCTCGGCCGCGATTCTCGATGCCGCCGCCCTCGGCTTTCTCGGCCAGGGCGCGCAGCCGCCGACGCCGGAATGGGGAACGATGCTCGCGGATTCGCGTGAATTCTTCCAGAGCAATCCCTGGCTCGTCACTTTTCCCGGTCTTTGCATCCTGATCACGGTTCTCGCCATCAATCTGATGGGCGATGGCCTGCGCGATGCTTTCGACCCGAAGCTGAAGAGGTCGTGATGCCGCTTCTCGATATTGAAAACCTCACCGTTGAATTCCAGACCGCATCCGGCCTGTTCCGTGCGGTGGATGGCGTCTCTCTCACCTGCGATAAGGGAGAAATACTCTCGATCGTCGGCGAATCCGGTTCCGGCAAGTCTGTGTCCATGCTGGCCATGATGGGGCTTCTGCCCTGGACGGCGAAGATCACCGCCGACCGCATGACGTTCGATGGGAAGGACCTGCGTGGCATCTCCTCGCGCCAGCGCCGCAAGATCATCGGCAAGGACATGGCGATGATCTTCCAGGAGCCGATGTCGAGCCTCAATCCGTGCTTCACGGTCGGCTTTCAGCTCGGCGAGACCCTGCGCATCCACATGGGTCTCGACCGCAAGGCGCGCCGTGAGCGCTCGATCGAGCTCTTGAATCTTGTCGGTATCCCGGCGCCTGCGGATCGCTTGTCGAACTTCCCGCACCAGATGTCCGGCGGCATGAGCCAGCGCGTCATGATTGCCATGGCGCTTGCCTGCAATCCGAAGCTTCTGATCGCCGACGAGCCGACCACCGCGCTCGACGTGACCATCCAGGCACAGATCCTCGATCTGCTTGCGCGGCTGCAGAAAGAGCAGGGCATGGCGCTGGTGCTGATCACCCACGACATGGGCGTGGTAGCAGAAACCGCCGAGCGCGTGCAGGTGCAATATGCTGGCCAGAAGGTCGAGGAGCAGCCGGTGAAGGCCCTGTTCCGCGATCCGCATCATCCCTATACGGCAGCACTTCTTTCAGCTCTGCCAGAACGCGCCGTGGTCGGCGAGCGCCTGCCGTCGATCGCCGGCGTCGTGCCCGGCCAGCACGATCGCCCCACGGGCTGTCTTTTCGCGCCGCGCTGCTCGTTTGCGACGCCGGAATGCGACCGTGGCGTCAAGCGTCAGGGCGCGGAACTCGGCGTGGCACTCTGCAATTATCCATTGGAACACGGCAAGCCGCACGGCCATCCCGGCCTTGCCGCCACGCAAGCAGCAGGAGGCCGTTAATGACGGGCGCTGTTCTCGAAGGGCGCGATCTCGCCCGTTTCTACACCGTCAAGCGCGGCGCCTTCAAGCCGGAGGCGACCGTCAAGGCGTTGAACGGCGTCAGCTTCAGCCTCCAATCCGGCCGCACGCTTGCTGTCGTCGGCGAATCCGGTTGCGGCAAGTCGACGCTCGCCCGCCTGGTGACGATGATCGAGGACCCGACGGCGGGCGAACTGCTGATCGATGGTAAGCCGGCGAAGCTCGGCGACCGCAGCCTGCGCAGCGCCGTGCAGATCGTCTTCCAGAATCCTTATGGCTCGCTCAATCCGCGCCAGAAGGTCGGCTCCATTCTCGAGGAGCCGCTGAAGATCAATACCGACGATGATGCCGCCACCCGCCGCCGCAAGGCTGAGGAGATGATGGCGCGTGTCGGCCTGCGCCCGGAACATTACGACCGTTATCCGCACATGTTCTCCGGCGGCCAGCGCCAGCGCATCGCCATTGCCCGTGCGCTGATGCTGCGGCCGAAGGTGCTGGTGCTCGACGAGCCGGTCTCCGCGCTCGACCTGTCGATCCAGGCGCAGGTGCTGAACCTTCTGATGGACCTGCAGAAGGAAATGGGGCTAGCCTATCTCTTCATCTCCCACGGTCTTTCGGTCGTTCGCCATATCGCCGACGACGTGATGGTGATGTATCTCGGCCGGCCGGTCGAGACCGGTACGGCGGAAGAGGTGTTCACCCGCCCGCGCCATCCCTATACCGCCGCGCTATTGTCGGCGACGCCGATCGCCGATCCCGAGCGCGAGAAGAACCGCATCCGCCTGCAGGGTGAATTGCCGTCTCCGCTCAATCCGCCGACCGGCTGTCACTTCAATCCGCGTTGCTGGCGTGCGCAGGATAAATGCCGCCAGGTGACGCCGGAATTGTTCGGCGAGGGAACGCATAAATTCTCCTGTTTCTATCCGCTCGATTGATGGCTGGAAGCACCATGAGCGATATGTCAAAAGCCCCGATCGCCGTCATCATCATGGGCGTCAGCGGCAGCGGCAAGTCGTCCATCGGCGAAAAGATGGCGGCGCTGCGGGGTCAGTATTTTGTCGAGGGTGATGCGCTGCATCCCGCGGCCAATGTCGAGAAGATGAGCAAGGGCATTCCGCTGACGGATGAGGATCGTTGGCCCTGGCTCGACCTGATCGGCCAGCAGATCGCCGCCAGTCTTGCGAAAGGCCAAGCGATCGCCGTGTCATGTTCCGCTTTGAAGCGTAGCTATCGTGAGCGTCTGCGCGCCGCCGCCGGCGGGCACCTCTATTTCGTCTATCTCGATGGCTCGAAGGAACTGCTGACCAAGCGCATGGGCGAGCGCAAGGGCCATTTCATGCCGGCCTCACTGCTGGAAAGCCAACTGCAAACGCTGGAAGTGCCGACCGGCGAACCCGGCGTCGTGACGGTCGGCATCGATGACACGGTCGACGGCATCGTCGAGGCCGCGCTCAAGGGTCTCGACGCAATCCGCTAAATTCAATGTATCAGGGTGCGAACCGGTTCGGTGCGTAGGCCGAGATGTCGATGAACGGCTTTTCTCCGGTAATCAGCTCGGCGAGCACGCGCCCGGTCACAGGCCCCAGCGTCAGCCCATGATGGGCGTGGCCGAAGGCGAACCACAGGCCGTCGTGACGCGGCGCCTTGCCGATGATCGGCATCATATCCGGGGTGCAGGGGCGGGCGCCCATCCAGGGCTCCGGATCGAGCCTCTCGCCGAGCGGGAAGACGGTGCGGGCGACGGCTTCGGCACGGTCGAGCTGGATCGGTGTTTTCGGCGCATCGCGCAGGGCGAATTCCGCCCCGGTCGTCAGCCTGATACCGCGGTTCATCGGCGCCAGAAAATAGCCGCGCTCGGCATCAAGCGTCCAATTGTTGAGGATGGCGTTGCCCTCGGCGCCGTAATGCATGTGATAACCGCGCTTGACGCCCAGCGGAAACGCATAGCCGAAACGCTTCGTCACGAGATCGGCCCAGGGGCCGAGAGCGACGACCGCATCCTCGGCTTCGATCGAACCCTCCGACGTCACCATCTTCCAGTGGGAGCCGGACCGGCCGAGCGAGGCGGCGTCTCCGATCGCAAAACGCCCGCCAATGCTCTCGAAATAAGCGCGGTAAGCAGCGGTCAGCCCATGCGGATCGAGTACGGACCAGGGATCGCGCCAGCGCAGGCCGCCGGAGAAGCTGCCCCTGATATGCGGCTCCAATGTCGCGATATCGGCGCCGGTCAGCGCATCGTAAGTAACGCCAAATTCGCGATTGAGACGTTCGGCTTCGGCGAATTCCGCATCGCGTTTCTCGTTCGTGCGGAAAATCTCCATCCAGCCGTTCTTGCGGATCAGTTCCTCGGCGTGAGACGCTTCTATGAGGTCGTTGTGCTCGCTGATCGAATGCTCGATCAGCGGCGCATAGGCGCGTGAGATCATCTCATGCCGCTTGGTATTGGAATTCCACCAATAGCGGGCGAGAAAGGCAATCTGCCCCGGCAGCGCGCGCAGGTGATAATGCGCGTCGATGCGGTTGTTGAAGGCATAGCGCAGGAGCAGACCGAACTGCTGCGGAAAGCCGTAGGGCACGACGCCTTCGCGCTGGATCAGTCCGGCATTGCCGAAGGAGGTCTCTCCACCTGGGGCTTTGCGGTCGACGAGGATGACCTGGCGCCCGCGCCGCTGGAGATGGATGGCCGTCGAGATGCCGACGATGCCTGCACCGAGCACGATTGCGTCTTTTGTCATGTTCCCTGCTATCCGCGTGCTTCTTGTATTTGCGCATGATCTTATTCAAGAACCACGCTTCAAGCATCGAAAATGCCTGCCAAAATGCTGCGGCGCAAATGAAAAATGCAATCAAGCCACGACCTGTTTCAAAGCCGCATTTTCAGCGCGAATGCGTATGGTGAGAATGGCGGCATTGAGCAGGGAGAAGATCAAGGCGAAGAGCGGAAGGCCGAACGCCAGCGGCAGCACGGCGATCTCACCGATGACCACCGCATAGTTCGGATGGCTGAGGAAACGATAGGGTCCGCGTGTTACCAAGGCTGCGCTCGGCAACACGATGATCCGCGTCGTCCAGCGCCCTTTCAGGGTCGCCAGCACCCAGACGCGTAAGCTCTGCAGCACCATGAAGACGAGAAACCAAATCAGGCTGACCGGTCGGTCTGCGGCCAGAAGCCACAGACCGACGAGCCAGGCCGCGTGCATCGCGACCATATAGGGATAGTGTTCCGGGGCAATCTCCCGGGCGCCTTGCGCAAGGAGGGCGGCGGTGTTGCGCCGGGCATGCAGCAGCTCGGCCAGCCGCTGCAGGGTGACGAAGGTCAAAAGTGCGATCGATGGCCAGACCATCAGGCTGCCCTCTTCAGCGTGACGCAACTTGCCGCAAAGCCGGGACCCATGGCGACGAGAGCCGAACGCGGTGGCAGGCCGGCATTGATCGCTCGCTCCAGCACGAAGAGTACGGTCGGCGACGACATGTTGCCGTAATCGCTGATCACCTCGCGTTCTATATCCAGCGAGCCGGGTTCGAGACCGAAGGCGGTCTCGAGCGCCACCAGCACCTTGGCGCCGCCGGGATGGCAGATGAAGCGATCGACATCGGATATCGTTAGGCCGGCGCGTTCGAGAATGCCGGCGACGGCGGGCTTGATATTCGCTTCGGCAAAGGGCGGCAGCGCTTGGTCCAGGATGATGCCGAAACCGGTATCGTCGATCTTCCAACCCATGATGCCGAGCGTATCGGGAAAGAGATGCTCGCCCGTCGATTCGATCTCCGCGAGACCATCCTTGCCGGCGCGCAGGACACAGGCGGCCGCGCCATCGCCGAACAATGCTGTCGCAACAATGTTCGGCCGCGTCAGCTCGTCCAGCCGGAAGGCAAGCGAGCAGAGTTCGAGGGCAACAAAGAGCACGACAGCGCCGGGCCGGCTCTTTGCCATGCGCGAGGCGATGCCAAGGCCGGAAACGCCGGCCGCACAGCCAAGGCCGAAGACCGGCACGCGCTCGATATCGGAGCGGAAGCCCAGCTCGCGCGAGAGCCGAGCCTCCAGGCTCGGCGTGGTCATGCCGGTTGACGACACCGTTACGATGCAATCAACCTCTTCCGCCCTCAGGCCGGCGCGATCCAGCGCGCTAGTCGCGGTCTTCGTGAAGAGCTGGCTTGCGACCTCGGCATAGGCTTCCATGCGGTCCTGCCAACCATGCGATTGCTCGAACCAGGAGAGCGGTCGGGCAACATAGCGTTTGCGGATGCCGGCGCTTTCGAAAACGCGGGCGAGATGCTTGAAATCGCGGAAGCGATCGGAAAACAGGCGGCCGGCGGTCTCGGCGGCCTCCGATTGGTAGATGATGTTGTCGGGCGTAGCGACAGCCAGACTGACAAGCTTGACGGTATCGGTCACTTGTTTCTCCTTGCGACCCTCGGCGGGTACGCAGGTAGAAACACGCCAGCACCAGAAATTATTCGGCGTGGCAGCGGTCACGAAAGAGTGACGGCAGGTTGCGGGTGAGAGCGCGAGAAAAATCTTTGTCGCCCGCGAATAAAATGAACGGATGGCGTGTTCTCCCATCGCAACGTTCATTTGCCAAGGAGCAATCCCATGACGACTACCGCTTTCCGCCTGGCCTCTGTCGCTCTCGGCGCCTGCCTCACCCTCGGTGCCTTCACCGTTCCGGTTTTCGCGGCTGGCGACAACAGCAGCACGACGCCGACCTGCAAGAAGGGCGAAATCTACGACACGAAGACAAAGAAGTGCGTGAAACAGCAGGGCGCCAATATCACCGACGAAAACCGCGCCGACTATGCTTATTCGCTCGCTAAGGAGGACCACCGCTATGAAGAAGCGCTGGCAGTTCTAGACACCATGCAGAACCCGAACACGGCGGAAGCACTGAACTATCGCGGCTACGCCACCCGCAAGCTCGGCCGCACGGATGAAGGCATTTCCTATTACCTGAAGTCGGTCGCAATGGACCCGAAATATTCGCTTGTTCGCGAATATCTCGGCGAAGCCTACGTCATCAAGGGCCAGATCGACCTCGCCAAGGATCAGTTGAGCACGATCAAGACGCTCTGCGGCAACACGTCCTGTGAGGAATACCAGGACCTGAACCAGGCCATCCAGCATCCGTCGAGCCTCTGATTTCAGGCGTCGGATCTATAAGCAGTCAGCATTTAGAGGGATATACGAGTGTCAGTCGCTCATTCCACAATTTCTGCTTATAGTCGGGTAAGATCGGAACCGCCGGCACGACCGGCGATTCCCAAAAACGCGAACCTCGCGGAGGGTGCCATAGCCAGCGAAGAGGATATCAGGGCCGGTCTGTCGCAGCATCTGACGCGGCTCTGGCGCTATGCGGTGGTGCTGTCGCACCAACGCGACGTCGCGGACGATCTGGTGCAGGCGACCTGCGTTAGAGCACTGGAGCGGGCTGGTCAGTTCGCAGCCGGTACGCGGCTCGATCGATGGTTGTTTTCGATCCTGCATTCGATCTGGCTGAACGAGATCCGGGCGCGCCGCGTGCGCATGGGCCAGGGTTTTGTCGATGCCGACGAGACGTTGGTCTTTGACGGCGCCCGCGAGACGGAGACGCATATTCTCGCCGGTCAGGTGCTGAAGCAGGTGCAGGCGCTGCCGGAAGCGCAGCGCACCGCCGTGTTCCTCGCCTATGTGGAAGGGCTTTCCTATCGCGAGGTGGCGGAGGTTTTGGATGTGCCGATCGGAACGGTGATGAGCCGGCTGGCGGCGGCGCGGGCGAAGCTTGCCGATGGTGCGGGATCGGCGGATGGCGCGCGACTTTCTGGGGGTGGGCGACTGGGGAACGGGAATGAGTGAATTGGACAACAGCAACATGCCCTCGGACGAGCTGCTCACCGCCTTCATCGACGGCGAGCTGGATGCCGCCGAGAGCGGAAAGATCGAAAAGCTGATCACCAGCGACGCCCAGGTGGCGGAACGCTTCGATTTTTTGTCGCGCGGTGATCTGCCCTTCCGTGAGGCATTCGAGCCCGTGCTTGCCGCCGCCCCAAGCGCCAAGCTTACCGCCATGCTTGCCGCGATTCCTTTCACAAACGAGCAAAAGAAGGCCGTTTCCGGCGTTAGCCGCCGTGGTTTCCTGTCCGCAATCGCGGCGTGCCTTGTCGTGGGCGTCGCCATCGACCGCGCCGCGATCGGTATCCGCCGCAGCATCGACAAACCGGAAGAGGGCAGTGACTGGCGCGCCGTCGTCGCCGAATATCTTTCGCTCTATACGCCGGATACGCTCAGCGCACCGGCTGGCGATCATGCAGAACAAGCCGCGCAATTGAGCGAAGTAGGCTCCAAGCTCGGCCTCACGCTGACGCCCGAAACCGTTGCTCTGCCGGGCATCGATTTCAAGCGCGCCCAGCTATTGAATTACGACAGTAAACCCTTGGCGCAGATCGCTTATCTCGATCCCGAAAGCGGTCCGATGGCGCTCTGCATCATCCCCTCGACCAAAGGCGCTGCCGCACCGGACATGGAAAACCGCCGCGGCATGAATGTCGTCTATTGGTCGAACGCCACCCACGCCTTCATGCTGATCGGCCATCTGCCGATCGACCGGATGAAGGCGCTGGCGGATGGCGTTCGGGGAAGCCTGGCGGTTTGAGATCGAGCCTTTTTCCCAACGCGTAGGAAGAGTTAGCGCTCCGTAAATCGCGCGATTCAAAAAGAATTTGGCGAAAACTCTTCCTGCTGATATTCTCCGCCCAACGAAAATCGAATGAGCGCCTGCAGCATGCCCTGGGGCCTTGCGCGGCGCGGTGGAAAAGATACGTGAGTGACCCCGACAGCGGCAGAGCGCCGCAGGCAAACGGGGCGTCGGTAGCAGAGCGCAGGAAGGGTAAATCCTCCCGGCGCGGTAAGCGTAAGCGTGGCGGTCCCGCCCGTCCGAACGCTTTTTCTGCGGAGGCCAACCAGACCGGCACGTCCGGCCCGGCGGCGACACGCCCGATAGACAACGACACCGGTTCTCCGGGCAAAAAGCGCAAGCGTCGCCGGCGTTCCCGTGGCGGGGCGCATGATGGTGCGCAGCACGCTTCCTCAACCCAGCAGCAACAGGCTTCTTCAGCGCCGGAACAGCGCGCTGCGGCCGGGCCGTCGCACAAGAACGGCAAGAACAGGCGCAAGCATCGTAGCAAGCGCGGTTTGCAGGGTCGCCCGCTGGTGCATGAGAAGACGGCGCAGATCGTCGCCCCGGCCGCTGCTGCTACCGCCGAACAGGCGCCTGCCCGCAATGAACATGATAATCGGCATCCACCCCAGCAGCGCCGTGACGGCCACGCGCCGCATCATCATGCCGATGGTGACTACCGTCCCGTCGATCTCTACGCGGCACTCGATCTCGGCACCAACAATTGCCGTCTGCTGATCGCGCAGCCGACGAGGCCTGGCCAGTTCCGCGTTGTCGACGCTTTTTCCCGCATCGTTCGTCTCGGCGAGGGACTTGGCGCCAGCGGCCGGCTGTCGAGCGATGCCATGGATCGGGCCGTCGAGGCTTTGCGCATCTGCGCCGGCAAGCTGAAGACGCGTGAGATCCGCCGCATGCGGTTGATCGCCACCGAAGCCTGCCGTGCGGCGGAGAACGGCGAAGCGTTCCTCTCCCGCGTGACGGAAGAAACCGGCCTGCGGCTGGAAATCATCGATCGGGAGACCGAGGCGCGGCTTGCCGTCTCCGGCTGCTCGTCGCTGGTCGGTCCCGAGGCGCGCTCGGTTGTGCTCTTCGATATCGGCGGCGGCTCGTCGGAAATCGCCGTCATCCGCATTGGCGAAAACCGCTCCAGTCGGCTCGCCAATCACATCACCCACTGGACCTCGCTGCCGGTTGGCGTCGTGACGCTTTCGGAACGCCATGGCGGCCGCGACGTCACGCCGGATCTATTCGAGACCATGGTGCGTGAAGTCGAAGGCATGCTCGAACGCTTCGATTGCCCGCCGGTTCAGGGCGCTGCCCGCGACAGCGGCGATTTCCATCTCATCGGCACGTCCGGCACGGTGACGACGCTTGCTGGCGTTCACCTCGATCTGCCGCGCTACGATCGGCGCCGTGTCGATGGTGTCTGGCTGTCAGACGACGAAGTGACCGCGATGCAGGCGAAGCTGCTTTCCTGGGATTTCGCCGGCCGCGCCGCCAATCCCTGCATTGGGCCGGACCGCGCCGATCTCGTTTTGGCGGGCTGTGCCATTCTCGAGGCGATCCGCCGCCGCTGGCCGAGCCCGCGCATGCGCGTCGCCGATCGCGGCCTGCGTGAAGGATTGCTGACCGACATGATGGCAGACGATGGCGTGTGGCGGCGGGGCCGCTCGCGCCGGGGTCATCGACCGAGGGATATGAAGGGGCCGCAGACGTGACCAAGCCAACCATCGCCGGTAACCGTACGGGCCGCAAACTCGGCCAACGCGTCAAGAAAAAGAAGCTGAAGGCCTCCTCGCGGCAATGGCTGGAGCGGCATATCAACGATCCCTATGTGCAGCGTGCGCAGCTTGAGGGCTATCGCGCCCGTGCTGCCTTCAAGCTGCTGGAAATCGACGAGAAGCACCAGATCCTCAAGGGCGCACGCCGCATCATCGATCTGGGTGCGGCGCCGGGGAGCTGGTCGCAGATCGCCGCCAAGGTGACCGATTCGACCGAAGAGGATATCCGCGTTGCCGCCATCGACTTTCTCGAAATGGCGCCGATCCCGGGGGTCAGCATCCTGCAGCTCGATTTCCTTGATCCGCAAGCGCCGCAGCGGCTGATCGATGCCGTCGGCGGCACGCCGAATCTCGTGATATCCGATATGGCAGCGCCGACCACCGGCCATCATCGCACCGACCACCTGCGGACCATGCATCTCTGCGAAGTCGCGGCGCGTTTCGCCGTCGAAGTCCTGGCCGAAGGCGGGCATTTCCTTGCCAAGACCTTCCAGGGCGGTACGGAGCGTGACCTGCTGGCCTTCCTGAAGCAGAATTTCCGCCAGGTCGTTCATGTGAAGCCGGGCGCATCCAGGGCCGAATCGGTGGAGATGTTCCTGTTGGCGAAGGGCTTCAAGGGCCGCAAGACAGACGACGAAGCAACGAGTGCTTGATTTAGCCATCGCTTTTGTCCGATGATACAGTCCCATCGGCAGCAGGCAGCGCATTCTTCATGCTTCTCTACGTCACTCTCGGCTCGAACGATATTCCGCGTGCACGCAGCTTCTATGACGCGGTTCTGCCGGTCATCGGCTACCGGCGCCAACGCGAATCGGATGAGGAAATCGGCTATGCGGCCGATGGCGATACACGATGCCGTTTCTGGGTCGTGGTTCCCTACAATCACCGCAAGGCCACGATCGGCAACGGCTCCATGGTGGCTCTCCACGCAGAAAGCCGCGCCGATGTCGACGCCTTTTATGCCGCAGCCCTTGCCCATGGCGGCACCGATGAGGGTAAGCCGGGCCTGCGCTCTTTCCATGCCAATTTCTATGCGGCCTACGTGCGCGATCCCGACGGCAACAAGCTCAGCGCCGTCTGCGAGCGGCCTGAGTAGGTTTTTTGCCTTCTCCTCGCTGGGGAGAAGGTAGGATCGCATCATTTCACCATCGGCACCTGCGGCTGCGTCGCGGCCACGCGCTTCAGGCTGGCCTTGTGGCCGGAGACCAAGGCGCCGGCGCTGCGGTCCATGCGGATAAACGGGATGGTGGCAAGCACGGTCAGGACCGAGATGCAGAAGAAGGCGATGTGGAAATCGCGGACCTGCAGCTCCGTGCCGTTGAAGAAGGTCGACGTTTCCAGGATCATGGCGGCGACAGCAACGCCGAGCGCCAGGCTGATCTGCTGCATGACCGAGCTCATCGATGTGGCCTGACTTGCCTCTTTGTCGCTGATATCGGCGTAGGCGAGCGCATTGATCCCCGTGAAGAAGAACGAGCGTGAGAAACCGCCGATCAGCAGCACGCCGATGATGATGAGATGCGGCGTCCAGGGCTGGAACAGGCCGGTGCAGATCGTCGTCAGCGTCGTGATGCCTGCCGCCGACAGCAGCGCCGTCTTGAAGCCGACGGCAGTGAAGACGCGGCGGGCGATGAACTTGGTACTGATGGCGCCGATAGCACCGGCGAAGGTGATGAGGCCCGATTGGAACGGATTGAGGCCGAAGCCGAGCTGCAGCATCAGCGGCGTCAGGAACGGCATGGCGCCGATGCAGATGCGAAACAGCGTGCCGCCCGTGACGGAAGCGCGGAAGGTGGCATTCTTCAGAAGCGACAGGTTGAGGATCGGCGCCGGATGGCGGCGGGCATGGCCGACGTAAAGGAAGCCGCAGAGGAAGCCGATAGCGATGGCCGATATGCCGATGAACGGCGGCAGGGCCGGCAAGCTGATGACCGACATACCGAAGACGACGCCGGCGGCGGCGAAGGATGTCAGCAGGAAGCCGATGAAATCAAGTTTCGGCGGCATGGTCGCCTCGACATCCGGCAGGAAGATCGATGACAGGATGACGCCGAGAACGCCGACGGGCACATTGATCAGGAAGATCCAGTGCCAGGATGCGTAAGTGGTGATGAAACCGCCGAGCGGCGGCCCGGCGAGAGGACCGACGAGGGCGGGAATGGAAAGCAGCGCCATGGCCGAGACCAGATCGCTTTTCTGCGTCGTGCGCACCAGCACAAGGCGCCCGACCGGCGTCATCATCGAGCCGCCAAGACCTTGCAGGAAGCGGGCGGCGACGAATTCCAGGAGGCCGCCCGAGAAGGCGCACATGATCGAACCGATGACGAAGACGCAGATGGCGAGCCGGAAGATGTTCTTCGCGCCGAAGCGATCCGCCATCCAGCCGCTGATCGGAATGAACACCGCCAACGACACCATATAGGATGTCAGCGCCAGTTTCAGCGTGATCGGACCAACATGGAGATCCGCCGCGATGGCCGGCAAGGCGGTCGCAATCACGGTGGAATCCATCTGCTCCATGAAAAGCGCGACGGCAAGGATCAGGGGAACGATGCGATTCATAGGCATATGCCTTGGGTGAGTCGTGTCTTCGGGGAAGGGGTCCGCATGAGACGGGCACCCGCTCTGTAGTCCTATGTGCGGCCTCTGCCAATCTCCGATTCCGCCCTTTGGCTTCCTGGAGATCACGTCTTGGTGATGCCGTTGCCGCACGGTATAGGCTACCAAGTTCGACATATGCTAAACGCATAGAAATGCTAAGCGCATAAAACGTCGTTTGGCGTATTAGCGGATTTGGATCGAGATGTCATGGCGAATTATCGGCCATGAAAGCTCGTATTGCCGCCGCCGAAGACGGTGACAGGCGCAGCTTACGCTGCCACCATTGGAGAAAATGAGATCATGACAGCCGTTGTTCTGCCGCCCGAGACCCATCAGTTCAAGCTGGGGTCCTGCACCATCACCGTTGTCAAGGATGGCGCAAGCATTCTGGATAATCCCTGGGAAACCTTCGGGTCGAACCAGGCTCCGGAAACGGTGCGGAAGCTTCTGGCGCAGAACTTCCTGCCGACCGAAAAGCTAGTCAACAGCTATGCACCTGCGATCATCGATACCGGTTCAGACGTGATCGTCGTCGACACCGGCTTTGGCGCTGCCGGCCGCCCCCGCGGTTTGGGCCGCTTTCGCGAAGGCCTGAAGGCTGTCGGCTACACGCCGGAGCAGGTGACCGTCGTCGCCCTGACACATCTGCATGGCGACCATATCAACGGCCTGATGGAGGACGGCGCTCCGGCCTTCCCGAATGCGCGCTATGTCACAGGCGCGATCGAATATGAGTTCTGGACTGACAAGTCACGCGAAGGAACGCCCGCCGAAGGCGGTCACAAAGCCGTGCTAGCCAATGTCGTGCCCTTTGCCGAAAAGATGACTTTCCTCAGAGATGGCGATCAGATCGTCAGCGGCATGACCGCCATGCTCGCTCCCGGCCACACGCCCGGTCATCTCGTCTTCCATCTCGAATCGGACGGCAAGCAGCTGGTCATGACCGGCGATACGGCCAATCACTACATCCTCTCGCTCGGACGTCCGGATTGGGAAGTACGTTTTGATATCGATAAGGCGCAGGCCGCCAAGACCCGCCGCCGCATCTTCGACATGATCGCCACGGACCGCATCCCTTTCCTCGGCTTCCACATGCCATTCCCCGCCGTCGGCTTCGTCGAGAAGCAGCCGGAAGGGCTCCGCTATGTCCCGAAAACCTATCAGTTCGATTTGTGAAACGACTGCGCGGCTTTACGGGTCTGTCTTTAGCGCGTGGCTGAAAGCAACGGTGGTCATGTCAATCAGTTGCGCATGAATCTCGTTTCGTGACCGCCCTCCGCCGTCTGTACAGATTGGATCACCGATCTTTTCAGATGCCGCGATCTCTGACGCACCGGGTTTGCATTCGGCAAACATGCTGTAATGGCTCGCATCCCCGATCGCCGTATAACTCGCCGTTGGAATGGCTTTCGCCACCTCGGAAGCCTCTGCTGTCGGCGGAATTTTCCCTGGCTGACCGAGATTTACGATGTCGACCGGGATAGAAATGCCAGAAAAACTTTTGAATTCGAAGATATCGATCGGGGCAGGATCGATCGCCATTGCGAAGCGAATGCGCTTGTCTTCATTGTCGCGACCGGCGGATTGTAAATTCATGGTGTGAAGATCAACGCCGCTTTGCCTGACCCACTCGCAAAGAGAGGAATTGAGCGCGTCCGTATCGCAATAGCTTGCCAGGAGTTTTGGGTCTATGCGGGCACCCGCTATTGCCAAAGCCGTGTTGCCACCCATGGAAAGACCGAGCGCACCGATCTTGCCTTGGTCAAGGTGGGCTTTGAAAAACGAATCCGTCTCCATTGCATTCAAGGTTTCGGTGAGATCGCCAGGTCGCAACCAGATCTTCATCGTTTCGGCTGCGGACCTGTTCTCACCCGAATTTCCCGGATGCGTCGGACCTGCCACCACGAAGCCCTGCTGAGCCAAGGGCGTTGCAATCCAACTCATAGCTTGCGGGTTTCCGGCCAGGCCAGCACCATGGGAAAGAAGGATGAGCGGAAATTTTCCGTCGGAGATTGGCGCATCGCGCATGGCCGGCGTTCCTGCAAAGAACACGCTCTCGCCAAGCACGACGGGCTCACCACCCGACTTTGCCGGGTACCAAACTGTTACGTTGAGATTGTTGCCGCGTTCTTTGGATGGCACCACGATTTGATGTACACCAACGTATTCGTTGGCGCCGGCTGCGTGTTGCATCATCATGGGGATTGCAACAACGCAAAGCATGGCCCGGACTCTCATCGAAATCTCCTTTGTGAGCGCTTTCATAGCGTCACCAAGGGCGGCTTCGGCCCTGATCTCGACCTCGAACACGTTTCTGGTCGTACCGAATCGCGATCTTGTACGTCAGGATGGCCGGCTCAGGTGGGATTTGGCCGGGTCTGTCGCCACTGCACCGGTGTCATGTCAGTCACTCGGCGGAATTCGCGATTAAAATTGGATTTGGTCTGGAAACCGACTTCAAACATCACCTCGGTTACGGATTTGTCCGTGTCGGCAAGTAGCCGGCATGCATCGGCGATGCGGAAATCGTTGACGAACTGGGAAACGTTCTTGCCGGTGGTGCGATTGATCGCCGTCGAAATCTGCCGGGCCGGAAGGACAGCTTTGCGCGCCAGGCGATCGAGATTGAGATCTGGGTCGCGGTAGACCCGCTTTGTCTCCATCAGAGACCGAATTGCGCCGAGTGTTTCTTTGTCGGTCGGCTCGTCGACAGGAGGCTTCACGTCGTCGGTTTCGGCGGGTGCCCGGCCGCGTACGGCCACGGCGCTGGCGATCGACAGTATGATCAGCGCGAGGAGGTTGCCGATCGCCACCATGGCTGGGGCATGCCTGCCCTGGGTCCAGGAAAAATCCAGGAACACCAACAGATCCAGGGCGGCCGACAGAAGTAGCGTCACAGCGGCGAAAATCAGCGCCCGATAGACTGATGTCGCACTCTCGAACGGGGTTCGCCTCAGAGCGTCTGGTCCTGATCGCATCAAAAGCAGGATCGCTCCGGCATACCCGATGAAGATTGCAGGCAGCACCACGTCAATCGCACTTCGCCAGACAGTCATCAGCAAAACGACAAGGATGGCAGGGATCGCATGCAGGCCGAGACGGGCGCCGGAGGAGACGCCGCTTTTCTGGACCAGCTTGGCTACACCGCAATAGACCAATGGTGGCACGAGGGCGGCGCCCACCGGGGCGACATACATCACTTCCTCGATGCCGTATCCCCAGCGCAACCCTGAGAGAAAGGCTTGGAAAGCGCTCAGCAGGATCAATACAAGAAAGGGGGCGTTAGGTGCTCTCCCAATCGACGCTGACTCATCGCTGCTTTTCATCACTGTGACGAACAAGATGAGGAGCAGGATGGCGACGACAAAGGAAAGCGGGATGAATGGCATCCGGTCATCTCTTTCTGAAAGCGTTGGCATCTTGGCCGGGCGCGTTTTCCCTATTCCCTTCCTGTCATAGACGTGTTACCAGCCCTCGCCAACTTCCAAGCAACACTTGCAAGATCGCCCGGTAGACGATTCGTTCCGGGCTTTCCTGTTTTTCACAGACGAAGGAATTGGCCATGGCACGCATCATTGAAACGTCAACCGGGTTGGATGCTCTGACATTCGACGACGTGCTCCTGCAGCCGGGGCACTCCGAGGTCATGCCGGGCCAGACGAATATCGCCACCCGCATCGCCCAGGACATCGAACTCAACCTGCCGATCCTCTCCGCTGCCATGGACACGGTGACGGAAAGCCGTCTCGCTATCGCCATGGCCCAGGCCGGCGGCATGGGCGTTATCCACCGCAATCTGACGCCGATCGAACAGGCGGAAGAGGTCCGGCAGGTCAAGAAGTTCGAAAGCGGCATGGTGGTCAATCCGGTCACGATCGGCCCCGATGCGACGCTTGCCGAAGCACTCAGCCTGATGAAGGCGCACGGCATTTCCGGCATCCCGGTCGTCGAAAAGTCGCACCGCCTCGTCGGCATCCTCACCAACCGCGACGTCCGCTTCGCCTCCGATCCTTCGCAAAAGATCTACGAGCTGATGACCCGCGAAAACCTGGTCACGGTCAAGGACGGCGTCCAGCAGCAGGAGGCCAAGCGCCTGCTGCACAAGCACCGCATCGAAAAGCTGCTGGTCATCGATGGCGATAGCCGTCTTGTCGGCCTGATCACGGTCAAGGATATCGAGAAGTCGCAGCTCAACCCGCACGCCTCGAAGGATGCGCAGGGCCGCCTTCGCGCCGCTGCCGCCATCAGCGTCGGTGACGACGGCTATGAGCGCGCCGAGCGCCTGATCGAGGCCGGCGTCGACCTTTTGGTTGTCGATACCGCCCATGGCCATTCGCAGCGTGTTCTCGACGCTGTCACGCGCGTCAAGAAGCTCTCCAATTCCGTCCGCGTCATGGCCGGCAATGTCGCCACCTATGACGGCACGCGGGCGCTGATCGATGCCGGTGCGGATGCCGTCAAGGTTGGCATCGGCCCGGGTTCCATCTGCACGACCCGTATCGTCGCCGGCGTCGGTGTGCCGCAACTTGCCGCCATCATGTCGGCAGTTCAGGCCGCGCAGGACCAGAACATCCCGGTCATCGCCGATGGCGGCATCAAGTTCTCGGGCGACCTCGCTAAGGCGATCGCCGCCGGCGCATCGGCCGCCATGGTCGGCTCGCTTCTCGCCGGCACGGATGAAAGCCCGGGCGAGGTCTATCTCTACCAGGGCCGCTCCTTCAAGGCCTATCGCGGCATGGGCTCCGTCGGCGCCATGGCGCGCGGCTCGGCCGATCGCTACTTCCAGGCCGAGGTGCGCGACACCCTGAAGCTGGTGCCGGAAGGCATCGAAGGCCAAGTGCCCTACAAGGGCTCTGTCTCGGGCGTGCTGCATCAGCTCGCGGGCGGCCTCAAGGCTGCCATGGGCTATGTCGGCGGCGCCGATCTCAAGGAGTTCCAGGAGCGCGCCACCTTCGTACGCATCTCCGGCGCGGGCCTGCGCGAAAGCCATGCCCACGACGTCACGATCACGCGCGAAAGCCCGAACTATCCGGGCGCTGGCGGCTGATCGATGGCCGATCACGCTCAGGGTGACGTCAGGTCCTTGCAGGGCCTGACGGCGATCCTTGCGGCTCTTTCCCTGGCGCTTTTTGCCTGGATCTATGCCGGCTTCGTGAGAGCCTTCAGGGATGCCGCGGCCGGCGAGCAGATGCTCGATGCGCGCATCGGCGGCTATGAGCGCGATGATGTCATCGCCATGCAGCGCTACCTCAAGGATCATCCCGATCCGGCCGCTATCCTGCATTCCATGTATCTCGGGCCGGAACTCATCTTTCCGCTGGTGCTGGCCGGTCTGCTCTTTTGCCTGTTGCGGCTGGTTGGCCCCGGCGGCACTTTCTTCAAGCGGCCGATCTCGCCTGCGGTGATTGCCCTGATCTTTTGCCTGCCGGTCTTCTACGGCGTCATGGACTATGCCGAAAATATCGCCGGCCTGTTGCTCTATCCGCCGGCCGCGCCATCGGATGCCACAGTGACGTTGCTCGCCGGCCTGCTGCCGATCGTCGTGCGGCTAAAGTTCCTCTCGCTGGTCATCACTATCATTCTACTGGCCCGTTTCGCGATTCTTCGCTACCTGTCTGCGGACGGTTCCAAGCCGTCCTGAGCGGGCGTTCTGCCGTTCAGCAATCCCTAGAGCGGTTTCAGCGTTTCACGGAATCGCTTTCCCGCTCTATCCCTTTGTTTTTACGCAATTCCGGACGGAAAGCCGCTTCGCCCTTTTCCGGGAATTGCTCTAAGGAGTTGGCGGCGTGACCGGCTATGAAATGTTCTGGCCCATGGTGGCCCATGCGGTGCTTGTCTATATTCTCTATGCGCTGCTAGGCCTGCGCCGCCAAAGTGCGGTGAAAGCGGGCAAGATCAAACGCTCGCAGTTTCGCGAGAACCATGCCGCCGATGAGCCGGCCGAAAGCCTGGTTGTGCGCAACAGCATCGCCAATCAGTTCGAACTCCCCGTCCTTTTCCATGCCTGCTCGATCGCGCTGTTCGTCGCCCAAGCCGATAATCTGCCTGCGGTCATCCTGGCCTGGATCTTCGTCGCCTCGCGCTATGCTCATGCCTATGTCCATGTCACCAGCAACGATCTGCGCTACCGCAGCCCGCTCTTCGCGCTCGGCTATATTGCCCTTGCCGGCATGTGGGCCTGGCTTGCCGTCTGGATGGTGTTCTCCTGATCGGACTTGCATTGTCGCGGAAAGCAACCTGCGATAACGTATTTGTGTTCTTCCTTGACCCTCGTACCTCGCTCCGCTGACCTATCTTGTCCTCGGAAGCCGAGCCTTGGGACGCTGGCTGCCGGGGAAAGATAAGGAGGAACACACCATGAGCATAGATAAGCCCATCGTGACGCAGGCGATGATCAATGCCTATGACGAATACACGCATCTGACGCTCGATCGCCGTGGTTTCATGGAAAAGCTGACGAAGCTCGCAGGCTCGGCGGGGGCCGCAGCCGTGATCGCGCCGTTGCTTGCGGCCAACAAGGCAAGCGCCGAGATCATTGCCGCCGATGATAGCCGTCTGGAGACGAAAGACGTCACCTATGCTGGCAACGGCGGTGAAATGAAGGGCTATCTCGCCCGACCTAAGGGCGAGGGCGAAAAGCTCGGCGGCGTGATCGTCATTCATGAAAATCGTGGCCTCAACCCGCATATCCGCGATGTCGCCCGCCGCATGGCGTTGGAAGGTTTCATCGCCCTGGCGCCGGACTTCCTGTCGCCGCTCGGCGGAACGCCGGAAAATGAGGACAAGGCGCGCGAGATGTTCACCAAACTCGACGCCGCGCAAACGGTTGCCAATGCCGAAGCAAGCCTAACCTATCTCGCCAAGCTCGACGGCTCCAGCGGCAAGGTCGGCGCGGTCGGCTTCTGCTGGGGCGGCGGTGTCATCAACCGTTTCGCCACCAAATCACCGGAGCTGAAGGCCGGCGTTGCCTATTACGGCATGCAGCCCGCCGCGGCCGATGTGCCCGACATCAAAGCCGCCCTGATGCTGCATTATGCCGGCCTCGACGATCGCACCAATGCCGGCATCGACGCCTATCGGAAAGAGCTGCAGGCCGGCGGCAAGACCTTCGAAATCTTCGTCTATGACGGCGCCAACCACGCGTTCAACAATGACACCTCGGCTGCCCGCTACGACAAGAAGGCCGCCGATCTCGCCTGGGGCCGGACGGTTGATTTCCTGAAAAAGTATCTAGCCTAGAGCGCGGGTAGCAAGGACTGGACGTGACAACGGCGGAAGGTATCCTCCAGCCGTTGTTGCTCTATTGCGACCTTAACAATACTTAACACTTAAAATTGAACTTTTCCCTTTTACGCGCATTGAATATGCCTATGACATAAGCTGCCTTACGCCCCGGCGTCGCTCCGAGTGAACAATAAAATGGGAAATTCATGAGCCCGGACAAACCCGACCGCATCAAATTCCGCAAGGAGCCCCAGCAGGAACGCAGCATCCACCGTGTCGATGTCATCTTATCGGCTGCCGCGCGACTAATCGCCGAAAAAGGCGTCAGCGCCATGAAGATGACGGAACTCGCCGCGGTGGCGGGCGTGCCGATTGGTTCCGTGTACCAATATTTTCCTGAGAAAGCTGCGATCGTCACTGCGCTGTTCGACCGCCACGCCGTTCTCGTCCAGGAAAAGACGGCGGAAGTCTTCGTCGCCGTCAAATCCCTCGATCATGCCATCGATCTCGTCTGCGGCATGGTCGACTGGTACTATCGCGAATTCCGCGGCGATCCGACCTATATGGGCGTGTGGCTGGGGACGGAGATGGATCAGGATCTTATGAAGCTGAACATTCAGCACAGCAATCGCGTCGCCGAAATCTTCTTGCAGGGCATCGAAGCCCACATTCCCGCCGACAGTCAAATAGACCTGCAGGCTCGCGCCCAATTCTTCAGCCACCTCATCGGCGCCTCCGTCCGCCTCGCGATCATGAGCGAGAGGAGCCTTGCCATCCGCATGCTCAATGAATGGAAACAGGTGATCCGCACGACGCTGTTTGCCGAGCCGAGCAGCGTGGCAATCGGCAACAGGCACTAGGTGCGCCTAGAACAGCGCTGGTCTTGCACCGGTCTCTATCCATAGAATAAAATGCCTCCATGGCTAAGCAGGTCCTCTTCGTTCAAGGAGCCGGCGAAGGCGCTCACGCCCGCTGGGACAGCAAGCTTGTGGCGTGCCTTGAGCGCGAACTCGGCGAAACCTATGCCGTCCGCTATCCCCAAATGCCCGGCGAGGACGATCCCCACTATTCGGCTTGGAGGGCTGCGCTGATAAGGGAGTTCGGTTCGCTGGAGGACGGGGTGCTCCTCGTCGGCCACTCGATCGGCGGGACTATTTTGCTCCATGTGCTTGCCGAACATCCACCGAAAGCCGGGCTCGGAGGGCTGTTTATCATCGCTGCACCCTTCATCGGTGAAGGTGGCTGGCCGAGCGATGACATCGGTGGTCGCAAGGACTTTTCAGAACGCCTTCCGCCCAGCGTTCCCATCTATTTCTATCATGGCGCTGATGACGACGTGGTGCCGACTGCCCATGTTCAGCTCTATGCGAAAGCAATTCCGCACGCTGTGATCCGCGTGTTCGACCACAGGGATCACCAGCTCAACAACGATATGAGCGACGTCGCGCGAGACATCCGTTCCATGGGCTAAGCCGAGCGCAGGGTTCGCGCCCGACTTCTGAAATCACCAACCCGGCAGGATATGCCCCGCGCGCAGGCGCGGATGGTAGCGCGCGAAGGTCTTTACATCGCCGTCGAGATCGTCGTCGACCACAGCCGGCGTGATGTTGTCGAGGCACGCGGAGATGTGGGCGGTGATAGCGTTCATCAGCGATACCGAGAGGCCCGGCCGCTTCATGATGCCGATCTGCACTGGCGGCAGTGGCGGGAAGCCATCCGCCTGGCTCAGCACCTTCATGCCGGTGCGGAGCGCCGATTCCGGCATGACCGATACCGCCATGCCGGCAAGCACCGCAGCGGCAACCACCGTGCAGGACCAACTGGTGAACAGGATCTGGTAGTCGCGGCCGCCGGCGTCGAGTGCTGCGCAGGCAAGCTGCCGCCACTGACAGTCGCGCCGCCCGACGGCGAGCGGAATCGGCGCATCGTCGCGCAGTGGATGATTGGCCGAACCGACCCAGCAGAGCGGCTCGGTGCGCACGACATCGGACATTCTTTCGCGCGGATTGTGGGTGACCAGCGCGATATCGAGCTCGCCGCGATGCATGCGTTCGGCGAGATCGACCGAGGGTTCGCAGACGATATAGAGCTCGACGTTCGGATGCGTCTTGGCGAAGCGGCCGATGATTTCTGGCATGTAGCGATCGGCATAATCGTCTGGCGTGCCGATGCGCAGCGTGCCTTCCAGCCTGTTGTCGTCGAAGGCGGCAATCGCCTCATTGTTCAGGCGGATGATGCGGCGCGCATAGTTGAGCAGCTTTTCGCCTTCCGCCGTCAGCCGGTTGCCACGGCCGTCCTTGATGAAAAGCTGTTTGCCGACGCGTTCCTCCAGCCGGCGCATCTGCATGGAGACCGCCGACTGCGTCTTGAAGACCCGGTCGGCGGCCTTGGTGAAGCTGCCCGAATCCACGATGGCGATGAAGGTCTGCAACTGATCGATATCAAGCGGCGCGGCCATGATCTCACCTATAAAGGAGTTTGATAATTATCATTAGAAACATTCGTTGGACTGATCAATAGGGCTTTGGCATCTTCCTAATGCAAATCAGCATACCAATCGACAGAACTCCTGCCGAATTCCTCCCAAACCACGCTCCTTCTCCGGACTTCCGGGAAGGGGCTTGGCCAGCGTGTGCCTGAAAGAAAGGACCATTGAAATGCGCACGACAGATCGGACACTACATCTCGGCCACGCAAGGCCGTCGTTGCCCTTGACGGCACGTCTGACGCTTGCTTTCGATAAGATGGCATCCGTCTGGCGAGCACTCCGCAACCGCCGCGAGATCAATTATCTGCATGAGCTGAATGACAGCCAATTGAAGGACATCGGCTTGACCCGCCTCGACGTCACGGCGGCGCTCAATACTTCGACCTTCTTCGAGGACCCGTCCAGCCATCTGACCAACTCTGCGCGTCGCCGTACGCGCTCCTTCGGCCTTACCAGCTTCCGTCTTTGAGGCCGACTAAACGTTTCCCCGCAGGGTGATAGCCAATAAGCCCTGCCTCTTACCCGGTGTTCGGTTCCCAACCGACACCGGGTTTTTTCTTTTTGGGAGACGAAGGACGGCCGGGAAATTGCCATGTCTTTCAAATGCCTTATGTTAGCACCTGGCTGAGATGCGAGGTCTGTGACAATGGCGACGGTGATCCTCTTCCATTCCGTTTATGGGTTGAGTCCTCTCGAACTGGACGCTGTCGAGCGCTTGCAGGCGGCGGGTCACAAGGCGTTCGCGCCCGATCTTTATGATGGTTGGGTTGCAAGCTCGATCGACGAAGGCTTCGAACTGAAGGATGAGATCGGTTGGCCGACCATCTGCGAGCGGGCGGAATGGGCGATGGCCGGCCTGCCGCCATCAACGGTCCTGGGTGGATTTTCCATGGGCGCGGCGGTTGCGGCAAGTCTTTGGCCGAAGCGGCCCCAGACCGCCGGCGTGCTCTTCCTTCACAGCATTGCCCAAATCCCGGAAAACCCTCGTGAGGGCTTGCCCGTGCAGGTCCATCTTGCCGATCCGGATCGTTTCGAGCCTGCGGAAGATGTCGCCGCATGGCGATCGGCAGCCGTACGGTCGAAGATCGCAGCCGATGTCTTTACCTATCCAGGCGCCGGACACCTCTATACCGACGCCAGCCTGCCCGATTACGATGCCAAGGCGACCGATCTCACATGGAGCCGCGTCATCCGCTTTCTCGACGCTCTCTAAAGTTCCCTTCCAAGAGCGGGCATATCAGTTCAGTCGGCGCTGGCGTCTGCGATCCGGTCGAGCTCCGCGATCTCGTGATCGGGCAGCCCGAGCCCGGCGGCGGCAAGGTTCTGCTGCAGGTGCTCGATAGAGGAGGTGCCGGGGATCAGCAGGATGTTCGGGGCACGATGTAGGAGCCAGGCGAGCGCCACCTGCATGGGCGTGGCACCGAGGCGGGCGGCGACATCCGAGAGGGTGGAGGATTGCAACGGGGTGAACCCGCCAAGCGGAAAGAACGGCACATAGGCGATCCCGTCGCGGGCAAGCTCATCTATCAGGGCGTCGTCGGCCCGATGCGCCAGATTATATTGGTTTTGCACGCAGACGATCTTGGCGATCCTCCGGCCTTCCGCCACCTGTTTGGCCGTGACGTTGCTCAGCCCGATATGACGGATCAGGCCCTGCCGCTGCAGGTCAGCCAGGATCGTCAAAGGCGCTTCGATCGACCCTTCGGTGGGATGATGTGGATTGAGCATGATGCGAAGGTTGACGACGTCGAGCACGTCCAGACCAAGATTGCGGAGATTGTCGTGCACGGCCTGGATCAGCTCTTCGCGGGAGAAGGCCGGAAGCCATGACGCGTCAGTGCCGCGGCGGGCGCCGATCTTGGTGACGATGACGAGATCGTCGCTGTAAGGATGGAGCGCCTCGCGGATCAGCCGGTTGGTGACATGTGGACCATAGAAATCGCTGGTGTCGATATGGTCGACGCCGGCCGCAACCGCTGCCCGCAGCACCGCGATGGCTGTATCATGATCCCTTGGCGGGCCGAACACACCGGGACCTGCGAGCTGCATGGCGCCGTAGCCGAGCCGTTTGACGCGGCGATCGCCGAGGGTAAAGCTGCTGGATTGATCGATGTTGGACATGACTATCTCCTTTGAAGATGAAATAGAGATAGAGGCCGTCGGAGTGTATGAAAACGGGGTGTAATCCGCACGGGTTGTGCGGAATCACGAACAGTCGACTTGTTGGCAAAATCGCGCGGACCGGCTCGCGGCTCGGGAAATATGTCCCGGTCAGCCCTTTTTCGGAGCGGGCTTATCGCCCGTCGGCATATAACTATCGAAGATCGATTCCATGTTCTTCTGATAGCTCTTCTGCACTTCCAGGCCGCTGTCGAACATGGCGTTGAACATCTCGGTATAGGCGGCCATATCGACACCAGGCGCAGCGGCGGGTTTGGCTTTCGGTGCTTCCTTCGGCGGCTCGGCGGGCATGGGGAAGTTGCGCATCATATCCTGGAACGCCTTGGCGAAGGGATTGTCGAGGAAAGGATTGGCAGCAGCGGGCTTTTCGCGCTCGACCGGCTGCGTGCCGAACATCAGTTCCATCGCCTGGGTGAACGGGTTATCGAAGATGCTCGCCTGCGGCGTCGGCTGCTGTTTCGGCGCAAAGCCGATGGTCTGCAGCCAATTCTGCATCATCTCGCCCATTGCGGTGTTGAGGAAAGGATTGGCCATCTGAGGCATCTGGCCGCTGGTTTCCTTGAACAGGCCGCCCATCAGCGTATCGGCCATGACGGGCAGCATGCGCTGGTAGATTTCCTGGCCGATGCCGGTCATCTGCGCTGCTTGCGCGGCAATGGCGCGAGACATGTCCTTGGAGCCGAACAGACGGGCCAGTACGGTATTGCCGTCGGCAATGCCCTCGGGCGTGAAGGCCTTGCTCATATCCTCGAAATATTTGGCATAGTTGCCGGAGGTGATGTCCTGCATCACGCCCATAAAATTATAGGGGTTCGTCGCGCTGCGCTTGAACCCCGAGGAAAAGGCGGGCATCAGCGCCGCCATGGCTTTCGTCGCCTGTTCCTGCGCGAGGTTGAACTGCTTGGCCATCGCCTCCGTGGCAGCACCGTTCTGTGCCTGCATCATCATGTCGAAGAGTGGCAGCATCGAAGTTCCTTTCCCCGCAATCATGCCGCTTTGGAATCAGAAAGCGTGCAATTCTGGTAGTATAGCGGGAAAAAAAACGGCGCATACCGGTTTCTGACAGTGTGCGCCGCAACAATCCAGGCCGAAGCCGGCTGTCAGTATTGATATTCCTCGAAGACCGGCTCGACCGATCCATTCCAGCGGCCGTGATAGAGCATCAGCAGATCGTCGGCGAGCGTTCCCTTCTTGGCGAGCACTTCGTCGAGCGGCGCCAGGAAGACGCTTTCGTCCTGGCCGTCGCCATTCACACGGGCGCGGTTCTTCAGGCCATCGCGGGAAATGCCGACAACCTCGCGCGCCACGTCGAGCAGCTTATGGCCCTTGATGTCCGCCTTCAGGCCCTGCACCGGCACGATATCGCGCAGTGCGTTGACCTCATCGAAGGTCCAATCCTTGGTCAACTCGTCGGCCGCGGCAAGTGCAGCGTCGTCATAGAGCAGGCCGACCCAGAAGGCCGGCAGTGCACAGATGCGGCGCCAGGGGCCGCCGTCCGCACCGCGCATCTCCAGGAAGCGCTTGAGGCGCACATCGGGGAAGAGGGTGGAGAGATGGTTCGTCCAGTCGCCCATCGTCGGCTCCCAGGCGGCGATCTCGCCCTTCAGCGCGCCATTCATGAACTGGCGGAAAGTGACGTGAGTGCAGTCGTGATAACGGCCGTCGCGGACGACGAAATACATGGGAACGTCGAGTGCCCACTTCACATAGTCTTCAAAGCCGAAATCGTCGCGGAAGGTGAAGTCGAGCAGGCCGCTGCGGCGGTTGTCGGTATCGCGCCAGATGTCGCCGCGCCAGGAGGAGAGGCCGTTCGGCTTGCCTTCGGTAAAGGGCGAGGAGGCAAACAACGCGGTCGCCAGCGATTGCAGCTTCATCGACACGCGCATCTTGCGGCGCATGTCGTCTTCCGAAGAGAAGTCGAGGTTCACCTGGATGGTGCAGGTGCGGTACATCATGTCGAGGCCCTTTGTGCCAACCTTTGGCATATAGCGGCTCATGATGTCGTAACGCGATTTCGGCATGCGCGGCGTCTCGGCCAGCGTCCATTTCGGGCTGCCGCCGATGCCGAGGAAGCGGATGCCCATCGGCTCGGCGATTTCGCGCAATGTCGCCAGATGCTGGTTCGATTCCTTGCAGGTCTGATGAATGGTTTCGAGCGGCGCGCCCGACAGTTCGAACTGGCCGCCGGGTTCGATCGAGATCGCGCCCATACCGGTCGGCTCGCCCAGCCCGATAATGTTGTCGCCATCCATGATCGGCTCCCAGTGGGACTTTTCCTGCAGGCCCTTCAAGAGCGCGGAAATGCTGGCATCGCCGAAATAAGGCACAGGGCGGTTGTCGGCCCGGAAGAACACGAATTTTTCGTGTTCCGTGCCGATGCGGAATTGCTCGTTCGGCTTGCTGCCGGCCGCCAAATAGGCCGTCATGTCCGAGACCGAAGAGAGCGGAGTCTGGTCGGTGGTATCGCGCGCCATGGTATTACCTTGATCTCGGAAGGAGGCCCGCGCAAGCCGCAAGCCAATAGGAAGCGTGATTGACGCGGAATGAGGTACGGTGCAAGTGAATTTCTTTCAAGAGCAGTTCAAAAAAATAGGATTTGGGACCTGGAAGCGACGCTGTAGTGGCGGCTGATGCCTGCACGCTTGCACAAGCGTTCAAGACGCCCAACCGGCGTTCGAAATAGTCTTGCCGTTCCACTGATGACGGAAGGGCATATCGATGTTCGAGCAGACCGTATTTTATCCGATCCTGACGCTGCTTCTGGCATCTCTGGTCATCATGGGCAGCCCCGGTCCATCCACCATCAGCGCCACGGCGGTTGGCGCCGCCTATGGTTTCCGTAGGTCGATCGGCTACGTCTGCGGGCTCATCGCCGGTACGGTTGTCGTGCTGCTGGCTGTTGCGGTCGGCGTCGTCGCAATCCTGTTGTCAGTGCCGTACGGCGCGTCGGCGCTTACCGCCGTCTCTACAGCCTATATCGCCTACCTGGCCTTGAGGATCGCCACGGCTCCGCCGCTCGCTGGCCGCGGTGATCAAGTCGCGACGCCCGCCTTTACCGGCGGTTTCCTATTGGCGGTCACCAATCCCAAGGCCTATCTGGCGATCGCTGCCGTCTTCGCGGGGGTCAGCCTTTTCAAGGATCAGCGCACGCTGGATGCGGTCATCAAGATAACGCTGCTCAGCGGGATGATTGTCGTCATTCACCTATGCTGGCTTCTGGTCGGGACCTCGCTGTCCCGCTTCCTCCAGAACCCAACCATTTCGCGCATCGTAAACGTTGCCCTGGCGGCTATGCTGGTCATCACGACCGCGCTCGCGCTAGCGGGTTGAAAAACAGACGGCGCACGTTCACAGTCATACAGGCGAGCGAGCTAGTTCCAGTCGCCAATCGCCGCTTGAATGACGGCCATGGCCGCCACCGCTGCCGTATCGGCGCGCAATATCCGTGGCCCCAAGGGAATGGCGGTGACGAAATCGAGGCTGTGCAGCAGAGCGCGTTCCTCTTCCGAAAACCCGCCCTCCGGACCGACCAGCAGCGCCAGATGTTTCTCTTTGACCTTTGCCAGGAGCGGCAGAGGGTTCTGGCCGGCATCGCCTTCGTCGCAATAGATGATGCGGCGCTCCTTCGGCCAGCGTGCCAGGAGATCGGCAAGCCTTACGGGCTCCGCCACGTCGGGGACGCCGAGAATGCCGCATTGCTCGGCCGCCTCGATGACATTGGCCTTGAGCTTGTCGAGATTGGTGATCTTGCCCTGCACGTGCTGCGTCATCACCGGCTGCAGTAGGCCGGCGCCCATCTCCACCGCCTTCTGCACGAGATAGTCGAGCCGTCCGACCTTCAGCGGCGCGAAGAGATAGTGCAGATCGGAAGGGGCGGGCTGCGGCCGCGTCTCCTCGTTAGGCGTCAGCAGGATGCGCTTGCGGGAGGGAAAGGAGACGCTGGCTTTCCATTCGCCGTCACGGCCGTTGAAGATCAACAGCTCGGCGCCGTCCTCCATGCGCAGCACATTGGCGAGATAGTTGAATTGATCGCGATCGGCCTCGATGCCGATATTCGCTTTGATATCCGAAACCACGAACAGCCGCTGCATGCGGAAATTGGCGCGCATGGGTAATCCCTTAAATGAAGAGCGCGACCATAGCCCAATATACCGCGGCTGCAAGCATGGCCGAGACCGGCACGGTGATGGCCCAGGCGGCGATGATGGTCATGAAATGCGAGCGGCGTACGAGGCGTCGGCGATGGATTTCGTCCGGATTGTGCTCGTCGGCTTCCACCATCTCGGCCCATGTTATGCCTGAAGCCTCGGCTTTCATCCGCATATAGGCGAGGCGGCGCTTCGAGTGGCTGGTGTACCATTCGCGGAAGAAGCCGACGCCGAAGACCGCGCCGATGGCGATATGGGTGGAGCTGACGGGAAGGCCGAACCAGGAGGCGACGATGACGGTGAGAGCCGCCGAGAGCGCCACGCAATAGGCCCGCATCGGATTGAGCTTGGTGATCTGCTCGCCGACGAGGCGGATGAGGCGCGGACCGTAAAGCAGCACCCCGACGGAAATGCCGCAGCCGCCGATCAGTACGACCCAATAGGGCGCGGTATATCCCGCTGCACCGCCAACGACACTGAGACTGCTTCCCAGGCTGACGCTGCGTATGATCGCCGCCAGCGGGCCGATGGCGTTGGCGACGTCGTTGGCGCCATGCGCAAAGGACATCAGCGCCGCCGAACAGATCAGCGGCAGGCGGAACAGCTTACGCAGCGAGCTATTCTTGTTTTCGCAACCGACAGACTGCGCCGCCACCAGCGGCCTGGCAGCAAACCAGATCGCCAAACCGACTACGACGCCGATCGCGATGGTCGAGAAGCCCGCGACGGTGTCTTTGGGCGCGAGTTGCAGAACCAGATAAGCGGTAAAGGCGCCGGCCATCAGGCCGATCAGAATGGGAATCCAGTATTTGGCGGCCGCGATCTTGTCGTTGCGATAGATGATGAAGGTCTTGATGAAAAACAGAATGCCGGCGGCGATCGTGCCGCCGAGGAAAGGGGTGACGACCCAGCCGGCGGAGATGGCTCCCAATACGCGCCAATTGACCATCTCCGGCCCGACGGCAGCAGCCCCTGCGCCGACGACGGCGCCGACGATCGTGTGCGTGGTCGAAACCGGTGCTTTCAGCCAAGTCGCGAAGTTGATCCAGAGCGCGGCGGCCAGCAGTGCCGCCATCATCAGCCAGGCGAGCTTGCCGCTGGTGATGATGCGGTCGGTATCGATGATATGCGAGGAGATGGTCTTGATGACCGGTCCGCCCGCGATGACGGCGCCGAGAATTTCGAAGATCGCCGCCATGACCAGGGCCTGCGTCATGGTGATGGCACGCGCCCCCACCGCCGCGCCGACATTGTTGGCGACGTCCTTGGCGCCGATATTCATGGCCATGTAGCCGGCGAGTGCCACGGCGGCGATTGCCAGCGTCGCGCCCGTCTGGTTCAGCACGTTGATGCCGGCGAAGATCATTGCAAGGCCAAGGAAGACCAGGCCGATACCGGGAGCGACCAGCCGTTTCGTGACATGATAGGCCGCATCCTCGACATAGGTGAGTTTGTCGAGATCCTTGTCTAGCGTCCTTTTTGTCAGTTTCGCCGGTCGGTCGGGCATGCCATTCTCTGAGTCGAAATATATAATTTTACGCTGCCCGGCAGGCCGCGCAATGTCTGGTAATTATTTCAGTATAGTGTGATGGGAGTATGTTACGGCCTATTTGGCCGCTGCTGTCACAAGTCTTGTCGTCATCCGCAGCTCGAAGGCGAGGATGATGTCGCGCAACTCCGGCTCACGGACGCGTTTGACCGCTTCATTGCAGGAAACCCACTCGATCGTGCGCTCGCCCTTTTCCTTGAAATTCTTGGCGAGATCGCTGACGTCGAGCGCATAGACCTGAACCCGGCAAGGCACCTGGATGCCGTCCTTCAGCACCTTGTCGTAGCTGAAGGCGCCAAGCGGATCGGTTTCCACGGTGCCGCGTACGCCGGCCTCTTCGAAGGCTTCCCGGGCGGCCACTTCATGCGACAGCTTGCCCGGCATCGGCCAGCCCTTGGGAATGACCCAGCGGCCGGTATCGCGGCTGGTCAGCAGCAGCACTTCCAACTCATCCGTCTTCTTTCTCACTCGATAGCAGAGCGCTGCATATTGCTGTCGCGGCGGGCGCCGAAACATGAGCTGCACATCATTTGCGATACGGGCGAGAATGGCCAAGGGTCGGGTCACCTTTAAAAGTTCGAGTTTAGAATCAGTCTCATATTAGCATTACATGGAAAAATTGTGCATTCCATATGACTTTATATGGTATTTCCACACACTTTCGTTCAGTGCTCAATAGATAAAAATGTGAGGAAGCGGTCTCTGATATTCGCCAGCGACTATGCTGATAGCGACATCGAATGCTTTCAATATGCCGCAGATAGCGCAGTCACCCTATACCTTCTTCCTATCTTACCGGAAAATAAGCTAAATCTCCGTTATGTCCGAACGTTCTCCGCTGCTACGCCTTCCGCCGATGAACGCACTGCGCGCCTTTGATGCCGTTGCCCGTCGTGGTAGCATTTTAAAAGCGGCTGACGAACTGGGCGTCGCGCGTGGCGCCGTACGCCAGCAACTTGCCGTGCTTGAAACATTTTTCGGTATAATTTTGTTCCAACGCGATGGCCGCCGCCTCGTCCTGACGAAGAAGGGCAGGGCCTTCGCCGACTCAGTCGGAATCGCTTTCGGCATCTTGGCGCGAGCTTCGGCCGAGCTTGTGGCCGGTGAGCGCCGGACACTGCGCCTCGGCGTCCCTTCCGCCTTCGCCGTCTGGTGGCTGATGCCGCGTGTTGCGGATTTGCAAGCAGCGCTTCCCGACGTCGATGTCGATATCATCCCGATGGCGGTGGTTGAGCCACTGGAGCGCCATCCCGATCTCGACGCCGTGATCATGGGCGGAGAATATCGGCCAACGCCTGACATCACTGCTATCCGTTTCATGGAAGACGAATTCGGCCCGGTGGCGACGCCGGACCTCGCCGCCCGTCTCGGCCTTGCCGCAGGGGTGGAGGCCCTTGCGACCGCCGTCGCCCTCACCAGCCGTTCCGCCCCCCGCCTATGGGATGATTGGTTTGCCGAGAGCGGCCACGCGCCCATCCGCTTCGCCCGTACTCGCGAATTCGAGGATCTGCTTCTGGCGATCGGCGCCGCCCGCTCCGGCGTCGGCGTCGCCATCGTCCCACGCACGGCCATCGGTGACGATATCGATCGCGGCCTGCTGGTGGCGCCCTTTGGCTTCATCCAAAGACCCGCCGGATACAGCCTCAGCATCCGCAGCGGCGATGCGAAGGACGCGGCTTTTGTCAGGCTGGCCGATTGGCTAGTCAAGGCAGGCGCTGAGCCTATCCCGCCAAGGGCGAGATAAGCCTCGTGCCTATGGCACTTTTTCTGCCCTATCGCTCATTTTAATGTCCATAGACGGCCTGTCATTTCCTATGTGAGATCAAGGCATGACAGACCGCCGCCAGGAGTGCGTTATGGACCAGCCTTCCTCTCTTTCCCGCATTGATTGGGTTGCCCGAAGCTGCCGACTGCTGGCGGCGACGGCAGCGGAATTCCGCGAGACCAGACCCTTTGACGGTCTGACGATCGGAACCGGCATTCACCTCGAGCCGAAGACGGTGGCGCTGTTGACGACGCTGCGGGCCGGCGGCGCACGCCTCGTCTGCACCGGCAATCTCAACAGCACCCAGCCGGAAACCGTCTCTTATTTGCGAGCGCAGGGCATCGCCGTTTTCGCCACCCAGACCACCGATGCCGCCGAGCACGGCGCCAGCCTCGATGCCATCCTGGCGGAAAAGCCGGATCTGCTGCTCGATAATGGCGGCGATCTCTTTGCGCGCGCCGCCGAAAGGCCCTATGCCAACCTCTTGGGCGGCACCGAAGAGACGACCTCGGGCCGCACGCGGTTGCTGCAGATGCGCGACAGGCTGGCCATGCCGATCCTCGTCATCAATGACAGTCCGATCAAGCAGTTCGCCGAAAACAAGCACGCGGTCGGCCAAAGCCTGTTCGAGAGCTATCTACGCTTCACCAACCGCTCCACCAACGGCAAGCGCGTCACCGTCTTCGGCTATGGCGCCTGCGGCAAGGGCACGGCGGCCTGTTTCCGCAACGCTTATGCGACGGTCAGCGTGGTCGACATCGATCCCGTGACGACGCTGGAGGCGCATCTGGACGGCTTCGTCACGCCGCTGCGCGCCGAGGCGATCCGCTCCGCCGATATCCTCATTACTGTCACCGGCTATCCCGGTATCGTGACCACGGCGGACCTGCCGCTGATCAAGGATGGCGCGATCCTGATGAACGGCGGCCATTTCCCGCATGAGATCGATGTCGCCGCCTTCCGAAACAGTCCGGATGTTGCAGGCATCGATCGCTATGAGGCCGAGCATATCGAGACCATCCGCATGCGGGACGGACGCTCTTTCCACATCCTCGGCGCCGGCCACATGGCCAACCTCGCCGGCCCGCGCCCGCTCGGCAATACCGTTGAATCCATGGATCTCGGCTTTGCGCTGCAATCCCGCTGCCTGGAGCGTGTGGCAAAGGGCGGTCTCGGCAAAGAGTCCTGCGTCATTCCCGTACCGGCGGATATCGACGCCATGGTGGCATCGGCCTATCTCGATCTGGCGAGATGAGCCCGAAGCCGATCCCGCCCTTGGCGAGTGGGAAAGCGAAATCAGCATTTGGCCGGCAGGCTAAGTGCTAGATTTCGCAAGGGCGGGGTAGGCAAGGACGCATGTGATCTCGCCGACACACGGCACCTCCCGCATCAACCATTCACATCTACAACGATTTTCCCGTGCGCCTGGCGGTTCTCGATCAGGGCATGCGCCTTGTCGACATCGGCGAGCGTGAAACGGTGGGGATCGAGCCTGGGCACGATCTTGCCGGCCGAGCGGGTCCGAGCATCCGCGTCGAGGCGATGGCGGGGGCGCAAGGCTGGTGACCATGGATGAAGCCTTCGGCGGCATGCCCGATGTTGCCTGGTTGAAGCGCGTGCTTCCAAAGGCAGAAGTGGCGATGCGCAGCAACAACAGGGATGTCCAGGCAACACTTTGTGCCCGGGGCGCAGGCCTCGCCGTCTTGCCCCGCCCTCTCGGCGACGCGATCGCCGGTATCGAGCGGGTGGACATCGGCGAAACCCCGCCCGGTCGCGATACCTGGGTCGGCTATCACCGCGATCTCAAGCGGCTCGCACGGCTGCGGGCACTGTTGGATCTGGTGATTGAACGGTTGGCGAACTGACTAAGCCTTCGCCAGCGCCCCAGGTAGTAGCCGGTCGTAGATGCCAGCCATTTCATCGCCAAAGCAGCAGAAAATGATCTCACTAAAACCGCCGCGCATGCTCTCGGCAACAGCGGTGCGTGTCGCGATCATCGCTGCGGGCTCGACAGGGAAACGATAGATGCCGGTAGAGATGGCCGAAAAGGCGATGGTCTTGAGACCGTGATCCATGGCAAGGCTGAGGCTGTTGCGATAGCAGCTTGTGAGCAAATCCTGCTCGCCACGCCCGCCGCCATTCCAGACGGGGCCGACCGTATGGATCACATGTTTTGCCGGCAGGCGATATCCCCTAGTGATCTTGGCCTGTCCGGTCTTGCAGCCATTCAGCATCCGGCATTCCGCCACCAGTTCCGGCCCGGCGGCACGATGGATGGCGCCATCCACGCCGCCGCCGCCAAGCAAGCTGCTGTTTGCTGCATTAACGATGGCATCGACGTCCAGCTTGGTGATGTCGCCGAGGATGATGGTGAAGCGTGTATTCGAGACCGCGGAAAGATCGGAGCGGATGGTTTCAAAAGCGGGCATGATGACACTCTCCAATCTCTAGGGTGAGGTTGTGGCCGGCTATCGTTCCCAATAGGGAACCGGTCCATAAAGTTCCGCCAGGAAATCGATAAAGACGCGCACCTTTGCCGGCAGGAACTGGCGGCTGGGATAGACGGCCGAGAGCGTGACGCTGTGCGAGCCTTCATAGGCCGGCAGCACCTGCACCAGACGCCCGTCCTTGAGTTCGGGGCCGACATCCCAGGTGGAGCGCAGCGCAATGCCGAGGCCGGCAATGACGGCTTCGCGGATCACCTCGCTGGAATTGGTGATCAGCTTGCCTTCCGGCCGAAAGGTCAGCGGGCCCTTCGGTCCGTCCAGCCGCCAGGGGTCATGATTGTGCGGCGGCAAGCAGGTGTGGCGCCGCAAATCATCGATATCCTCCGGCATGCCATGGGCAGCGATATAGGCTGGCGAGGCGCAGAGCACGCGGCGCACCAGCGCCAGGCGCCGGGCAACAAGGCTGGAATCGGTGAGCTCCGCAATGCGGATGGCGAGATCGTAGCCACCGCCGACGATGTCGGTGAATTCGTCGGTCAGCGTCAGATTGATCGCCAGATCCGGATGCGCCTGCATGAACGTCTTGAGGTGCGGGGCGATGTGCAGCCGGCCGAACGATGTGGGGGCGGAAATCTTCAGCGTGCCCTGCATCTGCGCGGACCGGCCGGCAATATAGGCCTCAGCCTCTTCCAGTCCCGCGAGGATGGCAAGCACCCGGTCATAAAAGCCCTGGCCAGCCTCCGTAAGCGAAATCTGCCGCGTCGTGCGCTGCAAAAGCCGTGTGCCGAGCCGATCTTCCAACCGTTTGATTCGCTTGGAAATCACCGCCGGCGAAAAGCCGAGTATGCGGCCGGCGAGCGACATGCTGCCGGTCGTAACGACACTGGCAAAGATTTCGAGATCCCCAAGATTGGTCATGGTGCAATTTATTCCTATTTTGGCATAAATGCTTGTCATTTACGCCAATTTCGGGAAAGTGGTAAGCATGATATGGCGTTAAAAAGAGGGGCGTCCATATTCGGGTGCAAGAGGAGAACGCCATGGCAGAGGCCATTTCATTTCTGGCGCCGCGCGCCGATGTCCTTGCCCGCCGCCGTGAGATCGTCGCAGATCTTATTGATCTCTTGCCCCCGGAATGTCTGGTTCATGAGCCGCGCGAACTCATGCCCTTCGAGACGGACGCTTTCATTTCCTATCGCCGCATGCCGCTCGCCGTCGCCTTGCCGCGCTCGACGGCCGAAGTCGCGGCTGTGATGAAATATTGCCATCGCTACGGCATTCCCGTCGTGCCGCGTGGTGCCGGCACGTCGCTCTCCGGCGGCGCCATTCCGCAGGAAGATGCCGTCGTGCTCGGCCTTTCCAAGATGAACCGCATTCTCGACGTCGATCTCGCCAACCGCACGGCGACCGTGCAGGCCGGTGTCACCAATCTGCATATTTCCGAAAGCGTCTCAGCGGACGGATTTTTCTACGCGCCCGACCCGAGCTCGCAGCTCGCCTGCACCATCGGCGGCAATATCGGGATGAATTCCGGCGGCGCGCACTGCCTGAAATACGGCGTCACCACCAACAATCTGCTGGGCGTCAAGCTGGTATTGACCGATGGCACGGTGATCGATCTCGGCGGCAAGGCCCTGGATACGGCGGGTTATGACCTGCTGGGGCTCGTCTGCGGCTCTGAGGGGCAACTTGGCATCATCACTGAGGCGACAGTGCGGTTGATCGCCAAGCCGGAAGGCGCGCGGCCAGTTCTCTTCGGTTTCGACACATCGGAGCAAGCGGGCGCCTGTGTTGCCGATGTCATTGCCGCCGGCATCATCCCCGTCGCCATCGAGTTCATGGATAAGCCGGCGATCGAAATCTGCGAGGCTTTCGCCCATGCTGGCTATCCGCTGGATGTCGGCGCGCTGCTGATCGTCGAGGTCGAGGGGTCGGAAGCGGAGATGGACGACATGCTGAAAAGTATCGTCGAGATCGCCCGTACTCATCAGGTGAAGACGGTGCGCGAATGCCAGTCGGCGACTGAAGCGGCGCTGATCTGGAAGGGACGTAAATCCGCCTTTGGCGCCACCGGCCGCATTGCCGACTATATCTGCATGGACGGCACGGTGCCGCTCAGCCAGCTCTCCTATGTCCTGAAGAAGACGTCCGAAATCGTCGATCGCTACGGCCTGCGTGTCGCCAATGTCTTCCATGCCGGCGACGGCAATATGCATCCGCTGATCCTGTTCAACGCCAATGATCCCGAGGATGCCGCCAAGGCGGAAGCAGCCGGCAACGATATTCTCCGGCTCTGTGTCGATGCCGGCGGCTGCCTGACGGGCGAGCATGGCGTCGGTATCGAGAAGCGCGACCTGATGCGGCACCAATATGCCGAGGCCGATCTCGCCCAGATGATGTCGGTGCGCGCTGCCTTCGATCCCGGCTGGATCCTCAATCCCTCTAAAGTCTTCCCGCTGGATGGTCGCAACGCCGTATGAGAGAATTTTTGCCGAAGACGGAAGACGAGGCGGCCGCCATCATCCGCGATCACGCTGCGCGCCGCGCGGCATTGGCCATAGTCGGCGGTAACACCCGTGCCGGTTTCGGCAATGCCGTTGCCGCGGAGGCCACGCTATGTTCGTGTGAACTTACCGGTATCATCGCCTATAATCCGGGCGAGATGGTGATGACCGCGCGAGCGGGGACGCCGCTTGCCGATATCGAAGCGGTGTTGGCTGAGAACGGTCAGATGATGGCCTTCGAACCGATGGACCACCGGCCGTTGATGGCGACCGATGGCGAGCCGACGATTGGCGGCGTTTTCGCTGCAAATATCTCCGGATCGCGGCGTTTCGTAAGCGGCGCCGCACGCGACAGCCTGCTCGGCGTTCGCTTCGTCAACGGCAAGGGCGAAATCATCAAGGCCGGCGGGCGCGTGATGAAAAATGTCACCGGCCTTGATCTTGTCAAGCTGATGGCCGGTTCGCACGGTACGCTCGGTCTCCTGACGGAAGTCACCTTCCGGGTGCCGCCGCGACCGAAGACGGAGGAGACGATCATCGTTTCCGGCCTCAACGATGCCGAGGCGGCAAATGTCATGGCGGCCGCCATGGCGTTGCCTGTCGATGTGTCGGGTGCTGCGCATTTGCCGCTGACCGTCACTTGGACGCTTCTGGACGGCGGGTTGCCGGACGGAGCGGCGACGGCGTTGCGCGTCGAAGGTTTGGCTGGCTCCGTCTCGGTGAGGGCGGAGAAGCTGGCCGCCGCGATGCGTCGACTTGGCCCAGTCGCGCGACTTGCCGAAGCCGAAAGCCACCGTCTCTGGCGTGAAATCCGCAATGTGAAGCCCTACGCCGACGACACGATGCGCCCTGTCTGGCGCGTTTCCGTCGCCCCTAGCATTGGTCACCAGCTCGTCGCAGCGCTGCGCCTCGAGGCTGGCGTCGACGCCTATTATGATTGGCAGGGCGGCCTGGTCTGGATGCGCATGGAGGCAGAGCCGGAGGGTGAATTGCTGCGTCGCTATATCCATGTGCTTGGCGGCGGTCACGCCACTTTGCTGCGTGCTACGCCCGCCGCTCGCGCCACGACGTCCGCCTTCCAGCCGCAGCCCGAGGCCGTGGCTTTGCTGTCGGCGCGCGTGAAGGAAAAGTTCGATCCTGCTGGGATTCTCAATCCGGGGAAGATGGGGTGATGCGGATGGAATCTTTTGCTCAGGCCCCCCTCACGCTCACCCTCTCCCCGAGGGGGAGAAGGTGCCCGACAGGGCGGATGAGGGGGTGGCGCAAAGCGCCGGGCCCTGCTGTGGCGAAGGTAGGGAGAGCCTGATGCAAACCAACTTCACCCCAGCCCAGCTTGCCGATCCGCACGTTGCGGAATCCGAGGCGATTTTGCGCAAATGTGTCCATTGTGGCTTCTGCACCGCCACCTGTCCGACCTATGTAACGCTCGGTAATGAGCTCGACAGTCCGCGCGGACGGATCTATCTGATCAAGGACATGCTGGAAAACGGCAGGCCTGCCGACGCGGAGGTGGTGACGCATATCGATCGCTGCCTTTCCTGTCTCGCCTGCGTGACCACCTGTCCCTCCGGCGTCGACTATATGCATCTGGTCGATCACGCCCGCATCCATATCGAAGAGACCTACAAACGACCCCTGATGAACCGGTTGACACGCAGCGTGCTGGCTGCGGTCCTGCCTTATCCCGGCCGGTTTCGCTTTGCGCTCAACCTTGCTCGCTGGGGGCAGCCTTTTAAGGGTTTGATGAAGCGCATTCCGGCGTTGAACCCCTTTGTTGCCATGCTGGATCTCGCGCCACGCTCCATCCCGGCGCCGTCGTCCTTCGCCAAGCCCGGCCGGCATCAGCCGCAGGAGGAGCGGCGTGGACGGGTAGCGATCCTGACCGGTTGCGCCCAGCCGGTGCTCGATCCCGCCATCAACGAGGCGACCATCCGGCTACTGACCCGCTTGGGCGTCGAAGTGGTGGTGCCGGAAGGCGAGGTCTGCTGCGGCTCGCTGGTGCATCACATGGGAAGGGAAGAACAGGCGCTGGCCAGCGCCCGCGCCAATGTCGATGTCTGGATGCGCGAGATCGAAGCCGGAGGGCTCGACGCGATCATTATCACCGCATCGGGTTGCGGCACGACGATCAAGGACTACGGCCATATGCTGCGGCTCGATCCGGCCTATGCGGACAAGGCTGCAAAAATCTCGGCGCTCGCCAAGGACATCACCGAATATCTCGCCGGCCTCGATCTGCCATCGCATATGCCGCGTGGCATCACCGTCGCCTATCATTCCGCCTGCTCGATGCAGCATGGCCAAAGGATCACCATGGCGCCGAAACTGCTGTTGAAGGCGGCAGGCTTCACCGTGCGCGATCCGGCGGAGGGGCATCTTTGCTGCGGCTCGGCCGGCACCTACAACATCATGCAGCCGGAAATTTCCGGCGAGCTGAGGGCGCGTAAGGTCAGGAATCTCGAGGCGACGAAGGCCGATATCATCGCGACCGGCAATATCGGCTGCATCACGCAGATCGCGACAGGAACCGACATGCCGATCCTGCACACGGTCGAATTGCTGGATTGGGCCTATGGCGGCGAGATGCCGGCTAAGGTGCGCCGGCTCAAGGTGGCAGCCTCTTAAGGCCGGTCCGGGGAAAAGTAGGAAACAGTTCCGTCTTGCGGCTAACCCCCTAAATCGAAACTGATTTAGGGGCACCGGCAACGACAATGGCCGCGACTCTTAGAAGCTGAATGACACGCCGAAATCGATGGCATGGGTGAAGACATCGGTCTTCAGGTTAGCGCCGCTATCGATCGGGACGTTCACGAAGTTGTAGTTGCCCTTGTATTCGACGAAGGTCGACCAGCGCTGGCTGAACTGATAGCTGACACCAGCCTGCGCCTGCAGCGATGCGCCGCCGAATTCGTAATCGAAGGTGCGGCCTGAGGCGCGGGTTACTTCGACGTGGGGCACGTTGATGCCGGCGCCGAGGCCGACAAAGGGCGTCCACTTGCGGCTCGGATCCTGGAAGCGATAGAGCGCATTCAGCGTCAGCATATTCAGGCCGTCGGTGAACTCGAAATGCGACCAGCCGGGCGTGTTGCCAAGATCGCCATAGACCTTGGCATGGGTGTAGTCGAGCGAGACGCCCCAGTTCGACTTGTCGAACTGGTCCAGCCACCAGATGCCGCGAACGCCGAAATAGGGCGGCATCTTGAAGGATTTGCCTGACCAGTTGGGATCGAAGTCAGCGCCGTCAGACGTCTTGACGTTGTCGCCGGTCGCGCCCTGGAAGCCGCCGTAAACCGAAAACTGCATCTCTGCTGAGGCCGAACCGGCTGCAAAGACAAAAGCTGAAACCGCAAGCGCGGCGACGGCCGGCTGCCTAATGCGAAATGCCCGATGCATATGAAATCCCCAAGTGGCCCCAAATGGCAAAGTGTCGCTATCTAAGCGTGCTTTTGTGACAGTTCTATTGCAGCGTTCCGTGTTTGGACTGGCTTAGGTGGGAAAGCTGACACGAAACTGAATAAAACGGGGAGTTTGCCGGGCGCCAGATGCGATAAGTTTGGAGATGTTACACCTGCGCCACAGTGCATGGTCAGACAGATGCGCCGCAGCCATAAAGAAGGCGGCATACATTATCTGTCTCCCCCAAGATGGGGGAGACGGTGCGATAGCGACAGAGAGGTATCAGACGTTCGTCATGGTCGAACGTCCTGGTCGGGAAAGCCTGCGGTTTCTCAGCCGCCGAATATCGTCCGCAGCACGTCGATGCCGCGATCCTGGTAGCTGACCTCACCCTGCTTGTTGCCGGGGCCGACGACGATGACCTTGGTGCCGACGGGCGCGCGATCGTAGAGATCGATCACGTCCTTGTTCATCATGCGGATGCAGCCGGACGACATGTTCAGGCCGATGCTCCAGGGCTGGTTGGTGCCGTGGATGCGGAACGCCGTGTCGTTGCCGTTGCGATAGAGATACATGGCGCGCGCGCCGAGCGGATTGCCCTCACCGCCTTCCTGATAGGCCGGCAGCTTGTGGCCCTTCTTGGCTTCGCGAACGATCATTTCCGGCGGCGGGGTCCAGCCGGGCCATTCCGCCTTGCGGCCGATCTTGACGACGCCGGACCAGCCGTAGCCTTCGCGGCCAACACCGATGCCGTAGCGCCGCGCCCGGTCGTCGCCTTCAATGAGGTAAAGATATTTGTTGTTGGTATCGATGATGATCGTGCCTGGTGCTTCATTGGTCACCAATCGCACGACCCGTCGCTGAAACTGCGGCTTGATCTGTCCCTGCGGCTGCATTGCCACGCGGACCACATCGGTGTGCGCAACTTGCGCAGCGTTAGGTGCGGAAGCGCTGAAGGCTGCCGCATCCGATGCCGCCAAAAGGCACGACATCACCATTCCCGCCGCCGCCGCGACCGGTAGTATTGATTTCATCCGTCATTCCCCTCTCGATTTACTCGGCGAGAAACTAACGAAACTTGCGAGAGGATCAAGATGAAATCGCTGAAAGACAAAGATCGAGCCGGTTGGGCGGCTGTCTGTTCCGCGTCCAAAAGAGCGTTATTGTCGATTTATATCAATGCTTACAATGGGGTTGCTGCGCCCGATTATGCCGTGCGCAGCAATCTTGGTAGCAATCACATCACTATAACGCGTGTCCCGACTTTTACACGATTGTAGAGATCGATCACGTCTTCATTGCGCAGACGGATGCAGCCGGAAGACACGGCGTTGCCGATCGTCCAGGGCGCATTGGTGCCGTGGATACGGTAGAGGGTAGAGCCGAGATACATGGCTCGGGCGCCGAGCGGGTTGGCTTCGCCGCCTTCCATGTGGGCCGGCAGATAGTGCCCCTTCGCGGCTTCACGCGACAACATTTCCGATGGCGGCGTCCAATCGGGCCATTCCTGCTTGCGGGTAATGGTATGGGCACCGGCCCATTCGAAGCCGGGTTTGCCGACGCCGACGCCGTAGCGCCGTGCCTTGCCGCCGTCCATCACCAGGTAAAGGAAGCGATCGTTGGTGTCGATGACGATGGTGCCCGGCCTCTCTTTTGTCTGGTAGTCGACGATCTGCGGCAGGAACTGCGGGTCGATTTGGCCGTGGACCGCCGGATATTGCGGCCGGACGACAGCGACCTGCTGCACGACGGGACGCGAAAACAGGCCGCGCGGCTGGACCACCCGCCGTACCTGCGGATTGGCGGCCTGGCTATCCGCCGGATCGTTCATCGGGTTGACGGCCTGACGCGCCATGGGGCGACCGGGATAGACGGCCGGCTGTACGCTGGCCCCGCCGAGCTGCATCACCCAAGGGGCGGTCAGATCGGGGCTGACGATGACAGGCGGACGCGACTGGTAACGATCGTCGGCGAAGGCGCTGGAAGCAAGCAGGCTCAAAGCGCCCACAGCAAATAAAATGCATTGTTTCATCATCGGACAAACTCTCTACAAACGGGCCGAGGATGGGCGTAATTGCGCCCGGTCAGGAACATGGTGCCACTTGCGCGCCAGCGAATGGTAAACATCTATTCATCAAAATGCCGCGAAGCCGATAAACCTTTGTCAGGGTTACCGCTTGGTTTGGAAAGACGGTTTGCAAGTGGTAAACCTTGAATCGGGATGACTTGCCTTCGAATCGTTCTCTCGATCTTAAGTATTTGATTGGCATGATCTTATCCGAAAGCTGCCCGCCAGTTTTCGGGATTGGGTTCTGAAACAGGGGACGAACTGCAACAATGGCCGGAACAGGCATCATCACCGGTGAGGATGGCAAGGACCGCTGCTTCTGGCACGGCAATCTGCTGGAGTATCAGCGCTACCACGATCAGGAATGGGGCCGGCCCGTCATCGACGACATCAGGCTTTTCGAAAAGATCTGCCTGGAGGGATTTCAATCCGGCCTGTCCTGGCTGACGATCCTGCGCAAGCGCGAGAATTTCCGCGCGGCCTTTGCCGATTTCGATTTCGAGAAAGTGGCGGAGTTCGGTGAGGCTGACATCGAGCGCTGCCTGGGCGATGCCGGCATCATCCGGCATCGCGGCAAGATCGTCTCCACCATCAACAATGCCCGCCGCGCCATCGAGTTGCGCCAGGAATTCGGCTCGCTCGCCCGGTATTTCTGGAGCCACGAGCCATCAGCCGAGGAGCGGCCGGCCTTTGTCGACTATCCGACCCTCGTCGCCAATCCAACGACTCCGGTCTCGGTGCGCATCTCGAAGGACCTGAAGAAACGCGGCTGGACCTTTGTCGGCCCCACCACGGTCTATGCCTTCATGCAGGCCATGGGCCTTGTCAACGATCACATCGAAGGCTGCTATTGCCGGAAAGAGGTGGAGGCGATGCGCAGTGCATTGGTACGGCCATGAAACGTCTGGTGCTTGCTTTTTCCCTGCTCACTTTCGCCCTGCTCGGCGGTCAGTTCGCCCATGCGCAGGACACCCAGAACGATGACAGCAGCCAGGGTGCCCAGCAGACGGCGCTTCCGCAAGTCGATCGCGGCGAGACCGTGGAAAAGCTTGGTTTCCCGGCCGTCCTGGAGAAATTGACGGGCTGGACGAAGTTCGGCAAGGGCAAGGTCTACACGCTGCCGCTCAAGAAGGGGCAGCATGTGCGGATCACCTTCAGCTCAAAGAGCAAATACGCCTATATGGCGATCTTCGATCTCTCCTCGAACGATGACGAATCCTTCTTCGGCACTGACGAAGATGGCATGGTCGCCGATGTCACCGTCAATGAGGACACGACATGGCTGATCAAGCCCTATTACTCCCGCGTCACCCGCCGCCGCGGCCTCGGCGCACCCTATGAAATCCTCATCGATCCCAATCCGTCGGCCACACAGCAATCGAACCAGCCGGCGGATCAGGCGCCGTCGCTATTTCCCAAAAGATCTTCGCAACCGCAGTAAGTTTTTCATTCGCAGGTTTTGAAGACCTTCAACCCAACCCGTCGATTACCCCTCGCAGCTCCCCCAGATGCTCGATCTTTCGAAATCTCGGCGCCTCGGTCGGTTCGGCGACATGTTCGAAGGCCCATGTGAGTTCGTGCGGTACGAAGACGCCGTAGCTGCCGGCGGCGAGCGCGGGCACGATGTCTGACTTCAGCGAGTTGCCGACCATCATCGCCCGTTCCGGCCCGTCGCCGACTTTGGAGAAGATGCGGCGATAGGTGGAGGCATTCTTGTCGGAGACGATTTCGATGGCATCGAAGAGGTCGCCGAGGCCGGATTGCGCAAGCTTGCGCTCCTGATCGAAAAGATCGCCTTTGGTGATCAGGACCAGCAGGTAGCTGCCCGTCAGAGCTTCCAATGTCTGCCGTACATTGGGAAGCGTTTCGACGGGATGGGCAAGCAGATCGCGGCCGATGTCGAGAATTTGCGCAATCACGGTCGTCGGCACTTCGCCCTTGGTGATCTCGATCGCCGTCTCGATCATGGACAGCGTGAAACCTTTGATGCCGAAGCCGTAATGATGCAGGTTGCGCTTCTCGGCTTCCAGCAGCCCTTGGGAAATGTTCTCGCTCTCGGCATAATCGGCAAGCAGTTCGATGAACTGTCGTTCCGTCAGACGATAGAATTGTTCGTTTTGCCAGAGCGTATCGTCGGCATCGAAGCCGATGGTGGTCAAGGGGCGTTGCGTCATGGACATTTCGTGCTCTTGCGGATTGCATGGATGCGAGAGTCTATCGCGCGCCGAAACGGAGGCAAGGGTGAAGCGCTGGTAACTGCATCGTGATCGGTGCCGGGTATCGCGTTGAAATCGAATTCCGGTGCATTATGTCGATGTTGTCTCGATGAAAGCGGTGCCAAGATCGCTCTTCGATGACCTTCTCCGGACCTCCCAAGGCAGCGCGGACGAGCGGCTGTCATGCCGAGGCCAATAGCCAAGAGACAAGAATTCACCGGCCGGAAGCCGCTTCCGGCGGATCACAAGGGATTTCTTCAAATGCGTTATAACCAACTCGGTAATACCGGCATGTTCGTCTCAGAACTTTGCCTGGGTACGATGACCTTCGGCGAAGCCAATCCCAGCAACAGCCTCTGGGGCTCGATAGCAGACGTCGATCAGGCGCTGGCCGACAAGATCGTAGAAGGCTCGCTCGCGGCCGGCGTCAACTTCATCGACACCGCCGACGTCTATTCCTTCGGCAATTCGGAAAAGCTGCTCGGCCAGGCCCTGAAGAACCTCGGCGTGCCACGCAAGGACGTCGTCATCGCCACTAAGGTCTATGGCGTCATGGGCGACAAGCCGAACGACCGCGGCGCGTCGCGCGGCCATATCATGGACTCGGTCCAAGCCAGCCTGGAGCGGCTGCAGACCGATCACATCGACCTCTATCAGATCCATGCCACGGACACAGTGACGCCGATCGACGAGACGCTGCGTGCGCTTGACGATCTCGTCTCTCGCGGACTGGTGCGGTATGTCGGCGTGTCCAACTGGCAGGCCTGGCGCATCGCCAAGGCGCTTGGCGTTTCCGAACGCCGCGGCTTTGCTCGGTTTGAGACGGTGCAGGCCTATTATTCCATCGCCGGCCGTGATCTGGAGCGCGAAATCGTGCCACTGATGGCGGAAGAAAAGCTCGGCCTGATGGTCTGGTCGCCGCTCGCCGGCGGTCTGCTTTCCGGCAAGTACGGCCCGGGCGCACCCGGTAATGGCGAGGGGCGCCGCGCCAGCTTCGACTTCCCGCCGGTTGACAAGGACCGCGCCTGGGCCTGCGTTGCCGCCATGCGCGACGTGGCGGAGAAACACGGTGCAAGCGTCGCCACCGTGGCGCTCGCCTGGATCCTGACAAAGCCTTTCGTCACCAGCATCATCATCGGCGCCAAGCGTCTCGACCAACTCGATCAGAACCTGGCCGCCGTCAAGCTGAAGCTCGATGCAGACGATCTCGCCAAGCTCGACGAGGTTAGCGCGCTGGCTGCGGAATATCCCGGTTGGATGCTCGCCCGCCAGGGTGTCCAGCGCGTGCCGCAGCCCTTCGAACCGAAGGCTTGAGCCGGTTCATGAATGAAACGCCGCCGTCTCGCATAGGTGAGGCGGTGGCGCCATTCATCGCGGCTCGATTGACACAGTCCAAGAAGCTCTAATCGCGACGAGAGGCGGTATGGATGTCGCCTCTGGCTCGGCTTTTACCCGACTTATTTACCGTGCTTCTTCAGCCAGGCGTTCATCTCCTTGATTTCGGCCTCCTGCGCCTTAATGACGCCTTCCGCCAATTTGCGCAGTTCCGGGTCCTTGCCGTATTTGAGTTCGATCTTGGCCATGTCGATGGCGCCTTGATGATGCGGGATCATGCCGCGGACGAAATCCGCGTCGGCGTCGCCGCTGTAGGTGATCATCATATCCTTATGCATCTTGCCCATGGCATCGTTGAATGCCTTGCTGGATGCGCCTTGGTTACCCATGGGCTTGCTCATATCCATGCCGGACATGTCGTCGGCGAAAGCGGGGATGGCAAGGGCGATAGCAAAAGCGCCGGCGAGAATGATGGACTTTGAAACAGGCATGAGAATTCCTTTCCGTTTTTGAACGGCATCTGAAGTCGTGTGCGGAAAAGTCCGCTGCGTTGTTGAATGGAAATCAGGAGCGTCAGGCGAAACGGGGGGGGCGGCGCTGTGGGAGCCGGTCGGGAATCATGCAGCCGTTGGCCATGCGTGGGCGCGGGATAGGAGAATGCCAGAGCCTTGCCATTATCCGCAGCAAGCGCCGGCGCGACCGCAAGGCAGGCGGCGCAGGAAGGCACATGCGCCATACCGTCGGCACAGGGATTGTCCGGTTTCTTGTCCGTGTGCATGGCCATGGAACCGTGATCCGTCATGCCGGACATATCAGCCATGGCGGTATGCATGCTCTTGCTGGAAATAGCCGGCATCGTCATCGCGGAATCGCAAATGGGACATTTCGCCAGCGCCGGCATGGCGCCGTAGAACAGCCAGGCAATGAGCATTGTCAGGATCGCGAAGAAGCGCATGAGCAAAAATCTAAATTTGTGGTCGCAAAAGGCAAGCGGAAATCGCGCTTAGCGATGGTTGGCAGCATATCGTGGCGCCAATTTGATCTCGCTCAGAATTTCGACGGGAGGAAATCTCACGCAATCGACAGCGTCGAAAGTCACGGTAAATCTCGCCGGCGTTTCCGCAGCCCATGTCAGCGCTGTTTCCGCCGATGCCATCGGTATTTTCATCGCGATCGTGCAATGAGGCTGCCAATGATCGGGCCGGTAGTGCTCATCACAGAGGGTGGGATCGATTTCCTGATGAATGGCATGGTGGGCGTGGCGCAAAGCGCTGTCGTCGACCGGACTCGCCCAAAGCACCAGCACATCGTTCCTGAAGTGCCGGATGCCTGAGAACTCCACCGAAATCGCCGGAATATTGTGAAAAGCCTTGGCAACGGCCTCGCAGAGGTGCTCAGGCAAGATATCTTCGTAGATGACAAAAGTCAGATGCGGAGGATAGCTCAGCCCTTGCATTGACGGCACAGTTTCGAAGGCGCCGGCTTGCCGCCACAGATCGAAGACGGGCAGCGCCGTGTTGTTGGTGCATTTCAGGCTGATCGCGTAGGGCATGGCTTCCACGTCCCAGTCATCTGCTTCTGTTGCTTTTGTCGGTTTTGACGGACAGCAGCATACAACAATCCTTGCCGCATCCCGCGCTATCCGCTAGTTAACCGCCACTGTTCTCGTACCGGATTATCCTGCAAATGAGCGATAAACAAAAGAAACCGCAAAAGCTCAAAGCCCGCCTGCCGCGTGGCTTTGTCGATCGTTCGGCGAGCGATATTCGCGCCGTCAACGAAATGACCGCCAAGATCCGGGCCGTGTACGAGCATTATGGTTTCGATCCCGTCGAAACGCCGCTGTTTGAATATACCGATGCGCTCGGCAAATTCCTGCCTGACAGCGATCGGCCGAACGAGGGCGTGTTTTCTCTGCAGGACGATGACGAGCAGTGGATGTCGCTGCGCTACGACCTGACGGCGCCGCTCGCCCGTCATGTCGCGGAGAATTTCAACGAGATCCAGCTTCCCTACCGCACCTATCGTGCCGGCTATGTTTTCCGCAACGAGAAGCCGGGTCCCGGCCGTTTCCGCCAGTTCATGCAGTTTGATGCCGATACGGTCGGCGCGCCGGGCGTGCAGGCCGATGCCGAAATGTGCATGATGATGGCCGACACGCTGGAGGCCTTGGGCATCAAGCGCGGCGACTATGTGATCCGCGTCAACAACCGCAAGGTCCTCGACGGCGTGCTCGAAGCGATCGGTCTTGGCGGCGACGACAAGGCCGCCCAGCGGCTGAACGTTCTGCGCGCCATCGACAAGCTCGACAAGTTCGGCCCGGAAGGGGTTGCACTGCTGCTTGGACCGGGGCGCAAGGACGAGTCCGGCGATTTCACCAAGGGTGCCGGGCTGGACGCGGATCAGATCGAAAAAGTGCTCTTCTTCGTCGGCATCAAGGATTATGCCGAAAGTGCTGTCCGGCTCGCTGAGCTTGTCGCCGGCACATCCAAAGGCGGCGAAGGCGTCGAGGAGCTGAACCTGATCGGTTCGCTGGTCACCAGCGCTGGCTATCATTCCGATCGTATCAAGATCGACCCGTCCGTCGTGCGTGGCCTCGAATATTACACCGGCCCGGTCTATGAGGCCGAGCTGTTGTTCGACGTGACCAACGAGAAGGGCGAAAAGGTCGTCTTCGGCTCCGTCGGTGGCGGCGGTCGTTATGACGGGCTCGTCTCGCGCTTCATGGGCCAGCCGGTGCCGGCCACTGGCTTCTCCATCGGCGTGTCGCGCCTGATGACGGCGCTGAAGAATCTCGGCAAGCTCGGCACGGAAGAGGTGATCGAACCCGTGCTCGTCACCGTCATGGATGGCGATGTCGAGGCCATGGGCCGCTACCAGCGCTTCACGCAGCAACTGCGCGCCGCCGGCATCCGTGCCGAAATGTTCCAGGGCAATTGGAAGAAGTTCGGCAACCAACTGAAATACGCCGATCGCCGCGGCTGCCCGATTGCCATCATCCAGGGCGGCGACGAGCGCGCCCAGGGCGTCGTACAGCTCAAGGACTTGATCGAAGGCAAGCGTCTCTCCGGCGAGATCGAGGACAATGCAAGCTGGCGCGAGGCCCGCGTTGCGCAGGAGACCGTGCCGGAAGCCGATCTGGTGGCCAAGGTGCTAGAGATTTTGGCAGCGCAGGCGGAAGATCGGAAGAGGGCGGGATAAATGCCCCTGATCAACCTCCCCGATTTCGCCGGCGATCTCCTGGCTGAGTTTGCCGGCCGCCGGACCGAACGGGTCGATACGCCGATCATCCAGCCGGCCGAACCGTTCCTCGACATGGCGGGCGAAGATCTTCGCCGGCGTATCTTCATGACAGAAAGCGAAACCGGCGCCAGCCTTTGCCTGCGTCCGGAATTTACGATCCCCGTCTGCCTGCGCCATATCGAGACCGCGACGGGCACACCGAAGCGCTATTCCTATCTCGGCGAAATCTTCCGCCAGCGTCGCGAAGGCGGCAATGAATTCTATCAGGCGGGGATAGAGGATCTTGGCGACCGCGATATCGCCGGCGCCGACGCCCGCCTCATTGGCGATGCCATCGGCATTCTCAACCGGCTTGTGCCGGGCAAGGCGCTCTCCGTGACGCTCGGCGATCAAGCCGTGTTCGAGGCGGTCGTACAGGCGCTCGGTCTGCCCTCCGGCTGGCAGAAACGGCTGATCCATGCTTTCGGCAATATGACGCATCTCAAAACGCTGTTGGCACGGCTCGCAAGCCCGCAGCCGGTGACCGGCCTTGATCCGCATGTGCTGGACTTTCTGACGCGCGGCGACGAGCAGGGGCTGGTCACGCATATCGACAGCACCATGAAGGCGACCGGCTATTCCACCAATGCCAGCCGCTCGCCATTGGAGATCGCTCGCCGTCTCCGCGAAAAGCTGGTCCTTTCGGAAACCCATCTCGATGATGCGGCTTTCGGTGTCCTGGAGGAATTCCTGTCGCTCAGCCTGCCGCTCGCCGATGCATCTTCGGCGCTGGCCGGCTTTGCCGATGCGGCCGGGCTGAAACTGGGCACGGCGCTTGAGCGTTTCGATGCCCGCGTCGCGGCTCTTGCCAATGCCGGCGTCGATGCTTCCCGGATCGAGTATCGCGCCGCCTTCGGTCGTCCGCTCGACTATTACACCGGTCTCGTCTTCGAGGTGATGGTGGAAGGATCGCCGGCAGTGCTCGCTGGTGGCGGCCGTTTTGACCGATTGCTGACACTGCTCGGCGCGAAGGACCACATCCCAGCCGTCGGCTTCGCGCTCTGGCTCGACCGGATCGAAACTGCGAGGGCCGCCTGATGACCATCACCATTGCGCTTCCCTCCAAGGGTCGCATGAAGGACGACTGCTCCGATATCTTCGCACGCGCCGGCATGCCCATCATTGCCGTCGGCAATGACCGCTCCTATCGCGGTCGTGTCGAAGGCTGGGACGATGTCGAGGTCGCTTTCCTCTCTGCTTCCGAAATCTCGCGCGAGATCGGCAATGGCAGCGTCGATTTCGGCGTCACCGGCGAGGATCTGGTGCGTGAGGGCTTGGCCGATGCTGATCGGCGCGTCGAGTTCTGCGCCCGCCTCGGCTTCGGTCATGCCGACGTCGTGGTTGCCGTTCCGGATATCTGGCTCGATGTCGATACCATGGCCGATCTTGGCGACGTCGCTGCCGATTTCCGCGCGCGGCGCGGCCGCAGGCTGACGATCGCCACCAAATATTGGCGGCTGACGCAGCAGTTCTTCTCCAGCCAGCACGGTATCCAGCTCTATCGCATCGTCGAAAGCCTCGGCGCCACGGAAGGGGCGCCTGCCGCCGGCTCTGCAGATATCATCGTCGATATCACCTCGACCGGTTCGACGCTGAAGGCGAACCATTTGAAGGTGCTTTCCGACGGCACGATCCTGCGCTCCGAGGCCTGCCTCGTCCGCGCGCGCAAGGAGAGCCACGAGAGCGATCCCTTGGTTCAGCGCATCATCGATGCCGTGCGCGCCGCGCTCTGATATCTCCTGCTCTGTTCAATGATACGAAAAAGCCCGCCGGGGAACCGGCGGGCTTTTCATGCTTGGGAGGTCTTGCGCAATCAGGCGGCTGCGTAGGCACCGCGGCGTGCGTCGAGCGAATAGACGCCCGGGCCGTTGGTGGCGAGCATGACGTAGGCGCCGGCGAGCGTGATGTTCTTCAGGAAGTTGACGAAGTTCAGGCCATTGATCCAGCCATTGGCGGCCGCCGGGAAATCCGGAACGTTGACGGTCGGCAGATGGAAGACGATGCCGGTGAAGACACAGAAAACGGCGAGCAGCCAGCCGACGATGCGGATCTGGAAGCCGATGAGAACGCAGACGCCGGTGACGAATTCGAAGGCGCCGGCAAGATAGGTGAGCAGCGTAGCGGCCGGCATGCCGGCGCCGGCGATCATGCCAGCGGTGCCAGTCGGATCGGTCAGCTTGCCGAAGCCAGCGAAGATGAACATGAAGGCGAGCAGGATGCGCGCCACGAGGATGATGATGTTATTGGTGTTGGACATGACGGTCTCCAGTAAAGGTGGCGGGTGCCGAGTGACAATTCCTGGGATCCCTTATTTGCGATTTTCGTGAGATTGGAAAGATAAACAAAAGCGTACGATTAGTTCACAATTGTTGAACAATCTCCTGCGGCTGGCACTCTTCCCATATGCCCGATATCGGCTATGTTGGCGCGAATTTATTCGCCAAATCATGATCTTCAGAAGGAAGCCCTATGGCCGATCTGTCTTCATTTCCGATCACGAAGCGCTGGCCTGCCAGCAATCCGGATATCGTCCAGCTTTACTCGCTGCCAACACCAAACGGCGTCAAAGTATCGATTGCGCTCGAAGAACTTGGCCTTCCCTATGAGCCGCATCTGATTTCCTTCAGCACGAACGACCAGAAGTCGCCGGAATTCATCTCGCTCAACCCGAACGGCCGCATCCCGGCGATCATCGATCCCAACGGCCCTGACGGCAAGCCGATCGGCCTGTTCGAATCCGGTGCGATCCTCGTCTATCTCGCCGAAAAGACCGGCAAGCTGATGTCCAGGGACGCGGCCGGGCGTTATGAAACGCTGCAATGGGTATTCTTCCAGATGGCGGGCATTGGTCCGATGTTCGGTCAGTTCGGCCACTTCTTCAAATTCGCCGCCGACAAGGTCGCCAACAATCCCTATCCGGTCGAACGGTATCGCGATGAAGCCAAGCGCCTGCTGAGCGTCTTGGAAAGCCGCTTGCAGGGCCGCCAGTGGATCATGGGCGACGAATACACCATCGCCGACATTGCCACCTTCCCGTGGGTCCGGGGCGTCGACGTCTTTTATGGCGGCCGGGAGGTTCTCGAACTCACAAGTTTCCCCGCGGTCATGGATTGGCTTGAACGTGCCATCGCCCGCCCGGCGAGCCAGCGCGGGCTGAATATTCCGAAGCGGGATTGATGGGCTTAAGGCAGGTCAGGCGCGTCCAACTTTGCCGCGCTTGTGTGCCTGGCCCCTAACCCTCTCCCCGCCTTGCGGGGCGAGGGGATCGATCCGAATTTTCAATAGGGTTTCTTCGACAGATACGAAGCCGATGGGCTCCCTCTCCCCGCACGAGCGGGGAGGGGGTGGGGGTGAGGGGCCAGGCACAGAGATGAGGCGGTGACAGACCTCACCTGACTGTCATCAACAACGATGCCCTATTGCCGGCTCGCCAACTGGCTGCCCGGCTCGAGTTTGAAGCGCGGAAACAGGAAGACGCCCACCATGCTACCGGCATGTTTTCCTTCCGCGCCGATAGATTCACCGACGCAGAAGATAGGTTGGCGATGCCCGCCGACGCCGAGTGCGGTGGTGGAGTAGCAGAAGCTGGAGGATGCGGTTGCTGCCTGCTCGAACAGGTCGAGGATGCGGGCGCGGTCATGGGCTTCGTAGCAATGCATCAGGCTCAACAGGCCGCATTCGGACGAGGTCAACCCATGCAGCATGGTGCCCCATTGACCAAGCTTGATGACGCCGCTCGATAAATCGCCGGTCCAACCTTCGGAAACGCAGAACTGCGCCAGAAGATCAGGGCCATGTCCGCTAAACTCCAACGACCCCGGAGCGAAAGGCGCGGCAAGATTGGCTTTGGCGATCTTGAACAAGATATTCCCCACCCTGAGGCGCGGGTTCCCCTGCGCGCGCTTCAACCGAATTTCATGCATTATGGGGCGGAGCGCCGCTCTGCATGTTGCACAGCTATGGACCGGCAAAACCCCACCTTCGCCGAATCCATTCACGCCCAGGCGTGCTTCCGGATCGTCAATTCAATCTATCAAGTCATTTCAAGTAATGAAGCTACGCGCGCAATCTATATAAAAGGTTAGGATCACGCTTTGTTGCGGCTAACGCGAAACAAAAACAAGTAAAATTTACGTGCTCTGCAACAATCCCTCGAACATCATTGCGCTGCGATTTATAGGGGCTTTTATAAAAACGGCAATGGGGCAATTTGCGTAAATTTGCATAGTTGCAATATCTTTTGAAACTTGCGTGGCAGCCGGTTCAACATAAATGAAAAGGGCGGCCCGAGAGCCGCCCTTCGTCAATTCCGGATGCCGGATTGAACAGTCGTAATAAGGCTAATGCCTTATCACATCATGTCCATTCCACCCATGCCGCCCATGCCGCCCGGCATAGCCGGAGCGTCCTTCTTCGGCAGCTCGGCGATCATGGCTTCGGTGGTGATCAGCAGCGAAGCAACCGAAGCTGCGTCCTGCAGAGCCGTGCGAACGACCTTGACCGGGTCGACGATGCCCATGGAGATCATGTCGCCATAGACGCCCGTCTGAGCGTTGTAGCCCCAGTTGTCTTCGTTCTTGTCGAGGATCTTGCCGACAACGATGGAAGCTTCATCACCAGCGTTTTCAGCGATCTGGCGGCAAGGAGCCTGCAGAGCGCGACGGACGATGTTGACGCCGGCTTCCTGATCGTCGTTTTCACCCTTGACGGAGATCTTGACGGAGGAACGCAGCAGAGCTGTGCCGCCGCCCGGTACGATGCCTTCCTGAACAGCAGCGCGCGTCGCGTTGAGAGCGTCGTCGATGCGATCCTTCTTTTCCTTCACTTCGACTTCCGTCGAACCGCCAACGCGGATAACGGCAACGCCGCCAGCGAGCTTGGCAAGACGTTCCTGCAGCTTTTCGCGGTCGTAGTCGGAGGTGGTTTCTTCGATCTGAGCCTTGATCTGGGCAACGCGGCCTTCGATGTCGGACTTGGCGCCAGCGCCGTCGACGATCGTGGTGTTTTCCTTGGAGATCGAAACCTTCTTGGCGCGGCCGAGCATGTCGAGGGTGACAGACTCGAGCTTGATGCCGAGATCTTCGGAGATGACAGTGCCGCCCGTCAGGATGGCGATGTCTTCCAGCATGGCCTTGCGGCGATCGCCGAAGCCCGGAGCCTTGACGGCAGCAATCTTCAGACCACCGCGCAGCTTGTTGACGACGAGCGTTGCGAGAGCTTCGCCTTCGACGTCTTCAGCGATGATGAGCAGCGGCTTGCCGGTCTGAACGACGGCTTCGAGAACCGGGAGCATGGCCTGCAGGTTCGAGAGCTTCTTCTCGTGCAGGAGGATGAACGCGTCCTCGAGGTCGGCGATCATCTTTTCCGGGTTGGTCACGAAGTAGGGGCTGAGGTAGCCGCGGTCGAACTGCATGCCTTCGACGACTTCGAGTTCGGTTTCAGCGGTCTTGGCTTCTTCAACCGTGATGACGCCTTCGTTGCCGACCTTCTGCATGGCTTCAGCAATATCGAGACCGATCTGCTTTTCGCCGTTTGCCGAGATCGTGCCGACCTGTGCGACTTCTTCCGAAGTGTTGATCTTCTTGGCCTTGGCCTGGAGATCCTTGACGACTTCAGCAACGGCGAGGTCGATACCGCGCTTCAGGTCCATCGGATTCATGCCGGCTGCAACAGCCTTGGCGCCTTCGCGAACGATGGCCTGGGCGAGAACGGTTGCGGTCGTGGTGCCGTCGCCGGCGATGTCATTGGTCTTCGAAGCAACTTCGCGGACCATCTGAGCGCCCATGTTTTCGAACTTGTCTTCGAGTTCGATTTCCTTGGCGACGGTGACGCCGTCCTTGGTGATGCGCGGAGCGCCGAAGGACTTGTCGATAACGACGTTACGACCCTTCGGGCCGAGCGTGACCTTCACTGCGTCAGCGAGGATGTCGACGCCACGAAGCATCTTTTCGCGGGCGCTGCGGCCGAATTTTACTTCTTTAGCTGCCATGTTTGAAACTCCTGAATTCGCGTTGTCCGGGTTTATGGCCCGTCAGCTTTATCGGAAAAGGGGAAATCGGCCGGATTAGCCGATGATGCCCATGATGTCGGCTTCCTTCATGATCAGAAGGTCTTCGCCGTTGAGCTTGACTTCGGTGCCGGACCACTTGCCGAACAGAACGCGATCGCCAACCTTGACGTCGAGTGCTACGACCTTGCCGGATTCATCGCGGGCGCCAGAGCCGACGGCGACGATTTCGCCTTCCTGCGGCTTTTCCTTGGCGGTGTCCGGAATGATGATGCCACCCTTGGTCTTTTCTTCCGACTCGACGCGACGAACGACGACACGGTCATGAAGGGGGCGGAAATTGGTGCTTGCCATTGTCTAATCCCTCGATCAAATGACATTCACGGATCAGCGGGGGATCCGTATGGGGCTTTGTTAGCACTCTGCCTTAGCGAGTGCTAGCGGACGGTGATTTAGGATTGGCCGCTAAACGAGTCAAGAATGTGTCCGTGAATTTTTTCGGACAGCTCTTCGTTGACTTGCCGCGGCTTTTGCCGGAAAATCTGAAGTATGGGGTTTGCGAATACCCCACGAGGCGTCATGCCGGAGTTTCGCGTCCATCTCTTTTGGAAGGGACGTAACATGACTTCGTTCAACGCCATCACCCCCGAAAAGCTTCTTCGTCTGCTCGGTACGCCGAAAGCGCCCGCCATATTGGACGTTCGCGACACCGATGATTTCGATGCCGATCCTTATCTGCTGCCGGCCTCGCGACGCCGGGATCATGAGAACGTCGAGGCTTGGGCCGCCGAATTTCGCGACCGAAATGTCGTCTGCCTCTGTCAGCATGGCGGCAAGCTCAGCGAAGGCGTCGCCGCCTGGCTGCGGTTGGCCGGCGCTGCGGCGGAAATCCTCGATGGTGGCCTCGATGCCTGGCGGGCAGCCGGATTGCCATTGATCCCTGTTTCGATCCTGCCCGGGGCCAATGCGTCGGGTGCAACCGTGTGGGTGACCCGCGCCCGGCCGAAGATCGATCGCATCGCCTGTCCTTGGCTGATCCGCCGTTTCATTGATCCCGGCGCGTCGTTTCTCTTTGTCACGCCGCAGGAAGTCGACGGTGTTGCCGAACGTTTCGGCGCGACGCCCTTCGACGTGGAGGGGGTATTTTGGAGCCATCGCGAGGAGGAATGCACTTTCGATACGATGGTCAAGGAATTCCGGCTCGAACTCCCGGCGCTTCATCATCTTTCCCGCATCGTCAGGGGCGCCGATACCAACCGGCCCGATCTCGAACCGCAGGCGGCCGGCTTGCTTGCGATTTCGCTCGGACTGTCGCGTATGTACGCTGACGACATCGAACAGTTGGATGCAGGCATGTTGTGTTATGACGCGCTTTATCGCTGGGCGCGCGACGCGACGCAGGAAAAGCATGATTGGGTCTCGCATGGAGCTAAAAGATCGTGAGCGAAACCGTTTTGGTTGACGCTCTCGCCGCGCCTCCCTCCCTCAGCGAGGCCACACGCATATGGGCGCGCATCGGCGTATTGAGCTTCGGCGGCCCGGCCGGGCAGATCGCGTTGATGCATCGCATCCTGGTCGATGAGAAGCGTTGGATCGATGAAGAGCGCTTTTTACATGCGCTGAGCTATTGCATGCTGCTACCGGGCCCCGAGGCACAGCAGCTCGCCACCTATATCGGCTGGCTGCAGCACGGCATCCGCGGCGGTCTGATAGCCGGGCTCCTGTTCATCCTACCGGGCTTCGCCGTCATCCTGGCGCTATCGGCCTTCTACGCCGTGTTTCACGATACAACCCTGCTTGCGACCGTCTTTTTCGGCATCAAGGCCGGCGTGCTGGCGATCGTGCTGCAGGCGCTGATCCGGCTGAGCAGCCGGGCCTTGAAGACGCGGTTCCATATCGCGGTCGCGATCGCAAGCTTCGTTCTGCTCTTCGTCTTTGACCTGCCATTTCCGTTGGTGGTGCTTTTGGCCGGCCTCTCGGGCTATAGCCGCGTGCTCTATCGGGCTTACCAGGATGACCACTGGCGGCCGCGGTTGCCGCGGCCTGCCGTCGCCAATATCGGCATTGGAGCGCTGCGAAGTGACCGCCTGCGGACCGCCATTATCACACTCTTATGCTGGCTGGTGATCTGGCAGGCGCCGCTGTTGCTGATCCAAGCCATAGATGGTCCGAGGGACATCATCGCCGAAACGCTCAGCGGCGGAAGCAATGTCTTCGGCACCATCTTCTCCTTTTTTTCCCGCATGGCCGTCGTTACCTTCGGCGGTGCCTATGCCGTGCTTGCCTATGTCGCGCAGACCGCCGTCCAGCATTACGCCTGGCTGCGGCCGGGAGAGATGCTGGATGGTTTGGCGCTGGCGGAGACGACGCCGGGACCGCTGATCTTGGTTCTCTGTTTCGTTGGCTTCATCGCCGGCTTCCGGAACCCCTTCGGCTTCGATCCGTTGACCGCTGGCTTCCTCGGCGCCGGCCTCACGGCATGGGCGACTTTCACGCCGAGCTTCCTTTTCATTTTCGCCGGCGCCCCTTTCATCGAGCGGCTGCGCGGTCATTCTGGCCTGTCGGCGGCTCTTGCCGCGATCACGGCTGCGATCGTCGGCGTCATGGCCAATCTGTCGGTTTGGTTCGGCCTGCATGTGCTCTTCGCCGATACCGGGCGGCTCATTCTTTTGAGCCATCGCGTGAAGATTCAGGGTGGCGACTATGCGAATGTTCCGATCGCTGCCGTCGCCTGGCCAGCCTGGGTTACCTTGGATATTTCCGCGCTTTTGCTTTTCATTCTCGCCATTGTGCTGGTCTTCCGTCAGCGGGCAGGGGTGGCAACCGTGCTTGGCATATCTGCCTTGGTCGGTTGCCTGCTGCGCTTCGCGGGATGAAACGAACGCAGTTTGTGTGCGATGCAAAAACCTGAGCTCCGCTCTTGTAATTTGCCGGCCGGTTTGCGATGTCAGCCCGTGATTTCTTTGACCACGAGGACTGCATGGGCCAGCGTATCGAAAGCTTCCGCGAGATCGGCAAACTTTATGACGTCGCGCTCTGCGATGTCTGGGGTGTGCTGCACAACGGCGTCTCCGTCTATAAGGACGCGCCGGTTGCGCTGGAAGCTGCACGGGCCGAAGGACTGACGGTCGTCCTCATCACCAATTCTCCCCGCGTGGCGCCGAAGGTGGTCCAGCAACTGCGGGAGATCGGCGTTCCCGACAGTGCCTATGACCGCATCGTCACCTCCGGCGACGTTACCCGCCGCCTAATTGCCGAGGGTCCGAAAAAGGTATTTCTGCTCGGTCCCGAGCGCGACATCGCCATCATCGAGGGGCTGGATGTCGTGCGCGTCGAGGCTGAAGAGGCCGAGAGCATCGTCTGCACCGGCTTTTTCGATGACGAAACCGAGACCCCCGACGACTATACCGACATGCTGAAGGCCTGGTCGGCCCGTAATGTGCCGTTGATCTGCGCCAATCCCGATCTCGTTGTCGAGCGTGGCCACCGCATGATCCCCTGCGCCGGCGCCATGGCCGCTTATTACGATCGGCTCGGCGGCGAGACGCGGATTGCCGGCAAACCGCATCAGCCGATCTACGATGCCTCGATTGCTGCCGCCCGCGAAGCGCGCGGCGAGTTCCCGCTGTCGCGCGTTGTCGCCATCGGTGACGGCATGCCGACCGATGTGCGCGGCGCGCTCGATTACGGCCTCGATCTTCTTTATATAAGCCATGGCATTCATGCCCGCGAATATGTTGTCGACGGTCACACCGACGAGGCAGCGCTTGGCGCCTTTCTGGCGCGCGAACAGGCGTCGCCGAAGTGGTGGATGCCGCGCCTTGTCTGAGGAGAGTGGTAGCCGATGACGGTTTTCCATCGCAATGAGACCCGCGAACCGCTGCCGGATAATCTCAAAGGCGGCGTCATTGCCATCGGCAATTTCGACGGCGTGCATCGCGGCCATCAATCCGTACTCGATCGCGCGCTGGAAATCGCCAGGGAGCGCGGCGTGCCGGCGCTGGTTCTGACCTTCGAGCCGCATCCGCGAACCGTCTTCAAGCCCGATCAGCCTGTTTTTCGCCTGACGCCGGCGCCGTTGAAGGCGCGCCTCCTGGAGGCAATCGGCTTCAATGCCGTCATCGAATATCCCTTCGACCGTGCCTTTTCGCAGCGTTCCGCCGACGAATTTGTCCATTCGATTCTGATCGACTGGCTGCATGCGTCGGAAGTGGTCACCGGCTTCGATTTTCATTTCGGCCATGACCGCCAGGGCGGCCCGGCTTTCCTGATGAACGCCGGCAGCAAAAACGGCTTCGGCGTCACGCTGATCGATGCTTACCGCGATGAAAATGCCGAGGTGGTCTCGTCAAGCCGCATCCGAGAACTGCTGGCGGAAGGCGAGGTGGCGGAGGTCGCAGGTCTGCTCGGCTATCGCTACACAGTCGAAGCAGAGGTCATCGGCGGCGAAAAACTCGGCCGCTCGCTTGGTTTCCCGACTGCCAATATGCGGTTGCCACCCGAGGTGCAGTTAAAGGCCGGCATCTACGCTGTGCGCTTCCGCGCCGCCGACGGCGTCATTCGCGATGCAGTAGCCAGCTATGGCCGGCGCCCGACGGTGACCGACAATGGCGCGCCGCTGCTCGAAACCTTCGTGTTCGACTTCAGCGGCGATCTCTATGGCCAGGTCTGCTCCGTCTCCTTCTTCGGCTATCTCCGGCCCGAACTGAAGTTCGACGGCCTCGACCCGCTGGTCGCCCAGATCAGGAAGGACGAGGAAGAGGCGAGGGCGCTCCTCGCCGGCGTGCGGCCACTTGGGGACATCGACCTGTTCATCGCCTTTTCTTGAGCGCCACGTTCGCAGGGCAGCAGCACAGCCTGTTGGGCCAGCTCCGATCGGCTTTTCTATACCTTGCGGCGGCTGATCCCTCTTTCTTTCCATGCAAAAAGCGCCTATGAACCGCCAACCATGACCCAATTTCGGCTGAGCCCATCGATACGAATTATTGGCCCGGCCTTCCGCGCGCTGTAAGTTGCCGGAAGGTCCGGGTTTTGGGCGCCTGTTCCCGAGGCGCTTTCCGCCGCCGAAAAATCCCCATATGGCTGCGCCTTTCCGGCGCAAAACGCCCGAGACGCCGAGGCAATTGTCAGAACAATGACCGATACCGCTGAAAAGATCGACTATTCGAAAACCCTTTACCTGCCCGAGACCGACTTCCCGATGCGCGCCGGCCTGCCGCAAAAGGAGCCGGAGCTGGTCAAGCGCTGGCAGGAAATGGACCTCTACAAGAAGCTGCGCGCTTCGGCCGCCGGGCGCGAAAAATTCGTGCTGCATGACGGCCCGCCCTATGCCAACGGCAACATCCACATCGGCCACGCGCTCAACAAGATCCTCAAGGACGTCATCACCCGCTCGTTCCAGATGCGCGGCTATGACAGCAATTATGTTCCGGGTTGGGACTGCCACGGTCTGCCGATCGAATGGAAGATCGAGGAAAAATACCGCGAGAAGGGCAAGAACAAGGACGAGGTTCCGGTCAACGAATTCCGCCAGGAATGCCGTGACTTCGCCGCCGGCTGGATCAAGATCCAGTCCGAGGAGTTCAGGCGCCTCGGCATCACAGGGGATTTCGACAATCCCTATCTGACGATGAACTTCCATGCGGAATCCCGCATCGCCGGCGAACTCTTGAAGATCGCCCGCAGCGGCCAGCTCTATCGAGGCTCCAAGCCGATCATGTGGTCCGTGGTCGAGCGTACAGCGCTGGCGGAAGCCGAAGTCGAATATGCCGATGTCGAGAGCGACACGATCTGGGTGAAGTTCCCAGTCGTCGAAGGTCCGGCCGCACTTGCCGGTGCTTTCGTCGTTATCTGGACGACCACGCCCTGGACGATCCCCGGCAACCGGGCGATCTCCTATTCGTCGCGTGTGTCCTACGGCCTCTACGAAGTGACGGAAGCCGCGAACGATTTCGGCCCGCGTCCGGGCGAAAAGCTGATCTTTGCCGACAAGCTTGCCGAGGAATCCTTTGCCAAGGCGAAGCTGCAGTACAAGCGCCTGCGCGACGTGACTGCCGACGATCTGGCTGCGATCACCTGCGCCCATCCGCTGGCCTCGCTCGGCTACGACTTCAAAGTTCCGTTGCTCGACGGCGATCATGTCACCGACGATGCCGGTACTGGTTTCGTGCATACGGCTCCCAGCCACGGCCGCGAGGACTTCGATGCTTGGACGAGCCATGCCCGCCAGATTGAAGCGCGTGGCATCTCCTCCCGCATCCCGTTCCCGGTCGATGACGCCGGCTTCTACACCGCCGATGCCCCCGGCTTCGAAGGCGGCCGCGTCATGGATGACAATGGCAAGAAGGGCAATGCCAACGAGCTGGTCACCAAGGCCCTGATCGAGACGAACACGCTGTTCGCGCGGGGGAGGCTGAAGCATTCCTATCCGCATTCCTGGCGTTCGAAGAAGCCGGTCATCTTCCGCAACACGCCGCAATGGTTCGTCTATATGGACAAGGACCTTGCCGATGGCACGACGCTGCGTTCGCGCGCCCTCAAGGCGATCGACGATACGCGTTTCGTGCCCGCCGCCGGCCAGAATCGCCTGCGCGCTATGATTGAGCAGCGCCCGGACTGGGTTCTGTCGCGCCAGCGCGCCTGGGGCGTGCCGATCTGCATCTTCGTCGATGACGATGGCCAGATCCTGCAGGACGAGGGCGTCGACGTCCGCATCCTCGAGGCCTTCGAGAAGGAAGGCGCCGATGCCTGGTTTGGCGAAGGTGCGCGCGAGCGCTTCCTCGGCGAAAAGGCCAATGAGCCGTGGACGCAGGTCATGGACATCCTCGATGTCTGGTTCGACTCGGGCTCGACCCACACCTTCACGCTGGAAGACCGTCCGGACCTGAAATGGCCGGCGGACCTCTATCTCGAAGGCTCGGACCAGCATCGCGGCTGGTTCCATTCGTCGCTGCTCGAAAGCGCTGCAACGCGCGGCCGCGCGCCTTACGACACCGTTCTCACCCATGGTTTCACCATGGACGAGAAGGGCGAGAAAATGTCGAAGTCCAAGGGCAACGTCACCTCGCCGCAGGAGGTGATGAAGGATGCCGGCGCCGACATTCTGCGCCTGTGGGTCATGACATCGGACTATGCCGAGGATCTGCGCGTCGGCAAGACGATCATCCAGACCAACATCGACGCCTACCGCAAGCTGCGCAACACTATCCGCTGGATGCTCGGCACACTCGCGCATGATAAGGGCGAGGTGATAGCCCCTGCCGATATGCCGGAGCTGGAACAGCTCATGCTGCACCGTCTTGCGGAACTCGACGAGCTGGTGCGCGAAAGCTATGACGCCTTCGACTTCAAGCGCATCGCCCGTGCTCTCATCGATTTTTCGAATGTCGAGCTTTCGGCCTTCTATTTCGATGTCCGCAAGGATACGCTTTATTGCGACGCGCCGTCGAGCCTGCGCCGCCGTGCAGCGCTGGCCGTCATCCGCACGATCTTCGATTGCATGGTGACCTGGTTGGCGCCGATGCTGCCGTTCACGACGGAAGAAGCGTGGCTGTCGCGTAATCCACAGGCCGTCTCGGTGCATCTCGAACAGTTCGTCACCATTCCCAGCGAATGGAAGAACGAGGTGCTGGCCGAGAAGTGGAAGAAGATCCGCGCCGTGCGCAGCGTCGTCACCGGCGCTCTGGAAATCGAGCGCAAGGACAAGCGCATCGGCTCCTCGCTGGAAGCCGCGCCCGTCGTCCATATCGCCGATCCGGAGCTGCTGAAGGTGCTGGAAGGTCAGGATTTCGCGGAAATCTGCATCACCTCCGATATCACCATCAAGGGCGGCGAAGGCCCCTCCGATGCGTTCCGTCTGGATGACGCCGCCAGGGTGACCGTCGTGCCGAAGCTGGCCGAAGGCCGCAAGTGCGCACGCTCCTGGCGCATCACCACCGATGTCGGTTCCGACCCGGAATATCCCGAGGTTTCGGCGCGCGATGCGGCCGCCTTGCGCGAGTTGATGGCTGTCAACTGAAGAAAATTACCGGATGAATTGCCTTTGGGGCGTTCATCCGGTAAAAGCTGCCTGAAAATGGCCCGATTTTGGCGGCAGTTGCCGTGAATGGGGTTCTGCGATAGTTGTACCGGCTTGGCTGGGAAGGGTATTCATGAGAGCGATGCATAGGGTTCGTGTCGGCGTCAGCTTGGCGGCACTCGTGATTGGCTGCGGTCTGATGTCCGGCTGCATGAGCAGCCCGCGTTACGGCACGGACAAGACGGCCGGCGAGCAGCTCTTCGACGACATCAGCGACATCGCTTCCGTTTCGGCCGCCACGCCGAAGGACAAGGGTGTAAAATATCCGAACCGTCCGGGCCTGGTGCTTCCCGCCGACAAGGACAGGGAAAGCCTGACCTCGCCGCAGCAGTCGCTCGCCAGCAAGGATAATCCGGCCTGGCTGGAATCGCCGGAAGATTCGCGCAAGCGTCTGGCGGACGAAGCCGATCAGAACAAGAACAATGTCAACTATCGCTCTCCGCTCGCTCAGGCCGACAGCGGCCGCAACCGTGTGAGCGAAGCGCAGCAGACGGCCGCCTATCGCGCCGCGCGCCAGGATCAGGACGGCACCTATATCGATCAGCGCCGCTACCTGATCGACCCGCCGCAGCAATATCGTCAGGTCACCGATGAGGCAGCGCTGAACGATCTCGGCACACCCGAGAGCAAGAAGGAAAAGCAGCGCAAGAAGGACGCCGAGGCCGCGCAGCAGTCCAACAACAGCAGTTGGTGGAAGCCTTTCCAATAAGTCTTTTCTAGCTGTGGCGGCGGTCAAAACCGCCGCTTTTTAGAACAATTCCAGGAAAAGTGCGAATCGGTTTTCCGTCCGGAATGCGTAAAAGCAAAGGAATAGAGCGGGAAAGCGATTCCGCGAAACGCTGAGCCACTCTAGTCTTCTATACGCTTTTGCTGGAAGAATTCCCTGAGAATGTCGGCCGCATCTTGCTCGGCCATGCCCGAATAGACGTCCGGTGCGTGGTGGCAGGTCGGCTGGCGATAGAAGCGCACGCCGTTATCGACCCCGCCGCCCTTCGGATCTTCCGCGCCGTAATAGAGGCGGCGGATGCGAGCAAATGAGATGGCGGCCGCGCACATGGTGCATGGCTCCAGCGTCACATAAAGATCGGCACCCGTCAGCCGCTCCTGGCCGAGTGACACGCAGGCCATGCGGATCACGGCGATTTCGGCATGTGCGGTGACGTCGTTGAGTTCCCGGGTGCGGTTGCCGGCCTTGGCGACGACGGCATGGTCGAGCACGAGGACGGCCCCGATCGGCACTTCACCACGCGCGCCGGCGCTTCGCGCTTCGGCGAGCGCCAGCTCCATGAAGTGATTTGTATTCACCATTTAAGATTTTCCACTTAACCGCGGGGGCGTGACCTGATAGGAACACGCCTTAAAAATTCAGGCAAACAACAAATGACAATGAATGACAAGCCCAAGCGGCCTGGGTCCAAACCCTTTACCCGCGATGCCAAGACGAAGCCGGCGAAGTCACGCGACGACGCCAAGCCGATGAAGGCTGCGCCCGCCAAAGTGGCGGCAGAGGCAGACGGCGGAGATGGAAAAGCCGAGCGCATTTCCAAGGTGATGGCGCGCGCCGGCGTGGCATCGCGCCGCGACATCGAGCGCATGATCATGGACGGCCGCGTGACGCTGAACGGCGTGCTGCTGGATACGCCGGTCGTCAACGTGACGCTCGCCGACAAGATCGAAGTGGATGGCGTACCGATCCGCGGCATCGAGCGCACGCGCCTGTGGCTTTATCACAAGCCGGCCGGCCTGGTGACCACCAATGCCGATCCGGAAGGGCGTCCGACGGTCTTCGACAATCTGCCGGAAGAGCTGCCGCGCGTCATGTCGATCGGTCGTCTCGACATCAACACCGAAGGCCTGCTGTTGCTGACCAATGACGGCGGCCTTGCCCGCGTTTTGGAACTGCCGACCACCGGCTGGCTGCGCCGCTACCGCGTGCGCGCCCATGGCGAGATCGATCAGGAAGCTTTGGACAAGCTGAAGGAAGGCATCGCCGTCGATGGCGTGCTCTACGGCTCGATCGAGGCGACGCTCGACCGCACGCAGGGCTCCAACGTCTGGATCACGATGGGCCTGCGCGAAGGCAAGAACCGCGAAATCAAGAACGTGCTCGGCGCGCTTGGCCTGGAGGTCAACCGCCTGATCCGTATTTCCTACGGCCCGTTCCAGCTCGGCGAGCTGCCGGAAGGCCGGGTGCTGGAAGTGCGCGGCCGCACATTGCGCGATCAGCTCGGCCCCCGTCTGGTGGAAGACGCCAAGGCGAATTTCGATGCGCCGCTTTACAATACGTCGGCCGCTGCCGCCGCCGACGACGAGGCGGACGCTAAGCCAGCCCGCGCCGCGAAAGAGGAACGTCCGCGCCGCGAGCGGCCCGAGGACAAGCGCGAGCGTGCGCTGAGCCGTCTCGACACCAAGCGCGACGACCGCCGCGAAAGTGGCCGCCGTATGGACGATCGTCGCGAAGGTTCGCGCCATGGCGAGGACGACCGTCCGAAGCGGCAGCCGCTCGCCCCGCGCCGCAGCGCCAATGTCTGGATGGCGCCCGGCGCCCGTCCGCTCGGCGAAAAGGCAGCGCTGAAGGCCGCCAAGAATGCAAAAACCGCCGCCAAGCGTGGCGAGACGGAGCGCCCACAGCGCAGCGGCTTCGACCGCCCGGATGAAGGCCCGCGCGTTCGGATCAACCGCGTCGACGAGGGTGACGGCGAATGGATTCGTTCGAGCGAAGAAGCTCCGCGCAGGTCGCGTGGCGATGATGAGGGTTTTGACCGCAAGCGCTCCGACCGTCCACGTGGCGAGAGATCTTTTGGCGACAAACCCCGCGGCGATCGGTCGTTTGGTGACCGTCCGCGCGGCGAACGTGGCTCGCGGTCGGAGGGCGGTGACCGCCCCCGCACAAAATCCTTCCAGGGCGAAGCCCGCTCCGAACGTCCTCGCGGTGATCGTCCCTTCGGTGATCGCCCGCCGCGTGGTGATCGGCCTTTTGGTGACAAACCGCGTGGTGATCGTCGCCCGCGCGCCGAAGGGGACGAGCGTCCGCGCGCCAGATCTTTCGATGGTGAGCAGCGCTCCGAGCGTCCTCGCGGTGATCGCCCCTTCGGTGATCGTCCGCCGCGTGGTGATCGGCCTTTTGGCGACAAACCTCGTGGTGATCGTCGACCGCGCGCTGAGGGAGACGAACGTCCTCGCAGTGACCGTCCGCAGGGCGAGCGTTCTTACGGTGACCGCCCCGCAGGTAAGCCCTTCGGCAAGAAGCCGGGTGGAGGAAAGTCCTTTGGCGGCAAGCCGGGTGGAAAGCCCGGCGGTGCACGCGGCTTCTCGGGTAAGCCCGGTGGCGGCGGTCGTCCGTCCGGCGGTCCCGGTCGTGGCGGTCCCAGCCGCGGCGGCCCAAATCGCGGCGGTTCCGGCAAGGGCGGCCCCAAGGGCGGAAGAGGTTAACGCGCGGTGCGGATCGTCGGCGGTGAATTTCGCGGTCGGTCGCTTGCGGTGCCGAAGTCGAACGACATTCGTCCGACGGCGGACCGCACGCGCGAAAGTCTGTTCAATATATTGAGCCATGCCTATTCTGCGGCCATCGACGGCACGCGGATGATGGATATCTTTGCCGGCACCGGCGCGGTCGGGCTCGAAGCTGCGTCGCGCGGTTGCCGCCATGTGCTTTTCGTCGAAAGCAGCGTCGAGGGTCGTGGTCTGCTCTGGGAAAACATCGATGCCCTCGGCCTGCACGGCCGCACGCGCATGTTGAGGCGCGACGCGACAGATCTGGGCAGCGTCGGCAATCTGGAGCCTTTCGATTTTCTCTTCGCCGATCCGCCCTATGGCAAGGGTCTGGGCGAGAAGGCCTTCGCCGCTGCCGCTGCCGGCGGCTGGCTGGTGCCGGGAGCCTTGGCGATTCTGGAAGAACGCGCCGATGTCACGGTTGCCGTCGCACCGGATTTTCTTTTTCTCGAAGAGCGGACTTTCGGCGACAGTAAAATGCATTTCTTCCGTTATCAGCCGCGGCAAGCCTAGCGGCGGAGGGAGAGGAACATGGGCGACTACGCCGATTTTGTTGGGAGCGACTATACGCTCGCGACATCGAGCACGCCGAGCGTCGCGGTCGCCTTCGGCTGCGGTGGTGCCCGTGGACTTGCCCATATCCATATCATCGAAGCCTTGGACGAGCTCGGCATCCGTCCTGTCGCGATCGCCGGCGCCTCCATCGGCTCGATCATGGGCGCTGCCATGGCAGCCGGCATGAGCGGTGCGGAGATCCGCGACTATACGCTCGCCACCGTCGGCAACCGCCCGGCTGTGCTGAACAAGATCTGGAGCCTGCGGCCCCCGAACATGCGTAGCTTCCGGATCGGCCAGTTCAATCTGGAACGCATCCTGCGCGCTTTCTTGCCCTCCACCTTTCCGGAGGATTTCTCCGAGCTGCATATCCCGCTGAAGGTGGTGACGACGGATTATTATGATCAGAACGAGGTGGTGACCGAAAAAGGCGAGCTTTTTCCGGTGCTGGCCGCCTCAGCCGCCATTCCCGCCGTCTTCATGCCGGTCAAGGTCGGCGAGCGCGTCATGATCGATGGCGGCATCATGAATCCGGTTCCTTACGAGCATCTGGCCGGACTTGCCGATATCCTCATCGGCATCGACGTCGTCGGCGGACCGGAAGGTGATGGCACCCATATCCCGAACCGCATCGAGAGCCTGTTCGGTGCCGGACAACTGACGATGCAGTCCAACATCGCGTTGAAGCTGCGGCTGCTTGCACCCCAAATCTTCCTGCGCCCGACTATCGGCCGCACCGGCGTGCTCGATTTCCTGAAGGCCCGCGACATTCTCGCGATGTCGGCCGGCGTCAAGGACGAACTGAAATTCGCCCTCGACCGCGTGATGACCGCGAAGAACTAAGCCCGCTCCGGCTCCTCCGCCGGCATGGCGGAGAGATCGTCGTCGTCGCTGAAAATATCGGCGGCGCGCTTCGGTTTGACCAGCGGCTCCGGCCTGACAGGCCGTGAGTAGAGCATGTCGCGCCCGGCCTGCAATCCTTCGCTTGCCTGCAGTTCCAGCCGCTGCTCGTCGCGCTTGCGGATATCCTCGCCGATCTCGAAAGCTTCGGCCTCGCTGACGCCGAGGGCTTCCAGCGTGCGGCGGCCGAAGAGCAGGCCGGATTCCAGCGTTTCGCGCAGCTCGTAATCGATGCCCTTGTTGCGCAGCGCGATCGAGTGAATGCGGTCGTAGGAGCGGACGAAGATGCGGGCATGCGGATAGTCCGTCTGCACCAGTTCGACGATCTTGTCGGTGATTTCGCGCTGATGCGTGCTGACCACGACGAGCTTGGCCCGATCGATGCCGGCCGAACGCAACACATCCTTGCGGGTGCCATCGCCGAAATAGATGCGGAAGCCGAAGTTGGAGGCCTGGCGGATGCGGTCGGCGGAAAAGTCGATGACGGTGACGTCGCGGCCGCCGGCAAGCAGGATCTGCGCGGCGATCTGGCCGAAACGCGAGAAGCCGATCATCAGCACGTCCGAGCCGGCCCCCTCGAAATCCTCGTCCAGCTCCTCATGCGCATCGCCGGTCAGCATGCGCTTCGAAAGTGCAGCGCCGAGCGGCGTCAGCGCCATGGAGAGCGTCACGATCGCGATCAGCAGCGATGCCGTGCTGGCGGAAAAGAGCCCCCCGCCGATGCTGGCCGCGCTGAAGAGCACGAAACCGAATTCACCGCCCTGAGGAAGCAGGCAGGCGATCCGAATGGCGTCGTTATGCGAGGAGCCGGTCGCGCGGCAGAGCGCATAGATGATGACGCCCTTGATGATCATGACGACCGGCACGGCGAGCACGATCAGCAGCCAATTGTCGGCAATGACATCCAGCTTCAGCGACAGGCCGACAGCGATGAAGAAGATAGCGAGCAGCACGCCGCGGAACGGCTCGATATCCGCCTCCAGCTCATGGCGATAGGAGGATTCGGCCAGCATCACGCCGGAGAGAAAGGCGCCCATTGCCATGGAAAGGCCGGCAAGCTGCATCAGGGTTGCCGATCCCATGACGACGAACAGGGCGGCGGCAATCATCGCCTCGCGCGCGCCGGTGCGGGCGATGACCTGGAACAGCGGCGTCAGCAGATAACGGCCCGCAATGATCATCGCCGCGACGGCGCCGAGGGCGATGGCAAGGTCTAGAATCGGATTGGAAACCTGCGTCGGTCCGCCGAGAACGGTGATCAGCGCCAGCAGCGGCACGATCGCCAGGTCCTGCAGTAACAGCATGGAAAAGGAACGCTGGCCGTATTTCGTGTTGACGTCGCCCTCCTGCTCCAGGATCTGCATGGCAAAGGCCGTGGAGGACAACGCCAAGCCGAAGCCGACGATGATGCTGCCGCGCCAGCCGGTAATGTTTGCGAGATAGGCGGCGAGCGTCAGCGCCAGTCCGGTCAAGATCACCTGCGCCGTGCCGAGGCCGAAAATGTCGCGCCGCATCTGCCATAGGCGCGATGGCTTCAACTCCAGGCCAATGATGAACAGCAGGAAGACGACACCGAGTTCGGCGACGGCCAGCACGGATTCGCCATCGCCAATACCATGCAGCACCGGGCCGATCACAACGCCGGCGGCGAGATAGCCGAGCACGGTGCCGAGCCCCAGTTTCTTGAAGATCGGCGCAGTGACGACGGCGCCTCCGAGCAGCATCAGGGTTTCGGTAAAGAGGGCATTGGGCGCGGACATCGTCTGTTTCTTTCTGTGGGGCAGGCGGTGTTGCAGCGCATAGCCATCAGAAACAACCATGCGTGAAGACATTCGGACAAGAATCGGCGTGGCCGCCCTTGATGCTTTATGTAGTGCACAATAAATGGAACGCGAAGGAAAGGCCAAATCATGTCTTCAGAAATCGATTCCGCCACTCTGCTTTCCCGCGCCAGCCAATTGATAGACCTCGCCCGGAAAGCCGGTGCGGATGCGGCCGATGCCGTTGTTGTGCGCTCGCGGGCGCAATCCGTCAGCGTCCGCCTCGGCAAGGTCGAGGGCACCGAATCCTCCGAAAGCGATGATTTTTCGTTGAGGGTGTTTGTCGGCAACCGCGTTGCCAATGTCTCGGCCAATCCCGGCTTCGACCTGCAGGCCCTGGCCGAACGCGCCGTCGCCATGGCAAAGGTCTCGCCGGAAGATCCATTCGCTTGCCTCGCAGACGAAGCCGATCTCGCCAAGACCTATCCCGATCTCGAACTCTTCGATCCGACCGAGGTCTCGTCGGTTCAACTGCGCGAGGCAGCCCTTGCGATGGAAGAGGCGGCACTCGCCGTTCCCGGCGTCAGCAATTCCTCGGGTGCGGGCGCATCCGCCGGAATGGGCGGCATGGTGCTTGTGACGTCGCATGGTTTTGCCGGTCATTATATGGGCTCGCGCTTCAGCCGCTCCGTCAGCGTCATCGCCGGCGAAGGCACCGGCATGGAGCGTGACTATGATTTCGACAGCCGCCTCTATTTCGCCGAGTTGGACGCAGCCGAGGAGATTGGCCGCCGTGCCGGCGAGCGGGTGGTCAAGCGCGTCAATCCGCGCCAGGTTCCGACCGGCAAGAATGTGACCGTCGTTTTCGATCCGCGCGTGGCGCGCGGCTTCGTCGGTCATATCGCCGGTGCGATCAACGGTGCCTCCGTCGCACGCAAGACCAGTTTCCTGCGTGACAAGATGGGCGAGCAGGTGCTGAAGGCCGGCCTGTCGATCACCGACGATCCCTTGATCGTGCGCGGCCCTGCCTCGCGTCCCTTCGACGGCGAAGGCGTTTCGGGCAAGCGCCTGGTGATGATCGAGGACGGCGTGCTGAAGCATTGGTTCCTGTCCACGTCGGCGGCGCGCGAGATCGGCGGTCTCAAGACCAATGGCCGCGGATCGCGTGGCGGCACGGCCGTTTCCCCGTCCTCGACCAATCTGGCGCTGGAGCCGGGCGATATTTCCCCAGAAGAGCTGATCCGCAATGTCGGCAACGGCTTCTACGTCACTGAGCTGATCGGCCAGGGCGTCAATATGATTACCGGCGAATACAGCCGCGGCGCCACCGGTTTCTGGATCGAGAACGGCGAACTGACGTTCCCTGTGTCGGAGGTGACGATCGCCTCCAACCTCAAGGACATGTTCATGCGTGTGACGCCGGCAAGCGATATCGATCGCGATTTCGGCGTCGCAGCTCCGACGCTCGCCATCGAAGGCATGACGCTCGCTGGGCGCTGAGACGGAGATTGGAATTTCGCAATGAGCGATAGAGACGCAGTCGGCCAATTGAACGATCTTGATCTGATCGTTGAAGCGGCACGCCAAGCGGGCGATATCGCTCTCAGCTTTTTCCGCCAATCGCCGGAAGTCTGGTGGAAGAACGAGGGGCGTTCCCCCGTCAGCGCCGCCGATTTCGCGGCCAACGAAAAGCTCGCCGCCATCCTGCGTCCCGCACGGCCGGACTATGGCTGGCTTTCGGAAGAGACCGACGACGATGCCGAGCGGCTGTCGCATGAGACCCTCTTCGTCGTCGATCCGATCGACGGCACGCGCGGGTTTCTGTCCGGGCTAGAACTCTGGTGCGTCAGCGTCGCGGTGGTGACCAATGGGCGCCCGACGGCGGGTGTACTCTATGCGCCGGCACTGGAGGAATTGTTCGTTGCAACGGCTGACGGCCCGGCGCTGAAAAATGGCAAGCCGATCGCAGTGTCCGACAGGCCGGAACATGATATCCACAGGCTCGCCGCCGGTGAGGATATGTTGAGCGGCTTCGATCCGGATTTCCGCAAGACGGTCGAACGGGCAAAGCATGTGCCCTCGCTCGCCTATCGTTTGGCTATGGTTGCCGATGGCCGGTTGGAAGGAACGATCGTCAAACGCAATTCTCATGACTGGGATGTCGCCGCCGCCGATCTCATTTTGGAGCGGGCAGGCGGGGCGCTGGTCGATCTCTTCGGCCATCCGCTCAACTACAATCGCGCCGATGTCTCGCATGGCGAACTCTGCGGCGCGTCGTCGGCACGGCTACCGGAATTCCTGCGCCAGCTCTCCCACAGACGAAACGGTTGACCTTTTGGTCAAAATCCCTCAGAGGAAGAGTAGAGGGGGATGACAGCAGAAAGAGACGAAAATGACTGTTACCAGCGACAAAAAGCAACTCCTGCACCTCGTATTCGGCGGGGAACTGGAAAATCTCGAAGAAGTACAGTTCCGCAATCTGAACGAACTCGATATTGTCGGCATGTATCCCGACTATGCGAGTGCGCTGACAGCTTGGAAGTCGAAGGCGCAGCAGACAGTCGACAACGCCCACATGCGTTATTTCATCGTCCATCTGCATCGTTTGCTCGATCCACAGGAAAAGGCTTCCTCCTAAGGTCGCGTTTTGCCCATTTAATATTTGATGTTCCCGTCCGGACGGTGTTCTCGTTTTTAATCCGGCTATGGCGCAGTATTTTTGACGCAATCAGAACGAAGAATCGGCCGAACTTTCGGCCGTGGAATGAGTGGGATTTGGCATCGATGACGATCAGCTTGGATCGGAGGCAATCGAGATGAGCAGCCTTAGGGCGCGCCTCGCTTTGGGTGCCTACCGCTTTGGCGGGATTGCAGTCTATCCCCTCGTCGGGACGTACCTTACCGTCCGCGCCGCCAAGGGCAAGGAAGACCGTTCCCGTCGGTTGGAGCGTTTCGGCTATGCGAGCGCCAACCGTCCGCAGGGGCCGCTCGTCTGGTTTCATGCCGCAAGCGTCGGCGAGACCTCGGCAGTCATTCCGCTGATCCGCGAAATCCGCCGCCGCGACATCCACGTCATTCTGACCACGGGAACCATCACCTCGGCCAAGGTGACGCAGGAGCGTCTCGGCGACGAGGTCATCCACCAATATGTGCCGCTCGACCTGCAGCCGGCCGTCAGTCGCTTCCTTGAATATTGGCAGCCCGATTGCACCATCATCGCCGAATCCGAGATCTGGCCGATGACCATCATGGAACTCGGCCGCCGGCGCATCCCGCAGATCCTCGTCAATGCCCGATTGTCGGATCGCTCCTTTGCCCGCTGGAGCCGGCATCCGGCACTGTCGGAAGCGCTGTTCGAAAACCTCGCACTGGTCGTCGCGCAATCCGATCTCGACGCTGAGCGCTATCGCGATCTCAGTGCGCGGCAGGTGATCAAGTCTGGCAATCTCAAGGTAGATACCGACGCGCCACCCTATGACGCGCCGACCCTTGCCAGCTACATGAAGCAGATCGGCGCCCGCAAGACCTGGGCTGCCGTCTCGACCTTCGAAGGCGAGGAGAATGCCGCCGCCATCGTCCACAAGACGCTGAAGGAGCATAATGGCCAATTGACCATCATCGTGCCGCGCCATCCCGAACGCTGCGACGCAATCGAAGCGATGCTGACCGAGCAGGGGCTGAAGGTGGCGCGCCGCACCCGCAACGATGTGTTGTCGCCCGATGTCGATATCTTCCTTGGCGACACGATCGGCGAAATGGGCCTCTATTTGCGCATGACCGAAGTCGCCTTCATGGGCAAGTCGCTGCTCAATGAGGGCGGACAGAACCCCCTGGAACCGGCCATGCTCGGCTGCGCCATCCTGACGGGCGCTCACGTCCAGAATTTCCGCGACGCCTATCAACTGCTCGCCCGTCGCGGCAGCGCACGCATGGTGCGCGACACCGAGATGCTGGCGAGGGGCGTGCATTACCTGTTGACCAACGATGCGGTGCGACGCGACATGATCGATGCCGGCTACGTCGCCGTGCACGAGATGCGCGGGGCGCTGGCGGCGACCATCAAGGGATTGGAACCCTACATCAACCCGCTGACGGTGAAGGCGCGGTTGCTGCCGAAGACGATGGCGCAGGGATAAGGGGCTCTACATGACATCGATCAAGCTGGGTGCGATCGCGGGCATTCTCTTCGACAAGGACGGCACGCTGCTCGACTATGATGCGAGCTGGCTGCCGGTCAATCGCGAACTTGCCAGCATTGCGGCCCAGGGTGATGCCGCGCTTGCCGATCATTTGCTTCTGGCCTGCGGCATGGACCCGGTCACCGGCCATATCGTGCCCGACAGCCTGCTCGCCGCCGGCAATACCCGCCAGATTTCCGAGGGTCTTGTCGCCGCCGGCTCCATGGTGGATGTGATGGAGCTGACGGAAAAGCTCGATGCGCTATTTTCCCATGCCGCCGACTTCTCCGCGCCGGTCACTGATCTCGCCGGTTTCTTCCGCCGCCTGCACGAGCGCGGCTATAGGCTGGGCGTTGCTTCCAGCGACAATGAGCGCTCCATCCGCCAGACGGCGCGCCGCTTCGGCTTTCTCGATTATCTCGACTTTATCGCGGGTTACGACAGCGGTTTCGGCACCAAGCCGGAGCCCGGCATGGTGCTCGGCTTCTGCGCAGCGACGGGCCTTTCGCCTTCGCAAATCGCCGTCGTCGGCGACAACAATCACGATCTGCACATGGGGCACAATGCCGGTGCGGGCCTGACGGTCGGCGTGCTGACCGGCACCGGATCGCGTGAATCGCTTGCGGCTTCCGACTATTGCCTGAATGACATCACCGAGCTGGAAAGCCTGCTGCCGGTTGCTCAACCGGTGTAGCCAACGCAAAGGCTTGCTTTTTCGTCCGATCTGCCCTTTCTTGCGGCCTTGCTGAGATATAGGGGCAAGAGCGGGCGCAAGGCGGGATTAGATTATGGTATCGGAAGCACCGCCGTTCTGGTGGCGGAAGCCGGATTGGCGCGCTTGGGGCCTTTCGCCCTTTTCCTTCTTATACGGCCGCATTGCCGGCCATCGCATGGTGCATGGTCGCCGTGCTTCCGTTCCGGTACCGGTCATCTGCGTCGGCAATTTCACGGTCGGCGGCGCCGGCAAGACACCGACAGCGCTGACGATCGCCCGTGCCGCCAAGGCGAAGGGATTGAAGCCGGGCTTCCTTAGCCGCGGTTATGGTGGTTCGTTGGATGTGACGACCGTGGTCGATCCGCACCACCATCACGCCACCGCAGTCGGCGACGAGCCGCTGCTGCTCGCCGGTGAGGCATTGACGGTGATCTCGCGCCGCCGTTTGGAGGGCGCGGAGCGGCTGGTGCGCGAGGGCGCCGATCTCATCATCATGGACGACGGCTTCCAGAGTGCGCAAGTCGCCATCGACTATGCTCTGGTCGTCATCGATGCGACGAGAGGCATCGGCAACGGCCATCTCGTTCCCGGCGGCCCGGTGCGTGCGCCGCTGCGGACGCAATTGCGCTATGCCTCGGCTCTGTTGAAAGTCGGCGAAGGTAACGCCGCCGACCGGCTCGTGCGCATGGCAGCAAGAGCCGGAAAACCGTTCTTCTCGGCATCGATCAAGGTGCGCGGCCAGGAGGATCTGCGCGGGCGCAATGTCCTCGCCTTTGCCGGCATCGCCGATCCCACCAAATTCTTCCGCACGGTCGAGTCATTGGGGGCCAGCATTGCCGTCAGCCGTACCTTCGGCGATCACGAACATCTGGGCGAAGACGACATAGCCGACATTCTCGATATCGCCGCTCGGGATGGCCTGGAGATCGTCACCACCTCCAAGGACTATGTCCGCCTCATCGGCCATCACGGCCGGGCTGACGAGCTGTTAGCGGCGTGCCGTGTCATCGAGATCGACATGGTGTTCGATGATCATCGCGCAGCGGCCTTGATCATCGACCGAGCGATCGCCGCCGCCCGCGAACGGCGGTTACGGGAAGGGCAGAAAGCGAAATAGGGAACGCTGCTATCAGCGCTTCTGGTTTGGAAGCGCGCCGGCGCGTTTTTCGGCTTCCAGCGAAGACATCACGTCGGCATAGGGTTCCTGCCGGGCGACGCTCCAGTAGCGCAGCTCGTCAAGCGCGATGTGCTTGCCGGTCATGGCGCAGATGACGTAGGAGCCGGGCATGAGGATTTGGAAATCGCCGTCGAGATAGCGAATCTTCGCCTCGCGGTTTCCGTGTCCCTCGAAAAGATTCATCTGATGCCGTCCCCGATCTCTGTCATCTCTTTGCCATACCCCGGCAAGCCTGACTTTTCCAGTTCTTTCGGTGGTATCTGTTCTCAGCTCCGTCCGAACAGCCGTTCGATGTCCGAGAGCTTCAGTTCTATATAGGTCGGCCGGCCGTGATTGCACTGGCCTGAGCCGGGCGTTGCCTCCATTTGACGCAGCAGCGCATTCATCTCCTCCGGCCTCAGCCTTCGGCCGGAGCGCACCGAGCCATGGCAGGCCATGGTGGCGGCGACATATTCCAGCTTTGCGGCAAGACCCGAGGCGGTTTCCCACTCGGCGATCTCGTCGGCCAATTGCCGGATTAACCCTTGCGCATCCACTTCGCCGAGCATGGCAGGCGTCTCACGCACCGCAATGGCTCCGGGACCGAAACGCTCGATGGCAAGGCCGAGTTTGCCAAGCTCGTCGGCAAACACCATCAGCCGGTCGCAATCTTCCTCCGGCAGGTCGACGATCTCCGGGATCAACAAGACCTGCGAGGACAGTTGCTTCGAGTGCAGTGCTTTGCGCATTTCTTCGAACACCAGCCGCTCATGTGCCGCATGCTGATCGACAATGACGAGGCCGTCGTCGGTCTGGGCGACGATATAGTTCTCATGCAGTTGGGCCCGGGCGGCACCGAGGGGGAAGCGGGCCGGCTCCTCTGCGCGTATGGGCTCGACAACAGGCGCGGGTTCGGCGCGGGCGGTTGGCATGGCGAGGCCATCGAAGGCGGCCTGCGGTCGCTCGCCGAAGCTATATCCGTTCGTGGCCGAGGACTGATACGGCCGCGATGGCGAAGCCTGTGGTGTCCATGGTGCCGATGGTGTCGACGGCCGCCAGGCAGGCTGGAAGCCGGAACGGCCGGGGCTGAAGGCGCGAAGCATGCCGTCGGCACCCGTCGTCGCGGCGCGATCGCCTTCGCGCGCCAAAGCCTCGCGGATGGCGCCGACGATCAGGCCGCGCACCAGGCCGGGATCGCGGAAACGGACATCGGATTTCGCCGGATGCACGTTGACGTCGACAAGGGCCGGGTCGAGCCTGATGGAAAGAACGGCGACGGCATAGCGCCCGGAGGGTATGGTCTCGGCATAGGCGCCGCGGATCGCCGACAGGATCAGCTTGTCCTGCACCGGCCTGCCGTTGACGAAGGCATATTGATGCGCCGAGTTGCCGCGATTGAAGGTCGGCACGCCGATGAAGCCGGTCAGGCTCACATCCTCCCGCTCGGCGTCGAGCTCGATGGCATTGTCCTTGAACTCATGGCCGAGCACCTGCGCCATGCGGGCGAGGTGATCGTCGCCGGTGGCCGGAAATTCGAGTGTCGAGCGGTCACTGCCGGAGAGCACGAAACGCACCTGCGGAAAGGCGATCGCCATACGTTTGACGACTTCGCTGATCGCCGCAGCCTCGGCCTTCTCCGTCTTCAGGAATTTCAATCGCGCCGGCGTCGCGAAGAACAGGTCGCGCACCTCGACGATCGTGCCGGGATTGGCCGCTGCCGGACGCAGGTGCAGCACCCTGCCGCCGGCGACGGCTATCTCAGCGCCGCCATCGCTGCCGGGCCTCCGGCTGGCGATCGAGAGCTTCGCCACCGAGCCGATCGAGGGCAGGGCTTCGCCGCGGAAACCCAGCGTGCGGATATCCTCCAGCGTGTCCGATATCTTCGAGGTGCAGTGCCGCCTGACGGCCAGTTCCAGATCCGCCTGCTCCATGCCGGCACCGTTATCGCTGACCCTCAACAGCGCCTTGCCGCCCCCGGCGGTCGCGATCTCGATGCGCGTCGCGCCGGCATCCAGAGCGTTTTCGATCAGCTCCTTGGCAGCACTCGCCGGCCGCTCGATGACTTCGCCGGCGGCGATCTGGTTGATCAGGGTTTCGGAGAGTTGCTTGATGGCCATATCTGCATTTTCGTGGATTCGTGGCGAGGTGGAAAGAGAAAAGGCATACCATCTCTCGTCATCCACCCGATTCAGCGGGAGCTTTGTTTAGAAATTTAATCAAAGCTTAAGGGAATGATGACAGGTTGCATTCACAAAACTTGAAATGATTGCAGGTGGAGCGCTCGTGCGCACGTTTCGGCTTTTGGCGGCAGGTTGGCGGCCGTCATGCAGCAGTCGGTTTCCGCTTGTTTCAAGTGTTCAGGCCAGCATGATATTTCCATCAATTTTCCTCGGGAGCCGTCGTCGCTCTCAAGCCAATATGCCGTAGTACCGGATAGATGTAGGAATCGGACGAATGACTGCCGAGATTGACAAGGCAGCTTTTACAGCAATGACCGAAGATGTGCCGTCTGATGGCAATCTGCAGGCGGCGCTGTTCGATGCCGTTTGCGATGGGCTCTCCAGTGCTTTCCTCATCTACGACAAGAACGATCTGCTGCTGTTCGCCAGCCGCCAGGTCCTGAATTTCTTCCCTATCCCGTCACAATTCCTGCAGCCGTCGACACGGCTCCGCGATTTTCTCGGCGCTGTGTTCGACAGCGGCGTCCGGCATCACGACGCTCGTGCGAAATCGGCAACGCGCGACGATTGGATCTCGCAGCGGATTGCCTCGCACTGGCGCGAGCGTTTTGAGACGACGGAACATTGCGGCGGGGATCGTTGGGTCCGCTTCGTCAAGCGCCGGCTGCCGTCGGGTTTCGGCGTCTGCATCCTCTCGGATGTTTCGGAGGTGAAAAAGCGCGAGGAGCAATGGCGCCTCGACATGGAGCGCGTGCAGCTCACCGAGGACATACTCGACCATCTGCCGTTTCCGCTCTTCGTCAAAGACCGCAACATGGCCTATGTCGCCGTCAATAAGGCGTTCTGCGACAAATACCAGACCTCGGCGGATGCAGTGCTGGGCCGTAGGGGTATCGATCTCTTTTCCACGGATATTGCCAACCGCTTCGAGGAGAGCGATCGGCATGTCTTGGAAACCGGCGAAATGTCGATCTCGCGCCAGCGGCAGATCGCCCGTGACGGTATCGAGCGCGAAGTGGTCACCAGGAAACAGCGTATCGGTAAGCCCGGCCGCTATTTCCTGGTCGCCACCATGCAGGACCTGCCGAAAGACGGCGCGGATTTCGATGAATTCGCTCTCGCCTCGCAGATCAAGGAGAACGGCGACCGGTCCTATCGACGCGCCTACGTGCCGATGGCAGCGCTTCAGACCGCCTCGCGTCGTCCGCCGGCGATGGAGACCTTCGTTCCCGAGAATTTCTCTGGCCGCAAGATCCTCGTGGTTACCGCGGATCTTGCCGCGGAATCGGCGGCGTTGAAGATGCTCGCCAAATACGGCTTCGAGGCATGTTCGGTCCACAATGAAAACGAGGAGGCGGCATTTCTGGATGTCGCAAGCTCCCTCGGCATCAAGATCGATCTCGTCATCGTCGACAATCAGCTCGGCAACCGCGGCCTAGAATTGGCCGAACGGCAGAGTGTGCCGGCTCTATCGTTGGATGGCTCGCAGCTCTCCACCGAGCTCACCTTCCTGATTGCACGGCATTTCAACCGCAATATCCGCGGCAAAGCAGGCGAGCCCGTCGAAGGCAGGGCGGAGGATTGGCAGATCGCGCCGGGCGGCGAGGATCGCGGCTTCCAGATCCTCGTCGCCGAAGACAATGATATCAATCAGATCGTCTTCTCGCAGATCCTGGAAGGGCTCGGTTATCGCTACATGATCGCCACTAGCGGCGACGAGGCGGTGCGGCTGTGGAACGAATACCGCCCGCAATTGATCCTGATGGATATTTCCCTGCCGGGTCTCAACGGTTTCGAAGCCGCAAGATTGATCCGCCGCACGGAGCAAGGGGGCGGATCGCACACCCCGATCATCGGCGTACTCACCCAGGCTTTCGAGCGGGACCGCAACGAATGCGTCGAGGCCGGCATGGACGATATCATCATGAAGCCCGTCAGCCCGGATATTCTTGAGACTGTATTTCAGAAATACATGCGCGGCAGCAGCAAAGCTCAAGTCAAATAAGATTCATAGTTTTGTAACTTCTAATGAATAGATTTACCTCCCATCGAATGACTGTCGCCCGGCCATCCTTTGTTAAGACTTCGCCGTCATGCTCTTTTGCGGGTGGAGGAAAGTGTCGGGACTGAATATGAAATCGGCTGAAATACCGCTTGCGCCAGTCAGTCACAACGAATTGCAGGCGATGGCCTATACCGATCCGCTGACCGGCTTGGGGAACCGCTATCGCATGCGCGACCGCGCGCGTGTGCTTTCCGTCGAACGCGCAAGCGATCCTGCACCCTTCACCATCGGCATCGCCAATCTGGATTCCTTCAAGCCGATCAACGACCTCTTCGGTGTCGAAGCCGGCGACGAGATCCTTTGCCAGGTGGCGCATCGCCTGAAAGCCTGCATTCCCGACGGCGCCACCGTCACCCGTCATGACGGCGACGAATTTGCCTTCGTGCTGCCGCTGGTCTTTGAGCGTGTCGGTGCGGAGAAGTTCGGGCAGATGATCCGCGAGGTGCTGTCGGCGCCTTATGATCTCGGCGACCGCAACGTCCGCCTTTCCGCCTCCTTCGGCTTCGCCATCTATCCGTTCGCCGGCGAGGAGTTCGAAGATCTGCTGAAAAGCGCCGAAACGGCACTTTATCGTTCCAAGCGGCGCGGCCGCGGCCAGATCACCGTCTATTCCAAAGAGATCGCCCAGGAGATGAAGCGCGCGACGCAGCTCGAACAGGCGCTGCGCAATGCCATCATTTCCAACGCCATCGACGTACATTTCCAGCCGATCGTCTCGCTTGCCAACAATCTGATCGTCGGTTTCGAGGCGCTGGCTCGCTGGAACGACGCCGATCTCGGCTTCGTCTCGCCCGCCGTCTTCGTGCCGCTTGCCGAGGAGCGCGGTTTTATCGACGCTCTTTCCGAGACTCTGCTGCGGAAGGCGGCGGAGGCTGCGCTCTCCTGGCCGCGCGAGCTTTTCCTTTCCTTCAATCTGTCATCCGCGCAATTGATGGACCCGGGCACGAGCAGCAGCATTCTCGCTATTCTCGGCCGCGTCGGCCTCGATCCGCACCGGCTGGAACTGGAAATCACTGAAACGGCCGTCATGAGTTCGGCCGACACGGCGCACCGCATCATCGCCGATCTCAGGGCGGCCGGCGTGCGCATCTCGTTGGATGATTTCGGTACCGGCCAATCGAGCCTTGGTCGTCTGCGCGACTTCATCTTCGACAAGGTGAAGATCGATCGTGCCTTCGTCTCGCGCATCAATTCCGATCGGGCCTCCGAACACATCATCAAGGCGATCCTTGCCATGTGCGAAGGGCTTGATCTGCAAGTGGTTGCAGAGGGGATCGAGGACTATGCCGAGGCGGCAGCGCTCCGGTCGCTCGGCTGCGCCATGGGGCAGGGCTACTACTACGGCAAACCTGCCGACAGCGTCGCGACGCTGCGATATCTCCACGAAAACTATTTTGAACTGGCCGGCGAGCGCGAAAACGCCTGAACGTTGACGGCTGCGACGGATACAAAAACGGCGGTCTGTGAAGACCGCCGTTTTCAACGTTACGCGATAGGCTTCGTCATTTGTTGGTCGACGAGGTCGTCGTGGTGTCCGTTCCAGGCACCGCCGCCGTTGCCGGCGTCTTGGCGGCCTTTTCAGAAGCCTGCATAGCAAGCGTCTTGAACTCCGGAGCGGCCTTCAGCGAGTCGGCCGTTTCGGTGGTCGTCAGCTTGATGCTGCCGTCCTGGGCGTTCTGCGTCGCAGTGATCTTGTCGAAGGGAACGGCGACATTCTTCTGGCCGAGGCCCAGGAAACCGCCGACGCCGACGACCGCAGCGACAACACCGCCCTGCTTCATCAGGATGAGGTCGTTGATGCTGCCGATGCTTTCATTCTTACCATTATAGACCGACTGGCCCATATAGGTCTTGGCGCTGATCTGATCTGCCGACTGCTCGGTCAGATAGCTACCGGCCTGCGCCGTGGTTGTCGTCGGTGCAGGAGCCGGAGCCTTAGCATCATTTTGCGGCGTCTTGACAGCCGGCTTGGTGGTGTCCGGCGTTGCCGGAGCGGTCTTCGTCATCGGCGCAGTGTTATTGTCGGTTGACGGCTGCTGCTGCGCCAAAGCCATCGGAGAAAGAACCGATGCTGTAGCAAAGATTGCGCCAGCAGCGGCGGAAGTGAACAATTTGCCGGTCATCGTGAACCTACCTTTCATTCAGATGGGCATGTTCACCAGCTCGGGCGGGGCCATTCCATTGGCTGACCATCACCGTGCCGGTTCGTTAAGGAAAAATGGTCGAACGAGGGTTTAGTTCCGGCAAGAGTTGCGGGAAACGGCTGTATATCGTCGCGGTTAGAGCGAAATAACGCGAAAAATCAACGGGTGATGTGCCACTTTGTACAACCGAAGCAATTGATTATCCGGGCCGGTTGCAGCGACGAGCGGGCTGAGTTCAACGCCAGACGACGCTTTTGTCAGTGCAGGCCGGCAAAGTCTTTTGCCGGCCGCATGGTCTCCCTCGGAGTGGGAAGACGACAAAATACAATCAGATCTTGTAGACTGGGTCGAAAACACCCTTGACCGTGGGGCCGAGTTCGAGAAGCGCACCGGCTTGCGGCTGCATCGAGCGGGCGTCTTCATCGAGACCTTCCCAGGCGGTGGTCACGGCCAGGCGATCACCATTCTGGCCGATGAAGGCCGGGCAGGAGGGTTGCATGGCGGGCACACGATAGCGCTCGATGCGCAAGCCGTCGGGGCTGTAGCGATCGACAAAACCAGAGCCCCAGCGGGCGTTCCAGATATAGCCGTCGCCATCGCAGACGGAGCCGTCGAGGCCGCCTGGGTCGTCCATGCTGTCGACCATGACGATCGGTTCGCCGACCGGAAGCCCTGTCAGCGGGTCGACCAGCACCCGCATCAACTGGCTGATGCGGGTATCGGTGAAATAGCCGATCGTGCCGTCAGGTGAAAAGCAGATGGAGTTCGGAATGCTGAGCTGATCGAAGATCTTCGTCACCTTGCCGGCGGCGACGTGATAGATCGCGCCGGCCTGCAATTCGGCGCGCTTGCCCATGGTGCTGATCCACAACGAACCGGAGATATGCGTGCGCCCGTCATTGGAGCGGTTTTCCGGCTTATCCGCCTCGATCGCGGCGTAGAAGGTCAATTCGCCGGATTTGATATCGCGAAGAAACAGCCCTTCTTCAGTGGCAATCAATTGCCGTTCGGCGTCGACGCGAGCGAGCACGCTCGCCATCATCGGCAGGGTGTGAACTTCCTTCTTGCCCGTCGCCAAATGCAGTTCATGCAGCTCCTTGCCGAGGATGTTGAACCACCAGACCGTATCCGTATCGGGATCATAGGTCGGCCCTTCGCCCAGGACAGATGCGGTGTTGCAGAGAATATTGCCCTGGAAATCATGAATGTCGGTCATATGGATCAGGCTCCTACGGCAGCATCATAGGCGTAAATGGTCACCTTGGCGCGTTCGGCAACCTCTGCTGTCGTCATTCCCGGCTTGTAAAGGCTGGTGCCGAGACCGAAGGCTAGGATGCCAGCCTTGGTGTAATCGGCGAAATTCTTGTCCGAAACGCCGCCGACCGCCGCGATGACGAGTTCGGGCGGCAACACGGCGCGGATGGCGGTGATGCCGGAGGCGCCGAGCACGCCGGCCGGGAAAAATTTAAGACCTGTCGCGCCGGCGCGGGCGGCTGAAAGCGCTTCCGTCGCGGTGAACACGCCAGGCATCGTCACCATGCCCTTGTCGCGGGCGCGGCTGATGACGGCGGGCTCGACATTCGGCGTCACCAGCAGTTTGCCGCCGGCGGCGTCTAGCCGGTCGACATCCTCCACGGTCAGCACCGTGCCGGCACCGATCAGGCAGTCTGCAGGTGCCATCTTGGCGGCGATTTCGATGGAGCGGAAGGGTTCCGGCGAGTTCAGCGGGATTTCGATCGCGGTCAAGCCGGCGTCGATGAGCGCACCGACGATATCAGCCGTCTCCTCGGGCTTGATGCCGCGGAGAATGGCGATGAGCGGGCGTTTCATGGCAGGGAAGGGAGTGCGGGTCGTCATCATCTTTTCTTTCGTTAATTCGGCCAGATCGCCTTCGCAGCGGCGGAAAGCCCGCGGCGAACGGCAGCATCGGCATCAACAGTCGTATAGTTGAGGGAGAGGATGCGGAACGCATCTTCATAGAGCGCCTGCAGGCGTCCGGAGGCAACCAGAGTGATCGCAGCCCCTTGTCCGGCGGATGACAGCGCGCCCGCGAATTCGGCGCCGATCAGTGTGCCCGAGATCAACGCTTGCGCCCCGGCTGCCGTCAGGCCATGCAGAAGTTGGCCGGCGCGGGAGGTAAAGAGCATGTTCGTCGCGAGGGCCGGCTTGTTGAAGGCGGCTTTGACCGCGGTTTCGAAGGCGGAGACGTCTGCGGGCATGTCGGCTGCGCCGGCAACGGCGTGCGACAGGATGCTGTGTTTGGTGATGACGTCGAAGAGTTCGCCGGTCATGAAGGTCGAAAAGCCGGTGACCTGGCCGTCGACGACACGCACCCATTTCGAATGCGTGCCGGGCATGCAGACGAGCTGTTCGCCCTTGGCGTCGGCGGCGATCGCGCCGAGCAATTGCGTCTCCTCGCCGCGCATGACGTCCGGCGCTTCCTTGGCGCGCTGCGCGAGGCCCGGCAAAATGCGGACATCGCGCGATTGACCCGGCACGGAGACGGCGCCGGTCAGGATGGCAGAGAGCGACGTCGGCGTATCGATATAGCCGGCTTCCACCCAGCCCTGGCGTGCTCCGGCCATGCCGCAGACGATGACGGGAAGGTCTTCCGGAGCTGCAAGGGCATCGAGATGCGACTGCAGCACCTTGGCGAAACCTGTCTGAGCCGCCGACGTCATGCCTTCGCCGCTGCGGCGCTCGCCGAGAATGCTGTCATCTTCGCCGATCAGCCACAGCCGGAAACTGCTGGTGCCCCAATCGACCGCTATGTATGCGGGCCGTGTCATTTAAAAATACCCCTGATTTTTCACTAGAAAATGCCACTGGTTTTTCATCAGAAAATACCGCCGGTTTTTCATCAGAAAATACCTCCATCGACGATGATGGACTGCGCCGTGATGCTGCCTGAGCAGTTGGATGCGAGAAAAAGCGTCGGGCCGACCAGATCGGCGGCCTTGAGAACATGCTTGAGGCATTGGCGCGCGACGGTGCTGGCTATGGCTTCTTCCGTCAGCCAAAGCTCCATCTGCCGCTCGGTGACGACCATGCCCGGCAGAACGGCGTTGACGCGGATATTTTCCGGTCCAAAGCGGCCGGCAAGGCTCTTGGTCAGGCCGATGATGCCCGCCTTTGCGGTTGCGTAGGCGGAAAGATGCGGTGGGTTCATCTTGAAGACGATCGATGAGAAATTGATGATCGCCCCGCCGCCGGCTGCGCGCATGCCCGGCGCTGCCGCCTGCGAGACGAAAAAAACCTGCTTGAGGTTGATCGCCTGGTTGTTGTCCCAGTACTCCTCGGTCGTCGTGTCGATCTCGTGCCGGTCGTCCCAGGCGGCGTTGTTGACCAGGACGCGAATCGCACCGAGGTCGGATTCGACGGCGGCGACCGTGCTCTTCACGGCACTGATGTCGCGCAGGTCGGCATGATAGAAGGCGACCGGATGCGCCGATTGCGCCGAAAGCCGGGCGGCAAGCGCCTTGCTCGGCTCCTCGGCTATGTCGATGAAGGCGACCTTGGCGCCCTGTTGGGCAAAAGCTTCGACAAGTGCGGCGCCGATACCGGAACCACCGCCGGTGATCAGGACGGTGCGATCCTTAAGATCGGGAAATTGTGCCTGTGCCTCGGTCAAGTTCGTTTCCTCCCGGAATTGAAAATACCTTCTTGTTCCATTATTTGGAACTCAATTTGACTATATGGAATTATCCGATTACCATTCCGTCGTGTCAAGGACATGAGGGTGTGTCAGAGGCGCGCGGAGGCAATCGTGAATTCGAGGCAGGGCGACGACATGAAGGAAATCCGTCGCGGCCGGGAGACCGGCACGCTCGGCAAGCTCATGGCGCTCGTCGATCTCGTTGCGCTGGCCGATCGTCCAATGCGTTTTACCGACATCCTGTCCCTCTCTGACCAGCCGCGTGGCACGCTGCATAGGCAATTGTCTCACCTCGTCGAAGAAGGGCTGCTGGAGACCGATCGCGACGGATGTTATCTGCCCGGCATCAGGCTCTTGAGCCTTGCCTCCCGCAGTTGGGCGCGCAACGAGTTTCGCACCGTCGCCGAGCCGCATCTGCGTCTGCTGCAGGCGCAGACCGGCGAAACCGTGCATCTCGGCGTCCTGCGCGGCACCGAGGTCATCTATCTCGACAAGGTCGAGGGTCGGCAGTCCGTGCGGATGTATTCGCAGATCGGCAATGCCTCGCCGGCCTATTGTACCGGCGTCGGCAAGGCCGCTTTGTCCGCGCTCGACGATATCAGTTTCGAGGCGCGTGTCGCCGGGCTCGAGTTTCACGCTTACACCGAACATACCCATCGCAGCGTGGCAGGTCTCCGGGCCGACATCGAGGACATCAGGAGGCGCGGCTGCGCCTTTGACCGTGAAGAGCATGAGAGCGGCATATGCTGCGTCGCCGCGCCGATCCACTCGGACGACAACGAAATGCTGGCCGGCGTCTCCGTAACCGGCCCCGCATACCGCGTTACGTCGGAAAAATTGCAGGAATGGGCGCCTTTGGTGAGAGCAGCGGCGGCCGCGATCATGCAGGATATGCAAAGTCGGCTCGGTCCCCGGCGCTAAATGCGCCCGCTTTTCTCGACTGTCATGTGAAATTCACCAATTTGGCCTTTCGTACGCTGGACCTTGGCCAACTTGCACGCTTATTCTGATTTGCTTGTGAGAATCGCGGATAAACTGCCGTTCTCCTTAGTACCTGCTGTTACATCCGGAGGAGGTTGGCGACCCGGTTACCCCGGCGCCGCAGTAAACAGTGTCGCAGCAGGCGAAATTTTTAAAAATTTATAATTGATCAAACGCCCGCTTGTCGGCGTTCATGTAATGACCCGGAGGCTTGGAGGCGGCGGTTTCGCGTTTGTGCCCCTCCCTTAATATACAAAGAAGACTAATGATGGCAGCATTGGTGCAGGCGGGAAAGCCCCCTCGGGGCGAAGATTACATTGATGAAATTACCGGTCTGAAAACACAGTTCGATGTTTTTCGTTTCATGAAGCGGCTGACCGAAGCCTATCGCTGCCGGGCTTTCATGGTCCTGAATCTGCCGCCGGTGACATCCTTCGAACTGCAGAGCAATTCAGTCATCAACAACTGGCCCGCCGAACTCCTGGCGACGTACGACCAGGAAGGGCTGATGACGAGCAGCCCCGTGCTGCGGCGGCTGCGCGGTTCCACACTGCCTTTCGTCCATGAGACAACGGCGAACACCAATCGCGACGATGCCAGGGCTCAACTCATCGCTGCCCTGTTCGAACGCTTCCGCATGACGAGGTGCCTCTATCTGCCGACCCACGACGCGTCCGGTCTTCGCGGCGCGATATCGCTTGCCGGCGATCGCGAACTCTTCACCGCAGAAGAGATCAAGGACCTCTGCTATGTCGCAATCTATGTTTTCGACCGGCTCGCCGAAATCCGTAATATGGACATCCGCGTCACCGACGCGCTGACGGACCGGGAGATCGATTGCCTGAACTGGACGGCCGCCGGCAAGACCAGCGCGGAAATCGCCGAAATCCTGACCCTCTCCGAACATACGGTCAATCACTACCTGAACAGGGCCACCAAGAAGCTGGACACCGTCAACCGCACCCAGGCAGTCGCCAAGGCGCTGCGCGTCGGATTGATAAAGTAGGGCATCCTCCGCAGAGACGGATAGAGCGAGCGAAATCCCGGCAATTTTCTGCGTGAATTTTGTGCGCTGCCCATAAAATTTGCTGACTTCTTTTGCGCCGATTTGCGGGCGTAACGGGCGATGGCCTGCTAATCAATTGAAAAAAAGGGCCTTTTTTGATTTCGGGGAACTGGCACGCTTTCTGCATTTCAATAGTCAGAGGTCCAGAGGGGACTTTGATGACAGCGCCGACAAACGTGCGCGGATCCGGCCGTCGCTGCCGATATTATAGCCGTTGCTTTTCCCAGCGGCAGGTATCGGCAGCGGCTGTTGCTTATTTGGCACGTCCTCAAAATCAACAGGGTCCAAGGCGCGATTTTTCGCATCCTCGCCCTACTTCTTTCAAAGCATTGCTTTATGTCCGCCGCTGACATTTCAGTCTCCAAGGGAGCGTTGCGGCTGGTAGGGCTATAAGCCCGGCGGACCTGCCGGCCGCAACGGACTGAGTTCTGTGTCGATATTCCCTTAATTTCGTTTGGCGAAGTTCCCTCACTCCACTATCTAAGCCTGAGAGATTTGGCGCGTTTGCTGCGTGGGCGTCCATGCGCGGCGATCCGAATGGAAATGGTGCAGTGAGGATGGAATGACGGACATCACCAAGGAACAGGTTCTGGAAACGCTGAGGACCGTTCGTGGCCCGGACCTGGAGCACAACATCATTGAGCTCGGCATGGTCTCGGATGTCTTCATTTCCGATGCCAAGGTCTATTTCTCGATCACGGTTCCGGCAGAGCGCGCCAAGGAACTGGAACCGCTGCGACTTGCTGCCGAACGTGTGGTCAAGGAATTACCTGGCGTCAAAGGTGCCTTGGTCACATTGACCGCGGATAAGAAGGCCAACGCTGCTGGCACGCCTGCTCCGCGTCCGGCTGCTCAGCCGCATGCCCATAACCATCCCCATACCCATGCGCCGCAACAGCCGCCACGCGCTGGCAAGATCGGTGTACCCGGCATTGGCGCCATCATCGCGGTTGCCTCCGGCAAGGGCGGCGTCGGCAAGTCGACCACGGCCGTCAACCTCGCGCTCGGCCTGCTCGCCAACGGCCTGCGCGTCGGCATTCTGGATGCCGATATCTATGGGCCTTCCATGCCGCGCCTGCTGAAGATTTCCGGCCGTCCGACGCAGATCGACGGCCGCATCATCAACCCGATGCAGAATTACGGCCTCAAGGTTATGTCCATGGGTTTCCTCGTCGAAGAGGAGACGGCGATGATCTGGCGTGGGCCGATGGTGCAGTCGGCACTCCTGCAGATGCTGCGGGAAGTCGCCTGGGGTGAGCTCGATGTGCTCGTCGTCGATATGCCGCCAGGCACTGGCGATGCCCAGCTTACCATGGCGCAGCAAGTGCCGCTCGCCGGCGCCGTCATCGTTTCGACGCCGCAGGATCTGGCGCTGATCGACGCCCGCAAGGGCCTCAACATGTTCCGGAAGGTGGAAGTGCCCGTTCTCGGCATTGTCGAGAACATGAGCTATTTCATCGCTCCGGACACGGGCGCCCGTTACGACATCTTCGGTCACGGCGGGGCGCGGAAGGAGGCCGAGCGCATCGGCATACCCTTCCTCGGCGAAGTGCCGCTGACCATGGGCATCCGCGAGACTTCCGATGCCGGAACGCCGCTGGTCGCTTCTGACCCCAATGGCACTGTCGCCGGCATCTATCGCGATATCGCGACCAAAGTCTGGGCACAGGTCAGCAACACGCCTCAGCGCGCCGCACCCTCCATCGTCTTCGAATAATTCACAAGGGCGTGTGCTGCGCAGCGATTGCCTTGCCCGCGCCGTGTGCTATGACTTCGCACGATTTGAATCTGCGGTGAAAGCGCGCATCGAAGGGGTTGTGACTTGATTCTTTGCGAGCTTTGCTGCATATGCGCCGCCGGCGTGAATTTGGTCGGCCATATCCGATGACGGCCATCCGCCAAATGGTGACTTCGTCTCGCCTGAGCAATCGGCTTTGTCATGACGGACGAAGGATTGGTACAGCAGCGCAATGGAGCATGGACACGGATTCCCTGCCAAACCGGCGGGATACGGCCGGAGTTTTATGAATTTTTTTCATTGGCCATTGGTAGGATCTCGGCGGGAGCGCACAAAGCGCCGCAGTCATAGCTTTGCCTTCGCTGCATCGAGGACGATCCGTTGATCACGGCCTATTGCTCCGATTGCAAGCCGCTCGAATTGGCAGATCTGTCGACCATTGCCCAATTGCCGGACAATGCCATCTGGATCGACATGGTCGAGCCATCGCGTGAAGAAGAGACGACTATCGAGCGCCTGCTCGGGCTCGAGGTGCCGACGCGCGAGGATATGAAGGACATCGAGCCTTCAAGCCGGCTCTATGTCGAAGACGGCGCGGTTTTCCTGACGGCTTCGCTGCTGTGGAAGGCCGATACCAACCTGCCGACGCTGACCGACGTTGCCTTCATCCTGACGGGTCACCGCCTGATCACCATCCGCTATGCGCGGCCGAAATCCTTTGCGCTGTTCATTGCGGCGCTGCAGCGCATTCCGCAGGAGCGGCGCACGGGCGTTGCGCTTCTGGCGAAACTTCTCGAAACAATAGTCGACCGCACGGCCGAGATCCTTGAACAGACGGTCTCCAGCATCGATATATTGTCGGTGCATGTGTTCGGCGATCGCGTGAAGAAAATCCGCCGTCCGTCGAACTATTTGGAAGAAAAGCTGAAGGACGTTGCAGGCTATCATCGCACGGTCAGCAAGGTGCGCGACAGCCTGAGTTCATTGTCGCGGGTTTTGACCTTCCTCCAAACCATCCCCGCCATGCAGCAGGACCGTGAGGCCAAGGAATTGTGCCGCAATGTCTCGCGGGATGTGCAGTCTTTATCCGAACATGCATCCTTCGTCGCCGGTAACATTACCTTCCTGCTGGATGCATCGCTCGGCCTGATCAATATCGAGCAGAATGCCATCATCAAGATTTTCTCGATCGCCTCCGTAGTCTTCTTGCCGCCGACGCTTGTCGCCTCGGTCTACGGTATGAACTTCGAGTTCATACCCGAGCTGCATTTCGCCTATGGGTACCCGGCCTCGTTGCTATTGATGGTGGTGTCTGCGGTCGTTCCGTTTCTCTTTTTTCGCTGGAAAGGCTGGCTCTGAGAGTCTAGTGATCCTGAATGTCTGACGAAACCCATCATTCTCCCGACGGGAAAATGAATACACGCAAACTCTTCTACCTCGCTTTGGGGTCGATTGGCGTGGTCTACGGCGATATCGGTACGAGCCCGCTTTACGCCTTTCGCGAGGCGCTGAAGCCGGTGGCCGCCGACGGCCTGACGCGCGGCGAAGTCATCAGCCTCGTTTCGCTGATGTTTTGGGCGCTCACCATCATCGTCACCATCAAATATGTCCTTTTTCTGCTGCGGGCGGACAACGATGGCGAAGGCGGTACGCTGTCGCTTTTGGCGCTGTTGATGAAGACGGCGAACGGCCATACCGCCGTTCTGATGCTGTTGGGCCTGATGGGCGCCGCGCTCTTCCTTGGCGATGCGATGATCACCCCGGCGCTGTCGGTTCTTTCGGCCGTCGAAGGCCTGAAATTGGTGACACCGACGCTCTCGGATTATATCGTGCCGATCTCGGTCGCGATCCTGGCGCTGCTCTTTGCCATCCAGTCGCACGGCACCGGTGCGGTCGCGCGGTTCTTTGGCCCGATCACGGCGATCTGGTTCATCGTCATGGGCGTGGCCGGCATCATGCATATCTCGGACGATTTCGGCATCCTGGCCGCCTTGAACCCCTGGTATGCAGTCACCTTCCTGATGAACGAGGGTTTCCTCGGTGTCGTCGTGCTTGGCGCGGTCTTCCTGACCGTCACCGGTGCCGAAGCACTCTACGCCGACCTGGGTCATTTCGGCCGTCGGCCGATTCAATGGGCCTGGTTCGCCCTGGTGTTTCCGTCGCTGACGCTGAATTATCTGGGCCAGGGGGCTCTCGTCCTGCGCCAGCCGCTCGCGATGTCCGACCCGTTCTTCCTGATGTATCCGCATTGGGCGATCCTGCCGGTGGTCATTCTTGCCACGCTCGCGACGATCATCGCCAGTCAGGCGGTTATCACCGGCGCCTTCTCGCTCACGCGCCAGGCCATTCACCTCGGCTTCCTGCCGCGCATGGAAATCCTCTTCACCTCCGAGACCAATACCGGCCAGATTTTCCTGCCGTCGGTTAACACGGTGCTGTTCTTCGGCGTCATCTTCCTCGTCTTGAGCTTCAAGACCTCGGATGCGCTGGCAACGGCCTACGGCATCTCGGTGACCGGCGCGATGGTCGTCACCTCGATCATGGCTTTCGAGTTCGTGCGTGTGCGCTGGAACTGGACGCTGCCCATGGCAATTGCCGTGCTCACGCCGCTGCTGTTGCTGGAATTCGTCTTCCTGGGCGCCAACCTGCTGAAGATCCACGACGGCGGCTACGTTCCGGTGCTGATCGCGACTGCCTTCACGGTGATCATGTGGACCTGGCGCCGCGGTACGGCGATCCTGATGGAGAAGACGCGCCATACGGATATTCCGTTGTCGTCCTTCGTCAGCTCCATCGAGCGCAAGAGCGACCATTCGCCGGCGCATGTGCCCGGTACGGCGATCTTCCTCACCAGCGATCCGGAATCGGCACCCGCGGCGCTGTTGCACAATCTGAAGCACAATCACGTCCTGCACGACAAAAACGTCATCCTGACGATCCGCACCATCAATAAGCCGCGCGTTGTGCAGGAGGACCGCTACTCGGTCGAGAAGGTCTCCGACCGCTTCTCGCGCGTCGAGCTGCGCTTCGGCTTCATGGAATCGCAGAACGTCTCGCAGGCACTGGCGACCTTGCGCAAGACCGGCCTGAAGTTCGACATCATGTCGACTTCCTTCTATCTCGGCCGCCGTAAGCTGGTTCCGGACGCGAAATCCGGCATGCCGCACTGGCAGGACCGGCTCTACATCGCGCTCGCCAACGCCGCGACCGATCCTTCAGACTACTTCCGCCTGCCGGCCAACCGCGTCGTCGAACTGGGATCGCACGTCATCATCTGACGCAGCTCAGTTCAGCTTGTTTACATCAAAGGCCCGGTGAATATCCGCCGGGCCTTTTGCTTGCGTCTTCGTGAATAGATGGTGATGGCACGGCCGCCAGAATTAACCATCCATCAAGGTTAATGCGAGATTATTTCGGCTCCTAACCCAGAGTGCCGTGGAGTCCGGTATTGTCTCGCCCGCGTCGTGTCCCTCGTAAATTTGGTCTTTTGCCGAAAAACTGGACTTCGCCAGCCGTCTTCGGGCTTTGCGCATGGCTGATCTTTCCTTCGGCGGTGGCCTATGCCGATCTTGCAGGTCTGCTTGCGGGTATCGACAGGGGTAGCAGCAACTGGCGCATGGTCATCACCAATTCGCCGGCAGGCTCGACGCATCAGGCCGAACTTGCCTTTGGCGACGCATCGACCGCTGCTGCCATTGGCGATGGCGGTCTCGTCCTGCCCGACGGCCGTCGCGTCGCTTTCCTGTCGCAGCAAAAGGGGAGCGATCCCAAGCCGGACGAAGATCGCATCAATCGCCAGGATAAGAAGAGCAGGGTGGTTGCGGTCGCGCCCATGCAGCCGCCCAAGGATTTTTCCGCTGGCTCTGTGCTGCAGCGCGAGAGCCTGTTGTTCCGTCCCGAACTGGATAACAAGGACAAGACGGCATTCCTGAAGCCGAAGATCGGCGGCAAGGAAATTCAGATCGCTACGGCCTTCTATAAGAAAGAGCCACCGAAACCCGACAATAGCGTGCCGTCCTATCTTGCGAGCTTGGTAACAAGCCAGGATGCCGATGTCCTCGCTGCCGCCTACGCGTCGCCGCCGCCGGATTATGCCCGCGTTTCACCCTTCGATTCGATTCTCGCCAAGGATCAGGACGGTGAGGGCCGTTTCGTGCCGCAGATCGGTCCACAGGATCACGCCTGGGCCGCCAATGTCCTGCCGCCCTCAGTCTTTTCCTCGGACGAGCAGCAATGCCTCGCCACCGGTATCTATTTTGAAGCGCGCGGGGAATCGGTAAAGGGACAGGCGGCCGTAGCCCAGGTCATCCTCAATCGCGTCCGCAACCCGGCCTATCCGAAAACCATCTGCGGCGTCGTTTATCAGAACGACGATTGGCACAATGCATGCCAGTTTTCCTTTGCCTGCGACAACGTCAAGGACCGGGTCAACTCACCCGAACATTGGAAGGTCGCCCGCCAGGTCGCCATGGCCGTGACCGCCGGCAGGATCTGGCTGCCGGAAGTCGGCTCCGCCACGCACTATCACGCCGTCTACGTCCGGCCGAAATGGGCGGCCGAAATGGTAAAGGTCGGCCGCATTGGCATGCACATCTTCTATCGCACCTATGGCGGCGGCTGGAGCTGACGGCCTGTTGCGCGGCGGGACTAATCCGATTTCGTAAGCGCGGGCTGCGCGACAAAAAGGCCACAGAAAAACCCGGCCTGAAGAGGATTCTTCGGCCCAGTTTTCCGCCCGCATCGCATATTCAGCCTAAGATCATGATTTAATTCGGCTAATTTATGGCTGGACAGATGACGTCTACGCCTTGACTATGCTTTTTCCTAAAACTATGTTGCGCGCGACTTCAAAACGGGCCGAAAAGGTGACGAAACCTGCTGTTCGTTTACGCGTTGACCGGGGTAATGGGGCTGCGCGCAGCGAAAATAGGAGGACGTCGCCATGGTGGATGACCGCGACGAAGGTCTGGAAAAGCGACGGGAGCAACTGGGAGCCGAACTGGCAAACAAGCGCTCTGCGTTGGGAGAGGATGAACGAGGGGAGGTTCGCGCCGAGGAAAGCCGCAAAGGCTATGCTCAGGCGATGAAGCTTTCCAGTGAGTTCATTGCTGCCATCATCGTCGGCGCTGTTCTGGGCTATCTGTTGGACCGTTTTGTCGGCACGGCGCCGTGGGGCATGATTGTTTTTCTGCTTCTCGGATTTTGTGCCGGCGTTCTGAATGTTCTGCGCTCTGCAGGCAAGGTGGCGACGCCGATGCTTGAAAAGCACGGGCTTGATAAGAAGTGAGGCGGAAGCAGCGCTGCGGCGCGGTTTCCTGGTGAGAGGCATCCGCTTTGACGAGCGGGAAAATGAAAGAGAACAAGCGGTGGCAAACGGACCTACCCATCAGTTCCTGATCTTCAAGATTATCCCGATCGACATCGGCGGAATTGATTTTTCGTTCACCAATGCTTCCTTGTTCATGGTTGCCTCCGCAGTGATCTCCGCTGGCTTCCTCTATTTTGCCACGGCGCCCCGCAGCGTGATTCCGAACCGCGCCCAATCCATCGCGGAAATGGCTTACGAATTCATCGCCTCGATGTTGAAAGAAGGGGCGGGAACCAAGGGGATGAAATTCTTCCCGCTGGTCTTCTCGCTCTTCATGTTCGTGCTGACGGCGAACCTGCTCGGCATGGTTCCTTATTTCTTCACCGTCACTGCCCAGATCATCGTTACCTTCGCGCTGGCGCTTCTGGTCATCCTGACGGTCATCCTCTACGGCGCCATCAAGCATGGCTTCGGCTTTCTGAAGCTCTTCGTGCCGGAGGGCGTGCCTGGCGTATTGTTGCCGCTGGTGGTGACGATCGAGATCATCTCCTTCCTGTCCCGGCCGATTTCGCTCTCTGTTCGTCTTTTCGCCAACATGCTGGCAGGCCATATCACGCTTAAGGTGTTCGCAGGCTTCGTTGCCTCGCTCGGAGCCCTTGGCGCGATTGGCATCGGCGGCGCCATTCTTCCCCTGATCATGACCGTCGCCCTGACCGGTCTCGAGTTCCTCGTCGCCTTCCTTCAGGCTTACGTCTTTGCGGTACTGACTTGCATGTACATCAATGACGCAATCCATCCGGGTGGCCACTAAGGATTACCGACATTGACGTCTGCAGGGCGTCAGTCATTCGCCGCAACAACCATTTCAAAGGAGTTCAACATGGAAGCGGAAGCAGCAAAGTTCATCGGCGCAGGTCTGGCTTGCTTTGGTATGGCCGGTACGGCTCTCGGCCTCGGCAACATCTTCGGCAGCTACCTGTCCGGCGCGCTTCGCAATCCGTCTGCCGCTGACAGCCAGTTCGGCCGTCTGGTATTCGGCTTCGCCGTTACGGAAGCTCTGGGCATCTTCTCGCTGCTCATCGCTCTCCTCCTGCTCTTCGCCGTCTGATATCAACGGCATGATAGATCACGGTTCGCGGGACAGCGGGCCGTGATTCTTTATATTTGCAGACCACCTGGAGGTGAGCATGTTTGTGACCCCGGCATATGCTGAAGAAGCACCGCCGGCAGCCGGCGCGGTGCATACGGAGACGGGTGCGCCCGATCAGGGCCATCACGCAGGCGTATTCCCGCCGTTTGACCATACGACGTATCCGTCACAGCTTCTTTGGCTGGTGATCACCTTCGTCATCTTCTACGTGGCCATGCAGAAGATCGTTATTCCGCGCGTCGGCAGCATCATTGAAAGCCGGCACGATCGCATCGCCCAGGATATCGACGAAGCCTCGCGTCTGAAGGCCGAAGCCGATGCTGCTGTTGCGACCTACGAAAGCGAATTGGCTGCAGCGCGCGCCAAGGCGAATTCGATCGGTGCCACCGCCCGCGATGCCGCCAAGGCAAAGGCTGAGGAAGATCGCAAGACGATCGAAGCAAGTCTTTCCGAGAAGCTGAAGGCCGCTGAGGTTCGTATCGCCGAGATCAAGGCGAAGGCCTTTGGTGATGTCGGCGCCATTGCTGAAGAAACGGCGGCTGCCGTTGTCGAGCAGCTCGTCGGCAACGTTGCCGGTCAGGCCGATGTCGCATCGGCTGTTGCCGAAGCATCCGCCAAGCGGGAGGGTTGATCCATGGAATTCGGTCTCGACGAAACTTTCTTTGCCTTCGTCGCTCTCATCCTCTTCCTCGGCCTTGTCGTCTATCTGAAGGTGCCGGGCATGATGGCCAAGTCGCTGGACGACCGCGCCGATCAGATCCGCAACGATCTGGCTGAAGCCAAGCGTCTGCGCGAAGAGGCCCAGCATCTTCTGGCCGAGTACCAGCGCAAGCGGAAGGAAGCCGAAGCCGAAGCTGCTCATATCGTTGCGGCAGCCGAGCGCGAAGCTGAAATGCTGACGACGGAAGCTCGCAAGAAGACGGAAGAATTCGTCGCCAATCGTACGGCGCTTTCCGAGCAGAAGATCAAGCAGGCGGAAGCCGATGCGATGAAGGCGGTCCGTTCCGCTGCCGTCGATCTGGCTATCGCTGCCGCCGAATCCGTGCTCGCCAAGAAGGCCGGTGGCCAGGTTCAATCCGAACTCTTCAGCAACGCCGTTGGCGAAGTGAAGGCGCGGTTGAACTAAGCGCAAGCAATCGATCTCTAGGAAAAGCCCGGCTTCAGCCGGGCTTTTTGCGTTTGTGGCACACTCATCTGCGGCAGCATTTGACGATGGTCCCGAATCCAAACTAGATTTCCGCCTCGTTTTAAGGAGTGATCTGGTGATACCGAGCGTGGACGGCGGCGAAGGACCATTCCGCCATGGTGATCTTATCTATAGGCGCACCCGTCCCTGGACAGCGAGCGTTCACGCCTTACTCTCCACACTTCAATCACATGGCTTTGTGAACGCGCCATTTTCTGGCGGATATGACGCGGCTTGGGAGAGGGTGAGCTTTCTTCCGGGCGAGACCGGCGACCTGGATGAGAATGAGAATATGAGGTCGATGACCGCTCTGCGGTCGGCGGCGCGGCTGCTGCGGCGCTATCATGATTGCACTGCGCTGTTTATGCCGCCGATGCTGGAGAAAGATCAGACATGGCAATTGCCGCCGAGACCACCGTTCGAAGTGATCTGCCATGGCGATTTCGCACCCTATAATGTTGTTCTGAATAGCGGCGAGGTGACCGATATCATCGACTTTGAGACTGCCCATCCTGGCCCGCGTGACTGGGACATTGCTTATGCCATCTATCGCTGGGCGCCTCTGTCCGCCGGCGTCGCAATCGAAGATCTCGGCGGACTGGATACGCAAATTCTCCGCACTCGCCTTTTTCTTGATGCTTACGGCTTACCCGCCAAGGAACGACCGGTATTGCCCGGCATGATCATTGACCGTCTGAATGCCTTGGTCGGCTTCATGGAACGCGAGGCGGCCAATGGCGTGGAACGGTATCGCCGCAACATCGAAGAGGGCCACGATCGCATTTACCGGCGCGATGTCGCCTATATCAGCGAACATCGGGACGAGATTATAGCCGGTCTTATGGATTGAAGGGTGGGAAAGGCGCTGTCAGACCTCTTCCCTTCGAAGGGGGCGAAAGCTCATACGATGCAGCGAACAGGGGCCGTGCTTCTTGATACCGGCGCGATGCTCCGGCGTACCGTAGCCGGCATGGGACGCAAAACCGTAAGCCGGAAAGACGTCGCCAGCGCGGGCCATCATCCGGTCGCGTGTCACCTTGGCGACGATCGAGGCGGCGGCGATGGAAAAGGAGCGAGCGTCGCCCTTGACCACGGCTTTTCCCGGACAGGCGAGACCGCCAGGCACATCCAGCCCATCCGTCAGGACATAGCTTGCCGGCACGGCAAGGCTGCAGATGGCGCGGCGCATGGCATCCAGGCTAGCCTTGCGAATATCGGTGATATCGATGCGGGCCGCGCTCGAGGAAGCAATGGAGACGGTGGCGGTCGCGAGGATTTCGACAAACAGCGCCTCACGCCTCATGGCCGAAAGCTGCTTGGAATCATTCAATCCCTCAGGAATGCGCTCCGGGTCGAGAATGACAGCCGCCGCAACGACCGGGCCTGCCAGAGGCCCGCGTCCCGCTTCGTCGGCACCGGCAACGGGCCAGTGACCTGCGCGGCGAGCAATCAGCTCCAGTTCGAAAGTCGGAACGATCGGGCCTTCGTCGAAAAGCATGGGAGAATCGGATGGTGTGCTGCGTGGCATGCGGCAAGCTCGCACACCACCCGATCTCCTGCAAGCCCCCGGTGGATCAAGGCGGCGAACCTGGGGGCTCTTCCGGCGGGCAGGGAAACCCGCGGGAAAGGGTCAGAGCAATTTCAGGAAAAGTGCGTGAGCCGCTTTCCGTCCGGAATTGCGGAAAAACAAAAAGAGAGAGCGGTTCTAAGATTCCGTGAAAAGCTGAGCCGCTCAGAGCAGTGAAAGCTGCACGCCGCTGCCATCTGGCGGCACAAACAGGTCGTCGCGCAGCGCGATACTGCGACGGGTGAGCTCCAGCCGCTTGATCGCCATTTCGAAACGGCGGCTGATCTGCCAGGCATAGGGACCCGCGCCCTTCATGCGCTTGCCAAACTCGGCATCATAATCCTTGCCGCCGCGCATCGAGCGGATCAACGACATGACGTGGCGGTAGCGATCCGGATAGTTCTGCAGCAGCCAGTCGCGGAAGAGCGGGCTGACCTCCAGCGGAAGGCGCAGAATGACATAGCTCGCTTCTATGGCGCCGGCGGCCTTGCTGGCATCAAGGATGCGCTCGATTTCGTGGTCGTTGAGCGCCGGAATGATCGGCGCCACCATGACGGCTGTCTGGATGCCGGCCTCGCTGAGCGCCCGGATCGCCTCCAGCCGCCGCTGTGGCGTCGCTGCGCGCGGTTCCATGGTGCGCGCCAGCTTGCGGTCGAGCGTGGTCACGGAAATACCGACCCGAACCAGGTTCTTGGCGGCCATCTCCTTAAGAATGTCGATATCGCGCATGATCAGCGCCGACTTGGTGACGATCGCAACCGGATGGTTCGCCTTGTTCAGGACTTCGAGAATTTGGCGCATGACGCGCCATTCCTTCTCGATCGGCTGATAGGGATCGGTATTGGTGCCGATGGCGATGACGCGCGGCTTGTAGCCCGGCCTTGCCAGTTCCCGTTCGAGCAGCCGAGCCGCGTCTGGCTTGGCGAAGAGTTTCGATTCGAAATCGAGCCCAGCCGACAGGCCCATATAGGCATGCGTCGGCCGCGCGAAACAATAGATGCAGCCATGCTCGCAGCCGCGATAGGGATTGATGGAACGATCGAAGCCTATATCGGGAGAGTCGTTGCGGGTGATTGCCGTGCGCGGCTTCTCCACCTGCACTTCGGTTTTGAAAGGCGGCAGCTCTTCTAGCGTCTGCCAGCCGTCATCGAATGTCTCACGCTTCAGGGCCTCGAATCGGCCGCTGGGGTTCAGCCCGGCACCGCGGCCGCGCCTGCGGTCGATCTCGACTCTGAGACCGGTGTCGGCGATCAAAGCATTGGCAACATCTGCCGTATTGGCAGGCGCGAATGCGGCCTGCCCTGCAAGGGACTGCTCGTTCATCGGTAACTCCGGGGCGGTTCATGGCGTCGCATGCCGCGTCTAAGATGATTAAATTCCTATCCGACAAATGAGAACAATGCAAGAACAAAATGCGCGATTGCGCACCGCTACGCCGTCTGGCCGAGAGGTCGTGGGGACATTTTGAACCCCATCAAAGCCTTACTTTAGACCTTCCGGTTTTAAAGCTTATGCGCTGGCAATAATTTGTGCGTCGCTCTATAAATGGGCAATGTTGACGGTAATCATTGAATGCCAGGACCAGGAACCTGAACTGGCGCAGACATTGGCGGCATTGGTGGCCGGCGCGATCGAGGGGCTCGTGTGCGATGTTGTCGTGCTTGATCACGGCTCGCGTGACGGCACCTCACATGTTGCCGACGCTGCCGGCTGCCGTTTCTATTCGCAATGGGATATCAAAGACATATTAAGTTCGGCGCGCGGCGAATGGCTGCTTTTCGTCGAACCCGGTGCCCGCCCGCAGGCCGGTTGGATCGATGAGATTGCCGAATATGTCTCGCTCAACAAGGTGCCGGCGCGCTTCACCGCGTCGCGCGGCTATCGCCGGCCTTTGCTGCAGCGCATCGGCCGCAGTCTGCCGCCTCTGGAACTGGGTTTGCTCCTCTCCAAACGACAAGCCATCGCCGCCGCCAAAACAGGCATGCGGCTCGCCGAATTCGCCAAGGGGCAGAAAAGCCGCCAACTGTCGAGCGAACTGATTCCCTCCTGGGTCGCGCGCGCGGCGCGGTAGCGCGGCTTTGTGATCAATCCAGATTCCATTTGAAAATAAGGGAATTACTGTCATAATTTTCATGTGGCGGCGCGCCTCGCGTGTCGCGTCGGGCGGCCGACCATGAAGATGCCGGGATGCGGCAGAGCAGGTCAGCAGAACTCTCCTCTTCTGCCGGTTTCCGGCGAAAGGAGGTGCGTCATGGGACGCACGATGCTCTACCGCCTCATCGGAACGGCCCTTCTGGCAACGGCAATCCTTTATCCGAACTCAGCAGCTTCGCAGGCGATGCTTGCATGCGCAGAGCGCGGCGATATTGTCGCTTTCCTGGAAGCGCACTATTCCGAAAAGCTCTCGGCCATTGGTCAGCTTGATCCAAAGAATATCATCGAAATCTTCGCCGCCGAAAGCGGCAGTTGGACAATGATGATCACCAGTATCTCCGGCCGAAGCTGCGTGATCCTCACGGGCCAGAATTGGGAATCAATTCCTGCTTTGCCCGGATCGAAGGCATAGGAATTGGAAAGCCGGGATATTCCCCAGCAAAGCGCCGCTTATTTTGAGCCGGCACCGCGCTTTAGATGTTCGTCGAGCCGCGGCATGATCTCCACGAAATTGCAGGGCATATGCCGATAGTCGAGCTGCGGCTTCAAAATGCCGTCCCAGGCATCCTTGCAGGCGCCCGGAGAGCCCGGCAGCACGAAGATGAAGGTGGCGTTGGCGACGCCGCCGGTTGCCCGCGACTGGATCGTCGCCGTACCAATCTTGTCGTAGGAGATACGGTGGAACACCTCGGAAAACCCGTCCATCCGCTTTTCGAACAAGGGCTCCAGCGCTTCGGGCGTCACATCGCGGCCGGTAAAGCCGGTGCCGCCGGTGGTGATGACGACGTCGATGGCGTCATCGCGCGTCCAGGCTTCCACCTGGCTTCGAATACGCTCCTTGTCGTCCGTAACAATAGCGCGGGCAATCAAGTTGTGACCGGCTTCCGCAATGCGGGTAACCAGCGTGTCGCCGGATTTGTCATCAGCGAGCGTGCGCGTATCGGAAACAGTCAACACCGCGATTCCCACCGGGATAAAGGATCTTGCTTCGCTTGCACCGGCCATCATGCGTCTCCCTTTATCGTTTCCGTCGCCTGGAAATACCAGTCCGGCTTCAAGCTGTGAAGCGATGCCGCCGCAGCCGTCGCCTGCTCAAGATTATCGAACAGGCCGAAGCAGGTGGCACCGGAGCCGGACATGCGAATGGTGAGCGCTCCTTGGCTTTCGATCAATTGCGAGAGCGTGGCGATCTCGTTGCAGAGCGCCCGCGCCGGCGGCTCCAGATCGTTGCGCAATCCCTCAATGGTCTTGATCCATTGCATGCGGCCGTTTGTTAGCTGCAAGGGAAGTGCGAGCGGCGGATTGTCCTTTCGGGCAAGCAAGCGAAACACCTCGGGCGTCGAAACGCCGACGAGGGGATTGCCGAGCACCATGGCGAAGGACGGAAAATCCGGCAGCAACTCGATCGCCTCGCCGATGCCGCGTGCGATCAGCGGACGGCTGGCAAGGCACATCGGCACATCGGCACCGAGCTTCAGCGCAATCGCCATCACCGTGTCGGCGGGCAGGGAGAGGCCCCAGAGCCGCGTCAGTCCACGCAGGGTCGCCGCGGCGTCCGCCGAGCCGCCGCCGATGCCGGAGGCGACGGGCAGGTTCTTTTCGAGATGGATGTGGACTGGCGTCGCCACGAAACCCGCCGCATGAGCCGCTTGTCGCAGCAGATCGCGCGTCTTTAGCACCAGATTGCCGCCCGCACCCTCCTCGGCAAGAAGAGGAGAGAAGCGCCCGGACAGGCTGAATTCATCACGGGCGCTTGCGCGAAAACCGAGACGATCGCCATGCCGCGCAAACGTGACGAGCATGTCGAGCAAATGATACCCATCGGCCCGCCGGCCCGTCACATGCAGTGCCAAGTTGATCTTGGCGGGTGCTTCCTCCGAGACGTCGAAATCGTCAGCCGCTAAGATCACGCTCATCGAAAGTCTTAGGACTTCTTATCGGCCGGTGGTGGCGTTGTCGTGTTGGGCGATGGAGTGACCGCGGGCGCCGGATCAGGCTGCTTGGTCTTGTCGACCGTCCTTGGGTCGTTGTCGAGCGCCGGCAGACCGTTGGCGATCTTTTCCTTGATCTTCGGAATATCGGCGTCCTCGGGCTTGGAAGCCAGCGCGCGGTTCCATTGGTAAACCGCCTCCAGCTTGCGGTTGACGCGCCAATAGGCATCGCCCAGATGGTCGTTGATCGTGGGATCGCCGGCCTTCAACTGTGCGGCACGCTCCAGTTCGTTCACCGCATCGTCGAAGCGGTTGAGGCGGAAATAGGCCCAGCCGAGCGAGTCGACGATGTAGCCGTCATCCGGCTTCAGATCGACGGCCTTCTTGATCATGTTCAGGCCCTGGTCGAGGTTCATGTTCATGTCGACCCAGGAATAGCCGAGATAGTTCAGGACCTGCGGCTGGTCGGGGTTCAGCTCCAAGGCCTTCTTGAAATTCGGCTCTGCCTTGTCCCATTGCTTCAGCCGCTCATAGGCGATGCCGCGCTGGAAGAACACGGCCCAGTCGCCGCGGTTCGGCACGGCGCCGATAACCTCAGCAGCCTTATCGTAATTGTCCGCCATGGCCTGAAAGTCCTTGGCGTCCGAGAGAACGCTGCCATAGGCGAGATAGCTGCGGATATCCTTCGGGTCGGAATCGATCAGCGCCTTCAGATGCTTGCGCGCATCGTCGACCTTGCCGGACTGGGCAAGCGCAAGGCCGAGCTGCAGCTCGGAGATGCGGGCCATGGGCGAGTTGTTGGGCACCTTTTTGTAGAAGGAGATGGCACGATCCATCTGCTCCTGCTTTTCCGCAAGTCCACCCAGCAGAACCAGCGTGTCGGCACTCTTGGGATCGAGCGTGTTGGCGATCTGCAGGTAAAGCGAGACGACATCTTCGGCGCCGTCGCGGTTGAGCGCCGCGCCGACGGTAAAGAGCACCGAGGCTGCACCTTGCGTGCTGTCGGTCACTTGCTGGTCCGGCGTTTCGCCCTTGTTGATGCTGTCGCGCAGCGCGTTCAGCGGCGCGTAATTGTTAATCAGGTTGTCGCCGACCGAAACGGCATCCAGAGCCTTCTGCTTGTCGCCGGCCTTGGCTTCAAGCCGCGCCAGCGCCATGACAGCGCGCATGAATGTGTCTGGGGCCGTAGCGCCGCCCGCCTTGTCGAGAATGGCGTCGTTCAGGTGCGAGCGGGCAGACTTCGTATCGCCGATGGTGATGGCAATGGCGCCGGCATGGTAGTTCTTGAAGATGTTGAACCAGTCCGGTCCCTTCATCTTGTCGATCATGGCGATTGCTTCCTTGCCATGATTGGAGCCGGCGCGCGCCCAGGCAAGCAGAAGACCGGCCATCATCCGGTCGAGATCGTTCGGACCGTCATATTTGAGGATGTCCTGCGCGGCCTTGTAGTCATGCCGGCGGATGGCGTCCATGCCACGCACGATCGTGGTGACGCGTTCGACCGAGGGATCGTTCTTCAGCTCGTTGGCGTATTTCACGCCCTCTTCGAGATTGCCGTTGAGCAGCAATGAGATCATCAGCCGCTGGCGAATCTCCGGGTTGCCCGGCTCGATCATCAGCGCCTTTTTATAAAGCGAAATCGCAGTTTCATAGTCATGGTCGACATCGGCGGTCCGGGCGGCAAGGAAGGCGCCTGCGAAGGTGTCGACGCCTTCCGCATCGAAGGTCACCAGGGCGCTGGCCTCCGGCGTTGCCGGGGCATCCTCTGCGCGCGCGCTGTTCAGCGCGCCCATCGAGAGGACCGCCGCCAGAGCTGCGCCCGAGAGGAAACGAATGGCAAGTCTCTGCCGCATTAGAAAGCCTTTCATCAAGGGATTTGCCGGAAGAGCGCCGGCGGCACAAAACGTTCGTGTCAATTGATTCACAACAGGATGGCTTTTTTGAAGCGCTCCTGCAAGAAATTCGGGCGGCTGTGATCAGTTCACACGTTCGATGCAGAAATCGATCACTTCCATGAGCGCAGATTTCCACGGCGTTTCCGGTAGCGGCGCCAGTGCGTCGCGGGCGATGGTGCCGTAGTGAACGGCACGGGCGATGGTGTCGGTGAGCGCACCGTATTTGGTGATCAGACCCAACGCCTTTTCCAGGTTCTCGTCGCTGTTGTTGCCGGTCTCGATGGCGTCGCGCCAGAAAGCGCGCTCCTTCTCGGTGCCGCGACGATAGGCGAGAATAACGGGCAGGGTGATTTTGCCCTCGCGGAAGTCGTCGCCGACATTCTTGCCGAGATCGGCAGCCTTGCCGCCGTAATCCAGCGCGTCGTCCACCAGTTGGAAGGCGAGGCCGAGATTGGTGCCGTAGGACTTCAGCGCATTGCGCTCGGCCTTGCCGGCATTGGCGACGATCGGGCCGACTTCGGCGGCGGCGGCGAAAAGCGCAGCCGTCTTGGCGCGAATGACGGAGAGATAATCGTCTTCGGTGGTCTCCATGTTCTTGGAGACGGAAAGCTGCAGCACTTCGCCCTCGGCGATGACGCAAGCTGCCGATGACAGAACGTCGAGCGCATCCAGCGAACCGACTTCGACCATCATCCGGAAAGCCTGTCCAAGCAGGAAGTCGCCGACAAGAACGCTGGCCTGATTGCCCCAGATCATGCGGGCCGTGGATTTGCCGCGGCGCAGATCGCTTTCATCCACCACGTCATCGTGCAACAATGTCGCCGTGTGCAGGAATTCGACCGAGGTCGCGAGCTTGATGTGATTGTCGCCCTGATAGCCGTAGAGTGCGGCAGAGGCGATGGTCAGCATCGGCCGCAGACGCTTGCCGCCGGAAGAGATCAAATGCTCGGCAACTTCCGGGATCATCTGCACATCGGAGCCGGCTTTCGACAGGATGAGCTGGTTGACGCGTTCCATATCCGCCTTGGTCAGGTCCACCAATGGCTTGATGGAGGCCAGTTTATTCTTGCTTTCTTCAAGCGGTATCACGACGCCCAACGATCCGGACTCCTGTTCATTTTCTGCAAAGCACAATAAGAAGGGGCGAAAGAGGCGGCAAGAGGCGATTTGTCTCGTCTCGCAAATTTGACAGGAAACCCAAGGCTTATGCACGAGCTGATCCGCACAAACGATCCCGTTTTACTCTCCTTCGCCGAGAGTCTGATGAAGGACGCCGGGATTCATTGTTTCGTCGCGGATCAAGCCATGAGCATTCTCGAGGGTTCTCTCGGCATGCTGCCGCGCCGTTTCATGGTCGAGGACGAGCGCGCCGATCAGGCCCGGCGCATTCTGATCGATGCCGGTCTCGGCGACGAGCTGCGCCCGGCGCGCGGCTGAGTTCCGCCATGGCCGATACCCATTCCGAAACCATCGACGCCTTCCATCGCGGCGCGTTCCATATCGTCCAGCCGAAGGGCAGGGGCCATCGCTCCGGCATGGACGCCATGTTGCTTGCTGCTCTTGTGGCCGATGACCGTAGCATCAGGGTGGCCGATCTCGGTGCGGGAGCGGGTGCCGCCGGCATGGCGGTGGCCTCGCGGCTGGAGCAGGCGGAGGTGGTATTGTTCGAACGCTCGCCGGAAATGGCCGAGTTCGCCCGCAAGAGCCTGGCACTTTCGGAAAATGCCCGCTTCGCCAGCCGTGTCGCCGTTGTCGAGGCCGATGTCGCCTTGACCGCGAAGGCCCGCAATGACGCCGGTCTGGTCGATGACAGTTTCCATCATGTCATCATGAACCCGCCGTTCAACGATGCCAGCGACAGGCTGACGCCGGATGCATTGAAAGCGCAGGCGCATGCCATGACCGACGGCCTGTTCGAAAGCTGGGTGCGAACGGCAGGCGCAATCATGATCCCCGGCGGGCAACTGTCGTTGATCGCTCGGCCGCAATCGATCGCTGAGATCATTGCAGCCTGCGGCCGCCGTTTCGGCGGCATCGAGATCACGCCCATCCATCCGCGCGAGGGTGAAAATGCCGTTCGCATCCTGGTGACGGCCATCAAGGGCTCACGCGCACGGCTGGCGCTGCGCGCGCCGCTGATCATGCATGGCGAGGGGACGCACAAATTCTCCGACTTCGTCGACGACCTCAACAATGGTCGCGCTGCCTATTTCCGAAAGTAGCGCGTCATCCCGAACGCATGACGCGCTTTTTAGGAAGATCATCCGAATTCAGTGTATGCCTTGGAACGCATCTAAGATCAGCTTGACGTTCAGAAGGGCGATAACGATGGCGATGATATAGGCGACGGTACTCAGCCAGCGCGGCGCGACTAGAGCGCCCATCTTGGTCTTGTCGGCGGTGAACATGACCAGCGGGAAGACAGCGAAAGAAAGTTGTAGGCTGAGCACGACCTGGGTCAGGATCAGCAGATCCGCCGTACCGGAATCGCCGTACCATATGGTGACGACCCCGGCGGGAGTGATCGCCAGTCCGCGCGTCACTAGGCGGCGCAGCCAAGGTTTCACCTTGAGCCGCAGAAAACCCTCCATGACGATCTGCCCGGCAAGCGTCGCCGTTACAGTTGAGTTGAGGCCGCAACAGAGAAGCGCGATCCCGAAGAGCGTCGGCGCAATCGCCAGGCCGAGAAGCGGCGCCAGCAGCGATTCCGCCTGGGCGAGTTCCACGACATCAGTGTGGCCATGCGCGTGAAACGCCGCGCCGGCAAGAATGAGGATGGAAGCGTTGATGAGCAGAGCGAAGGTCAGCGCTATCGTCGAATCGAGCGTGGCATAGGTCAGCGCCTCTTTCTTTTCCGAGAGCGTATGGCCGAAGGCGCGCGTCTGCACGATGCCGGAATGCAGATAGAGATTGTGCGGCATGACCGTCGCGCCAAGGATGCCGAGCGCCAGATAGAGCATGTCCGGATTCCTGACGATCTCAGTCGTCGGGAAAAAGCCTTTGATGACGTCGCCCCAATTTGGATCGGCAAGGAAGACCTGGATGCCGAAACAGAAGGCGATCACACCGAGCAGGGTGATGATCAGCGCCTCTACCCAGCGAAAGCCCAGCCGCTGCAGGAAAAGAATGAGGAACACGTCGAAGGCGGTCACCAGCACGCCGAGTTCGAGCGGCAGGCCGAAAACGAGATTTAAGCCAATGGCGGTGCCGACGACTTCTGCGATATCCGTCGCGATAATGGCGATCTCCGCCATCGCCCACAGTGGCACGGAGACGAAGCTCGGAAAGGCGTCCCGGCAGGCCTGGGCCAGATCGCGGCCGGTGGCGATCGCGAGGCGCGCGCAAAGCGCCTGCAGCACCACGGCCATAATGTTGGACAACAATGCAACGGTTAGCAGCGCATAGCCGAATTTCGATCCGCCGGCGAGCGAGGTCGCCCAGTTGCCGGGGTCCATATAGCCGACCGCGACAAGATAGCCCGGACCTGCGAAGGCAGCGACGCGACGCAGCACCGAACCGCCCTTTGCGGTTTCGACCGAGCGATAGACATCGGAAAGAGTGGCTTCTTCTCGGTCATGGCGCCAGCCGGCATCGGGCTTGGGTTTCATAAGATCCATGGGGCTTCCGCAGGCTTCAATACCGCGAGAAGTTAGCGGTTTAGAATGATAATGCAATTCATTCGCAACAAGAAAAGCCGTTCCCGCTCTCGTTCGCATCGGCTGTGGCATTCCTGCAATCTGCAATAACGGCGGATATCTGCGACCTCTAATGCATGTCGCGCAAAAGTGTGCGGCGGTTTTGCGAACACGACATGCACAAACAAGGAGCTAAAGCGCGGGAGCGAATCTGAAAGATCGCGACGAGCTTTAGTGGCGATGGGCTTTCTCGATAGACAATCTCGGCTTCATTCCATCTCAGGACATCGCCGTTCTTGGACGCCGCTGAACAGGACCAATTACCGAACAAGGAACCCAAGCGCTGCTGCGTTTGCCAGATCGATGAAGAACGCAGAGACGAGCGGCAGAATGATGAATGCGATGGTTGCGGCCCCATGAGTTTTGGTTACCGCCGTCATATTGGCGATTGCCGTCGGGGTCGCTCCAAGCGAGATACCAAAAAAGCCTGCGGAAATCACCGCCGCATCATATGTCCGCCCCATCGCGGGGAAAACGACGAACAGGACATAAACGACAACCGCAACAGTCTGCACGACGAGGACGATCAGAAGCGCGGCGCCAAGCCCGCTGAGGGCCCACAATTGCATGCTCATCAGCGACATTGCGAGAAAGATGTTCAACGAGAGATCGGAGATGAGCGAAAGCGCTCGCGTGCGTGTCGGCCAAGGGAGGCGCGGTGCGAGCAGCGGAACGGTATTCGTCATCACAATCGCGACCAGCAAGCAGACGACGAACAATGGAAGATTGATGCCAGCCTCCACGATGATCTCATGCAAGGCGTACCCGGTGAGAATAGCGATATTGGTTACCAGCAAGGCTCGCAGCAGGCTGACATAGCTGACATCATCTTCATGGCTGCTGACTGCAGCACGCGATACACCGATCACCAACTCTTCGGTGGCGGGGCCGCTCAAGCCATGGCGTTTGATCAGGTATTGCGCAATTGGTCCGCCGATGAGGCTGGCGATGACAAGGCCAAGCGTTGCGCTCGCAATACCGATTTCAAGCGCATTCGTCAGTCCGAAACGTCCGGTGATAATCGGTGCCCAGGCAATCGTTGTGCCGTGACCGCCGATTAGCGACGTGGAGCCAAGTAAGATTGCCACGCCATCGGGGAGGCCGAGCATGTCGCTGACGCCGATGGCGATTGCGTTCTGGATGACGAGAAATACAAGCGTGACAGCCAACAAGATAAGAAACGGCTTGCCTCCAGCCATGAGGTCGGAGAGCCTGGCGTTAAGGCCGACCCCGGTGAAGAAGTAGTCCAAACCGAAGTATTCGTACGCGATCAGCGTTATCAGGGCGGCAAGCAGGCCACCTGTCACCGCTTTGGGTATGCTCCACCGAACAAGGAGGGGAATGAAACGGTTGAGGTTTGCACCAATGAAAAACACGAGGATCGCAATGGTAAGCGATAGCAGTCCTGGGACCTGTATTGCCGACATGGACCACCTTCACCTTGGTTGCAGCCGAACCCGCCTCAGTCCGTCACTTTGGCATGCGCCAGACGAATAGACGAGCGGAAAGAGCCTCGGGTGATCCGATCTGCTGGGAGCAGAGGGAGAGCGGCGGCCCAATCCTGATGGACGCGGAGAAATGTTTTTCCCGGGTGCCGTGTTTACGGCAAAAGGCAGTCCTCCCGTCACCCCATCCCCTCTTCATATCGATGAAAATGTATGCCGGCTCGAGGAATCCGGGCGCGAAATGCGATGCTGGATGTTGCGTTTGCCGTTTCCGTGCATACATCACACGCAGCAAACATCATGAATCAGGGACGACGAATGGCTGGATTTTTTAGGCGCATGCTTCCGAAGCGGTTTCGCAAGGAAAAGGCGATCATTCCCGTTGTCCGGCTGAGCGGTGTCATCGCCTCCGGCGGCGGTCCTCTCCGGCAGTCGCTCAATCTTGCGGGCGTCTCGCAAGCGCTGGAAAAGGCCTTCAGCATGAAGGCTGCCCCGGCAGTCGCGGTCGTCATCAATTCGCCCGGCGGATCGCCGGTGCAATCGCGGATGATCTATAACCGCATCCGCGATCTTGCCCGCGAGAAAGAGAAGAAGGTGCTGGTGTTCGTCGAGGATGTAGCGGCATCCGGCGGCTACATGATCGCGCTCGCCGGCGATGAGATCATTGCCGATGCCACCTCCATCGTCGGTTCCATCGGCGTCGTCTCCGGCGGCTTCGGTTTTCCGGAGCTTTTGAAGAAGCTCGGGGTCGAGCGCCGGGTCTATACTGCCGGCGAAAACAAGGTGATCCTCGATCCGTTCCAGCCGGAGAAGGAAAAGGACATCGAATATCTGAAGAGCCTGCAGGTCGAGATCCACAAGGTCTTCATCGATATGGTGCGTGAGCGTCGGGCGGGTAAACTGGCGGCGGACGAGGTCGTGTTCTCCGGCCTCTTCTGGACCGGCGGGCGTGGTCTCGAACTCGGCCTGATCGACGGGCTCGGCGATATGCGCCAGGAACTCAAGAAGCGTTACGGCGACAAGATCAAGCTCGAGCTGGTCACCACGCCACGTAGCCTCTTCGGCCGCCGCGCACCCGGCATTTCCCTTTCGGGCATGGACGGCATCGGCGCCGGCCTCGCCTCCGGACTTGCAGAGGTGGCAGAGGAAAAGGCATTGTGGGGGCGGTACGGATTGTAATCGGGAGCGCTGCGTGATGCCGCAGATCATCTTCTTCATCGTTGCTGTCGGCGGTATTTGGCTTCTCTATCGACGCTTCCTGCGCGACGCCCGAAAACTCACCGAGAAATCACGCCGCGCCGAAAGCGAACGGCGCACGGGCGCCATCGGCACACTGGTGAAAGACCCGAAGACAGGGGAGTATAGGGTGAAGCGGGAGGATGAGTAGCCTCCGATAGATCGTGGAAATACGAAAAGGTGACTATGACAGTTTGCGCTTGAAAGCCTTGACCCTTCCGTTCTGCCGTGGCACCTGTCCGCCAAACAATCCATTACCCGAAGAAATCAATCTCCATGACCGCGACCCCGCCCGATAACATGAATCCGAAGCGCTCGTTTCAGGCGTTGATCCTGACGCTGCACAATTACTGGGCCGACAAAGGTTGTGCGGTTCTGCAGCCCTACGACATGGAAGTTGGCGCCGGCACGTTCCATCCGGCGACGACCTTGCGCGCGCTTGGACCGAAGCCGTGGAAGGCTGCCTATGTGCAGCCCTCGCGCCGTCCGTCCGACGGTCGTTACGGCGAAAACCCGAACCGTATGCAGCATTATTATCAATATCAGGTCATCCTGAAGCCGAACCCGCCGAACCTGCAGGAGCTCTATCTCGGCTCTCTCGCGGCCATCGGCCTCGACCCACTTCTGCATGACATCCGCTTCGTCGAGGACGATTGGGAAAGCCCGACGCTTGGTGCCTGGGGGCTTGGCTGGGAATGCTGGTGCGACGGCATGGAAGTGTCGCAGTTCACCTATTTCCAGCAGATTTGCGGCATCGAGTGCGCGCCGGTTGCTGGCGAATTGACCTACGGTCTCGAACGTCTGGCAACCTATGTCCAGGGCGTCGACAGCGTCTACGACCTGAATTTCAACGGTCTCGAAGGCGACGAGAAGATCACCTATGGCGATGTCTTCCTGCAGGCAGAGCAGGAATATTCGCGGCATAATTTCGAATATGCCAACACGGAAATGCTGCATCGCCATTTCATCGATGCCGAACGGGAATGCCAAGCGCTGCTTGCCGCCGGCGCGCCGGGCGACAATGCCAATCAGCTCCTGCACAAATGCGTCTTTCCAGCCTACGATCAGTGCATCAAGGCCAGCCACGTCTTCAATCTGCTCGATGCGCGCGGCGTGATCTCGGTCACCGAACGCCAGAGCTATATCCTGCGCGTCCGCACGCTGGCGAAAGCCTGTGGCGAGGCATTCCTGCTCACGGATGCCGGTGGTGCGAACTGGGGCAAGCAGGCGGCTTAAGGCACATTCCTAATCTCTAAGGTATTGGCCTGGCGGCGAAAAGCGGATGACAACGCCCGTCAAGCCACATAATGTGCCTCGTGGTTGCATTTGCCACGGGGTTCGCGATGTATATTATTTTGGCGATCATCGTTCTGATCGCGCTTTACGCCGTCCTCACCTATAACGGCCTCGTTCGCGCGCGTCAGGTGGCCGAGGAGGCTTGGTCCGGCATCGATGTGCAGCTCAAGCGCCGCGCTGATCTCATTCCGAATCTGGTCGAGACGGTCAAAGGCTATGCCGGCCATGAGAACCAGACGTTGAGGGAAGTTGTCGAGGCACGCAGCAGAGCTCAGGCAGTGCCTGCAGGGGATGTTGCCGGCCGCGCTGTTGCCGAAGGTGTGCTCGGGCAGGCGCTCGGTCGCCTGATGGTTGTCTCCGAAGCCTATCCTGACCTCAAGGCCAATGTCGGCTTCGTCGAGTTGCAGCAATCCCTGGAAACGACGGAAAACGAGATCCAGATGTCGCGGCGCTACTACAACGGTGCAGCCCGCGATCTCAACGTCAAGGTCGAGAGCTTTCCCAACAATCTGCTCGCCGGCCCTTTCGGTTTCACCAAGCGCGCCTTCTTCGAAATCACCAACGAGACGGACCGTGCTGTTCCATCGGTCAAGTTCTAAGATTCCTTCTATCGGTTTTGCATTCCAGGCGGTAAAGGAAGCCGACCGCAGGCCATTGGCCGCTTTCTGGACTGACCAAAGAGATTGATGATGGGTAGAGCCAAACTCACGATTATCCCCCCCGGCAAGCCGCTTATCGGACGCGCCATGCCGCCGGGGTCGAAGTCGATCACCAACCGCGCGCTGCTGCTCGCCGGCCTCGCCAAGGGAACCAGCCGGCTGACGGGTGCGCTGAAGAGCGACGATACGCGTTATATGGCCGAAGCGCTGCGGGCCATGGGCGTTGCGATCGACGAGCCCGACGACACCACGTTCATCGTCACCGGCGATGGCAAACTCAAGTCGCCGGCCGCGCCGCTGTTTCTCGGCAATGCCGGCACCGCGACCCGCTTCCTGACCGCCGCCGCTGCTCTGGTTGACGGGAAGGTCGTGGTCGATGGCGATGCACATATGCGCAAGCGGCCGATCGGCCCGCTGGTTGACGCCCTGCGCTCCCTGGGCATTGATGCCTCGGCCGAGACCGGCTGCCCGCCCGTGACCGTCAACGGCACGGGCCGTTTCGAGGCGAGCCGGGTTGAGATCGATGGCGGCCTCTCCAGCCAGTATGTCTCGGCGCTGCTGATGATGGCGGCCGGCGGCGATCGCCCGGTCGATGTCGTGCTGCTTGGCGAACATATCGGCGCTCTCGGCTATATCGATCTGACGGTTGCCGCCATGCGTGCCTTCGGCGCCAAGGTGGAGCGCGTCAGCGCCGTTGCCTGGCGGGTTCAGCCGACTGGCTATCACGCAGCCGATTTCCATATCGAGCCGGATGCATCGGCCGCGACCTATCTCTGGGCGGCGGAAGTGCTGTCCGGCGGGAAGATCGATCTCGGCACGCCGGCGAGCGAATTCTCGCAGCCGGACGCCCGCGCCTATGACATGATCTCGCAGTTTCCGCATCTCCCCGCCGTCATCGACGGATCGCAGATGCAGGACGCCATTCCGACGCTCGCTGTCCTTGCCGCTTTCAACGAAACGCCGGTGCGTTTCGTCGGCATCGCCAATCTCCGGGTCAAGGAGTGCGATCGCGTCCGGGCGCTGTCGAGCGGCCTGTCGCGCATCGTTCCCGGCCTCGGCACCGAGGAAGGCGACGATCTGATTGTCGCCTCCGACCCGAGCCTTGCCGGCAAGACGCTGCCGGCCGAGATCGACAGCTTCGCCGATCACCGCATCGCCATGAGCTTTGCGCTGGCCGGGCTGAAGATCGACGGCATCACCATTCTCGACCCCGATTGCGTCGCCAAGACCTTCCCGGCCTATTGGAACGTCCTTGCGTCACTGGGAGTTGCCTGCGACGACTGATGCCGCCCCAACGGGAGGCGCGTAAATATATCGGCATGTGCGGCATCCTGAATGGGGTGCCGTCGGATCGCAGGAGCTGTGATGACGCGTTGGCTTTCCGGACTCTCTATCGCCTTGCTCCTGCTGTTTTCCGCATCGATCGCGTCAGCCGCCGAAGTCATCAACGCTTTCGATCAGGCGATTATTCTCGATCGCGACGGCTCAATGCGTGTCACCGAGACAATTACGGTGAACGCGGAAGGCCGCGCCATCCGTCGCGGCATATTCCGGGATTTTCCGCTGACTTTTGTCGATTCTGCGGGCCGCCAGGCGCAGGTGGATTTTAATGTTGTCTCTGTCGAACGCGATGGACAGCCGGAAGATTGGCACAAGGAGCAGATCGAGGGCGGGGAACGCATTTATATCGGAAATGCCGATCGGATCATAAACCGTGGCCAGCACGTCTACCGCATCGTCTACACCACCGATCGCCAGATCCGCTATTTTGACGATCACGACGAGCTCTATTGGAACGTCACCGGTAATGGCTGGCAATTTCCGATCCTTCACGTCTCGGCCACCGCTACGCTGCCGGACGGCGTGAAGCCGCAACAGCTTGCCTATTATACCGGGCCGATCGGCGCGACCGGCCAGGACGCGAGCGCCAGCGCGCAGGCGGACAAGGTCATGTTCGTCACCACGCGGCCCTTGGCCCCGGCCGAAGGTTTGACGATCGCCATCAGGCTGCCGAAGGACGCGATTGCGGCGCCGAGCAGCAGCCAACAATGGCATTGGTTCATAACCGATCATATAGACGCGATCATCGCCATCGGCGGTTTGATATTGGTATTCGCCTACTATCTCCGCAGTTGGATCGCCGTCGGCCGTGATCCCCCACGCGGTGTGATGGTCCCGCGCTGGGACCCGCCGGACGGTATTTCGCCGGCGTTGGTCAACTACATCGACAACAGAGGTTTTTCCGGTGCGGGCTGGACGGCGCTGTCGGCGACGGCGATCGATCTTGCTGTGCACGGCTATGTTATTCTCGACAATCTGAAGGAAAAGGTGGTCATTCGCCCGACCGGCAAGGCAGGCAGCGATCTCAGCGGCGGCGACAAAGTGCTCATGCAGGCCGTCGGCCCATTTTCCCCGCTTGTCATCGACAAGGCGAATGGCGAGGCGGTAAAGCAGCTTGGCTCGACATTCCGCAGCGCCATCGAGCGCGATCATCGCGGCGAATATTACAAAGCTAATGCGCTCTACGTGATTGCCGGCATTGCCTTGTCGGTCCTCATCCTTGCTGCGATCGTGATTTTCGGTCGCTTGCACGAGAATGCGCTGCCTCTCATCATCGTGCCCGGCTTCCTGTCGATTGTGGTGACGATCTTTGCCGGCACGATCGGCCGCAGGTTTCGCCGTCATGATGCCGGTCTTGGACGGCGAATTCTTTCCGTTCTGATCGCAGCTTTCTTTGGCTTTCTGTTCGTCTCGGCTGCGGTCGGCGGCTTGGCTGCCGCCGTCGTCCCCTTGTGGGAGGCGGGTGAACTGCCTCTGCTCGCCGGCATCGTCGGCATTTTCGCGCTCAACGTCGTCTTCTTTTTCCTGATGGGGGCGCCGACGCCGCTCGGGCGCAAGATGATGGATGGCATCGCGGGGCTACGGCAATATCTGACGCTTGCCGAACGCGACCGGATGAACATGCAGGGCGCGCCGCAGATGTCGCCGCAGCATTTCGAAAAGCTGTTGCCCTATGCGGTCGCGCTCGGCGTCGAAAAGCCTTGGTCGAGCGCCTTCGAGACCTGGCTCGCCACCGCTGCGGGTGCGGCCGCGGCCGCCTATGCGCCGGCCTGGTATTCCGGTGATTTCCATCCAGGCAATATCGGCGGCACGATCGGCGATTTTTCCTCCTCCATGGCATCCACCATCGCCTCCACCATTCCCGCGCCGGTCTCCAGCTCGTCCTCAGCCTTTTCGGGCGGCGGCGATGGCGGCGGCTCCTCCGGCGGCGGTGGAGGCGGCGGAGGCGGGGGTGGGTGGTAGTTGATCACCTCCCCCTTGAGGGGGGAGGTCGCCGCGAAGCGGCGGGTGGGGGTGACAATTGCTTGGCTGCGGAGCTAGCCGCGATCACCCCACCCCGGCCTGCGGCCGACCCTCCCCCTCAAGGGGAGGGTGTCTGTCGCGATGTATTAGTTTCGGTATTTCAGCAGATCGGAGATCCCGTGCCCAAAAAGCCCTCCAAACTGGATCGCTTTAAAGTTGCCAATAGCCGGTGCTTGCGCGCAGGTTCGACTGATGCGGAAACCAAGCTCTGGAAGCATTTGTGGCGCATCCCCATTGAAGGCACGCATTTTCGGCGGCAGGTTCCAATTGGGCGTTATTTTGCTGATTTCGCCTGTCATCAGATAGGTTTGATTATCGAGCTTGACGGCAGCCAGCATGCAGAAGATGCGGCAAGACGTTATGATGCTCAGCGAACGGCATATCTTGAAAGCCAAGGCTATCATGTCATCCGATTCTGGAATGCTGAAGTCATGGATGAGATCGAGGCTGTTCTGGACACGATATTTGCCATTGTGCAGCAGCGACAAATTTTGCTAGCAGAGGCCGACCATTTTCACCCCACTCCGGCACGCCGTGCCGACCCTCTCTCTCAAGGGGAGGGTGAGGAACCTTGACATGCCCGATCTCCTTCTCGAACTCCGCTCCGAGGAAATTCCTGCCCGTATGCAGCGCAAGGCTGCCGGCGACCTGAAGAAGCTCGTCACCGACGCGCTGGTCGAAGCGGGTTTGTCCTATGAGGGTGCGCGCGAATATTGGACGCCGCGGCGGCTGACGCTTGACATTCGCGGCCTGACGGCGCGCTCGGCTGATGTGCGCGAGGAGCGCAAGGGACCGCGCACGGATGCCAATGAAAAGGCGATCGAGGGCTTTCTGCGCGGCGCCGGCCTGTCTTCCATTTCGGAAGCGCAGGTAAGTAGCGACCCGAAGAAGGGCGATTTCTACGTTGCGGTCATTTCCAAGCCCGGCCGCGCCGCCGAGGAGATCGTCGCCGACGTCATGCCCGGTATCATCCGCGATTTCCCCTGGCCGAAGTCGATGCGCTGGGGCAAGGCGTCGGCCAAGCCCGGCTCGCTGCGCTGGGTGCGCCCGCTGCAGTCGATCGTCTGTCTCTTCGGCACCGAGCATGAAGAAACCGCAGTCATCCCCTTCGAGATCGACGGTATCATCGCTTCGAATGTGACCTACGGCCACCGTTTCCATGCGCCGCAGGCGATCACCGTCAAGCGTTTCGATGACTACGTCTCCAGCCTGGAGAAGGCGAAGGTCATTCTCGATGCCGAGCGCCGCAAGGACATCATTCTGCACGATGCCCGTGATGTCGCCTTTGCCAATGGCCTGGAGCTTGTCGAGGACGAGGGCCTGCTGGAAGAGGTTTCCGGCCTCGTGGAATGGCCGCAGGTGCTGATGGGCTCCTTCGAGGAGGATTACCTGTCGATCCCCTCAGAAATCATCCGTCTCACGATCAAGACCAACCAGAAGTGCTTCGTCACCCGACCGCAGGTCGGCGAGACGCTGTCCAACCGTTTCATCCTCGTCTCCAATATCCAGGCGACGGATGGCGGCAAGGAGATCATCCACGGCAATGGCAAGGTCGTGCGCGCCCGCCTTTCCGACGCACTGCATTTCTGGAAGCGCGACCAGGGTGACCTGCCGGATCTCGAAACGCTGGAAGCCTCCGCGGTCAAATTCGGCCTCGATCTGAAAAAGCCGCTCGACCAGCGCATGGCGAAGCTCGACGCGCTGAACGTCACCTTCCATGCCAAACTCGGCAGCCAGGGCGAACGTGTTGCCCGCATTCGTGCGTTGGCATCCGAGCTTGCGAAAATTACCGGCGCCGATCCGGCCAAGGTCGATCGCGCCGCGATCCTCGCCAAGGCCGATCTGCGCACCGAAGCCGTTGGCGAATTCCCCGAGCTTCAGGGCCTCATGGGCCGCAAATATGCAGCGCTGCAGGGCGAAGACGCGTCCGTCGCTGCTGCGATCGAAGACCACTACAAGCCGCAGGGCCCATCCGATCGCGTGCCGGAGGATAAGGTGGCGATCACGGTCGCTCTCGCCGACAAGCTGGACACGCTAATCGGCTTCTGGGCGATCGATGAAAAGCCGACGGGTTCGAAGGACCCGTTTGCGCTGCGCCGCGCGGCTTTGGGCGTGGTGAGGATTTTGCTGGAACGCAAGGTACGCCTACCGCTTCTGGCGACGACAAAGGACGTCGATCTCCTCGCCTTCTTCCACGATCGCCTCAAGGTCTATCTCCGCGATCAGGGCGCTCGTTACGACCTCATTGACTCCGTGCTGACGCCGGAAGCCGACGACCTCCTGATGGTCGCTCGCCGTGTCGAAGCGCTCACCGCTTTTATCACCTCGGAAGACGGCAAGAACCTGCTTGCAGGCACCAAGCGCGCCACGCAGCTTCTCGCTGCCGAGGAGAAGAAGGGCACCGTCGTTGCCGATGGCGTCTCCGAAAACCTCTTGAAGCTCGATGCGGAAAAGGACCTCTTTGCCGCCATCACCAAAGCCTCCGCCGAGGCTTCCGATGCGATCGCCAAGGAAGATTTCCGCTCGGCCATGGCAGCACTTTCCAAGCTGCGCGCGCCTGTTGACCGCTTCTTCGAAGACGTGCTCGTCAACGATGAAGACGCCGCCATCCGCGCCAATCGTCTGGCGCTGTTGCGGCTGATCCGCGAGGCGACGGGAACGGTCGCGGACTTCTCGAAGATCGCGGGGTAAGGCGAGGGCGCGATGACTGGAAAAATTCTCGTCAGCGCCTGTCTCATGGGCCATGCCGTCCGCTATGACGGCCGTTCCAAGCCGCTTCTCCATCCGGCCATCGATCGCTGGCGCGAGGAGGGCAGGCTGGTGACGATCTGTCCGGAAATGTCCGCTGGCATGGTGGTACCGCGACCGCCGGCCGAAATTGCCGATGGCGCCACCGGCGAGGACGTGCTTGCCGGCCGCGCAAGCGTGATGGAGATCACCGGCGGCGATGTCACGCAGGGATTTCTCCAGGCCGCCGAAAATGCACTGGCGCTCGCGCGGGAAACCGGCTGTCGCTACGCTTTACTGATCGACGGAAGCCCATCCTGCGGTTCGGGCTTCATCTATGATGGCGCATTCTCCGGCGACCGGCATGCGGGTCATGGCGTCACGGCGGCTCTGCTGAAGCAGGCGGGCATCGAAGTCTATTCTGACAGCGAGATCGACAGGCTGGTCGAGCGGCTGGCGACGGCCGACTGAGGCAACCATTCATAGCCAACAAAGAAAAACCGCCGGGTTTGCGCCCGGCGGTTTGAGATAACCGTTGTCTTGCCGCCTTAAGCGGCGCGGCGGTTCTGTGTGGCCGGACGGCCGTCATTGACGCGGAAGCCGCGGATGAGCCCGAGCAGATCTTCGGTGTCGGCAGCGAGCGTTTCGGCCGATGCCGTCGTCTCTTCGGCCATGGCGGCGTTCTGCTGCGTGGCGGCGTCGAGCTGGTTCATCGAAGACGAGATCGAGCGCAGCGTCGTATCCTGTTCGGAGGCGCTGTGGGCGATCTTCGAGACGATCTCGTTGGCCGCCTTGATCTGGTCGGAGATGCGCTTCAGCGCTTCGCCGGCCTCGCCGACAAGGCGGACACCCTGGTCGACCTGGCCGGAGGAGCGGGCGATCTGGTCCTTGATCTCCTTGGCGGCGGCGGCAGAACGCTGCGCCAGTTCGCGCACTTCCTGGGCAACGACGGCAAAACCCTTGCCGGATTCGCCGGCACGGGCCGCCTCGACGCCGGCATTCAGCGCCAGAAGGTTGGTCTGGAAGGCGATCTCGTCGATGACGCCGATGATCTTGCTGATCTCTTCCGATGACTTTTCGATGCCGCTCATCGCATCGATCGCCTGGGCGACGACGGCGTCGCTGCGCGAGGCTTCGGTCGAGACGGCATGCACGCGTTTGCTCGCCTCATGGGCGCCTTCGGCGGTCTGGCGCACGGCGACGGTCAGTTCGTCCAGCGCCGCCGAGGTTTCCTCGAGGCTGGCGGCCTGGCGTTCGGTGCGCTGCGACAGCTCGTTGGAGGCGCGGCGGATCTCTTCCTTGGAAACGCCGATGTCATTGCCCTTGGCATTGACCCGGCCCATGGCGGCTTCCAGATGCGACAGCGCCTCGTTGAAGTTGTTGCGCAGGCCGGCATAGCCGATGCCGATATCGCCGCAGCGTACGGTCAGATCGCCCGCGGCCAGCGCTTCGAGCGCCCGGCCGATGGTGGAAACGACACGCGCCTGCTCATGCGCTTCGTCTTGCTGCTGGCGAAGGTTCTGTTCGCGCTCATTGCTGATTTCCAGCTCTTGTGCGGCCTGACGATCCGCCAGCGCATGGCGTTCGCGGACCTTCTCCTGCAGCGCCAGGGTGGCCTTGGCCATCAGGCCGATTTCGTTACGCATATCGGCATGCGGAATGACGATCTTCACGTCATCATCGGCCACCGCCTTGAGGGCGGTATGGACGTCGGCGAGCGGCTTGGTGATGCCACGGATGAAATAGAGGGCAGAACCGATGCCGACCAGGAAGACGATGCCGCAGATCAGCAGCGCATTCCACATGGTTGCGCGAATCTGGACCTCGAGGTCGTCCAGGTAGACGCCGCAGCCGAGAACGATCTGCCAGGGTTCAAAGGCTAGTGAATAGCTGCCCTTCAGGAAAAGCTCGCCGTCGGGATGGCCGGGCTTGCCCCAGTAGTAGACTGTACGGCCGCCGCCCTTGATGCCCTTTTCGACCATTTCCTTGCTGAAATGTGTGCCGTTCTTGTCGACCTGGCCGGACATGTCCTTGCCGACATTGGCCGGGTTCGGATGAATGCGCATAATGGCGCTGTAGTCAAAGCCGAAGAGATAGCCCGACGGCTGGAAGCTGACATGCGAGAGGATCTTGAAGGCCTCGGCCTGGGCGGCCTCATGCGTCATCTCACCGGATTTTTCGCGCTGATAATATTGATTCAGCACCGAAATACCGGACTCGACCTGCGTGCGGAGCATGTCGAAACGGTCGTCATAGATGGAGTCTGCCTGCGACCGGATCTGGAAATAGGTCGCCACGGCAAAAGCGGCCATAAGCACGCCCAGAAGCGCGAAGAGTTGATGGGCGATCTTGAGATTCTTCATAATGCCTCGCAACAGGGTACGGTGAATACCGGCGCGGTATTCTACCGCCTGTGCGATCGCCTGGGAGACCCCCAATACGCTTGCCGCTGCTCGAAATGACATGCTGCTGTCCGGTGCAAGCAAAGTCGCGCTTTATGTCTAAGAAAGTTTTAATCAAACCGCGCGATCAGAATTTAAGCGGATTTAATCAAGCGCTTAGTTGCATCGCAATAAATAATACTAACTGGCTTTCAAGTTTATCCAGAATTGGCGGCAAAGTTTTATGCTTTGCTATACAAAACGAATGCGCCCCTGCTTCTCTTCAGGGGCGCATTGGTCCGCCTCGCGGCAGACCCCGTCGACCGAAACTTTGGCCGGGCGGGGCAGGGAACAGGGTCGAACGGCTATTGTTACTGGCGAAGTTCAAAGCCGGAGACATCGAGCGGCACGGGTGCCTTCGTCTTGGCGGATTCGGGCAGGGCAGCCGTTTTTGCTGTGAGGTCGATGCCGTCGTTCGAAATGCCGGCAGCTTGGAGAGCCTCGGGCGTCGGCTTGGAGATGAAGACGACCGGCGAGCCGCCCATCCAGGCTTCGGTGCGCACCACCTTCTTCTGGCCATCGATATCGCGCACGACGATGGACTGTGTGCCCGGCGTCAGGTCCGGCACCACATAATCCTTTTTGACCGTTTGCGGCTTAAGCGCCGGGCAATCCGTGCAAACCTGCTGGATGATGCTGTCGCCGTCAGTTTCCGTCTTGCTGTCGATGGGCTGGATCGACGACGCCATGGCCGAGCCGGCGGCCAGCACAGATGCCAAAGTCAGGAACAAGAGACGCATAAAAAACCACTCCGTCTTACATGATGGAGAGATTAGTGTTCCTTTGTTTCCATCCCGTCAGAAGATTTGCTAAAAGTTTAGCGGAACCGCAGAAATCGGGACAGACGAGCGGTTTTTACTTCAAATCTTTTCGCGTCCGATTGCGCGCCAGCCGATATCGGTGCGGTTAAAGCCATTCGGCCATTGCACCTCGGCAGCAAGGGCATAGGCACGCTTTTGCGCCTCGCCGACGGTCTTGCCGGTCGCGGTGACATTCAGCACCCGCCCGCCGGTCGCGACCAGCGCGCCATCCTGCAGCGCTGTGCCGGCATGAAACACCTTGGCGCCGTCGCTGTCGGCGGGCAGGGCTGATATCGGCGTATTCTTTGCATAGGAGCCGGGATAGCCTTTCGAGGCCATGACCACAGTCAGCGCCACGTCGTCGCTCCACTCGGCACTGACCTGATCCAGCGTGCCGTTGGTGCAGGCAAGAAGCAGCGGCAGCAGGTCGCTCTTCAGCCGCATCATCAGCACCTGGCATTCCGGATCACCGAAGCGGACATTGTATTCGATCAATTCCGGTCCCTTGGCGGTGATCATCAGCCCGGCGAAGAAGACGCCCGAGAAGGGATGGCCGCTTTCCGCCATGCCGCGGATTGTTGGCTCGATGATTTCCTTCATCGTGCGCTCGACCATCTCTGTGGTCATGACCGGAGCTGGGGAATAAGCGCCCATGCCGCCGGTGTTCGGGCCGGTATCGCCGTCGCCGACGCGCTTGTGGTCCTGGGCGGTGGCGAGAGGCAGCGCATGCTTGCCGTCGCAAAGGCAGAAGAAGCTCGCCTCTTCGCCATCGAGATAGGCTTCGATCACGACTTCGGCGCCGGCCGCGCCAAATGCACCTTCGAAGCAATCATCGACAGCGGCGAGTGCCTCCTCGACCGTCATGGCGACGGTAACACCCTTACCGGCGGCAAGCCCATCGGCCTTGACGACGATCGGGGCGCCCTGCGCGCGAATATAGGCTTTCGCTTTCGGCGCATTGTTGAAACGCTGATAGGCGCCGGTCGGGATATCGTAGCGAGCGCAGATATCCTTGGTGAACCCTTTGGAGCCTTCCAACTGCGCGGCTGCAGCCGATGGCCCGAACACGGCGATGCCCTCGGCGCGCAAGCGATCGGCGAGCCCGGCGACCAGCGGCGCTTCCGGGCCGACGACGACGAAGTCGATGGCCTTTTCTTTGCAGAAGACAACGATCGCGCCGTGGTCTTCGATATCGATGGCGGCAAGCGTCGCATGTTCGGCAATGCCGGGATTGCCGGGCGCGGCGTAGAATTCCGTCATCAGCGGCGATTGCGCCAGCTTCCAGGCCAGCGCATGCTCGCGTCCGCCCGATCCGATCAACAGAACTTTCATGGCTTGCCCTTCTGTAGAGTGGTCAGCGTTTCACGGAATCGCTTTCCCGCTCTATCCATTTGTTTTCCGCATTCCGGACGAAAAACCGCTTCACACTTTTCCTGGAACTGCTCTTAGGTCCACTTGCGCGGTTAAGGGCCGTTGGACCAAAGGTCAAGCGGCAAATCCTGTGGAGGCCCAGGCTACAACATTGCCACGCCTTTTTGTGGCACTATGGTCCCCGCACTTCTATCAAGTTCAGAGAATCATATGGCCGCCGATATTCGCTCCCTTGCCGCAACCATCGCCACTGAGATCAATTCGCGTGCGGATCAGGCCAAGGCCGCGATCGAGCTTCTCGACGAAGGCGCGACGGTGCCATTCATCGCCCGCTACCGCAAGGAAGTGACCGGCGGTCTCGACGACGGTCAGTTGCGCACGCTGGCGGAGCGCCTCGTCTATCTGCGCGAGCTGGAGGCCCGCCGTGCGGCGATCGTCGAGTCGATTACCGGCCAGGGCAAGATGACCGACGAGCTGATGCGCAAGATCGCCGTGGTCGCCACCAAGGCAGAGCTGGAAGATCTTTATCTGCCCTACAAGCCGAAGCGTCGCACCCGCGCCGAAATCGCCAGGGAGCGCGGCCTCGGCCCGCTTGCCGATACCATCCTTGCCGATCGCTCCAAGGAGCCGGCCGTCCTTGCCGAGGGTTTCATCACCGCCGACGTGCCCGATGTGAAGACGGCGCTCGAAGGCGCGCGCGATATCATCGCCGAAGGCATTGCCGAAAATGCCGATCTGCTCGGCAAGCTGCGCACCTATATGAAAACGAATGCGGTGCTGAAGGCCAGGGTCGTCGACGGCAAGCAGGAGGCGGGCGCGAAATTCGCCGACTATTTCGAACATCAGGAGCGCTGGGCAACCGCTCCCGGCCATCGCGCGCTTGCCATGCTGCGCGGCTGGAATGAGGAAGTGCTGACCCTGACCATCGAGGTCGACGTCGATGCCGTCTCGCCGAACAAGCCGGTCGAGCGGATGATTGTGTCGGCTTACGAGATCGGCACGAGCAAACCCGGTGACCGCTGGTTGATGGATGTCGCGAGTTGGACCTGGCGGGTCAAGCTTTCCATGTCGCTGTCGCTCGACCTGATGCGAGAGCTGCGCGAACGCGCCGAAGAGGAGGCCATCCACGTCTTCGCCCGCAATCTGAAGGATCTTTTGCTCGCGGCACCGGCGGGATCGCGCGCGACCATGGGTCTCGATCCGGGCATCCGCACCGGCGTCAAGGTTGCCGTAGTCGACGGCACGGGCAAGTTGCTGGAGACGACGACGGTCTATCCCTTCCCGCCGAAAAACGACGTGCGCGGCACGCAGGCGACGTTGGCTGCACTCGTACGCAAGCACAAGGTCGAGCTGATTTCCATCGGCAACGGCACGGGCAGCCGCGAGACGGAGAAACTGGTGGCCGATATGCTCGCCGACCTGCCGGCACCGAAACCGACTAAGGTGATTGTTTCGGAGGCAGGCGCATCCGTCTATTCCGCCTCGGAAACGGCCGCGCTGGAATTCCCTGGTCTCGACGTGTCGCTGCGCGGCGCCGTCTCCATTGCCCGTCGCCTGCAGGATCCGCTGGCGGAACTCGTGAAGATCGAGCCGAAGTCGATCGGCGTCGGCCAGTATCAGCACGATGTCGATCAGCAGAAGCTGTCACGCTCGCTCGATGCGGTCGTGGAAGATGCGGTGAACGCGGTCGGTGTCGATCTCAACACGGCATCGGCGCCGCTGCTTGCGCGCGTCTCCGGTCTCGGCCCGTCGATTGCCGACGCGATCGTTAAGCATCGCGACGGGGAGGGACGCTTCGAGACCCGCCGCGACCTCCTGAAGGTCGCGCGCCTCGGCCAGCGCACCTTCGAACAATGTGCCGGCTTCCTGCGCATTCCCGATGGCAAGGAGCCGCTCGACGCCTCATCGGTGCATCCGGAAGCCTATGGCGTGGCCAAGCGGATCGTGGCCGCCTGCGGCCGTGATCTGCGCAGCCTGATGGGTGATGCCGCCGTGCTGAAGGCGGTCGATCCGCGCCAGTTCATCGACGAAAAATTCGGCCTGCCGACAGTGCGCGACATCCTTGCCGAACTCGAAAAACCCGGCCGCGATCCGCGCCCGAGCTTCAAGACCGCGACCTTTGCCGAAGGGGTTAACGAGATCGGCGATCTCAAGCCCGGCATGCTGCTGGAGGGCACGGTGACCAACGTCGCTGCCTTCGGCGCCTTCGTCGATATCGGCGTCCACCAAGACGGCCTTGTCCACGTCTCGCAGCTCGCCGACCGCTTCGTGAAGGACCCGCATGAAGTGGTCAAGGCCGGCGACGTCGTGAAAGTGAAAGTTGTGGAGGTAGACGTCAAACGCAAACGAATCGGCCTCTCCATGCGCAAGGATGTCAGCGCCGTGGCAGCAACGCCTGGGCAGCAGTCACGCGAAAAAAATAGCGGGCACAACGCAGGCGGTAGGCGTGACAGTGGTCCGAAACCGGAGCAGCAGGGCAGCTTCGGCGCCGCTCTGGCGGACGCGCTCAAACGAAAATAAGGACTTAGCGAGACTCAGTGCAAGAATGTCACACTCTGGCAGAGTTGTTGCCGGAGCGCTAACGAGTGCGAAAAGGTGCGCTTGCCACATTGATGTGACGCGTTAAAGTCAGCGCTAATGTCATGTCATCATAGGCGAGGCGTCCATGGCGTCGGCACTCTTCTCGATTGTCAAAAAAATCGTCCGTAAAGGCTCTCTGAAACTTACACTCGCGTCCGGCGAGACGCATATGATCGGCGATGGGTCCGGCGAAATGGTTGCCGTCCGCGTCGCCGACCAACAGGCGGAGGACGCGGTTGCGCGCGATCCGACCCTGAAGCTCGGTGAAATGTACATGGAGGGGCGCTTCATTCTGGAGCACGGGGATATCTATGAATTCCTCTCGCTCGTGAAGCAGAATACCACCAACGAGATTTTTGACCTGCGCATGGCGGCGCTCCTGATCGGCCGCATTGCCTGGCAGCAGATCAAGAGCCGCTCGCCGATCAACCGCAACAGATACAATGTTGCGCATCACTATGACCTGTCGGCCAAGCTGTTCGATCTCTTCCTTGATGATGACTGGCAGTATTCCTGCGCCTATTTCGTGCCGCCTGGCATCAGTCTGGACGAAGCGCAACTGGCCAAGAAGCGCCATATCGCCGCCAAGCTGCTGGTCGAGCCAGGTCAGCGCGTTCTTGAGATCGGCTCCGGTTGGGGCGGCATGGGCATGTATCTTGCCGAAGCCAATCCCGGCCTCGATTTCACCGGCATCACGCTCAGCGAAGAGCAGCTCAAAGTTTCGCGCGGCCGCGCCGCCAAGCGTGGGCTGTCCGACCGCATGCGCTTCGAGCTTCAGGACTACCGCTATCTGACAGGCAGGAAGTTCGACCGCATCGTCTCGGTCGGCATGTTCGAGCATGTCGGCATCGGCGACTATGGCAAGTTCTTCCGCAAGGTCCACGAATTGCTCGACGACAACGGCGTCATGGTGCTGCACTCCATCGCCCGTCCGAAGCCGAGCTTCGCCACGAACGCCTTCATCGAGAAGTACATTTTCCCTGGCGGCTACATTCCCTCTGTTGGAGAGGCAACGGCGCCGCTGGAAAAGGCCGGGCTTATGGTCAAGGATGTCGAAGTCCTGCCGATGCATTATGCCCATACGCTGCGGCACTGGCGCAATCGTTTCGTGGCGCGCAAGGCGGAGGCTGTCGCGCTCTACGACGAGAAGTTCTTCCGCATGTGGGAATTCTATCTGGCCGGCTCGGAAATGGGCTTCCGCTGGGATGAACTCTTCATCATGCAGCTCCAGATTACCAAGAACCAGTTCGCTGTTCCCGACAACCGCAATTACATCGCCGAGCGGGAAGCGAAACTCAGACTATTCGAGGCGACCAGAGCGCCGCTGGAAAAGGTGACGTTCTAAAGCGACCGCTGCTGTTTGAGATTGCGCCGAGCCATGAGTTTCCGTAACCCGGCGCATTCATTTCGGCCCTGCCGGGCATGTATTACTTGACCACTTGAACGGTCAGATTCTCGTCATTGACTTTATTGGCATACAACACGGTCATGCGCAGGCCGAATTGATCCGTGCCGGTGAAGCCGGGATCGGACGTGTAATAGACCGTCGTTCCCTCAACCGGTTTGCCGCTGCAGATATAAGCATCGCTGTCCTTGTCGTATTTCACGCGAACCGGGCCATGTTCGAAAGTGACCTTGCCGTGGCTGGGTTGCTTAATGATCCCCGTATAGGGATAGGAGTTGAACGTGCAGTCTCGCTTCACGGAAGCGGCCATGCCAAGAGCGGTCTTTTTGCCGGAGATCACTCTGTGGGAGTATTGGTTTTGTTTGGCGCCATCAAGCGGCGTGCCAACGCAGCCTGAAAGCGTCATGCCGATACCGATAAATGCGCTGAGAGAAATCAAAGAGATAGTATTCATTCCGGTCTATTCCTGAATAATGCCTTAGGTAATACCCATGATTGAGTATCCTATGCCGGAATTAAATCACCGCGACACATCGGCGCAGGCTAGAATCCGAAGAAATCGCCCTTAAAGTTTCGCCGTTATTCCCCGAATTCAGGCGCGTTTGGTTAAGAGAGCGGTAACGTGATCGGGATAATTTGCGGCCACTCTGAGGGTGTGTATGGCCTTTTGTATTGCGTATTATGGAGTTGCGTTGTGTTTGCGAAATCGCGTCTATTTTTCACCCTCGGCCTGTTTTCCGCCTCGGCGGGCGCCGCTTTCGCCGGAGACGGCCAGCATTTCTGGTCGGGTGATTGGTATCTAAGCGTCGGTGCAGCCGGTTTCACGGCGCCGAAATTCGAAGGTAGCAAACACAACAAGCTGCAATGGTCGCCGTTGATCTCGGTTGGCAAACAGGGCCCAGGCCCGCGTTTTTCCTCCCGCAACGACAATCCCTCTTTTGCGTTCATCGACAATGACGGTATCCGGGCCGGTATCGTCGGCAAATTTGTGCCGAGCCGAGATTCCAGCGATGGTCACGAACTGAAGGGCCTGAAGAAGGTCAAGTGGGGCGCGGAAGCCGGCGGTTTCGTCGAAGCCTATCCGACCGATTGGCTGCGTGCCCGCGTCGAAGTCCGCCAGGGTATTCGCGCCCATAGCGGCGTTGTCGCCGATGCCGCTGTCGACGCCTTCACCGATATCACGCCGGAACTGCGCCTTTCCGGCGGCCCGCGCATGACGCTCGCTTCCCCCGATTATTTCGACACCTATTACGGCGTTAACGCCAAGGAGTCGGCGGCATCCGGCCTCAGCCGCTACAATCCGGGCGGCGGTATAAAGTCCGTCGGCGCTGGCGGCGCGCTGACCTGGAAGGCGACGCAGAACTGGACCACGAGCGCCTTTGTCGAATACAGCCGCCTGACCGGCCCGGCAGCCGACAGCAGCCTCGTGCGCGAGCGCGGCGACCGCAACCAGTTGCTGGTGGGCGTTTCCGCCAGCTACAAGTTCAACTTCACGATGAACTGAAAAGAGCGGGGCTTCAGCCCCGCCGCTTGACCGCAGGCGCTGGATATCACTACTAGTCGTCTATGCAAAAGACAGGCGACATCAATGGGCGCGTCGCAGACGCGTCCTCCGGCAACTGGGTTTACCGCGTCCTGCCCCCGGCGCTTTGGCCTTACGCGCAGCTCGCGCGCTGGGATCGGCCGATCGGCTGGGAGCTTTTGATGTGGCCGTGCTTCTGGTCGGCCACGTTGGCGGCCAATGCCGCCCTGGCGGCGGGCAAGGCCTCGCCCGGCTTTTTGCTGATCTACCACCTCTTTCTCTATTTCGTCGGCGCCGTTGCCATGCGCGGCGCCGGCTGCGCCTATAATGATCTGGTCGATCATGAGATCGACATGGAAGTGGCCCGCACGCGCTCACGCCCGCTGCCCTCCGGCCGCGTCACGCGCTGGCAGGCGAAGGTTTTCATAGCGCTGCAGGCGCTGGTCGGCCTTTTGGTCCTGCTGCAGTTCAATTGGTTCAGCGTCGTTCTCGGCGTGTTGTCGCTCGCCATCGTCGCGCTCTATCCCTTTGCCAAGCGCTTTACCGATTGGCCGCAGTTTTTCCTGGGGCTGGCTTTCTCCTGGGGTGCGCTGATGGGATGGGCCGGACTGTTCGGCAGCCTGTCGCTCGCCCCCATCGTACTTTATGCCGCCGCCATCCTGTGGACGATCGGTTATGACACGATCTATGCCCATCAGGACAAGGAGGATGACGAGCTGATCGGCGTGCGCTCCACCGCCCGGCTCTTCGGCGACAAGACGCGCCTCTGGCTGGTTGGCCTCTACGGTACGGCGCTGCTGCTGCTGCTGTTGTCCTTTGCACTGGCGGGAGCAGGGTGGCTCTCCTATATCGGCCTTCTCGTCGCCGGCGGCATGTTCGCCTATCAGATTGCCGTGCTCGACATCAACGATGGGCAACAATGCCTGATCCTGTTCAGATCCAACGGCAAGGTCGGCCTCATCATCTTCGCCGGCCTCTTCCTGTCGTTTCTATTTCTCGTTCCGTGATGTGAAAGACGGCCGCGTTACGGTTTTGCTATAAGCGGTGGGTGCTCAGCATGGGATATAGCATCCGATTGGCTCAGGAAGCGGATGTGGAGGCCATCAGCGCAGTGGTCTTGTCCGCTCTTCGCGAAACCAATGCGAAGGATTATTCGCAGGACATAATCTCCCGCGTCGCACAGAATTTCACTCCCGCCGCGGTGCGAAAGCTCTTGGCAAGCCGGATTGTTTGCGTGGCGACGAACGGCGAAAATGTCGTAGGCACTGCCAGTCTCGACGGCGCGGTAATCCGCACCGTGTTCGTATCCCCATCGATGCAGGGACAGGGAGTGGGAACCCAACTGATGGCCGAAATAGAGTTGATAGCGCGTGGTAAGGGTATCACGACCCTTGCCGTGCCGTCGTCCGTCACGGCGCAGGCTTTCTATGCGAAGTTGGGCTATCAGGCCGTGAGGGATAACTTCCACGGGGATGAACGGACGATCATTATGGAGCGTTCGCTGGAGCAATAGCCATATCGGCCGCATGGCTGAATGCCTGCGGCCGATCATGGGCAATATGCTGCGATTTTGATCTCGGGTATTTTAACTCCGCGCGATGATCTCGCGGCCTTCGATCTTCATCTTAACGCCGAGCTTGCCGGTCGTGCGGCGCACGAGGAAGCGCGGGCGGCGATTGGCGAAATAGGCGTGACGGCGACGGGGCTGGAGGTCACGGGTGGCGACGCCGCCCAGATGCTCTTCCAGCGGACGGGCAACGCCATCGGCTTCGATCATCATCATCGGAATGCGGAAGGCTTCCGACCATGAGCGCCAGTCGGCGGCGATATCGCTCAAATCATGGGCGACGAGGAGGGGGATGCAGAGATCCGGGTCCTCATGATGCAATTCCAGTGTCACAGTGACTTCGCCGTCGCCATGGTCGATGGCACGGGCGGCGACGCCCTTGAAGGCACGCTTTGGTAATGCGACCGACAGCGGCAGACCGCTGGACGGCAATATCTTGCGCAGCACTGCGCCACGCTCGTCGATCGTGATGGTGACATCACCCGCGGTACCGCGCATGGCATAGCTGACCTGTTGCGGAAAGCGCGTCGGATCAAGCCGCAGTGTGGTTCCAGCCCAGTCGGGCTTCAGGACGGTATTAGTCATCTAAATCTCTACCCTTGCTTTACCTGAGAGCCGGTTTTCCGGTCTTCTTACGGAGAACCTCATGTCCTCTCGTTGGGTGCAGATTAGGCGGCCCCCCTTCCAGACAGCTTAAAAATCGCGGTTAAGAAAACTTTGCGTCCTCAAATGGTTAGCAAAATCGAATGTGGCAGGGTTTCTATTAGATGAATGCTTGGCTGGCCGTCCGTGTCCCGATCTGACGCAGGCGGTAGAGGAAGTATTGTAAGTCTCAGGTAAGGTTTACCTGCGATATTGCCGATAGATTCGCCTGCATATATTAGAGACTTATTGGGGTTCACGCTGATGATATCCACCTATCTTGGCTATTCGATCGCGACCCGGAGCATGGCGACGACGCTCAAACAGGTGGCAACGCAGCCTGAGAACAAGCGCGAGATCGATTATTACAACGCCAATATTGGCAAGGTCACCAGCGTCGACGACTTCATGAACGACTATCAGCTCTATAGCTACGCTATGGAAGCCTACGGTCTTTCGGACATGACCTATGCCAAGGCCTTTATGAAACAGGTGCTGACCAGCGACCTCAGCGACTCCAGCAGTTTCGCAAACAAGCTGACGGATTCGCGCTACAAGGAATTCGCAGCGGCGTTCAATTTCGGCACGAGCAGCTCCTCTTCGGCGCAATCCAGTGAACAGGAAGACGATCTGGTCGGCCTTTACAAGCAGTCGTTTACGACTGAGGAGACCAACGCCGAGACTGAAACAAGTTATTACAGCCAGCATATCAGCGACGTTAAGACCGTGGATGATCTCCTGGGTAACACGCGCTTGAGAAACTATGTGCTGCAGGCCTATGGCATCGATCCGACGAATGTGTCGAACACATTCCTGAAGCAGATGCTGACGAGCGACCTCAGCGATTCCAGCAGCTTCGTAAATCAGAACGGCAGCGCCGCCGACAAGGCGATCGTCGCCGAGTTCAATTTCAATGCCGATGGAAGCGTGAAGACGACGACCGCGGACGCCGACACGACCTACTATCAGAGCCAGATCAGCTCGATCACCTCCGTCGATGAGCTTACCTCTAATCCCAAGCTGTTCGACTATGTCAAAACGGCCTTCGATATCCCGTCCTACATCACCGCAGCCCAATTCAATGCCTCGGCCGAGGATGCGAGCGTTGCAAAGTCCAACGGGCTGACCAGTGTGCTGGCGCAGTTCAATTTCCAGTCCGACGGCACGGTCGCTAGCGGCGAGCAGGCGCAGACCGCCACCCAGCTCAGCACGACGACGTCAGCCTATGCGACGAATTATCCGGGCGGCCCGCAGACACTCGGTCAGACGGCCGACGTCATGAGCGCTTACAATTCCACCGTTCCCTCATTCACGACCGATGTCGGCGCCACGGATAACGATCTTTATTATAAGGACCACATCGGCTCCATCACCTCGATCGACGAACTGACATCGGACACCCGGCTCTTCGATTACGTCAAGACGGCCTATGGGATCGATGCGAGCACCCCCGCCGTCGTATTCAAAAACGCGTTCTCGGACTCCACCACCGCCTCCATTTTCGGCCTGAGTAATGTTGTTGCGGCGTTCAACTTTCAGTCGGATGGCACACTGGCGTCAGGCGACGTGGCGCAGTCACAGGCGGAGATCACCGCCGCATCGACCGCCTATATGAAAAATTACGCGACGTCGCAGTCGTCACTGACCACCGATGCGGTCAGCAACTACAAGACCCGCATCGCCAGTGTGAAGACGATCGACGACTTCTTCAAAACCAACGCCACCGCCGACAGCAACACGTCCAATGACGATCTTCCCGAGATCTACCAAATGGCGCTGCGCGCCTACGGTATCAGCTCGGACGAGATGTCGAAGACGCAGATGAAGAAGATTCTCGAAAGCGATCCCTACGATTCGAAAAGCTATGTCAGCTCGCTCAAGGACACGCGTTTCACCAATCTCGCCAAAGCCTTCAATTTCGATAGTAAAGGCAAGTTGAAGCCGCCCGTTCAGTCTTTGTCCCAGACACAGATCAATAGCTACATCTCCAAATATTCCAGCAGCGTGACTGCAGGGCTGACGGGTGCTCAGGAGACAAAGGCCGCAAGCGATGCAAAGGATGCCGCCACCTATTTTGCGACCAATATCGTCAAGGTCACCAGCGTCACCGATCTTCTGGCCGACAGCAAGCTCACCAATTTCATCCTGACTGCCAATGGCATCGACCCGAAGAGCGTCACCACCGCGACGCTGAAGAAGGCTTTCGCTTCCGATCCGAGCAACTCCAAGAGTTTCATCAACACGGATGATGGCTCTCAGTTCAAGAGCATCGTCGAAGCGTTCAACTTCGATACAGCCGGAAACCTGACTGACTCGAAACTGGGCACTACGCAAAACCAGGGCGCGATCGACCAGACGAACGACCTCTTCCTGCATCAAACCCTCGAGGATCAGCAGGGAGAGAGCAACCCCGGCGTACGCTTGGCTCTCTATTTCCAGCGCAAGGCGCCGGACATTAATTCCATCTACGATATCATGGGCGACACCGCGCTCTATCAGGTCGTCACGACGACCTTCAGCCTGCCGAGTTCGATCTCGTCGATGGATGTCGATCAGCAGGCCAAGGTGTTGGGCAAAGTTATCGATGTCAGCGATCTGAAGGACCCGGACAAGGTCACCAAGCTTCTGCAGCGGTTCTCCGCCATGTACGACATGCAGAACAATACGACCTCGTCGACATCGCCCGCACTGTCGATCTTAACGGGTTCCTCGACCGTCGGCATCAGCGCCGATACGCTGCTGTCGATCGCCCAGCTTTCCAATAAATAGCGAACCGTTTCGAAAAAAATGATGGTTGGTTCGCGCCGCTTCAATGTGCGGCGCGAAGCCGTCGATGCGCCTGTTGCAGTCGTGCCAGCATGAGGCGCCTACAGGCTCCGGAGACGTGGAATAAGCGCATTCGACATCAATCGGAAGGAACTTATTAACCGTCTTTGCCCTATTCGATTTGAGAAGCCAACGGCAATATCAATGACTGGGTTGCAGGTCTCATGCGTCTTTCTCGAACGAACATTTCGAATGCGGCAACGGGCTTCCTGCAGGAGGGAGAGCTCGACCCGGAGCAGGTCGCGGAAGAAGCCCGCCGGGCCGAGCAGATCGCCGCTCGCCGCGCTTTCCTGGAAGAAAAGATCCGCAATGCCCGCGAGGCAAAGCAGCGCGCTGAAGAACAGCGCCGCAAGGAAGAATTGCGGCTCGCCGAAGAGGCACGCCTGCGGATCGCCGCGGCGCCAAAGCCTGTCGTCGAAGCCTTGCAAGCCAGCACGGCGGCAGGCGGCCCCATCATGCCCGTTACGCCGCATGGGATTTCGGCCGAGGAGCTTGCCTCACCCGGCTGGCAAAACGCCTTCCTGATGGGACCGAACGTCCGTTTCACCCGCACGCGCGAAACCGAGATCATCAGCCGGCGCCCGCCTGCGGAACCTGCGCCCGTCCTGGCGCCTGCGGCGGTGAACCACGCCGCCATGCGCGTCGTTGAGCCGCCGGTCATCATCGAATCACATGTCTCGATCGATAATTCACAGACGGAGCAGGCGGCCGATTTCCAACTGCCGCCATGGGAGGACATGCCGTTCGCGGCTGAAACCTACAAGCCTACCGTAATTCAGAAATCTCCGGCGATGGAGCCGGACGCATTGGAGATGACCGTCATCGCTACCGCATTTCATAAAGCTCCAGCGATCGCGCTGGATGCCTCGCCGTCATTGCCGAAAACTGCAGAATCCGTTGCCGCGCCTGTGGTCGAGTCGCGGCTCGTCAATCTCTCCGATTTCGCCTTCTGGGATGCCATGCCCTTCGAAAGCGAATTTCTTGCCGCCGTCAGAGGCAAGCCGGTCCAGCCGGCAGTCGTTCCGGAGATCCAGTCCCGGGTCGAATCGATCATCGCAAAATTCCGCGTCGTCGAATGCCGCCGCCCATCGCCTGCCGTGGCCTCATCACCGGAAACCGGGGTTTCGCCTGCTATAGCGGCCGCTGCCTCCGCCGAGCCTGCTCCGGCTGTCGAGCCTGCCCCTGCCGGCACATTCGTGATGGACGAGCTTGCCGCGCTGGAAGCCTTGGCATTGGCGCCCTTCGCGCCGGCTCCGGTCGAAGCTGCCGCGCCGGCCGTCGTGGAATCAAAGCCGACTGAACCCGCTGCGTTCATCCCGCCCGCATTCGTCACCGCAGTATTCGCCATCGCACCCGAGGCTGTCGCCGAAGCCAAACCGGCCCCGGTCATGGTCGTCGCGCCGATGCCGGTTCGGACATCGGCACCGGCTGCCGCCGCTCCTGTCGTCGAAGCGAAGCCGGTTATTCCCGCTGTCGAAGCCGCCAAGCAGCGCCTGATCGATCCGCCGCCGTCGCAGATTACACCGCGCAGGGCTAACGCCCTGGCTCTTCCGGAGTGGCGGCCGATCGCCCCCAGCGGTGAGGGTGAATATGAACCGCCGCCTCGCGAACTGCTGCAGGAGCCGGTCGCCCGGACCGGCGTGATCATGACGCAGGAAACGCTGGAGCAGAATGCCGGTCTTCTCGAAAGCGTGCTCGAGGACTTCGGCGTCAAGGGCGAGATCATCCATGTTCGTCCCGGCCCGGTCGTGACGCTCTACGAATTCGAGCCGGCTCCTGGCGTTAAATCCTCGCGCGTCATCAATCTCGCCGACGATATCGCCCGTTCCATGTCGGCTCTATCAGCCCGCGTCGCCGTCGTTCCCGGCCGCAACGTCATCGGTATCGAACTGCCGAATGTCACCCGCGAGACCGTCTATTTCCGCGAAATGATCGAATCCGCGGATTTCGAGAAGAGCGGCTATAAGCTGGCGCTCGGCCTCGGCAAGACGATCGGCGGCGAGCCCGTCATCGCCGAACTCGCCAAGATGCCGCATCTGCTCGTTGCCGGCACCACCGGTTCGGGTAAATCGGTCGCTATCAACACCATGATCCTGTCGCTGCTCTATCGCATGACACCAGAGCAGTGCCGCCTGATCATGGTCGATCCGAAGATGCTGGAACTCTCCGTCTATGACGGCATCCCGCATCTGCTCACCCCGGTCGTGACCGATCCCAAGAAGGCCGTCATGGCGCTGAAATGGGCGGTGCGCGAGATGGAGGATCGCTACAAGAAGATGTCGCGCCTCGGCGTCCGCAACATCGACGGCTATAACAGCCGTGTCGCTTTGGCCCGCGAAAAGGGCGAGAGGATCCACCTCATGGTTCAGACCGGCTTCGACAAGGGCACCGGTGCCCCGATCGAAGAACAGCAGGAAATGGACCTGACGCCGATGCCCTACATCGTCGTCATCGTCGACGAAATGGCCGACCTGATGATGGTCGCCGGCAAGGAAATCGAAGGGGCGATCCAGCGTCTGGCGCAGATGGCGCGTGCCGCCGGCATCCACCTGATCATGGCGACCCAGCGTCCGTCCGTCGATGTCATCACCGGCACGATCAAGGCGAACTTCCCGACCCGCATCTCCTTCCAGGTGACGTCGAAGATCGACAGCCGTACCATTCTGGGTGAGCAGGGCGCCGAACAGCTCCTCGGCCAGGGTGACATGCTCCATATGGCGGGCGGCGGGCGCATCTCCCGCGTTCACGGTCCCTTCGTCTCCGACGAGGAAGTCGAGAAGGTCGTCGCACATCTGAAGCTGCAGGGCCGTCCGGAATATCTCGATACGGTCACCGCCGACGAGGATGAAGAAGACGAGGAAGAAGATACGGCTGTCTTCGACAAGGGCGCCATCGCTTCGGAAGACGGCGACGATCTCTACGAACAGGCGATCAAGGTCGTCATGCGCGACAAGAAGTGCTCGACCTCCTACATCCAGCGCCGCCTCGGTATCGGCTATAATAGGGCTGCATCCCTGGTGGAACGCATGGAAAAGGACGGCCTGGTCGGCCCGGCGAACCATGTAGGCAAGCGTGAGATCATCTCGGGCAACCGCAATGGTGGCGGCAATGCGAGCCAGGAAGACTTTGATTGATCCAGTGGGGGGTGGACGCGGGGTTTCGAATATGCCGTGCCTCCGCCACCCCCCTCTGTCACTGTCGTGACATCTCCCCCACAAGTGGGGAGATCGTTGGGAGTGCGCTGACCGCTTTACCATGCCATCATGCTTTGGTCTCCGCGGATGCGATGTTTGTCTGAGGCAAATATATGCCGCGAGTTGCCAATCTCCCCCTTGGGGGAGATGTCACGAAAGTGACAGAGGGGGGTATCAGAGGCTCGGCATACACAGAGCTTTCTGATCTTCAGACGGAAGCCCCTCTTTCTAAACCCGCAAAACCTTCCCCGGATTCATAACCCCCGCCGGATCAAACGCCATCTTGATCCGACGCATCAGGTCCATCTCGATTTCTGGGCGGATCGAGGCCAGTTCGTCGCGCTTCAATTGGCCAATGCCATGTTCAGCGGAGATCGAGCCGCCATGTTGCAGCACCAGCCCGTGCACGATCTCGTTCATCTCGTGCCAACGGCCAATGAACTCCGCTTTGTCCGCTCCGACAGGCTGCGAGATGTTGTAGTGAATATTGCCGTCGCCCATATGGCCAAAGGCGCAGATGCGGGCGCCGGGTATGGCCGCCATCACAGCCGTCTCCGCCTCGTGCATGAATTTCGGGATCTGCGCGACCGGGACGGACACATCGTGCTTGATCGAGCCGCCCTCCGGCTTCTGCGCGTCCGACATGCTCTCGCGCATGTGCCACAGCGCCTTCTGCTGCGCCTCGGAGCTGGCGATGGTCGCGCCCTGAACCAAGCCGGCCTCGTACCCCTGTTCCAGCAGCGTCGTCATCATCCGCTCGGCGGTTTCAGCCGAATCCGATGTGGAAATATCGATCAGCAGATACCAGGGATGCACTGTTTCCAGCGGATCGCGCACGCCGGGAATATTGCGGACGGTGAACTCGACGCCGATGCGCGGCATCAGCTCGAAACCGGTCAGCGCCGGTCCGCAGAGACTGGAAGCATTCTTGAACAACGTCAGCGCGTCCTCGAGGGACTGAATGCCGGCAAAGGCCACCTGATGACCGAGTGGTTGCGGGAAGAGCTTCAGCACCGCGCCGGTGATGACGCCGAGGGTTCCCTCGGCGCCGATGAAGAGGTCGCGCAGATCGTAGCCGGTATTATCCTTCTTCAGCCGCCGGAGGCCGTTCCAGATCTCGCCGGTCGGCAGCACCACTTCGAGGCCGAGGCAGAGCTGGCGCATATTGCCATAGGCGAGGACGGCCGTGCCGCCGGCATTGGTAGAGAGATTGCCAGCGATGCGGCAGGAGCCCTCGGAGCCGAGCGACAGCGGAAACAGGCGGCCATGCTCTTCCGCCGCCTTCTGCACGTCGGCCAGAATGCAGCCGCCATCGACGATCATGGTATTGCCGACCGGATCAATGTCGCGGATGCGGTTCATGCGCTCCAGCGAGAGGATAATGTCGGAGCCGCCTTCGCGCGGCGTCTGGCCACCGACAAGGCCGGTATTGCCGGTCTGCGGCACGATCGCTGTGCCGGTCTCGCTGGCAAGCTTCAGGATGGCCGAAACCTCTTCCACCGAGCCGGGCTTCACGAGCAGCGGCGATGCGCCATGATAGAGCCCGCGATTTTCGATGAGGTGCGGCGCGATGTCAGCCTCCTCCCGCAACGCATGCTTTTCGCCGACGATCGCGGTAAAGCGATCCAGAAGGGCGGGGGAGGGGGCGGAGCTGCTCATAGCGTGTCCTTTGCCGATTTGTCTTTGACCGGATTTACTCTCTGGGCGCGGCTGCGCGGCGCAGCCGGTCGTTGATGGCCTCGCCGAGGCCTTCGTCGGGAATGCTGGAAAAGGCGATCGTTGCCGCGCCGCTGCCATCGGCGCGTTTCATGAAGTCGAACAGATTGGCGGCGGCTTCCGAGAGATCGCCGGACGGGCTGAGATCAAGCACCATGGCCGCGTTCTCCACCCCGGCAATGTCCGGCCGGCCGAAACGGATCAGCGCCTCGCCCGGCAAAATAGTCGTCGCATCCAGCCGCACAGCGGCGCCCGGCGCATAATGAGAGGCAAGCATACCCGGGGCCTCAATGGCAGGCGAAGCGCCGTTCTTTCGCCGGAGCGGCTGACCCGCGACTCGCTCGATCTCTTCCGCCGCCAGGCCGCCGGGTCTCAGTAGGCGCATCTCTCCGTCCTCGACCTTGACGATGGTCGATTCGACGCCGACGATCGAAGCGCCGGCATCGAGGATCAGGGAAATCCGCTCGCCGAGATCGTCGTGAACATGATCGGCGCTGGTGGCGCTGATCTTGCCGGACGTATTGGCGCTGGGAGCGGCAAGCGGCCGGCCGAAGGCGCGGATCAGATCGCCAGCAAAACCCTGCGGCACGCGGATGCCGATGGTATCGAGCCCCGCCGTTGCCAGCGGATGGATATCGCTTTCCGGCCGCAGCGGCAACACCAGGGTCAGTGGACCGGGCCAGAAGGCCTCCGCAAGCTTCCGCGAGATCGGGTCGAAGATCGCATATCGTTCCGCCATGGCGAGATCGCTCATGTGGCAGATCAGCGGATTGAAGCGCGGCCGCCCCTTCGTCTCGTAGATGCGAGTGATGGCGGCGGGATTGGTGGCATCGGCGGCAAGCCCATAGACCGTCTCGGTCGGCAACCCGATCGGCAGCCCCTCGGCGAGCGTTGCCGACGCCACCGCTATTGCTGTTTCAGGGTGTTGGAGAATGTCTATGTGTCGCGCCATGGCCTGACCGGTTGCAATTCAGGCCGTTCTTATGCTTTTCAAGTTTGGGGATCAATGATCAAAGCTGGCGAATGATGTCGCGGAGCTGTTCGTTTCGCGCGCCAAGCAGCAGTACATTGCGAACGGCGATCTGCGGATCATGCGTGTGGAAGAGTACGCCGTTGCCTCGGATCTCGCGATTGATCGTCAGTTTCTTTTCCGGCGATTCCTGATCCGGGTGGACGGCGACGGCAAAATACATCCGTGAATATTTCAGGCTGATATTCTCGAAGAAATTGTCGTTTTGGCCGATGCGGGCAAAGAAGTTGGCGATGTAGAAGGCCCAGCTCACCTCTTCATACTGCGCGAATTGGGTTCGCGCCGCGGTGACATGGCAATAGCCGAGATGCGGCGTGTCCTTCAGTGTGTGATGGAAGATGAGCTTCGGAAAACGAATCGATTGGTGAAAGCTGTTCAGCCGGTCATGGGTCTTTTCGCCGGCATTCCGCAGCTTATTCGCCGTGCGCTCGGCCACTTCCTCATAACTGAGATAGCGCCGTTCTTCGGCCAGCCAATGCGCCCTGTCGCGGGTGATGCGGCCGGTGCGCAGGAATTCGCTATGCGCGGCTGCCGGCAATTCCGGTTCCGGCTCTGCGGGCTTCTTGGCGTCGAAATATCTGAGCTTGGCCATGCGGCACTCACGTCTGGGTATGGATACAAGTTGATAGATCGCCTAGCTTGAGCCGGGCTTAAGCGCGCCCAGCGCTCACGGTTTGAGGAGGATCAGAACCATACCGGGTATCACCGATCTCAAACTGCTGATTTCCAGCATGGAACCGAATCTCATCGAAGGCGAATTCGTTTTTTGCAGCCTGCCGCCTTCAGCGCTGTCAGACTACGCCCATTTGAAGCCGATCGGGATGTTTCAGGAAAAGGAAGGGATGACGCTGATCCTTCCGATCGACGCCGCCCGGCAGGCGAAGCTTCCTGCTGAACCCGCGATGCGAATGATCAGCCTCGACGTCCACTCCTTGCTGGAAGCGGTCGGCCTGACAGCCGCCTTCGCCACGGCGCTCGGAAACGAGGACATCAGCGCCAATGTCATTGCGGCCTATTATCATGACCATATCTTCGTGCCGTCCGCCGATGCCGAGCGTGCCGTGGCGGCATTGAAGGCGCTCTCCAACCGCTCTAAAAATCCTGATAATTCAACTCGTTGATCTCGACCGGCTTCGGCTGGGTGGTCGCTGCGGTGACGATGGGATCGACCATCAGCGAGACGAGCGTCTGCAGCGGTGCGGTACAGCTCGGTCCCTTGGCTATGATCATGGGGGCCGGCTCCGGTTTGGCGGGCAGCAGATCGCCCTGTGGCCATATCTTGGCGAGCTGCACCTTCGTCATCTGAACGACGTTGACATCGATATCGGTAAGTGTCCCCGGCACCCGGTAAGGACAGGTCTTCTCCGAGCAATTGTCGGATGAGGAGAATTGCCAGAGCGCATAATTGTCCCAATTGCCGAGCGGAAAGGTGCCTGTCACATCCGGCTTGTAGCGGGCATACCAGAGCGGCAACCGCGACAGGATCGGATAGTCCTCTCGATGATCGGCGATATACCGGGCGGTGTTGTGATTGGTGTAGAGGATGGGATAGCGGCCGGTTCTGACCTTGATGTGACCGACGAAGACCTGTGCGTCATCCAGAGACATGAATTGGGTCGTGTCCATGCCGTCGATATCGAGCACCATCAACTCGTCCGGTTTTGGATCGGCATAATCCAGAAAATGATTGGCCTGGTCGACGGGGTTGCCGGGCCGTCCAAGGTGGTAGGCGCCCCAGAGCAGGCCGTTCGTCTTCGCCAGCATCCGGCGCGTCTGAAATAGCTCGCGGCTAACAGCATATTTACGCCACATCGTCTTGCAGTGCGCAAAGGTGTCGCCGGCATGATCGCCCGTGCAGCTAAAGCTTTCTGGCAGGCCGTCGGAAGCCTTCGAGATGAAGGCGGCGATGCGCTTGTCCTGCAAAAGCTGATCCCAATCGATGGTGTTCAGCTCGTAGGCATCGACGATGAGGGCGTTCTGGGGATCGTTCCAGGGCTGGTTTTCAGCGGCCGCGAGGCGGGAAGCCGGTCCCAGCAGCGCCAGAACCATCAGGAAACTGCAAATCAGAGGGTGAGTCTGCCGGTATCCCTTCATGAAATAATGGTAAGGATTGCTGGTTAATCCTTGGTTAAGAATGAAATCGTTATAGATTGACCTCCGTGGGGTCCGCGCATAGCCCTTAAATTGGTCGTGATTTAAGGAAGAACTATGCGCCACCGCTGCGTCTTGGCGCGTCCTTATTGGAGGCGCCGCGCGGCAGGTAACTCGAACCCTGTCTTGGGGAACCTTCCCCAATACGGAACGTTATTTGCTGAGCACAAAATAAGCCAGGAATGGAGATGTAAATGCTTGGTTTCCGTGCAAGAATTGCGACCATTGCTGTTTCGGCCGCGGTGGCTCTGACGAGCTTCACCCCGTCCTTCGCAATGCAGATGCCTGCCGCGCCCGCTGCGGCGGCAGACAAGGCCGCCCCAACAGACGTTCAGCAGGTTCAGTGGCGCCGTTATGGCGGTTATCATGGCGGGTACTATCCGTATTATCGCCGTGGCTGGTATGGCGGCTATCGCGGTTATCCCGGCTATCGTTATGGCTATCGCTATTACGATGGCTATTGGTACCCGTTGGCAGCCTTTGGCGCCGGAGCCATCATCGGCGGCGCGATTGCCAGCCAGCCTCGTTATGTTGCCCCGGCTGGAGACATCAACCCGCGCCATGTCGAATGGTGCGAGGCGCGCTACCGCTCCTACCGGGCTTACGACAATACGTTCCAGCCCAATCGCGGCCCCCGGCAGCAGTGCTATTCGCCCTACTTCTGAGCAAGAGATTTGGTCCATCCATAAAAAACCGCCCGGTCATTCGCCGGGCGGTTTTTTATGAATGGATATGATGCCGTCAGAGAATGTTGACCCGCTTAAGCAGCCACCAGGATAACACCATCGATGCGATGATAAGGCCGACGGCATATTCCGTGCCGCCGCCGCCGGTTGAAAATGGCAAATTTGACGTGTTCATACCGAAAAAGCCGGTGACCAGCGTTGGCGGCAGCAGGAAAGCCGTCATGATCGATAGAATGTAGAGATGGCGGTTGATCTCGGAGGAAAGCTTCGAGTCGATTTCTTCGTGCAGCAGTCTGGCGCGCTCCTGCAGCGCGTAAACATCGTGATCAACCGCCTCCAGGCGGCCGGTCAAGCGGCCGGCGACATCCTCGAAGCCGAGCGGCATCTCTTCGTCATCGGATGCTGCAGCGCGCCGCATCAGTGACAAAACGGTGCGTAGATGCCGGTGCAGGCGCACGATCGTCCGGCGGATGGGCGCGAGCCGCCGGCGTTCGTCCCGCGGGGCGTTCTCGTAGACGAAATCCTCGATGAGGTTGAGCTCCTCGGTCATTTCCATGACCAGCGAGATCAGGCTGCGCTGGAACTCGATGACCAGCAGTTCGAAGATATCCAGCGGCCCCGTGAATTTGGCGGCGTTTTTTTCGATCAGCATGCGCGCCCGCTCGACGCTGCGCAGCGGCTGCAGCCGGGTGGTGATGAGCATGCGGTCGGTGAGCACGAAATGCAGCCAGCCGATGTCGCGCGTGTCCTGATCGAACTCTCGCTGAAAATCCACCAGCGTGCCATAGAGCATCTGCTCGTCGACGGTGAGGGTCGCATGCGTCTCATGCGTGGTGAGCGCCATGCGGGCAGCTTCGTTCAGACCTGGCGCATCCTCCAAAAGGGCGGGCACGCGGGCATCGACAAGACTAAGATGCAGCCACAGGAAACCGTCCTCGGCAAACAGCGCGGCGCGTTCGGTATCTTCGGACAGCCGCTCCGGCTTACTCGCGCCGGGACGCAGGCGATAAGCCCAGACGAGGCCGGGTATCGTGGTGGCTGACGTGATCGTGTTCATGGCCGGGTTGTTCGTATCCATAAGGCAATTGCCATAGTCATTGTTCATGACAGTTGTTTATGCAAGTCCCGGCTGCGATTATAGAGAGGCGGATATGCCGCAATTTTGCTTTCAAACGAAACCTCAAAATTGACGTTTACGTAAAAATCAATTAGCTATAAACGTCATGTGGCCAATAGCCTGGGTGAGGTAGACTGTTGGCATCGTCATTGCGGAGGAAGATACCATGTACAAGGCGCCGGTCGAGGAAATCGCGTTTACGCTGAAGCATGTCGCCGGCATGGGGCGGGCGATGGAAGACGGACGTCTTGGCGATCTCAGCGGCGATGTCGTCGACGCCATCCTGACCGAAGCCGGCCGTTTTGCAGGCGATGTGATGGAACCGCTGGCCGAGATCGGCGATCGGCAGGGCACGAAGTTGGTCGATGGCAAGGTGGTGCTACCCCCTGGCTGGGAGCAGCTCTATCGCGACTGGATTGCCGGCGGGTGGAATGGGCTGACGGCGCCGGAGGAATTTGGCGGTCAGGGCCTGCCGCATATGCTGAATATCGCGACGCTGGAAATGTGGAATTCCGCGTCCATGGCCTTTGGTCTCGCACCGACCTTGACCATGGGCGCAGTCGAGGCACTGCTCGCCCACGGCAGCGAAGACCTTAAGCGCAAATATCTGGCAAAACTGGTTTCCGGCGAATGGGCCGGCACAATGAACCTGACCGAGCCGCATGCCGGCTCCGATGTCGGCGCGCTACGCACTCGCGCCGAACGCCGTGACGACGGCACCTACCGCCTGTTCGGCCAGAAGATTTTCATCACCTGGGGCGATCACGAGGCCGCGGAGAATATCGTCCATTTCGTGCTTGCCCGCCTTCCGGATGCTCCGGCGGGGACGCGCGGCATTTCCTTGTTCCTGGTGCCGAAATTCCTTGTCGGCGACGATGGCTCGCTCGGCGCCCGCAATGATTATTTCGCCCATTCGCTGGAGCATAAGCTCGGCATCCATGGCTCGCCCACCTGCACGATGATCTATGGCGACGGCAAATACGGATCCGAGAAGGGTGCTGTTGGCTGGCTCATCGGCGAGGAGAACAAGGGGCTGGCCTGCATGTTCACGATGATGAACAATGCCCGTCTCGCCGTCGGTATCCAGGGCGTGGCCATCGCCGAGGCTGCGACACAGAAGGCCATCGCTTACGCAAAAGAGCGCACGCAAGGTCGGGCGCCGGGTACGACGACCACAGGCATGAGCCCAATCATCGAACATCCCGACATTGCCCGCATGCTGCTGACGATGAAGGCGCTGACGCAGGGTTCGCGCGCCATCTGCTACGCCTGCGCCGAGGCGATCGATATGTCGCATCGCGATGAGGGCAGGGCATCGTATTGGCAGGGGCGTGCCGCTCTGCTGACACCGATCGCCAAATCCTTCTCCACCGACGCCGGCGTCGATGTCGCCTCGCTTGGCATCCAGGTGCATGGCGGCATGGGTTTCATCGAGGAGACGGGCGCCGCCCGCCTGCTGCGCGACGCCCGCATCGCGCCGATCTATGAAGGTACCAACGGCATTCAGGCGATCGATCTTGTGACGCGCAAGCTGACAATCGCCGGCGGGGACCATCTGCGTGGCTTCACCCACGAGCTGCGCGAGATCGCCGATGCTGTCGAGAAATCCAATCTGGACGGCTTCGGCGAGACGGCGGCTCGGCTTTACGCCGCCATAACCGATCTCGAAGCGGCAAGCGAATGGCTGCTGGCACGCCAGGCGGAGGGCCGTATCGCCGAGGCCCTGTCAGGCGCCACACCCTATCAGCGGCTTTTCGGTCTCGTGCTGACGGCCTGCTATCTCGCCAAGGGCGGTCTGGCTGATGTTGCGGACGGCGAGGGGGAAAAGCGCATCGCCCTCTGCCGCTTTGCTGCGGAAAACATGCTGGCCGAAACCACCGCGCTCACCGATCGCATCGTCGCCGGCGCTTCCAGCCTCGAAGCTGCGCGCATCGCTCTTGCCTAAGGATATAGATTTGACCGACCACATCCTGATCGAACGCCCAGAGACCGCGTCGCATGTGCAGGTGATCCGCTTCAACCGGCCAGAAAAGAAAAATGCCTTCACCCGCGCCATGTATCAGGCAATGACCGACGCGCTGCGGGCAGCGGATGAGACCTCAGATATCCGCGCCATCGCCTTCCTCGGCAGCGAAGGCTGTTTTTCCGCCGGCAACGACCTTGCCGATTTCCTGGCTTTCGCCATGAGCGGCACCATGGGCCGCGAGGTTCTGGACTTCCTGGCCGTACTGGCGACCGCGAAAAAGCCCGTCGTCTCCGGCGTCGATGGCCTGGCGATTGGCATCGGCACCACGATTCATCTCCATTGCGACCTGACGATCGCCTCCGACCGCAGCCTGTTCAAGACCCCCTTCGTCGATCTCGCCCTCGTCCCCGAAGCCGCCTCCAGCCTGCTCGCACCCCGTGTCATGGGCCACCAACGCGCTTTCGCTCTACTCGCTCTCGGCGAGGGCTTTTCCGCCGCGGAAGCAAAAGAGGCCGGCCTGATCTGGAAAATCACCACGCCGGAAGCGCTGGAAGCCGAAACCCTGTCGCTCGCCGCCAAACTTGCGGCCAAACCGCCGGAGGCCCTACGGATCGCTCGTGACTTGATGCGAAGCTCCCCCGAAGACGTTCTCGCCCGTATCGAGGAAGAGGCAAGGCACTTTGCGGCGCAACTGAAGAGCGCGGAGGCTCGGGCGGCATTCGAGGCGTTCATGAAACGGTGAGGGATATTCTTTTCCCTCATCCGCCCTCGTGGTTCGAGACGGCCCTGTGGGCCTCCTCACGATGAGGGCTGGGCTTTGTGCTCGACTGAAGAAGATTAAGCTGGCCCTTCCACACATTTGGGGCGGAGCGGGGTATTTCGATATAAGCTGGAAAATCGCTCTGCACCCTGAGTTTATCGAAGGGTGTTTTACCGACGGGTCACTCCACCCTCATGGTGAGGAGGCCCACAGGGCCGTCTCGAACCACGAGGGTTGGCCCCTTAATCCCGGTCATTTCCACTCGGTTTATGCCCGGCGGGTCCGCGTCGCGACAGGGCAGGCAACGCTTCGTAATTCAAGGCAATCAACGCTTCCTTCTTTCGGCGTGACCAACCCTTGATCTGCCGTTCGCGGGCGATGGCATCAATGATACGGTCATAGATTTCATGGAACACCAATTCGACCGGCCGGCGTTTAGCGGTGTAGCCATCGTAGATGCCCGCATTGTGTTCCCAGACGCGCGCTTCGATCTCCTGTTTGGTGAGACCAGTATAATAAGAGCCATCGCTGCAGCGAAGGATGTAGACGGTGGCTTCCATGGCAGAGCTTTCAAATTGGAACGAGTTGCTCGCTACCATTAAGTGTATTGAGCGAGCAAATCTTTTCCCTCATCCGCCCTCGTGGTTCGAGGGTCGCTTTGCTCCCGCCTCACCATGAGGGCTAGTCTCCTGGCCTTTCAAAACTCAGCAGATCCCACATCCTAACTTTTTCGAAGGAAGCGGGACGAGGTGATTCTCGTTCCACGCCCATTGCGAGGCGCGAAGCCCCGAGAGTGTCGCAGGATGATCTATGAGGGTGTCCCTCCGCCCTCATGGTGAGGAGGCCCATAGGGCCGTCTCGAACCACGAGGGTCGGCCACAGGCTTTCGGCAGGGAAATCTCACTTCTCCAGCGCCGCCACCACCTCGACATGCGAACTCCAGAGGAATTGGTCGATCGGGGTTACTTTCGTGATGCGATAGCCGCTTTCGACAAGCAGGGCCAGATCGCGCGCGAGCGTTAGCGGATTGCAGGAGACGGCGACGATTTTTTTGACGGTGGAGCGAGCCAGTTCCTTGCTCTGGAATTCCGCACCGGCGCGCGGCGGGTCGAAGACGACGGCGTCGTAGGCTTTTAACTCCTGCGCCATCAGCGGCCGACGGAAAAGGTCACGGCGTTCGGTCGTTACTGGTTTCAGCCCCGGCGTGTTGCGCGCTGCATGGTCGAGCGCTGCCAGCGGCTTGTCTTCGCCTTCGACGGCATGCACGCGGCCGGTGCGCGCCAGGCGCAGCGCAAACGTGCCGCTGCCGGCGAAGAGATCGGCGATGCGCTTTGCCTTGCCGACATGGGCGGCGACCAGCTCGGCCATGGCCTCTTCCGCCGGTTTCGTCGCCTGGGTAAAGGCGCCCGGCGGTGGCGAAACCTGGATGCCGCCGAACTCGACCATCGGCTTCATCGGCTCGACCAGGATCTCGCCGTTCAACGAGACCCGGGCGATGCCGCGAAGGGTGAGAACGGTCTCGATGGCGCTGCGGCGCTGCTTGTCGGAGAGCTTCTTGATGTCGTCGACGGCGATGTCGAGGCCGGAGAGCGTCTCCAGAACGGAGATGCGAAACGCTTCCGCGCTGACGGCGAGAGCCGCGCCGACCGCCCTGATCGCCGGCAGCCGCGACATGATCCCGGCCGACGCAATCGGACATTCCTGAATGGCGACGATGTGATGACTTTCGGCCTGGTTGAAGCCGATCAGCATCTCTTTCTCGGTCTTACGCGCGGCGAAGACGACACGCCGACGCTCGCCGGGATGGGCCGCGATGATGTCGTCTACTTCGGGCGTCAGCCCCTTGGAGCGCAGCGCATCGATCACGAGCTGGCGCTTGAAGGCGCGATACGGCTGATCCGCATAGTGCTGCAGCGTGCAGCCACCGCAGGCGCCATTGACGCCCTCGGGGCCGAAATGCCGACAGTGCGGCTCCTGCCGGTCGGGCGAGGCCGTTGCAATCGACATCAATGTGCCGTGGCTCTTCACCCGGGCAATAGCAATGGTCTCGCCGGGCAGCGTGAACGGCACATAAATCGGTCCGTCAGTGCCTTGCGCAATGCCGTCGCCCTGGGCGCCGAGCTTCTGGATGGTCACGGTTTCGGTGCTCATGGCTTGATCCCTGCGAGAAGAAATTCCTGATTGCCGTCGCCACCCGCGATCGGCGAGGGGATGAGGCCGAGGCTCTGCCAGCCCATGTCCTCGACGAGCCAGCGTTCCAGCTCCGCTGCAACCGTCGGAGCGGAGGAGGGGTCCTTCAACAGGCCGGCCTTGCCGATCGCCTCGCGCCCGGCCTCGAATTGCGGCTTCACGAGCAGCGCACAGTGCGAGCCCGGCTCTGCGAGTGCAAGGGCGGGTGCCAGCGCCAGCTTCAGCGAGATGAAGGAAACGTCAGAGACGATGAAGGTTGTGGGCTTGCCGATATCCTCAGCCGTCAGGTTGCGGGCGTTCAGGCCCTCGATATTGGTGACGCGCGGGTCGGCTGAAATGCGCGGATGCATCTGTCCATGGCCGACATCGATAGCTGTGACATGCGCTGCACCCCGCTGCAGTAGCACTTCGGTGAAGCCGCCGGTCGATGCGCCGACATCGAGACAGTGCTGGTCTTTGGGGTCCAGTTGGAAATGATCCAGCGCGGCCACCAGTTTCAGCGCGGCGCGCGAAACATAGTCTTGAGCAGGATCGTCGATCGAGATCTCGGCATCTTCGGTAAATAGTGCCCCCGGCTTGCTCACCACCTTGCCGTCAACCGTTACCGTGCCGCGCTGAATAGCGTCGCGCGCCCGCGAGCGGCTGGCGAAAAGCGAGAGGGAGACGAGGAGCTGGTCGAGGCGTTGCGGTTCGGACATGGGCTGTCCATGCCGGGCAATGGTCTGCGTTGCAAGCGTTTTGTGTTGATGGCGGCGAATGTCGGCGTTGACGCTATGCGGTATCTGACCATAATCGCCGCAAACCGGCGGTAGATGGGGGCTCGAATGCGCGGGATTTGCGGTTATGCGACGGCTCTGGCGATGCTCGCCACGCCGGCCTTGGCAAATGATAGCATGGCCGAACTCAAGACCGGTGGCCTCGCCTATGTCCGCACCGGCGATATCAGCATGGAGGACGAAAAGCTCTTCATCTCTCCGACCGAGGTGAGGGTCGACTATATCTTCCAGAACACCTCGGATAAGGATGTCGAAAGCGTCGTCGCCTTTCCGATGCCAGATATTCAGGGCGACATCGACAGCATCGTGTCCATCGCCGACTCCGATGCCGACAATTTCCTCGATTTCACCGTCACGCAGGACGGCAAGTCGATCACGCCGACATTGCAGCAGAGCGTCACTGTCGCCGGTATCGATATGACGGCGGAGCTGAAGGCGCACAATATTCCGCTACTGCCGCTCAGCAAAGCCACGCTGGATGCGGTTGCGAAGCTGCCGGCCGATGTGCTCGAGGACTGGACCGCTCGCGGCCTCATCGCCGATGACGAATACGACAATGACAGCCAGGGCATGAAGCATCACCCGACGCCGATGTGGCTTCTGCACACCACCTACTGGTGGCGCACCAAGTTTCCAGCCGGCGCCAAGATCAGCGTGCAGCATCGCTATAAGCCGAGTGTCGGCGGCACGGTCGCGATCACCTTTGCCGGCGACGGCGACTACAAGAAAGAGCAGCTCAAGACTTATCAGGCCAAATATTGCATGGATGATGCTTTCGTCAAAACCGCCGGCAAACTATCCGATGCCTCCGACAAGGGTGGCCGCGGCTATACCGAAAGCTGGATTTCCTATGTTTTGAGCACGGGCGCCAACTGGTCCGGCCCGATCAAGCATTTCCAACTAACGGTCGATAAGGGCAGCCCGGACAACTACGTCAGTTTCTGCGGCAGCGGCGTCAAGAAGATCGGCCCCACGAGCTTTCAGATGAGCGCAGAGGATTTTTCTCCCGAGCACGATCTCGATATTCTGATCCTCAACGCAGTATCTCAGAACTAGGCTTTTACTGCACCTTTTTGCGCCGCACAGAGTTAAATGATTTTAAAGCGGTAGCATCTACTTATGCAGAGGATTGCGATTGTCTTCTTCAGGGATAATCGCCTGCCATGACGGCTTTGCGCCTCTCGCGCCCAATCATGCCTCTTCCCTGAATTTTCGAGCATCCGGCCGCGCACTCCCAGCGGGGTTCGTCGATGTGCTCCAGGACCAGCGCTCAGGAGGCGCTCGCCCATGTTTGCGAAGAACCTTTCTTTGAATGGCAAACTCGCCATCACCTTTGCCGCACTTATCGCTATCTTCGCCTGCGTTTCGGCATTCGTTTACGCCAAGGAAGAAGTATCCACCGGGGCGGCCGCCGAACAGGTCAAATCGCAGGAGCTCGTCAATCTGATCGACGATTCCCTGCAGGCCATGCTGGAGCAGGCCGTCAACTTGCGCGGCTTCCTGCTGCTGCGTAGCGACAGCACCTATCGCGACGTCGGCACCAATCGTGATCGCATGCTGAAGAGCATGGCGGCCGCCAAGGCGGTTGCCGCCGATCAGCCGGACCTGCTTTCGGCGATCGACGGCATGCAGAAGGCCGCCGACCTCTATTTCCATCAGCTCGCCGAGCCGCAGATGAAGGCGCGCAAGGAAACCGACATGCCGCTCGACCAGGTCGTCAAGATCGGCCAGAACGAGACGAAGGGCCAGCTCGATGGTTTCCGTGAGGCGGCAGCCAAGATCAAGCAGGCTGCCCGCGCCAAGGCTGATACCTTGTCAGCCACGCAGGACGAAGCGAACAGCGATCTTCGCATGACGCTGATCGCCGGCGGCATCATCGCCTCGTTGGCCGCTGCCGTGCTTGCCTGGCTGCTCGCACGCACCATCGTTCGCCCGATCGTCGGCATGACCGCTGCCATGGGCCGCCTGGCCGGCGGCGAGCATAATATCGACGTACCGGCCATCGGCCGTGGCGATGAAGTCGGCCGCATGGCCGATGCCGTCCTCGTCTTCAAGGATGCGGCGATCGAGAAACTGCGTCTTGCGGGCGAAACCGACCGCATGCGCGGCGATGTCGAGCGTCAACGTCAGATGAGCGACGAGCAGAAGGCCCGCGAAGAGGGCGAGATCCGCTTCGCCATGGAGGGATTGGCCGGCGGACTTGCCGCCCTTGCCTCCGGCAATATCACCGCGCGCCTCGACCGCACCTTTGCGTCGCAGTTCGACGCTGTTCGCGCCGACTTCAACAATGCTGCCGAAAAGCTGGAAGCTGCCCTGCAGTCGGTCGGCCGCAATGCTTCGGCAATCAATGCGGGCGCAGGCGAAATTCGCTCGGCCGCCGACGATCTTGCTCGCCGCACCGAGCAACAGGCCGCCGCCGTCGAAGAGACCGCAGCAGCCCTCGAACAGGTAACGACGACCGTTCGCGATTCGGCCAAGCGCGCCGAAGATGTCGGCCATCTCGTCGAACGCGCTCGTCAGGGTGCTGAGAAGTCCGGCGACGTGGTCCGGAAGGCGGTCTCCGCCATGCAGCAGATCGAAAAGTCCTCGGGCGAGATCAGCAACATCATCAGCGTCATCGACGATATTGCTTTCCAGACCAATCTTCTGGCTCTGAACGCTGGCGTCGAAGCCGCCCGTGCCGGCGATGCCGGTAAGGGTTTTGCGGTCGTCGCCCAGGAAGTCCGCGAGCTGGCACAGCGTTCCGCCAATGCCGCGAAGGAGATCAAGGCGCTGATCACCACGTCGAGCGATCAGGTCAATACCGGCGTGTCCCTGGTCGGAGAGACCGGCAAGGCATTGGAGCTGATCGTTTCCGAAGTGCAGGAGATCAATCGCCACGTCGGCGCCATCGTCATCGCCACCCGCGAACAGTCGACGGGCCTGCAGGAGATCAACACCGCCGTCAACAACATGGACCAGGGCACGCAGCAGAATGCCGCTATGGTCGAGGAACAGACGGCGGCGAGCCACGCTCTTGCCCGCGAGGCAGCCTCCCTTAATGAACTCCTGAACCAGTTCCGCCTGAATGACATGCCCCGCGAATCCAAGCGACCGGCGGCCGTCACCGCCCAGTCGCGCCCGGCTGCTTCGCCCGCAAGGGCATTGGGCCGCACGGTCGCCAAGGCGTTCAGCGGCAAGGCCACTGCGGCGGCCGTTGCCCAGGATGAGTGGGAGGAATTCTGAGCCAGGCGTCTTTATGACGCCGAACCCCTGATGCTTTTCCGAGCAGCGGAGGCTCGGGCAGAAGAACCATTTTGATCGGTGATCTGTCTCGCTCATTTCGCGGCGAGACAGATACTAGTTGGCGGCAATGGCCAAGGGTGACTATGCCCCCCTTGGCCCGCTCCGTTCCTTAATATTTCGGCGGAACATAAAGCTCCGGCGGCAGCACCTTGCGCTCATAGTCGGGGTTGAAGACACGCTCCGGCAGCGTGATGTCCTCGTGAGGCACGTCCTCATAGGGAATTTGCTTGAGCAGATGATCCATGCAGTTGAGGCGGGCGCGCTTCTTGTCGTTGCCTTCGACGATATGCCAGGGCGCTTCCGGAATGTTGGTGCGCGCGAAGGTTTCTTCCTTGGCCTTCGTATAGGCTTCCCACCGCACGCGGGACTGCAGATCCATTGGCGACAGCTTCCACTGCTTCAAGGGATCGTGGATGCGCACGAGGAAGCGAAGCTGTTGCTCTTCGTCGGTGATCGAAAACCAGTATTTGACAAGCCGAATCCCGGAGCGAACCAGCATGCGTTCGAACTCGGGCACATCGTGGAAGAACTGCTGGACTTGATCTTCCGTCGCAAAGCCCATCACGCGCTCGACGCCGGAGCGATTGTACCAAGACCGGTCGAAGAGAACGATCTCGCCGCCCGCCGGCAGATGGGGCACGTAGCGCTGGAAATACCATTGGGTCTTTTCACGATCGGATGGTGCCGGTAGCGCGACGACCCTGGCAACGCGTGGATTGAGCCTTTGGGTGATTCGCTTGATTGCCCCGCCTTTGCCCGCCGAATCTCGACCCTCGAAGATCACGACGACCTTCTCCTTGTGATAGGTCACCCAATCCTGCAGCTTGATCAGTTCGGCTTGCAGCGACAGCAAGGCGCGGAAGTAGTCGATGCGCGGCATCGCAGCCGGATGCGCCTTCTGGTAGATCTTTCGGATCTCTTCGGAGAGAGCCGGTTCCGAGAGTTCCAACTCATAGTCTTCATCTAGCGTATCGGCCAATTCCGCTTCAAGCCAGTCGGAATACTCGTTTTCTTTGTCTGGATTGCTCAAGGTTCTCTCCGCTTCTCTATGACAGCTAATGATAGCAGTCGAATGCATGATCGCTCTTAAAAAACGCGAACATGCCTGCCCCTGCATTGCTGCAAGTTCCGCTTTGTTCATGACAGTCGGATGAATGATTGCAGCGAGACGAAGGGTAAAGGACGCCAAACGCCAGATAGGGCGCCTAGAAGCCCCAGGCTAACCCCAATAGGTATGTCACATGAAGTGCCGGAAGCTTGACGCCCCGACAAGCGGTAGATTGATGGCGAGGTAGCCGAGCTTATCCGGCGACCTCGATCATCCGGCTGCGGCCCAGCGCCTTGAACACCGTCTGTATGATGCCGGCCCGGTCGAGGCCGGCTTTGGCGTTCATGACTTCGGGCTTGGCTTGTTCCATCCAGATATCGGGCATGACCAGCGTACGGATCTTCAGGCCGTTGTCGAGCAGGCCTTCGGTTGCGAGGAACTGCATGACCTGGCTGCCGAAGCCGCCGACCGAGCCTTCCTCGATGGTGATCAGCACCTCGTGATGGCTGGCAAGCTGGCGGATGAGGTCGTGGTCCAACGGCTTGGCGAAGCGAGCATCGGCAACCGTTGTCGGCAGGCCGGCAGCATCGAGATCTTCGGCGGCGGCGAGGCTGTCGGCGAGCCGCGTGCCGAAGGATAGCAGCGCCACTTTCGACCCCTGCTTGACGATGCGGCCCTTGCCGATCTGCAGAATTTCGCCGCGTTCCGGCAGCTCGATGCCGACGCCTTCGCCGCGCGGATAGCGGAAGGAGATCGGGCCGAGATCGTAGGCTGCGGCCGTGCGCACCATATGCTTCAGTTCTGCTTCGTCGGCGGCGGCCATGACCACGAAGCCGGGCAGGCTGGCGAGGAAAGCGGTATCGAAGGAGCCGGCATGCGTCGGTCCGTCGGCGCCGACAAAGCCGGCGCGGTCGATCGGGAAGCGCACCGGCAGGCCCTGGATCGCCACATCGTGCACCACCTGGTCATAGGCGCGCTGCAGGAAGGTCGAATAGAGAGCTGCGAAGGGCTTGAAACCCTCGGCCGCGAGGCCGGCCGCGAAAGTGACGGCGTGCTGCTCGGCGATACCGACGTCAAAACAGCGGGTCGGGAAAAATTCCTGCAGCTTATCGAGGCCGGTGCCGTTCGGCATGGCGGCGGTAATGCCGACGATCTTATCGTCCAGCATCGCTTCCTGCACGAGGGCATCGGCGAAAACACTGGTATAGCTCGGTGCGTTCGGCTTCACCTTGGCCTGTGCACCCGTGATGACGTCGAACTTGTTGACGCCGTGATATTTATCCGCCGCCGCTTCGGCAGGGGCATAGCCCTTGCCTTTTTGCGTTACCACGTGGATCAGCACCGGCCCCTGTGCATGGTCCCGCACATTGCGCAGCACCGGAAGCAGATGGTCGAAGGAATGACCGTCGATCGGGCCGATATGGTAGAAACCCATCTCCTCGAACATCGTCCCGCCGGTGACATAACCCCGCGCATGCTCCACGGCGCGTGTAATGGCGCGGTCGACATTCTTGCCGAGATAGGCGGTCAGCTTCTTGCCGAAATCGCGGAAGCCCATATAGGTGCGGCCGGAGGCAAGGCGCGCGAGATAGGCGCTCATGGCCCCGGTCGGCGGAGCGATCGACATGTCGTTGTCGTTGAGGATGACGATCAGCCGGGCGTCGAGGGCACCGGCATTGTTCAGCGCCTCATAGGCCATCCCAGCCGACATCGCGCCGTCGCCGATGATCGCAATGACGCGGCGGTCGCTCTTGTCGAGTTCGGCGGCAACCGCCATGCCGAGACCGGCGGAGATCGACGTCGAGGAATGTGCCGCACCGAAGGGATCGTATTCGCTCTCTGCGCGACGGGTGAAGCCGGAAAGTCCGTCCTCCTGGCGCAGCGTGCGGATGCGGTCGCGGCGGCCGGTCAGGATCTTGTGCGGATAACACTGATGGCCGACATCGAAGATCAGACGGTCGTTCGGCGTATCAAAGACGTTGTGGATGGCGATGGTGAGTTCGACGACGCCGAGGCCGGCACCGAGATGTCCACCCGTGCGCGATACCGCGTCGATCATCTCCTCGCGGAGCTCGCTGGCGAGTTGCGGCAAATCCCGGTCCTCCAGCTTTCGCAGGTCGGAAGGATAGTGGACCTGGTCCAGCAGGGGCGTCTCTGGCATGTGTGTCAAGGCTGAAGCCTCTTTCTTGATATTCTTGGGCGGCGGCCCGCCTTTATGTCAAAACAGATTGCGTCAGAAGGCGACGAATTCAAGGACTGCCTGAACAAGAAACATTTGGCATTGTTATGAACCCGTTAGCTTTCCGGCAAAGGAATAAACTCTTCCTCGTCTCCCGGCACGATGTCGAAACGCCCGGTGCGCCATTCTTCCTTGGCCTTTTCGATGCGCTCCTTGGAAGAAGACACGAAATTCCACCAGATATAGCGTTTCGAATTGAGCGCCGCACCACCAAAAAGCATAAGATGACAGCCTTTTTCAGTCGCCTCTAAGGCAATCGCGTCGCCGGGACGGAAGACAAGGAGCTGATCCTGCTCGAAACGGTCGCCTGCAACGACAAGCGAGCCGGAGAGAATATAGACCGCACGTTCCTCATGTCCCGCGCCGAAGGGGAATTTCACGCCAGGCTGAAGCTGAAGATCGACATAGAGCGTATCGGAGAAGACTTTGACCGGCGACGTCACGCCCTCGAAACTGCCGATGACCACGCGGCCCGTCGCACCGCCGTCGTTGATCAGCGGCAGATCGCTCATTTCCGTATGGGTAAAGGCCGGATCGATCTCTTCCTTGTCGTCCGGCAGGGCAAGCCAGGTCTGCAGGCCGGACATCGCCAGCGGATGGCCGCGCAGATTGTCCGGCGTGCGCTCGGAATGCACGATGCCACGCCCGGCCGTCATCAGGTTGATATCGCCGGGGCGAATGACTTTTTCTGTCCCGAGACTATCCATGTGGCGGATTTCGCCGTCGAAGAGATAGGTGACGGTCGACAGGCCGATATGCGGATGCGGCCTGACATCCAACGCTTCGCCGGGCCGCAGCACCGCCGGACCCATGCGATCGAAAAAGATGAACGGTCCCACCAGCCGCCGCCGGCTGCTCGGAAGCGCGCGTCGCACGAAGAAGCCGCCGAGATCGCTGGTGCGCGGAATGATGAGATGCTCGATCGCGTCGCAGGCGAAGGCATCGCCGGGCAGCGGATCTTTTCCAGGGAAGAAGGACATGACGAGCGCTCCATTCGGTTGAAGACAACCTAACGGCAATGTGTCGGAAACTCAAATTTTGCGCGCGTAAGCCCTATTGCCCGTCCAGCGGCTCCGTGCCCTGAGGCTTGCCGGCGCGGTCGAGCCTGATCTTCTCGATGCGGTTTTCCGCCGCCGAGAGCAGGGTCTCGCAATGCTTCTTCAGCGCTTCGCCGCGCTCATAGATGGCGATGGATTCATCCAGCGCTACGTCGCCACGTTCCAGCCGCGCGACGATGCTTTCGAGCTCCGCCACAGCCTTTTCGAAGGAATAGCCGGAGACATCCACTTTGGCGCTTTCGCTCATCATCAACCCTTCATCATGCGCAGAATGTGCAGGCCAGCCGATTCGGCGAGGCCTTCCAGATCATAGCCGCCTTCGAGCAGGCTGACGACCCGGTTCTTGGCGCTGCGGTCGGCGATTTCCAGAATGCGCCCGGTCGCCCAGTCGAAATCCTCGCCGGTGAGATTGAGTTGCGCCAGGGGATCGCGATGATGGGCGTCGAAGCCGGCCGAGATGAGGATGATGTCGGGGCGGAAATCATCGAGCGCCGGCAGCACACGCGATTTGAAGGCCTCGCGGAAATGGTCGCCGCCGGTATTGGGCGAAAGCGGCGCGTTGACGATGGTGTTATGCGTGCCGCGCTCGTCCTTTTTGCCGGTACCGGGGTAAAGCGGCATTTGGTGCGTGGAGCAGAAGAGCACCGAGGGATCGTCCCAGAAGATGTCCTGCGTGCCATTGCCGTGATGCACATCCCAGTCGACGATGGCAACGCGCTCGGCTCCGTGGGCTTTCTGCGCATGGCGGGCGGCGATCGCCACATTGTTGAAGAAGCAGAAGCCCATGGCCTTGTTCTTCTCGGCGTGGTGGCCAGGCGGGCGGGCTGCGACGAAGACGTTGTCGGCCGCGCCGGAAAATACATCATCGACTGCCGCCATCGCGCCGCCGACGCCATGCATGATCGCCTGCAACGTCTTCGGGCTGGCATAGGTGTCGGCTTCGAGCTGGTTGATCTCGTCCTCGTCACCCCCGTCGGGGATCGAACGCAGGACAAAGCTCAGGTGCTCTTCCGGATGGGCAAGCAGCACGGCGTCCTCACTGGCGAGCGGCGCCTTGCGCCGGTCCAGCCTCTCGAAGTTCGGATGCTCCAGCGCGATATTCAGGGACCGCAGCCGGTCCGGCCTCTCCGGATGACCCGGCGGGGTAAGATGTTCCAGAAAAATCGGGTGCTCGTAAAGACGTGTGCTCATAAAACCAATCTACAGACGAGATATGACATCTGCTACCGGACATGGGCAGTATCACCATAATGTCAACAATCCATCTTAACCACGTTGGGCTACCAACCGTTTACTTCTTGAGGGGCGATGTTAAGCTTTCATTAAGGTGCAAGCCGGGCCGGCCGAGGTTTTGCGTTATGATGGGTATCGAACGATCTGATGTCATCGAGATGCGAATACCGCCTCGCGATGTCGACAGGCAGGGGCAGATGTTCATCGCCTCCTACATTTCCCAGGCGGAAACGGCGTTGTCGAATTTTTGGCGCGCGCGGCCACTTGTAAGCGACGAGCCGGTCTACATCGCCACCAAGGCGTCATGCGCGCTGCACCGGGCGCTACGTTATGACGATCTCGCCCGCTTTTCGGTCAGCGTCAACAAGATCGGCGGCAAGTCGATTGGCTTCATGGTTCTGGTCGAAACCGGCAACGAGCTGGCTGCGGAGGTGGAAATCCTCTGGCTCGCCGTGCGCGGCGAGGAACACGATCCCGTGCCGCTGCCCGAAGATACCCGCGACTGGCTCTATAAGTACCTGGATTGACCTTTTGGCTCAGCTCCGCTGCGGCAGCAGGGGATAGCCAACCATGACAGCGCGGCCGACGAGGGCGGCGACAACAGCCTTGACGAGATCGCCGGGAACGAAGCCCATCGACCCTTTGAACGCGTTGGCGAAGCCAAGATTGGCCGCGATCGCGAGCCAGGCAATGCCGAAAGCGTAGAGAACCACGACGCCGCCGATCACCGAAGCGATGAAGAAGCCGATGCCCTGGGCAAGGGCCGTCTGCTCGCCTTTCACCAGCCGCTCGGAGAGATAACCGGTGACATAGGCGGCGAAGATCCAGCCGATGAAAAAGCCGGCCGTCGGGCCGGCAAAGACGGGAAGCCCACCGCGGCCGCCCGATAGCACCGGCAGGCCGATTGCCACCAGCACGACGACGATCAATACCGCGACTGCGCCACGCTTCGCGCCGAGCACCACGCCCGCAAGCATCACGCCGAGCGACTGCGCAGTGATCGGGACCGGAATGATGCCGATCGAGATCGGCGGCAACAGGCCGAGCGCCACGATGATGGCGGCAAAAAGCGCAGAGAGGACGAGGTCGCGGGTGGTCATGACGGCTCCATTCGAAAATAGTGTCTTTTCAATGCCGCCGAATGCCACGGGCGTCAATCGCAGCCGCAATATTATCGGCATCGCGCAGGGTCAGGATGATCAGCGGCACCAGCGCTGTCGTAAAACGGATTTTGATCCCGCGCGCCTCATGCGCCTCTCGGATGGCGCGGTAACGGTCGAGAATTTCCGGGACGAAGCGCACGACGAGACCGACCGCAAGCCCAATATCGGCGGCCTTCAGCAGTCCGGCCTTTTCCAATGGCGCAGCAAGCGCCGTAATCTCGTCGATGAAGGCGGCGATCGACGTCGTCGCCGTCACCACGGCTGCAAAAAGCATAAGCGCGGTCAGCCGCAACACGGTGACGACAGCGACATGGACGGGATTGAAGATCAGGCTGAACAGCGCCACCACGACAATGGTGAGAATGACCGGCCTCAGCCGCTTCAATGCTTCGCTCGCCGGTAAACCGGTACTGAAAAAAAGAAGGGCGCCGATGGCGACGGCGAGGCCGAGCAGCGCGAGATTGTCGGTCAGGAACAAGAGAAGGCCGAGGACAACCAGCGCGCCGAGCTTGAGGCGCGGCGCCATCCGGTGCATCCAAGTGCTGGCGTCGACGTACAGCGTCTGCATCAGGCGGCCAACTCCCTGTAGCGGGCTATGGCCTCGGCCGGTGGCGCGTCGGCGATCAAGCGACCTTGATCGAACAGCAGCACGCGGTCGAAATCCTCTACCAGCGGCAGGTCATGGCTGATGACGATGACATGTTCCGGCAGGCCGGCAATGGTTGTCTGCACCAGAGCCCTGTTCTTGAGATCGAGCTGATTGGTCGGTTCGTCGAGGATGAGAATGTCGGGGCCGGTGACGAGCACCGAACAGAGAGCCGCCATCTGCAGCTCGCCGCCGGAAAGTTCGTGTGCCCGTCGCTCCGCTAGGTGGCGGACGTTGAAACGATCGAGAATGCCATCCACTGCCGCCTCGATGTCGCTCTTGCCGAGGCCGCGCGCCTTGAGGCCGAAGGCGATATCGTCGCGGATGATCGGCAGGATGATCTGGTTCTGCGGCGACTGGAAGATATAGCCGACCTTGCCGAGCACGGATTTGGCGTCGGTGACGGTGTCGAGCCCGTTGACGGTGACCCGACCGGTCGTCGGCTTGGCAAGCCCGTTGATCAGCCGTGCAAATGTCGTCTTGCCGGAACCGTTGAGCCCGATCACGCCGATGCGCCGCTCGCTCAGCGTTAGGCTGAGCGGCGAAAGCGCAAGCCGCGCGCCGAAATTCACGCCGGCATTGTCGAAGCGGATATCCAAGCTGCTGGCCCTGTTCCTCTGTGATATCGCGGTCCTATAGCCCATCGCGGCGAATTATCAAATCAACGCCCGTTTGAAAGCATGGGAATTTATGCCTATGATCCATGCATGACGAATCTGCTTTCAAACCGCGACGCTCGCCGCGTCTTCCTCGCCAAGCAGGGACTTTCCAATCCGCCGAACCGTGCCTTGACCAAGGCGGGGCTGTTGCAATTGATCCACGATATCGGCTTCGTGCAGGTCGACAGCATCTCGACGGTGGAGCGGGCGCACCATCAGATTCTGTTTTCCCGCAATCAGACCTATCGGCGCGAGCATCTGACCGAGCTCTTGGAAAAGGATGGCGCGCTGTTCGAAAACTGGACGCATGATGCCTCCATCCTGCCGAGCGCCTTCTTCGTTTATTGGAAGCACCGGTTTCGCCGCGAGGAACTGGCGATCGTCGAGCGCTGGCGCAAATGGCGGGGCGAGGGTTTCGAAGCCGCTTTCGACGAGACCTATGAGCGCGTCCTGAAAAACGGCGCCATCACGGCCCGTGAGATCAAGGATGAAAATCATACATCCGGCGGCTGGTGGAACTGGCATCCGAACAAGACGGCACTCGAATATTTCTGGCGCACCGGCAAATTCGCGATCGCTGGACGCACCAATTTCCAAAAGGTCTACGATCTGGTCGAGCGCGTATTGCCGGAAAATGTCCATGCGCCCGAAGTCGGCCATGACGAATTCGTCGACTGGGCCTGCCGCAGCGCTCTGCAACGCCTGGGATTCGCCACATCAGGCGAAATCGGCGCCTTCTGGGATTTGGTAACGCCACAGGAGGCAAAGGCCTGGGTCGAGGCGCATCGCGCGGAACTGACGGAAATATTGATCGAGCCCGCCGTGGACGGCAAGCCACGCCCTTCCTTCGCCTTCGTCGATTTTCCGTCTACGCTCGACAGCTTCCCCGAAGCACCTGCTCGAATGCGCGTGCTCAGCCCCTTCGATCCAACGATACGCGACCGCAACCGCACCGAACGCCTCTTCGGCTTTTTCTACCGCATCGAGGTCTTCGTGCCGGAGCCGAAGCGTGAATATGGCTATTACGTTTTCCCGCTTCTGGAAGGAGACCGGCTGGTCGGCCGGATCGATATGAAAGCCGACCGCAAGGCGGGTACGCTGGACGTCAAACGCCTATGGCTGGAGCCCGGTGTCCGGGCATCTGCCGGACGGCTGGAAAAATTGGAAGCCGAGCTGGATAGGGTGGCGCGATTCGCCGGGGTCGAGAAGGTGGTATTTCTGGAGGGATGGCGAGCTTAGTCACCGCCCCTTGAGGGGGAGGTCGCGCGGAACGCGCGGGTGGGGGTGCCCCTGAGTGCGGCGAGATATCACCCCACCCCGGAGCTTCGCTCCGACCCTCCCCCTCAAGGGGAGGGTGAAAATCAGCAAATCTCCGTCTGGGTGATTTTGATGCCGAACCCTTCCAGGCCGACATAGTGCCGCTCGCGGCTGGTGAGCAATTTGATCGAGCTGACGCCGAGATCTTTCAGGATCTGCGCGCCGAGGCCGATTTCCAGCCATTCGCTGTCGCGGGCCTGGGCCTCGGCATGGATCTCGTGGCCGGCCTGGCGGGATTTGCGGCCATTTTCGAAATGGCCGACGCCCACGGAACCTTCCCGGAGATAGACGATGATGCCGCGGCCCTCATCGGCGATCTTCTTCATGTAGAAATCGACCGGGCGGCGCTTGCCGAACAGGTCTTCGGCCACGCTTTCCGGATGCAGGCGCACCGGAATGTCGATGCCGTCACGGATGTCGCCGAAGACGACGGCGAGATGCTGCATCGGGTCCCACGGCAGCGAATAGGTATGCGCCCGCGCCTTGCCGAACGGCGTTTCGATATCGAAGCTGTCGCCGAGTTCGATCAGTGTTTCCTTGCGCTGGCGATAAGCGATGAGGTCGGCGACGGAGATGAGCTTCAGCCCGTTCCGCTCTGCGAATTCCACCACCTGCTGGCCGCGCGTCACCGTGCCGTCGTCATTGACGAGCTCGCTGATGACGCCGATTGGTGGCAGGCCGGCGAGCCTGCAGAGGTCGACGGCGGCCTCCGTATGGCCGGAGCGCATCAGCACGCCGCCTTCGCGGGAGACGAGCGGGAAGATATGGCCGGGACGCACGAAATCGGTCGGGCCGACATTCGGATTGGCGAGATTGCGCACCGTCAGCGTGCGATCGTCGGCGGAAATGCCTGTGGTCGTGCCATGCTTGAAGTCGACCGAAACGGTAAATGCGGTGGTATGTGCCGAATCGTTTTCCGCCACCATGGCGTTGAGGTTGAGGCGCTTCGCCTCCTCGCGCGGCATCGGCGTGCAGACGATGCCCGACGTGTGGCGGACGATGAAGGCCATCTTCTCGGGCGTGCAATGGACGGCGGCGACGATCAGGTCACCCTCGTTTTCACGGTCGTTATCGTCCATGACAACGACGATCTCGCCGGCCTCGAAGGCTCGGATGGCTTCCACGACGCGCTTCTGGTCATAGGGCATGAAAACGTCCTTATTTCAGCCGGCCGGTCTGGCCACGGTCTCTGAGATAATGATCGGCAACGGCGCAGGCCACCATTGCCTCGCCGATCGGCACGGCGCGGATGCCGACGCAGGGGTCGTGGCGGCCCTTGGTCCGCACATCGACATTGTTGCCATCCGCGTCGATGGACTGGCGTTCCGTCAGGATCGAGGAGGTCGGCTTGATGGCAAAGCGCGCGACGATGGGCTCGCCGGTGGAAATGCCGCCGAGTATGCCGCCGGCATGGTTGGACAGGAAAATGCGGTTGCCGTCATTGCCCATGCGCATCGCATCGGCGTTTTCCTCGCCGGTCAGCTCAGCGGAAGCAAAGCCCTCACCGATTTCGACGCCCTTGACGGCGTTGATCGACATCAGCAGCGAGGCGATATCCTGATCGAGCTTGCCATAGATCGGTGCGCCGAGACCGGCGGGTACACCCTCGGCGACGACTTCGACGACGGCGCCGATCGAAGAGCCGGCCTTGCGGATGCCGTCGAGATATTCCTCCCAGACCGGTACGATTTCCGGATCCGGGGCGAAGAATGGGTTCTGATCGACCTGTGCCCAATCCCAATTGGCGCGGTTGATCTTATGCTTGCCGATCTGCACCAGCGCGCCGCGCACGGTGACGCCGGGCACGACGAGACGGGCAATACCCCCTGCAGCGACGCGCGCTGCGGTCTCGCGGGCAGATGAACGTCCGCCGCCGCGATAGTCGCGGATGCCGTATTTGACATCATAGGTATAATCGGCGTGGCCGGGGCGATAGCGCCGCGCGATCTCGCCGTAATCCTTGGAGCGCTGGTCGGTGTTTTCGATCAGCATCGAGATCGGCGTGCCCGTTGAAATCATCGTCTCGCCGTCTTCATCCAGCATCACGCCGGACAGCACCTTGACGAGATCGTCTTCGCGCCGCTGCGTCACGAAACGCGACTGACCGGGCTTGCGCTTGTCGAGCCAGACCTGAATGTCCTCGAGCTTGAAACGCAGCCCTGGAGGGCAGCCATCGACGACGCAGCCGAGCGCCGGCCCATGGCTTTCGCCCCAGGTGGTGACGCGGAAGAGATGACCGAATGTATTGTACGACATGGGAAACGACCGGATTGCTGCGGCCCGGCGGCGGCCGCGCCTTTATCTCTTGGAATTGCGGCACACTCATAGGCCAAAAAGCTGCCGAGGCAAATCTTTCTTTCCGTTGTGGCCGCGCGGGCTGGAACCTGCCAGCGCCTGTTATGGTAAACGAAGATTAATCCATGCTGTGGATTGTGAAAACACATTCATCAATTGGGCGACGAAAGCCATTGTTGCGGGCAACTTCCGCCATATTCAAAGCGTTACTTGTGACCAATCAAATCAGCACCAATAATGAAATCAAAAGGGTCCTCCGATGCGCTTCTTTGTTGCGACGCTCCTGGCCACGGCAAGCCTCCTCGCCCCCGTCGCCGGCTTTGCCGAAAGCGCCGACGTCGAGGCCACGATCAAAAAGGTCGACGAGAAGAATTCCAGCATCACGCTGGACGACGGCAAGAATTATCAGGCGCCCCAGGATTTCGATTTCACTGGTCTGAAGGCAGGCGTGAAGGTTGTCGTCTTCTATACCGAGGTCGACGGCAAGCGCGTCATCAACGATCTCGATATCGTCAACTGATTGTCGATTGCGGGCTTGCCCGCTGCCGAACATTTTCAGGAGTTGCAGGGCCTCAATTCGTCATTTGGCACGACACAAATAAGTTGTGCCCAAATGAGTTGTAGGCTGGCGCCCATCAAGACAGTACCGCGGTTAGAGTCTATTTTCGCCCTTGCCAAAATGTCCAAGGAGGCGACTTGATGGGACGGGAAGTGAGACGGGTTCCGGCGAACTGGGAGCATCCCCGATATACAATCGAAGATGCGCCCGATGAGCCTTGGATCGGCACCATACGCTGTTTGCTCGCGGACTACCCAGGGGCGGTTGCAAGATGGGACGAGCGCGCCGAAAAATGGCCGCTTGTCGAAGACCTTCGAAATGGCGGTTGGAAACCTTATGAGGGCGAAAAGAAATCTTTCGCCGACTATGCTGGCCCACGCCCCGATCCGAAAAACTTCATGCCGGTCTGGCCGGCCAACGAATGCACGCATCTCATGATGTATGAGACGACGACGGAGGGGTCGCCGATCTCCCCTTCCTTCGCCACACCTGAGAAGTTGGCGCGTTGGCTCACCGACAACGAAGCTTCGGCCTTTGGGGATCGGACAGCGGACTATGAATTCTGGCTGCGCTTGGCGGGAGGGGCGACATCGGTTGCGGTGATAGCCAACGGGACGCTGACATCGCACGCCATCACCACTGCTGATATCGACGATCCCAAATAGGTTCGAACCAAAGACCTATTCCAGCCAGCCGATAGTCTTCCAGCTCAGATCGACCTTCAGGATGCGGTCCTGCGGGATTTCCGCTTCAGCGGCATCCTCTTTCGAGACATCGGCGATCAGCCGGAACATGGAGCGGATGACGCCGCCATGGGTGACGCAGACGGTCGGCCGATCGACCGAAGTCAGCCAGGAGCCGACGCGCCAGGAGAGGATTTCGTAGCTCTCTGCATCATCGCCGGGCGGGATGAAATCCCACTTGCCGGCGTTGCGCTCGGCGAGGCGATCGGCCTCGGTCGCCTTCAATTCCTTAAGGGTGAAACCTTCCCAAGCGCCGAAGGAGACTTCGACCAGCCGCTCGTCGGTGCGATAGTCCTTGGGCGGCAGGCCCATGGCTTCGCGCGCGATCTCCATGGTCTCGCGGGTGCGCCTGAGCGGGCTTGCGACAAAGTCGAACGGCTGGTTTTCGAAAGCGAGGATTTCAGCAAGCTCGACGCCATTCTGCCGCGCCTGCGCGCGGCCGATAGCGTTTAGATCGATATCCTTCTGCCCCTGCAGCCGGCGCTCGGCATTCCAGTCCGTCTGACCGTGGCGTATCACATAGAGAGGCGGCACGGTCAGGCTTCCTGTTGATCAATCCTTGACGACGGCGATATCAGGCGCATCCACGGCCTTCATGCCGATGGCATGATAACCCGAATCGACATGGTGCACTTCGCCGGTGACAGCCGTGGAAAGATCGGAGAGCAGATAAAGCGCGGAGTTGCCGACTTCGTCGATCGAAACCGTGCGCTTCAGCGGCGCGTTATATTCATTCCATTTCAGGATGTAGCGGAAGTCGCCGATGCCGGCGGCGGCGAGCGTCTTGATCGGGCCGGCGGAAATGGCGTTGACGCGAATGCCGCGGCCGCCGAGATCGACGGAGAGGTAGCGGACACTCGCTTCGAGAGCAGCCTTGGCAACGCCCATGACGTTGTAGTTCGGCATGACCTTCTCTGCACCGTAATAGGTCAGCGTGATGATCGAGCCGCCGTCGTTCATGATGCGCTCGGCGCGCTGGGCGACGGCGATCAGCGAATAAACGGAGATGTCCATCGTGCGCGCGAAATTATCGCGGCTGGTGTCGACATAACGTCCGGTCAGCTCATCCTTGTCGGAGAAGGCAATGGCGTGGACGACGAAATCGATCTTGCCCCATTTCGCTTCCAGCGTGTCGATGACGGCATCGATCGTTGCCAGTTCCGTAACGTCGCAATGGCCGGCCATGAAGGCGCCGAGCTCCTGGGCGAGCGGCTCGACGCGCTTCTTCAAAGCGTCGCCCTGCCACGTCAACGCGATTTCGGCACCGGCTTCGGAACAGGCCTTGGCAATACCCCACGCTATGGAACGGTTGTTTGCAACGCCGAGGATGACGCCGCGCTTGCCTGCCATGAGGCCAGTGGCTTGAGCCATATTCTGCTCCCTTGAACTTTCGAATGATCCTGCCTATGGCATAGGCCGATCCCCTGTTCAAGCATTGGAAAGATCATCAACTGTTAGGGATCGTAACAAAGGGTGCGGTTGTCACTGAAATTTCACAAAAAAAGCCCCTCGCGCATGCTGCGCATCAAATCGGTAACTTTGTCGTCCGGTTTTTCCCACAGCATTAAGCGCAATTCAACCACGAGATTGCCTTTTCCGCCGTGCCCGTCCGGCAGTCCCTGATCGGAGATTCGGATGACCTGATCCGAACCGGACCAGGGCGGGACTGTAAGCTTGACCGGACCGTTCAATCCCTCGACCATTGTCTCATAACCGAGCACAGCATTTTCGATGGTTACGGGAAGTGTCGTATGGACGTCGAGGCCATTGAGGGTAAAGCGGCTGTCGGTGGAAAGATGGATGGTGATCGCCACATCGCCGCGCTGCATGCCCTGCAATTTCAGCCCCTGGCCCTTCAGATGCACGACCTGGCCGTTGCTGATATCCGTCGTTGCCTGAAAGCGCGCTTCCCGTCCGTCGGAAAGCGGTACGGTGATCCAGTTTCCCTTCAGCATGTCTTCGAGGGTGACAGTCGCTTCGGCAGCGATCTCGGGCGTCTTTTCCGGCGCCTTATCCTGAGTGCTGCCGCCCGTAATGCGACGCACAAGCGAGCCGAGAATGCCGAAGCGCGAGCGGAAGACGGCCGGCCCGGTCCCCGTTGCAAGCTGCTCTTCCTCTGCAAAGGTCTCTTCGGTCTCGCCGCTGCTCTGTTCGCGCTGCTTCTCCGTCTCCGCGGCACTGGCGGCAGTCTCTGCCTGGTTCGGTGCGGCGCGGGCGGCCTTGGCGCCGAAAATGCGCTCGACCATATCCTCGGGTGACTCGCTTCCGGCGGCCTGTGGGTTGGCGGCCGCGGCAGCCTTCTGCGCCTTCTGGGCCTTGGCGCGGGCGAGTTCTTCCATAATCTTTTCGGCGTTGGCGCGTGCGGCCTTGGCGCGCTCCGCGGCTTCGCGGGCTGCCTGGCGCTGCTGCATGATGGTCTGCTCGGTGCTTTGGCCTTTCGCCTCGGCCATGCGCGCCACCTGATCGTAGCGGCTGCGCTTCTGCGGGTCCTTCAGCGTTTCATAGGCACGGCCGATCTCGGCAAAACGCTCCGTTGCCGTGGGATCGCCGATATTGTGATCGGGATGCACGGCCTTGGCCAGGCTGCGCCATGCCGTCTTGATTTCGTCCGCCCCGGCATCCCGCTTTACGCCAAGCACCTTGTAAGGATCGCGCATCATCATAACCACCGTTTTGAAGGGTGCCCGGCCTCGTTGTGGCGCCCCAAAAGAAAGAAAAACATATGGATCGCGCCGCCTCTTTCGCTCCCCGGAAGCAAGAAAGGTTGACGCGCATATGGTGTGATCCTGCGGGAGCAGTTGCTAATCAGTTGTTACGCCGGGCTGGCCGCACGGTTCGATCTACCGCAATGGTTAGCCGTTCACTAAACTTTGATGCGAAATATCGCCTGGGAAGCCACGCCCGGCCCAGCTAACGGCACGGTTTCCAGGCGGGATTTGCCTTGACAATAAGTATAGACAACTCATTTCATAGTGACGCGAGCATGCGACCAGCGGAAGGCCAGGGCATCCCATGCAGGAAATTTGGATCGACTATCTGAACGCCATCGATACCAGGGCGCTGGCGTTGACCAACGACGAAATTCTCGCTGCCGTCAGCAGGGCGCTCGACGCACAGGGACGTGGCGAAACGGTGATCGAACCGCGCGTGCACCTCGTGCCTGAAAGTTCGGACAAGGGCCATTTCAACGTGCTCCGCGGCTATGTGAAGCCGCTCGACTATGCCGGCGTCAAAGTGGTTGGCGATTTCGTCGATAACTACAAGCAGGGCCTTCCTTCTGAAATGGCGGTGCTCAACCTTTTCGATCCGCGCACCGGCATGCCGAAGGCGATCATCGACGCCACGGCGATCACCGATATGCGCACCGGCGCGGTCACGGCCATCGGCGCTCGCCATCTGGCTCGCAAGGACAGCAAGGTGCTCGGCCATATCGGCGCGCGCGGCACCGCCTATTGGAATGTCCGCCTGCTCGACCATCTCTTCGATTTCGAGGCAATCCGTATCCATTCCCGCCGGCCGGAAAGCCGCGACGCCTTCGCCGCCCGGCTGGAAAAGGATCTCGGCAAGAAGATCATCGTCACCGACAATTGGGAAGACTGCCTGAAGGACGCCGACATCATGGTCGAGGCCAGTCGTCTGCCGGAGCCGACGCCACTCTTCAAGACAGCCTGGGTCAAGAAGGGCGCCTTCGTCGTTCCCTATGGCACGATGAGCGTGTTGGAATTCGATCTGACCGACATCATGGACAAGGTTGTCGTCGACGATTGGGGCCAATGCGGCCCCGGCCGTCCCTATGGCGCATTGCGCCGGCATGTCGATGAGGGCAAGGTGACGGCGGAGACGCTGCATGCCGAAATCGGCCAGATCGTCTGCGGCGCACGGCCCGGCCGCGAGAGCGACGACGAGACCATTCTCTTCTGGCATCGCGGTCTCAGCACCACGGATGTTGCGCTGGGCGCGGCCATGGTCGACAAGGCGAAGCGGATGAATATCGGCCAGCGCCTGCGCTTCGCCTGAAAACGTTCGGTTTGAGAAATGGACAGACGGATGGGTGCCGACGCTAAGGTGATCTTCGATGCGTCCGGCGCGGATATCGATGCGATCTGCGCTATCGCCCGCGACAGCGCAGAGGTGACAATCGGTGCTGATGCGCTCGCCGGCATCGAAGCCGCCTATGCCTGTCTCGTCCGCCATGCCGGCGAGGGCAAGGCGATCTATGGGGTTAGCACCGGCTTGGGCGCGGCCGTCGATACGCGCCTCGATCCCACGAAGGATTCAGGGCAACACCGTATTCCACGCCCCCGCGCCGTCGGCGTCGGGCGCTTTGCCGAAGCGGACGAGGTCCGCGCCATGATGGCGGCGCGTTTGGCCCGTTTCTGCCGAGGCTATTCGGGGGGTTCGCCCGAGGTGGCGCAAGCGCTTGCCGGCATGCTCAATTGCGCCGTTCATCCGAAGGTGCCGATGACCGGTTCGATCGGCGAGGCGGATCTTCCGCCGCTTGCACATATTGCACTGGTATTGGTCGGGGAGGGGAAAGCCATTCTGCCGGGCGGCCGTGAGGTCTCCGGCGCTGAAGCATTGGCGGTCGCCGGGCTCGCACAGCCGCCCTTCGGTATTAAGGATGGATTGTCGCTGATCTCTTCCAACGCTGCTTCCGTTGGCCTTGCCTGCCTGCTGCTGCAGGACATCAGGCGTATTTTCGACGCGCATGTCGGTGCGGCAGCGCTGTCCTACGAAGGATTTCGCGCGAGCCTCGATCCGCTCGACCCGCTGGCGATACGCCTGCGGCCCGGCCCCGGACAAGGCGATGTCGCGGCGGCGGTTCGCTCGCTGCTCGAAGGGGGCGATCTGACGAAACAAGGGGCCGCGCGGCGCCTTCAGGATCCGCTCAGCCTTCGCTGCGTGCCATCGGTCTCCGGCACTGCCTTGCATGCGCTGAGAGCGGCGTGGTCGGCGACCGAACTCGAGCTGCACTCCAGTGACGACAACCCATCGGTTCTTGCCGATGAAGATGTCGTGCTGCCGACGGGCAATTTCGATCCGACCCACATGGTGCTGGCCTTCGACACGTTGGCGCTCGCGCTCGCCCGTCTTGCCGCCATGACAGCCGAGCGGATCATGAAGCTGCTGTCGCCGGGCTTTTCCGATCTGCCGCGTTTCCTCGCACCGGAAGGTGCTGGCGCCAACGGTTTTGGCGCATTGCAAAAGACCGTCGCGGCGCTGACGGCGGAGATCGGCCATCTGGCGATGCCCATGCCCTTTACGGTGACGCCGGTTGCCGATCGTGTGGAGGACTATGCGTCGCTTGCCATGTCGGTGATCGACAAGACCGGACGGCTGGTTGAGAAGCTACGATACCTCACCGCGATCGAACTGATCGTAGCCGCCCGCGCCATCGACCTGCGTGGTCCAATAAAGCTGGGCGACAGGGCCGAGACGCTATTTACCGTCATCCGCTCCATCGTGCCGCCGCTCGAGGTGGACCGTTCGCCCAGCAACGATATCTACGCGCTTGCCGATTGCATTGCGGCGGGCACGCTGATCGGCCCGCTTTTGACGATGAAATGAGAAAGAGAGACGGTTATCAGCCGTCCTGCTGGAAACTCAGCAATTGCCATTCGCCTTGGCCAACGAGGCAGGTCTTGCCGAAGAAGTTGGCGATGCCGTCATAGGAATGGCGAGTGGTGCGGAACTGGCGGCAGACCTGTCCCGAGGCGTTGTTTTCAACGATCGTGTCGATGACGCCGGCGCTACCCGTCGAGGCGTTCGCCCAAGGAACGGACCGTCCGTTCAACTTGTTGAGATCTGCCGAAGTCACCGCGTTACGCACCGTCGTCTCGTCGGAAACGCTGTCGGTTGTCACAGGAGCAGTCGGGATGGTGCCGGTTGAAACGCTCCGATCCACCTTCGTCGAACTCAGCATGTCCATGCCGCCGCCGACGCAGCCGCCAAGGGAGAGAATGGCAATCGCCATCGTCGCGCCTTTTGCAAGCTTGCGCTTTGTATGAACCGTCGACTTTGCTATGACTTCCACCCGAGTATCTTGGCCAGTGTTGGGGCTGGCGATTTTAGGAAATGCGGAGAATTTGAGCTAATATGTCGGAAAACGAGTTAACAAGCGGTGACTTCACCGAGCAGAACGAGCCCTTCGCGCTTTTCGCTTCCTGGCTGCGCGACGCTGAAGCCAATGAGCCGAATGATCCGAATGCGGTTGCCTTGGCAACGGTTGATAAGGATGGATTGCCAAATGTCCGCATGGTTCTTCTGAAAGGTTTCGATAGCCAGGGATTCGTATTCTATACAAATTTCGAGAGCCGGAAAGGCCAAGAAATTCTTTCCCAAAAGAAAGCGGCGATGTGCTTCCACTGGAAATCGCTGCGCCGGCAGGTCAGGCTGCGCGGTCTGGTTGAAGTCGTCAGCGACAAGGAAGCCGACGACTATTTCAAGACGCGTGCCCGCGGCAGCCGCATCGGCGCCTGGGCGTCGAAGCAGTCGCGCCCGCTCGAAGGCCGCTTTGCCCTGGAAAAGGCCGTCGCCGAATATACGGCCCGCTACGCCATCGGCGAAATTCCACGCCCTGCCTATTGGTCCGGCTTCCGCATCCGGCCGCTGTCGATCGAATTCTGGCACGATCGCCAGTTCCGCCTGCACGATCGCGTCGAGTTTCGCCGTGACGTGCCGGAGGGCGCCTGGGAAAAGGTGCGGATGTATCCGTAACGGATTATGCCGATGCCCAAAGCATGTCGCGCAAAAGTGCTCAGCGGTTTTGCGATAACGACATGCGCAAATTCAAGAATCTAAAGCGCAACAAGCGACTCTGAAAGATCGCGATGCGCTTTAGCGCCCCATCAGCCGCATGGGGATGCCGGAGGCAAGCGCCGAGGCATATCGGGCCTTCTGGTAGTGACCGTTCAACGACAGTCGTGGCAGATGGGTGAGGGCAGCGGCACTCGCCGTTCCGATCGTCCCAGGCCGGGTCGTAACGCCGACGGAAAAGCCGAGTTCCGCCGCTAGCCGGGCTTCGCGAGGAGAGACGGCATCGGCCGTGCCGTAGGGATAGGCGATCGCTGCTGGCCGCCCGCCGATGATGTCAGCGACATAATCCGCCGACAAAGCCATTTCCGCAGCCGCTTCCGCTTCCGGCAGACGAGCGAGCGCCCGGTGGCTGACCGTATGGGCGCCGAGCGAGGCAAGCGGGTGACGGACAAGCTGCTTCAATTCCTCCCGGTCCATGATCGCTGAGCGCACGAGATCGAGTGGCTCCAGGCCGTTCGTTCGGGCGAGCTCGTCGATCCGGCCAACGGCCTCCGTCTCATCATGGGCATGAACATAGGCGGCGAAGCGGGCAAAGACGGCTTGCCGCTGGCTGGCTTTGTCGAGGTCGAAGCTCTCCGGGCCTATCCCGAAATCGAAGGTCAGGCGATCCAACCGGCAGAGCAGGTCGGCCAGTGTTTCCCACCAAATACTATGTGTCCGCTCCGACAGGCCCTGTGTGACGAAGATTGTGAAGGGAATACCGTGCCGGGCAAAGACCGGCAGCGCATGATCGAGATTGTCGCGATTGCCGTCGTCGAGGGTGAAAACAGCAAAGGGTGGCTTGTTGCGATCACTTGCGATACGGTCCGGCAGCGCATCGAGGGCGATGAAATCATAACCATCCCGTTTCAGCCGGCTGATCGCGCGGTCAAGGAATTCTGGCGAAATTTCCAGATGCGCATTCGGTGCGAAGGTTCGGCACAAGGGAGGACGGACATGATGCAGGGTGAAAATGGCGCCTAGGCCGGCGACGTCGCGCATCAAGCCGAGGTTTTTCAGAATTGCGGCGGTTTCCAGCCCGCCGGAGATTACCGCGCGCTTGAGACGGATTCTGATGCCCTGTTCCATGGGATTTAACCGGTTGACGAATGACCATGCTGTAGCCCATCCGCCGTTAAGTCTTGCTGAATCTGCATCATCTTTTCAATACGTTAACCGTTATTTTACCAGCAAAGGCAAAATTGGGAATTCTGTCGAGGGTGTTGCCTCAATATCGCACCGAAATCAGGCTTTTGTCGCAAATGCGTACATTGGGTTGATGCGGTGTATCGGCATTTGTTTCAGTTGGGGACGAATATGAAAAAACTTTTGATGGCCCTTTCTGCGGCCGTCTTGCTGTTGAGCGCACCGGTGGCGAGCTTTGCGGGCAGCGCCTATTTCATTATGGATGCGAAATCCGGCAAGGTCTTGGCTTCCGATAATGCCGATGATCTCAACCATCCCGCATCGCTGACGAAGATGATGACGCTGTATCTGACCTTCGAGGCGATCCATCGCGGTAAGATCGGTTGGAACACAGAGGTTCCGGTCTCGCGCAACGCCTCCGGTAAGAGCCCGACCAAGCTCGGCCTGAAACCGGGCAGCACCATTACCGTCCGCGATGCCGTCAACGGCATGATCGTCAAGTCCGCCAACGATGCCGCCACTGCCATGGGCGAGGCGCTGGGCGGCAGCGAAAGCGGCTTTGCCCGCATGATGACGCAGAAGGCACGCGAAATCGGTATGCGCCGCACCGTATTCACCAATCCGTCGGGCTTGCCGAGCATGGAGCAGGTGACGACCGCGCGCGACATGTCCACGCTCGCCGTCGCGCTCATCAACAACTATCCGCAGGAATATCGGCTGTTTTCACAGTCGGGCTTTACCTATCGCGGCAGCCGAATTCGTGGTCATAACAATCTGATGTATCGCTACGAGGGCATGGACGGCATCAAGACCGGCTACACCAATGCCTCCGGTTTCAACATCGTCAGCGCCGTGCGCCAGGGTAACCGCCGCGTTATCGGCGTTGTGATGGGCGGAGCGACTGCCCG
>NZ_PYJN01000007.1 GCF_003025035.1 Rhizobium sp. SEMIA4064
GGCGATCCACATCGAACCGAAGAGTATTCGGATCCTCACGCGTGGCGGCCATGACTGGACGCACCGCTTTCCAGCAATCGCAGCCGCGGCAAGAGACCTCGGGCTTACAACGGCTATTCTCGACGGAGAGGCCGTTGTCCTTGACGAACAAGGCCGGTCGGATTTCGGTGCCCTGCAGCACTCGCTCGGCGGCCGCGGCGGCAAACGCATCTCGACCGAGTCGATCCTCTACGCCTTTGACTTGCTTTATCTGGATGGTCACGACCTCACCCGCACCGAACTCTCGCTGCGCCGTCACCTGCTTGAAGGTTTGATACCGGAGAACGCCGATGGTGCCCTGCGGCTTTCGGAGGAACTACAGTTCGATGGCGAGGCACTACTGGACTACGCATGTCACCATGGTTTGGAGGGCGTCATCGCCAAGCATCGCGATCGGCCCTACCGCAGCGGCCGCCTCGGCGACTGGCTGAAGATCAAATGCGTTCAGAGCGAAAGCTTCATGATCGTCGGTTACGAGCAGTCCGCCACCACGCGCGGGGGTCTCGGAAGTCTTTTGCTTGCCGGACGGAAAGCTCACGACTGGATCTACGTCGGATCCGTCGGAACGGGCTTTAATCGGAAAGAAGCCGAAGAGCTGCGCAGGACGTTGGATAGGCTCAAGACGAACAAGCCAGTCGTGCCGGTGAAAGGCAAACGCCTGGTCTTCGCGCAACCGACATTGATTGCCGAGATCGAGTTTCGTGGCTGGACGAATGAGGGGAACCTGCGTCATCCGTCCTACAAGGGCCTGCGTGAGGTTCAGGACAATGCCGCCGTCTTCAATATGACGAATGCGCCGTCTACGGCAAAATGACGTTCTGAAATTCGTCCCCAGCTATGATGGGCGTGCGCACGATCCGTTCACGGTCCGTCGCTTTTGGGTGATACAGAAGTCCCCGCATCACGATCTGCAACCGCGCGCCGATAGATCGCCACAGAGCGCGCGTGCGGCAAGTCCGTGGTTGCGAGGAGGCATCGAGAAGGTCGCCCGGCATCCCGGGCGACCCCGTGACACTATCTTGATACAGTTGTCCTCGGCTTGGCGCGTCCGAACAGGCCGCGTGCGCTCTCGACCATCAGTTTGAGGTGAGCGGGATCATGGACACCCTGCCGATAGAGCTCAATCACGATGGCTCCGATGCGCTCGGCCTCTTCGCAGTCCTTGGCCATCCCGATCTCCCTTAGCAGTTCGTCGAAGACGACCTGGCAGGCAGCGAGGTCGCGGGCATCGAGGAAAACCGCCTTTTGAATGTCGATCGTTTTCATTTCGAGGTCTCTGACTGAGAGGTGCCGCCCGAGAGCGAGCGGCACTCACTGTCCTTAGGCAACCTGTTTTTCGGCGTCGATCTGAAGCGGCGTTGCCTGCGGCTGGCTGCCGATCTCGATCTTGCGCGGCTTCATAGCGTCCGGGATTTCGCGCTTTAGATCGATGCTCAGAAGGCCATTCGTCAACGCGGCATTCTCAACTCTGACATGGTCGGCCAGTTCGAACCGGCGCTCGAAAGCGCGCCCGGCAATGCCCCTGTGCAGATATTCGCCGTCTTTCTGTTCGGCCTTTTGGCCCTTCACGATAAGCACGTTTCGCTCCTGCGTGATGTCTAGGTCGGCATCTGCGAACCCAGCGACAGCCATCTGGATGCGATAGTCATCCTCACCCGTCTTGATGATGTCGTAAGGCGGCCAGGTCTCGACGGCCTGCAGGCGCTGGGCACTGTTGAGGAGATTGAACACCCGGTCAAAGCCAATGCTGGACCGATAGAGCGGTGCGAAGTCGAAGTCGTTTCTCATAACCAAATCCTCCGTAAAGCGAGATGGAAAGGAGACGCGTCGGAAACCTGCGTCTCCGGCTTTCCGGCCCCCACCTGGGCTGCCGGTAGTATCGATTTGGTTTGTGCTTTTTTCAGATTCAAGACGGTCCTCGAAAATTTTTTATCACCGGATTGCCGGACTGATGCACGTCCCTTTTCGCCATTCGATTGTGGGCCCGCTTGTCTAGCAGACCCCTCTCAACTGACGGTTTTTCATTACGAAAGCGACAGCCTCGCCGGCACTTAATCTAAGCGATGATGATGTGAACGTGGGGCCACAGCGGAAACGACGCGCCATCTTCGTAGCGTTCGGCCATCGAGCTTCTAAGGCATCCAGGAACGACGCCGCAGTCTTCGACATGGGCGAGAAGCCGAGCGGAACATTGTGACCGACGACTAGTTTCCTGAGAACCCATCCCAATCGCTTAGGAGATGTCCCGTGGACCATTGACCGCACTGCTCGCCGTGTTGGCCCTCGCCGGCTACCAGAACCACGATAAGATAGCGGAAGTTTTAAAGGGAATTGGACAGCGCGCACAAAGCGGCCAGACCGGCGCAGAAGGAAAGCTGTCTGGCACTGGCGGGATTGGCGACCTGCTCGGCAATCTCGCGCGCGGCGGAGGGCTCGGCGATCTTTTTGGCAGCAGTGCGGCCGGAGGCATCCTGAGCGGCTCGGAGGTCTTCTGGAGCAGTTCCAACGCAACGGTCAGGGCGACAAAGTCGAATCCTGGGTCAGCACAGGCGACAACAAGCCGATAAATGATCAGGAGCTGAGCCAGGCACTCGGCGACGAAACTCTCAACGAGCTTGCAGCCAAGACCGGCCTCTCGCGGCAGGAAATTCTGAGCCGATTGTCTCGGGATCTTCCGCAGGCGGTGAACGAATTGACCCCGAACGGCAACGTGCCGACGGAAAAGCAGGCTGATGCATGGACCTCAGCGCAACCTTCGTCCGACCCCAATCCAGGCGGCACCTTCGCCTGACGTTTGTAGCAAAGGTGAGCGGCCGACCCCGTCGCGAGTGCTCGCGCGCCGTTCCGGAAGGCACGTTGAAAATTACGCTGCCGGTCTTGATTTGCCGAGACGCTTAATGGCCTGTTCGAGCGGCCGCTCGCCATCACAATAGTCCTTCCAGGCCGAGCTTTTGGCAAGAAGCGCCGGCACCGTGCGGATGGTGAAGCGCTTTGGATCGAGATCGGATTTCACTTGCGCCCAGGTTAGCGGCATCGACACGGTGGCACCGGCCCGGGCGCGCGGCGACAAGGGCGCAACAGCGGTCGACATGCGATCGTTGCGCAGATAGTCGAGGAAGATGCGGCCGCCTCTCAGACTCTTCGTCATCTTGATGAGATAAAGATCGGGATTGTCCCGTGCCATCTGCTGACAGACATCGTGGGCAAACCCCTTTGCTTCAGCCCAGGAGAGCGGCTTGCGCTTATTGACGCTCAGCGGGGTGACGACATGCAGGCCCTTGCCACCCGTCGTTTTGCAGAAGCTGATCAGTCCCAATTCGTCCAGTCGGTCGCGCATTTCGCGGGCAGTGGCAACTACCGTCGAGAATGGCACGTCCGGACCCGGATCAAGATCGAAAACAAGGCGGCCGGGCACTTCTGGCTGACCGGGTTCGCAGTTCCAGGGATGGAGCTCGACGGCGGCGACCTGCGCAACAGCAGCAAGCCCCTCGATTCGATCGATCTGTAGATAGGGCTTCTTGTCGCCGAACACCTTGACCAGATCGAGCAAGTTCGATTGCCCCGGCATTGCATGGCGCTGAAAGAATTGCTCCCCGGCAATTCCATCCGGCGCTCGGATGATGGAGCATGGCCTGCCCCTGATATGCTCGATCATCCACGATCCCACCGCCTCATAATATCGCCCAAGGTCCTCCTTACTGACGGGTTTATCATCGTTGGCGTCAGGCCATAGTGGCTTATCCGGATTGGAGATCAGCACGCCCATGACGTCGGCCTTCGCCCCTTTCCGTCGCGCCGGCTTTGCCTTGGCATGCGGAGCCGGTTCTGGAACGTCTGCCTCCGCGGGGGGCGCCGGCCGTTCGGCCTCGACTTCTTTGGCCGGCTTGTCTTCGCGCAGCCCTTTGAACGCTGCCTGGCGAACGAGACCGTCGGTCGTCCACCCCGCGAACTCGATTTCGGCGACGAGCTCTGGCTTCAGCCAGACGACTTCGGGTTCTTTCTTCGGCGCCCCGATGCCGGTGAACGGCGATTTCGTGGCCTCCAGCGCCTTCAGCTTCGGCAGTAGCGTTTCGACTTTCTTTACGCCGTAGCCAGTTCCGACGCGGCCGACGTAGACGAAGCGGTCGCCACGATAAACACCCGCCAATAAGGACCGGAATTTGCCGTTGGTCTTAGCATAAGCGCCGATCACCACCTCATGGCCGGCACGGCATTTTGACTTCGCCCAGGTGTCCGTGCGGCCAGACTGATATAGCGCATTCGCCTTCTTGGAGATGATGCCTTCGAGCGAGAGTTTGCAGGCGGACCGCAAGACAGCATCGCCGCCGGTCTCATAATGTTCGACGAACCGGATTCGCAGATCGCCGCCTGCTTTGATGAGCAGCTCCTGCAATCGCGCCTTGCGCTCAATAAGAGGCCGGGAACGTAGATTCTCGCTGCCGTCATAAAGCAGATCAAAGGCAAAGTAGACGAGACTTCCGGTCTTCCCCTCCGAGAGGGCCGCCTGCAGGCAGGCGAAATCCGGCGCACCATGATCGTCGAGCGCGCAGATCTCACCGTCGATGATGCAGTCCGGCAGCGTCGACGCTGCTTCGGCAATCTCGGGATATTTGCCGGTCCAGTCGAGCCCTTTTCTGGTCTTCAGCGTAACGTCGCCATCGAGCACACGCATCTGGATGCGGTACCCGTCGAACTTGATCTCATGGATCCAGCCCGAGCCGGGCGGCGGACGCTGCTGGGTTTCGCAAAGCTGCGGCGCAATGAAATCCGGAATGTGGACAGGCGTGACCGTGTTGGCCTTTTTGCCGCTCCTCGCTTCCGATCTCCGCTTTTCGGCGGCAAGGCCATGATTGCTGTCCCACACCGCGTCGGCCTCGATAGTTCTGCCTTCGACCATGAACGGTCGCGGCTTTCGGCCCTTGCCCGCGGCGATCATCTCCATCGTTCGTCCCGACGCCACCGAGGTGGCATTCTCCTCTAAGATCTCGGCGCCATCCTCCTCGACGGAAAATTCATCGTGGTGCTTGATCAACAGCCAGTTGGTGCGTTTGCCGCGATCACGATCGTTGCGCATCCGCACGAGCACGAAACTTCCATGCAGACGTTTGCCCTCCAGAGTGAACTTGAAGTCGCCTTTGACCAGCGCCTGTTCTGGGCTCTTTCTCGCTCCAGGCTCCCAATAGCCGCGGTCCCAGAGCATCACTGTGCCGCCACCATATTGACCTTTCGGGATGGTGCCTTCAAAGTCGCCGTAGTCGAGTGGATGGTCCTCAACCTCGACCGCCAGCCGCTTGTCGTGCGGATCGAGGGATGGTCCTTTAGTGACGGCCCAGCTTTTGAACACGCCATCGAGCTCGAGCCGCAGATCGTAGTGCAGGCGTGTGGCGTCATGCTTCTGAATAACGAAGCGCCGGCGGTTAGTCTTCTTGATCGGCCTCTTGCCGCTCGGCTCAGCGGTCTTCTGAAAGTCGCGTTTGGATCTGTAAGTCGATAACTTATCGCTGGCCATGGCTGGTTCTCAAATGTGCCGTCGTGAAACGGAAAAGCCAATCAAGGCGTTGTTGTTCCCGTGGCAGATACCTCAGCCTGTCTGATGGCGAGGAATACTGTCATGAAGCGGGCATTGAGGTGACCTTTCTTAACCTCGACGCCGATGTCTGCTCGAGCCGGCTTGGCATGTCGCTCCTTCGCGATCACTGAGGCTAACCCAGGGAGGCGGAAGAATTCGCTTGGCTTACGATCTCAATGCTTCGATTACTGAGGTTTTTGCGGACCGCGATCTGAAACGGCACACACCTCAGTGGATATTAATCTCGCATCTCTGACACGGGAGGTTTGCCCTGGTTTAACCCGGCGGCGGCCGATCTATTCACCATGCCGAAGCATCGACCCCCGCAACGGCCGGGAGTGCCAGAGCAATCCTTCGTGGGAATGTGGGACTCCCGTTATCGAGACCGGTTTCGAGACCGGAGTAAAGGGATCAACTGCCGCGACGTAAAACCGCGGCCTCAAAGTCTTCCTGCATCATTGAGGCAATTTGGCAAAAGAAACCAGAACATTCGCAGGCAAATCTGTTTCCCATAAGACTCGCGCCCATCCGAGCCGGAACTTGCAGACTTCACCATGGTTAGGCTCCTGTTTGCTCGACCAGGAGTCCGTCTTGCCCCTTTTCACCCTATTGTTCGGCCGCCGGCTCGCCAATCGCGAGCATGAAGACAAGAAGATCGGCTGGATAGAGGCAGTGCCGGCGCTGGGTCTGGATGGCCTTGGTTCATGTTCTTGCGGCCCCGAAGCGGCTCTGACTATCTTGATACCGCTCGGCACGCTTGGTTTTGCCTATCATCGCCGTTCTTGTCATCCTATACTTTTCCTATCGGCAGAGACTCGCGGCTTATCCAACCAACGGCGGAGCCTATACTGTCGCCAGGGAAAATCTGGGAGGAACTAGAGCACAGGTCCCGCATCGAGCCGAGCGGGACCTAAGATGCCACATTAAATCGCACTGATCCGTTTGGCTGCGGCTGGGTAAGTATGCGGCTTCATTTTTGACGTGGTCATCACGGTTGCCATTCCCGCTTCAAGGCAAGCGGCCATGAATGCTTCCCGAGCGATCAGCGCCGGAATGGCGCCATTGAGTGCACCGCGACAGGTTTTCATGGCACGCTTGTGGCGCTCTCCATGTCGCAATGGCCATTCGTTCTCGAGAAAATCCAGCGCATCATAGACGCCGGTGAAGGTGCGTTCCAAACCGCACTGGAGGCGGATCGTTACCGGACGATCCCACGGAATATCGTTCAGCGGCATTTTCTTCCTCCTTTCCATGCCACTCATAAGCCTGAAAATGATATTGGAACTGCTCGCCGAGCCTTCAAGGGCCTATCGCGATCTCGTGCTCAGGCGGCGTTTGCGATTTGATTCCGAGACCATTATAACCGGTGTGTCGTTCGCACCTTGCCGGGTGTTGGCTTGATCGCGCAGTCTGATCCAGACCTATGACGACGCACTAAATCGCTGCACCAATTCCCGTGCATGTTCTTCCATCCAAGCGATTTCGAGCGCTCCTTCATTAAGTACGCCGCGGCGTTCCAATTCCATTTCCCATGGAGAGCCGGATGCAGCGAGATTGCGCATGTGCTCCTGCATTTGCCGCACCCTTTCGATTGCTGCCCTCATGATTTCAATGTCGGGCTCTATCCCGTAGGCGTCTAGGAACAACTGGAAGCGTCGCGCTTTCTCGCGGACGCCTTTCGGCAAGCCATGCGCTTCGCATTTGCCATCACGCCAAAAAGGCACCCAACGCCACGCAATGAAACCAAGGTCCCAAGAGCGCGGTCCTGGTGCTGCAGCGTCCCAATCGATAAACGCTACAGGAAGCCCGGCTTGGAAGACGGTATTCCACGGTGACAAATCATTGTGACAGATCGTCTCGACGGGCTCGCGAGGTTCAATACGCCAGTTGCGGTCATTCCAAAGGAAGCTTGCTGCAGCGTCGTGGTAGGATCGCAGCAATTTCCCTAAATGGACAAGGGCCCGGTCACTCCACACGTAATCAGGAAGCCGGACGTCGAAGCGGCCATATTGATCAGGAATGAATCCTTTGCCTAAGCCAACTTCACCTTCGATGTAAGTGAGACATTCGCGTCCTTGATCATCGAAGCCGTACGCACGGGGCGCTCCCTCAAATCCCTGGTGTTCAATGTGGCGAAGTAGATTCAGAACGGCAGAAGACCACGCCCGGCCACGCCGCCGGACCGTGTCGCCTATCCGGACAACATTCGAATCTGCGCCGCCTGTGAGAGGAATTTCGGACTCGCTCATACCCAATTTTAGGTGCGTGCAAACCAAAGGGTCAAGCGGCGATGCCAGCATCGGGCCATGGTCGCGGTCACCGGGAACGCTCTTGCTTTACTCCAGACGCGGTTGCGACTTCTCGTGGGCTTCTGGGAGGAACGGCAGTGCATATGAGGCAATCAAACAAGTTGCTCGGCAGACAAGACGAGCCCTTGCCGCCAGGAACTCACACAATTGATGACCGTCAAACTAAAAGCTTGGCGCACAGCTTCTAGACAAATCGCATTGGACGGGAAAACAGTCGCGAACGGATGCCCTGCACGACCTCATTCCCCATTTCCTGCACACCGCTCTCTTTTGCGGCCGCGAGCATCGCGCTCCGGGTCGCTTCAGTGGTTGTTCTCCCTCACAAGTGGCATCATCAACACCTTCTGACGAACAAGTACTTATAGTGGAAATCGATCTCTGATGCGTCTTTGGCGGAGCAAATGAAGCGGGTAGATGTTTGACAAGTGGCGAGTCCATTGCCTTACTCGCCAGCCGCCACTCTCACGGCGCGGCAAGCTGCGTTGACGTTCCGCCCTTTCATCCGTCAACAGCAGCTCTTTAGCACGGCAGGGACCTCTCCCGTTTCCCTGCCGTTTTTGTCTCATTGGTTGAAGAAAAAGATTCGAGCGTCTTCCGCCGCGGCTAAGAATGCGCGGCGCGTTTCTTGTGCTGAAATCTTACCCTCGTGAGCATCGATCAAAGCCTGTTTTGCTACGAGGAATGACGTTTCGTTTTGGCTTCCCGGCCATTCCTCGAGCATATATTCGGCTGCTTTTTCGGTGCTGTTGATGGTAACATATCGACCAACCCGGCGCGTTTCGATCGTCACGGGCACGGTCCACCATTGCAGCGTCATCTTCGCATCCTCCTGATACCAAACCATGATCGTTACACGGAGTTCCAGAAGAGCATTTTGCTACGCTTTCACTTCCCGGCGACACTCAGCCTAGGCTGAAAGGGGAGGAGATGTTCACCCAAGCCGACCTTAAGATGGTCGATCACCATATCGCCGAATGCGAGCAACAAGTGCTGGAGCAGGAGCGGAAACCTACCTTACTTCGCAAGGGGAGCTTAGACACCGAATTGGCAGAACACATTCTGGCAGCCTTTTACGAGACGCTGCTGATACACTACGCCAATCGCGACATGATTGCTTTTCACCTGGACCGGAAAAGTCGTCCATTGCCTTTGAACGTCGATGAACCCGGGTGATTGGCAGAATCGCGCCGGTGCATCGCTGCTTTTGGCAAACTTCGTGTCGAACATTTGCTTTCATTCCTCTTTCCAAGCACACGCGACTGCTCCATCACGTTGAACATCAGATGGGAACAACGTTTCGCTTATTTGGTTTGGCGTCCTGGCCGGGTTGGTCGGCCCACCGTGTCGTTCAGTTTATAAGGGCGACCATGCCCGCCGCCCGAACTCATCTACGGGCGGCGGGCGCTTCCACGTGTGCATAGCGCCTTCACAGTCCAGTTGACTCGACAATCGCGTAGAAGAACTCAAGCTAACTGCAAAATTGGCTGGAGCGGCCGCAGTTTATACCCGCGGCCGCCATAGCGTCGGACTGATTAGCTCTTGATAGCGATCCGCTTGACCTGCGACTGTGCCTTCTCGCTTTTCGGCAAGCTGACGGTCAGTACGCCGTTCTTAAAATGCGCATCGACCTGGTCCTCCTTGACCTCGACGCCGAGGGGGATGCGGCGCTCGAACCGGCCATAATAGCGCTCGGAGAACTGCCGATTGTTATCCTCGCTCTCGGAACGTTTTTCGCCCTTCAGCGTCAGCACGCCATCATTGAGCAGGACCTCGATGTCTTTTTCCTCCAGCCCGGGCACTTCGGCCGTCACCTTGATCTCCTTGTCAGTGTCGGAGATTTCGACACTTGGCCAGCCGGCTCCAAAAGCGGAGCCGCTTCCGACGGATCGCAGGCCGGAACCGAAGCCTCGGAATGCATCGTCGAAAAGACGGTTCACCTCGCGATGAAGCGACAGGAAGGGATCACGGTCGTCATCGCGGAAGAGACTTGGAACCTGGTTGCCGTTATCGCGGCCCCAGGGTATCAGATCACGAACACTCATGGTTTTCTCCTTTCTGTTTGTACAATTCGGGGAATTCCTGGAGGCGCCGGACGTGGCCCGGCGCTTTTACTCTGCTATCGGGAGCCTAAGCCGCCTTCTCGGCCTCGATCTGTCTGCTCTCCGCCTTCGGCAGAGCGATGTTGGTCTTTATTTCGATCTCGCGCGGCTTCATCTCTTCAGGGATTTCGCGCTTGAGATCGACGGTCAACAGACCGTTGGCGAGGCCAGCACCGACGATCTTGACGTGGTCGGCAAGCTCGAACCGACGCTGGAACGAGCGGCTCGCAATGCCGCGATGCAGGTAATGGACCTCTTCACCGTTTGTCTTTTGGCCGGAGACCAAAAGCATGTTCTGCTCCTGGGTGATCGTCAGTTCGTCCGGCGAGAAGCCCGCCACGTCCATAGCAATGCGGTAATCGTCCTCAGTTGTCTTGACGATGTCATACGAAGGCCAGTTGTCGACCATCTCGGTGCGGCTTGCGGCCTCGAGCGCATTTAGCATGCGGTCGAAACCGATACTCGATCGGAACAAGGGGGAAAAATCGAGGTTTGTCCTCATAGCCATATCCTCCTTATAAGCAACATGGATACAAGGAGACGCCAAGAGCACGTGGCGTCTCCTGGACTTGTCGATCCCAATTGGGCAATCGAACAATACTAATATAATTCAGCGGTTTGCGCTTTCAAGAGAAATGGAATTACCCATAAAAAGTTAATTTTCGCCGTAATTATATTCGGTTTCAAGGAATGACGCGGACGTCTTCCAACGCCTGTGTCGTATTCCCACCCTTGCGTGAACGAATGGTGCGCATGCGCCGCCGCGGGAGGGCGAGCCGCTCTTCAGGGTGCAGTCGAATACCGTCCGCGGAAGCGATCGCTAAAGGCCTAGGCCTTTCTAAGCGACGATCTGTAGATCGACTGCTTGGCCTTTGATGGGGCGAAGCCGCGCGGCTTTCGTCAGGGTGCCAGGCAATTGTCGATAGAGGCTGAGATAGTCCTGAGCCATTCGCTCAGCTGTGAAACGCTTCTCAAAAGTAGCCCGAACCCTGCGGCGATCGAAGCGCAGCACCCATTCGATGTGTTCCACTGCTTCCTCGACGCTATCGACCAGCGCACAGCGGAAGGCGATGACTGGCGTGCCGCACGCCATGGCCTCGATCATGACCAGCCCGAAGGGCTCAGGCCAGTCGATCGGGAACAGCAGCGCGCGGGCGTTGCCGAGGAAGTCGGCTTTCTGATGCTCGTTGATCTCGCCGATGAATTCGACATTCGGATGGCTCCTGACCATCGGTTCGATCACTGTTTCCCAATAGGCCTTGTCGGCATCATCGATCTTGGCTGCGATTCTCAGCGGCATGCCGACTTTCACAGCAATCTGGATTGCTCGGTCCGGCCGCTTCTCGGGCGATATTCGTCCGAGGAACGCGAGATAGTTGCCCTTCGGCTTTTCCGTAAAGGGCAGCAGATTAACCGGCAGTCCATGATAAACTGTTCCGGACCAGTTGACCGGCGGCATCGGCCGGCGCTGATCGTTGGAGATCGAGACCAGCGGAATGTCGGGAAAAGCTTTATAGAATGGCTTTAAATCCGGAAGATCGAGCCGCCCATGAAGCGTAGTGATGGTACGGTCGGCAAAATCGCGGATCAGTGGGAAATGTAGGAGATCGATATGGAAGTGGAGTATATCGAATTCCTGCGCACGCCGGCGGACTCGTCCAGCATTACGATCTGATGCGGCAGGTTATCCTTGACGGCCGGGTTGAGCCGCAACGCGACGTCCGAGCACGCCACGAGCTTGGCGCCCGTCACTGAATCGCCGCTGGCGAAAAGAGTTACGTCGTGGCCTTGGGCGGCAAGTTCCTCTGTAAGATAGGAGACAATCCGCTCGGTTCCTCCATAGAGCTTGGGCGGAACACTTTCAGCGAGCGGCGCTATCTGTGCGATCTTCATCGGCAAAACCTCCGCTATTGAGCAAAGAGTCGTCGGCAAAAATCAGGTCCGCGTCCTCAAAGCGGCGCGGCAGCAAGCACGGCCTATATCTCAAGCGGTGGTGGGCGACGGTCTCCTTTCCGGTAGCTACATAGGCCAAAGCCGCCAAACCCGCGTGTTTGCCGTTGTCGGCGATGCGGTTGATTGAAGGAACCGGATGGGTCCTGGCCTACAGATCGCTGGCCGTCCTCGTCCAATGCCTTCAACGCTTCAATGATCTCATCATAGGAGACCGCTTTGTTCGACCCGGGATAAAGGCGAAGGGCCGGAGCGGACTCGACGGCAAAGATGTCGGATGCCCAAGAGGCAAGAATGGCCCGCTTCTCTTGCTTGCCGATGCCAGGGGCCGCAAGCACATCACGCGGGTGTTCGAAATGTTTAGCCGGATGAAGCAGATGCGCGGCGCTGATCGCTGCCGTGGCTTCCTCCGGTATCGAGTTGCTAATGCTTTCCTTTCTCATCGTTGACTCCATAGATCTTCACCGATGGAACTTGAATAGTTTGATCATGTGAAGGGGAGGCCCACCCGAGGGCAGGCCTCTTTGGTCGCATCAGAAGTCCATTCCGGCGCCCGGAGGTAAAGCGGGAAGGACTTCCTTCTTCGGCTTTTCGGCGATCATGGCCTCGGTCGTCACCAGCAGGCCGGCAACCGAAGCGGCATCCTGAAGTGCCGTGCGCACGACCTTGGCCGGATCGATAACACCCTGGGCATAAAGGTCGCCATATTGGTTAGTTTGAGCATTCCAGCCAAACGAGAACTCGCTTTTCTCGCGCAGCTTGCCCACAATGATCGAGCCTTCCGCTCCAGCATTCTCAGCGATTTGGCGAACCGGCGCCTCGATCGCCCGCCGGACAATATCAACGCCAACGCGTTGGTCGTCATTGTCGGTCTTTAGTCCGTCGAGAGTATTGACAGCGCGCAGCAGCGCCACGCCACCACCCGGCAGGATACCTTCCTCGACGGCGGCCCGCGTCGCATGCAGTGCATCGTCGACGCGATCCTTCTTTTCCTTCACCTCGACTTCTGTCGAGCCACCGACGCGGATGACGGCAACGCCGCCAGCGAGCTTGGCAAGGCGTTCCTGCAGTTTTTCGCGGTCGTAGTCGGAGGTGGTTTCTTCGATCTGGGCCCGGATCTGGGCAACACGCGCGTCGATCTCAGATTTCGAGCCGACGCCGTCGATAATCGTCGTGTTTTCCTTCTCGATGGTAACCCTCTTTGCCCGGCCAAGCATGTTCAACGTCACATTCTCGAGCTTGATGCCGAGGTCTTCGGAGATGACAGTGCCGCCCGCCAGGATGGCTATATCTTCCAGCATCGCCTTGCGGCGATCGCCGAAGCCCGGAGCCTTGACGGCAGCGATCTTCAGGCCACCGCGCAGCTTGTTGACGACGAGCGTTGCCAGCGCTTCGCCTTCGACGTCTTCAGCGATGATAAGGAGCGGCTTCCCCGACTGTACTACGGCTTCAAGGATGGGCAGCATGGCCTGCAGATTCGACAGCTTCTTTTCATGTATGAGGATATAGGGATCCTCGAACTCAACCCGCATCTTGTCCGGGTTGGTCACGAAGTAGGGGCTGAGATAGCCACGGTCGAACTGCATGCCTTCGACGACTTCGAGTTCGGTGTCTGCGGTCTTGGCTTCTTCCACCGTAATGACGCCTTCATTTCCGACCCTTTCCATCGCCTCGGCAAGAAATCGGCCGACTTCTGCATCGCCATTGGCAGAAATGGTACCAACCTGGGCAATCTCGGAATTGTTGGATATCTTGCGGGCGTTGGTCTTCAGTTCCTTGACGACGGCCTCGACGGCAAGGTCGATGCCCCGCTTCAGATCCATTGGGTTCATGCCTGAAGCAACCGCCTTGGCGCCTTCCTTTACGATGGCCTGGGCAAGCACCGTCGCGGTTGTCGTGCCATCGCCAGCGATGTCGTTGGTCTTGGAAGCGACTTCGCGCAGCATCTGCGCGCCCATGTTCTCGAACTTGTCTTCGAGCTCGATTTCCTTGGCGACGGTGACCCCGTCCTTGGTGATGCGCGGAGCGCCGAAGGACTTGTCAATCACGACGTTGCGGCCCTTCGGGCCGAGCGTAACCTTCACGGCATTAGCGAGCACGTCGACCCCACGCAGCATGCGTTCACGTGCATCGGTGTGGAATTTGACTTCTTTCGCAGCCATTTCTTCAACTCCTCAATAGGCAGCTATCTGACTGATGATTTCGGGTAGATGGCTCAAGCAGTCTTCTACTCGGCCTGGGTTTCGATGATGCCCATGACATCGCTTTCCTTCATAATCAGGAGATCTTCGCCATTGATCTTGATCTCGGTGCCCGACCATTTTCCAAACAGGATACGGTCGCCGGCCTTGACATCGAGTGCCTGGATCTGGCCGGCATCACTGCGCGCGCCGGGGCCAACGGCGATAACCTCCCCCTCCTGCGGCTTTTCCTTGGCGGTGTCCGGAATGATGATACCGCCCTTGGTCTTTTCTTCCGATTCGACCCGGCGGATGAGAATGCGATCGTGAAGTGGTCGGAACGACATGTTTTCCTCCGATGGACAATCAATAGTAACGTTGTTCCCCTGGCCGGACCGGATGACCAGTCCGGGCGGGTGCAAAACCTCGATCGAGCTTTTTGCGCGAAATGATCTGGTTTTGGGATTTTTCGATTTCAAGGGGAGGAAACAAAAAAATTAGCACTCCCGCAACGTTGCTGCTAACAATGCGGAAAGGAAGAATAAATTGGCGATCCGAGTTGAGAAGCCCGGTAATCGCCGCAAATTTTGCACGAGCTTCGAAGTGTCATTAAAGGGAAAAAAGAACGTCCTCAAGAGATCGCGCCGCTCTCAGTTGCGCAGGCTGTTTGAGCTCCCTTTTCAGGTTCGAGGACGCCGTGAACTCTTGGATTCATGGCTCCCCTTGAAGATGCGCCGTGACACGCTGCCGAAGGCATCGGCGCAGCCTCACCTTGGTCCGCAATAGTCGAACTGCAGATCGCCCCGCCGAAGATGCTGTACGATCTTCCCCAGCATAAAAATAGCCGCCAATGTTGTTGCAGTTCCAGGCCACAGATTGGGATTTTCGCTGTTAACTGTTCCTTCCGTCTGTGCGCGGATGACGGCTAGCCGCTGCCGGAGGTCGGCTACTTCCCTGCGCAGCCACACGATCTCTTCCTTGCAGCCTCTAGCTCGTCCGGTTCTTCAGACTCCTCAATATCTACATCGAAGTCTTCTTCTAGTTCGGCGATGTATTGATCGAACTCATTGCGGCTTTGGAACCCTTTCAGCCGAATGTTGGTCATGCTCTCGGGCGAAAAAGAGGACGGCAGATTGTGACGAACGGCTGCCAAGCACCTGTGAACCCCGCATCCCTGTTCGGCGCCTATGAACACTCGGTGGCCACATCCTCGGGATGGGTCGACCGACGTTTGCGACAAACAACACTCTGGGAAAACCGCCAGAGCTAAAACAGACTCAGCATTTGGCTCTGCCTGTGTCTGGAACCATCGGAGTTGGCACTGCCTTGCTTTTGGTGAGGTTCGAATCCAAGTACCCGGGAGCGTTGGCTAGGATAAGCGCCCTCACGAAGACCGCGCAAAATCGCGCGCATGTGCATCTGGTAACGCCACGACGGCAATAAGTCCGTTTTCTGGCCTGGCTTGCAATTTGACGTACCCGCCGTAAAGCTCGGCGACCTCTTTGGCGATCGACAACCCGAAGCCGTCACCCGCAACGGTCTCGTCAAGCCTGACGCCCGGTTTCATCGCTTCGGCGATCCGGCTTTGCTCAATACCTGGCCCGTCGTCCTCTATTGAGATCAGCACCATAGCGCCTTCGGCGGTGCTTGTTATTCGAACTGAGCTTGCCGCCCATTTGAACGCGTTGTCGATGATCCCACCGAGAACCTCGTCAGTATCCTCCGCTGAACAGCTTATGCGGAGATCGGAACCGACGGTTGTAACGACACTAAGGCGTCGCTCTGCATAAAGCTTCGACATCATCTGCACTATGTCGTCCACGCGCGACCGAAGATCTGTCGACGAAGCCAATCCCGCCTCCGAAACTCCAGCCCTCGCCCTTCCCAAATGGTGTCGAATCCTTCGATCAATTCGACCAACAAGGTGTCGCGCCTCGCCGGTCGGGTCGTTTTTGCCATCGAGCGCGAGATAAAGGCTCGCGACCGGCGTTTTCAGTCCATGCGCCAGATTGGCAAACTGGAGCCGGGTCTCGGCAAGCCGCTTGCGATTGTGCTCGACCAGACGATTGATTTCCCCAATGACGGGGCGAAGCTCATCGACTTCGGTTTGCGGCAGTTCACGGAGCCGCCCTGACGAAATTTCTGAAATCTGTCCCGACAACGCACGCAGCGGCAAGAGACCATATCGAACCTGAAACAAAATCCCCACGCCGAGAATGGCGCCAAGAGCCAGCATCGCCGGCACCAGAAGTGCGAGCGCTCTTGCAGCGGGAGCCGTCAGCGCGACCTTTGGGGCGGACGCGAGGATCTCGACTGCCTTGCCACTCACGAAGGTCCGCGCCACACGAAAGTACAGTGCTTCGCCATTATCTCCAGACCCCACCGCCGGCTGTGGCTTGCCCATAAAGAGCCTTTTCCAGTCAAGCGCTCGCGGCGGACTGGCAATACTACCGCCATCAAGTGATCTTGAGGATAGATGCCGGCCATCCGCGGTGACCTGCCAGTACCAACCCGAGCCAGTTCGATCGAAGGGAGGACCATCAAGATTACCTGATAGGCCAAATACGCCATCGGGTCCTAGAACCAGAGTGCTGCGAACAGCATCGATTTGGAGATCGAGGCGCTGATCGACCTGTTGCCTGACCACAGCCGCGACGATGAACCAGAGGACAAAAGCGGCGACGATCAATGCCGCCATGGCGTAGAACATCGAAAACGCGATCAGGCGACCGGCAATTGTTTTGCGCGGTGACGGCAACGGTAGCTTCACTGGCCGGTCCTCAACATGTAGCCGCGTCCCCTCTCGGTCTCGATCCTACCGGCGCCGATCTTGCGCCTCAGCCTGGCGATGATCACTTCTATCGAATTGGAATCTACGTCCGCGTCTCCCTCGTAGACCCGCTCGATGAGTTCGCGCCTATCCACGATCACGTCCTTGCGAAGGATCAGGCAGGAGAGGACTCGCCATTCGAATGCCGTCAGCTTCAGTGGAAGGCCGGCAAGTTCGAACGTTCCCAGTTGCGCGTCGAACGAAAGGTCTCCGCAGGCGATCACCGAGGCAGCGTGACCGGTGGCCCGCCGCACCAAGGCACGAAGACGTAAGATGAGTTCCTCAATTTTGAACGGCTTCGTCAGAAAATCGTCGGCTCCTGCCTTGAAGGCGGCGACCTTGTCGGGCCAGCCATCCCGCGCTGTGAGAACAAGCACCGGAAGGGTCCGTTCCGCGCTCCGCCAGGACCTAAGCACCGTCACGCCGTCGATTTTAGGTAAGCCGAGGTCCAACACGACGACGTCGAAAATCTCGGTGAGGCCCGCGTGTTCGGCGTCTTCTCCGTTCCTGGCGATGTCGACCACGAAGTTTTCCGCCCGCAGGCTCGCCGCAATGCGTTTGGACAGATCGGCATCATCTTCGACCAGGAGGACTCGCATCGCACACTCGCTTGTGACCGGTTGTTCCCAATGAACTAGGGCGACGTTGCTTAACTGAAACTGAACCGCCACATTCAGCGTGGATCGAGCTCACGCCGACTATTGTTTTCCAATCAAACAAATTGGAGACGATACCATGTCCGACGAAAACGACACTTCCCAAGTATCGCCAGAGCACGGTCGGGGCAAAGGGCCGAGACGCCGACCTGCCACGCACCTTGCTGCCTTTGGCATTGCGGCTGTCGCAATCCTCGCCATTGGAGCGGCAGGGGGTGCGGCGGCAATGAAGTTTACCCGCCCAAATGTCGAGTTGGCACCTTTGACTCCCGTGTCCATATCGAGCCTGAATGATGATTTGAGTGTGGTGACCGTAAAGGGCAAGGTCGCCGAGATCTTCGGCAACAAATTCATCGTTCAGGACGACAGCGGACGCGCATTGATCGAAACGGGGCCGGCCGGTGACGACAGCAAGCTTGTCAGCATTGGCGAGACCGTCAGTGTACAGGGCCGCTTCGATCACGGTTTTCTGCATGCGAGCTACATCGTCCATCAGGACGGCAAGACCGATGTGCTTCGTTCCCCGCCCCGCCGGCCTCCGCATGGCGGACCGATTGAGGACTTCCTCAAACGATTGAGACCGTAATCGTGCAGTAATTAGCTGGCTGGTGCGACTTGAGAGTGCCGTTGAACCAACCTCGTCGGCGCGATCAGTCGACCTTCAGGGAGTGGCAGGTATGATAAGTCCTTTGGTTCAACGGCTTGCCACCTCCGGCAAAAGCGTGTGCGGCGTTGCGTTGATAAGCGTTGTCGCCATCCATGCCAGTCCCTTGTCGGCGGGAGACACTGCTGTCGTTCCAGTGACCGCCATCAAGGCGCACACCGAGACGATCGACCGGGTTATCAACGGCATAGGCACCGTCGCGCCTCTTCAGTCCGTCACCGTTCGTCCGCGTATCGACGGCCAAGTCGTCGACATGCCCTTTGCCGAGGGACAGATGGTGGAGAAGGGAGCGGTCCTCCTCAAACTGGACGACCGTGAGCTCCTGTCGGCGCTGGCCTCCGCGAAGGCAAAAAAAGCTCAGGACGAAGCGCAGTTGAACAGCGCGCGGACAGACGCGCAGCGCTATGCGGCACTCGCCGAAAAAGGCATCGCTTCCGCCTCGACGCTCGAACAGAAAACGGCGTCCAGCGAGCAATACGCGGCTGCGGTGCGGTACGACGACGCCATTATCGAGAGCGCGGAGACCCAACTCGGATTTGCAACGGTCACCGCGCCCCTCTCCGGGCGCACCGGCTTCAAGCAGATCGATGTTGGAAGCGTTGTCAGCGCGAGTTCGGCCAACGGGATCGTGACCATCACACAAATGGACCCCATCGCCGTCTCCTTCGTAGCACCGGGCGACCGGTTTGGTGAAATCAGGGATGCGCTTAACCAGGGTATCGCCGAGGTTACGCTGACAAGCACGGACGGCAGCCACATCCTTGCCAAGGGGAAACTGACCACCCTGGACAATGCCGTCGACGCTTCAAACGGCTCCATCCACCTCAAGGCAATCTTCGACAATAAGGGTGGCATTCTCTGGCCGGGCCTCCCGGTTGCGACGACGCTGACAGTGGAAAAACGAACCGGCATCGTCGTTCCGGATAAGGCGCTCGCTCGAGGCCGTGACGGTCTCTACACTTACATCATCAGGCCTGATGGCAACGTCGAAAAGAAGGAGGTCAAAACGGCTTTCGTCACGGACGCAAAGGCGCTCGTGACCGACGGCATACAGGACGGTGATGAGGTCGTCATGGATGGTCAGTCGCGTATCGGCGATGGCGTCAAGGTTTCGGTCACCCCCTGGTCCGGATCGCCGACGGGTGAGCTCGCCGAGAAGGCAACGCCATGATCAGCGAGCAAGATATCGGCCCGGCAAGGACCATTGGGTTCTTCGATTTCTTCATCACGCATCCGGTGGCGACGGGTCTGATCATGAGCGGCATCTTCCTGCTTGGAGCGATCTGCTATCCGTTCATGCCGGTCTCGGCTCTGCCCCAGATCGACTTCCCGACCATACAGATTGCCGCGAACCTTCCCGGCGCGTCACCGGAGACGATGGCGGCGAGCGTTGCGCAGCCGATCGAGGATGCTCTGTCGCGTGTCAGCGGCATTACCGAATTGACATCAAACAGTTCGCTGGGGACGACATCAATCACGGTGCAGTTCGGCCTCGATCAGGATATCCAGACAGCGGCGAGCGACGTTCAAACCGCCGTCAGCGAAGCAGCCGGCCAACTGCCGAAGGACATGACGTCGTTGCCGACGGTACATAAGGCAAATCCCGCCGACGCTCCGGTCATGCAACTCTCGGCCAGTTCGAATACCCTTACCCTTCCGGAACTCGACGAATATATCGAACGCAACGTCGCATCGAAGATCCGCCAGGTTTCCGGAGTCGCCTTCGTCAACATCGGCGGCAGGCAAAAGCCGGCAATCCGCATAGCCGTCGATCCCGGTCGGCTGGCTCAGGCGGATGTCACCCTGGAGGACGTTCGAACCGCGATCGGCAATCTCAGCCTCAGCTCACCCAAGGGCAACATCGACGATCCAACGCGAACCTTCCCGATCGATACCAACGATCAGATCAACAGCAGCACCGAATGGAATGATGCGGTCATCGCTTATCGCGACGGCGGCCCTGTTCGCATCCGCGACATCGGTCAGGCAATCGATGGCGCCGAGGATAATAAGATGGCGCATTGGACGAACGGCGAGCGCGGCATCGCGCTCGACGTCTTCCGCCAACCGGGTGCCAATGTCATTGCCGTCGTCAATGCGGTGAAAAAGCAGCTACCCGCACTTCAGGCATCCCTGCCGAAGTCTATCAAGCTTGATCTGGTGACGGACCGCACCAACACGATCAGGGCATCGGTCGATGATGTCCAATTCACGCTGATGCTGGCGATCGGCCTTGTCGTCGTCGTGATCTTCCTGTTCCTGCGAAGCCTGCGCGCCACCATCATTCCGGTGCTGACTTTGCCGATCGCGCTCGCCGGCTCTCTCGCGCCGATGTGGGTTCTCGGCTTCAGCCTGGACAATCTCTCGCTGATGGCACTCGTGGTCGCCATCGGCTTTGTCGTCGATGATGCGATCGTCATGCTCGAAAACATAACCCGGCACATCGAGGATGGCGTCAAGCCGCTCGAGGCAGCACGCACGGGTGCTCGCGAGATCGGCTTCACGATCATCTCGATCAGCCTTTCGCTGATCGCCGTGTTGATCCCGATCCTCCTAATGGGTGGCATTGTCGGCCGGCTGTTTCGCGCGTTCGCGATCACCTTGACGGTCGCGATCGTGATTTCCGCAGTTGTCTCTCTAACTCTGACACCTATGCTGGCGTCGAAGTTCATTCCTCCAGTCGGCAAACATCAGCGTGGACGCTTTTATCAGGTTGGCGAAGCCTTCTTCGAGCGGCTCACCGCCCTCTACATCCGCAGCCTTAAGCCCGTCATCCGCCACAGGTTTCTGACGCTCATCGTCTTTATCGGCAAAATTGTTGCAACAGCCTACCTGTTCATTGTTGCGCCGAAGGGGTTTTTCCCCGAGCAGGATACCGGCTTCATTGCTGGCCTGTCCCAAGCCTCGCCCGACATCTCCTTCACGGAAATGACCAAGCTGCAGGAACGCGTCAGCGCGATCATCATGAAGGATCCGGCCGTCTATAGCGTGTTCATGGACATCGGTGGCGGCAATGGTGGCAATGCACTCAACCAGGGTCACGTCAACATCACGTTGAAACCGTTGGAAGATCGGGACGCAAGTGCCAAACAGGTCATCGACAGATTGGGCACAGCACTGGCCACCCAGCAAGGCATCAAGCTGTTTATGCAGTCGGCGCAGGATATCAACATCGGAGCACGCCCGGCCAAGACCCAGTATCAGTTCACGCTGCAGGACGCCGATATCCAGGAGTTGGGCGACTGGGCAACGAAGATGACGAACCGCCTTCAGGGGATCTCGGCGCTGCGCGATGTCGGCAGCGATCAGCAGGCCGAAGCCCCCAATCTGTCGATCAAGATGGACCGTGCCGCAGCATCGCTCTACGGCGTCCTCCCGTCCACAATCGATGAGACGCTTTACGACGCCTTCGGTCAGCGGCAAGTCGCCTCCTACTCAACGCAGACGGATACGTTCCGGGTCGTGCTGGAGGTCCTACCAAATCTCCAGCGCGACATTGCAACGCTTGATCGCCTTTCGGTCCGCGCAAATAACGGCACCTTGGTGCCGCTTTCGGTCGTTGCGAAATGGACGACGGATGGCGTCTCTCCGGTTTCAATCGCGCATCAGGGCCAGTCGCCAGCCGTCACCATCTCGTTCAATCTGGCGCCAAACGTGGCACTTGGGGAGGCGACACAGGCAATCGAGAACGCCGTCGCGGACATGCATCCGCCGGTCTCGCTGCAGACGAGTTTCTCCGGAAGCGCCAAGGCCTTCAAGGATTCGCTTGGTACAGTGCCGTTGTTGATCCTGGCGTCGCTGGTGGTAGTCTACATTATTCTCGGCGTTCTCTATGAAGGCCTCATTCATCCATTAACAATCTTATCCACCCTGCCCTCTGCAGGTCTAGGAGCGTTGCTGGCCTTGCGGTTGGCGGGGTTCGACTTCGGTCTCGTGGCGATGATCGGCATTATCCTGCTGATCGGCATCGTCACGAAGAACGGCATCATGCTTGTCGATTTCGCGATCCAGGCAGAGCGAGGCGAAGGCCTGTACAGCGAGGACGCCATCGTCAAAGCGGCCGAGATGCGCTTCCGCCCTATACTGATGACGACGATGGCAGCTCTTCTCGGCGGTCTCCCGCTCGCCATTGGGCATGGAACCGGTTCCGAGCTGCGCCAACCACTCGGCTATGCCGTCGTCGGCGGGCTGCTGGTCAGCCAGTTGCTGACCCTTTATACGACCCCCGTCATCTATCTACTGTTCGACAGGCTTCGCAACGGGGCCGCTGGGCAGATGAGAGCTCGATCCGCGGACCAGGACGTCGATCAGCAGTTTCATATCCGAGGCAAAGCATGAATACACCGCTCTATACCTCAGCCATCGCCGCAGCCACAGCCGCTGGGGTGGTCACCCGTCCCTTTCGACTGCCCGAAGCCGTCTGGGCTGTCGCCGGGGCAACGCTGATCCTCATCCTCGGCATCATACCACCCGACGAAGTCTGGTCAGGGATCACCAAGGGCTTCGACGTCTATCTCTTTCTAATCGGCATGATGCTGCTGTCGGAACTCGCTCGGCGGGAAGGTCTATTCGACTGGATCGCCGCTATCGCCACCTCATACGCCAAGGGATCTTCGCGACGACTGTTCGTGCTTGTCTATGTCGTTGGCATCATCGTGACCGCATTGCTTTCAAACGACGCGACCGCCGTTGTCCTGACGCCAGCCGTCTACGCGGCATGTCGTGCGGCCAACGTAAAGGATCCACTCCCTTATCTTCTGATCTGCGCATTCATCGCCAATGCCGCAAGCTTTGTGCTGCCTATTTCCAATCCTGCCAATCTGGTGATCTTCGCGGGCGGAGAAATGCCGCCGCTGTCCCGTTGGATGGGCATATTCCTGGTGCCTTCTGTCGTGTCGATCGTCGTGACGTTCGTGGCGCTTTACTGGTCCCAGAGACGTGCCTTGGCCGGTGACACGATTGCTCCGCACGTCGATCGCCCGCCACTGACCCTATCCGCCAAACTGGCGGGAGGCGGCCTGATCTTGACCGCGATCTTGCTCCTCTCGGCATCGGCGATGCATCTCGACCTCGGCTTGCCCACCTTTGTCGCCGGAGTCCTGACGACCCTGCTCGTTATGACAATCATCCGGCAACATCCGATCGGCATTATCCGAGGTGTGAGCTGGAGCGTGCTGCCGCTGGTGGCCGGCTTGTTCGTTATCGTCGATGCCATCAATCATGCTGGCATGACCGCAATGCTTGCCAATGAATTGAGGACGATTAGCGTGCAGTCCGAGGCGCGGGCAATCGCAATCGCCGGTATCGGCGTCGCGTTTGTCTCAAACCTCGTCAACAACCTGCCCGCCGGGCTGTTCGCGGGGAGCGCCGTTCAAACCGCGCAGGTTTCGGATCGTGTAGCAGGCGCGGTCCTCATTGGCGTCGATCTCGGCCCCAACCTCTCTGTGACAGGTTCGCTTGCGACGATACTGTGGCTCTCTGCGCTTCGCCGGGAGGGCTTTAGTGTCAGCGCGAGCTCGTTTCTGAAGGTGGGGCTAGTGGTGATGGTTCCCGCACTTCTCTTATCGCTGGCTGTCCTAGTTTGAACCTCGAATCCCCCACACCAAACCAATTGAGTAACGCCGTCGTCCTTCCAGCACTGGTTACAGGCGTCACTTTCCAATTGGGTGGTGTTTTCCTCAATGTGGTTCACACGCCGATAGACTTGTTGCTGTTGTCGGCGGGCATACCGACGAAAACGAAGGCGTGGCCAGGCCCACGGGCCAACGTTCTGAATTTCGCGCTCACTGTTAATGACAGTTGGGTCGTTTCCGCCGCCGAGCCAACTTCGGCATTAACCCTGAACGCAACCCAGTGTCGGCACCGCTGGTTAACTGAAGCCTTCAGGATCAGTCCATCCAAGGCAAGATCGTAACGGGCAAAGCATCTTCGGCTTGTAGGCTCGGTACTTTTCATGGGTCCAAGAAGCTGTCTGAGTAAAGAGCACGAATGGCTTCGCCTTGAACGGAATCGAACTGGAAACCACCTGCGCGAATAGCTAAGTACCTGCTAACGCTTATCGTCTTTGTTCGCCTCTGGCGTTGGTTCCCTTCGATGGACTATGCAATCTTTTTGGCCCAAAGCGTCAGCATCACACAGCAACAAGGCTTGCAGGGCTCGTGGAAGGCCCTGTCGGCTCGAAGCTGGGATTTTGGCCAAGTTGAAGAACGATTGGTGAACGTCAGGGTTTAACCTGTGCTTTAAGCAGCATGGCAACATTGTCGGCGGTGAACTTGAAGCCGCGGCGATCGGGAATACGCTCTACGGAGATAGGGTATTTGGGCCTTCGAGGATCAATGCCGGTGATGCGGAAGCGCTCACCGCTAGTGATGAACTCGCGTTCGAAGTCAGCAGCCTCCAGGCCGTATTGTTCGGCCAGCAAGGCGAACATCTCCTTAACCAGATTGAGAGGCTTACCGTCTGGCGCGTCCAGGCCACGCCACCCGGCACTTTCGATGACCAATCCGTGATCTGAGGTGATCTGTCTGCAAGCCTCAAGCATGCGGGCCTGAATCTGCTCGCAGGCGGCGGATGTCAAACGGGTGATGCGGTTGGCCTTGCTCATTCGGAAGCACTGTTGCGTACCTGATAGACCGTGCCACGCGATATGCCGAGATCGCGGGCGATCTTGCTGGGTCCCTGACCCTTTTGGAGGCGAAGCAGGATTTCTGCGCGGTCAATCTTCGGTGGGCGACCTTTGTAGATGCCACGTTTCCTGGCAGCGGCGATACCCTCAGCCTGCCGCTCGCGCCGCGTTCATGATGGGTATACGCAAAATTCTCACCACGGAGATCCGCCGCCCGCGTCCAGTGTGGTCATAACGATATCTTCCACGAGCGGGATGTCTTGTAGAGGATGCTTGTGCATCAGCGCGAAGGCCGCGGCTACCAGTGCTTTTGACATCCGCTCCTTCTTCGCCGATTTAAGAATGATCGCGGTTTGCAGAAATCGTCTCGCCCAAATGTCTCGCCGGCCTTCGAGAAAGGCCCAGATTCTTTTTTCAACAGTCCTTGCCGACCGAGATCCTTGGATGATGCTGCGTGTTTCTCCTGTGTCTTCAAACCAGCTGTCGGTGAACGGGACGAGCGCATCCAGTGCAGGCTCGTTGCGGAGCATCCGATCCAGCTCTGCCGCTGTCGCATTCTGGATTTCCTTTTGCGGATCTACGTAATCCAGCAAAGCCTGCAGATCCCTTTCCTGGGGCCGCAATTGGCTCAAGCTGCAAGCCTCCATGACGTCAATGAAGCCTGGCGCTGGTGGATGGCCGTTTTCCATCCCATCCGCCAGAGCCGCTTCCAGCAGCAGCTCGGCAGTCATTCGATCTATTCGGACGCCGTTTGCTTCCTGGCGGGCATAAGAGACGATGTTGGTTGCTTCGCGCTTTGAACGGCAACGAATGACAAAGGCATCTTTGATGCCGTATCCGATCTTTAACAGGATCATCGCGACAAATGTTCGGGCTTGCAGTTTTCCGACAATAGTCAGGCCTTGCGCTCCGACACCGTCAGCGGTGGTCGCCATGATGTCGCTGACTATCAGCTCCGCCCTGTTTTGATTGGAAACATCGGCAAGACCTTGTCGCCGAGCCAGCTTGCCAATGTCATCAATAGCCACCCGGGCGGCAGTCGCCGGCAACCAGCCGCGAATGATCGGCAAATAGGATAAAGTTTCAGGCTCCAGCTTCCCGCGCATGAGCCTTTCGCGCAGGGCGGCAGCCACGGCCTCTCGCGTCAATGATGCGCCGGACACCAGCCAATAGAGCGCACAGCGCTCCAGAAAGGGATTGTCGAGCCTCAACAGATGACGGACAAACGCGGCTTTGACCTCCTCGGGCATTCCTGCCGACATTTCATCCAAGCCACTGAAGAACTCATACGCGCCGCCGCCTTCAGCTTCAACTTCTGCCGCTAAAACGGCAAGCGCACCATCAAGATCCGGCATCGGGATCTCGTCGGCGGGATTTTCCCCAACCGGGTCGAGCATCAGTATGTCCGGTACGGGCAGACCGGCACGCCGATACAAGCCAGCGATTTTCAAACGATGAAGTGGCTCGCCAGTACCGGCAGCAATGTGAGTGTTGATCGCCTTCTCTGCATTTTCCAGGAAAGCCTTTCCATATGGGCTATCGTTCTCGACGCCCATTCGGGCCTCATCCAGCAACAATCCCAACAAGGTTGCCGCATCCGGATGATCATCGATGGACTGCATAACCTCCGCAACGATGGCGTCGCAGGCCATGTCATCGGCCAGGAGATCATGCTTTGCTCTCTCGAAACAGAACTGGAACTGCGCCGACGACAACCCATGTTGGTAGAGAACATTCAGGCATGCTTCAGCAATTTTAACCACTATCGTCTCCAAGAATTATGCCGCCAGCCGATCAAAATCGATCCGACTATTCAAGTCGAGATCGAAGCGGCCATAAGGATTGACGTGACTGTAGATCAGAGGCGTGAAGCCGCGATAGTCTTCCGGCGCCATCCGATCAGCCCATTTCGGTTCCACAAGCACGGTCTGAAGCATGCGTGTGTTTACATAAACCAGCGACGCTTGCAGCAGATGCAAAGCCAGGGCAGAGATCTCTTGCTGATCGATCCGATTGGTGGCGATCTCGCCGCCCTTGCCGAAGAAGACAAAGCCGTTGGCGCTGTTCCAGTTCTCGACGACATTCAGCCCCTCGTGGATTTCTCGACGGAACGATTCCTGGCGAAGACAGCGGCACAGGAATATCGTCTTGACCGCGCGGCCGAGCTCGCTCAGCGCCTTGTAGGTCGGGTGCATTATTTCGGCACGGGCAAACCGGCGCAAAATCGCCTCCGGGTCCGCCGTTCTCGTCTGCATGGCGGCCGTATATTTGACCATCTCGTCATATTGCTGCTCAATCTCGTCCCAGTTGATCGTGCCGGAAAGGACTGGCAGCAGATTCGGCAGCCTTGTGCGCATCGCCGCATCCGGGATGGCCAGCTTCTGGCGGGCAATCGCCTTCAGGCGTGGGGCGAGTTCAAAGCCGAGAAGGTGGCAAAATGCGAAACCGACGGCGCTCTGACCATGACTGTCGACATACTGGCGCTGGATTTCCATATCTGTGCAATGACGCAGCACGCCCTCGATCATGGAGGCGACCTCCGAGGATGAGCACCGTTTCAATTGCGAATAGACGCAGGTCGCGCGTTTTTCGACATGCCAGTAGATCATCACACCGCGCCCGCCGTAACGGGCATGCCATTCCGTCATAAGGTTCCGGTCCCACGCGCCGAACTTTGTCGAATCGGACGCGCAGGCCGTCCCCGCGTCTCCCCAGACAGCGGCATCGCGGCTCGCCAGCGTCGCGCTCGCCACCCGTGCGCAGGCCTCCCTCAGAGCCGGCGCATGGATGAAGCGGCGGTGAACATGCAGCAACTCCTCGTAGCTGACATCCGCAGTCGCGCCGGCGACCCGCTTGAGCCCGGCATTCGTTCCGAGACCATAAAGGCACAACAGAAGCCGCCGATCCAGCGCCTCGCGCGACAGGGCAAGTCTCGACGCCGATGTTTCGAAGGCCTCCAGCAGACCGGTGTCGAGGGCGGCTTCCTTCAGCACGTCGAGCAGTCCCGTCATCGGCCAGCGCTGACCGATCTCGCCCTTGATCGCTTCCAGCCTCTTCGGTTCCGGCAGAGGCTTGAACGGTGTGATCGAGATGCGGTTTTCGCCGCGCCATAGCAGCCGGACCTTGTCGTTTCGCGGGATCGTTTCGTTCAGAAGCAGCAACTCATGCTCAAGCTCCCGGCGGATGCCGGTCGTGAACGCTTGCGCGTCCGGGGTCAGGTTCAGGCCCGTGTAATAGGCGTCACGCCGGATTTCGAAGTCCTTGGGAAGATCGTCGTCAGGATTGCGATAGCGATCCGCGCCGACAACCCAAACCTCCTTGGAGCGGATGCGGTCACGCAACTGGGTGAGAACGCAAAGCTCATAGCTGATCCGGTTCACACGGCCATCGTCATCGATGACCGAACTCCGCCATCTGGCCGGAATAACCTCGTCGTTCGGCACATCCTCCATCGGCACAATCCGGCAGCCGTCATCCACCTTGCTCCTGATCCAATCCAGCGCCGCCAGAACCGGGCGCCACACGGTGTTGTTCGACCGGAATTCCAGAACCGAAAGCAGGCTGGGCAGCATGCGCCGGTAATGATTGGCCCAGGACGAGCGCATCACCTTATATATGCGCCGCTCGAGAGCCCCTTTCGCCTGGCTTTCCTTGACGATCGCCGCCAGCCTGTCGTTGCCGGCGATGGGAGGATGACATCGCAGACGCGCCCCGCCGGTTCGTCAATCGAGGCAACGGCAATCTCGACAAGCAATCTTTCCTTGCCATAGACCCGCTCGATGTCCTTCGCGACATCGCCCACCACCTTGCGTTTCGCGCGCGTTGCGATCTTGTGAACCGTCTCGATTAGCAGATCGACCATCACGTCCGTGAGCTGCGCTTGCCGTGACGAAAGATAAATCGCGTAGAGGCCGATTTGTCTGGCCGGCGCGTGCCGCCGCATCTCCCAGGCCTTCTCGCCGGCGACACGGCGAACAATCTGTTCCACCCATGTCTTGCCGGTCGTCGCCAAAATATCCCGTGGCAGATCAAGTTTCTGAATGAAAGCAAGTTTCGCCGTTATGCTGAGGATGTTTTCAAGCGACGCCTGGCCGACATCAGCTCTCATCGTGTTGAAGCCGGTCTGGCCGTCCGGATCGGCAATGGACGCTTCAACAATGCGACCGTGCCTGCTGAAAGAGGCGAGCGCTCACCCCGGTCAACCAGCTATCGAGATATTGCTGCCGTTGCGAACGCACCAGGCGTTCCAATTCCTTGTGCGACGGGCCGTATATACAACGGTTCCGGCACCACAGAAAAACCTGCTCGAGCATGGTGCCAACCGATTGCCCGGTCGGGCACAATTCGCCAGCGATCCACAACGTCAGCTCTTCCCGATCGGACGGCTTCAAGCGTCGAAAGCCGAGATGCTGCAAAATCTCGGCACAATGCCGGCGCGCAGTCCGGCCGGAGAAATCATACTGGGTCACGGCGTCAGCTTCGACACCAAGCTGCTTGGCCAGCCAGGAAACGCTGTCGGCGGGAACGAGGCATGGTCCTGTAAAAAGAAGGCGTGCGCGGCGAAGAACTTAAGCTGAACCGCCAATCCCAGTCGCGCCGGGGCCGGCTTGCCGTTCACAAATTCCATATCGGAAAAGCTCAGGCTCCAGCGCCCGATCAAATCCTCATTCGAAAGACTCAACCCCTCAATCTACTCCAGAATTCGGAGCAGACCGTCATTCCTCACGAATTCAACCGTCAATCACCGCAGCCATATTCCCACAACGTTCTTTCAACGTGGCCAAAATCCCAGCTTCGAGCCGACAGGTCCTGCTACTGCTGACAATCCGCGCCGCGCTTTCGCAGATGGACGTGCCGACGCGATCTTCCTACGTGATGGCGGTGGTGACGGAGGCGGAGCGGGCCGCGGCCGCAAGTTTCACCTCCGTGCCGCGCAGCCTTGCCGCGGCCGCCAGCCCGGCGCTGGCAGGGGTGCTGTTCGCCGCATCGTACCGCGCTTGGCCGCTCCTCATCTGCGGAACATTGAAGATCGCCTACGATCTGCTCTTGTTGTTGCAGTTCCGGCACCACAAACCTCCAGAGGAGCGCTGAGGGAATACAGATTTCTGACGGCCGCAGCACCTCATTCGAGCCTAGCGAGCCGCCCCTTGGGGCGTACCCTTAGGGCTCGCTCCGTCCTATCGGCGATCTGGGTTACGGCAAAGGCGATCACCAGTAGATCACGACTGCGACGAGGAAGGCCCCGAGCTAGTTCAACGTTTTCGTGGTTCGAATCCTATCAGGCGGCGTCGGCGAGTTTATAGGACCATGTGTGGATGACGGGA
>NZ_PYJN01000008.1 GCF_003025035.1 Rhizobium sp. SEMIA4064
CATCATGTTTTCGGCAACGCCCGGACCGGCCGACCCATGAACCGTCACCCTGCCGCCGTCATTCATGCCGGCGCAGTAGTAGCCGACTGATCCTCGGACAGCGACCGTAACGGGGCTGTCGATGCCAACGGCAACAGCATGACTGCCGCGTGGGTTGATGACTTCGAATTCCGTATCGTTCGCACCTTTGGAAAGGGCATGCAGCGCGCTGTTCAACTCGCGAAGAGGGGTGTTGGAAAGATCGAATGTGGGCATTGAATCCTCATTGTTCCGGGAGACGGTCTGAGCCGGCTCCTCCTTTTCAGGCGTCCCTCAGGCGGCCTTGTCGTGATCCCAGAAGTAAACGGTTGCCGGCTCCGGCTCCCAGACACGGGCATTCTCGATGCCGGGAAGGTTGACCAGCGCGCGATATTCCGAGCCGAAGGCGACATACTGGTCTGTTTCGGCCATGACGGCAGGCTTGCATGCGATCGGGTCGCGCACCACGCCGAAGCCGGACTTGGTGCCGACAACGAAGGTGAAGAAGCCATCGAGATCGTCGAGCGCACCGGTCAGCGCCTGGCCGAGATCCTTGCCCTTGGCCATTTCGGCCGTCAGATAGGCGGCGGCGACTTCGGAATCGTTCTGCGTCTCGAAGGTCATGCCTTCGCGTACCAGCTCGCGGCGCAGGTTGTTGTGGTTGGACAGCGAGCCGTTGTGCACGAGGCACTGGTCGGCGCCGGTCGAGAACGGGTGGGCGCCGAGCGTGGTGACGGCGGATTCAGTCGCCATGCGGGTATGCCCGATGCCGTGGGTTCCGCTCATCGCACGGACGTCGAACCGCGCCACGACGTCTTTTGGAAGACCGATTTCCTTATAAATCTCGACGCTTTCGCCCGATCCCATGAGACGGACTGCCGGGCGGATCTCTTCGAGCACTTTGCGTACATTTCCGAGCATGGATGCTTCCAGCTCGATGATCGCATGCGTGCTCTTGATCGACACATCGGCTCTAATGCCCGCCTTCTCAAGGTCACCAGCAAGGCCTTCGAAGTCCACGCCCGGATTGGCGGACTGGACGGTAATTTTCGCCCTGCCCTCAGCAGAACCGCCATAGATTGCGATGCCAGCCGAGTCCGGTCCGCGATCCGTCATGGTGATCAGCATATCCGAGAGCAGATTTCCAAGCTGAGGCTCAAGGCTCTTGTCCTTGAGGAACAGTCCAACAATGCCGCACATAGCGTGTGCCTCCGTTCAGTTGATGGAGAAACAGCTAGCACGCAGATTATCCTAGATCAACTCGGAAGAACTAAATGTTCGTAAGAAGAAACATTTTGGTTAGGCGATGGGCAGAATGCGTAAAAGATGCGCGGCAAAATGGGGCAAATGCCCATTGAGTGGACGCACTGGAAATACATTCAGGGAAATCGGCGCGCAAAAGCAGCGGCCTTTGGCTCTACAAGGATGCCAAAGGCCGCGATGTCTGCGCAATTCGACAGGCCAGAAGCCGGTCAGGCTTCGCTGCCAGCTTTGTTTGGATAGGAAATGATCGAAAGATAACGGCATGGAAGCTGAACGAGCTGTTCCGGTCCGTGCGGAGCGTCAGCGTCGAAGAAAAGGCTGTCCCCCGGCTCCATGTCATAGAGCTGGTCGCCATGCCGATAAACAACTCGACCTTCGAGCATATGAAGGAACTCCATCCCATCGTGCTGGAATGTCGGGAAAACATCCGACGCTGTCGTCAGCGTGATGAGATAGGGCTCAACCGAAACGCCGGTTGTGTTGTTATCGATATGTCCAAGCAGGCTATACTGGTGGCCAGCACGCGTGCCTCTTCGCTCGATATTCAGCCCCTGCCCCGACTTCACGAACGTAGCCTTGTGTGGCTCCTCGTATCCGCGAAAAAAGGTCGTGATCGGCACGCCGAGCGCCTTGGACAGAGATTGCAAAGTGCCGAGCGAGGGGGAGATGTTGCCGCGTTCGATCTTCGAGAGCATTCCGGATGAAACACCCGTTGCGCTCGCCAGATCCGCGATGGTGATGTTCAGCTTCTTACGGCACTCCTTGACAGCGTGGCCGATAGCCAGCTCAAGATTGTTTTCACGTGGTTCACGGACAGCGTGGGGATTTTGATCAAGCCAGTGTTTTACGGCCATCGCTTCCGCGAGTTTTTCTGCAGTCATTTATGCGTCGCTTTCCGCGTCGTTGGATTCTCAGATCTTACTCTAAAGCATATTCTGCGCTTCGTGCAGTCTTCGCTGCACGTCGTGCATCCTTGGGGCGCAAGCCAAAGAATGCTGTGAAGGCGTTCGAGAACTGTGCGGCGTTGGAAAATCCCGTCGCAAAGGCAACTTGTGAGACCGACAAGGCACTCTGCTCTATCAATCGCCGGGCATGCTTCAGACGTATCGCACGGTAGGCGCTGGAAAAGGTCGTATCCTGATGCTCGATAAACAGTCGGTTCAGGTGACGGGTACTCACGCCCGCCCACGTCGCCATCGCGTCCCGGCTAAGAGGGTTTTCTATGGAGATCTCCATCTTCTCCAACACGGAAAGAAGGACGCGGTGATGGGTCCCAAACCGTTCGGCGGATGAACCTCTCTGAGGATCCACCGAATCTCCAACCGCTGTGTGAAGATACCAATCGCTCACTCGCCGTGCGAAATCGGCTCCCATACGATCGGTGATGAGGGCGTGCATCATATCCAATGGTGCCACGCCGCCGCCGCACGTGATTCGTGCTCCGTCGATAACAAATCTCGTCTGTCTTGGTGTGAGGTGAGGAAACGTCTCGCGCAACAATGCGGCATGTTCCCAGTGGATCGTAAATTCATGATGATCAAGGAGGCCGGCGGCTGCGAGCATATAGGCTCCGCTCGAAATCGCGCCAATCTTCACACCCTGTCGAGCGAGCTTCCGCAGATGGGGATAAAGACTATCTGCCCCGGCCCAGTCTGCAGGACCACCGCCCGCGCAGACGAAGATGGTGTGAAAGGTGTCTCCCGTTTCGGCCAAGTCCTGACATTTCAGGTCAAAGCCCGCCGAACAGCTTACTGAAGCTGCATTCACCGAAAGTGGAACAACCTCGTACAAAGGGCTTCCAGAGATGAGATTGGCCGCCCGCAATGGTTCGGTCGCCGAGGCATAGCTCATGAGAGCGAAATTGCGGACCGGTACGAACCCGATCCTTTGTGTCATGCTTTTGTCGGTCATGTCCCAAAACACATGAAATACGTCCTTCTACAGCAATAATTGCGATGAAAGGCATGTTAGGTCAATCGATATCAACGTGAGATCGGGACATGAAATATTCGGCTCTATCCATTTTACTGAAGGGCTTGCGGGGCAACCGCACCTGGGGCGCCGCATGGCGCGAGCCGCAGCCCAAGCCACATTACGATGTCATCATCGTTGGTGGCGGCGGTCACGGTCTCGCTACCGCATACTATCTCGCCAAGGAATTCGGCATCACCAACGTTGCCGTGCTTGAAAAGAACTATATCGGCTCCGGTAATGTCGGGCGCAACACGACAATCATCCGCTCGAACTACCTGCTGGAAGGCAACAACCCCTTCTACGAACTTTCGATGAAGCTCTGGGAAGGGCTCGAACAGGATTTCAATTTCAACGCCATGGTGTCGCAGCGCGGTGTGGTAAACCTCTATCACTCGGATGCGCAGCGCGATGCCTATACGCGGCGCGGCAATGCCATGCGGCTGCATGGCGTCGATGCCGACCTTCTCGACCGCGCCGCCATCAAGGCGATGCTGCCCTTCCTCGACTTCGACAATGCCCGCTTCCCGATCCAGGGCGGGCTTCTGCAGCGCCGCGGCGGCACAGTACGTCATGACGGCGTCGCCTGGGGCTATGCACGCGGCGCCGACAGCCGGGGCGTCGACATCGTCATGAACTGCGAAGTGACCGGAATCCGCCAGGAAAACGGCCGCGTGGTCGGCGTCGAGACGACCAAAGGCTTCATCGGCTGCGGCAAGCTGGCGCTGGCGGCGGCGGGCAACTCGTCCCGCGTCGCGGAGATGGCCGGCATGAAACTGCCGATCGAAAGCCATGTGCTGCAGGCTTTCGTCTCCGAGGGTCTGAAGCCCTTTATCGATTGCGTCTGCACCTTCGGCGCAGGACACTTCTACGTGTCTCAGTCCGACAAGGGCGGCCTCGTCTTCGGCGGCGATATCGACGGCTACAATTCCTACGCCCAGCGCGGCAATCTCGCGACAGTCGAGCATGTCGCGGAAGCCGGCAAGGCGATGATCCCGGCGCTGTCGCGCGTCCGTGTGCTGCGCTCCTGGGGCGGCATCATGGACATGTCGATGGACGGTTCGCCGATCATCGACAAGACGCCGATCGGCAACCTCTATCTCAATGCCGGCTGGTGCTATGGCGGCTTCAAGGCCACGCCCGCTTCCGGCTTCTGCTTCGCCCATCTGCTGGCCAAGGACACGCCGCATCCCACCACGCGGCAGATGCGCCTCGACCGTTTCGAGCGCGGCTATCTGATCGACGAAAAGGGCCAGGGCGCCCAACCCAATCTGCACTGATCCGCAGTAGCAAGGACACCGAAATGGCCAGCCTCGTCGCCTGCCCGCATTGCGGCAAAAGACCCAAGGAAGAATTCACCGTCAAGGGTGCCGCGCTGAGCCGCCCCTCGCCCGAAGCAGACGGGGAAACCTGGTTCGACTATGTCTATCTGCGCGACAATCCGCGCGGCGCCTATCAGGAATATTGGCACCACACCTCCGGCTGCCGTCGCTGGCTGGTAGTTACCCGTGACACCGCAACCCATGAGATTTTCGAAAGCCGCGATGCAGCCCTGCGCCGCGAGGTGACCGCATGACCCCTCATCGCCTTCCCGCCGGCGGACTTGTCGAACGCAGCAAACCCCTCTCCTTTTCCTTCGACGGCCAGCGCATGCAGGGCTTCGAGGGTGACAGCCTCGCATCGGCGCTGCTGGCGAACGGCCGCCTGCTGGTCGGCCGCAGCTTCAAATACCATCGCCCGCGCGGCATCCTGACCGCCGGTGCCGCCGAGCCCAACGCGCTGATGACGATCGGCCAGGGCGGACGCACCGAGCCCAACACACGCGCAACGATGCAGGAGCTTTACCAGGGGCTGGAAGCGAAAAGCCAGAACCGCTGGCCGTCGCTCGATTTCGACATCGGCTCGCTGAACAGCCTCTTGTCGCCTTTCCTCGGCGCCGGCTTCTACTACAAGACCTTCATGTGGCCGGCGGGCCTTTGGGAAAAGCTCTACGAACCCTTCATCCGCCGCGCCGCCGGTCTCGGCCGCGCGACCTACGAAGCCGACCCGGATGCCTATGAGAAAAGCTGGGCACATTGCGACCTGCTGGTCGTCGGCGCCGGCGCCGCCGGCCTTGCTGGAGCGCTCTCAGCAGGGCGTGCCGGCGCGCGGGTGATCATAGCCGACGAACATGCGCAGCCGGGTGGCGGCCTGTTGTCGGAAACTGCGGCGATCGGCGGAGCAAAGGCGCAGGCCTTCGTGAAGGACGTGCTGGCCGAACTCGCTGCCCTGCCGAATGTCACGGTCATGCCGCGTACCACGGTCTTCGGCTGGTATGACGGCAATGTCTTCGGCGCCGTCGAGCGCGTTCAGAAACATATCGCCATCCCGTCCGGCAAGCTTCCCGTCGAGCGTCTTTGGCGCATCGTCGCCAAGCGGGCGCTGCTCGCCACCGGCGCCGAAGAACGCCCGCTCGTCTTCGGCGGCAACGATATCCCGGGGGTGATGATGGCAGGCGCGATGCGCAGCTATCTCAACCGCTACGCCGTTGCGCCCGGCCGCCAGGTGGCGATCTTCACCACCAACGACAGTGGTTATGCGCTGGCGCAGGATCTCGAAGCTGCCGGCATCGTACCGACGGCGATTATCGACAGCCGCGCGGCCACACCTTCCGCCTACACGGGCCGAGCCCGGATCGTTTCGGGCGCGGTCGTCAGGGATGCCACCGGCGGCAAGGTGCTGTCCGGCATCACAATTGATAGCCGCAGCGGCAGTGAATCGCTGAAGGTCGATGCGCTCGCGATGTCCGGCGGTTTCAGCCCGGTCATTCACCTCGCCTGCCATCGCGGCGGCAAGCCGCAATGGTCCGATGAGCTCTCGGCTTTCCTAGCCCCCTCGGGTCTGAAGGGATTGGCTCTGGCGGGTGCCGCTGCCGGCATCGATGGTTTGGCGGCCTGTTTGGAAGATGGCGCTGCAAAGGGCGCGGCCATTGCGGTGGAACTCGGCTTTGCCGCCGCCAAGCCCGGTTTCGGCGCCGTCTCCGGCGAGATCTCGTCGCCGCCGGCCAAGCCGCTCTGGACCATACCGGGCGTGCGCGGCAAGGCCTTCGTCGATTACCAGAACGACGTCCACCGCAAGGATCTCCATCTTGCCGTGCAGGAAGGCTATGGTCATGTGGAGCTTGCCAAGCGCTACACAACCAATGGCATGGCGACCGATCAGGGCAAGCTTTCCAATATCAATACCATCGCCCTGCTCGCGGAAGCCCGCGGCATTTCCCCCGCCGAGGTCGGCACGACCACCTTCCGGCCGTTCTACACGCCAGTTTCCTTCGGTGCGCTGACCGGCCCCTCGCATGGCAGCCATTTACAGCCGGTGCGCAAATCGCCGCTGCACGACTGGGCGAAGAAGAACGGCGCAATCTTTGTCGAAACCGGCCTCTGGTATCGTTCCGCCTGGTTCCCGCGTGCGGGCGAAACCGGCTGGCGCGAAAGCGTTGACCGAGAAGTCAGAAACGTCCGCCTCAACGCCGGTCTTTGCGATGTCTCGATGCTCGGCAAGATCGAGATCACCGGCGCGGATGCGGCCGAATTTCTCAACCGGGTCTATTGCAATGCCTTCCTTAAGCTGCCGGTCGGCAAGGCCCGCTACGGTCTGATGCTGCGCGAAGACGGCATGATCTATGACGACGGCACCACGAGCCGCCTCGATGAGAACCGCTACTTCATGACCACGACGACGGCCTATGCCGCAGGCGTCATGAATCATCTGGAATTTTGCGCGCAGGCGCTGTGGCCGGAACTCGACGTCCGGCTTGCCTCGGTCACAGACCAGTGGGCACAGATGGCAATTGCCGGGCCTAAATCGCGAGCGATCCTCGAACGTATCGTTGATGCCGATATTTCTAACGACGCCTTTCCCTTCCTGGCCGCATCGGAGGTTTCGCTCCTCGGTGGCCAGGTGCATGGCCGGCTGTTCCGCATCTCCTTCTCCGGCGAACTGGCCTATGAGCTGGCCGTGCCGGCGGGTTATGGAGAGGCCGTAGCCGACGCGATCACGGAGGCCGGCGCCGACCACGGCATCCAGCCCTACGGCGTCGAGACCCTGTCCGTGCTGCGTATCGAGAAGGGCCATGTCACCCATAACGAGATCAACGGTACTGTCGTGCCGGGCGATCTCGGTTTCGCGAAGATGGTCTCGGCTACGAAACCGGATTTCATCGGCAAACGGATGCTGGAGCGCAAAGGGTTGAACGACCCGCAACGCCAACAGCTTGTTGGGGTGGTGCCACTCGATGAGGCAACAAGCTTCCGCACCGGCTCACATATTCTGGAGAAAGGTGCGGCTCCGACGCTGGAAAACGATCAGGGCTATGTGAGCTCAAGCTGCTATTCGCCGCATCTTGGCTCGACCATCGGCCTCGCCCTCGTGCGCCGCGGTTCAGAACGCCATGGAGAAGAAGTGCTGGTCTGGAATGGTCTGCGCGGCGAATTCACGCCCGCCCGATTGTGCAGTCCAGTCTTCTACGATCCCGCCAATGAAAAGCTACATGTCTAAACCGGGAGATATCTGATGTCCGAATTCCGCGTCACGCTTCGCCCCGCATTGGCTGGCCGACCGCCGATCTCTCGATCTGGCGTGCATATCGAAGCGCTTCCTGAAGGAACGGTTCTGCATCTGCTGGCCAATACCTCCAGTCCGAAGGCCCCCGCACTCGATGCGGAAGCCAAAGCCGCAGGTCTCTCGCTTCGCACTTTGTCTCCGGGGCAATGGTTTGCGGTCAGCGCCGCGCCGTTCCCGTTTGCTGAACTGAATGACCTGAAGGCGATATTGAAACCCAAAGCGGATGTAGTGGATCAGAGCCACGGGCGCGGGCGGATTGCCATCCGCGGTTCCATGGCAACGCGTGTTCTCGCCAAGGGCACTGCCGTGGATTTTGCACTCGCCGAATTTTCAGTTGGACAGTCAACGACGACCCTCGTCGGTCATATTGCCGTATATCTGACGCGCACAGAGGAAGAGGCATTTGAACTGATCGTACTCCGAGGCTTTGCCGAAAGTCTTTGGGACGATCTGGCGCGAATGAGTGTGGAGTTCAGTTAGGAGTACCAGTTACACCTCTCTAAGCCGCGTGAGCGGACCCGAAGCTGAAGACTAGATCCGACAAACCGTCAGACATGGTTGGCGTGGCCGAGTGCCGCGAGGCTCGCCTCCTGCAGGGCTTCACCGAGGCTTGGATGGGCGTGGATCGTGACACCGGCGTCTATGAGGGCGGCGAGATCTCGATGTACTATGATCCGATGATCGCTAAGCTCTGCACCCGGGCACCGACGCGGCATGAGGCGATCGCAGCGATGGCCAACGCGCTCGACGAATATTCGAGGAGCCCCGAAAGCCGCAAAACGCTGATATCAGGCACGCTTGCCAACCGGACCCGCCGGCTGGGCGGTCAATATGTGGTAGTGAGCGGCAAATACCGCTGGCCGAGACTCTGAATGCCGATATGTCTAACCACACCAAAAGCCATTCACCGGCGGCCGCGACATCGACCGGGAAAGGTGGTATTTTAGCCCGTGGTCATTCCATGCCGGGGCCTGGGTCATGGGCACTATTCAGGAAAAACCGTCGGTGGCGTCGTCGTCTTCAGTGGGAAGCACTGTTGTGAACGAAATTCGTCAGACGCCGATTCTCGCGCTCATCATATTCGTGCCGGTCGTGATCCTTCTGGAACGGTTTTCCCCCGAAGCGCACACGCTGCTCTTCGTTATGTCGGTCCTGGCGATCATTCCTTTGGCGGCACTGCTCAGCCGCGCCACCGAGGCGGTCGCCGCCAAAACCGGAGATGCCGTCGGTGGCTTGCTCAACGCCACCCTCGGCAATCTGACCGAACTGGTTATATCGCTCGCGGCTCTCCAGGCCGGTCAATACCTCTTGGTCAAGGCGTCGATAGCGGGTGCGATTGTGACCAACACCCTCTTCATGCTGGGCGGCGCCTTCCTGTTCGGAGGTCTGAAGTATCACCTTCAGGAATTTAACCGGATCAACGCCAGGTTCCAGGCCTGCCTATTGTTCCTGGCGACGATCGCCGTCCTGGTTCCCTCGCTGATCAGCCAAGTGGATCAGCCACCCGCGCTCGCCGTTTCCCAGAAGCTGAGCTTGGGATTGGCCATCATTCTCATCGTTGTCTATGCGCTGGGCATGTTGTTTTCGCTGCGGACGCACCGAGAGCTTTTCGCCAGCGTCAGCCATGCCGAAGAACACGAAAAGCTGTGGCCGGTAAAACTGAGCATAGTCATGCTGGTCGTCGTCACGCTGCTGGTCGCGCTGGTTAGCGAGATCTTCGTGGGATCGGTCCAGGTCGCCGCCGAGCAGCTGGGAATGACGCCGGCCTTCGTAGGTTTCATCGTCGTCGCTCTGGTGGGCGCGGCAGCGGAAATGACAACCGCATTTTCGGCCGCCCGCGCAAATCGTCTGGATCTCAGTGTCGGGGTCGCGTTGGGCAGTGCGGTTCAGATCGCCCTCTTCGTCGCGCCGATTTTGGTGCTTGTCAGCTATTTCATCGGCCCTGAACCCATGACGCTTCAGTTCTGGCGGGGTGCCGTCACGATGATGGTCGTCGCCGCAATGGCGGCGGCTCTTTTGTCCAATGGTGGTCGTGGAGCCTGGTACGCGGGTGTCATGGCCCTGGCGCTTTATGCCATCTTTGCGTTTACGTTGTTTGTCTTGCCTCCGGCAACTCCGTCTTAATCTAACGGCACCACTTATGGAGGGGCACAGTCAGAAAAGTCGCTTGCGACCTCCACAGTATCAGCGCCTGCGCTTCGCATGCCTTTTTACAACCAGACAAGGGATCGAAGATGAGCCTCTATGTGGCCGAAATTTCCGGGCGTGGCGTCCTGGCGTTCGAAGCGGCGAACGATGTCGAGGCAACGACGCGGCTCGCAGACACGCTGCTCCTGCGGGACCTACGCATTCTCCAAAATCAAGGCCGCTCGCTATGGGACGGTGTTTCAAAAATGCGGCTGCGGGAACCGAACCCCAGGGAGCTCGAGATCTGGCAAACCAGACGCGCCGCTGCGGCCTCCTCTTCATCCGATGAAGATGACAAAAGCTGGCGCGTCTTCCTGATCGCCGTGGTCGATCCATCCGCATTCGACGACGACCACGACTATGATGGTCCCGGCGACTGAACAGTGCCACCCTGTTTGCGAGGACCATAAATCGAAAGGCAGGAGCCTATGGCGGGAGGTAAACGGTCTCAAACGAAGGGAATGAGAAGACTGTTTTTCGCCGCGCTCTTCCAGCAGGTTCGCATATTGTGGCCGATCTTTTCGGGAATGCTTATTGTCATGATCGGATGTGGCATGGTCATCGGACAGATCGAGGATTGGCGGCTCGGGGAAACCCTGTATTTCACCTTCGTCACGGGGCTTACGATCGGCTACGGCGATCTTGCGCCCAAGCACACTGTAGCGCGGCTATTGGCTCTTATGATCGGTCTTTCCGGCATCATTCTGACAGGCCTGGTTGCCGCCGTCAGTGTTCAGGCACTCAATGCAGTAGATCGCGATCGAGTAGAACGGGATGATGCTTCCGGCGGCTCTTGAGTTGCGGTTGGCTGTCCGCTGACCAGCACCGACAGCTAGTCTTTCAAGATCGCAGCATAGCGCGGATCGAATTCACGGCTGATTGGTCCGGCGGCAGCTCCGAGTGCGACGGACCAGGGGTCGGCCATGCCGATCTGTAAGCGTGGAACGGTCCGATCGCGACGCTCGGCGATCGAGGGCAGCAACGAACCCATGGCTGTGATGAGCCGGTCCACCAGAATCCGTGGTGCGCTGCCGCATAGGATGACGGTCTGCGGATCGAAGATGGTTTCGATCAAATGCACGCTCCATCTGAGATCGGAGGCGGCCGCTTCGATCCATTCGATGATCCTGCGATCGTCGGCCGATACGAGATCATGGATCTTGGCATAAAGATCCGGATCGGCCGGATCGAGCGATAGATATTGATAGAGTGATGCCAGCGACGCGCGATGTTCGAGGGGCGTCGACTTGCCTCCGACGGCGAGCAAGGCCATGCCGATTTCGCCGGCATTGCCGTTCGCGCCGGTATAGAGCTCGCCGCCGAGAACAAGGCCGGCACCGATGCCGTAGCCGACATAGAGGCAAACCGCATGATCCAGCCCGTGCGCGGCGCCTACCATTCGCTCGGCAATCGTCGCCGCGGCGGCATCGTTTTGGATGCTGACATTAAGACCGGTGCCAACGGCAAGGGTTTCAAGCAAGGGAAACTTCTGCCAGGCCTCCATCATCCAGGGATCGTCGCCGTTGCCGGCAAGGCCGAAGGGACCTGGCATCGCCGCCCCGAGGCCGACCAGCTTCTCCTCGGATTGCGGCGCGACCACTGCCAATTGCTGCCGAACATCCGCGACAAGGTCGAGAATGACCTTGGCGCCTGTCGTCGGTCCACCCGAGGGAAGCTTCGCCTCCAGCCGCACCAGCACATTTCCAATGAGATCGACGGCAATCGCTCTCGTCATATGCCGGTCGATTTGAAGGCCGATCGCAAACGCACCTTCCGGGACCAGAGCGTAGGGCGTCGAAGGCTGCCCGCGGCCATTGCGCACCGTCTGCCGCGATGCCACGAGACCATCGCGCTCAAGTTCGTCGATGATGTTGGAAACCGTCTGCTTGGTCAGCCGGGTGGCGCGCGCCAGATCCGCCCGTGAAAGCGCTCCATTGACGCGCAGAGCATCGATCATAACGCGTCGGTTATGAGCGCTGGTGCCTTCGTGATTGGTGCCGCTCTTGGCCCGGATCGGGCGGCTATCGTTCATGTGCAATTCCCTCTTGACACCAGTAGAATATTGAAGAAGTAATTAAGTCAAGACAATTGACTTAATGAGAAACCGAAGAGTTTCGTGGGAACAAATGGGCCGGCAGTGGCCCGACGATGACCCGAGAGTCGGACATCCGGCTCCCGGCTGCTTTTTAACAACCGGTCGCGGTGAGAGCCGCCATCGGAAATCGCGTGAAAGTCAAAAACTGGAGGGTGGAATGTTGAAATCCCTAAGCAAGACGTTGTTTGGCGCCGCGCTGATCGGCGCGTCTTTTGCATCGCATGCATTGGCCGAAACGACGATCAACGCGCTTTTCATGGCGCAGGCCGCCTATAGCGAAGCCGACGTGCGCGCCATGACCGACGCCTTTACCAAGGCTAATCCCGATATCAAGGTCAAGCTCGAATTCGTTCCCTATGAAGGCCTGCACGATAAGACCGTGCTGGCACAGGGCTCAGGCGGCGGCTATGACGTCGTCCTCTTCGACGTGATTTGGCCGGCCGAATATGCGACGAACAAAGTGCTCGTCGACGTGTCCTCGCGCATCACCGACGACATGAAAAAGGGCGTACTGCCCGGCGCTTGGACCACCGTGCAATATGACGGCAAATATTTCGGCATGCCGTGGATTCTCGATACCAAGTATCTGTTCTACAACAAGGAAATCCTGGAAAAAGCCGGCATCAAGAACCCGCCGAAGACCTGGGACGAACTCACCGAACAGGCAAAGACCATCAAGGACAAGGGGCTGCTGGCAACGCCGATCGCCTGGAGCTGGTCACAGGCCGAAGCCGCGATCTGCGATTACACGACGCTCGTCAGCGCCTATAAGGGTGACTTCCTGAAGGACGGCAAGCCGGCCTTCCAGACGGGCGGCGGCCTTGATGCCCTGAAGTATATGGTTTCGAGCTATAAATCCGGCCTGACCAATCCGAACTCCAAGGAATTCCTGGAAGAAGACGTCCGCAAGGTCTTCGAAAACGGCGATGCCGCTTTCGCGCTGAACTGGACCTACATGTACAATATGGCGAACGATCCGAAGGACAGCAAAGTGGCCGGCAAGGTCGGTGTCGTGCCGGCGCCGGGCGTAGCGGGCAAGAGCGACGCCTCCGCCGTGAACGGTTCGATGGGCCTTGGCATCACCGCAGCCAGTAAGCATCCGGACGAAGCCTGGAAATACATCAGCTTCATGACCTCGCAGCCGACGCAAAACCAATATGCAAAGCTCAGCCTGCCGATCTGGGCATCCTCCTACGAGGACCCGGCCGTCACCAAGGGGCAGGAAGAACTGATCGCCGCGGCAAAGGTCGGCCTTGCAGCCATGTACCCGCGCCCGACGACACCGAAATATCAGGAGCTTTCGACAGCACTTCAGCAGGCGATCCAGGAATCGCTGCTCGGTCAGTCCTCGCCGGAAGACGCTTTGAAATCGGCTGCCGATAACAGCGGTCTCTAATGCCGCCGCCAACGGGTGGCGCAAAGCGCCGCCCGTTTCCAATCCAGTCCGACAAATAAAAAGGGTGGCCTAAAAATGTCCGGCACCTGGATGACGACCCGCGCGTGGCTTTTGATGCTGCCGCTCCTCGTGGTCATGATCGCCGTTATCGGATGGCCCCTGGTGGATACCGTCCGTCTCTCCTTCACTGACGCCAAGCTCGTCGGCACTGAAGGCAGTTTCGTCGGGATCGATAACTACACGAAGATGATCTCAGGTTCGAACTTCCAGCGGACCCTTGTCACGACCGCCTTGTTTGCGATCATTTCCGTTGCCGCCGAGATGGTGATCGGCGTGCTTGCCGCATTGCTGCTCAATCAGGAATTCCGCGGCCGCACGGCGTTGCGTGCACTGATGATCCTGCCTTGGGCTCTGCCGACCGTCGTCAACGCGACGCTCTGGCGGCTGATCTATAATCCGGAATACGGCGCCTTGAACGCGGCGCTGACGCAGCTAGGCCTGATCGATGCTTATCGCTCATGGCTGGGAGAGCCCGCCACTGCCCTTTCGGCGCTGATCGTCGCCGATTGCTGGAAGAACTTTCCCCTCGTCGCGCTGATTGCTCTGGCGGCGCTGCAGGCCGTTCCGCGCGATATCACCGCCGCCTCGCTGGTCGACGGCGCCGGACCGATTGCCCGCTTTCGCTTCGTGATCCTGCCCTATCTCGCGGGTCCGCTGATGGTGGCGCTGGTGCTGCGGACCATCGAAGCCTTCAAGGTCTTCGACATCATCTGGGTCATGACGCGCGGCGGCCCCGCCAACAGCACGCGGACATTGTCGATCCTTGTCTATCAGGAGGCCTTCTCCTTCCAGCGGGCCGGATCCGGCGCGTCATTGGCGTTGATGGTGACGCTGCTGGTGACAGTGCTCGCCGCCGGCTACGCCGCGCTGGTGCGCAAGACGGTTGGGAGTGCTGCCTGATGGAACGCCGGAGCCCGATCTTCACCGTCTTCATCTATGTCGCGGCACTGCTGCTTGCTGCCGTCATTCTCGCGCCAATCCTCTGGCTGTTCGTCATGAGCATTTCGCCGGCCGCCGATCTCGCGGCGAAACCGCTGCGCTGGTGGCCGCAGACGGCCGATTTTTCCCGTTACCGGCTGCTGTTCTCGACGATCGAGAACAGTACCGGCGCTGCATTCACCTCCTCGCTGCGCAACAGCATCGAAATCGCGGCTATGGCGACGATCGCGGCTATTGCGCTTGCCATCCCGGCGGGCTGGGCCGTGTCGCGCACCCCGTCCGTCGGCTGGTCGCTATCCATGGTGATCGGCACCTACATGCTGCCGCCGGTGGCGCTCGCCGTGCCGCTCTATATGGGCCTTGCCTATCTCGGCATGCTGAACAACGTCTTCGGGCTTGCGCTCGTCTATCTCACCATCCTCGCGCCGTTCACGACCTGGCTCATGAAATCTGGTTTCGATTCCATTCCGAAAGAGATCGAATCCGCAGCCATGATCGACGGCGCCGGCCTCTTCCAGACGCTGAAGATCATCACGCTGCCGCTTGCCATGCCGGTGATCGCGACATCGGCGCTCTTCGCGTTCCTGCTGGCCTGGGATGAATTCTTCTATGCGCTGCTCTTTACGTCAGACCAGCGGGCGAAGACCCTGACCGTCGCCATCGCCGACTTGGCAGGCGGACGTGTATCCGATTACGGACTGATTGCGACCGCCGGTGTGCTTGCCGCCCTGCCCCCGGTGCTAGTCGGTCTCGTCATGCAACGCGCCCTGATTTCGGGGCTGACAAGCGGCGGCGTCAAGGGATGACCATGACCGGACAAAAGACACGACTGACAGGGCTTGTCGCGATCGATCGCGAAATGGCGCGCCAGCATGCGGATGCCATCGCCTCCTACCAAGGCGCTGCCGAAATGGCCGCAAAGGCAGCCTCCTCGCTGAAGAAAACGGGGAAGCTCCTGCTCCTCGGCATGGGTGGATCGCATGCGGTGAACCGCGCGGTCGAGCCGCTTTATCGCGCTCTTGGCATTGATGCGATCGCCTTGCCGCTCTCCGAGCAGCTCGGCCAGCCGTTGATGCTGGAGGGCCGAACGGTCTTCGTTACCTCGCAATCCGGCGAAAGCGCCGAAGTCGTCCGTTGGTTCAACGAAACCGGCGGCACGGACGAGACATTCGGGCTGACGCTCGAAGGCGGCTCGTTCCTGGCAAAGGCTGCACCATCCCTGGTCGGCGCCGGCGGCACGGAACTGGCCTTTGCGGCAACACGCAGTCTGACCGTCACGTTTGCCCTCCATCTCGCAATCCTTGCCGCGCTCGGCGAAGACCCGGTGGCGGCACTTGCCGTTTTGAAATCCCCTCGAGACGTCGATATCGCGCCGGCACTTTCCGCACTCGCGACTATCGACACAGTCGTCACGTCCGGCCGCAAATTGCAGGGTGTTGCGGAGGCGCTTGCGCTCGGTTTGACGGAGCTGTCCCGCCGCCCCTGCTTCTCGCTCGAAGGCGGACAGCTTCGCCACGGGCCTATGGAAATGCTCGGGCCGAACATCGGCGTCGTCCTGTTTCGCGGGCGGGACAATACGGCGGGTCTTGTCACCGCGATGATCGTCTCCGCCGTGGAAACCGGCGCGCCGACCGTCGTCTTCGATGCATCCGGTGAGGAGCCGGTGGCGGGCGCCGTGACCCTTCGCTTCGAGCCGGCGACCGGTCTTGCGGCGATCTTCGCCATGCTGCCGATCGCGCAACGGCTGATGATCGCCTTTGCGGAAGCCCGCGTCGAGAATGCAGGAACGCCGGTCCGATCGACGAAAATTACCCGGAGTGAATGAATGAAGCCGCTTGCAGTCATCGGCAATGTCAATGTCGACCTGATCCTCGGGCCTGCCGCACCTTGGCCGAAGGCAGGCACGGAGATCATCGTCGACCATGACGAACTGCGTGTCGGCGGCGCAGCGGGGAATAGCGCGCTTGCCTGGGAAGGCATGGGCGTCGACTTCGAGATCGCGGCAAGTGTCGGCAGCGATGAGTTCGGCCACTGGCTTGCCCAAGCTTTCGGCGAACGGGCTGCGAAGTGGCCCGTGCACCCTGAGCGCACGACGCTTTCGGTGGGGATCACCCATCCGGACGGCGAACGCACGTTCTTCACGACGCGCGGCCACCTGCCGCGCCTCAGCCTTGCCGATGTCTTTGCCGTTCTCGACGGATCAACGCTTTCCGGCGGTTATGCCCTTCTCTGCGGTCCCTTCCTGACGGACGACCTGACGCAGGATTACGGCGCATTGTTCGACTGGGCCGATAGTCACGGGATCGCGCTCGCACTCGATACCGGATGGCCGCTCAATGGTTGGACGGATGAAAATTGCACCGCCACGCGCGGGTGGCTGTCGCGCTGCCGCATTGCCCTGTTGAATGAGGTGGAAGCGACCACGCTCGCAGGTTTGGACGATCCTCCAGACGCCGCACGCCATCTCCGCTCGCATATGCCCGAAGGGGCGATCGTCGTCGTCAAACGCGGTTCTGACGGCGCGATCGCCATCGACGGGGATGGAGCACTCATTGCCGCCACCGCGCCCCAGGTGAAAGTCGTGGATACGATCGGCGCCGGCGACGTCTTCAATGCCGCATTTCTGGCCGCACTTGCCCGCGGCGAAATACTTTCCACCTGTTTGGCTGCTGGAACGGAGGTCGCCTCGCGCGCCATTTCCACCCTGCCCCGCAGCTATAGCGAGCTCAACGCGACGAAGGAGGCCGCACGATGAGCGCGCTCGAGATCCAGAATATCCGCAAGACCTATGGTCAGGTCGAAACGCTGAAGGGCATCGATATCGCGCTTGAGAGCGGCGAATTCCTGGTGCTGCTCGGCTCTTCCGGCTGCGGCAAGTCCACGCTGCTGAACATCATCGCCGGTCTTGCCGAGGCGACCAGTGGCGATGTGCGGATAGGTGATCGCTCGGTTCTGGGCGTGCATCCCAAAGACCGCGACATTGCCATGGTGTTCCAATCCTATGCGCTCTATCCAAACTTGACGGTCCACCGCAACATCGGCTTCGGCCTTGAGATGCGCAAAGTGCCGACGGCGGAGCGCGACAAGGCCGTGCGCGAGGCTGCGAGACTGCTTCAGATCGAAAATCTGCTGGATCGCAAGCCGAGCCAGCTTTCCGGCGGCCAACGGCAGCGCGTAGCGATCGGCCGCGCCCTTGTGCGGAAGCCGGAAGTCTTCCTTTTCGACGAGCCGCTTTCGAACCTCGATGCCAAACTGCGCATGGAAATGCGCACGGAGCTCAAGCGTCTTCATCAGATGCTGAAGACGACGGTCGTCTACGTCACCCACGATCAGATCGAGGCGATGACGCTCGCCACCCGGATCGCGGTCATGCGGGACGGAAGGATCGAGCAGTTGGGCACGCCGGAGGAGATCTATAACAGTCCCGCAACGCTCTATGTGGCAACCTTCGTCGGCGTACCGCCGATGAATCTCCTGAAGACCACGGTTCGCGCCGATGGGCTGCTATTGGAAGGCGCCGGCGCTCGGCTGCCGCTCCCCGAACGCTTCAAAGGGAAGGTCAAAGAAGGCCAGCATGTCATTCTCGGCATACGGCCTGAAGCACTGCGTCTGGAACAGGGCGCTCTATCCATCGAGGCAACGCCCGAAATCGCCGAATTGACCGGTCCCGAACTCGTGGTCTCCGCCATTGCCGGAGATCAGCGGCTGACCGCTTGCCTTGCTCCCCGCACGCCGATCAGCGCCGATCGGAAGATGACTCTGTTCTTCGACGATGAAGCAATACATCTCTTTGACGCAGAAACCGGGCTTAGCTGCCTCCGTTAGGCTCGCTCATTTCGCATCGTGAAAGATGATGCCGACGGTATGGCGCATACCCGATCGAAGACGGCTGACGCCGTGCCTAAGGTTGACGCGATAGCTCCCCTTGGAGCCCTGGACTGGGCGATTGTGGACCGCAAAGGCGACAGCGTCCCCCTGGCGCAGCGGCACCACCTCGACGCGGCTTTGCATGCGCGGGCGCTGCTCCGTCAGAACAAACTCGCCGCCGGTGAAATCCTTGCCCGGTTCGGAAAGCAGGATTGCCACCTGCAGCGGGAATGCCAGGTCGCCATAGAGGTCCTGGTGCAGGCAATTGAAGTCGCCTGGGACGTATTGCAACAGCAGCGGCGTCGGCCGCGTCTGGCCTTGATCATGGCACTGCTTGAGAAAGGCCGCATGGTTTGCACGATAGCGCTGATCGATGCCCATGCGGATGTTCCAATCGTTGGCAACCTCGGCCAACCGCGGATAGAGCGCCGTGCGCAGACTGCCAAGCAGATCCGGCAGCGGATATTTGAAATAGCGGTATTCGCCTTTGCCGAACCCATGGCGCGCCATGTGAATATGGCTGCGGAAATGCTCTTCCTGCGGATAAAGGCCGGCGATTTCCCGGCACTCCTCAGGCGACAGCAGCTTCTCCATGACCGCGCAGCCGAACCCGCTCAGCTCCTCCGACAGCGTCTGCCAGTTATACCCAGCGACGCGCTCTTCTGCGGACAGGACTGAAGAGCCCGATGGACTAAGCTTCGAATGGGCATTCATGATCTAGCCTCCTTATCGATGAGGGCGTTGCTGCGGGCGACAATAGGGCTGAAGCCATCCGTCCGCACTCCGGTCCTTGCTTTCAAATCGGCAAGTCTCGGCTGGGAAAGACAATTTTACTTCCGAATCATGGGATGAAGGATCGGCCGATAGCCGGCGCGAAGGGCCATGAATGTGGAAGGTGGCGTCAACATGCCTTCGGCGTGGATGAGCTTTTGCGGCGGTTCATAGCCATGCTCGGTCCAACGAAAGGCGCGACCGGCGGCGATCGTACAAGCCGCACCGGATGCCAGGATAACCGCACCATCCGGCAGCTCGGAGAGCGGTCCGGGAAGCGGATGTATCCGTTTGCGTCCGCGCTCCATGCGTTCACTATGGAGAACGGCGTCCATTGCACCGACCGAGGGTTCAGCTTGCCCTCTCGCGCCTGCCCATGCCGCGCGAAATGCCTTGGCGTCGTCCCGCCGGCAGAAGAAGCAGGGACGGTGACCCGCGGCTAATGCCACCGCTTCGTCCAGAAAAAAGAGCTCGGTCCAGCTCCGGTTGGCCATGACATCGCGGCGCCGCCCCTTGTATTCGCGAGTGCAAACCAGCCATGCCTTGCTCGACCAGCGCTTATTCAGCAGCGTTTTCGTCGCCGGATCGTGGATGATGCCGCGATTGCCTGTGAACAATCCTCGTTGCGAGATCGCCACGATATCGCCGAAGGGTGTCACACGGTTCTGAAGGGGAGCACTCATGTCAGCATATTGCCCCGCTCGGGCGGCATGCGCCAGATATACCGCGAGCCGAAAGCGTCGCTCATCCGGCTCTCAGCGAACTTGGGTCGCTTCGCGATCCAGCAGAACACGTTTTCGCTCCACGCCCCAGGCGTAGCCGGAAAGCGAACCGTCGTTTCGCACCACCCGATGGCATGGAATTGCGACAGCCAGATTGTTGGCCGCGCATGCTCCGGCAACGGCGCGCACCGCCTTGGGCGAGCCGATCCGGCGGGCGATTTCCGCGTAGGAGACGGTCCGGCCCGCCGGGATTTCCCGCAGCGCCTGCCAAACCCGCTGCTGAAACGCCGTACCGCGAACGTCGAGCGGCAAATCGATCCCAAGACCTGGCGCCTCCACTAGGCCGACGACACGCGCCACAAGGGCCTCATAATCCCCATCGGCACCGATCAGGTTGGCATTGGGAAAACGATCCTGAAGATCGCGCAGCAGCGCGTCGGGATCGCTGCCGAGGAGAATGGACGCCACGCCTTTCCTGCTCGACGCAACCAGGATCGCACCCAGCGACGATTGACCGACCGCGAAACGGATATCTTCATCAGCACCTCCCGATCGATAGTGAGTCGGCGTCATTCCGAGCATATCGGTGGATTTCTCATAGAAACGCCCGCTCGAATTGAACCCGGCATCGTAGATCGCCTCGGTCACGCTGTTGCCGTTCGCAAGGCCTTCACGGACTTTTGCCGCGCGATGCGCCGAGGCATAGTCCTTGGGCGTCAGGCCGGTTGCCGATTTGAACAACCGATGGAAATGGCTGACGCTGCGTCCGGCCGCATCCGCGAGTTCGTGCAAAGACGGTTCCTCCTCGCTCTCTTCGATCAATCGGCAAATGCGCGCGATGATGGCTGCGTTCTCTCCGGCTGCGGAAAGACTATCCGGCTTGCATCGCTTGCAGGCGCGAAAGCCCGTTGCTTTGGCGGCTTCGAGCGAATCATGCAGTTGCACATTCTTGGGGTTTGCAGTTCGCGAAGGGCAGGAGGGTCGGCAATAGACGCCAGTCGTTGCCACCGAATACCAGAGATAGCCGTCAGCGGTCCGGTCTCGGGCGACGATCCGCGCCCAACGCGGATCGTCGGCCACCGCCGTTTGTGTAAACATCATCCGGTTTCTGGGCATCACGGTCATATCACTCGTCCCTGTGTGTTCCGGCGTAAGTCCATCATTCTTGGCAGCGAAAGAGCCGCACAGCCACCCGATTCCTACGTGACCGGAGATCATCAGGAGGTCGCCGCCCGGATGATGGGCGGCGACCCTGCATCAGGCGGCCTTGATAAGGCCGAGCTGCGTGAGGGCCGTCACACCGTCGTCAAGGCCGATTTCCTCGGCGATCCTGCCATTCTCTATGCGCAGGATGGTGGTACCGGTGAAGTGCATCTTGCGACCGGTCGCAGCCGGCAGCGATCCGACCAGAAAGTCGGCAAAGGCCGGGCCGGTATGCGTGCCGCCGCCTTCCCATTGGCCGACGACATAGTCGCCTTCGGCAATGAGATCGGCGGTGCCCCAGAAATTCAGGTCCGGGAATGCCGTGCGGAAGTCGGTCATGAAAGCCTTGATGTCATCATGGCCGCGACGCGGCTCGTGCAGCGAGTATTTCAACAGCATGTCTGGCGCTGCGAGATCGGAAACGACAGATAGGTCGCAGGTCTCACCCCAGAATTCGCTGAACCAGCGCGCGACGATGGCCTTGTTGTCTTCTTCTTTGCTCATGTGGATTTCCTTTTTGACGTATCCAACGGGGATCATCGATTTCGATCGACGACCTGAGCAAAGGGATAGGCTGATCCGGCGGGGTCAAAACTCCGGTTCTTACCGTGCAATCAAATCCGTCCGGCGAACGAAGGCTTTCGCACCACGAATGATGACAGATGGCGCATAAAAGGAGATGCTTAAGTTTGAAAGCAAGAAACGGGGTGCCGGCCGACTGGATTGATGGGAAAGTTCGCCGGCTACAGAGGGAGAACGTAGATGAAAGCTCAAATCATAGTGCTTGCCGCGTTCGCGGTCTTCGCCGCCTCTCCGGTAGCCGCAATCCAGCGGCTGCAGACGGCCACGAGGTCGTGCGCCGAAGTCCAATCCTTCGTTCAGGCAAACCGCGCGGTCATCCTGCAATATCCGTCAACCCGGGGCTCCGGTGGCCTGCTCTATGATCGCGCCGTCGCCAATTCCGATGTCTGCCTCGGCAACGGCTTCGGTGAACGAAGCTCGGTGCCGTCGAAGGACAAGCGCAATTGCCCAATCTGGATCTGCGCCCCCAGCACCGATCTGCGCCCGTGACCGGTTGAAAATAGCGCTGACTTTTGATCGACGCCGTGCCGCGCAAGCCGGCCGAGACTGCAGGCTCACACCGGTGCGAAATCGCTCATCGCGCCGATGAAGGGCTTGGGCAGCGGTGAGGCATAGGAGCCGCGCTTGCTGGTGGAAAGGCCGAGCGACACCAGTGCTTCCGCCTGTTTGACCGCCGCCGCGACGCCGTCGATCACCGGCACGCCGTAGATCGCCTGTAACTCGCGCGCAAGATCAGTCATGCCGGCGCAGCCGAGCACGATCGCCTCCGCCCCGTCCTCGTCGAGCGCCCGTTCGATTTCCGCCCGTAACTTGCCGATTGCGCCAGAGACGGCATCCTCGAGTTCCAGCACGGCGATATCGGAAGCGCGCACTTTCGCCCGCCCACCCATGCCGTAACGCTGAACGAGATTGTCGATCAGGATGCGCGAACGCTCCAGCGTCGTCACGACCGTGAAGCGCTGGGCGAGAAAGCCGGCGGTCGCGACGGCGGATTCGCAAAGCCCCAGAATGGGGACATCCGAAAACGCTCGCGCGGCTTCAAGCCCGGTATCATCGAAACAGGCGATGATCGCCGCATCGTAGCCCATTATCCGGCGTTCCCTCAGTTCGCTCAGCAGGCCGGGAACGGCAAGCGCACCGTCATAATATCCCTCGATGGAGGCTGGACCCATCCGTGACGTGGCGGCGATAATTTCCGTCCCGGACGCAGCAACAGCCCGGGCGGCAATCGCAGCCTTCTCGGTCATCGACGCGCTAGTGTTCGGATTGATAAGCAATAAACGCATGATGTCAGCTTTTCTTGGCCTGCCGGCGGCCGAGCATGGTCATGATGCCGAGCGCCACGAGAATGATGGTGAAGGAAAAGAGAGTGGTCACCGTTCCCAACGCATAAAGCACAGGCGTGGTGACGTTGGTGGTCATGCCGTAGATTTCGAGCGGCAAGGTGTTGTAGGTGCCCGATGTCATCAACGTGCGCGCAAACTCGTCATAGGACAGCGTGAAGCCGAATAGGCCGACGCCGATCAGGCTCGGTGCGATCATCGGCAGCACGACATGGCGGAAGGTCTGCCACGAAGTTGCCCCGAGATCGCGCGCGGCCTCCTCGTAAGCCGGCGAAAAACGGTTGAAAACGGCAAACATGATCAGCACGCCGAAAGGCAGCGTCCAGGTCAGATGCGCGCCGAAGGCCGAGGAATACCAGGCCGGCGCAAGACCGCCCTGCTGGAAGACGACGCCGATGCCGAGAGAGATGATGATAGACGGAACCACCAGACTGGCGACCGTCGCGTAGAACAGCAACGATGCTCCGCGGAAGCGGCGGCGAAAGGCCAGGCCGGCCAGCAACGACACGACGACCGTGACGACCATCACCATCAACCCCAGCATGAACGATCGGCGGAACGAGGCGCCGAAATCGCCGACCGCCTGCTTCTCAAACAGGTTTGCGAACCAATGCAGCGAGACGCCGTTCAACGGAAAGGTCAGGCCGCCATCCGGTCCCTGGAAGGAAAGGATGAGGATCGCCGAAAGCGGACCGTAGAGAAACAGCACGAAGACAATGAAAAAGATGGCAAGGACGTAGAATTCCAGGCTGCGTTTTTCGCGGTTCATCTCAAAGCTCCTTGCGGATATCGACGATCCGCAGGATGGCGGAAACCATCAGCAGGACGAGGATCAGCAGCACCACCGCATTGGCCGCCGCCGCCGGATATTGCAGCAGCGACATCTGGTTTTTCATCATCAGCGCGATGGAGGCGCTCTGGCCGCCGGACATGACCTGCACGGTCGAAAAATCCGCCATGACCAGCGTGACGACGAAGATCGTGCCGATCGCCATGCCGGGCTTGGCAAGCGGGATCACCACGTTCCAAAGGACCTGCCAGCCGCTGGCGCCGGCATCGCGGGCGGCTTCGAACAGCGAGCGGTCGATGCGCATCAGCGTGTTGAAGATCGGCGTCACCATGAACAGCGTATAGAGATGCACCATGGCGAGCACGACGGCAAAATCGGAATAGAGCAGCCATTCGATCGGCTTCGGGATGAGCCCCATCTGGATCAGGGTGGAATTGACGAGCCCGTTGCGCCCGAGCACCGGGATCCAGGAGATCATGCGGATGATGTTCGACGTCATGAACGGCACGGTGCAGACGAGGAAGAGGATCATCTGCGTCGACGTGCGGCGGATATGGAAGGCGAGGAAATAGGCGACCCAGAAGCCAATCACCAGCGTCAATGCCCAGACGATGGCGGTAAATTTCAGCGTGTTGAGATAGGTCTTCCAGGTGACCCACGAACCCAGCGTGTCGGTGTAATTCGTGGTTAGGAAGGCGGGATAGAGACCGGCGAAATCATAATCCCAAAAACTGACGACGCCGATCATTGCAATCGGCAGCAGAAAGAAGAAGCCCAGGATCAGAAACAGCGGCGCCGCCTGCAGATAGGAGACGAACCGCAGCGGCACGCCAAAACCACGTCCGCCACCCGCTTTTTGCGCTGCCTGGTCCGTCTCTGAGGAAGCGATCGTCGCCATGTTCCGGTTTCTCCGTTTGCGGCTTCCTCCCCCCGCTTACGGGGAGAGGATTTGATTTGAGGGCGATGCTGCTTAGGCGGCGATGAACTCGTTCCAGCGGCGAACCATGTAGCGGTCTTCGTCCATCACCGAGTTCCAGCAGGCGACCGCGCCCATGCGGGCTTCGAACGAGCCGCCATCGCGAACGGCGCCGGCCTTCTCCATGACCTTGCCTTCCGGAGACAGGATATCGCCCTGCGCCGGCTTGCCCTCGATCCAGTAGCCCCATTCGTCGGCCGACATGAATTGCTTGGCCGTTTCCATGCAGGCGGAATAGTAGCCCTGGCGGTTGAGATAGCCGCCGACCCAGCCGGACGTGTACCAGTTGATATAGTCATAGGCAGCGTCGAGCTGCGCGCCCTTCAAATGCGAGGCGAGGCCAAGGCCGCCACCCCAGGCGCGATAACCTTCTTTGAGCGGCTGGAAGGTGCAGGCAATGCCCTTGGAACGAACGGCAGCAACGGCCGGCGACCACATGGACTGGATGACGACTTCGCCGGACGCCATCAGGTTGACGCTTTCGTCGAAGGACTTCCAGAAGGCGCGGAACTGGCCGTCACCCTTGGTCTTGATCAGGAAGTCGATCGTCTTGTCGATCTCGGCCTTCGTCATGTTGCCCTTGTCGGCATATTTGATCTTGCCGGCAGCTTCCATGATCATCGCGGCATCCATGATACCGATCGACGGGATATTGAGGATCGCGGTCTTGCCCTTGAAGGCCGGATCGAGAATGTCGGCCCAGCTCGTGATCGGGCGGCCGGTCAAGTCCGGACGGATACCCAACGTGTCGGCGTTGTAGATGGTCGGAACCATCGTCATCCACTGCGTCGGCTCCTTGGCGAATTTCTTGGAGCCCTGCGCTTCGACGAAGCCGACCGTGTGCGGCGCCGTGCCCTGGGCGATGACGCTGTCCGACTTCAGCTTGCCGTTGATGAACAGCGGCACGATCTTGTCGAAATATTTGAGCTTCTTGACGTCCATCGGCTGCATGACGCCGGTCGGGAAGACCTTCTTGGCGATCCAGTATTCGATGTCGGCAATGTCATAGCTGTCCGGCTGGGTAACCGCGCGCTGGGCGGCGGCATCGGAATCGGTCGCCGTCATCTCCAGCGTAATGCCGAGATCGGCCTTGCACTTCTCAGCGATCGCATTGATGTTCGAAACGCCGGTGCCGAACTGGCGAAGCGTGATGTTGGATTGCGCCCAGATGGTCGGAAAGCCGGTGATGAGGCCGGAGCCGGCGATCGCGCCGGCGGCGGCAGCGCCGGTCTTCAATAGCGAGCGGCGGGAGATTCCCTTTACCGCCTTGGTCGTCTTCGTTTCAGTCGTCATGTCAGTTCCCCTTGTGTGATGCTTGAAATTCATGCGGAAGCCCGGCCAAGGAGGATTGCGTCCTCCAGGGCCCAGCTCAGAGACACCGCATCGCCGACCGATACGGGTTTGGCGAAATAATCGCCGTCGCTCGCGATGACCGTGAAGTCGTCGCTGCCCGCGCCGATGACGGTGATCTTCACCGACGCGCCGCGATATTCGATGTTGGAGACGATGCCATTGAAGCCGACGGCCTTTTCGGAGGCCTCCTGCAGGCTCACGCGGTCAGTGCGAATGCCGATATCGACAGCCTCGCCCACCTCCCTGCCGGTTCCGCGCACGGAAAATGTCTGCCCCTCGGGAGCTGTCATCGTCAGAACGCCATCTTCACTGGACGTAACCCGCCCGGAGAGGACGTTGTGGTCCCCCATGAAGCGAGCGACGAAGGCCGTCGCCGGACGCTCAAAGACCTGACGCGGCGCGGCGGCCTGCTCGATCCTGCCATCGTTCATGATGACGATGATATCGGCGAGCGCCATGGCCTCTTCCTGGCTGTGCGTCACATGCACGAAGGTGATCCCGAGCGTCTTCTGCAGCTTCTTCAGCTCTGCACGCATGCGGATCTTCAGGAACGGATCGAGCGCCGACAGCGGCTCGTCGAGCAGCAGGGCCTCGGGGTCTGTAATCAGCGCGCGGGCAAGCGCCACACGTTGCTGCTGCCCGCCGGAAAGCTGCGCCGGACGCCGCGTGGCATAGGCCTCCATCTGCATCAGCTTCAGCATCTCAAGCGCCTTGGCCCGGCGCTCGTCCCTGTCCACGCCCTTCATCTTCAGGCTGAAGGCGACGTTGTCGATGAGGTCGAGATGGGGAAAGAGCGCGTAGGATTGGAACATCATCGCCGTGCCGCGCTTGGCAGGCGGAAAATCGGTGACGACGATGTTTCCGAGGCGGATATCGCCCGACGAAATGCTTTCATGACCGGCGATCATGCGAAGGGTCGATGTCTTGCCGCAGCCGGACGGCCCTAGAAAGCAGCAATAGGAGCCGGCCGGAATCTTCAGGCTGATCGCATGCACGGCGGTCGTCGTGCCATAGACCTTCGAAACGGATGCTATATCGATCTCTGCCGCTTTCGACATCGTGTCTTCCTCTGTTTGAGAAAGACAATGCATCTGCCGTGCCAATTCTGGTGCAGCGCACCAACTCTTTGTGAATCATGATTTTTTGCGGCAAACTCAGAAAATTGCCTCGGGAGAGGTAAACACTCGTCTGCACACGAAATAGGCTTTTGTCTGCAATATCGGCATAAAATCGTATACAATTTAACCGCCATTTTGCGGCAAATTCCATTTAACTTTTGTAAGGAATACGGATACCATCACGCCGATTATCAGGTATCCGATTTCATGACCTCCACAGTCGACGCGCTTCAAACAACCTCCGATTCCACTGAAACCGGTGCGCAGCAGATCCGCGACGCCATTCGCGAAGCGATCGTCGAGCGCAGGCTTTCGCCAGGCACGAAACTTTCGGAAAGCGATGTCGGCAATCTCTTCAACGTCAGCCGGACGCTGGCGCGCGCCGCCTTGCAGGCCCTCTCCTATGAAGGACTTGTCAGCGTCGAGAAGAACCGTGGCGCTTTCGTAGCCTATCCTTCTCCAGACGAAGCCCGGCACATCTTCGCTGCCCGCCGTCTGGTGGAGCCCGGCATTCTCTGCGAAGCGGCAAGAAGGATCACGCCCTCAGAGGTTCAACACCTGAAGCAGCTTCTGCTTGAGGAAGGCCGGCTCATGAACGAGCGCGGCCAGTCCGCGCGCCGCGCCGAAATCAAGGCGTCGGGCGATTTTCATCTTATGCTCGCCTCGATCTCCGGCAATTTGATCATGCAGCGCTTCATGGAAGAGCTCGTCGCCCGCTCGTCGCTCGTGATCGCGCTCTACGGCCAGTCGAGCGCGTCGAGCTGCGGCCATGCGGAACATGGCGACATCATCGCTGCCATCGAGCGCAACGATATCGAGACGGCGTGCCATCTCATGCTCCACCATATTTCGCACATCGAAGCGGATCTCGATCTGCGAGAGCGCAAGAGCTTCGGCCTGAAGGAAGCCTTCGAGCCTTAGACTAGCTTTCCTGGCGGCCCAGCGCCAAGCGTTCGTCGCAACGCACGACGAAGTGATGACAATGATTGATCGCCATGGCATTTTCAGTATGGGCATCGGCTATACAGATGCCCATTTGCTCGCCTCGATACTGCTTGATCGGCGAGCGGCGTTATGGACCAGGGACAAGCGCCTGCAGGCGGCGGCCGAAAAGGCAGGCGCTTCACTGCATACACCGGGCAATGCACGCAACTAAACACCTAAATGGTGCTGCCGAGGCTTCCGGATTTTTCCGATCTCTCGCTCTTGAGGGATCAGAACAGGCGATCCCCCTTTGAACCACTCGACAACAACGATTTATTGGCCTTTCGCTCGGGCCATCTCGCCTTCGTCCAAAAATCATTCGTTCAGACGAGCAGCCAAACGCTTCATGAGATCCATGCGTTCATGAAGAATTGCCACGATAAGGGCAGGCGCCTCCTCTCGAAGCAGACAAAAGACGTAGTGATGTTCGCATCGCGCCATTCGTAACGCCGGATAAAGCGCGCTCATATCCTTGAAAGGAGCTTTGCCCACGGCAAGGTTTGCGATACCTCGCTCCAACGCCGAGACGTAGCGGCGTACGTGGGCGGCACTCCATTGAGCTCGTGTGTAGCGGATTACCGAACGTAGATCAGATTCCGCCTCTGCGGTAAGAATGTAGGCCGTCAAGCACGACCCTCGGCAATCTCCTCGTCGAGGATCTCGCTTACGGTTTTGGTCGACAGTTTTCCGGCGAGCCCTTCATTGATGCGCGTGTTCATTAACGTCTTCAGCTCCTCCCAGGCTCGTTCTCCATCTGTGTCTCCGGGAAAGAGGCGCTCGAGTGCATACTGCTTGATTGTCTTGCCCTGCAAAGCCGCCAGCGCCTTTAAGCTTTGATGTTGCTGGTCCGTTATGTCGATCGTCAATCGGCTCATCTCACGTGTTCCTGAACTATGGAGACCCACATTAGCACATATGTGGGTATGTGGCTACGGCCGCGATGCTCTGATGTCATTTGGACGGATATGCTATTTCGAAGAAGATGCCGATCCGCCTATCCAGCCCTTGACGGGAGCAGAACCGAACCCGGTCACTCGACGTGTGCATTGCAGTTGATGAGAATCGAACTGCGGACGGCGATCTGCAACTTGCCGGCTCTGAAAAGTTACGCGAGAGCTAGGCGTGAAACGCCCAGATAGTCGCGCAGCGTCGAACTTTCGTACTTGGTGCGGAAGAGAACCCTTTTCCTGTAGCTGGGGACAAGATCAACTCCGTGCCCCCCAATCAACACGATTGCCCATTATCGATCGACCAGGTGCGCGCGCGACTGCGCCGGATCAAAAGGATTCGCGAAGTATTGGGTCTCTTTCGCCACAAGACCATCCGTGAGTTCCATGATGCTTACGGCGTGGGAAGGCATGCCATCGTAGGTGAGGACGAATTCCGTAACCCAGAGTTCGCCGCTGCCAACGATGCGGCGGACGCTGAAGCGCTTCTTGTTTGGTTGAGCGAACCGGCTTTCCTGAATCTTTCGACGACCGTGGATCCGCTCGCCGGACTGAGGATATTCGAGGAGAGCGTTGTCCTGATAAATTTCATGTTCCAGTTCGAAATCCCCGGCGTCCGAAGCGGCCCAATGCTGTTCGAGTGCCATTCTGAATTTTTGATCTTCCATATCGGATTTCCCATCTGACGATGCATGACTCTCTCAGGGCGTGGTGTTTTTCCAGCCATTGCGCGGCGGCAGCTCAGTAGAATGAACTGTGGGCCGCACCTGAAGCAGGCCTCGGCCTCCCTCTGAAACCTCAAAATTCGCGACAAGGGTAGCGGCATCCTGAATGAACGCCTGCGACGAGTTCGCTACGGCGCCTTATGGGCTGCTTGAGATCATATGTCCCCGCTTGATCGTTACCACAAGAAATGACGAACATCTAATTTAAGGAATAGGCGACAAAGGCAAAGAGATTTGATAAAACTAGACTACCGGTTGCGGTTTGACGTGTCGGTAGAAATTTGCCGGGCATCTTCGCACTGTTAGCCGGATCGTGGTGGTGGAGGAGAGCTGCTGTGGCGGCGTTTCATGTCATGGCCGGCCGCGCTTTTGGGATTGATCGTCGCGGCGCTGCTCGTCGTCGGCACGATCCCGATCTTTGCCAGCTTTGTCGTCATGCCCATCCTCGGGCATCCGACCTGGCATTTATATCGAAAATTGATTGCCTCCGCCTATCCGAACCGCACGCTTTGAATTCACAAGAAAATTTTCCGTGGGATCATCCTCCAAGCCGTTGCGAACTGTCAGATGGCAGTCGCCTTGGTTGGGATAGCGATGAAGAGAATGAGGATTGCCATGTCTTACCGTTTTCTTCCGATCTGTCTGCTTTTCGCCTTTGCTCTACCGCTTGATGCCCTCGCGCAGGAGGGTGACGCCACGGCCGGCGCCACCGTCTTCAAGAAATGCGCCATCTGTCATATCGCCGAAACCGATCAGAACAAAGTCGGCCCTTCGCTGAACGGCTTGTTCGGCAGGACGGCCGGAACACATCCAAATTTCGCCTATTCGCCCGCCATGCAGCAGGCGGGCAAGGATGGCCTGGTATGGAACGAGACGTCGCTGCGCGACTATTTGCATGCGCCCCAGGCAAAGGTGAAGGGCACGAAGATGACCTTCACCGGGATAAAGGATGACACCGAGATTACCAATCTGATCGCCTATCTGAAGCAATATTCCAAATAGCGAGATGCCTGATGCGGATGAGCTGTTTTCTATGTCGCCGTCGGATCGGCGGGAGCTCGGCTCAATGATGGACGCCGCCGATCCGGCCCGCGGCGTTGATATGCCCCGTGTGGTTCGCCGGATGAACAGCTGCCGTTGCTGCAATTGCCCGTGTGATTTGTTCATGAGATAATACTAAAACGTTTCGCGATGGGATTGTGGAAACGCTCGGCCGGGTCAGGGAGGAGACGATGGCTGTCGTATTGGTTCTCGTTCTACTGGTAGTGGGATCGATCACGTTCCACCTGCTGAGCCCTTGGTGGTGGACGCCGATCGCTTCCAATTGGAGCTATATCGACAACACGATTATCATCACGTTCTGGATCACCGGCGTCGTCTTCACCGTCGTCGTGCTGTTCGTTGCCTATTGCGTCTTCCGTTTCAGGCACCGCGCCGGAAACCAGGCGGCATACCAGCCCGAAAACAAGCGGTTGGAATGGTGGCTTGCCGCCGGAACCGCGATCGGCGTCGCGGCAATGCTCGCGCCGGGCCTCTTCGTGTGGAAACAATTCGTCACGGTCCCCGCCGATGCCAGCGAGGTCGAAGTCGTCAGTCAGCAATGGCAATGGAGCTTCCGGCTGCCGGGGGCGGACGGGCGGCTTGGGCGGGCGAATACGCGCGACGTCACTCCGGACAACCCGCTCGGTCTGGACAAGAATGATCCTGCGGGCCTGGATGACGTTATCGTCGAGGGTGGCGAACTGCATATACCGGCCGGCAAGTCGGTGAAGGTGCTGCTGCGCTCGATCGACGTGCTGCACGATTTCTACGTGCCGGAGTTCCGGGCCAAGATGGATATGATCCCCGGCACGGTCACCTATTATTGGTTCACGCCGACGCGGACGGGAACCTTCGAGGTTCTCTGCGCGGAGCTATGCGGCGTCGGTCATCCACAAATGCGCGGCACGGTCGTCGTCGATACCGACACCGCCTATCAAGCCTGGCTGCAGCAGCAGCCGACTTTCGCGAAATCGCTGGCGTCTGCGGAGAAGTCGGCGGCCAAGTAAGTGCGACCGGTACCTGAAGAGGAAGGCCGCATCGGAAGGAACAGGGAGGATGGAATATGGTCGATATTGGATCGGGCACCGAGCAGGTCATCCAGCCCGCTGAAGTCGAGGATGTGGAGCTTTATCATCCGAAAAGCTGGTGGACGAGATATGTCTTCAGCCAGGATGCCAAGATCATCGCCATTCAGTATTCTCTAACCGCCATCTCCATCGGCATGGTGGCGCTGGTGCTGTCCTGGCTCATGCGCCTGCAGCTCGGCTTTCCCGGCTACTTCTCCTTTATCGATGCGGACCACTATTACCAGTTCATCACCATGCACGGCATGATCATGGTGATCTACCTGCTGACGGCGCTGTTCCTCGGCGGGTTCGGCAACTATCTGATCCCCCTGATGCTCGGCGCGCGCGATATGGTGTTTCCCTATGCGAATATGCTGAGCTACTGGCTCTACCTGCTTGCCGTCATCGTGCTGGTCGTCGGCTTTTTCGCGCCCGGCGGACCGACGGGCGCCGGCTGGACGCTCTATCCGCCGCAGGCTCTTCTATCGGGCACGCCGGGAGGGCGTGACTGGGGCATCATCCTGATGCTGTCATCGCTGATCCTGTTCATCATCGGCTTTACCATGGGCGGGCTGAACTATGTCGTCACGGTGCTGCAGGGACGCACCCGCGGCATGACCCTGATGCGGATGCCCCTGACGGTATGGGGGATTTTCACCGCAACCGTCATGGCGCTGCTCGCCTTCCCGGCCCTCTTCGTCGCCGCCGTCATGATGCTGTTCGACCGCTTGCTCGGCACGAGCTTCTTCATGCCTGCCATCGTCGAGATGGGCCAGCAGTTGCAGCAAGGGGGCGGCAGCCCCATCCTGTTCCAGCATCTCTTCTGGTTCTTCGGTCACCCCGAAGTCTATATCGTTGCACTTCCAGCCTTCGGCATCGTCTCGGATCTGATCAGCACGCATGCGCGCAAGAACATCTTCGGCTATCGGATGATGGTTTGGGCGATCGTCATCATCGCAGCGCTGAGCTTCGTCGTATGGGCGCATCACATGTATGTCAGCGGCATGAACCCGAACTTCGGGTTCTTTTTTGCGACCACGACTTTGATCATCGCCATTCCGACGGCAATCAAGGTCTATAACTGGGTACTGACGCTCTGGCGCGGCGATATCCATCTGACAATGCCGATGCTGTTTGCTCTGGCCTTCATCGTCACCTTCATCAATGGCGGGCTGACCGGCCTCTTTCTCGGCAATGTCGTCGTCGACGTGCCGCTGTCAGACACCATGTTCGTCGTCGCCCATTTCCACATGGTGATGGGGGTCGCGCCGATCCTGGTGATCTTCGGCGCAATCCACCATTGGTATCCGAAAGTCACCGGGCGCATGCTGAACGTGACGATGGGCCATATCCACTTCTGGATCACCTTCCTCGGCGCCTATGCGATCTTCTTCCCGATGCACTATCTCGGTCTGATGGGGGTGCCGCGCCGCTATTACGAGCTCGGCGAAACGGCCTTCATTCCGCCGTCAGCGCATACGCTGAACATGTTCATCACCGTCGCCGCGCTGATCGTCGGCGCTGCACAGATTCTCTTCCTGTTCAATCTCGCCTGGAGCCTACGCTGGGGCCGGCAGGCGGGCGGCAATCCCTGGCGGGCAACGACATTGGAATGGCAGACGCCGCAAACGCCGCCTGCGCATGGAAATTGGGGCAAGGAGCTGCCGATCGTCTATCGCTGGCCCTATGATTACAGTGTGCCCGGCGCGGATCAGGACTTCATTCCGCAGAACCAGCCGGCGCCAAGCCGATTGCCCGAAAGGGCGTCGTCATGAGCGCCATTCTCATCTTCATGGCGGGGATTGCCTGCATCATCGCCTGGTGGATGGCGCGGCAGAGGCTGACCTCGAAGCCCTGGTTGGAAACGGGCTTGGTGGACGATGCGCCGGAGATGCGGGGATCGTCGGAGACAACGGCAAAAGTCGGTCTCGGCATCTTTCTCGCCGTCGTCGGCGCCTTATTCGCGCTCCTCATCAGCGCCTACTTGACACGCCTCAGCGGCTCCGATTGGTGGAGCATTCCCATCCCTCGGATGCTTTGGGTGAATACGGCCGCCCTTGCCGCCAGTAGCGTCGCCCTGCAATGGGCGAAAACCGAAGCCCGTCTTGACCGCAGCGAGATGCTGAACACGGCTCTTGCGGTGGCTTTGGTGCTCGCCGTTCTTTTCCTTGTCGGGCAGGTTTTGGCGTGGCGGCAATTGGTTGCGGCGGGCTATGTGCTCGCCGACAATCCATCGAACAGCTTCTTCTACATGATTACCGGGCTGCACGGCCTGCACATTCTTGGCGGGCTTTTCGTGCTCGGGCGCACGACAATCCGTGCCCAAGGCAACGTCGGGCAGGCGAGAGTGCGCCTGAGCGTCGATCTCTGCGCCATCTACTGGCATTTCATGCTCGTTGTCTGGCTGGTCCTTTTTGCGCTTTTTGCCGGCTGGGCCAATAGTTTCGCCGATCTCTGCCGTCAATTGGTCACCTGAGGAGCTTCGACGATGACCGAATCCATAGAAAGACCGGTACACGATCCACTTCTGCGGCCGACGGGACTGCGCGGCGTCGCGGCCGATCTGTCATCGGACCAGCGGGCGTTCAAGAACGTCTCCTGGGGCAAGGCGATGATGTGGATATTCCTCCTCAGCGACACCTTCATTTTCGGGTGTTTTCTGCTGGCCTATATGACGGCGCGCATGTCGACGAACGTTCCCTGGCCCAATCCCAGCGAGGTTTTCGCCCTAAGGATCGGCGGCCAGGAAATCCCGCTGATCCTGATCGCTATCATGACCTTCGTCCTCATCAGCAGCAGCGGCACGATGGCCATGGCCGTCAACTTCGGATACCGCCGCGATCGGCGCAAGACGGCTGTGCTGATGCTGGCGACAGCGGCTCTCGGCGCGACATTCGTCGGAATGCAGGCATTCGAATGGACCAAACTGATCACGGAAGGGGTTCGCCCCTGGGGAAATCCCTGGGGTGCGGCACAGTTTGGCTCCTCCTTTTTCATGATTACCGGCTTTCACGGCACCCACGTCTCGATCGGCGTCATTTTTCTCCTCATCATCGCACGCAAGGTATGGCGCGGAGATTTCGATCACGGAAGACGAGGATTTTTCACCAGCCGCAAGGGCCATTATGAAATCGTCGAGATCATGGGGCTTTATTGGCACTTCGTCGATCTCGTCTGGGTATTCATCTTTGCATTCTTCTATCTGTGGTGAGGATGGCATCATGGCACAGACGCAGGCACATTCAGGACAGCAGCATCCGATAAGACTGTACATGGTGGTCTGGGGGCTGCTCTTCGTCCTCAGCACCTTCTCCTATCTCGTCGACTATCTCGGCATACAGGGCTATCTCAGATGGTTTCTGATCCTGCTGTTCATGATCCTCAAGGCGGGGCTGATCGTTGCCGTTTTCATGCACATGGCCTGGGAACGGTTAGCGTTGATCTACGCTATTCTGGTTCCGCCAGTCCTGGTGCTTGTCTTCGTCGCCCTTATGGTGTCGGAATCGCATTATACGGCGCTTACCCGGCTGGCCTTTTTCGGCGCCGACCAATAGGGGGACGACGCGGCCATGGTGCCGACACCAGCCGACTTTCGCGGCGGCTCGCTCACCTTAGCGTGAAGGTTCGATCTCAAAAATCTGGGGAACCCATCCTGTCCGCACCAGTTGTTCAAGTGTACGACTTGAACAACGGAGACAAAAATGAGCAAAAGCGACGTTCATAAGCTCCAGAAGCGAGCCGAACGCCAAGTGAAAAACACCAGCGCCGGCGGTCATCTTGGCGGAACCTATTTCGGTCAACAGCCTGACGGCAAAACAATCTCGTCATCCAGCAATGACAGCGCCAAAGCGCGCAAGAACGATGGAAGCAACTAGCTCCATTGTAAGTTAGGCTTGCATAGCCCAACGATTGTTCGAACCTCCTCCCAATCTGCGCCGACAATGGCCCGCCCGATCGGGCGAGCCACCATCGCAATCCTCAGAAGTCCATTCCGGCGCCGGGCGGCAGAGCTGGCGCGGAGCCCTTCTTCGGCTTCTCGGCGATCATCGCTTCCGTCGTCACCAACAGCCCAGCAATGGAGGCTGCATCCTGCAGCGCCGTGCGCACGACCTTGGCAGGGTCGATCACACCCATGGCGTAGAGATCGCCATACTCACTGGTCTGAGCGTTCCAGCCGAACGAAAAATCGGCCGTCTCGCGCAACCTGCCGACGATGATGGAGCCCTCGGCGCCGGAATTCTCGGCAATCTGGCGGACGGGCGCCTCGATCGCCCGGCGGACGATCTCGACACCGACGCGCTGGTCTTCGTTTTCGGCCTTGAGCCCGTCGAGCGATTTGACCGCGCGCATCAGCGCCACGCCACCGCCCGGCAGGATACCTTCCTCAACGGCCGCACGCGTCGCATGCAGTGCATCGTCGACGCGATCCTTCTTTTCCTTCACCTCGATTTCGGTCGAGCCGCCGACGCGGATGACGGCAACGCCGCCAGCGAGCTTGGCAAGGCGTTCCTGCAGCTTTTCGCGGTCGTAGTCGGCGGTGGTTTCCTCGATCTGACCACGAATCTGCGTCACACGCGCCTCGATCTCGCCCTTCGATCCGGCACCATCGATGATGGTGGTGTTCTCCTTCTCGATCATCACCTTCTTGGAACGGCCGAGCATGTTGAGCGTGACGTTTTCCAGCTTGATGCCGAGGTCTTCGGAGATGACGCTACCGCCCGTCAGGATGGCGATATCTTCCAGCATGGCCTTGCGGCGATCGCCGAAGCCCGGAGCCTTGACAGCAGCGATCTTCAGACCACCGCGCAGCTTGTTGACGACGAGCGTTGCCAGCGCTTCGCCTTCGACGTCCTCGGCAATGATCAGTAACGGGCTACTCGATTGCACCACAGCCTCGAGGATCGGCAGCATGGCCTGAAGGTTGGAGAGCTTCTTCTCATGGATCAGGATATATGGGTCTTCCAGTTCCGCCCGCATCTTGTCCGGGTTGGTCACGAAGTAGGGGCTGAGATAGCCGCGATCGAACTGCATGCCTTCGACGACTTCGAGTTCGGTTTCAGCCGTCTTGGCTTCTTCGACGGTGATCACGCCTTCATTGCCGACCTTCTGCATGGCTTCCGCCAGATAGCGCCCGATTTCCGGGTCGCCATTGGCAGAGATGGTGCCGACCTGAACGATTTCGGAATTGTTGGAGATCTTGCGGGCGTTTGTCTTCAGTTCCTTGACGACGGCGTCGACGGCGAGGTCGATGCCGCGCTTCAGGTCCATCGGGTTCATGCCGGCTGCAACAGCCTTGGCGCCTTCGCGAACGATGGCCTGGGCGAGAACGGTTGCGGTCGTGGTGCCATCGCCAGCGATATCGCTGGTTCTGGAGGCGACCTCCCGCAGCATCTGTGCGCCCATGTTTTCGAACTTGTCTTCGAGTTCGATTTCCTTGGCGACGGTGACGCCATCCTTGGTGATGCGCGGAGCGCCGTAGGACTTGTCGATGACGACGTTGCGGCCCTTCGGACCGAGCGTCACCTTGACCGCGTTGGCGAGAATATCCACCCCCCTCAGCATGCGTTCACGGGCGTCGGTGTGAAATTTGACTTCTTTGGCAGCCATTTTTTACTCCTCCATAGGCAGCGCAGTTTTGACTGATGCTTGAAAGAAGACGGCTCAGGCAGACCTCTGGTCTTCCGCCGGAAACTCGATGATGCCCAGGACGTCGGTTTCTTTCATGATCAGCAGGTCTTCATTGTCGATCTTGATCTCGGTACCGGACCATTTCCCGAACAGGATGCGGTCGCCGGCCTTGACATCGAGCGGTTGGACTTGGCCGGCCTCGTTGCGTGCGCCAGAGCCGACGGCGATGACTTCGCCTTCCTGCGGCTTCTCCTTGGCAGTGTCGGGGATGATGATGCCGCCCTTCGTCTTTTCTTCAGATTCGACGCGGCGAACGAGAATGCGATCGTGAAGCGGTCGAAACGTCATGCTCTCCTCCATGGCAAACAATGATGATCAATGCCCCGTGACCGGGCCGGACGACCGTCCGGATAGATGCCGAAACCCTCTAGCGTCCGGCGAAATTTGATCTGGTTCCGGAAACCGCGCTTACAAGGGAAATAAGAGAACTTTAGCACTCTGCGCCCACGACTTCTAATGCGATCGAAAGAAAGATGAATTCTATTCAGTCGTTCGACATCTCGCAGCCTGAACGCTGTGGCAGATGACATGGTTTTGCGGGCATTGCCGAGGTTCCAGTCTTGCCTCGCCAATCCTTTCGCGGGACAAGCACAAGATGAGCGTTCCAACGACACACCCCTTCGCCTTCGATCCGACCTATGGCATGCAGCTCGAGCAGCTCCTGGCGATCAAGCCGCCCGAGGAAATCTCCGGTTTCGATGATTTTTGGACCGAGCGGTATCGGCGCGCCATCGCGGTCGATCCCCAGCCGAAACTCCGCCGCAGCAAAATCCAGCATCCCGACTGGCATGTTCTCGACGTGACCTATAGGTCGACTGGCACGTTTCGGATCAGCGGCTGGCTGCTTCTTCCCCGCACCGGGGCGGTGCGGCGTGGCCTTGTCGTGGGACATGGCTATGGCGGGCGGGATATGCCCGACTTCGATTTGTCGGTGGAAGAGACGGCCATACTGTTTCCTTGCTCTCGCGGCCTCTCCCTCAGCGCTCGTCCGCCGATTCCAGCCGATCCTGGCGGGCATGTGCTTTACGGTATCGAAAAACCCGATTCCTATATCATCGGCGGCTGCGTCGACGATCTGTGGCTCGCCGTCTCGACGCTTATTGCCCTTTATCCCTGGCTTGAGGGGCATATTGGCTACAGCGGCATCAGCTTCGGCGGCGGTATCGGGGCGCTGGCAATCCCCTTCGACAGCCGGATCGATCGCGGGCATCTCATCGTACCGACCTTCGGGCACAGGTCGCTATGGCTGAGCTTGCCGACGATCGGCAGCGCGCAATCCGTCCAGGCGTACGAGAAGAAGCATGGAAGCGTGTTCGAAACCCTGCGCCTGTTCGATGCCGCAAACGCGGCGGCCCGTATCAAGGTACCAATGCTCGTCGCAGCAGCCCTCTTCGATCCCGCGGTAGCGCCGCCCTGCCAGTTCGCGGTGGCGAACGCGCTGCCAAAGTTTAACGAAATCTTCATCCTGGACGCCGGTCACTTCGACTATGTTGGCAGCACCGAGCAACAAGCGGTGCTTCGCGAAAAAGTCGAACGATTTTTTAGGTGCCATGAACCGGGAATACCTGCGCTGGTATAGCCAGCGCCTGCATCGAGACATGGAGCTGCTGGTGTTCGGCCATGCCGGCGCCAAGGTATTGATGTTTCCGACGAGAGACGGGCGTTTCTGGGAGTATGAGCAGCTTGGCATCGTCGCCAGCCTAGCCGACAAATTGCAGGCCGGTCATCTCCAGCTTTATTGTATCGAGGGTCTGGCCGCCGAGACCTTCTACGGATCGCGACAGCATCCGGCCGACCGCATTCGCCGGCACGCCGCCTTCGAGGAATATATTCTGAACGAAGTTCTGCCGCTGATGGCGCAGAAAAATCCTCATGACTGCACCATCGTACACGGCTGCAGCCTCGGCGCCTTCCAGGCGGCCAGCTTGGTCTTTCGCCACCCTCACCTCTTTCGCAAGCTCGTCGCCTTTTCCGGCCGCTACGATCTCACGATGAAGGTCGAATACTTCGGCGACCTGTTCGAGGGATACTACGACGACAATGTCTACTTCCACACGCCGACGCACTTCCTTCCAGGGCTTTCCTGCGAATGCCGGCTCGAAAGTCTACGTCAGGTCGACATCGTCCTCACCATCGGGGACGCAGATCCCTTCCTCGACAACAACCGCCACCTAAGCCAGCTTCTCGTCGACAAACAGGTCGGTCATCAACTGCATGTCTGGGGCGGCCGTGCCCATCGGGCAGGCGCGTGGCGTAAAATGGCGGCGCTGTACATTTGACGACCGGCCTGAGTAAAGGCCGAAGGGCAAAAGCTGCGGCGATCGTTGCCCGAGAGACCTGCTCTCGAACCATCAAGGTATCAATGGATGGCCGGCTCACACGTAGCCGACCGGGATGGGCGCAAGCTTTTTGCCGGCACCGTAATCGCGCTCGTGAGATCTGCGGTTAAGTTTTTCCCGACTTGAGGAAAAGTCGATACGATCGCGCTCCATCATGCCATCTGGATAGGTTCCGGTGTCCTCGGTTTCCACTTCGGACTGAGCGGTGACGATTTTGAAATTCATCATGTTTCCTCCGGTGCCGCGCGGAAACGATTAGTCCCGCGCTTAGTTCCATGAGTAAACACAAAATTATTAAAAAATTAACTACGATCGTTAATCAATTTGGGTGAGCCGAGCAATTTCAGCGCGCCAACAAAGGTGCTCGCTTTGCGCGGAACATTTCCGCTGGCCTTACGTTCAACTTAAGATTTTGTTTTGGAGGTCTTCATGGATCGATCCAAAATCGGCGACCCCAATCGATATCGTTTCCACCCTCACTCTCCCGAGTTTCAGCTTCGCCGGGTGTGATCCGCAAGCGGATCCTGACCGATCGTCGTCGCCTGCGCTCGATCAATCGCCGCCAACAAGCGGATAGAGACTGGAGTAGATCATGGCCATTCTTATCACATCGGCACTTCTGGCGATCATCGGCTTATGGCTCGGCGGCGGCGGACTATGGCTTGTCCTGCTCGGCGGCAGTTTCTTCTATCTCTTTGCCGGCCTGATGTTCATCGCCACCGCGCTTTTGCTGTTCATGCGCAAACCGGCTGCCCTTTGGCTCTATGCAATCCTCGTGCTCGCCGCACTCCTCTGGGCCATATGGGAGGTGGGCTTCGATTGGTGGCAGCTCGGCCCGCGGGGCGGCCTCATCATCCTGATCGGGCTCTGGATGCTCACGCCCTGGATCAGGCGTCCACTCGGTTTCCGCAGCCCGGCGGGCGTCGACTACGCCGCAAATCCCTGGCCACTTGCCGTACCGCTGATCGTCTCCATCCTCGTCGCGATCTATTCGATGACCACCGATCCGCATGATCATTCAGGCGAGCTGCCGACGACGGTTGCGGCTAATGCGCCGATGGGCGGCGACGTAGCGGATAGCGAATGGCATCAATATGGCCGGACACCTTTCGGCCAGCGCTATTCGCCGCTCGATCAGATCAATGTCCAGAACGTCGCCAATCTGAAGGAAATCTGGCGGTATCAAACCGGCGACGTAAAGCGCCCGGACGATGTCGGCGAGACGACCTATCAGGTGACGCCGCTCAAGGTCGGCGACACCCTCTACCTGTGTACGCCACACAATCTGGCGATCGCGCTCGATGCGCAAACCGGCAAGGAGAAATGGAAATTCGACGCCAATTCCGGCATGAATCCGGATCGCCAACATCAGACATGCCGTGGTGTCACCTACTACCACGATCAAACGGCGACGGCCGGAACACCCTGCGCCGACCGCGTCTATCTGCCCACGTCCGACGCGCGGCTGATCGCGCTCGATGCCGCCAATGGCAAGATCTGTACGAGCTTTGCCAACCAGGGTGCACTCCATCTAGAAGCTGGAATGAAGTACAACCCGGCCGGCTACTACTACTCGACCTCGCCGCCCGTTGCCGTCGCGGATAAGCTGATCGTCGGCGGGGCCGTCAACGACAACTATTCCACTCAGGAGCAATCCGGCGTCATCCGCGCCTTCGATATCAGGACCGGCGCACTGCTCTGGAACTGGGACTCCGGCAACCCCGACCAGACGACGCCCCTCCTGGCCGGTCAGACCTACACTACCAACTCGCCCAATAGCTGGTCGGTGTTCAGCGTCGATGAAGCCTTGGGCATGGTCTATATTCCGCTCGGCAATCAGGTCCCCGATCAGCTCGGGATGGGCCGCAGCGCAAATGTCGAGCGCTTTTCCTCCTCGGTCGTTGCGTTGGACATCAACACCGGCCAGCTCAAATGGGTACAGCAATTCGTCCATCACGATCTATGGGACATGGACGTTCCGGCGCAGCCCGTTCTTTTCGACATGACAAAATCCGATGGCACAGTGGTTCCCGCGCTTGTCGCTTCGACCAAACAGGGCGACATCTACGTACTCGACCGGCGCACCGGCGCGCCGCTCATTCCCTTCAAGGAGATACCGGCACCGGGTGGTGCCATTCCCGAAGATTACACCGCGCCGACGCAGCCGATTTCGGATCTGACCTTCTCGCCCCCGCCGCTGCAGGAAAAAGACATGTGGGGGGTGACGCTCCTCGATCAACTCGCCTGCCGCATCGCCTTCCACCGGTACAAATATAAGGGCCGCTACACGCCACCATCCCTGCGTGGATCGATCATCTATCCCGGCAATTTCGGCACCTTCAACTGGGGCAGCGTCGCCGTCGATCCCGAACGCCAGATCATGTTCGGCATGCCAACCTATCTCGCCTTCACCTCCGAACTCGTTGCCCGTGCGAATATCCCGCCAAGAGGTCAGGATGAGAAGGGCAGCGAGCAGGGTTTGAACCGAAACGAAGGTGCGCCATACGGCGTCTATATGGGGCCGTTTCTCGGCCCGCTCGGTATTCCCTGCCAGGCGCCGCCATGGGGCTACGTCGCCGGCGTCGACCTCAGGACCGGCAAGATCGTCTATAAGCACAAAAACGGCACGGTGCATGACATGACGCCGCTGCCCCTGCCCTTCAAGGTTGGCGTTCCCGGAATCGGCGGACCGATCATGACCAAGGGCGGCGTTGCGTTCCTCGGAGCGGCGGTCGACAACTATCTGCGCGCCTATGACGTCACCACCGGGCGGCAGCTTTGGCAAGCTCGCTTGCCCGCAGGTGGCCAGGCGACGCCGATGACCTATACGGCGGGCGACAACAAGCAATATGTGGTCATGGTCGCAGGCGGCCACGGCTCGATCGGCACCAAGCCCGGCGATTATGTCATCGCCTACCGACTGCCTTAGGCCAGACGGCGGCGAGAGCGGTCTTCGCTATCGGGAACATTTCCCCAATGTCTGATGTTTCCAGTTCGCGCGAGGCGTCAGGTTGCACTCAATAGGCACGGAGGCTTTTGAAATGACATTGCGACATGGATCATGCCGCTGCGGAAGGGTTCGCTATTCCATCAGCGGTGAGCCGAACCGCGTCGGTATTTGCCATTGCACCGACTGCCGCCAAGAAAGCGGTTCGGCCTTTGCGTTTTTCGGGATCTGGAAGGCCGAGGCCTTCTCGACGACGGGCGAGACAACCGCCTACGAAGGCCGGAGCTTCTGCCCTCATTGTGGGTCGCATGTTTTTGCGATCAACGACGTCGAGGCCGAGATCAAGTTCGGATGCCTCGATAGCGCACCGACCGATATGGTTCCGACCTACGAACTCTGGGTAAAGCGGCGCGAACCCTGGCTGAAGCCTTTACCGGGCGCGGAGCAATATGATCAGGATCGAGTGGCCGATCAGCCCGGACTTTAAGGGGAAATACACCCGGCAGGGCGTGCATCAATGCTCGACCCGCAAGACGATTTTGCCGCGATTATGTTCGTTCATGATCGCCTCTTGTGCGGCGCGCGCCTGATCAAGCGGATAAACGCGGCGAATCTCGACGCGCACCTTTCCATCGTCGATGAGGCGGCTGATCTCCGCGAGCTGCACACCGTTCGGCTGCGCCGTATAGCGAATGGCGCGTATCCCTAGCTCGGTTGCACGTTTCTTATCGGGCTGGGCAAGCGTCGAAACTAGGATACCGTCCGTCTTTATCACGCTGAACGACCGATCCTGGGTTTCGCCGGCGACGAGATCGAACACCATGTCCACCGGCTGGATCGCCTCCTCGAAGCGCTCACTCTCATAGTCGATGACCTGATCGGCACCGAGGTAACGCGCGAATTCCATATCGCCGCCGGAAACCGTCGTCGCGACCCAGGCGCCTTTCGCCTTCGCAAACTGAATGGCCAAATGACCGACACCACCCGCGCCGCCATGGATGAGGACGCGCTGGCCTGCCTGAAGCCCGCCATGCTCGAATAGGCCCTGCCATGCGGTAATGCCCGCCAGCGGAATTGCGGCAGCCTCCACCGGGTTCATCAGCCTCGGCTTCGGCGCTACTTCTTCCGGCCTGGCGATGACGAATTGTTCGTAACCGCCGTGCCGTGGATTGAGAAAGGCATAGACCGCCTCGCCGAGGCGAAACGCGCCGACCCCCTCCCCTACCTTCTCGACCGTTCCGCAGACATCTCGACCGAGCACGTAAGGCAAATCGTCTTCCTGAACAGCCGGATAGCTTCCCTCACGCATCTTCCAATCGACAGGGTTGACGCTGGCAGCCTCGACCCGGATCAGAATTTCGTCGATCTTGGGCTCGGGACGTTCGATTTCTTCGAGACGAAGAACTTCCGGACCGCCAAATGCGTGGATACGCACAGCTTTCATGACGCTCATCGTTTCTCTCCTCACGGTTTGAGAATGGAAGCCGGCCGATCGCCACCGACTTTCGCTGGCCCTATTCGGACGCTGAACGTTTCCAGAGATTGTCGATGGCCGGCCCAGATCAGACGGCGTTGATTGACGGCAGGAAGGACATCACCTCGTTGCGGCCCCTGGGGCTCAGCGTCTCGATACGCTCGCTCCAGAAGCTGTCCGCCTCCGGCGAATCCGGCTCCCAACAATTCGTCGACAAGAGGTTGTCGTCCATCACCAGCAGACGATGGCCACCCAACCGCAAATATTCTGTCGCCAGCTCTTTCGCAGCATTCGTCATCATCATCCCGCTCCTTGCGCCAGTTATCAGGATGTCAACAATCGAACGGGGAATATGTTCCCTTTGGCACGAAAGCCTATTTTGTCAGTCTTTTGACGGCTGCCGGCGTCTCTCCATCTCGTCTTCGGATTGGGCGGGAGGCTCCCAGCCGAACACGCTGCGTCCGCCGTAAAAAGTGGACCTGTCGAATTCGCCGGCAACGATTTCCTTGAGATCGGGGCCGGTGACATATCGTTCGAGCATACGGGACTGATCGTCCAGGCGCTTCAGCGCCTGCAACTCCTCGTCACGGCCGAGCCGCCCTTTCCGCACCGCCGATTTCATCACGTTGATGGTCTGGTCGTAGACCTTCAAAGGCACGGGAAAAGGGTGGCGATCCTTGCCGCCATGCGCCAGCGAAAACCGGGCGGGATCAGAAAAGCGGTAGGGGGCGCCATGCACAACTTCGGCAACCATCGCCAGCGCCTTGACCGTTCTTGCGCCAACGCCTGGCGTCAGCAACAGGTCCTCGAAATCCACCGGCCCGCGATCGGCTGCCGCCGCCAGATTCCCATGCAATCGCCTCATATTCACATCGGTTTCGCGAACATCGTGATGAGCCGGCATGATCAGGTGCGGCAACATGGGTTGCGCGTTGTTTTCAGCAATTGCCGCCGGCTCTGCTTCCAGCGCGGCGACTTCGCGCACGATCCTGTCCGGCCCTAGCGATGAAAGTAGATCGAGCTGACCTGCACGCGACCGGTCGGCGCGCCGATCAGCAAGATTGACGATCCGGCCCTGGTCTCTTCCCTCGATCGCCGCATGCGGGGAATCGAGAAAGCTTGTCAGCCCTTCGGACAACCAATGATAGCGACGCGCCTGCCGCCGATCGCCATTCATCCCCTGCTGGACGACGACCCATTTGCCATCGTCTGTCACTATGAAACCGTGCAGATAGAGATCGAATCCATCCTGTAAGGCGGCGCTGTCCACCTTGGCGACAAGCCGGCTTTTCGCCGCGAGCGCCACACCGTCGATGCCGACACGACGGCCGATGGCCGTAAGTTCATCCGGCGTCTTGCGCGACTGAGCGCCGCGGCCACCGCAGACGTGAATTCCAAGTTCGCCCGAGAGCGGCGTCAGGCCTCGTTTCAGCGCGCCGAGGACGCTGGTGGTGATGCCCGAGGAATGCCAGTCCATGCCCATGACGGCGCCGAAGGACTGGAACCAGAAGGGGCTCGCCAGCCGGCGCAACAGTTCGTCGCGCCCATAATGTTGAACGACCGCCTCGGTAATCACGGCGCCCAAACGCGTCATTCGGTCGCCGAGCCATTTCGGCACCCGCCCTCCATGCAAGGGAAGATCCGCGTTGCCAGCTCTTTGCGCCAAGTTCGTCGCACTCCATTTCAGATACGACGCACTTTAGTACCGGCAACCGGATTGCGCCATGCACGGATTTGATCCCAGGCAGTCTGGACCCTATCCGATGGCGCTACGAATGGTCTTCGAAAGGCGCAACAGGAAGGCGGGCCGGGAGGAGGCGACGAGTTTCCACGACAGGATCGCCTTCGCCATGCGGCCGGGAAGGACGCCGACCGAAAGAAACCATGCCGCCAGCATGGCACGCCGTCGCAGCGATGCATTCATCTCCAGGCTGGCGACGGCACCGGCAGTACCGAGTGCAAATCTGGAATCGCTGACCATGGGATGCCGGGATTTGTCCATGGTCAGGGATGCCAGACGCTCTTCCAAATGGACGGGATCATGGAGATTGACATCCTCTGGCACCGTCAACCCGATCTCGGCTGCCTGATCCGACAAGGCGTCGATGCGACGGAAGTCATGCTCCATTCGCCAGCGCGCGCGCTGACCAAGTTTTTCCGCGAAGACGGAGTGATTGGCACCATGGATGCGGTAGGCTCCAAGGCAGGACTCGATCGACGTCACCTTTCCATGGAGAGGCGCAACGGTGACGAGATAACCATCGGCGCCCTGGCGAAAATCCGTCTCCGGAACCGGCATGACCACCTCCAGAGCCGAGCGTTTGAAAGCCAAGCCGCTGGTGACAGTCGTCTGATACCGTCCCCTCTGCAGCAGTTTTGGGGTCACGTCGCCGGAGTCGAACGGGAGCTCCGGAGGCGGAAAGACGTCCTTTACCTGCATATCCTCATCGACGATATGCAATCTGAACTGCACCTGGACGGCATCGTCTTCCCAGGCGTCGACGATCTCGGATATTGCGTTCGGATAAAGGTAATCATCGGCGTCGAGAAAGAGGACGATCGCACCGCGGCTCGCCGCAAAACCGGTATTGAATGCCGCTGCATGCCCACCGTTCTTCTCTCTCAGGCAGGCCCTAATCCGCGACCCGTAGGAAGCAACAACATCGGCTGTGTCATCGGTCGATGCATCGTCGACGACGATGACTTCCATATTGTCGTAACTTTGCTCTAACGCGCTGTCGATGCAGCGTGGTAGAAAGCGAGCGTAATTGTAGTTCGAGATGATAATAGAAACTAAAGCACGGTCTGTGATGGAGTGCATCGCATTGAACCTCGCAAATTTGCTTTGGTCGCGGCGAACCTACTCATTCAGGTCCTGTGGATTAAAACCCATTCCGGCGAGCACAACTCTCCGAAGCTGAAAAGCTGCTGTCACAGACATGCTGGCCGATGGGTGGCGAAGATAGACTTGATTTGTCTGTACGGGCGACGAGCCTCCCCAGCTTTATGGCTTTTGAATGGCCATGACGTCCAAACACCCCGGTTGAATGCCCGGCACGTCTCATGTCGTCTCGCCTTATCAAAGACTAAAAAATAGTCTTCAGGTGGCTGTCAGCGTCATTGCCGATAGTCGCGCCCCACCGGAACAGGAAGCGATCTCTTATG
>NZ_PYJN01000009.1 GCF_003025035.1 Rhizobium sp. SEMIA4064
TTCTTGCGATATCGAGTATTCGAGAGCCTCCAATATACCAGGAATATCAACAACCTGCTGATACTTCACGGCCGACTGACTAACACCGCATCAGGTTGTGTTCCAATCGACCAGCTGATCACCATGCCATCGAAGCAATCTATGATCGGCGACAGATACACTTTACCGGCTGGAATCTGGAATTCGGTGATGTCCGTGAGCCATTTCTCGTTCGGTGTTTCCGCATTGAAGTCGCGGTTGATCAGGTTCTCAGGCGCAGGACTGATCTCTCCCAGGTACGAGCCAAAACGCCGTCGCCGTGGTCTGGCCACGACCAAACTCTCCTGCTTCATCAATCGCTGCACAACCTTCTCTGAGATTGTCACACTCTGCCTGGCCAGTGACGCTTGCAGTCGACGGTAGCCGTAGCAGCGATGGTTGCTTTCAAAGATTTCCGTCAGGTCGCGACGGATGGTTACATACTTGTCTTCCAGGTTCGCTCGGGCGCGGTGGTAGAAGTAGGAGCTTCGCGCAATCCCCAGCTGCACGAGCAGCTCTGGCAATCGATAGATATCTTTGAGGGCGTCAACCAGCTGTGTCTTCTCCCGATTACTCAGGAGTTGCAGATCGACGCCCAGGCCTTTTTTTAGCAGTTCATTGGCCTTCTTCAGCAGATCATGTTCAAGCTGCAATTGGCGGACATCACGTTGGAGGGCCTCAAGCTGACGCTCGAGTTCTTCGCGTTCAGGTGCCGGCGCAGAGGTTTTGCGGCGTTTCATCGATGAGGCAACCTCCTGACCGAGTAACTCATTCCTCCAAGCGTACAACGTCGGCCGGCATACGCCCAGCCGGTCGGCGACGTCTTGGGCACTCTCTTCTCCACTGCAAAGATCAAGGACCGCAACCTGCTTCAAGGCCTCGGGATAGGCCGGACGCCAGGTTCGACCGGCTATCGAAGTCCTCGCCTCGGGAAACGTCTCTCGAACCCATGCCGTTAAAGTTCCCCGACCTGGATAGCCCAACGCTCTCATCGTTGAAGAGATACAGCGATCATGAGTGCGGTAATGCTCAAGCGCAGCCTGCTGTTGGGCCGCTGAAAACTTTGGCGCGCGAGCCAAAGAACGAACGCGCAGATCGCGATGCTGCTCGTATTCGCGATACCAGTTCCTCAGCGCATTCTTGGTGGGATACCCCAATTGCCGGATCGTCGCCTTAACCCGCTTGCCGAGCTTGATATAAAGCTCAACCGCGCGAATTCTGTCTGCATGGGAATACATGAACTACCTCCTGGTGGTCCAAGTTTTCGTCCGCATCCCCTATCAGACTACGCCGGGTCAGTTCTCAGTGGCAATCAACAGGCCCGCGCTATCGCTCGAAAGGTTGGAGCACCGCTTCTTCCCTCTCTGGACGATGGCGGCACAACTGTCGAAAAGGCGCGGGAATTCGCGCAGATGCACGGCCTCCCCGTTATCATCAAAGCCCAACATGGCGGTGGCGGTCGCGGAATGCGTATCGTCAGGGAGATGAGCCAGTTGGAGCCAATGATGGCGGCGGCAGAGCGCGAGGCAGGTCTCGCGTTTGGGCGGCCGGAGTGCTTTGTTGAAGTCTATGCCGAAAACGCGCGACATGTAGAAACGCAGTGCCTTGCTGATCGACATGGAAATGTTGTCGTTCTCTCCACAAGAGACTGCACCCTGCAGCGTCGACAACAGAAGCTTGTCGAGGAAGCGCCGGCACCGTTTCTGAGCGGCGACCAGCTTGATCAGCTAAAGCGGGCTTCGGTCGGTATCCTGGAGGAGGTTGGCTACTGCGGGGCGGCCACGTGCGAATTCCTCGTGACGGAAAAGGGGGGCATCTACTTCCTCGAAGTGAATACCCGCGTCCAGGTCGAACACCCTGTGACGGAAGAAGTGACCGGCGTAGATATCATCCGCGAGATGTTCGATATCGCGGAAGGGAAGCCGCTGGAACTCAAGGACACGGTGATCCGGGGCCATTCCATTGAGTTCCGGATCAACGCGGAAGATCCATGGGCCGACTTCCGTCCGGTGCCGGGCAAGATTAAACGGATGCAGCTACCGGGGGGGCCCGGCGTGCGATTGGATTTTGGCTACGGCGAAGGCGACACCATCCCACCGTACTACGACTCGCTTGTCGGCAAGCTGATCGTGAGCGGCCGAGACCGAAAGCAGGCGATCGAGCGAGCTGCACGAGCGCTGGACGAGCTCTCGCTCGTAGGCATTAAAACCGTGGTGCCCCTGCATCGCGCGATCATCAAGCGACCAGAGTTCGCGGCCGACAGCGTTGAGGCCTTCCGAATCTATACCCGCTGGATTGATGTCGAAATGCCAAAGCTGTCCGAGGAAGCGGCAGCGTTGCAAGCCGCACCCTCGGTGGCGGCAGAGGATGCCGGTGAAATCTCACCTTTGGCGCCGGCACACGACGCTAACGAAGCCCCAAGCTACCGGGTAAGCATCAAGGCGCCGCTTTCAGGCGTCGTCATGGAGCTTTGCGTCAAGGAGGGCGACAAGATCTCGCGAGGTGATGTTGTGGCCATCATGGAATCCATGAAGATGGAACAATCAATTCTCGCAGAGGAAGACGGCGTCGTGACAAAAATCAATGTCGCGAGAAACGGATTTATCGAGGTGGGCGACGACCTGATGGGGATCGATTGAGATGACAGACCTGACGTTCGAGACAACGGCCATCGACGACCGACCCCAGGAAAACGCACTCCTGACCCTCGAGACCGTCGTGGATGAAGGGTGGATAGACTACAACGGTCACATGACCGAATGGCAATACTACAAGCTTCTCGCTGACGCCGGCGAGAATTTTCTCCGTGCGATGGGCTTCAGCGAAGAGTATCGCCTGAGAGGCTTCAGCTTCTTTTCTGTGGAAGGTCACCTTCGAAATCTAAAAGAGTGCCGGCTCGGAACGCCGATCCGCATCTTCACCGAAACCATCGGCGTCGATGACCTTAGGCTGCACATTTATCAGTACGTGATCAACGAGGCCCGCGATATCGTGCTCGCCACCGGCGAACATATGATGATTCATGTCGACACGGTCAGACGTCGCGCCGTCCCCGTGGACGACTATATGAAGGGCTGCCTGCAGAGGGCGCTGGTGAAATGGCGGCCGCTTAAAATGCCAAAAGGACTGCACGCATCCATCACTGCTGCAGTTTGACCAGCTCAATAGTAAGCGTCGCCGCCACCTGGGACAGCCAAGCAGCTCTTGGAAACTGTGTGGTGCCGTAGAAGGCCGCGAGATCACGCCATTCTATTGCTGGGCCATGCGAGATGCTCTTGAAGGTAGTGTGCAACGAGACTGCAACGCTGGTTCGACCCGCCACCAATAGCAGCGTGTGACCCATCTCGCGGCGGAAATGGGGCGGACAATCTTCAGGGACGTGGAAGGTGGCCCATCATCTGGCCACCTTGTCAGTCGCCTTGAGTAAAGACGTACCACCGCAGGTCCGGCAACTGAACGCGTCATCCAACTTCGGCAAGGTGGCTTCCTCTTTTTCTCGGCGCGATCTCCCCAGCACCAGCTCAAATTGCGAGATTATCAAAATGCCGAGGCGGCTGTCGGCAGGAACGCTTCTTTCGCGAGTGGCGTCCTACGCGAATGCAAAGGCGAAACCAAAAAAATTCGTATTTTGAATAATTAATGTTTTCTGAGCGTCTGAACGATGTATGGTGACAACCACCGAGAGGGAGGAAAATTATGATTACCAAAATCGCCTTGATCACTGCTCTGGTGACAGCCTTGGCAAGTGGAATCGCCTATGCCGACGGAGAACTTAACATCTATACGTACGGTGGATACACGAGTGAAGACTTGATCAAGAAATTCGAAAGCGAATACAACGTAAAAGTTACAATCTCGGAGTACGATACAAACGATACTGCTTTAGCAAAGTTAAAGGCTGGCGGTCACGGATTCGATCTGCTCGTTGGGGCGTCTACATACACCCCGATTTTTATTAAAGAGGGGCTTATTTTTAAGTCAAATCCGAATCAGATGACCAATTTTCGGAATGTGAATAAGCAGTGGGTGGACGTACCCTTTGACAGGGGTCGAGAATATACGGCGCCATGGCTCATAAACGTTGTCGGAGTTAGTGTGAATACGTCAGTGTATCAAGGAGATATAAATACATCGGCGATTATTTTTGATCCACCGAACGAACTTAAGGGAAAAATCAACGTCCAACCCGAAATGCTGGATATAATGGGGCTCGCGATCCACTATCTGGGCGGAAAAGAGCTTTGTACCGATGACAAAGTTCTTCTGCAGAAGGTGAGGGATAAGCTTCTTGCGGCGAAGAAACATTGGATTTCCATGGATTATACGACACGTGAACCCATGATTAAAGGCGATTATGCTGCGTCCGCTGATTGGAATGGAGTAGCTTTACAAGAGCGTTTGCAAAACAAAAATATTGCGTTTGGGTACCCGCAAACGGGTTTCCCGTATTGGATGGATAACATTGGCGTTGTATCCGGCGCCCCAAACTTGGAAAACGCGAAGCTCTTCATAAATTTCGTTATGGATCCGCAGAACATTGCTCTTGAGTCCGACTTCACCAACTTTGCAAATGGCATTGACGGCTCGGATCGATTTATGAAGAGTGGAATTGCCTCAGCGCCAGAATTTGCAATTCCTGACAAGCTCAAAGGTGCAGGATACTGGGCTACAACCTGCCCGCCCGCTATCCAGAAGCTCTATGGCGCTATCTGGTCAGAGGTTAGAATGTAGCGTTCGTGTCTTCGCACCGCGTCGTCTCACCTCGCTTCCCGAGGGTTTGATTATATTTTAGCCCACAGCTCGAATTACTAGTTAGATCCTTTCAGACCGCGGGGCAGAGCTGTCGCTGCCCTGCGGATCTCGACCGATCTCCCATTCCGGGATCCCGCGCTGCCGCTTGTCTTTCGGCATCGTTAACTCCTTGCGTTGTTCCCTAAACGAACCACAGGGCAGTGAGATGTCATCAAAGATGCGCAGTCTTCGCCCGACTCGTGAAAAGCCTGCGCGCATAGCGCGACGCGCATTGTCCTACCTTTGACGGCCGCCAGACAGCCTTGGGATACTTTCCGCAGCGTCGGGTCCGGCATTGGACAGTTGACTTCGGAAGAATTTTCCTTGGTGACGGCATGCCGAAGTTTATGTCAAGGCCGAGTGAACTCAAGGGTGTCGTAATTAACTCCACGATAATTATTCCATATTATAAAAAGAGCGTGGACGTCGGTGCAAACGGCGGAAACAGCTATGACAGCTCGTGCACCTGGAATCGGACGCGCCTTGTCCCATGCGAAGGCAAGCTTGTATTGATCCGTGACTTCCATGTCAGGAGAAGATGCGTAATTCCTTCCTTCGACGCGCGCAGTGGTTGTCTTGCGCGCGACTGGCCAGCAGTACGAGTTTCTCGATCGGGCTGCGTTGGATGCCAGACTAGTTCGACTGAAAACTCTGGCTCATTAGATTGGGGTGTTTACCAAAATGCGCACGAAATGGTCTCTTGCTCTAAAGCTAATCGCTGTTACCGCTACCGCGATAGCCGTAGTCTTGGTTTTATCGAACGCTGTCCTCGTCTTGGTTACAAAGAACCGAATAGAGCATCTGACCATCCAGCAGGCTAAGCTCGAAGCAGCAAGATTGGCAAATGACATTTCAGCGGAAATGACAGCGCTATCGACTCCGACATCCACGATGGCAGCTTTGATCGGCCAAGGCAGAGAAAAAGACTATCTTGATCGCGCTGCGGTGATCGACATGCTACGGGCTACAGCGCAAGCCAATATCGTTTTCAGCAGCTGGTTCATGGAGGAGCCCAACGCCTTCGACGGAAGGGCGGTAGAGTTCAAGGGAAACACCTCACTTGGGTCAGCAACCAATGGCGCGTTTTCGCCTACGTGGACAAAGCCAGGTGGAACTCTATCGATGGCACCCGTCGCCCTCGATTATAACGCCGAATACTACCGTGTCGCTTCCAAGTCCCGGCAGGGCCACCTTACGGAACCCTATGTTTGGGTCGACGCGCATGGTACTTTCCTCTTATCTACCATCTCGTATCCAGTCGTCAGTTCAGATCGCCTGATTGGTGTGACTGGTATGGACGTCGACCTAACAGCACTATCTGCCAAGCTGGGTGCACAACGGCCATTTGGCTCTGGTCGAGTATATGTTATTTCTCAGGCGAAACAGTGGATCGTAGCGCCTAGTTCCGACCAGACAACGAGGATCTATGATGAACTTGGCCAAAAAGAATTGTCCGAGGCGATCTCCGAGCAGACAACTGGAGTAGTGGAGGACGTGGAGGTCGCTGGGGTCACTTACACCCGCGTCCTGCTTCCCTTCGAAGTGCCGGGCTTGAATACCCGATGGGTCGTCTGCGTAGATGTTCCAACTTCGGTAATTGCCTCTGCGGTAAATGAGCAGATTACCCTGATGGTGTCGGCAGGCCTATTTGTAGTATTTATAATCGCGCTCGTCTTATTTGCGACGACGAGAATAATGCTTGCCCGTCCAATAGGGCGTTTGGTCAAGTTTGTGGAAGTGTTGGCCGTTGGGAACTATAGTGACTCATCCCCAGATACACGCCGATCAGATGAGATGGGAGCGGTCGCAACCGCGCTGGAAAAGCTACGTCATGCCCTGATCCAAGGAGAACGTGCAGAAACAGAGGCAACGAACGTGAGAGAGGCAAATGCGCGTGAGCGCGCCACGGCCGAGGCGGCTCGCGCGGAAGCGCTTGAGGAGCAGCGCCTCGTGGTGCGTGTTGTCGGAGAAGCGTTGAAGGACCTTGCACACGGTGACCTCACCTGCCGAATTCACGAAGAGTTTCGAGGTGAATATACCGAGCTAAGGGTCAACTTTAATTCCGCTTTGTCGAGCTTAGAAGAGACAATCCGCATGGTCGGCAGGGGCGTGAATCATATTAACGCAGGCATAGAGGAGATTAGCTCGAGTGCGACCGACTTGGCGCGCCGGACTGAAATGCAAGCGGTAGGCTTAGAAGAGTCAGCCGCAGCGATGGCCGAACTTACCGAACAGGTGCTGGCAAGCGCGACGAGAGCTTCCGCGGCTGCGACAAGCGTTAGCGCTGCCACCATAGACGCGGTTGCCACTGGCGACATTGTCGGGTGCGCGGTCCACTCCATGGAGAGCATCAGCCAATCGTCGCTAGAAATTACCCGTATCACAGGCATCATTGATGAGATCGCATTTCAGACAAATCTACTCGCCCTGAATGCTGGCGTAGAGGCGGCACGTGCGGGTGACGCTGGGAAAGGCTTTGCCGTCGTCGCGCAGGAAGTACGTGAACTCGCCCAACGCTCAGCTGCGGCAGCAAAGGACATCAAAGTACTCATTAGTTCGTCCGCGAAGCAGGTACAAGAGGGAGTTGGACTTGTCGGACAGGCCGGCCACGCATTGAGCAGGATCACAGCGCAGATCACAGCAATAAATGAGAATGTGAAGCAAATCTCTGTGGTGGCGGACGAGCAATCCGTTGGTCTGAAGAGTATCAGTGGTTCGATAAACCAGATGGATCAGGTGACACAACAGAACGCCGCTATGGTAGAAGAAACGACTGCGGCAAGTGTATCGCTGCGAGACGAGGCGCGTCTCTTGAGTGAAGCCGTAAGTCGTTTCAATTTGTCTGAAAATCGCGGCAAGGAAGAAGCAATCCAGCAGCGTCGTGTGGCTTGATTTCCGCTAATTCGTATGTTTGCTTGATGCTCTGGACCGGATCCTCAATGCCTCGGAGCGGCGATGATCCCTGGTGTGAAGGTCTAGTCGGCGACCGGCTATACGGACATGTGGAGCGGATTTCCTGGCCTGTCGCTGATGGTGCAGGAGAGGCTGAAGTGCTATCCGCGTAGCGGCCTTGTGTTATGCTTCCGCGGCGGGCTTTATGTGGCCGTCAGCGGTCGACGCCACGGTGGTGATTGCGCCGGCGCAGCTCCAGTATCTGCCCAAAGGAACCGACTGGCGGAGGCGACAAAAAACCTGGCGTCCGAGCTCGGCTGGATAGCTGAAATGGCTGGCGATTCCATCTCGTGATGACCGATGCGGCCGATCAGCTTCCCGACGACGTTGCAAGTGCACACGCGACGATCTTCGCCGAGCGCGGCACCCCATGAAGCCGTTGCCGTCGCTGCCGCCCAGGCGGTGAACTCGCATTCGGTCAACGTTGATCGGAGGCTGCCGATCCAAGAGCTCAAACGCGAGATTCATAGCATTCGCGCGGAGCGCAGGCCCGTTTTCTCGAACAGATTGAATTGCAGTTCGAGGAACGTAAGCCCACGGTGAGAGCCGTCTTGCGAGGTTGATGCGAACATCGGAAGTCCTAGTGCAAACACTAGGAGTAGTCCTATGACCAAGCATCCGATTGAAGTGATCGCGTCTGTCGCGCGCCGTCGGCGCTGCTCTCGCGAGGACAAAGAGCCGCTGGTTGCCGCCTGCCTTGAGCCTGGTGCGGTTCTTTCCGAGATTGTCCGTGCGGCCGGCATCCACGTGAGCCAGCTCTTTCGATGGCGCAGGAACTCTGCCGGATCGAAGAGCCGTCGACGCCGGTATCGAGCACATTGGTGCCCGTAATCGTTTCGGAGGCCGCGCAGGCAGCCCTGCCTGCTGCCTTAGAAGCGCCGGCCTCATCGCATCCCCGCCGGAAGCGGAGCGATTTGACGATTGATCTGGGCCGCGGTCGTCGTGACCGTGTAGACAGCGACATCGAGAGGGAGGCGCTTCGCCGTATTCTCGATTGTGTGCTGGGTCGGTGATGATCCCGGTTCCTGCTGGTGTGAAGGTCTGGCTGGCGACGGGCCATACAGATAGGCGCAAGAGCTTTCCCGGTTTGTCACTGATGGTGCAGGAGACGTTGAAGCGTGATCCGATGTGCGGACACTTGTTCGTCTTTCGCGGTCGTGGCGGTGGCCTGATCAAGGTCATCTGGCATGATGGCCAGGGAGCCTGCCTGTTCACGAAAAAGCTGGAACGTGGACGCTTTCATATGGCCGTCGGCGGCCGATGGAGCGGTGGTGATTACTCCTGGGCAACTCGGCTATTTGCTAGAAGGTATAGACGTAAGCATCCGGGGAACTGGAAGCCGACGCCAGCCAGGACGCACTGGCCGCCGTAACGGCAAAGCCTTTCAACGGTCCATACCTTCGAGCGCAAGCGTCTTTTAAGGAAGCCGTTTCCGGGGCAACCTGTCGCGCGAACGCGGCGTCACTGCTCGGCCAACAAGCTGCCCATGCTGCGGCTCGGCCAAGCTGGCGATGACGTTACCGAAATTAGAAGTGGTCCCGCGCAAAGGCCATCCAGTCATTCTTTGCCCGGAATGCGAGAAGATCGCACAGCTGCCAGCACCCTTTCATGTGACGCCGCGCCTTTGTAGGGCCAAACCTGCTGGCGATGATCCTGTCGCGAAGCTCGGCCAGCATCAACCGCTGAACCGGCCGACTAACGGCCGGTAGAGCAAAATTCAATGCCCGCCTTTCGTCCATCTTTGGTGGCCTGAGCGATTTGGCCCGGTCCAAGACAGTCGCCAATGCGTTCAACCGACGCAATCTCACCTGCTTCTCTCTTTGCAATCAACTCATGATAAAGGACATCATCGGATATTTGTCCGGTTACAAGAACTACGGCGTCCACTTTCCTATTGGATTCCGCACCAGTTAGAATACGGCTGGTAGTAATGTTGCCAGATGAGATGCTAGTTACGGATGTGCCGACGACGATCTCGATACCCATCTCGTTCATTGCGTTGATTACGTGAACAAGTTCCAGTGTGTTGATCGTCCACGGTGCCGGATCGCTCGCAGTCGTGATGTAAGTTACCTTACAGCCTGATCGTGCAAGGCGTTCAGCTACCACCGTGGCCATGTAAAAGTAGTCTTCATCATAAACGACGACCTCACCGCGAGGTAAGTTACCATCCAAGATTTCTTCCGGGCCGTACACGTGGGGTAGATCAGCGCCGGGTATCGGTTCATCGTGATTGCGACCGATACCATCCTTGCGCCATTTTGCGCCGGTCGCCACGATCACATGATCCGCTTCGAAGCCGATGACGTCGTCTGCAGTAAGGACGCTGTTAAGATACATGTTTGCATTTGGCATCGTCTGCAGTTGCCCAACACGGTAGTCCACCACGCGCCCCCAGGCACTCAAGCGAGGCATTTTACGCTCCCGCACAAGCCGTCCCCCCCACTCCGATCCTCCGTCTGCGATAGAAACCTGGTAACCGCGTTTTGCAAGTGTGTGACCTGCTTCGAGACCCGCGGGACCCCCACCTACAACAAGAATCGTCTTAGACGGGTCATCTGCGGGAGGAACATTTTCGGGATGCCAGCCCAACGTATGTTCTTCTCCTGCTGACGGGTTCTGCGTACAGCGAATACGGACGTATGTCATGACCTCCGCTGTGCAAGCGTTACATCCTATGCACTCACGAATATCATCGTGGCGACCTTCGTTTATCTTGTTTGGCAAGAAGGGATCGGCTATCGAAGGTCGTGCTGCCCCGATTAAATCCAGCACTCCTCGCTTAATCTGGCTTACCATCGCGTCAGGCGACGTAAATCGTCCGACGCCTACAACGGGTTTGTTCGTCACCTTCTTCACAAAGTCGATGAACGGTTCTTGCTGCCCTTCTTCGAAGAAGCGACTGCTTCCGCTATCCCATGGCCAGTCGCTTACATTGACGTCCCACAGGTCAGGGACGTCCGAAAGTGCTTCAACAACGCGCCGCCCGTCTTCAAGCGCGGTAATATTAGATGCCCGTCGTCGGTCTTCCACCGCAAATCGAACTGCAACTGCGCAGGTGTCACCAACCGCGTCCTTCACATCAGAAAGTGTTTCGCGAAGGAGTCGAACGCGATTTTCGAAGACGCCGCCGTATTCGTCGGTTCTCTTGTTTGTTTTCACATCAAGGAAGTCTTGCAGAAGGGACAAATTGTGAGCGCAGTAGACATATACGATGTCGAAACCGGCCGATTTGGCGCGGACTGCCGCATCGCGGTACCAGCGTCTGAATTGGGCAATATCTTGTTTGTCGATCGTGCGGGCTGTTATCGGGTTGTAATAGTAGTGAGGAAATTTCGCGGTGGGAGATAATGGATGCTCGCGATGAGAAGCGGCCGGTCCCGACGCACCCGCATGTGCGAGTTCCACCCCAGCCAACGCACCATGTTCTTTCACGGCTGCGGCAACGCGGGCTAGTTGAGGGACATGACTGTCACTGTAAAAACAGGGGTCCGGCAACGGGGCATGGTCAGAGGTTTGATGGATCATCGTTTCTTCCAAGCATACGACGCCCCACCCTCCTTCGGCTCGAGCTCTTCGATAGGCGATCATTCCATCGATGGAGGACATGCCCATGCTTAGAGCATGCGGGACAACGTAGAACCGGTTCTTGGTCCTGACGGGACCAATCTGAACGGGCTCAAAAAGGATGTCATAACGTGGATCTCGCATTAGAGACGCTCCAATTGGTGCTTTGATAGTCATGGGTATAGCCGTAGGCTACGCGGGAAGGCGCTATCGGCGGGTGGGTTAACAATTCCAAATGGGGAGAAGTTAAGCCTCAGAAACCGTCGGTGCTACCGTACGGGTCGAAATCTCGCGCGCCTTACAAAACGCATTTTTAACGGCGATTTTTCCCTCGCGGAAGCGAAGAATATCTAGCCCATCGATGGCAGAGCTATTGCCGTCGGCTGTTATGACTAAGGTCCATGTGACGATCGCAGTCGAGGTGCGCTCGTCGATCGATGTGGAAGTAACGTTGTATTGTGTGGAGGCGTTCAAAAAATCGTCACTCGGCGCAAGCGCTTGTCCAATTGCCGCGCGTCCACTGTGTTGGACGCCGAAAGGGTCCACGTATACGCTAGCGTCGGTGAAGAAATCGAGCGTCTTCGAGAAGTCTCGCGTATTAAACGTTTCCATAAAGGACTCAACTTGCGCGATAAGATTTTCCATTCACAATCCTCCAACAAGCACCTGCAATCCGAAAGGTTCGAGGGCTATCACCAAAAGAATGACCAACGAGTCAGTCTAACTAAGAACGCAGTATTAACTGCCAACGAAAATGAGAATGGCTCAGCTCACGCGATCGTTGAGCCATTCGATAATCTCACGGGCAATATCGTCCGAGTTATACTCAGACATTAACATGTGACCATTCCCGAAGATGCCCTTCTCCTCAAGCCGAATATGGTCGACGGCGTTTCCCCGACCCCGGATATATTCTACGGCTTGTGCATTTGCCTCACGCATCCAGCTTGCTTCACCTGATACAACCGCGATCGGCCGAATGAACGGATCATGTTCCCCGGAAAGGGGCGCGGCGTTGAGACCGTGCGAAAATTGGCCAAGGGGATGTTGGAAGCCAGGACAGCCCAGTGGCTCCACTGCAACAATAGCCTTCACCAATGGACCGCCAATCGCCGCCAATGCCCATCCGCACGGCGCACCAGCGGAGTGGCTGACCAAAACTGTGTCCCCGACCATGCTAAAAAGCCCCTGCGCGATAACTTCCACGTGCTCTTGGCTTGCGGCGAGACTTGTTGCCATTGGCCCCTGGCTCGCCATGAAGCGATCGGCAGGAAGCTCACCACCCGGCCACTGGGTGTGTTTTTCCGCCCCTGGCCAAAGTTGGCTTTTCGCTACTTCAAAAAAACGTGGACCCAGTTGCTCGTAACTTGGAGGTAGCGTCGCACTGCCAAGTACACGTCGATCCCAGCGGTTCCGCCCATGTCCTGGCCGGTCAAGCAGGTATACGGGATACCCCGCCCGCAGAAACGCGTGTGCCCAGCCGGGCCGGCCATCCGGAGTGCGCAGAAACTCCGAACTTTGTCCACCGCCGCCATGTACGAATGTTATCGATACGCTTTTCGGTTCGACGGGTACGAACCATTCGACATACGCGGTCGCACCGGGATATGTCTCGCCCGCGTATAGATTACGCGACGTTGTGAGAAATCTCCCTCCGAAGTCTGCGAGGGCCAAGGGTGTAAGGCTGCTCAATATACTGTTCGCATCTGTTCGTGAAATTTCATCATTACGCGCATTTTGTCTCTGTCAGCCGCGATTGCACGCGCCTGTTCGATCCACTGCTCTTTCTGCTGGCCAGGTAGCATGTGATACATGTTGCGTAGGTTTGAAGATGCGCGTGGCGAGACGATCTCAAGAAACTTGTAACGGCGGTCCCTATCGTAGGTTTCCAGTATGTCTTCGCTGCGGTTATCGTGAACAACTTGGGTAAGGGCTTCGACGAGCGCGAATGTGTCAAACATACCTCCCGTCAGCCCCAGACCCCCCGTGGGATTGGTAATATGCGCTGCATCGCCGACTAGCATGATGCGGCCCACTCGCATTCGATCAGCACAGCGTTGATGCATTCGGTAGGGCGAAAATGCCTCCACGTCGAACGGAACGTCGCCGGTGAGCAGGTCCGGCAACACCTTTGCAATTCTTTGCGGAAGGTCTTCGATTGGAAGGGCGGGGTCTTCCATAAATGTGACGCGCCAGAAGTCGCTGGTGTCGATTTTGCAAATGACGGAACCGTAGACATGATCAATCTGCATCGTCGTCTTCGAGTAGCCGCGCCGATCAAGGTCTACGCGCGTATTGGTTGCGACATAACGTTCTGGCCACGTGATACCGAAGAAATTGAGATTCAGAACCTCTCGCCGAACAAAGCTGGCTGCGCCGTCGGCGCCAATCAACCAGTCGGCGTCGATGGTCTCGGTAAGTCCATCTTTTAGAATCGTCGCCCGTACGCCACTGCCGTTCTGTTCGCATGCAGTCAAAGTGGTCGAAAAGTGAATTTCGACATTCGGCAACTTCTGCAGATGGGAAAGAATAATAAGGGACAGTTTATCTTGGCCCAAATGAAGCGCGTAAGGGAATTCGATCTCGCCTTCAAGACACCCGATGTCCCAGCGGATCATTTCACCGGTCTCGTGGATGCGCCAGGCGTGGTCCTGCCGAAGGAAACCGGCCGTCACGCAATCGTCAAGCACGCCCAAATCTCGGAGATGCGGGAGGACAGATGAATGGTAAACAAGCGCGCGAGGACTATTATTCGGCGTCGCCTCCGCCTCCAATACCGTCACATGCATACCGGAACGTGCTAAGCCTAACGTGGTAAGAAGCCCGGTTGGGCCGCCACCGACGACAACGACATGTGCGCTCATGTTAACTCTCACTTCTTCTGAAAATGGTTGTCGCTGACCCAACGGGCATTGAAGTCACCACATTTACTTCGACACTGCCATACCGGCCTAAAAATGGCAGGCTAGCTGCCGCCTCTCTTCGATCGAACGATACTTGCCCGCAGTGAATTAAAAACTTGATTAATTAAAATGCGTGCTGATGTCAAGATACCTGAATCGTGCTCAACGACCTGACGTCGTTCGGCCGGAGAGGCGTTACGGCGGCGTAACATGGGACAAAGAAGCCGGCCGGCTACGAGAAATTTTATTTTCGATACAAATTAATTATTCAATATTGTAATTTATCAACGCTGACGCTATCGTATGCTTCGCCGATTAAGTCGCGCCAAGATTCGAGGTGTGGCGGCATTTAATGGACGGAGCGCAGGGGAGGAAACCATGAGCGTGAAACTCGAGTCATCTAATCTAGGCATGCAAGCCCGAACCGCCGGTCACTCGCACGACCTAGGTAATGTGCTTCGACGGAAATCGTTAATCGCGACTGGCCTCGGCAATACTCTGGAGTGGTACGATTGGACGATCTATGCGGTTTTCGCTCCATATATCGCGAAGGCAATGTTTGACACACAAGACCCAGTCTCGGCTTTGTTGAGTACATTGGCGATTTTTGCGGTCGGCTTCATCTCTCGCCCGCTTGGAGGTATTGTCTTCGGTGCCCTTGCGGACCGCCTGGGGCGTAAAACCGTGTTGTTGATAAGCATGGTTCTTATGGGCTTCGGCAGTCTTTTAATCGCAGTCTCCCCAACATATGCAGCTGTTGGCGGATTTGCGTCTCTCATGGTCTTGGCTGCTAGGCTGTTGCAAGGTTTTGCTCACGGGGGGGAGGCTACCGCTTCCTATGCGTACCTTGCGGAGATCGCGCCAAAAGAACGGCGGGGCCTGTGGTCTAGCAGTATGTTCTTTAGTGTCGGCATCGGTAGCATTGTAGCTACCCTGCTTGGTGTCGTCTTGACCCGGCTAATTGATGTCGCGGACATGGACTTTTGGGGGTGGCGTATTCCGTTTCTCCTCGGCGCCCTGCTCTCCGTGCTCGTGTTGTTCTTACGAAAGAGCATGATGGAAAGCGACGTGCTGACGGATTTCGTAGGCTCGCCGCAGGGTTCTCCCAACCCAGTCGAGGCCCCCGATTGGCCGAAGAGCAAAATCATATCTCGAGCTGTCGGGATTTTCTTTTACCAAGCTGGCGTCGGCCTGCCATATTATCTCTGGACCGCCTACGCCGCCGTGTTCGCTATAACGCAGCGTGGCATGGATCCAAGCGGCGCCTTCACCGCGAGTCTGTTTGCACAAATTCCCTATATCATCGCTGTCCCTATATGGGGTTACGTTTCCGATCGAATCGGTAGGAAGCCCGTAACGATTTTTTATTTTCTGGCAGTAGCGGTGCTAACATTTCCCCTAATCGGCTTCATATCCAATGAACCTTGGACGCTATTTGTCGCGCAAGGCGTGATGCTCTCGGTTACTGGTTGTATTGGTGGAACGCTACCTGCAATCATTGCTGAACGTGTTCCAACACGGTACCGTTCGCGCATCATGGGTATTTCTCTCCCCCTTTCACTTGCTCTGTTCGGCGGCACAGCACCCTATTTGAGCAGCTGGTTCTCAAGCATGAACCTCTCCTGGGTGTTTAACCTGTATGTTGTGGTTGTAGTTCTAATAGCAGCGGGCGTGGTAGCAACGTGGAGAGAAACGAGTGGAATTGACTTGCGAGAAGTCAATTAGCATGCAGGTTCATCGGCGATGATGGCGGGCGGAGTGGTCATTCCCCTCCGTACGTGCGCCGGCTCTGCGCCATCAACCAGCAAGCTGATGTGCTGATGAACGGTTTCTGCAGCTCGTGGAAAAAGGCGCAAGGGCGTGACCGGAGGATTCGCCGGTTTTATCGGAAAGCTATGGGGTTGAGTGGGCATCTCAAGATGATGAAATCTAGTCAATGAGACCATCAGAAACTTTAACCTCGGGAACGTAATAAAGGCTTCCAAACATGCAACTAGATGCCAGCATTAAGATCATTGTCCCAGTCAAACGGGTCGTCGACTACAACGTCAAGATCCGGGTAAAGCCGGATGGCACGGGCGTCGAGCTTGCCAATGTGAAGATGTCGATGAACCCGTTCGACGAGATCTCGGTGGAAGAGGCGCTGCGGCTGAAGGAAGCCGGCAAGTGCGAGGAAGTGATCGTCGTCTCGATCGGTCCGGCCAAGGCCGAGGAGACGCTTCGGACCGCGCTTGCCATGGGTGCCGACCGGGCGATCCTGGTCGAGACCGACGATCAGGTCGAGCCGCTGGCCGTGGCCAAGATCCTCAAGGGCATCGCGGATGCCGAACAGCCCGGCCTGATCATCGTCGGCAAGCAGGCGATCGATGACGACAGTAACCAGACCGGCCAGATGCTGGCGGCGCTGCTGGGTTCGGCCCAGGCGACCTTCGCCTCGAAGATCGAGATCGGTGACGGAAAAGCCCAGGTGACCCGCGAGGTCGATGGCGGCCTGCAGACGATCGAGATCACGCTGCCGGCGGTCATCACCTCGGATCTGCGGCTGAACGAACCGCGTTACGCCTCGCTGCCGAACATCATGAAGGCGAAGAAGAAGCCGCTCGACAAGAAGAGCCCGGCCGATTTCGGTGTGTCCACGACGCCGCGGCTGAAGGTGCTGAAGACCGAGGAGCCGAGTGGCCGCAAGGCCGGCGTCAAGGTCAAGTCGGTCGCTGAGCTGGTCGACAAGCTCAAGAACGAAGCCGGCGTGCTGTAATCGGGCAGGAACAGGAGCAACTATCATGACCATTCTTCTTCTGGCCGACCACGACAACGTCAGCCTCACCGATCAGACCGCCAAGGCGCTGACGGCAGCAACGCAGATCGGCTCCGATATCCATGTGCTGGTTGCCGGCAAGGGCGCCAAGGCTGCGGCCGATGCTGCTGCCAGGCTCTCCGGCGTCTCCAAGGTGCTGCTGGCCGAAAGCGACGAGCATGCCAACAACCTCGCCGAACCGCTTGCCGACCTGATCGTCTCGCTGGCCGGTTCCTATGACACGATCATCTCGGCTGCAACCTCGACCGGCAAGGATGTGTTGCCGCGGGTGGCTGCCCTGCTCGACGTCGCCCAGGTCTCGGAAATCATCGAAGTGATCTCGGCCGATACCTTCAAGCGGCCGATCTATGCCGGCAATGCCATCCAGACGGTGCAGGCAAGCGACGCCAAGAAGGTCATCACCGTGCGCACCGCCTCGTTTTCCCCGGCCTCCCAAGGCCCAGCTGCTGCCGTCGAGGAGATCTCGACGGCAGCTTTTTCTTCGACGCTTTCGCGTTTCGTGAAGGATGCGCTGTCGGCCTCCGACCGTCCGGAACTGACCTCGGCGAAGATCATCCTCTCCGGCGGCCGGGCGCTCGGCTCGGCAGAAAAATTCAAGGAAGTCATCCTGCCGCTTGCCGACAAGCTCGGGGCTGCGGTCGGCGCATCCCGTGCCGCCGTCGATGCCGGATATGCGCCGAACGACTGGCAGGTCGGCCAGACCGGCAAGGTGGTAGCGCCCGATCTCTACATTGCAGCCGGCATCTCCGGGGCCATCCAGCATCTGGCCGGCATGAAGGACAGTAAGGTGATCGTCGCCATCAACAAGGACGAGGAGGCGCCGATCTTCCAGGTCGCCGACTACGGCCTTGTCGCCGATCTGTTCGAGGCCCTGCCGGAATTACAGAGGGCGCTATAAGGGATAGATATCGCCTCCCAAGCGAAAGGATGGCGCGGCCAAGGCTGTGTCATCCTTAAATTTCTTTGGCTCCAGAAGTCCGTTAGATGAAAAGCAATTTCTTGACAGCATCGCACCAATCGACCCTCAGAATCTTAGCTGCGGTCACCAGCTATCTCGCCGAAAGGGGTGTTACACCTCGGATCGTTAGCAGTTCGACGCTCGCACTCATCGCAGTTGTTCTGGCGATGGGCTGGAAACCGCGTATCCTTCTGACACGCCTCGATGAGACACTTGGGTCAGGTGGATGAAGAGGCGAGCCTTCTGTCATAGTCAGATCCAATCTAGTCAGCAAATCTATCTGGGCCCTGCTCGTTGCCTTGAACGAGACGGAGACGACAGCGTGTGCGCGCACGAAGTGGTTCGCGGGCGTTTGCAACTTTGCGGATATCCGGACGCGGCCGTCGGCCGGCCGGAAATGGCAAGGGCAAATTGGATAAAGCTTGGTACCTCGGTCATAGACCTTGGCTCCATCCGCGCTCAGACGACCGACGCGGGGTGCAAGTGCTGCCTCCTCAGCGACGCTACTTTTCAAGGGCTGCGCGACGGTCAGAAGCGAGGCCGCCAGCGGCGGTGTTCGTTCGAAATCATCCCTACGGTTGATCGCGAGCTCCGTGTTCACCACCTGCCGAAAACTCGCGCAGGTGCGCCAAGGTCTGGAGACTGAAATGAGCGGAAAATTTGCAGCCCCCGAACGCGAGAGCATGGAATTCGACGTGGTTATCGTCGGCGCAGGTCCGGCCGGTCTGTCCGCGGCGATCCGGCTGAAGCAGGTCAATCCGGAGCTTTCGGTCGTCGTGCTGGAGAAGGGCTCGGAAGTCGGCGCCCATATTCTCTCGGGCGCCGTCGTCGATCCGATCGGCATCGATCGGCTGCTGCCGGGCTGGCGCCAGGAAGCCGACCATCCCTTCAAGACCGAGGTCAATGCCGACCACTTCCTGCTGCTCGGTCCCGCCGGCTCGATCCGCCTGCCGAATTTTATGATGCCGCCGCTGATGAACAATCACGGCAACTACATCATCTCGCTCGGCCTCGTCTGTCGCTGGCTGGCTGGGAAGGCCGAAGAACTCGGCGTCGAGATCTATCCGGGCTTTGCCGCCACCGAAGTGCTCTACAATGATGAGGGCGCCGTCATTGGCGTTGCCACCGGCGACATGGGCATCGAGAAGAACGGCGAGCCCGGCCCCAACTATACCCGCGGCATGGAACTGCTTGGCAAATATGTGCTGATCGGCGAGGGCGTGCGCGGCTCGCTTGCCAAGCAGCTGATCGCCAAGTTCGACCTGCAGAAGGATCGCGAGCCGCAAAAGTTCGGCATCGGCATCAAGGAGCTCTGGCAGGTCAAGCCGGAGAACCACAAACAGGGTCTCGTCCAGCACTCCTTCGGCTGGCCGCTCGGCATGAAGACCGGCGGCGGCTCGTTCCTGTATCATCTGGAAGACAACCTCGTGGCCGTCGGCTTCGTGGTGCACCTGAACTACAAGAACCCCTATCTCTATCCCTTCGAGGAATTCCAGCGCTTCAAGACGCATCCGGCAATCCGCACCACCTTCGAGGGCGGCAAGCGTCTGTCCTATGGCGCGCGCGCCATCACCGAAGGCGGCTACCAGTCGGTGCCGAAGTTGACCTTCCCAGGTGGCGCCCTGATCGGCTGCTCCGCCGGCTTCGTCAACGTCCCCCGCATCAAGGGCAGCCACAACGCGGTACTGTCGGGCATGCTGGCGGCTGACAGGATCGCCGACGCGATCGCCGCAGGCCGCGCCAATGACGAGGTCACCGAGATCGAGAACGAATGGCGCAAGGGCGACATCGGCAAGGATCTGAAGCGAGTGCGCAACGTCAAGCCGCTCTGGTCGAGGTTCGGAACGGCTGCCGGCGTCGCGCTCGGCGGCCTCGACATGTGGACCAACACGCTGTTCGGCTTTTCCGTCTTCGGCACGCTGAAACACGGCAAGACCGACGCGCAGTCGCTAGAGCCGGCCGCGCAGCACAAGCCGATCGCCTATCCGAAACCGGATGGCGTCCTGACCTTCGACCGGCTGTCGTCGGTGTTTTTATCGAACACCAACCACGAGGAAGACCAGCCGGTGCATCTGCAGGTCAAGGACATCGGCCTGCAGAAGCGATCCGAACACGACATCTACGCCGGCCCGTCGACGCGCTACTGTCCGGCCGGGGTCTATGAATGGGTGGAGAAGGACGGGGAGGAGACCTTCGTCATCAACGCCCAGAACTGCGTCCACTGCAAGACCTGCGACATCAAGGATCCGAACCAGAACATCAACTGGGTTCCCCCGCAGGGCGGCGAGGGGCCGGTCTATCCGAATATGTGAAACAGCAGCTGGGCCGTATTGCACGGCATGGATGCTGCGCCTCATGCAGGATCGCACACTTCCCTCCGACAGACCGCAAGCGGCGGTGCGCAAGCTGGTCGTCTGAAAGTATCTGAAATTCGTGGCGTCGAAATTCATCTCACGCGTCATGTGTGAAATTTCCCAACGCCGACAACATTGTGGCTTGAATGGACTGCTAAATTTAACAAAGCGAATTCTTGCCACGCGATAACACGGTCACTTCAGCAGGAACAGTAATCATGTCAAACAAGGTTGGGGTACCCCGAGAAATCACTGCAGGCGAGTCACGTGTTGGGTTGACGCCAGAGAGTGCGTTGCAGTTGGTGAAGCTTGGGCATGACTGCCTGGTTGAGACGGGTGCGGGGCTTTCGGCGGGGTTTTCGGACGAGGCGTACCGGGCGGCGGGTGTGAGGGTGGTCGCGACGCGCGAGGCGGTCTATGCGGAAGGCGACGTGATCGCCAAGGTGCGGCCGCCGCAGGCCGATGAGGTGGCGCTTTTGTCTGCCGGCAAGACGCTGATCTCGTTTTTCTATCCGGCGCAGAACAAGGATCTGCTGGAGCAGGCGCGCGAGACGGGTGCGAGCGTGATCGCCATGGACATGGTGCCGCGCATTTCCCGCGCCCAGAAGATGGACGCACTGTCGTCGATGGCCAACGTTGCCGGTTACCGGGCGGTGATCGAGGCGGGCAGCAATTTCGGGCGGTTCTTCACGGGCCAGGTGACGGCGGCAGGCAAGGTGCCGCCGGCCAAGGTGCTGGTGATCGGCGCCGGCGTCGCCGGCCTGGCCGCGATCGGCACGGCGACGTCGCTCGGCGCGATCACCTATGCGTTCGACGTGCGGCCTGAGGTGGCCGAGCAGATCGAGAGCATGGGGGCTGAGTTCGTCTATCTCGATTTTGCCCACAGTCAGGGTGGCGGTCAGCAGGATGGTGCTGCGACCGGCGGTTATGCCGCCCCGTCCTCGCCGGAATTCCGCGAGAAGCAGTTGGCGAAGTTCCGTGAACTGGCGCCTGAGATCGACATCGTCATCACCACGGCGCTGATCCCCGGCCGCGATGCGCCCAAACTGTGGCTCGAAGACATGGTCGCGGCGATGAAGCCGGGCTCCGTCGTCGTCGACCTTGCGGCCGAACGCGGCGGCAATTGCGACCTGACGGTGCCCGACCAAAAGATCGTCTCGCCGAATGGTGTGACCATTGTCGGCTATACCGACTTCCCGAGCCGCATGGCCGCCCAGGCCTCGACGCTCTACGCCACCAATGTCCGTCACATGCTGAGCGACCTGACGCCGGGGAAGGACGGTGTCCTCGTCCACAACATGGACGACGACGTCATCCGGGGAGCGACGGTGACGAAGGCCGGCGAAATAACATTCCCCCCGCCGCCGCCGAAGATCCAGGCGATCGCCGCGCAAAAGCCGAAGGAAAAGGTCAGGGAACTGACGCTTGAGGAGAAGCGTGCTGCCGAGGTCAAGGCCTTCAAGGCGCAGACGAAGAGCCAAGGCATCCTGCTGTTCGTAGCGACCGCTCTGCTTCTGGTGGTCGGCGCCGTCGCGCCAGCCAGCTTCATGAGCCATTTCGTCGTCTTTGTACTTTCCTGTTTCGTCGGCTTCCAGGTGATCTGGAATGTCAGCCATTCCCTCCACACGCCGCTGATGGCAGTGACGAATGCGGTCTCCGGTATCGTCATCCTTGGCGCGCTTCTTCAGGTCGGCTCAAGCCATTGGCTTGTCGTGGCGCTGGCAGCGCTTTCGGTGCTGGTCGCCACGATCAACATTGTCGGCGGCTTCCTCGTAACACGCCGCATGCTCGCCATGTTCCAGAAGTCCTGAGTTAGAGGCTTTAATCCATGACCATCGGTATCGTTTCGGCTGCCTATATCTCCGCGGCTGTCCTCTTCATTCTGTCGCTCGGCGGGCTCTCCGGCCAGGAAAGCGCCAAGCGCGCCGTCTGGTACGGCATTGTCGGCATGGCGCTCGCCGTCGTCGCCACCGTCTTCGGACCCGGCGTCGGCAACTGGTTCATCATCCTCTTCATGATCGCTGGCGGCGCGGTGCTGGGATATTATGTCGCCTCGCGCGTCCAGATGACCGAGATGCCGCAGCTTGTCGCGGCCCTTCATTCCTTTGTCGGTCTTGCCGCCGTCTTCATTGGCTTCAACGCCCATATCGAGGCGGACAACATTGCCGGCATGGACGAGGCGGCGCGCTCGGCTCTGTCGGGCTTTGCCGGCATCCTCGCCCACAAGAGCCCGGTCGAGCTTGCCATCATGAAGGTCGAGGTCTTCCTCGGCGTGTTCATCGGCGCCGTAACCTTCACCGGTTCGGTCGTCGCCTTCGGAAAGCTCGCCGGCAAGGTCGACGGCAAGGCGAAGAAGCTGCCCGGCGGCCATTTCCTCAATGCCGCCGCCGCCATCCTGTCGCTGCTGCTGCTCTTGATGTATGCCAATGGCGCCGGCGCATGGACGCTGATCGCCATGACGCTTCTCGCCTTCTTTATCGGTTATCACCTGATCATGGGCATCGGCGGCGCCGACATGCCGGTGGTCGTGTCGATGCTGAACAGCTATTCCGGCTGGGCGGCCGCGGCGATCGGGTTTACGCTTGGCAACGACCTTCTGATCGTCACCGGCGCGCTGGTCGGCTCCTCGGGTGCGATCCTGTCCTACATCATGTGCAAGGCGATGAACCGCTCTTTCATCTCGGTCATCCTCGGCGGCTTCGGCGGTACGACCGGTCCGGCCATGGAGATCTCCGGCGAACAGATCGCCATCGACGCAGACGGTGTCGCCTCGGCGCTCAACGATGCCGACAGCGTCATCATCGTGCCGGGCTACGGCATGGCGGTGGCGCAGGCCCAGCAGTCTGTCTCGGAACTGACCCGCAAGCTCAGGGCCGCCGGCAAGACCGTGCGCTTTGCCATCCATCCCGTCGCCGGCCGTCTGCCGGGCCACATGAACGTGCTGCTCGCCGAAGCCAGGGTGCCCTATGATATCGTGCTGGAGATGGACGAGATCAACGAGGACTTCCCCTCGACTGACGTCGTCATCGTCATCGGCTCCAACGACATCGTCAACCCGGCCGCCCAGGAGGATCCGAACTCCCCGATCGCCGGCATGCCGGTGCTCGAGGTGTGGAAGGCCAAGCAGGTGTTCGTCTCCAAACGCGGCCAAGGCACCGGCTATTCCGGCATCGAGAACCCTTTGTTCTACAAGGACAACACCCGCATGTTCTACGGCGACGCAAAGAAAAGCATCGACCAGTTGCTGCCGGCGCTGGCTTGAGGCGGAAAAATCGCAATGGTGAGCGTAGGTTTTTTGAGAGGTTGGAGTTCGA